>NZ_ATDN01000022.1 GCF_004014805.1 Mycolicibacterium elephantis DSM 44368
GGGGGTCGAGGCGGGGACGGCACGAGAAGGGGGTGTCGGCACGAGATGGCGGCGTTGGCGGGAGATGGCGGCGTTGGCGCGAGATGGCAGGGCGACACGGGGTAGCTGGCCCGGCACGCGGTAGTAGTTGAGCGAAAGATTCGCTCATAGCTTGGCACTTGGGCATACATACCCCCGGAGCCGGCCGCGCCCAGAAGTGCTTGTCACCCCTGGATGCCAGGGTGGCGTCATGGCAACCAAGAGAATCCTGCGCGGGATCGAACTGCGGTACGTGCTCACGCACAACCTCGACGTGCACGGTGCAGCCAGCATCTACGACATGCTCGAACTGCTCGAATCTCAGGGTTTCGCCGTCGTCGGCAACCCGTCGAAAGCACTCTCCGATGCGTTGCGGTGGGAGCTGCGCCGGGGCCGGGTCCGTCGGCTCCGCCGCGGCGTCTACGGCCCCGGCGCCATGCCCCGCTCCACCGCGTACCACATCCATCAGCGCGTGCTCGACCTCTTCGACGAGGCCGCGCGACTGCGGGGTTTCGACGACGACGACCACTTCATGGACGCGTGGTTGAAATCCCTGCCCGCCTAGGTCGACGGCCTCCAGCGCTTGATGAAGTCCGTCTCCGGCCACTCCTCGTGGGCGGCCATCAACTCGTACATCGTTGCGCCGTCGATGGATTCGCGGATGATGTCGGCGTGCCCGGCGTGGCGGCTGAGCTCCTCGATCAGATGCATCCCCACCCATCGCACGTCCCAGTGGCCGATGTCCTTGGGAAACCACGGCACCTCGGGCGGCACCGGCACCGGCGTGTCGAGCGCCGCCGAGCCGAACACTCGCAGCGTCTCCGCGTTCTGCTGCTTCAACCCCTCCAACAACCCTGCGAGCGTCTCGTCTGAACGCATCACGTACTGGTCGGCGTACTCGGCCATGATCTCTTCCATCGGCCGCTCGTCTCTCGGCGGAAACTCCGGCGCGTACTTCGCGCGGTCCGTCCAGCCCTTCTGCACGCCCGCCGCGTGCTTGACCAGCCCGCCGATCGACAGCGCGCTCACCGACGGCGTGGACCGCGCCTGCTCATCCGTCAGGCCGTAGGCCACCGCGAAGAACGCGTTCTGCTGAAATGCGAGGAAGCTCAGTAGCGTTTCTCGTTCATCGGCTCCGGGTGGCGGCATTCCTGGCATCGCTATTCATCTCCTATGAGTCGAGTGGACGTAAAGATCTCGGATACAAGCTATTTCGGCGCCATGGTGAATCACCTCGCGGTTGATGTGCAACACCAGCATCGACATCGGATACTCGGCCCACGGCCCCTCCGCCGGCCCGATCGGACGGTCCAGATCCTCCTCGGACAGCCCCCGCGCACCCGCGATCCAGCGGGCATACGCGTCGTCGAGCTGGCTCAACGCCGTCGCGGCGTCGGTCGCGTAGGGCCACGTCTCATAGCTCGCCTCCGGCCCGCCGAAGTGCGAGTAGTTGCGCACCGCGAGCACACCGACGATCACGTGCGCCAGCCGCCACGCGATCGTCGTGAACGGCGCCGGCTCCGGCGGTGGATACGCGAAATCGATCGACCCGTCGCGGCGCACCGTCCAGCACCCCGGCACCGGCTCCTCTCGTCGTCGCTGAGCCCGTCGAGGCGGGGGCGCAGCTGATGCGTCCAGTGAAAGTCGAGCTGGTCGGCGAACAACTCGGGAATCTTCATGCCCCGATGCTTTCACCGTTTTAGGACAGTTACGGTCCTATGACTGTCTGCGGCGCGTCCACGGGTCAGACTGTTGGGGTGGATTCGCTCGCCACCGCCGCATCCGACCCGTCGCTGCGGGACGCCGCCGACGTCGCCGCCGAGCTGGGCGTCGACCCCGCCGTCGGGCTCACCTCCGCCGAGGCCGCGCGCCGACTCCGGGAGGACGGGCCCAACGAGCTGCGCGCCAAGCCCCCGGTTCCGTTGTGGCGCAAAATCCTTTCGCAGTTCCAGCATCCGCTGATCTACCTGCTGCTCGGCGCCGTCGCCATCTCGCTGATCGCCTGGGCGGCCGAGGGCGCCGTCGGCGTGCCGATCGACGCGACGGTGATCGCCGCCGTCGTGATCCTGAACGCCGCGCTCGGCCTGATCCAGGAGAGCCGGGCAGAGACCGCCGTGGCCGCCCTCAAGTCGATGACCGAGGCGTCCTCGACCGTGCTGCGCGACGGCGAGCTGCGCACGGTGCCGTCGCACGAACTCGTCCGCGGCGACATCCTCGTGCTCAACGAGGGCGACGCCGTCGGCGCCGACGCCCGGCTGCTGTTGGCGTCCGCGCTGCGGGTGCAGGAGGCGTCGCTGACCGGCGAGAGCGAGGCCGTCACCAAAGACCCGGCGACGCTGCCGCGTCGCGTCCCGCTCGGTGACCGCCAGGACATGGTCTACAAGGGCACCGCGGTGACCCAGGGCGTCGGCCGCGCGGTCGTGACCGCGACCGGGATGGCCACCGAGATGGGCGCCATCGCCGGGCTGCTCGAAGCCACCGAGGAGGACGCCAGCCCGCTGCAGAAGGAAATGGCCGGTGTCAGCAGGCTTCTCGGGATCACCGTCGTCGTCATCGCCGTCGTCGTCATGGTCGTCACCGCGGCCATCAACGAGGTGTCCACGGTGTCGGAGTTCGTCACCGTGCTGCTGCTCGGCGTGTCGCTGGCCGTCGCCGCCGTGCCCGAAGGCCTGCCGGCGATCCTGTCGGTCGTGCTGGCCATCGGCGTGCAACGGATGGCCGCGCGCAACGCCGTCGTCAAGAAGCTGCACTCGGTCGAAACGCTCGGGTCGGCCACCGTCATCGCCTCGGACAAGACCGGCACCCTGACCAAGAACGAGATGACCATCCAGCGGATCCGCACGGCCTCCGGCGAGATCGAACTCACCGGCGTCGGTTACCAACCCGACGGCACCGCGCTGCACAACGGCGGCGAGATCACCGACCCGGCGCTGGCCACCGAGGCGAGCATGGTCGTCGCCGGCGGCGCGCTGGCCAACAACGCCGCGCTGTACTGCCGCGACGGCCAGTGGGAGATCGAGGGCGACCCGACCGAGGCGGCGTTCCTCGTCGCGGCGCACAAGCTCGCCGACGCGACCGACCGCACGCAGCGCTACCACCGCGAAGGGGAGATCCCGTTCACCTCCCAGCGCAAGATGATGTCGGTGTTCTGCCGCGGCGACGACGACCGTCCCACACTGATCGCCAAGGGCGCCCCCGACGTGCTGCTGAACCATTGCGCGGCAATGCAAGTCGGCGACGACGTGGTGCCGCTCGACGACGCCCGCCGCGAGCGCGCGCTCGGCGACGTCGACGAGCTGTCGCGGCAGGCGTTTCGCACCCTCGCGGTCGCCTACCGCCGCGTCGACGACACCGAGGTGCACGACGGCGTCGACGAGGCGCTCGAACACGACCTGATCTACCTCGGCGTGGTGGGCATCATCGACCCGCCCCGCGACGAGGCCGCCGACGCGATCGCCGACGCGCGCCGCGCGGGCATCCGGGTGCTGATGATCACCGGCGACCATCCCGGCACCGCGGCCCGCATCGCCGAGGACCTGGGCATCGTCGAATCCGGCGCGTCGGCGATCACCGGGCAGCAGCTCGACGAGCTGTCCTGGCGCGAGTTGGTCGACGTGAGCGCCACGACCTCGGTCTATGCGCGGGTGGCGCCGCAGCACAAGCTGCGCATCGTCGACGCGCTGCAGTCGCAGGGCCACGTCGTCGCGATGACCGGAGACGGCGTCAACGACGCGCCGGCGCTGAAGTCCGCCGACATCGGCGTCGCGATGGGCATCACCGGAACCGAGGTGACCAAGGAAGCCGCCAAAATGGTTCTGGGCGATGACAATTTCGCGACCATCGTCGCCGCGGTGCGCCAGGGCCGCATCATCTTCGACAACATCAAGAAGTTCGTGCGCTACCTGCTCTCGTCGAACATGGGCGAGGTCTTCACGGTGTTCTTCGGGGTGCTGTTCGCCGGCTTCATCGGGTTGACCGCCGCGCCCGGCGAGGCCGTCGTGGTGCCGCTGCTGGCCACCCAGATCCTGTGGATCAACCTGGTCACCGACTCCACCCCGGCGCTGGCGATGGGGGTCGATCCCGAGATCGACGACGTGATGAGGCGCCCGCCGCGGCGGTTGACCGACCGCATCATCGACCGGCAGATGTGGGCGGGCATCATGTCCATCGGCCTGGTGATGGCCGCGGTCACGCTGCTGACCATGGACATGTTTCTGCCCGGCGGGCTGATCGAGGGGTCGGACTCGCTGGAGGTGGCGCGCACCGCGGGGTTCACGACGCTGGTGTTCGCGCAGCTGTTCAACACGTTCAACTCGCGCTCGGAGACCACCAGCGCGTTCCACCGGCTGTTCAGCAACCCGTGGTTGTGGGCGGCGGTGGCGGTCGGCGCGATGGCGCAGGTCGCGGTGGTGCACCTGCCGTTGCTGCAGGCCGCGTTCGGCACGACCGGCCTGGACCTCGCGCACTGGGCCGCGGCGATCGCGATGGCCTCGGCGGTGCTGTGGTTCGACGAGGTGCGCAAGGTGATCCTGCGCCTCAGCGGACGGGCCTTGTCCTAAGACTGTGGCAGTCTGCGGATGTGTCCGAAACGACGAGCCGGGTGCTGCAGCTGCTCGGGCTGCTGCAGTCGCGGCGGGTGTGGACGGGCGAGGAGCTCGCCGAACGGCTCGGGGTGACCACCCGCAGCGTGCGTCGCGACGTGGAACGGCTGCGCGAGCTCGGCTATCCCGTGCACGCCAGCAAGGGCCACGGCGGCGGATACCAGCTCGGCGCGGGTGCGGCGTTGCCGCCGTTGCTGCTCGACCCCGACGAGGCCGTCGCGGTGGCGGTGTGTCTGCGGCTGGCCGCGGGCGGGACGATCGCCGGGGTGGGGGAGTCGGCGCTGCGGGCGCTGTCCAAGCTCGACCAGGTGATGCCGTCGCGGCTGCGGTCGCAGGTGTCCGCGGTGCACGACGCGACCGTCACGCTCACGTCGCCGTCGCCGGATTCGCCCGTCGAGCCCGAGGTGCTGATGACGTTGGCCCGCGCCAGCCGCGACCACGAACACGTCAGCACCTCCTACGTCGACATCCGCGGTAACGCCACCCAGCGTCGGCTCGAGCCCTACCAATTGGTGACCACCGGCCGGCGCTGGTATCTGCTGGCCTACGACCGCGATCGGCAGGACTGGCGCAGCCTGCGGTTGGACCGGATGTCGAACGTGCGCGCGCTGGGGACGACGTTCGTTCCGCGCGACGCGCCCGATGCAGCCAGCTATGTGCGACGGTCGATCAGCAGCTCGCCCTACCGTTACGTCGCCCGGGTGCGCTATCAGGCGCCGGAAGAGGTTGTGGCTCAGCGTTTCCCACCGGCGTCGGTGACGATCGAGCCCGACGGACCCGACGCGTGCATCGTCACCGCCGGCGCCGACGACCCCGAACGCATGGTGCTGTACTTCGCGGCCGTCGGCGCCGATTTCGAGGTGCTCGAGCCGCCCGACGTGGTGCGTGCGGTGAAGGCCGTCGCGCAGCGGCTGAGGCGGGCAGTTGCCCACTGACCGCGAGCAGACGTGAAAACCCCCTTTTCCGCGTAGTTTTGGGGGTTTTCGCGTCTGCTCGCGCTAAGGGCGCTAGGGGGCTAGGGGGCTAGGGGGAGGTGATGCCCAGCTTCTCGGCGAGCACCAGAAACGCCGCGGCATACGGGTTGTCGGCGGTGTCGGCGCTGAGCCGCTGCCAGTCCAGGCGCTCGCGCACCGCGCGCACCGCGGGCAGCAGCGCCGAGAAGTCGCAGTTGTGCTCGTTGAGCGAGTTGAGCTTTTCCGCCATCACGTACGTCGGCGCCAGCACCTTCATCCGGATCGCGAGCACGTCATACTCCTCGGCGCTGTTGATGGTGTCGGCGTCGACCGGCACGCCGTTGAGTCGGTGCAGCACGTCGATGACGAAGTCGTCCTCGACGCAGGCCTTGAACAACCAGTCCTCGGGGGTGCGCTCGATGGTGAAGCCGGCCTTCTCGAGCGTCAGCGCGGCGGCTTCGGTGTCGGGTTCGGCGACGACGAAATCCACGTCGTGCACCGGTTCGGGGCCGCCGAACACCCACAGCGCGTAGCTGCCGCCGAGGGCGAAGTCGGGCCCGTGGTCGCGCAGCGCCGACGCGGCGCGCCGAAGCGCGTCGCGCAGATCGTCGTTTCGTGCGGGCACATCGCTCCTGAGGGCTCGGCGGTCATTGTGGGTACATGAGTACCCATGCGGATGGCGACCTTCAACATCCTGCACGGACGCAGCGTGCACGACGGCGTGGTCGAGCAGGACCGGCTCGTCGAGGCCGTCAAGATGCTCGACGCCGACATCCTGGCGCTGCAGGAAGTCGACTTGGACCAGCCGCGGTCGGGTAAGACGGATCTCACCGCGATCGCCGCGGAGGCGATGGGCGCGCTGAGCCACCGGTTCGTCGCCGCGATCTCCGGCACGCCCGACGCGACGTGGATGGCCGCGACCGGTGACGAGCAGCCCGGCACCGCTGCCTACGGCATCGCGCTGCTGTCGCGGTTTCCCGCGGAGAACTGGCAGGTGTTGCGGCTGCCGCGGATCCCGATGCGGTTTCCGATGTATCTGCCGGGGCCGAACCGGGTGAAGGTGGTGGACGAGGAGCCGCGCGCGGCGATGGTGGGTCGGCTGGACACGCCGCTGGGTCCGTTGACGGTCGCGAACACGCATCTGTCGTTCGTGCCGGGGTGGAACCGCGTGCAACTGCGCCACCTGCTGCGCGATCTGCGCGGGTTTGCCTCGCCGGCGGTGCTGATGGGGGATCTGAACCTGACGCCGGGCCCGGTGCGACGCTGGAGCGGGTTGCGGGCGCTGGCGCAGGGGATGACGTTTCCCGCCGAGGCGCCGACCCGCCAGCTCGACCACATCCTCACCGACGACTCGAGTCTGCGCGTCGAGCGGTGCTGCGCGCCGCTGTTGCCGGTGTCGGATCACCGCGCGCTGCTGGTCGACGTGTCGCGGTCGTGAGGCGGTGTCGGCGGTCCTGTCCCCCGGCGAGCAGACGCGAAATCGCCCTCAAACCGGCGTATCGAGGGGATTTCGCGTCTGCTCGCGGTGTTGCTCACCCCAATGGGGTCGGCGCACATAGGGTATTGGCGTGCGGGTGATTTCGGCCGAGTCGACGGAGCTGTTCGTCGGGCCGCCGCACGCGCCGCTGCAGCTGGTGCGGGTCACCTATACCGACGGCGGCGAGACCGTGCGCGTCGACGGCGACGGGCTGAGCGGGCACGCGCCGACCGCCGCCGGTGACGGCAGCGTCGAAGTCGCGGTGACGGTCACCGACCCGGTCGTGGGCCAGCAGCGGCGAGCGCGCGTCGTCGCAGGCGAGACCGTGAGCCCGTTCGTGTTCACCGTCGCCGAGCCCGGCTGGACGATGTACATGATCAGCCACTTCCACTACGACCCGGTCTGGTGGAACACCCAGGCCGCCTACACCAGCGTGTGGAGCGAGGACCCGCCGGGCCGGGCGCGGCAGACCAACGGCTTCGACCTGGTGCGCGCCCACCTCGAAATGGCCCGCCGCGAACCGGAATACAAGTTCGTGCTCGCCGAGGTCGACTACCTCAAGCCGTACTGGGACACCCATCCCGAGGACCGCACCGACCTGCGCCGCTTCATCGCCGACGGTCGCGTCGAGATCATGGGCGGCACCTACAACGAACCCAACACCAACCTCACCAGCCCCGAGACGACGATCCGGAACTTCGTGGCGGGCATGGGATTTCAACGCGGGGTGCTCGGCGCCTCGCCTGAGACCGCCTGGCAGCTCGACGCGTTCGGCCACGATCCGCAGTTTCCCGGTATGGCCGCCGACGTCGGGTTGACGTCGAGTTCCTGGGCGCGCGGGCCGCATCACCAGTGGGGCCCGATGGCCGGCGGCGGTGATCCGGAGCGGATGCAGTTCTGCAGCGAGTTCGAGTGGATCGCGCCGTCCGGGCGCGGGCTGCTGACGCACTACATGCCCGCGCACTACTCGGCCGGCTGGTGGATGGACTCCGCGGCCACGCTCGCCGACGCCGAGGCCGCGACGTACGAGTTGTTCACCTCGCTGAGGAAGGTCGCGCTGACCCGCAACGTGCTGCTGCCGGTGGGCACCGATTACACGCCACCGAACAAGTGGGTCACCGACATTCACCGCGACTGGAACGCCCGCTACACCTGGCCGCGGTTTGTCTGCGCGCTGCCGCGGGAGTTCTTCGCCGCGGTGCGCCGCGAACTGGGCGAGCGTGGCGTCGCCGCGTCGCCGCAGACCCGCGACATGAACCCGATCTACACCGGCTGCCACGTGTCCTACATCGACACCAAACAGGCCAATCGGGCCGCCGAGGACGCGGTGCTGGACGCGGAGAAGTTCGCGGTGTTCGCCGGCCTGCTCGGCGGCGCGACCTATCCGCACGCCGCGCTGGCCAAGGCGTGGGTGCAGCTGGCCTACGGCGCCCACCACGACGCGATCACCGGCTCGGAATCGGATCAGGTGTACCTCGACCTGCTGACCGGCTGGCGCGACGCCTGGGAGCAAGGCCGGACCGCCCGCGACAACGCGTTGGCGCTGTTGTCCAGTGCGATCGACGGCGACGTCGTCGTGTGGAATCCGCTGGCGCACAAGCGCAGTGACCTCGTCACCGCCCGGCTCCCGGAGGCGGGTGGGGTGCGGGTGCTGGACTCCGACGGCGCCGAGCTGCCCACCCACGTCACCCATGGCGGTCGCTGTGTCAGTTGGCTGGCCCGTGATGTGCCGTCGCTGGGATGGCAGTCGTATCGGCTGCGGCCCGATGAGACGGCCGCGGGCTGGGAGCCGGTCGACGGCGTGAGCATCGGCAACGGGCACTACCGGCTCACCGTGGACCCGTCGCGCGGTGGCGGCGTCTGCTCGTTGCAAGAGGGCGGTCGTGAGCTGATCGCCGACGGCCGGGTCGGCAACGAATTGGCCGTCTACGACGAGTATTCCGCGCATCCCGAGGCCGGCGAGGGCCCGTGGCATCTGCTTCCGAAGGGCCCCGTCATCACCTCGGCGGCCGCGCCCGCGCGTGTGCAGGCCTATCGCGGTCCGCTGGGGGAGCGGATCGTCGTCGAGGGCGAGATCGATGCGGGCGAGATGGACCCGCCCCGAAAGGGACAAAAGGGCGGAAAAGTGCGAGTGGATTCCGCCGAAACGTCGGTCTCGGCGCTGCTGCGCTACACGCAGACCGTGACGCTCTGGCACGGTGTCGCGCGGGTGGACTGTCAGACGACGATCGACGGGTTCACCGGCGCCGATCGCCTGCTGCGGGTGCGCTGGCCGTGCCCGGTGCCGGGCGCGCTGCCGGTCAGCGAGGTCGGCGACGCGGTGATCGGGCGCGGGTTCGGCCTGCTGCACGACGGATCCGACACGGCCGTCGACTCCGCCAAACACCCGTGGACACTGGACAATCCGGCATACGGCTGGTTCGGGCTGTCGTCGGCGGTGCGGGTCCGGGTCGGCGACGGGGTGCGCGCGGTGTCGGTGGCCGAGGTGGTGGCGCCGACGGAAGCCGGCTCGGCCGAGCTGGCGCGTGAGTTGGTGGTCGCGCTGGTGCGGTCGGGCGTCACCGCGACGTGCAGCAGCGCGGACAAGCCGCGCTACGGCGACCTGAGCGTCGACTCCAACCTGCCCGACACCCGCATCGCGCTCGGCGGGCCCGACGAAAATGCCTTCACCGCCGCGGTTTTGGCCGAGGCCGACGCGGGCTACACCGAGGAGCTCAAACGCCAGCTGTACACCACCGGGACGGCCAGGGTGTGGGTGCCGCCCGTCGCGCCGCTGGCCGACACCTGGGTGCCCAGCGCCGACGTGCGCCACGTGCGCGCGCTGCCCGTGCTGATCGTCGCGGCCTCGGCGCTGGGCGCGGCGGTGTCGGGGGTGGTCGAGGACCTCGGCGACTTCGAGATCGTCGTCGACCAGGCGGCCCCAGCCGGCCTCGAGCCGTTCGACGCGCGCACCGTCGCGGTCCTCAACCGCGGAATGCCGGGCTTCGCCGTGGAATCCGACGGCACCCTGCACATGTCGCTGATGCGGTCGTGTACCGGGTGGCCGTCGGGCACCTGGATCGACCCGCCCCGGCGCACCGCTCCCGACGGCTCCAACTTCCAGCTGCAGCACTGGACCCACACCTTCGACTACGCGCTGGTCTCCGGCGACGGCGACTGGCGCCACGCCGACCTGCCCGCCCGCAGCGCGGAATTCTCTCGCCCACTGCTAGCCGTCACCGAGAAGCACGATGCCGCAAGGGGATTACCGCAGACCGGCTCGCTACTGGAAATCGAACCCGCGGGCAAAGTCCAGCTCGCTGCGCTGAAAGCCGCGGGCAACCCGCTGGAGTCCGGCAGCAGCAAGACCGTGCACCCGTCGGACGGCGTGACGCTTCGGCTGGTCGAGACCTGCGGTGCGCCAGCAGAAGTCACGGTGCAATCCGGGCTGCGGCGCGTGTCCGGAATGCGCGTCAACCTGCTCGAGGAGCCTGCGGCCACCACCGCAGATCTGACGTTGCACAGCTACGAGATCGCCACCGTGCGAGCCCTACTCAACCTGCCCAAGATACTCGACGCCGACCACACGGTGCTGGCGCCCGACGCCGAAGCGGCCCAACCGCTCTACGCCCGCTACTGGTTGCACAACCGCGGGCCGGCCGCGCTCGGCGGCATGCCCGTGATCGCCCACCTGCACCCGCAGACCGTCGACGCGCGGCCGAATTCCCCTGTGGCGCTGCGGTTGACCGCGGTGAGCGACTGCAGCGACGCGGTGCTGCACGGCCACGTGCGGCTGCGCTGCCCGGACGGCTGGACCGCCGAACCGGCCGAGCTGTCGTTCATGCTGCCGCCCGGCGAGCACCTCGACACCGAGGTCACCGTGACGGCGCCGCCTGCAGTCGCGCCGGGCCTCTACCCCGTGCGTGCGGAGCTCGCCCTGGGCGGCCATGCCGCGATGCCGCCGTCGTGGCGGCAGGCGGTCGAGGACGTCTGCGTGGTGTCGGTCGACGCGCCGCCCGACGACCGGCTGCTGCGGTGGGTGACCGAGCCGTCGCCGGTGGAGGTCGCGGCCGGTGAAACCGCGCGCCTCGCCGTCACCGTCGGCACCGACGCACACACCGACATCGCGGTCGAGGCGCACCTGATCAGCCCGTGGGGCACATGGGAGTGGCTGGGCCCGAACGCCATCGGCGCCGAGCTGGCGGCCCGCGGCACGGCCGAACTGGGCTTCGACGTCGCGCCGCCGGTCTGGGTCGCCCCCGGGGAGTGGTGGGCGTTGATCCGGGTCGGCGGTGCGGGCAGCCTGCTGTACTCGCCGGCAGTGAAGGTGGTGGTGCGATGAACGCGGCGACGGTCGACGGGGTGCCCGTGACGGTCGAGGAGGTCGACGCCCGGGAGGCGCAGCTGCGGGCGTCGCGGCTGGCGTCGTCGCTGCCGCGGCCGAACACCAGCGAGGGACGACAGTTGCGCCGCTGGCTGACCCAGCTGCTGGTGACCGAACGGGTGGTGGCCGCCGAGGCCCGCGCGCTGGGGCTGAGCGCCGACGAGGCGCCGAGCGAGGACGACCTGCTGCCCGACACGGTGACCCGCATGGAGATCGGCAGCGTCGCCGCCTCGGTGCTCGCCGACCCGCTGGCACGCGCGGTGTTCGCCCGCGTCACCGCCGACGTCGACGTCACCGCCGAAGACGTCGCGGCGTACCAACAACGAAACCCGTTGCGGTTCACCGACACCGACGAGATTGCCGCGCACCTGCGCGGGGCGGCCCGCCGTCGCGCGTTCCGGCGGTGGCTGGACGCGCGCTGCGCGGCCGTCGTCGAACTCGCCCCGGGCTACGAGCACCCCGGCGATCCGCGTCAGCCCGACAACACCCACCGCCACTGATGACCACGCTGGCGATCGACATCGGCGGCACGAAGATCGCCGTCGGCCTGGTCGACGACGACGGCACGCTGGTGCACAACACCAAGGCGCCGACGCCCGACGGCGACGCGGAGACGGTGTGGGCGGCCCTCGAGGCGCTGATCGCCGACGCGCTCACGGCCGCGGGCGGGCGCGTGCGCGGTGTGGGCATCGGCTGCGGCGGGCCGATCGACCTGTCGTCCGGAACCGTCAGCCCCATCAACATCGTTGAGTGGCAACGCTTTCCGCTTGTCGACCGGGTCGCGGCGGTGGTCGACGCCCCGGTGCGGCTGCGCGGTGACGGGTTGTGCATGGCGCTGGGCGAGCGCTGGGTCGGGGCGGGCCGCGGTGCGCGGTTCATGCTCGGCATGGTGGTGTCCACCGGCGTCGGCGGCGGGCTGGTGCTCGACGGGGCCCCCTACGGCGGGCGCACCGGCAACGCCGGGCACGTCGGCCACGTCGTCGTCGACCTCGACGGCGCGCCGTGCAGTTGCGGCGGACGTGGCTGCGTCGAGACGATCGCCGCGGGCCCGCGGATGGCGCAGTGGGCACGCACCCAGGGCTGGGACGCGCCCGTCGACGCCGACGCCAAGGAACTCGCCGACGCCGCCAACGCGGGAGACGCCGTCGCGCTGCGGGCGTATCGGCGCGGGGCCACCGCCGTCGCCGCCATGATCGCGTCGGTGGCCGCCGTGTGCGATCTGGACCTCGTCGTCATCGGCGGCGGCGTCGCGAAATCCGGTGCCCTGCTCTTCGACCCGGTGCGTGAGGCGCTGGCGTCCTACGCCGGGCTGGAGTTCCTGCACGGCCTGCGGGTGGTGCCCGCCGCGCTGGGCAGCGAGGCCGGGCTCATCGGGGCGGCCGCCTTGGTGGTGACCGGCGAGCAGACGTGAACTCCCCTCAAACAGCCCGAGGTTGGGGGTTCTCGCGTCTGCTCGCCGAAAGTGCGTCGCGGGTCATGTGCTTGCGGCCCCAGTCGCACAGCGCCTCCAACACCGGCGCCAGCGTCCTGCCGTACTCCGAGATGGAGTAGTGCACACACGGCGGCACCGTCTTGGCATCGTGGCGGTCGAGAATGCCGTCGTCGACCAGCTCGCGAAGGTGACGGATGAGCATGCGCTCGGAGATATCGGGGATGCTGCGACGCAGCTCGGCGGTGCGCATCGGGCCGTCCTGCAGCCGCCACAGAATGGTGCCTTTCCATCGGCCGTCGATCACCGTCAACGCGGTGTCGATCGGGCATTCGTTGAGTCCCTTCTTCGACACCGCCATCGCGACTCCTTACGCTGCCAAATGTGTCAGTACCTTGTTTTTTGTCAGCATAAGCTGTCAGGGTCGAGGGCATGGACGCAATCGTGGGATCCCTTGCCCTGTTGATCACCGGCCCGATGGTCGGCGTCGAGATCGCGGTCGCGGCGTTCACCAACCCGGTGTTCGCGCGGTTGCCCGATGACGGGTTCGCGCGGGCCCGCAGCGACGGCAGCCGGGTGCTGGGCAAGGTGATGCCGTTCTGGTACATCGGCTCCCTGTTGCTGCTGATCGCGACCGCCGTCGTCACCCGCGACTGGTTCATCATCACCGCGGCGGCGGTGATGGCCGTCGTGGTGCTGATGACCGTGACGCTGATGGTGCCGGTCAACAACCGGATCGGCCGCTGGTCAGGGGCCGCCGATGCGTCGCGCGACGAGGCGCGGCTGTGGGACCGGCTGCACTGGCGGCGGGTGTTCCTGCTCGTCGCGCTGTACGCGCTGCTGATCGCCGGTCTGGCGGTGTAGTCCGTTTTGGCTGATCGGCGGGCGGCAGGCTATTCTGTGTCGGTTCCACCGAAGACCGTCGGTTACCGAGAAATCGGTCGAAGGTCCGGGTTTGACCCGGCGGCCCACGCAGGAGGACGAGGCTAACGCTGTATTTGTGCGCCCCGACCTGTCTGCGTCGGGGCGTTCGTCATTCTCGGGGCGGTTGAGGCGGAACGTCGACAACCAACCACGAGGAGGCATGCATGGCCACGGAGGACAAGGCCGCCGCAATTGCCGACATCGTCGAGCGATTCAACTCGTCGACGGCCACGGTCGTCACCGAGTTCCGCGGTCTTTCGGTCGCCCAACTGGCCGAGCTGCGGCGGTCGCTCGGTGATTCCGCCAGCTATCGGATCGCCAAGAACACGCTGGTCAAGCGTGCCGCGGCGGAGGCCGGCATCGAGGGTCTCGACGAGCTGTTCGTCGGTCCCACCGCGATTGCGTTCGTCAAGGGCGAGGCCGTCGACGCTGCCAAGGCGCTCAAGAAGTTCGCCAAGGACAACAAGGCCCTCGTCATCAAGGGCGGCTACATGGACGGCCGTCCGCTCAGCGTCGCCGAGGTCGAGCAGATCGCCGACCTGGAGTCGCGCGAGGTGCTGCTGGCCAAGCTGGCCGGCGCGATGAAGGCCAATCTGACCAAGGCCGCCGGGCTGTTCAACGCCCCGGCGTCGCAGGTCGCTCGACTGGCCGCTGCTCTGGAAGAGAAGAAAGCCGGCGAAGAAGCCGCCTAACCACCCAACTTGCACAAACCGCAACAAATCAGGAAGGACCCACCATGGCCAAGCTGTCCACCGACGAGCTGCTCGACGCGTTCAAGGAACTGACGCTGCTGGAGCTCTCCGAGTTCGTCAAGAAGTTCGAGGAGACCTTCGACGTCACCGCCGCCGCTCCGGTCGCCGTCGCGGCCGCCCCCGGCGCCGCTGCCGCCGGCGCCCCCGCCGAGGCCGGCGAGGAGCAGTCGGAGTTCGACGTCATCCTGGAGAGCGCCGGCGACAAGAAGATCGGCGTGATCAAGGTCGTCCGCGAGATCGTCTCCGGCCTGGGCCTCAAGGAGGCCAAGGACCTGGTCGACAGCGCGCCCAAGCCGCTGCTCGAGAAGGTCGCCAAGGAGGCCGCCGAGGAGGCCAAGGGCAAGCTCGAGGCCGCCGGCGCGACGGTCACCGTCAAGTAGGCGAATTCGACGCTGTGGGGCCGGTCTAGCAAACAGACCGGCCCCACAGTCGTCTTTACTGCCGGCCACGTCAATATCGGGATGACCGGACTCTTGTGTTGTGACGAGACCGCATAAGCTACAGTGACTCAAGCCACAGGTGGGAGACGTGTGGCGGAAAAAACTTGGCGGAAGGATTTCGCGTGGGCATTGGTATTCAGGTTGAAGGGCTGACCAAGTCCTTCGGGCCCCAGCGAATTTGGGAGGACGTCACGCTGGACATCCCCCCGGGTGAGGTCAGCGTCCTGCTTGGCCCGTCGGGTACCGGTAAATCCGTCTTCCTGAAGTCCCTGATCGGGTTGTTGCGCCCCGAGCGCGGCAAGATCATCGTCGACGGCACCGACGTCATTCAGTGCACCGCCAAGGAGCTCTACGAGATCCGCACGCTGTTCGGCGTGATGTTTCAGGACGGCGCGCTGTTCGGCTCGATGAGCATCTACGACAACACCGCTTTCCCCTTGCGTGAGCACACGAAGAAGAAGGAAAGCGAGATCCGCAACATCGTCATGGAGAAGCTCGAGCTGGTGGGTCTGGCCGGCGACGAGAACAAGTTCCCCGGCGAGATCTCCGGCGGTATGCGCAAACGCGCCGGGCTGGCCCGCTCGCTGGTGCTCGACCCGCAGATCATCCTCTGCGACGAGCCCGACTCCGGTCTGGACCCCGTCCGTACCGCCTACCTGTCGCAGCTGCTGATCGACATCAACGCCCAGATCGACGCCACGATCCTGATCGTCACGCACAACATCAACATCGCCCGCACGGTGCCGGACAACATGGGCATGCTGTTCCGCAAGCACCTGGTCATGTTCGGACCCCGCGAAGTGCTGCTGACCAGCGACGAGCCGGTCGTCAAGCAGTTCCTCAACGGCCGCCGGATCGGCCCGATCGGCATGTCTGAGGAGAAGGACGAGTCGACGATGGCCGAAGAGCAGGCCATGTTCGACGCCGGCCACCACGACGGCGGGGTCGAGGAGATCCAGGGCGTGCCGCCGCAGATCCAGGCGACGCCGGGGATGCCGGAGCGCAAGGCGGTGGCGCGTCGCCAGGCCCGGGTGCGCGAGATCCTGCACACCCTGCCGCCGGCCGCGCAGGCCGCGATCCGCGAGGACCGCAGATCCAGGCGACGCCGGGGATGCCGGAGCGCAAGGCGGTGGCGCGTCGCCAGGCCCGGGTGCGCGAGATCCTGCACACCCTGCCGCCGGCCGCGCAGGCCGCGATCCGCGAGGACCTCGAGAGCTCGCAGCACTACTCGGGCGGCGGGGTCGGTGAGGCCACGACCGCGCGGCATCACACGGCGGACGACGACGCCCCGACGGGCGCCATCCCCACCGCCGAGAGGTAACCCCGGCTCCCGATCTTGTAGCGGCTCGTTTCGCCGAGTCGTCGGCGTTACCCGCGCTGATGACGCATCCTGGTGCTTGAGCACCCCTTTGACCGGGTGCGTAGGTATGCGTCAGCTGTAAAGGGTGAGGTGGCATGGGCATAGGCATTCAGGTGGAAGGGCTGACCAAGTCCTTCGGTCCTCAGCGCATCTGGGAAGACGTCACGCTGGACATTCCCGCCGGTGAGGTCAGCGTGCTGCTTGGCCCGTCGGGTACCGGCAAGTCCGTCTTCCTGAAGTGCCTGATCGGTTTGCTGCGTCCCGATCGGGGCAAGATCATCGTCGACGGCACCAACATCGTCGAATGCACAGCGAAGGAGCTCTACGAGATCCGCACGCTGTTCGGGGTGATGTTTCAGGACGGCGCGCTGTTCGGCTCGATGAGCATCTACGACAACACCGCTTTCCCGCTGCGTGAGCACACGAAGAAGAAGGAAAGCGAGATCCGTCAGATCGTGATGGAGAAGCTCGAGCTGGTCGGGCTCGCGGGCGACGAGAACAAGTTCCCCGGTGAGATCTCCGGCGGTATGCGTAAACGTGCGGGGCTGGCCCGCTCGCTGGTGCTGGATCCGCAGATCATCCTCTGCGACGAGCCCGACTCGGGTCTGGACCCCGTCCGCACGGCGTATCTGTCGCAGCTGCTGATCGACATCAACGCCCAGATCGACGCCACGATCCTGATCGTCACGCACAACATCAACATCGCCCGCACGGTGCCGGACAACATCGGGATGCTGTTCCGCAAGAAACTGGTGATGTTCGGACCCCGCGAGGTGTTGTTGACCAGCGACGAGCCCGTGGTCAAGCAGTTCCTCAACGGCCGGCGGGTCGGCCCGATCGGTATGTCGGAGGAGAAGGACGAGTCGACGATGGCCGAGGAGCAGGCCATGTTCGACGCCGGCCACCACGACGGCGGGGTCGAGGAGATCCAGGGCGTGCCGCGCCAGATCACCCCGACGCCGGGGATGCCGGAGCGCAAGGCGGTGGCGCGTCGCCAGGCCCGGGTGCGCGAGATCCTGCACACCCTGCCGCCGGCCGCGCAGGCCGCGATCCGCGAGGATCTCGAGCGCGCCGACAGCCTCGAGGCGACGACGGGGCCGCTTCGTACCGCCGGACGGTAGTCGACTTGGCCGCGCCGTGAGCGCATGCTGTTCGTGATGACCCGCGAGCACAAGCCGACGTTCTGCCGGATCTGCGAACCGCTGTGCGGCATGATCGCGACCGTCGAGGACGGCCGCCTGATCGAACTGCGCCCCGATAAGGCCCATCCGATCTCGACGGGGTTCGCCTGTCAGAAGGGCATCGCGTTCGCCGAGGTCGTCAACGACCCCGACCGGGTGACGACTCCGCTGCGCAAGGGCGCCGACGGCCGCTTCTCGCCGGTGTCGTGGGATGAGGCGATGTCGGACATCGCGCGACGGCTGACGGCGATTCACCGGGCGCACGGGCCGGGCGCGATCGGCTGGTACTTCGGCAACCCCGGTGCGTTCAGCTACTCGCACACGCTGAGCCTCAACATGTTGATGGCCGGCGTGGGTCCGCGCATGCACCTGTTCACCGCGGGCAGCCAGGACGTCAACAACCGGTTCGTGGCCAGCCAGCTGCTGTACGGCACGCCGCTGGCGCTGCCCGTGCCCGACGTGCTGCGCACCGATTTGCTCGTCGCCATCGGCGCCAATCCCGTTGTGTCGCACGGCAGTGTGCTGACCCAGCCGCGGATCAAGGACCGCATGCACGACATCGTCAGGCGCGGCGGCCGGGTGCTGGTCATCGATCCGCGCAAGACCGAGACCGCCGCGCAGTTCGAATGGCTGGGCATCGTCCCCGACGGCGACGCGTATCTGCTGCTGTCGCTGCTGCAGGTGATGTTCGCCGAGAACCTCGTCGACCGCGCTGTCCTGGCCCGTCAAGCCGACGGCGTCGACTGGCTCGAGCAGCTCGCCCGGGCGTTCTCTCCCGAGGCCACCGCGGCGCGCACCGGGATCGACCCGGACACCGTGCGCAACCTGGCCCGCGACCTGGTTCGCACCCCCCGCGCCGCGGTGTACGGCCGCGTCGGCACCAGCACCGGCGAAAACGGCACGCTCACAACCTATCTGCTCGACGCGGTGAACCTGGTCGCGGGCAATCTCGACGTCGCGGGCGGTGCCATGTTCGGCCGGTATGGGTTGCCTGCCGAGCGGTGGCTGAACAAGGCGGGTGCGGCGCTGCTGCGGGGCGTGTACTCGCGGCGGCGCTCGCGGATCGGCGGGTTCCCGTCGGTGCTCGGGTCCGAACCCGCCGGCGTGATGGCCAAGGAGATCACCACCCCCGGGCGCGGCCAGGTCAAGGCGCTGTTCGTCAGCGCGGGCAACCCGGTGCTGTCGGTGCCCAACGGCGACGAACTCGAATCCGCCTTGGGCCAACTGGATTTGATGGTCGGCATCGACCTCTACGTCAACGAGACGCTGGCGCACTGCGACTACGTGCTGCCCGCGGCCAGCATGTACGAGCGCGACGACTTCCCGCTTCCGTTCCAGACGCTGCAACCCACGCCGTTCCGCCAGGCCACCGAGGCCGTCATCGCGCCGGTGGGCCAGGCGCGCGCGGAGTGGGAGATCATCGACGACCTCACCCGCCGGCTGTGGCGGCGCACGCCCGGCCTGGCGATGCAGGCTGTCTTGCGAAAGATGTTGGGGGTATTCGGTGTTCGATTGTCGCCGCGGCTGCTGGTCGACGCGCTGATCCGGCTGGGGGAGGGCGGGGACCGGTTCGGGCTGCGCCGCGGCGGGTTGAGCTTCGCGCGGCTGACGAGGGAGTATCCGCACGGCAAGGTGCTGGCGGCCAACCTGCGCGCCGGGGTGCTGCGCGACGTCGTGGTGTATCGCGGTCGGCGAGTCCGGTTGCGCCACGGCGAGATCCGCGCCGAGGTCGACAAGCTGGCCCGCCGCAGCGCGCCCGACGGCTATCCGCTGCGGTTGATCGGCATGCGCGAGGCCCGGTCGGAGAACTCGTGGATGCACAACTCGCCGCTGCTGATGCGCGGAGAGCGCACCCAGCACGCCCGCATGCACGTCGACGACGCGGCCGCGGCCGACATCGCCGACGGTGACGTCGTGCGGATCGCGTCGGTCAACGGCGAGATCGAACTGCCCGTGATCGTCACCAAGGACATCGTCGCCGGGGTGGTCGCCGTTCCGCACGGTTGGGGGCACAAGGGCACGGCCGGGTGGCGGCTGGCCAACCACGCCGGCGGCGCCAACGTCAACAAGCTGATGTCCAGCCACCCCGACGACATCGAGCGCCTTGCCGGGATGGCGCGGTTGACCGGTGTGCCGGTGCGGGTGGCTCGCGCAGAACCCGCGCGTTAGGGCTCGGCGTCTCGCCTATCCGGTCGCCGAGATCGGCGAAATGGCGAAAACTACTCGCACTTTTGCGCCCGTTTGTCCCTTTGGGCGGTGCTCGGGGCAATAGATTCGACCGTCATGGGCGACGAGATCTTGAAATGGTTCAGCGCGGGTGTGGTCGCTGCCGGTGTGACGGCGGCGATGTTCGCCGGAGCGGGTGTCGCGATCGCCGACGACGGCTCGGGTTCGACGTCGAACACCGCGAGCACCTCGGAGACCTCGAAATCCGCTGAAAGCGCTGAGGATTCGGCCGCCGGCGAGCCCGACACGACGGACCCCGAGGAAACCGACGTCACCGAGCCCGACGTCGATGTCGACGAGGAAGAGCCCGCCGAGGAACCGGTCGTCGACCTTGACGAGGAAGAGCCCGCCGACGAACCCGACGTCGATGCGGACACGGACACCGACGCCGAAGCTGAGGAGCAAGCCGCCGTCGACGTCGTCGAGGACCGCTCGGACAGCGATCTCGTCGACACGACCCCCACCGCGCAAGTCGAGCAGCCTGGCGTCGAGCAAGTCGAGGATCTCGCCGCCGAGACCGAGCCCGAGGACACCGTCGTCGCCGAGGACGACGCCGAGGAGCCCACCGAACCGGACGTCGCGCCCCTGGCCCAGCAGCGCGCCATGGTCGTCGTCGACAACATCGTCGAGGACATCGCCGCCAAGACCAAGGACGCCGGAACGGTCGAGGCCATCACGTTCGCGGCCGCGGCGCCCGTGGCCAGCACCTCCTTCTTCACCGACCCGCTGACCACCCTGCTCGACTTCGTCGGAACGGTTGTCTTCGGTCTGTATCACGCGGTGACCCGCCTGGTCGGCGGACCGGCGATGTTGCCGCTGGGCAGCACGGTGACCGTGCGCAGTTCCACGCTGCGGCTCGACTGCGGCTGCGCGCCCGGCGAGGGATTCCACGTGCCCGCCGACTGGTATCTCCCCGCCGGCTATGAGGAGAACCCGCCGGACCGGATGATCTACCTGCAGCACGGCTTCCTGGCCTCCGGCCCGTGGTACAGCTACACCGCCGCGGCGTTGGCGACCCAGACCAACAGCATCGTGCTCACGCCGTCGATCACGTCGAACTTCCTGGCCGCCGACGCCTGCTGGCTCGGCGCGCCGCCGATGCACAAGGCCATCGCCGATCTGTTCAACGAGGACAACGACGCGCTCGCCGACAGCGCCGCGCGGGCCGGCTACGACGGGCCGATTCCGGACCGGGTCGTGCTGATGGGCCACTCGCTGGGCGGCGGCGCGGTGTCGGGAGCGGCCGGCTACATGGTCGACAACGGCACCGCCGACCGGTTGGCCGGGGTGGTGCTGCTCGACGGCGTCGGCCTCGACGACTCGATGACCGACGCGCTGCGCAAGGTGCCGCTGGACATCCCGATCTACCAGATCGCCGCGCCGCGCTACTTCTGGAACCAGTTCGGCGTCGGCAGCGCGGCGCTGATGGCGGCGCGGCCGGGCCAGTTCGTCGGCGTCACGTTGGAGGGCGGCTCCCACGTCGACGCGATGCGCGGCGGCAACCCGCTCATCCAGTTCTCGCAACAGGTGGTGGCCGGGTTCTCCCAGCCGCGCAACGTCGCCGCGGCGCGGCATCTGATGGTCACGTGGGCCAACGACATGTTCGCGGGCAATCAGGCCACCGGCGTCTACGACCTGGCGCCCGGCGAGCGTTTGAACCTGAGAACCCCTGGCGGCGTTGCGGTTTTGGTCGCGCTGCCCAACCCGTTGACCAAGCTGTTCCTGTTCAACCTGCTGCAACCGCTCGTCGCCCTCGGTGACGGGATCTTCCGGTTCGACCCGGCGTGTGTGAGCGCATCCGTCGGCGCGGCCGCGGGGGAGTCCTGCTCGGACTCGATCGCGGCGTGATTTCTAAGCGCTTCGGTTAATCGCTTCCGACGCCCCGTCGATCCCGGTAACGTTTGCTGAGGCTGACGGGAGACGGCATGGGCGACCGGGCCTCGGTGTGGGTAAGTGCAGGTGTGCACGCTGCTGGACGCTGCGGCGCGTTATTGCGGGCCCCGAGGTTTCCGTCGCTGGCAGTGTCGCGGGGTGCAGGGCAGGCAAACAAGCCCGGTCAGCTTCGGTGGCGAACCACGGCGAAAGGATGCGTCGATGAATGACCGGCTGCTGCGCTGCGTGAGCGCAGGTGTCCTCACCGCGGGGTTGTCGTGCGTCGTGCTCGTCGGCGCGGGAATCGCGGTCGCCGAACCGGATTCGGGCACCGGCGCCGGTCAGCCGGGTTCGTCGCAGTCGGAGTCCGAGCCGGGCGGTGCGGCCGGCGCGAAGGTCGACGCCGAAGACGCGGTCACCGATGATGAGGACGTCACCGAGGACGAAGAGGTCATCGACGAAGAGGAGGCCCCCGAGGAAGAAGTCGTCGACGAAGAGGACGCCACCGACGAGAACGCCACCGACGAAGAGGACGTCGTCGTCGACGAAGACGACGCCACCGAGGAAGAGCCCGCCGAGGAACAGGCCACCGAGGAAGAGGCCGTCGTCGCCGGCGAGACCCCGTCGGGCTCCGGTCACGACGCGACCACCGAGACCGAGCCGACGAGCAACCTTTCGGCGGTCGTCAACGAGGTCGAAACGCCGGAGCCGTCCGACGAGCCGACGCAGCCGACCGAGCCGGCCGAGCCGGCCGAGCCGACCGTCGACACCGTGACCGCCGACAGCGAGGCCGCCGCCAACAAGGCCGTCGTCGACCAAGCCATCGCGGCCTTCGAATCGAAACTGAAACCCACGATCACGCAGGTCGCGATGTCCGCGCCCGCGGCTCAGCCGGCCGCCCCGCGGGGACCGAACCTGATCAACATCATCGGCACGCTGGCCTGGAGCGTCATCGACTTCATGGTGAAGCTGGTCGTGGGCCCGCCCGCCGTGCCGCCGGGCAGCACCGTGACCGCACGAGGCTCCACGCTGCTGATCGACTGCGGCGACGGCTACCGCGCCGACGCCGACTGGTACTACCCGAAGGAGGGCCAGCCCGACAAGTTCATCTACTTCCAGCACGGGTTCATGGCGCACGCGGGGATCTACAACCTCACGTTGGCCGCGCTCGCGGAGCGCAACAACGCGATCGTGGTGGCGCCGACGATCACGTCGAACTACTTCGCCTGCGACGGCTGCAGCCTCACCGCCGACCCGATGCACGCCGCGGTGGCGCGGCTGTTCGAGGACGACCGCGACGCGCTGCTGGCCAGCGCGAGGGCCGCCGGATTCCAGGGGACGCTGCCCGAGAAGTTCGTGTTCGCCGGCCAGTCCGCGGGCAGCATGTTGGCCGCGGGCGCCGCCGGCTACTACTACGACTCGGCGCCGGCGGACCGCAAGGACGATCTGGTCGGCGTCCTGCTCTACGACGGCTCGGCGGCCAACGGTGCACTGGGGCGGGCGCTAGACAAGCTGCCGTCGTCGGTGCCGGTCCTGCAGGTCGCCGCGACCCCGTCGGTGATGAACTACGGCGGCGGCGCGAACAACGTGCTCGCCGAGAAGCGCCCCGGCCAGTTCAACGGGGTGCAGCTGATCGGCGGCGCGCATTCGGACGCCTTCCAGAGCGACGCCTACTTCGGCCTGGTGCAGGGGTTCGTCGGACTGGTGTTCGGCCGGTCGGAGCCGCAGAACGTCGCGGCCGTCCAGGTCCTCTCGCAGGGCTGGCTGACCGACATGTACGCCGGTCGGGTGTATGACCCGGCGACGCGCACCGGCATCTACGGCGAACCCGGCGAACCCGGCCAGACCATCATCGACATTCCCACCGAGGCCGGTCTGGCCCGCGGCTATGTGCTGCCCGGCCCGCCGGCGTCCCTGTCGCCGATCGAGTGGTTCTTCGCCGGGCTGCTGCATTCGATCAACGCCAACGACTACGTCAATTGCTCGGCCGAACCCACCGCGGCCGGGTCGTGCACGGGCGCGACCGCGGTGTGATCCGCCGGGATTCGGGAACAAAACTCCACACCAACACCGCGTTATCCCTTGACGGAAGGGCCGCGACACGCCAGTCTGTTGGTCAGCATGTGTGCAAGGGTTGAAGACGCCAGCCAGCGCCCCTGTGACTCCGCACACGGTGGTTGAGGAATGCGCCGTCCTGCGCTATTGTTGGACGTTGCGCTGGCTGCATCCTGCCCACCTAAACCCGCACCTGACACCGATGTTCTAGCCTGAGCCCCGCTCAGTGAACTATTCGCGTGCCGCTTGGCCGGGAGGCTGTGGTCGTGGAAAGGCCAGCCGAACCGATGCAGATATCGCGGCCGTTTCTGGAAAACCGGCTCACCGGTTCCAGATAGTCGCATGAGGTGCTGGAAGGATGCATCTTGGCAGGGTCCCGCCCAAACAAGACAGCTGTAGCTAACCCCAATAACTCCGTCCCAGGAGCACCTAACCGGATTACTTTCGCAAAGCTCCGTGAACCGCTCGAGGTTCCGGGGCTTCTTGACGTACAGACCGAGTCGTTTCAGTGGCTGATCGGCTCCGATGAGTGGAAAGAAAAGGCCAAGGCCCGCGGCGACGCGAACCCGATCGGCGGCCTCGAAGAGGTGCTCACCGAGCTCTCGCCGATCGAGGACTTCGCCGGCAACCTGTCGCTGACCTTCTCCGATCCGCGCTTCGACGACGTCAAGGCGTCCGTCGATGAGTGCAAAGACAAGGACATGACGTACGCGGCTCCGCTGTTCGTCACGGCCGAGTTCATGAACGCCGAGAGCGGCGAGATCAAGAGCCAGACGGTCTTCATGGGCGACTTCCCGATGATGACCGAGAAGGGCACCTTCATCATCAACGGCACCGAGCGTGTCGTGGTGTCCCAGCTGGTGCGCTCGCCCGGCGTGTACTTCGACGAGACCATCGACAAGTCCACCGACAAGACGCTGCACAGCGTCAAGGTGATCCCCGGCCGCGGCGCGTGGCTGGAGTTCGACGTCGACAAGCGCGACACCGTCGGCGTGCGCATCGACCGCAAGCGTCGCCAGCCCGTCACCGTGCTGCTGAAGGCGCTGGGCTGGACCAACGAGCAGATCACCGAGCGGTTCGGCTTCAGCGAGATCATGATGAGCACGCTGGAGAAGGACAACACCGCGGGCACCGACGAGGCGCTGCTGGACATCTACCGCAAGCTGCGCCCGGGCGAGCCGCCGACCAAAGAGTCGGCGCAGACCCTGTTGGAGAACCTGTTCTTCAAGGAGAAGCGCTACGACCTGGCCCGCGTCGGCCGCTACAAGGTCAACAAGAAGCTGGGCCTGCATCCCGGTGAGCCGATCGAGACGACCACGCTCACCGAAGAGGACATCGTCGCCACCATCGAGTACCTGGTGCGGCTGCATGACGGTCAGCCGACCATGACCGTTCCCGGCGGAGTCGAGGTTCCTGTTGAGGTCGACGACATCGACCACTTCGGCAACCGTCGCCTGCGCACGGTCGGCGAGCTGATCCAGAACCAGATCCGCGTCGGCCTGTCCCGCATGGAGCGCGTCGTGCGCGAGCGCATGACCACCCAGGACGTCGAGGCGATCACGCCGCAGACCCTGATCAACATCCGTCCCGTCGTGGCGGCGATCAAGGAGTTCTTCGGCACGTCGCAGCTGTCGCAGTTCATGGACCAGAACAACCCGCTGTCTGGGCTCACCCACAAGCGTCGCCTCTCGGCGCTGGGCCCGGGCGGTCTGTCCCGTGAGCGCGCCGGCCTCGAGGTGCGCGACGTGCACGCCAGCCACTACGGCCGGATGTGCCCGATCGAGACCCCCGAGGGTCCGAACATCGGTCTGATCGGCTCGCTGTCGGTGTACGCCCGGGTCAACCCGTTCGGGTTCATCGAGACGCCGTACCGCAAGGTCGTCGACGGCGTGGTCACTGACGAGATCGTCTACCTGACCGCCGACGAGGAGGACCGCTACGTCGTGGCGCAGGCCAACTCGCCGATCGGCGACGACGGCCGCTTCCTGCAGGACCGCGTGCTGGTGCGCCGCAAAGGCGGCGAGGTCGAGCAGATCTCGTCGAGCCAGGTCGACTACATGGACGTCTCGCCGCGCCAGATGGTGTCGGTCGCGACCGCGATGATCCCGTTCCTCGAGCACGACGACGCCAACCGCGCCCTGATGGGTGCCAACATGCAGCGTCAGGCGGTTCCGCTGGTGCGCAGCGAGGCCCCGCTGGTCGGGACCGGCATGGAGTTGCGTGCCGCGATCGACGCCGGTGACGTCGTCGTCGCCGACAACGCCGGGGTGATCGAGGAGGTCTCCGCCGACTACATCACCGTGATGGCCGACGACGGCACCCGGCAGACCTACCGGATGCGCAAGTTCGCCCGGTCCAACCACGGCACCTGCGCCAACCAGCGCCCGATCGTCGACGCCGGCGACCGGGTGGAGGCCGGCCAGGTCATCGCCGACGGGCCGTGCACCGAGAACGGCGAGATGGCGCTGGGCAAGAACCTGCTCGTCGCGATCATGCCGTGGGAGGGCCACAACTACGAGGACGCGATCATCCTCTCCAACCGTCTGGTCGAAGAGGACGTACTCACCTCGATCCACATCGAGGAGCACGAGATCGACGCCCGCGACACCAAGCTGGGCGCCGAGGAGATCACCCGGGACATCCCGAACGTCTCCGATGAGGTGCTGGCCGACCTCGACGAGCGCGGCATCGTCCGCATCGGCGCCGAGGTCCGCGACGGCGACATCCTGGTCGGCAAGGTCACCCCGAAGGGTGAGACCGAGCTGACCCCGGAGGAGCGGCTGCTGCGTGCGATCTTCGGTGAGAAGGCGCGCGAGGTCCGCGACACGTCGCTGAAGGTGCCGCACGGTGAGTCCGGCAAGGTGATTGGCATCCGCGTGTTCTCCCGCGAGGACGACGACGAGCTGCCCGCCGGCGTCAACGAGCTGGTCCGCGTCTACGTCGCGCAGAAGCGCAAGATCTCCGACGGCGACAAGCTGGCCGGGCGCCACGGCAACAAGGGCGTCATCGGCAAGATCCTGCCGGTCGAGGACATGCCGTTCCTGCCGGACGGCACCCCGGTCGACATCATCCTGAACACCCACGGTGTGCCGCGACGGATGAACATCGGCCAGATCCTCGAGACGCACCTGGGCTGGGCCGCGCACAGCGGCTGGAAGGTCGAGGGCAAGCCGGAGTGGGCCAACCAGTTGCCCGACGATCTGCTGGAGGCCGAGCCGAACACCATCGTCTCGACCCCGGTGTTCGACGGCGCCACCGGCGACGAGCTGCAGGGTCTGCTGGGCTCGACGTTGCCCAACCGCGACGGCGAGAAGCTGGTCGACGGCGACGGCAAGGCCATGCTGTACGACGGCCGCAGCGGCGAACCGTTCCCGTACCCGGTGACGGTCGGCTACATGTACATCCTCAAGCTGCACCACCTGGTAGACGACAAGATCCACGCCCGCTCCACCGGCCCGTACTCGATGATCACCCAGCAGCCGCTGGGCGGTAAGGCGCAGTTCGGTGGCCAGCGGTTCGGCGAGATGGAATGTTGGGCCATGCAGGCCTACGGCGCGGCGTACACGCTGCAGGAGCTGTTGACCATCAAGTCCGACGACACCGTCGGCCGGGTCAAGGTGTACGAGGCGATCGTCAAGGGCGAGAACATCCCCGAGCCCGGTATTCCGGAGTCGTTCAAGGTGTTGCTCAAGGAACTGCAGTCGTTGTGCCTCAACGTCGAGGTGCTGTCTTCGGACGGCGCCGCGATCGAGATGCGCGACGGAGACGACGAGGACCTGGAGCGCGCCGCGGCGAACCTGGGAATCAACCTGTCGCGCAACGAATCTGCGTCCGTAGAGGATTTGGCCTAATTAGTTTTCTAGTCCCGAAAGGGGAAAGGGAGTTACGTGCTAGACGTCAACTTCTTCGATGAGCTCCGGATTGGCCTTGCCACTGCGGAGGACATCCGGAACTGGTCCTTCGGTGAGGTCAAGAAGCCGGAGACCATCAACTACCGCACGCTGAAGCCGGAGAAGGACGGCCTGTTCTGCGAGAAGATCTTCGGACCGACTCGCGACTGGGAGTGCTACTGCGGCAAGTACAAGCGCGTCCGCTTCAAGGGCATCATCTGTGAGCGCTGCGGCGTCGAGGTGACCCGCGCCAAGGTGCGTCGTGAGCGGATGGGCCACATCGAGCTGGCCGCGCCCGTCACGCACATCTGGTACTTCAAGGGTGTGCCGAGCCGGCTCGGGTACCTGCTCGACCTGGCGCCCAAGGATCTCGAGAAGATCATCTACTTCGCCGCCTACGTCATCACCGAGGTCGACGAGGAGATGCGCCACAACGAGCTGTCGACGCTGGAGGCCGAGATGGCCGTCGAGCGCAAAGCCGTTGAGGACCAGCGTGATTCCGACCTGGAGGCCCGCGCGCAGAAGCTCGAGGCCGACCTGGCCGAGTTGGAGGCCGAGGGTGCCAAGTCCGACGTGCGCCGCAAGGTGCGCGACGGCGGCGAGCGTGAGATGCGCCAGATCCGTGACCGCGCCCAGCGTGAGCTGGACCGGCTCGAGGAGATCTGGAACACCTTCACCAAGCTGGCCCCCAAGCAGCTGATCGTCGACGAGGTGCTCTACCGCGAGCTGCAGGACCGCTACGGCGAGTACTTCACCGGCGCCATGGGCGCGGAGGCCATCAAGCGGCTGATCGAGAACTTCGACATCGACGCCGAGGCCGAGTCGCTGCGCGAGACCATCCGTAGCGGCAAGGGGCAGAAGAAACTTCGTGCGCTGAAGCGGCTCAAGGTGGTGGCTGCGTTCCAGCAGTCGTCGAACTCGCCGATGGGCATGGTGCTCGACGCCGTTCCGGTGATTCCGCCGGAACTGCGCCCGATGGTGCAGCTCGACGGTGGCCGGTTCGCCACGTCGGACCTGAACGATCTGTACCGGCGCGTCATCAACCGCAACAACCGGCTCAAGAGGCTGATCGATCTGGGCGCGCCCGAGATCATCGTGAACAACGAGAAGCGCATGCTTCAGGAGTCGGTGGACGCGCTGTTCGACAACGGCCGTCGCGGCCGTCCGGTCACGGGGCCGGGCAACCGTCCGCTCAAGTCGCTGTCAGATCTGTTGAAGGGCAAGCAGGGCCGGTTCCGTCAGAACCTGCTCGGCAAGCGCGTCGACTACTCGGGCCGTTCGGTCATCGTGGTCGGCCCGCAGCTCAAGCTGCACCAGTGCGGTCTGCCCAAGCTGATGGCGCTGGAGCTGTTCAAGCCGTTCGTGATGAAGCGTCTGGTCGACCTGAACCATGCGCAGAACATCAAGAGCGCCAAGCGGATGGTGGAGCGTCAGCGTCCGCAGGTGTGGGACGTGCTCGAAGAGGTCATCGCCGAGCACCCGGTTCTGCTGAACCGCGCACCCACGCTGCACCGCCTCGGCATCCAGGCCTTCGAGCCGATGCTGGTGGAGGGCAAGGCGATTCAGCTGCACCCGCTGGTGTGTGAGGCGTTCAACGCCGACTTCGACGGCGACCAGATGGCCGTGCACCTGCCGCTGTCGGCGGAGGCGCAGGCCGAGGCGCGCATCCTGATGCTGTCGTCGAACAACATCCTGTCGCCGGCGTCGGGCCGTCCGCTGGCCATGCCGCGTCTGGACATGGTGACCGGGTTGTACTACCTGACCACCATGATCGAGGGCGAGGTCGGCGAATACCAGCCCGCTTCCAAGGATTCCCCGGAGCGCGGCGTGTACAGCTCGCCCGCCGAGGCCATCATGGCGATGGACCGCGGTGCCTTGAGTGTGCGCGCCAAGATCCGGGTGCGGCTGACCGACCTGCGGCCGCCCGCCGAGGTCGAGGCCGAGCTGTTCCCGGACGGCTGGAAGCCCGGCGACGCGTGGACGACCGAGACGACGCTGGGCCGGGTGATGTTCAACGAGCTTCTGCCGGTTCAGTATCCGTTCGTCAACGAGCAGATGCACAAGAAGGTGCAGGCGCGCATCGTCAACGATCTGGCCGAGCGCTACCCGATGATCGTGGTGGCGCAGACCGTCGACAAGCTCAAGGACGCCGGCTTCTACTGGGCCACCCGCTCGGGTGTCACCGTGTCGATGGCCGACGTGCTGGTGCCGCCGGAGAAGCAGGAGATCCTCGAGCGCTACGAGAAGGAAGCCGACGCGATCGAAAAGCAGTACCAGCGCGGCAAGCTCAACCACGAGGAGCGCAACGGCGAGCTGGTCAAGATCTGGCAGACGGCGACCGAAGAGGTCGGCGAGGCGCTGCGCAAGCACTACCCGTCGGACAACCCGATCATCACGATCGTCGACTCCGGCGCCACGGGTAACTTCACGCAGACCCGGACGCTGGCCGGCATGAAGGGTCTGGTGACCAACCCGAAGGGTGAGTTCATCCCGCGTCCGATCAAGTCCTCGTTCCGCGAGGGCCTGACCGTGCTGGAGTACTTCATCAACACCCACGGCGCCCGAAAGGGCCTGGCGGACACCGCTCTTCGTACCGCCGACTCGGGTTACCTGACCCGTCGTCTGGTGGACGTCAGCCAGGACGTCATCGTGCGCGAGCACGACTGCGAGACCGAGCGCGGCATCAACGTCACGCTCGCCGAGCAGCAGCCGGACGGCACGTGGGTGCGCGACCAGCACATCGAGACCTCGGCGTACGCCCGGACGTTGGCGACCGACGCGGTCGACGCGGACGGCAACGTCATCGTCGAGCGCGGTCACGACCTGGGCGACCCGGCGATCGAGGCGCTGCTGGCGGCCGGTATCATCGAGGTGAAGGTCCGCTCCGTGCTGACCTGCGCCACCGGCACCGGTGTGTGCGCGCTGTGCTATGGCCGTTCGATGGCGACGGGCAAGCTCGTCGACATCGGCGAGGCCGTCGGCATCGTCGCCGCGCAGTCCATCGGCGAGCCCGGCACGCAGCTGACCATGCGCACGTTCCACCAGGGCGGCGTCACCGGCGGCAGCGACATCACCGGTGGTCTGCCTCGCGTGCAGGAGCTGTTCGAGGCGCGCGTGCCGCGGGACAAGGCGCCGATCGCCGACGTCTCCGGTCGCGTGCAGCTCGAAGAGGGCGACCGCTTCTACAAGATCACCATCATCCCCGACGATGGTGGCGAGGAAGTGGTGTACGACAAGCTGTCTCGTCGTCAGCGCCTGAAGGTGTTCAAGCACGAGGACGGCACCGAGCGGCTGCTGTCCGACGGCGACCACGTCGAGGTGGGCCAGCAGCTGATGGAAGGCTCCGCCGATCCGCACGAGGTGCTGCGTGTCCAGGGCCCCCGCGAGGTGCAGATCCACCTCGTCAAGGAGGTCCAGGAGGTCTACCGCGCTCAGGGCGTGTCGATCCACGACAAGCACATCGAGGTGATCGTCCGGCAGATGCTGCGGCGCGTCACGATCATCGACTCGGGCAGCACGGAGTTCCTGCCTGGCTCGTTGACCGAGCGTGCGGAGTTCGAGGCCGAGAACCGTCGGGTGGTTGCCGAGGGCGGCGAGCCCGCGGCCGGTCGCCCGGTGCTGATGGGTATCACCAAGGCGTCGCTGGCCACCGATTCGTGGCTGTCGGCGGCGTCGTTCCAGGAGACCACTCGCGTGCTGACCGATGCGGCGATCAACTGCCGCAGCGACAAGCTGAATGGTCTGAAGGAGAACGTGATTATCGGCAAGCTGATCCCGGCCGGTACCGGTATCAACCGCTACCGCAACATCCAGGTGCAGCCGACCGAGGAAGCCCGCGCTGCGGCGTACACGATCCCGTCCTACGAGGATCAGTACTACAGCCCGGACTTCGGCCAGGCCACCGGTCCCGCGGTGCCGCTGGACGACTACGGCTACTCGGATTATCGGTAGGACTACCGCTAACCCCTTTCTGCGCCCCTTGGCGCGAGCAGACGCGAAAACCCCCAAAATCCCACGGTTTTGGGGGTTTTTGCGTCTGTTCGCCGCGTAGTCCGGAGGGTTATCCACAGGCTTTCGGCATGCGGCCTTCCGTCGCGGGCGGTTGCCCGCGAATATGCATGGCATGTCGCTGGACGCTGTGGAAGGTGTACTCGCCGCCAACGGGGGCGTGGCCACCACTCGACAACTGCTCGCGGTGGTCTCACCCAAGACGCTCGAGTGCGCCGTCCGAGCGGGCAGGTTGATCCGCGTCCGGCGTGGTGTGTACACGATGACGCCGCCCGGTGTGGCCGGCAGGCTCGCCGCACTCGACTTGGCGTGCGGTAAACGCGTTGTTGTCTGCATGCAGACGGCCGCCGAGATGTACGGCTTCGACACCGAACCCGATGAACGGATACATGTTCTCGACCCCGGAATTCGTATGCGGCCGTCGGCCGACGTCATGGTTCATCAGCGACTTGGCGCCCCTCTGAGTATCGTTGGCGGTCGGGTGGCAACGGCGCCGGCCTGGACGGCGGTAGAGATCGCGCGAACCTTGCGCCGCCCGCGGGCGCTCGCTGCACTCGACGCCGCACTGCATTCCGGATGCTGCACACAGCCGGAACTGGTAGCGGCAGTCGACGAACAGAAGGGACGACGCGGCATCGTTCAAGTCCGCGAACTTGTGCAGCTTGCGGATGGCCGGAGCGAGTCGCCGATGGAGAGCGAAGCGCGGCTTGTCTTCATCGATGGGGGTCTGCCGCGGCCGGAACTGCAGTTCGAGATCGTCGACCTGCACGGCAGACTGTGGCGAGTCGACTTCGCCTGGCTCGACGCGAAAGTAGTCGCCGAGTATGACAGCATCGAGTGGCACGCCAACCCGGACGGGTGGAAACACGACCGCATGAAGGCCGCCCGGTTGGCCGAATGCGGGTGGACCGCCGTACCGATGGTCGTCGACGACGTCCGTAAACACCCGTATGAGTTGGTGCGGCGCATCGGCGGACATCTGGAGCGGGCTCGACTCGCTGGGTGAGCAGACGCGTACACCCCCAATTTCCGCCCAAAATGGGGGTGTACGCGTCTGCTCGCGGGCTAGCGCGCTCGTCGGCTGGCTGTACTAGCGTGCCCGTCGGCGCAGGCGCCAGGGGTGCTTCTCGTGCGGCCACATCTTCTCGATCTCGGCGTTGAACTCCGCGCCGAGCAGCACCGCGAATGCGGTGATGTAGAGCCAGAGGACCACCGCGATCGGCACGGCGAGCTGGCCGTACACCGCGTCGTCGCGCGCGCTGACCGACAGGTACGCCCGCAGCCCCGCCGACGCGATCAGCCAGAGCGCCATCGCCAGCAGCGCCCCGGGGATGTCGCGGCGCCAGGGCGTTCGCCAGGGCACGCCGAAGTGATACAGCGTGACCAGTCCGATCAGGATCAGCAGCGCGATCACCGGCCAGAACAGCAGATCCAGTGCCCGTAATGTGGTGGCCGTCAACGGATCTGGCGTCACCCACGTCACGAGGTCGGGTCCGAACACCAGCGGCGGCAGGATTGCCGCCGCCCCGATGAGCCCTGCGACGGTCAGTGTCAGCGCCAGCAGCCGTCGTCGCCACGCCGGCCTGGGCTCGACGCCGTAGGCGATGGTGATGGTCTCCAGGTACCGGTTCACCGCCCGCGACCCGGTCCACAGGCTGAGTACGATGCCGATCGAGATCACGCTGCCGCGGCTTTGCGCGAGCCCGGCTTCGACGACGCGGCTGTAGGACTGGAAGGTTCGCTCGCTCAGAAACGAGCTGGGCGCCTCGAGCAGCAGGCGATGCAGTTCGGCGCTGCCTTCGGGGCCGAGCGCTTCGGCGATGAACCCGAGCGAGCCGAGGACCGCAATCAGCAGCGACGGCAGCGATATCAACGAGAACAGCGCGACCTCCGCGGCCAGCCCGGGCACGCGGTCGCGAAAGGTGTCGTCGACGGTGCGAACGATCAGCCGGCCCGCCTGTCGTACCGGCCAGGGAGCACGGTTCAGTGTGGACAGCGCACGTCGCCGCAGCGTCGTACCGGCGGAGGCGACGGTATCGAGCCACGACGAGAAGGGCGGCCGGTCGCCTCCAGATGCCACGCTTCGAGGGTAGGCGGCCGCGGCTGCCGAACGTGGGTTACCCGCACGCCCATCGCGCGGATGGCGTTACAGAACCCCACACTCGGCGCGCGTGGGCTAGGTGGCGACCGGCAGCTCCTGCACCACGTCGACGCGCAGGAAGTCCGGCGCCTTGATCACCTTGCGCAGCATGAACCGGATGAACGCCGCCATGTCCGTGGCGTCCTCGTCGTAGAAGACACGCGGCGAGCCGACCTGGTAGCGCCGGCGTCGGCTCTCGATTTCACAGCCGTCGGCGGCGAGCACGTTGCGAACCCAGTCGGCTTGGGAGCCATACGTCAAGGCGATGACGAAGCCGTCTCCACGCCGAAACGCCCACAGCGGCGTCCGGTAGAGGCGCTGGGACTTGCGGCCGCGGTGAATCACGACCGCCCATCCGGGGGCCCACGGCGCGATGAACTTGGTCACCCGGTTGAGCACCTTCTTGTTGGCGCGGGCAACCCATCGTGGTGCAGGCATTGCGAACCTCCTTCGTTGAGAACTGGTTCAGGGCACCAGCACGGTGGCGCCGACGGTGCGACGCTCGGCGATGGCGCGATGGGCCTCCGAGGCGTTCTTGAGCGAAAGCTGTTGTGTCACCGAAATAGTGAGCTGGCCGGAGGCGACGTGCCTGAGAAGGGTTTCGACGCCGGTTATGCGGTCCGGCCGAACGCCGAGCGAGTATCCAATGACCGACAGGTTGTTGGGCATCAGCGCCGTGGTTGCGATGTCGGCGGGCGTACCGCTCGCGGCGCCGAAACTGACCATTCGGCCGAACGGTGCCAGGCAGTCCAGGCTGCGCGACGCCACCGTTCCGCCGACGGAGTCGAGCACGAGGTCCACGCCGCACCCGGCGGCGGCTTCACGGACGCGAAGTGGCCAGTCGTCGCGGGTGTAGTCGACGGCGAAAGCACCGAGTCCCACGATGTGCGCCAGTTTTTCGGGTCTGCTTGCTGTTCCGATCACGACGTCCGCGCCCGATAGTCGCGCCAGCTGCACGCTGAGACCGCCCACACCACCGGCGCCGGCGTGCACGAGAACCGACTCGCCCGCTTGCAGGTTTCCGGCATCCACCAACGTCTGATACGCGGTCAGGCCCTGCACCGGCAACACCGCGGCCACCGAGGAGTCGACACCGTCCGGGATCGCGACGACGGCGGTGTGCGGTGCGACGGCGTACTCCGCATACCCGTCCTCCACCCACGCGATCACCCGCGTGCCCGGAACCGGTTGAGGCACACCAGCGCCGAGATCTGCGACGACGCCGGCGATTTGAAGTCCGAGTCCCGCGGGCAGCGGCAGGTCCTGGCCGAAGGCGCCCTGGCGTTTCATGACGTCGCCGTATGCCACGCCAGCGGCCTCAACCTTCACCAGGACCTGTCCCGCGCGGGGGCTGGGCTGGTCGACGTCGTCGAGGCGCAGGACCTCCGGCCCGCCGATACCGTGCATCCGGATCGCTTTCATACCAATTTCCTTTGCCCGAAAGTCGTTTCGAAGTAGACAGCCGCGGCGTCTGAATCCAGGGCCGCGATGTAGCCGTCGGGCCGGACCAGGGTCAGCCCGGTGCCGTTTTCGACGTGACGCACGTCGACCAGATCCGGGTGGCACGACGCCTCGGCACGGTTCACCAGCAGGGTGTACTTCGTCGGGTGGAGCAGCCCGGTGTCGGGGAACCGGTCACCGACGGCGAGCCGGTCGTCGTTGGTGCCGCCGGTGCCGTCACGGTAGGAGACGTCAAGCTGTGTCAACGCGCGCCTCAACACCCGCTGGATGCCCGGTCGCGGGGTGATGTGCGGGGCGATGTGACGCCGCGCCACTGTCGCAATCGGGTTGCGCAACAGCGTCATCCGAGTCGCGCGGCGCGTCCCCTTGACCAGCCTGTGCGCGACGGGCGCGCGCTCACCGGCGTAGGAATCCAGAAGACGCGGGTCTGCGTGCCCGTTGACCACCGCGGCGAGTTTCCAACCGAGGTTGAACGCGTCCTGGATGCCGGTGTTCATGCCCTGTCCGCCCACCACGGAGTGCACGTGTGCCGCGTCGCCCGCGAGGAACACCCGACCGACGGAGTGGCGGGCGACTTTGCGTTGGTGAATCTGGAAGCGTCCGGCGTAGTGGACTTTTGCGATGCGCGCCCCTGGGGGTGCGGCGCGGTCGACGGCGACTTGCAACTCGTCGTAGGTGACGTCGCCGGTGGGGGTCTGGCCCGGTCGGTAGGCGATGGTGAGCCGATGCAGCCCACCCGGCATCGGGAAGTAGGCGACGAAGGTGCCCCGGTTGAGGAACGCGTGAAATACGTTGTGCGGCAATGACCAGTCCATCTCCACATCGGCGACCGCGAAGTTCTCTTCGAACGCTGCGCCGACGAACGGCACCCCCAACTGATGCCGGACCGTGCTGTGCGCCCCGTCGCAACCAATCAGCCACGACGTCCACGCGTGTTCTACGCTGCCGTCGCCGTGTCGCAGTTGCACCTCGACCGCATCGGATTCCTGTCTCAGCGTGACCAATTCAACGGGGCGCTCCACCGTGACGCCGAGGCTCTCGAGGCTGGCTTTCAGCAGTGCTTCGACCCGCGGCTGCTGCAGCATCAGCAGATAGGGGTATGGACTGTCCAAACCGCGTAAGTCGAGGTGCAGGAACTGCTTTCCCTCGCTGAACACCTTGAAGTCGGTGACTCCAACGCCCTCGGCGGCTGCGGCGTCGGCGATGCCGAGACGTTCGAAGAGCTCGAGTGTCCGGGGTTGCACGCCAAGGGCTCTGGTCTCGGCGGTGGGTGCGGGCGCGGCGTCGATGACGCGCACGTCGACCCCGCGGCGTGCCAGTTCGACGGCCATCGTCAGGCCGGTCGGGCCGGCGCCGACCACCAGTGCATCGGAATTCATGTGTCCTCCTTACGGGTTCGGCTTCGGCGCGGTGATGGCCGCGAGGAACAGGTCGACGTGCTCATCGACGTCGATGGGCGGTACGGGGGATTCGTTCTCGCTGGGCGCGACCAATAGCAGGTTGAGCAGGGTGTGCAAGACCAACGGGCCCAGGAACATTCGCGCCGCGGTCGTCACGTCGACGTCGCCGACGAGACCGGCCTGCTTGCCGGCGGCGAGAAGTTGACCGGTGCGTTGAAATGCGCGTTGGGGCACCGAACGCCGGAAGATCTCGCCGACGTGGGGGAGCCGCGGTGTTTCGGCGACGACGATGCGCACCAGCTCGATGTAGTCGCGCTGAATGAGCTGGCCGCCGAGCTCGTGCGCAAGCGACCGGAATGCCTGCCGGAGGTCCGCGAGGGTTTTCGGGGCGGGAACGTCGGCGTCGTCGTCGCTGTCACCCAGGGCGATGAGATGTTCCAGCACGTCGGCGAGCACGGCGTCCTTGTTGGGGAAGCGGGAGTACAAGGTCTCCTTGGATACGCCGGCCTCTTTGGCCAGCGCCGCGGTGCTCACACCCGCGAAGCCGTGACGCAGGAACAAGGTGTGCGCGGCCCGGCGGATCTGCTGGACCTTGACGTCGTCGTGCGCGTTTGCCGCCATCTCGCCCCTCTCAACGAGCCGAACCGAACGGTACGGTTCGACAATAGGGCGCGAGTGGGCCGGGCGCAATATCAAGGGCGCCGAGTGTGGGGTCGTGTCACGCGAACCTCGACGATCGCGTGCGGGTAACCCACGTTCGCGACCCTCGGCGGGTTGTCGGACGGCTTGCCTAGACTGGCGTCGTGCTCATCGGTTCGCACGTGCGCTCAGACGATCCCCTGGCCGCCGCAGGGGCTGACGGCGCCGACGTCGTGCAGTTCTTCCTGGGTAACCCGCAGAGCTGGAAGAAACCCAAGCCACGCGAGGACTCCGAGGTGCTCAAGGCGTCGGGCATACCGCTCTACGTCCACGCGCCGTACCTCATCAACGTCGCGTCGGCCAACAACCGGGTGCGGATCCCGTCGCGCAAGATCCTGCAGGACACCTGCGACGCGGCCGCGGAGATCAACGCGACGGCGGTCATCGTGCACGGGGGCCACGCCGACGACAAGGACTGGGAGGCCGGCTTCGAGCGCTGGGTCAAGGCGCTGGACTACCTCGAGACCGACGTGCCCGTCTACCTGGAGAACACCGCGGGCGGTGACCACGCGATGGCCCGCCATTTCGACACCATCGCCCGGCTGTGGGAACACATCGGCGACAAGGGCATCGGCTTCTGCCTGGACACCTGCCACGCCTGGGCGGCCGGCGAAGCGCTGATCGACGCCGTCGACCGGATCAAGGCCATCACCGGCCGCATCGACCTCGTGCACTGCAACGACTCGCGTGATGCCGCCGGATCCGGCGCCGACCGGCACGCGAACTTCGGCACCGGCCAGATCGACCCGCAGTTGCTGGTCGCCGTGGTCGAGGCCGCCGGCGCCCCCGTCATCTGCGAAACGGCCGACGAAGGCCGCAAGGATGACATCGCCTTCCTGCGCGAACACGTCGGCTAGCGGCTGATTACGAATTGCTAACCGAACCGCAGTCGAACACGCGATACGGTCCGGTGAACTAGATTCAACGGAGTGTCTGCGGTTGACGAGGCGTCAGTCGCGTCGCAGCATGCCCTCGAGGCGCAACAGACGCGTGAACGCCGACTCAGGTACGTGCGCCGGCTCGCGGTCGCGATCTGGGCCGTCGTCATCGTGTATCGAACCGCGACAGACGGTTTCGCATTCAACCGGGAACTGTTGCTGCTCTACATCTCCACCGGGCTGCTGGCCGCGAGCATCGGTCAGGCCCGTCGGATGCTCTACGTCATCCGCGACTGGCTGCCGTTCGCGTTGGTCCTCGTCGCCTATGACCTGAGCAGGGGAGCGGCCGATCTGGTCGGGCGCCCGACGCTGTGGCACTGGCAGATCGACGCGGACCGATGGCTGTTCTTCGGCACCGTACCGACGGTATGGCTGCAGGAGCGGCTCAAACTCCCGCATCCGCCCTGGTGGGAGATCTTCATCAGCTCGGTCTACATGTCGTTCTTCATCCTGCCGTACGCGATCGCGGCGGTGCTGTGGCTGCGCAACCGCGACGAGTGGAAGTCGTTCGTGCGGTTGTTCGTCGGCCTGTCCTTCGCGGCGCTGGTCATCTACGCGCTGCTGCCCGCCGCTCCGCCCTGGGCGGCCGCGCGCTGCACCGCCGCCGACGTCGAGGGCGGCCCGGCCGGACCCCGGTGCATGTTCAGATCCGCGCGCGACGCGCCCGACGGCGGCTTGCTCGGCGCGCTGCAGACCACTCAGGACGGCGCCAACGCGTGGATCGAGCGCATCGTCGGGCGCGGCTGGGGCAAGCTCAACCTGCACTCGGCCAGCGCGCTGATCGACCAGGGCCAGGCCAGCGTCAACCTGGTGGCGGCGATCCCGTCGCTGCATGCCGGGCTGTCCCTGGCGCTGGCGATGTTCCTGTGGAACCGGGTGCAACGACGCTGGCGCCCGGTGCTGGTCACCTATGTGTTGGTGATGGCGTTCACCCTGGTGTACACCGCCGAGCACTACGTCGTCGACATCCTGTTGGGCTGGGTGCTGGCCCTCGTCGTCGTCACCGGCCTCAACCGGTTCGAGGCGCGACGATCCGCCGGCGCTGTCGGCCTCCGGTGGCGGTTGGCCGCCCGTAAGGCCCGGGAGCCCGACGTGGCGCCGGTGCCGCTCGAACCTGAAGCGCGGCTCGATCCCGGCGGGACGCGCGACGCCGAAGGGCCGCCTCCCGCCGAGCCCGAGACCGACGGGTTCGACGACACCCCCGAGCTCGACGCGGACGCCTGCGGCCGGCCGGCCTAACCGCTGTTACGTGCATTGTGCGGTTGTCGAAAAAGTGTAATAGTGGCGCTATGCCAGACACGCACGTCGTCACCAACCAGGTCCCGCCCCTGGAGAACTACAACCCCGCCACCTCGCCGGTGCTCACCGAGGCGCTGATCCGCGAAGGCGGCGAATGGGGCCTCGAGGAGGTCACCGAGCTCGGTGCGCTCGCGGGTTCGCGGCAGGCGCAGCGCTGGGGTGAGCTCGCCGACCGCAACCGGCCCATCCTGCACACCCACGACCGCTACGGGCATCGCATCGACGAGGTCGAGTACGACCCCGCCTATCACGAGCTCATGAAGGTCGCCGTCGGCCATGGCCTGCACGCGGCGCCGTGGGCCGACGACCGGCCCGGCTCGCACGTCGTGCGCGCCGCCAAGACGTCGGTGTGGACGCCCGAACCCGGCCACATCTGCCCGATCTCGATGACGTACGCCGTCGTGCCGGCACTGCGTCACAATCCCGAACTCGCCGCGGTCTACGAACCGCTGCTGGCCAGTCGTGAATACGACCCCGAACTCAAGGTGCCCGCCACCAAGGTCGGCATCACCGCGGGCATGTCGATGACGGAGAAGCAGGGCGGCTCCGACGTGCGCGTCGGCACCACCCAGGCCACCCCCAACGGCTTCGGCAGCTACAGCCTGACCGGGCACAAGTGGTTCACGTCCGCGCCGATGAGCGACATCTTCCTCGTGCTCGCGCAGGCGCCCGGCGGGCTCAGCTGCTTCCTGCTGCCCCGCGTGCTGCCCGACGGCAGCCGCAACCGGATGTACCTGCAGCGGCTCAAGGACAAGCTCGGCAACCACGCGAACGCGTCCAGCGAGGTCGAATACGACGGCGCGATCGCCTGGTTGGTCGGCGAGGAGGGCAACGGCGTGAAGACCATCATCGAGATGGTCAACCTCACCCGGCTGGACTGCACCCTGGGCAGCGCGACCAGCATGCGCAACGGTTTGGCCCGCGCGATCCACCATGCCCAGCATCGAAAAGCGTTCGGCGAGTACCTGATCGATCAGCCGCTGATGCGTAACGTGCTGGCCGATTTGGCCGTCGAGGCCGAAGCCGCGACGATCGTCGCGATGCGCATGGCCGGCGCCACCGACGCCGCCGTGCGCGGCGACGAACGCGAGACGCTGCTGCGCCGAATCGGGCTTGCCGCCAGCAAGTACTGGGTGTGCAAGCGCGCCACCCCCCATGCCGCCGAGGCGATGGAATGTCTGGGCGGCAACGGCTACGTCGAGGACTCCGGCATGCCGCGGCTGTACCGCGAAGCGCCGCTGATGGGCATCTGGGAAGGCTCCGGGAACGTCAGCGCGTTGGATACGTTGCGCGCCATGGTGACTCGCCCGGAGTGCGTCGACGTGCTGTTCGACGAACTCGGCACGACGGCGGGCGCCGACCCGCGGCTGGACCAGCACGTGCAGGCGCTGCGTCCGGCGCTGGGTGACGGCGAGACGATCCAGTACCGGGCGCGCAAGGTCGCCGAGGACATCTGCCTGGCGCTGCAGGGGTCGCTGCTGGTGCGCCACGGCCACCCCGCGGTCGCCGAGGCGTTCCTCGCGACGCGCATGGGCGGCGCGTGGGGCGGTGCGTTCGGAACCCTGCCCACCGGACTGGATCTCGGGCCGATCCTCGAGCGGGCACTGGTCAAGGGATGACCTCTCTATTCCGTCTATTGCGCGAGCAGACGCGAAAACCCCCTAAAAAGGGTGAAATGAGGGGTTTTCACGTCTGCTCGCCGAAGAGGTGGGGCTGCTCATGACGCACGCGATCAGACCCGTCGACTTCGACAACCTGAAGACGATGACCTACGAGGTGACAGGCCGGGTTGCCCGCATCACGTTCAACAGGCCCGAGAAGGGCAACGCGATCGTCGCGGACACGCCACTGGAACTATCGGCGCTCGTCGAACGGGCCGACCTCGACCCCAACGTGCACGTCATCCTGGTTTCCGGTCGGGGCGAAGGCTTTTGCGCGGGCTTCGACCTGTCGGCCTACGCGGAGGGGTCGTCGTCGGCGGGCGGCGGCAGCCCGTATCGCGACACCGTGCTGTCCGGTAAGACCCAGGCGATCAACCACCTGCCCGATCGGCCGTGGGACCCGATGATCGACTACCAGATGATGAGCCGGTTCGTGCGCGGGTTCGCCAGCCTCATGCACGCCGACAAGCCGACGGTGGTCAAGATCCACGGCTATTGCGTGGCCGGCGGCACCGACATCGCGTTGCACGCGGATCAGGTGATCGCCGCCGCCGACGCCAAGATCGGCTATCCGCCCACCCGGGTGTGGGGCATCCCGGCGGCCGGGATGTGGGCACATCGTCTCGGTGATCAGCGCGCGAAACGACTGCTGCTGACCGGGGATTCGATCACCGGGGCGCAGGCGGCCGAATGGGGTCTGGCGGTGGAGGCGCCGCCTCCCGACGAGCTCGACGAACGCACCGAACGGCTGGTCGAGCGGATCGCCGCCGTCCCGGTCAACCAGCTCATCATGGTCAAGCTGGCGATGAACTCCGCGCTGTACGCGCAGGGCACCGCGAACAGCGCCATGATCTCGACGGTGTTCGACGGCATCGCCCGCCACACCCCGGAAGGGCACGCGTTCGTCGCGCAGTCGCGTGAACACGGCTTCCGTGAGGCGGTCCGGCAGCGCGACGAGCCGTTCGGCGATCACGGCCGGACGGCGTCGGGCGTCTAGCGATGCCGAGGCTCTCGCGGATGACGGCGCGCTCGGTGGTGCTGAGCGTGTTGCTCGGCGCGCATCCCGCGTGCGCCACCGCAAGCGAACTCGTCAGGCTCACAGCCGATTTCGGGCTCAAGGAGTCGGCGGTCCGGGTGGCATTGACCAGGATGGTCAGCGCGGGAGACCTGGTGCGGGACCGGGACGGCTACCGGCTGTCGGACCGGCTACTGGCCCGTCAGCGCCGCCAGGACGACGCGCTCAACCCGCGTCTGCGCGAGTGGAACGGTGACTGGACCATGCTGGTGATCACCAGCGTCGGCACCGACGCCCGCACCCGATCCGGGCTGCGGACGGCGTTGCAGCAGAACAGGTTCGCCGAACTGCGCGAAGGTGTGTGGCTGCGTCCGGACAACCTCGACATGGTCTCGCCCGCCGACGTGCTGACCCACGTCCGGGTGATGCGCGCCCGCGACGACGACCCGGTCGGTCTCGCCGCCCAACTGTGGGATCTGTCGGAATGGGCGGCGACGGGCCGTGAACTGCTGGACGAAATCGACTCGGCGCCAGATATTCCCGGTCGGTTCGTCGCGGCGGCCGGTATCGTGCGTCACCTGCTCACCGATCCCGTACTGCCCGCCGAGTTGCTGCCCGACGACTGGCCCGGTGCGGCGCTGCGCGAGGTGTACACGACCTTCGCCGCGGAGCTGAGTTCGCGGCGCGAACCCGAACAACTGATGGAGGCGACATGACCGGTGGAGTGCGGGTCGAGCGGGACGGCGCGGTGACGACGGTAATCATGAACCGCCCGGAGGCGCGCAACGCCGTCAACGGTCCCGCCGCCGCGGAGCTGTACGAGGCGTTCGACGCGTTCGACAAGGACGACTCGGCGGCCGTGGCCGTGTTGTGGGGCGACAACGGAACATTCTGCGCGGGAGCCGATCTCAAGGCGTTCGGCACCCCAGACGCCAACCCCGTGCACCGCACCGGCCCGGGTCCGATGGGGCCGAGCCGGATGGTGCTGTCCAAACCGGTGATCGCGGCGGTCAGCGGGTACGCGGTCGCGGGTGGGCTCGAGCTGGCGCTGTGGTGCGACCTGCGCGTGGTCGAGGAGGACGCGGTCATGGGCGTGTTCTGCCGCCGGTGGGGAGTGCCGCTGATCGACGGCGGCACCGTGCGGCTACCGCGGCTGATCGGCCACAGCCGCGCGATGGATCTGATCCTCACCGGCCGTGCCGTGGACGCGTCGGAGGCGTTGGCGATGGGGCTGGCCAATCAGGTTGTCCCCAAAGGTGAATCCCGCCAGCGGGCAGAAGAACTCGCGGCCGAACTGGCGAAGCTGCCGCAGCAGTGCATGCGCGCCGACCGGATGTCCGCGCTGACCCAGTGGGGCATGCCGGAGGCCGAGGCGATGGACTTCGAGTTCGGCAGCCTGTCGCGCGTCGCCGCGGAGTCTCTGGAAGGCGCCGCGCGTTTCGCGGCTGGTGCCGGACGCCACGGCGCCAGCGCTTGACCGCTGTCCGTCGGGTGCGCGAGCGTGCGCAAAGTTGGGCTGGAGCACGGCGTGTCGCCCTCTGACACGCACGCTCGCGGGGCAGGGCTTACGACTTGTTGATGCGGTTGTCGCGGCCCGTGTCGTTGATCTTGGGGTCGCCGTCGGTGTAAGTGACGGTGTTGTTCAGCCCGACGACGCTGAGCTCCTTCTCGATCCGCTCGAACGTGACCTTGTTGTCGGCGCCGCCGATGTTGACGTTCGCGCACGTGCCCTTGACGGTCAGCGTGTTGTTCGACCCGCCGATGTTGAGCGATTTCCCGTCGGCGCAATCGATGTCGGCGGTGGTGCCGAACGAGCCGTAGTTGATCGTGTTGCCGATCTCGACCTGAGCACCCGACGTGCCCGCGGTGGCGGTGGGGGTGTTGGTGTCGTCGCTCTCCGAGCCGCAGCCCGCGAGGACGACGGCCGCGACGGCTGCTGTGACGGCGAGGAAACGGATGCTCATGCGACTAGCCGATCGACGTGGTTGGTCATTCCCAGTTCTCGTCCGCGGTCCCACACCACCGGGGCGCCGTTCTTGTAGAGCACGGTCTGATCCCAGCCGTAGACCGTCACGTCGTTGACGATGTTGTCGGCCACGACGAAGTTCGAGCTGCCCTGCACGGTGACCGCCCAGCAGCTGCCCAGCGCGGTGATCCGGTTGTTGGCGCCGTTGACGAACAACGTGGCGTTCTGGCAGTCGATGGTCTTGGTGACGCCCAACCCCGTCACGTGGGTGTCGCCGAACTCCGCGGTCGCCGCGGGCGGCCCGACGGCCAGCGCAGGCACGGTCAGCAGCGTCGCCGCCAGCGTCCTGGCCACAACAGTCGACATCATGGGAGCTAAGACTACGTGGCGGGCCGAAGCGACGACGACGGTTCGCACGAGTCGCCAGGGGCCACGACGCTGGGTAGCGTGAGATGCAATGCGATGGCGTGTCAATCAGGTTGCTGTCGTAGCGGTCACGGCGGCTATGACCGTTGCGGGCTGTTCTCAGATCGTTAGCGGGACCGCGCAGCGGGCCCAGCCCGGCGTACCCGATCCCGACCGCAGCTACGGTTACGACCAGGACCGCTGCGGGCTGCTCGCCGACGACGCCGTGCAGAAGACCATGGCCGCTGACCACATCGTGCGGCCCTACAGCGGCGCCGTCTGCCAGTACGTGCTGATGCGCGGCGACGGGCCGGTCGACGTCACCTTCTCCTGGTTCGAGAGCGGCAGCCTGGACCGCGAACGCGCGCTGGCCCACGACCGCGGCGCCACGATCACCGACACCGTCGTCGAACGACACCAGGCGTTTCTCGCCCGGCGCGACGTCACCGGCGCGGCGTGTTCGGCCACCGCCGCGGCCGGCACCGGGGTGCTGAGCTGGTGGGTCCAGCTGCGCGACCCCGCCGGCGGCGACCCGTGCGTCGACGCCAAGAAGCTGCTTGCGGCGACCCTGCAGGCGGAAATGTGACCATGCCGTCTCTCACGAGCAGACGCGAAAACCCCCAAAAAAGCCCATTTCAGGGGGAGTTCGCGTCTGCTCGCCGGAAGATTCTCTCGGCGGTGGCCGCGGTGGCGGTCCTGCTGGCCGGTTGCGCGACCGAGCCGCCGTCGGCGCCGACGCACGCGGCGCCCGGATCCGAATCCGGCTTCGAAAGCGTCGACTGCAACGGGGTCACCGACGCCGACATCGCCGAGGCCGCCGGCCCGGCGATGTTCACCAAGACGGTCGTCAGCAACACCGGCTGCTTCTGGCAGGAGAACTCGGCGTTCGGCACGATCGGCGCCGGCATGGGCATCTCGACGTGGTGGTACCGCGGCAGCGACATGGACACCGAGCGGTCGCTGGAGCAGCAGACCGGGCGCACCCTCAAGGAACTGTCGGTCGACGGCAACAAGGGCTTCAAGGCGTACGACGGCAACGCGTGCAGCATCTATGTGGCCAAGGGCGAGGACGTCATCACCTGGTCGATCCAGACGATGAACCCGGCCATGCTGCCCGATCTGTGTTCGATCACCGAACAACTCGCGCAACTCAGCCAGAAGCGCGTGAACTGACGTCCCGCGACCAGGTAAAACTAGAGGTGTTAATTTTGCGCTGCCCCGTCTGCGGGGTTCCGCGTCGATCGAGGAGAAGCGCATGGCAGCTCAGCCGGAGTCGCAGTCTCCACCTGCCCGCAGCGCGGGACGACGACCTGCGAGGCTGAGCCGCGACTCCATCGTCAACGCCGCCCTGACCTTTCTGGACCGGGAGGGCTGGGACGCGCTGACCATCAACGCCTTGGCCAACCAACTCGGCACCAAGGGCCCGTCGCTGTACAACCACGTGCACAGCCTCGACGACCTGCGGCGCACGGTGCGGATGCGGGTGGTCGGCGACATCATCGAGATGCTCAACACCGCCGGGCAGGGGCGCACCCGCGACGACGCGGTGATGGTGATGGCCAGCGTCTACCGCAGCTACGCCCACCACCATCCCGGCCGGTACTCGGCGTTCACCCGGATGCCGCTCGGCGGCGACGACCCCGAGTTCAGCGCGGCCACCCGGGAGGCCGCCGCACCCGTGATCAACGTGCTGGCGTCCTACGGGCTGGACGGCGAGGACGCGTTCTACGCGGCGCTGGAGTTCTGGTCGGCGATGCACGGCTTCGTGCTGCTGGAAATGACCGGGGCGATGGAGGGCATCGACACCGACGCGGTGTTCACCGACATGGTGATGCGGTTGGCTGCCGGTATGGAGCGTCGCTGAGCTATGGTCTGACCTGCGGGAAGGCCCTGCCCGACGAGTTTGGTTCGGCGCGGGCTGCCCTGGTATTGTGGACGATCGTGCCTGGCAGATAAGGCGCGTGCGGCGGAGCCAAATTCCGTAGCAGCCTGATGCTGGGCGAATTCGCGCGTCGCCAGCCCTGAGAATTCGGCAATGCCTTCGGATTGTCAGGCGGGCGTGCGCGACACACCCGATCGCGGGGTACGTGAACGGGACATAACTGCAGTACAGAGACTTAGACAACAGCAGAGAAACACAGAAAGCCGGTAGATGCCAACCATCCAGCAGCTGGTCCGCAAAGGGCGCCGTGACAAGCCGGGCAAGGTGCGGGTCGCCGCCCTCAAGGGCAGCCCGCAGCGCCGCGGCGTGTGCACCCGCGTGTACACCACCACCCCGAAGAAGCCGAACTCGGCGCTTCGCAAGGTCGCACGCGTGAAGCTGACCAGCCAGGTCGAGGTCACCGCCTACATCCCGGGCGAGGGCCACAACCTGCAGGAACACTCCATGGTGCTGGTGCGCGGCGGTCGTGTGAAGGACCTGCCGGGTGTGCGCTACAAGATCATCCGCGGCTCGCTCGACACCCAGGGTGTGAAGAACCGCAAGCAGGCACGCAGTCGCTACGGCGCCAAGAAGGAGAAGAGCTGATGCCGCGGAAGGGACCCGCGCCCAAGCGTCCGTTGGTGAACGACCCGGTCTACGGGTCGCAGCTGGTCACCCAACTGGTGAACAAAGTTCTCGTGCGCGGGAAGAAATCGCTGGCCGAGCGCATTGTTTATGGTGCGCTCGAACAAGCCAGGGACAAGACCGGCACCGATCCGGTGATCACCCTCAAGCGCGCCCTCGACAACGTCAAACCGTCCCTCGAGGTCCGCAGCCGCCGCGTCGGTGGTGCGACCTACCAGGTTCCCGTCGAGGTGCGTCCGGACCGGTCCACCACTTTGGCCCTGCGCTGGCTGGTGAGCTTCTCGCGGCAGCGCCGGGAGAAGACCATGGTCGAGCGTCTGGCGAACGAGATCCTCGACGCCAGCAACGGTCTCGGCGCCTCCGTCAAGCGGCGTGAGGACACCCACAAGATGGCCGAGGCGAACCGCGCCTTCGCGCACTACCGCTGGTGATCGAACCCTCGGCGGTGCGGCCGGCGGGGTACTGACAGCAAGCAAAGCGAACTAAGCGAAAGAGAAGACTTCTGTGGCACAGAAGGACGTGCTGACCGACCTCAACAAGGTCCGCAATATCGGCATCATGGCGCACATCGATGCCGGTAAGACCACGACCACCGAGCGCATCCTGTACTACACCGGTGTCAACTACAAGATCGGTGAGACGCACGATGGCGCGTCGACCACCGACTGGATGGAGCAGGAGCAGGAGCGCGGCATCACGATCACGTCTGCCGCGGTGACCTGCTTCTGGAACGACCACCAGATCAACATCATCGACACCCCCGGCCACGTCGACTTCACCGTCGAGGTGGAGCGCAGCCTGCGCGTGCTCGACGGCGCCGTCGCGGTGTTCGACGGCAAGGAAGGCGTGGAGCCGCAGTCCGAGCAGGTGTGGCGCCAGGCCGACAAGTACGACGTGCCGCGCATCTGCTTCGTCAACAAGATGGACAAGATCGGCGCGGACTTCTACTTCACCGTGCAGACCATCAAGGACCGGCTGGGTGCCAAGCCGCTGGTGATCCAGCTGCCGATCGGCGCCGAGGCCGACTTCGAGGGCATCGTCGACCTGGTCGAGATGAACGCCAAGATCTGGCGCGGGGAGACCAAGCTCGGCGAGACGTATGAGACCGTCGACATCCCGGCCGAGCTGGCCGAGAAGGCCGAGCAGTACCGTAACGAGCTGCTCGAGGCCGTCGCCGAGACCGACGAGGAGCTGCTCGAGAAGTACCTCGGCGGCGAGGAGCTGACCGTCGCCGAGATCAAAGCCGCCATCCGCAAGTTGACGGTGGCCAGCGAGGTCTATCCGGTGCTGTGCGGCAGCGCGTTCAAGAACAAGGGCGTGCAGCCGATGCTCGACGCCGTCATCGACTATCTGCCGTCGCCGCTGGACGTCGAGTCCGTGCGCGGCCACGTGCCCGGCAAGGAGGACGAAGAGATCCTCCGCAAGCCGTCGGTGGACGAGCCGTTCTCGGCGCTGGCGTTCAAGATCGCGGTGCACCCGTTCTTCGGCAAGCTGACCTACGTGCGGGTGTACTCCGGCACGGTCGAGTCCGGATCCCAGGTGATCAACGCCACCAAGGGCAAGAAGGAGCGGATCGGCAAGCTGTTCCAGATGCACGCCAACAAGGAGAACCCGGTTGACCGGGCCTCCGCTGGGCATATCTATGCGGTGATCGGCCTGAAGGACACCACCACCGGCGACACCCTGTGCGATCCGAACGAGCAGATCGTGCTGGAGTCGATGACGTTCCCGGATCCGGTGATCGAGGTGGCCATCGAGCCCAAGACCAAGAGCGATCAGGAGAAGCTCGGCATGGCGATCCAGAAGCTCGCCGAAGAGGACCCGACCTTCAAGGTGCACCTGGATCAGGAGACCGGCCAGACCGTCATCGGCGGCATGGGCGAGTTGCACCTCGACATCCTGGTCGACCGGATGAAGCGCGAATTCAAGGTCGAGGCCAACGTCGGCAAGCCGCAGGTGGCCTACCGCGAGACGATCAAGCGCAAGGTCGAGAACGTCGAGTACACCCACAAGAAGCAGACGGGTGGCTCGGGTCAGTTCGCGAAGGTCATCATCACCGTCGAGCCGTTCGTCGGTGAGGACGGGGCGACCTACGAGTTCGAGAACAAGGTCACCGGCGGCCGCATCCCGCGGGAGTACATCCCGTCGGTGGACGCCGGCGCCCAGGACGCCATGCAGTACGGCGTGCTGGCCGGCTATCCGCTGGTGAACTTGAAGGTCACCCTGCTCGACGGCGCCTACCACGAGGTGGACTCGTCGGAGATGGCGTTCAAGATTGCAGGTTCACAGGCGCTGAAGAAAGCCGCACAGGCTGCTCAGCCGGTGATCCTCGAGCCGATCATGGCGGTCGAAGTGACCACACCCGAGGAATACATGGGTGACGTGATCGGTGACCTGAACTCCCGCCGTGGTCAGATCCAGGCCATGGAGGAGCGGAGCGGCGCTCGCGTCGTCAAGGCGCTGGTGCCGTTGTCGGAGATGTTCGGTTATGTCGGAGACCTTCGGTCGAAGACCCAGGGCCGGGCGAACTACTCCATGGTGTTCGATTCGTATGCCGAGGTTCCGGCGAACGTGTCGAAGGAGATCATCGCGAAGGCGACAGGTCAGTAATTTCTGACCTGCCGACTTGGCGGGACCGCATAACTGTAAAGATCACTGCTTACCAAGCACCAACACAGTCCAGGAGGACACCACAGTGGCGAAGGCGAAGTTCGAGCGGACGAAGCCGCACGTCAACATCGGGACCATCGGTCACGTTGACCACGGCAAGACCACGCTCACCGCAGCAATCACCAAGGTTCTGCACGACAAGTGGCCCGATTTGAACGAGTCGCGCGCGTTCGACCAGATCGACAATGCGCCTGAGGAGCGGCAGCGCGGTATCACGATCAACATCTCCCACGTGGAGTACCAGACCGAGAAGCGCCACTACGCGCACGTCGACGCGCCGGGTCACGCCGACTACATCAAGAACATGATCACCGGCGCCGCCCAGATGGACGGCGCGATCCTGGTGGTCGCCGCGACCGACGGCCCGATGCCGCAGACCCGCGAGCACGTGCTGCTGGCCCGCCAGGTCGGCGTCCCCTACATCCTGGTGGCGCTGAACAAGGCCGACGCGGTCGACGACGAGGAGCTCATCGAGCTCGTCGAGATGGAGGTCCGCGAGCTGCTGGCCGCCCAGGACTTCGACGAGGACGCCCCGGTCATCCGTGTGTCGGCGCTCAAGGCGCTCGAGGGCGACCCGAAGTGGGTCAAGTCCATCGAGGAGCTGATGGATGCGGTCGACGAGTCGATCCCGGACCCGGTCCGCGAGACCGACAAGCCGTTCCTGATGCCCGTCGAGGACGTCTTCACGATCACCGGCCGCGGCACCGTGGTCACCGGTCGTGTCGAGCGCGGTGTGATCAACGTGAACGAGGAAGTCGAGATCGTCGGCATCCGCCCGGAGACCACCAAGACCACGGTCACCGGCGTCGAGATGTTCCGCAAGCTGCTCGACCAGGGTCAGGCCGGTGACAACGTCGGCCTGCTGCTGCGCGGCATCAAGCGTGAGGACGTCGAGCGCGGTCAGGTTGTGACCAAGCCCGGCACCACCACGCCGCACACCGAGTTCGAGGGCCAGGTCTACATCCTGTCCAAGGACGAGGGTGGCCGGCACACGCCGTTCTTCAACAACTACCGTCCGCAGTTCTACTTCCGCACCACCGACGTGACCGGTGTGGTGACACTGCCGGAGGGCACCGAGATGGTGATGCCCGGTGACAACACCGACATCTCCGTCAAGCTGATCCAGCCCGTCGCCATGGACGAGGGTCTGCGGTTCGCCATCCGCGAGGGTGGTCGTACCGTCGGCGCCGGCCGGGTCACGAAGATCATCAAGTAGGTTCGCCTGCGCGAAACGGCGCTCACCTTTCGGGTGGGCGCCGTTTTCGTATCTTGAGTTTCGCGAGCGTGCAGGCGTAACGCGTGGGACCGCCGAACCGATTAACCACCCGAATGTCCCGTTCGGGGGATGGAAGGGTTGGGGTTAGGTGTTCCGCCGTATCACCACGCTCGTCGGCGCCGCCGCGGTCGCGAGCGCAGCTGTCGTTGGACTGTCCGCAGGCGTCGCACCCGCCGATCCCGGGTGCCCCGACGTGCACTGGTTCGGCGCCGCGGGCTCCGGCCAGCGCGACGGGCACATGAGCGCCAACGCGGGCATGGGCGACGACATCTACCAGTCCTACCTCGATCTGCAGCGGCTGGTGCAGCGTGACGGGCGCACGATGACGGCCGAGGCCGTCGTATACCCCGCCATCGCCGTGCCCGACGAGGACGCCGGCGTCGGTGACTGGCTCGGCTTCATGGACAGCGTCGACGTCGGCGCCGAGGCACTCGACGCGCAGTACGCGGCCTTCACCCAGCGTTGCCCCGGCACCAAGGTCGTGCTCGCGGGTTACTCACAGGGCGCGATGGTGGTGCACCGCAACCTGCACACCCTCGGCGCCAACCCGAATGTGGCGGCCGCGTTGCTCATCGCCGACGGTGACCGCCTGCCCGCCGACCCCACGCTCAACATCGGTTCCGTCACATCGGTTCCCGGCGCCGGAAAGGGCGTCGCGCAGGACTGGCCCATCCTCGCTGGTGCTCCCGCGCCGCTGCCTCCCGCCATCGGCAGCCGCACCATCAGCGTGTGCGAACTCGGCGACGCGGTCTGCGACTACGACCCCGACGCCGACGAGGTGTCGAAGGTCTCGATGGTGATCCACACCAGCTACACCACCTCCGCAGGCGGATACCGGTGGACGCAGCCGCTGTACGAGCTTCTCGGCCCCGCGCCCAGCCCGTCGCAGGCCCAACCGGTCACGCCGCTGGCCGCGACGACGCAGACTCCGTAGCGGTCCGACGGGCAGACAGCAGGACCGCTGATCCGGCCGGCAGCAGCAACATCGCCAGCACGACGAGGATGACGTCGACGGCACCCGCCGTCGTCATTCCACTGCGCTGCAGCATCTCCAGTACGGTCGCCGAGACCGCGACGCCGACGCCGCCGATCGTCACCATCGCGGTCAGCGTCACGCCGGCGGCCTCGCCGGCCCGCTCGGGGCGAACCGCCGCCTGAGTCGCCACCGTGGTGAACGCGTACACCAGGCCGAGCGTGAAACCGCACGCCGTGAGCGCAGGCAGGTAGAGCAGCCAACCATCGGAAACGGCCAACGTGGCCAGGCACAGCGCGGCGATCACGGTCGTCGCACCCATGACCGCAACGGGCGGGCGGGTGGCGCCCAGCCTGCCCGACAACACCCCGCCGAGCGCCGCGCCTGCCGACGGGCCGAGAAACACCAGCCCGGCGGTCAGCGGGTCGAGGCCGCGCGCCTGCTGCAGGTAGAGCGTGGACAGAAAGATCGTCACGGCGTACGCGATGTTCGAAATGGTCCCCGCGACCACGAGAATCACGAACTTCGGGTTTCTGGCCAGCGACAGGTCGACCAGGGGCCAGCGGATTCTGTTCTCCGCGACAACGAACCCGGCCATTGCCGCCAGGGCGCCGGCGAACAACAGCAGCGTGGACCCCGAGAGCCATCCCCAACTCGGCGCGCGGTCAAACGTCAACGTGAACAATCCGATTGCGGCCGTGATCAGAGCCAGGCCGGTGATGTCGAGACGTCGGGGCACCGTGTGGTCGTGCGACTCGGCGATGCTCCACGCGCCGATCACGAGGCAGGCGAGGACAAGTGGAAGGTTCAGCCAGAAGATCCACCGCCAGCCGACGGTGTCGGTGAGCAGGCCGCCGATCAGCGGGCCGCCGGCGTTTCCCAAAGCCGCTATGCCGTAAGCCAATCCGATGGCAGGGCCGGCCTTCGCCGCGGGAAAAGCGTTGGTCAGCACGCTGATCGAGACCGGGAAGATCAGCGCCGCACCCAGACCCTGTATGGCGCGAAAGACGATGAGCACGGTCACCGTCGGCGCCAGCGCGCATGCGGCCGATGCCAAGCCGAACAGCGCCACCCCGGCCAACAACGCCCGACGGCGCCCGTAGATGTCGCCGATCCGGCCTGCGGGCACCATGAACGCCCCCAGCGTCAGCATGTACACGCTGATGATCCACTGCAGGTCGGTCGCGGTGCTGCCGAACTCGGCCGCCATCCGCGGGAGCGCGAGGTTCATCGCGAAGTAGTCGATCTGCACGCAGAACAGAGCGATCGAGACGGCGGCCAAGGTCCAGCGCGCCTGAGAGGGTCCGGTCGACGTCACCGATCGACGATACGGCTCACATCCGCTCGAATGGCGATAATCTAGGCATCCCTGCGACGACGGGAGCCGGCCATGTCCACATTCTGGCGTTACCTCCGAATCCAGGCGTTCGTCCTGCTGTGCGGCATCGTCGGGCCGATCTTCCTGGTCGTCTACTTCGCGATGGGCGCCGACCCGATGCTGCAGTGGATGTTCTGGATCGGCCTGCTCATCACCGCCCTCGATGTGCTGATCGCCCTGGGGATCACGGCGGCCGGGGCGACCGCGAAGGCCAAGACCGCCGCGCTCGAGCAGGCCGGCGTGTTGGCGCTCGCGCAAGTCGTCGGCATCCACGAGACCGGCACCCGCATCAACGAACAGCCGCTGGTCAAGCTGGATCTGCAGATTTCGGGGCCGGGCATCGCTCCCTTCGCCAGCCAGGATCGGGTGCTCGCCTCGGTTTCCCGGTTGCCGATGATCACCAGCCGCAAGCTGGTCGCGATCGTGGACCCGATGACCAACGAGTATCAAATCGATTGGGAACGAAGCAGTTTGGTCAGCGGCATGATGCCCGCCAACTTCACCATGGCCGACGACAACACGACCTACGACCTCAGCGGGCAAGTCGAACCGCTGATGGAGATCCTGCAGATACTCAAGGCTCACAACATCGCTCTGAACAACATGATCGATCTGCGCTCCAATCCTGTTGCACGTCAACAGGTTCAGGATGTGGTGCGGCGTACCGTGGCCAAGCCGGCACCGGCGCAACAGGCCGCGCCCGCCCCGGGCCCCGTGCTGACCCCGCCGGAACCGTCAACCGCGCAACGCCTGCAGGAGCTCGAGACGTTACGCGCCACCGGCGCGATCACCGAAGACGAATACACCGCCAAGCGACAGCAAATTCTGGCTGATCTGTAAATTCGTTCAGCGCAGCGCTTGTCGAGCTGATGACGTCCCGCCGTGCCGTGTCACGGCAGTCAGGGCGCGCGGTGATGACGGATCCGCTGGAGAACCGGCAGGTTCGCGCTCCGTCGCTGAGCGACGCGCTCATCCCGCTCATCGCTCTCGCGGTCCTCATCGGCGGCGCGATCGCGTTGTTCGGCATCGACGCCCTCGACGGCCCAGTCCAGGTGGCGCTCGTATTGTGTTGCGCGGTCGCGGCACTCATCGCGCTGAAGAACGGGCACCCCTGGACTCAGGTTCAAGAAGCCGGTCAGGGCGCGCTGTCGTCCATCACCAGCGCGTTGTTCATCCTGCTGGCCGTCGGCGCGTTGATCGGCACCTGGAATCTGTCCGGAACCATCCCGACGCTCGTCTACTACGGGATCCAGGTGCTCTCGCCGGGTTACTTCTACGTCGCCACCGCGGTCATCTGCGGGCGTCGCGCTGCTGGAGCATTTCGGTCTGATCGACCGGCTGGTGCGGCCGCTGATCGACGCCGCGAAGTCGACGGGACGGTTGTACCTGTCGGTTTTCCTCAGCGGCATCGGACTCAACATCGTCGACGTGCTCTGGGTGCAGAACGCCCGCCGGGACCACTTCGACTTCATCGACAAGATGCGCGACCGCGACGTCGAGGTGGTCGAACTGCACGACGTGCTGACCGAGACGATGAGTGACCCCGAGGCGAAGGCGTGGCTGCTGGACCGCAAGATCGTGGCCAACGAGGTGGGGCTGGGACTCATCAACGAGACCCGCAGCTACCTCGACTCGCTGCAGCCGCGGCGGCTGGCCGAGCTGCTCATCGGCGGGATGTCCACCCGCGACCTGCCCAAGGACATGCAGTCCGGCTACCGCGCGCTGGCACGCGAAAGCACCGGCGTCGCAGAGTATCTGATGCCGCCGCTGCCGAACACCCTCTACACCCGCGACACCACCTGCTGGATCTACGGTGGGCTGACGCTCAACCCGTTGTACTGGCCCGCGCGTCACGACGAGACTTTGTTGATGAAGGCAATCTACCTGTTCCATCCCGACTTCGTCGGATCGCAGATCTTGTGGGGTGATCCCGGACAGGCTTGGGGCTCAGCCACATTCGAGGGCAGCGACGTGCTGGTTCCCGGGCAGGGCGTGGTGATCATCGGCATGAGCGAACGCACGTCGCGCCAGGCCATCACCCAGGTGGCCGCCCAGCTGTTCGCCGAAGGCGCTGCGACACAGGTGATCGTGGCGGGTATGCCCAAGCTGCGGTCGGCGATGCACCTGGACACGATCTTCACCTTCGCCGACCGCGACGTGGTGACCATCTATCCCGAGATCGTCGACAACATGCAGACGTTCACCCTCTATCCCAGCGATAGGGAACCCGGTGTGGAGGTGGTGGAGGCGACCAAGCCGTTCCTGGAGGTGGTGGCCGCCGCGCTCGGGCTCAGCGAGCTGCGGGTGGTGGAGACCGGCGGCACGGCCTACGACTCCGAGCGTCAACAGTGGGACAGCGGCAACAACCTCGTCGCCGTCGAACCGGGTGTGGTGTTCGCCTACGACCGCAACACCCACACCAACACGCTGCTGCGCCGCGCCGGCGTCGAGGTGATCACGATCGTGGGGGCCGAGCTCGGCCGTGGCCGCGGCGGCGGGCACTGCATGACGTGCCCGATCGCCCGCGACCCCCTGGACTAGTGGGGGTCTGGCAGGGACTAGAACACGTTTCAGTTCGGCTGTTAGCCTGGTCCGCAGCATCCCGAAAGGAGCAGCGGTGACGGCAGCTGACGGTCCCCTGACCGGGCGAGTGGCATTCATCACGGGCGCCGCCCGCGGTCAGGGCCGCGCGCATGCGATCCGGCTGGCCAACGACGGCGCCGACATCATCGCGATCGACATCTGCGGCCCGATCTCCGAGACCATCACCTATCCGCTGGCCACCCCGGAAGAACTGGCCGAGACGGTGCGGGCGGTGGAGGCCACCGGCCGCAAGGTGCTGGCCCGCCAGGTCGACGTGCGCGACCTGGCCGCGCTGCAGCAGGTGGTGGCCGACGCCGTCGAGCAGTTCGGCCGGCTCGACATCGTGGTCGCCAACGCCGGGGTGCTGAGCTGGGGCCGGATCTGGGAGATGTCCGAAGAGCAGTGGAACACCGTCATCGACGTCAACCTCAACGGCACCTGGCGCACCCTGCGGGCCGCGGTGCCCGCGATGATCGAGGCAGGCAACGGCGGCTCGATCGTCATCGTCAGCTCCTCGGCCGGGCTGAAGGCCACGCCGGGCAACGCCCACTACGCCGCCTCCAAACACGGCCTGACCGCGCTGACGAACTCACTTGCGTTGGAAGCCGGCGAATTCGGCATCCGGGTCAACTCCATCCACCCGTATTCGATCGACACGCCGATGGTGGAGAAGGACGCGATGATGGCGCTGTTCGCCAAGCATCCGTCGTTCATCCACAGCTTCGCGCCGATGCCGTATCAGCCGGTCAACCACCAGGGCAAGAAGGGGCTGCAGGAATTCATGACGGCCGAGGAGGTTTCGGACGTGGTGGCGTGGCTGGCCAGCGACGCGTCCGCGACGATCTCAGGCAGCCAGATCGCCGTGGACCGCGGCACGATGAAGTACTGACCGTTCGCCGGCCTCATCGAGGGGGTGGCGGACAAATCCCCGCGCGGATCGTGTAAAAACTGCGCATGACCACTTCTAGGGGCATCGTGATCGTCGGTGGCGGGCTGGCGGCTGCCCGCACAGCCGAACAGCTGCGTCGTTCGGAATACACCGGCCCGGTGACCATCGTCAGCGACGAGGACCACCTGCCCTATGACCGTCCGCCGCTGTCCAAGGAAGTCCTGCGCGCCGAGATCGACGACGTCACGCTCAAGCCCGCGGAGTTCTACGAGGAGAACGACATCACCGTGCTCCTCTCCAACGGGGCCCGCTCGGTGGACACCGCCGCCAAGACGCTGACACTGGCCGACGGCACCGAGCTGGGCTACGACGAGCTGATCGTCGCCACCGGCCTGGTGCCCAAGCGGATTCCGTCGTTCCCGGATCTGGCGGGCATCCACGTGCTGCGCAACTTCGACGAGAGCCTGGCGCTGCGCAAGGAGGCGGCTTCGGCGCAGCGCGCGGTCGTCGTCGGCGCCGGTTTCATCGGCTGCGAGGTCGCGGCCAGCCTGCGCAAGCTGGGCGTCGCGGTTTCGCTGGTCGAACCGCAGCCCGCGCCGCTGGCGTCGGTGCTCGGTCAGCAGATCGGCGAGCTGGTGGCCCGGCTGCACCGCGCCGAGGGCGTCGACGTGTACTGCGGCGCCGGGGTCGCCGAGGTGCGCGGGACCGATCGGGTCGAGAAGGTGGTGCTCAGCGACGGCACCGAGCTGCGCGCCGACCTCGTCGTCGTCGGCATCGGCTCACGTCCGGCCACCGACTGGCTGCAGGGCTCCGGCATCGAGCTGGACAACGGCGTCGTCTGCGACGCGGCCGGCCGGACCAGCGCGCCGAACGTGTGGGCGATCGGGGACGTCGCGTCGTGGCGCAACACTGTGGGACACCAAGTGCGCGTTGAACATTGGAGCAATGTCGCCGACCAGGCCCGCGTCCTGGTGCCCGCGCTGCTCGGGCAGGAGGTGCCTGCGGTGACCACCGTGCCGTATTTCTGGAGCGACCAGTACGACGTCAAGATCCAGTGCCTCGGCGAACCCGAGGCCACCGACACCGTGCACGTCGTCGAGGACGACGGACGCAAGTTCCTGGCGTTCTACGAGCGCGACGGCGTGGTCGCCGGGGTGGTCGGCGGCGGTATGCCCGGCAAGGTGATGAAGACCCGCAGCAAGATCGCTGCGGGTGCCCCCATCGCCGACGTCCTCTAGACCGGCGATTTCGGTGCGCCAACCATCGCTGAGCGCGGGTTAGCGCACCGAAATCCCTAGAACTCGCCGAGGTAGAAGCGGGTGCCCTGGTCGTCGGTGCACAGCGCCGACTTCCCGTAGGCCTGCTGCGACGGCGGGTCGATCACCGTGCCGCCGGCCTCGATCACCCGGGCGACCGCGGCGTCGACGTCCTCGACGGTCCACATCGGGACGGTCACCGACTGGCTGCCGCCTCCGGCGACGCCGGCCATCGGCTGGGTGTACTGGATCTGCCAGCCGTCGTCGACCCGGCCGGGCTCGAACGACCAGAAGAGGATCCGGCTGTAGAACGCCTTGAACGCGGTCGAGTCGGCGACCTCATACGTGATGTACGAAAGCTCGCCCGGCCCAGCCCCGTTGAGCTTCGGCCGCGGTGTGCCGGGCGCGGGCTCGAACACCGCGAAAGGTGCTCCCGCCGGGTCGTTCGCGTCCAGCACGGTGCCGAAGTCGAGCTCCCGCACCTCGCCGACGGTGCCGCCGCCGTCGAGGATGGACTGCCTGGCGCCGGCCAGGTCGGTGACCGCGTAGCAGCAGAACAGCGTGGGCGCACCCGGCACCGAGAAGATCCCGATGGGCTGCTCGGTGTTGGTGACCTGGCGGGCGGCCGGGTCGAACGTCCAGCCCAGCACGTGGCCGTAGAACGCCGCCGCCCGGTCGGCGTCGGGCGTCCACAACGAGACGTAGCCGACGTCGCCGTGCTGGATCGGGGTCGATGCGCCGGTCAGCGGCCCGCTGAGCGTCCAGCGGTGCCCGAACGGGTCGACAATGGCGGCGCTGCGTGAGCCGTGGGCTTCCCGGACCTCCTGCTGCACCGTCGCGCCCCGGTCGCGAGCGCGCTCGACGGCGGCATCGGCGTCGGGAACGGCAACCATCAGCATCACGGAAGCCGCCCGCGGGGCAGGGGATTTCATGCCGATCTCGGGATACTCGTCGGCGAGATAGAACACGCCGCCCGCCAGCGCCAGCTCGGCATGGCCGATGCGGCCGTCGTCCATCACGATCGGCTCGCCGACCAGCGTGGCTCCCAGCGCATCGACGTACCAGGCGATGGCCTCGCGCGCGTTGGGCACCGCGAGATAGGGCACCGCGGCCGACCGCGGCACGCTGGTCGAGGCGGTTGTGGGTTCGGCCAGTTCGGCGATGGCGGTGTCGGTGCCACTCATGACTACTCCTTGAGCTCGATTGGGAAGGGACACAGCTGCTTCGAGTCGTGCGCGCAGCCGAGCCGCGAACGCCGGATCCGGCTGGACCGGAAGTTCGTCGCCGCGCAGCACGGACAACGGGTCGTGGCTGTTGTTCACGACTTCCCTCCTTCCGGCTCCGGATAGTGCGCTCTGAAGGCGCGGCGGGCCCGCACCAACAGCGCCTCGGTGGCATGCACGGTGCGGCCGATCAGCTCGGCACACTCGGGCACCGAACAGTCGTCCATGTAGCGCAGCGCCAGCACGGTGCGGTGCTGTTCGGGCAGCTTCGCGAGCACGCTCTCGGCGACGATGCGATCCAGCTCGGCGTCCCAGTCGTCGGGTGCGTCGAGCGGCTCGGGCAGCTCGGCGACGGGGACCGAGAACCGGTCGTGACGGCGGCGGTAGTGGTCGGCCAGTTTGTGGCGGGCCACCCCGAACAGCCACGGCACGCTGATCGGCGGCGGAGCGTTCTTGCGGGCGGCGTCCATCGCCGCCAGAAAGGTCTCCGACGTCAGGTCCTCGGCGGTGCCCCGGTCCCCGCAGCGCCGGACGAAGTAGCCGTAAACGGCCGGCAGTGCTTCGTCGTACAGCGCCAGCAGGGCCCGTGGAGCGTCGTCGCCATCCGATTCGGCGCTCACACCCTTATCGTCGCCATTGGCGCCCGAACTCCGACGCCTCAATGCGAAAAAAGTTTTCGCGCCACCGCTCAGCGCTCGCGGAGGGTTTTCAGCCGCGGTATTCCGGTGTCCAGCGCACCTGGGCGATGCGGGCCGACAGTTCAGCCGAGCTGCGCTGCGGGGCGACACCGTCGGCGACGGCCTGGACGGCGACGGCGTGCGCGATGCGTGCGGCGATATCGGGAACCTGCGACCACGCGGGCAGCAGCGGCTGGTTCGGATCGGCCAGCGCGGGGGAGGCGTCGCCGAGCGCCGCCGCCGCGGCCCGCATCATCTCGTCGGTGACCCGGGTGGCCTGCGCGGCCGTGACGGCCAACCCCACCGCGGGGAAGATGTAGGCGTTGTTGCACTGCGCGACCGTGCGCTCGACGCCGTCGCGGCGCAGCGGCGCGAACGGGGAGCCGGTGGCGATGAGCGCGCGGCCCCCGGTCCATTCGTCGAGCTCGGACGGATGGGCCTCGGCGCGGCTGGTCGGGTTGGACAGCGGGAAGATGATGGGCCGCTCCGTCTTGGCCGCGATCTCACGGACAATGGGTTCGGTGAAAGCCCCTGTCGCAGTGGACAGTCCAATCAGCACGCCGACGTCGACGTGGTGCACGACGTCGGCCAGCTGGGCCGGTCCGGACAGGCTCCATCCTGCGAGGCGCGCGGCCGGCTGGGCGAATTCGCGTTGGCTCGGCGAGAGGTCGGTGCGGTCGTCGGTGAGCAGCCCGTTGATGTCGACGACCCAGATCTGCTCCGCGGCCTGCCGCGCCGAGAGGCCTTCGGAGACCATCTGGCGGCGCACCATCTGCAGCACCCCGATGCCGGCCGACCCCGCGCCCAGCATCACCACCTGCTGGTGTGACAGCGGCCGGCCGGCGACCTTGGCCGCGCCGTGCAGCGCGCCGAGGGTAACCGCGGCGGTGCCCTGGATGTCGTCGTTGAACGTCAGTAGCCGGTCGCGGTAGCGCTGCAGGATCGGCAGCGCATGCGCGCTGGCGAAGTCCTCCCACTGCAGCAGCACATTCGGCAGCTCTTCGGTCACCGTGCGGACGAAATCGTCGATGAAACCGTAGTATTCGTCGCCGCCGATCCGGCGGTGACGCCAGCCGAGATACTGCGGGTTCTCGAGCAGTTCGACATTGTCGGTGCCGACGTCGAGCACGATCGGCAGGGTGCGGGCCGGATCGATGCCACCGATGAGGGTGTACAGCGAGAGCTTGCCGATCGGTATGCCCATCCCGCCGATGCCCTGATCGCCCAGGCCGAGGATGCGCTGACCGTCGGTGACCACGATGACGTCGACGTCACGCTGCGGACGGTTGCGCAACACCTCGCGCAATGAACCACGGTCGGGGTAGGACACGAACAGCCCGCGCGGCCGCTGGTAGATCTCGCTGAACCGCTGGCAGGCCTCCCCGACGGTGGGCGTGTAGACGATCGGCATCATGTCGGCGACATGCTCGCGCAGCACCCGGTAGAACAGGGTTTCGTTGCGGTCCTGCAGCGCGCGCAGGTAGATGTGTTTGTCGATCGGGTCGCGACGCCTGCAGAACTCGGTCCAGCAGTGCTCGGCCTGTTGCGCCAGCGTCTTCTCGGCGGTCGGCAGCAGGCCCAGCAGACCGAATTCGCGACGCTCCTCGTGGGTGAATGCGGTGCCCTTGGTCCACAACGCGTCGAACAGCAGAGCGTGTCCAGTTTTCTTGTCGCGCATCGAGAAGATCCCCTCCTGCGGTCGCTCCCAAGCTAGCGCCGCCACCCGCGCCGTGGCGCGGGTTTCACGGTTCCAGCGCCACGAAGCCGGCGCTGACGGTGTCGAATGCGGCGCCGAGCGCCTGCGCCAGTGGAACCGTCTCGTCTGCCAGCCAGTGCTCGTAGGCCGACAGCGCCACCCCGAGCATGGTCCACGCCACTGTCTGCGGGCCCAGATCGCTTGGCTTGGCGCCCAGCCGCCGCGCCACGAAGTCCGCGACGACGGCGCGCCAGCCCGCGTACATCGTCATCGAATAGGCCTGCAGCTCGGCGGTTTCCAGGATCACCCGCATCCGCTGGCGGTGGCGGACCGTTTCGGCCTCGTCGAAGGTGTTGAACGCCAGCAGGGCGGTGCGCAGCGCCGCACCGAGCGGCACTTCGGGGTCGAGGCCGGCGAGCAGATCGCGCAGGTGCTCCAGGTGCGCGTCGAAATCGCCCCAGGGCAAGGCGTTTTTAGAGGGGTAGTAGCGAAACAACGTGCGACGCGCGATGCCCGCGGCCTCGGCGACGTCGTCGACGCTGACGGCGTCGAACCCGCGGGCGGTGAACAGGTCGATGGCGACGTTGCTGATGTGGTCGGTGGTCGTGGAGCGTCGACGACCCACGCGGGGCGGGGTATCAGCTCGCATCAGCCCACCTCCGGCAGCCGCCACTTTGATTTCGGCACTCGATGCCATATTATTGCGATCTCGCTCACAATTGTCGAGAACCTGTGACACGAAAGGTGGATCGCCATGGAACCGAATCAGCAGGTCGAGGACGCCGAGCTGGTGACCGAGACCCTGGTCGAAGAGGTGTCGATCGACGGGATGTGCGGGGTCTACTGACCGTGGGCTCGTCGATGGCGGCGTCCGGCAGCGACACGGCGTCGTCGGTCGACGCGGTGTCGCCGGCCGGCGCGGCGTTCGACCCCGGCCGCGGCTGGCGGCTGCACCACCAGGTGGCGGTGCGGCCCGAGCCGTTCGGGGCGCTGCTGTATCACTTCGGGACGCGCAAGCTGTCGTTCCTGAAGAACCGCACGATCGTCGACGTGGTGAACACCCTGGGCGACCATCCCGACGCCCGATCCGCCTGCCGCGCCGCCGGCATCGACGACGCGCAACAGGCTCCGTATCTGCATGCACTCAGCGTGCTTGCCCAATCGAAAATGCTGGTGCCGCAATGACTTCTGTGGAATCTCCACCCGCTCCGGCGAAGCAGCCGGTGCCGCGCCTCATCGAACAGTTCGAGCACGGCCTGGACGCCCCGATCTGTCTGACGTGGGAACTCACCTACGCGTGCAACCTCGCCTGCGTCCACTGCCTGTCCTCGTCGGGTAAGCGCGATCCGCGCGAGCTGAGCACGCAGCAGTGCAAGGACATCATCGACGAGCTCCAGCGCATGCAGGTGTTCTACGTCAACATCGGCGGTGGCGAACCCACTGTGCGCCCGGACTTCTGGGAACTCGTCGACTACGCGACCGACCACAACGTCGGCGTGAAGTTCTCCACCAACGGAGTGCGCATCACCCCCGAGGTGGCCGCACGGCTGGCTGCCAGCGAGTACGTCGACGTGCAGATCTCCCTGGACGGGGCGACCGCGGAGGTCAACGACGCCGTGCGCGGCCGGGGTTCGTTCGCGATGGCGACCCGCGCGCTGCAGAACCTCGCCGACGCCGGGTTCAAGGACGCCAAGATCTCCGTCGTCGTCACCCGCCACAACGTCGACCAACTCGACGAATTCGCCGCGCTGGCAGCCCAGTACGGCGCGACGCTGCGCATCACCCGGCTTCGGCCGTCCGGCCGCGGCGCCGACGTGTGGGACGACCTGCACCCGACCGCCGAGCAGCAGGTTCAGCTGTACAACTGGCTGGTCGCCAAGGGTGATCGCGTGCTGACCGGCGACTCGTTCTTCCACCTGTCCGGGCTGGGTGAGCCGGGCGCGCTCGCCGGCCTCAACCTGTGCGGGGCCGGCCGGGTGGTGTGCCTCATCGATCCGGTCGGCGACGTCTACGCGTGCCCGTTCGCCATCCATGACCGGTTCCTGGCCGGAAATGTGGTGTTCGACGGCGGTTTCGACAACGTGTGGAAGAACGCGCCGTTGTTTCGCGAACTGCGTGAGCCCCAGTCCGCGGGAGCGTGCGCCGGCTGCAACCACTACGACAGCTGCCGCGGCGGCTGCATGGCCGCCAAGTTCTTCACGGGCCTGCCGATGGACGGCCCCGACCCGGAGTGTGTCGAAGGCTACGGCGCGCCCGCGCTGGCCCGCGAGCGTGACAAGCCCAAGCCCGGTGTCGACCACTCGCGCGGGAAGCCGGTCATGCTGACGCTGCAGACCAGGCCGCTCAGCCCAGCGGCGCCTCCGTCGCGCCTGTGCAACGAAAGCCCGGTGTGACGATGGCACGAGATATCTGGTTCGAAACGGTCGCCCTGGCCCAACAGAGGGCCAAGAAGCGACTCCCCAAATCGGTGTACGCCGCGCTGATCGCCGCCAGCGAGAAGGGGGTGACGGTCGCCGACAACGTGGAGGCCTTCGCCGAGCTGGGGTTCGCGCCGCACGTGATCGGCGCCGTCGACAAGCGTGATTTGTCGACAACCGTGATGGGGCAGGATATTTCGATGCCCGTCATGATCTCGCCGACGGGCGTGCAGGCGGTGCATCCGGACGGTGAGGTCGCCGTGGCGCGGGCCGCCGCGGCGCGTGGCACCGCGATGGGGTTGTCGTCGTTCGCCAGCAAGCCGATCGAAGAGGTGGTCGCCGCCAACCCGAAGACCTTCTTCCAGCTGTACTGGCTCGGCAGTCGCGACGACATCGCGGGCCGGGTGGAGCGGGCCCGGCAGGCCGGCGCCGTCGGCCTGATCGCCACCACCGACTGGAGCTTCTCGCACGGCCGGGACTGGGGCAGCCCGAAGATCCCCGAGCAGATGGACCTGCCGACCATCGTGAAGATGCTGCCCGAAGGGCTGACGCGGCCGCGCTGGTTCCTGCAGTGGGCCAAAACCCTGCGTCCGCCCAACCTGCAGGTGCCCAACCAGGCGGCGCGGGGCGAACAGGGCCCGCCGTTCTTCGCCGCGTACGGGGAGTGGATGGCCACCCCACCGCCGACGTGGGCCGACATCGCGTGGCTGCGCGAGCTGTGGGGCGGCCCGTTCATGCTCAAGGGCGTGATGCGGGTCGACGACGCCAAACGCGCTGTGGACGCGGGTGTTTCAGCGATCTCGGTGTCCAACCACGGCGGCAACAACCTCGACGGCACACCCGCGTCGATCCGGGCGCTGCCGGCGATCGCCGAAGCCGTCGGCGACCAGATCGAGGTGCTGCTCGACGGCGGCGTGCGGCGCGGCAGCGACGTGGTCAAGGCGGTGGCGCTCGGGGCGCGCGCGGTGATGATCGGCCGCGCGTATCTGTGGGGGCTGGCGGCCAACGGGCAGGCCGGCGTCGAGAACGTTCTCGACATCCTCCGCGGCGGCATCGACTCGGCGCTCATGGGCCTCGGCCTGGCCTCCGTGCAGGACCTCGGACCCGAGCATGTTCTCGTGCCGCCGGGGTTCACCCGGGCGCTGGGCGTACCCGGTGGTCCGGCGAACTGAGGCCGTCGCCGCCGCCTCACCCGAATCGGCTGGTACAGGCGTGGCGCAGGGGACGCACGTGGTTGCCCCGCTGCCGTCGGCGCTGATTTCGGAAAATCATTTCCTACGCATGCACGAACAATTGGCGCACGACAGGTGAATTCGGCCTACCATCGGCGGGTGGCTTCTCTCCGCGAGCTTGGCAACTTGACGTCGAGGCAGCTACAAACCGTGTCTTCAGCATTGATCGTTCCCGTCGGGTCGACCGAACAGCACGGCCCGCACCTGCCGCTGGACACCGACACCCGCATCGCGACCGCGGTCGCCAACGCCGTCGTCGACGGTATCGCCGGGCGAGGTGAATCGAACTGGATGATCGCGCCCGCGATCGGGTACGGCGCCAGCGGCGAGCACGAGGGCTTCACCGGCACGGTCTCCATCGGAACCGAGGCGCTATCCCTGTTGCTGCTGGAAATCGGCCGGTCGGCATCGCGGTGGGCGTCGCGCCTCGTTTTCGTCAATGGGCACGGGGGGAATGTGGAAGCTTTGACCGCCGCGACAGCTTTGCTTCGCGACGAAGGCCGGGACGCGGCGTGGTGTTCATGCAGCGTCCCGGACGCCGACGCGCACGCCGGGCATACCGAAACGTCTGTATTGCTACATATTTCGCCGCACGATGTGTGGCTCGACGAACGCGTGACCGGTAACCGGGCGCCGCTCGCCGAGCTCATGCCCGAACTGCGCCGCGGCGGGGTGGCCGCGGTCAGTGAGGTCGGAGTGCTCGGCGACCCCACCACCGCGTCCGCGCAGGAGGGCGAGCGGCTCTTCGCCGCCATGGTCGACGGCTGTTCGCAGCGGATCATCCGCTGGGCGCCGGACCGGAACGGGATGCTGGCATGACCGGTCCACGGCTGCCGGACGGCTTCGCGATCCAGGTGGATCGCCGTGTGAAGGTGCTCGGCGAGGGCTCCGCGCTGCTCGGCGGTTCCCCCACCCGGCTGCTGCGGCTGGCGCCCGCCGCGCAGACCATGCTCAACGGCGGTCGCCTCGAGGTGCACGATGCGGTCAGCGCGCAGCTCGCCCGCACTCTGCTCGACGCGACCGTAGCGCACCCGCGGCCGGCCACCGGGCCGTCGCACCGGGACGTGACGATCGTTATCCCGGTACGCGACAACGCAACCGGACTCCAACGGCTGGTCGCGTCGCTGCGCGGGCTGCGTGTCGTCGTGGTGGACGACGGCTCGGCTGTCCCGGTTCAACAGGCCGACTTCACGGACATGCACTGCGACGTCAAAGTGGTGCGCCATGAGCGGAGCAAGGGCCCGGCCGCCGCGCGCAACACCGGCATAGCGGCGTGCGAGACCGACTTCGTCGCCTTCCTCGACTCCGACGTGGTACCCCGGCGCGGGTGGCTGGAGGCCCTGCTGGGCCACTTCTGCGACCCGGCCGTCGCCCTGGTCGCGCCGCGCATCGTCGGCCTGCGTGAGCCCGTCAACACCGTGGCCCGCTACGAGGCCGTCCGCTCGTCGTTGGACCTGGGGATGCGTGAGGCCCCGGTGGTGCCCTACGGGACGGTGTCCTACGTACCGAGCGCCGCGATCATCTGCCGTCGGTCGGTGCTGAAGGAGATCGGCGGATTCGACGAGACGCTCAAGTCGGGCGAGGACGTCGACCTGTGCTGGCGGATGATCGAGGCGGGTGCCCGGCTGCGCTATGAGCCCGTCGCGCTCGTCGCGCACGATCATCGAACGCAGATCCGAGAATGGTTCTCGCGCAAGTCTTTCTACGGCTCAGCGGCGGCCCCGCTGGCGGTGCGCCACCCCGGCAAGACGGCTCCGCTGGTGATCTCCGGGTGGACGCTGGTGGTCTGGATGCTGTTGATGATGGGCTCCAGCTACGGTTACCTGGCCTCGATGGTCGTCGCGGCGATCACCGGACGCCGCATCGCCAAGTCGCTGTCCACCGTGGAGACCGAACCTCGGGAAGTGGCCGTGGTGGCCGCGCACGGCCTGGGGTCGGCGGCGCTGCAGCTGGCCTCCGCGATCTGCCGGCACTACTGGCCGATCGCGCTGATGGCTGCGCTGATCTCGCGGCGGTGCCGGCAGGTGGTGCTCGTGGCCGCGGTCGTCGACGGAGTGGTGGACTGGGTCGGCCGCAACGCCAGGGCCGACGAGGACGCCAAGCCGATCGGCCTGTTCACCTACCTGCTGCTCAAACGGCTCGACGACATCGCCTACGGAACGGGGCTGTGGACCGGTGTCATGCGCGAACGCCATCTCGGTGCGCTCAAGCCGCAGATCAGGACCTGAAGCATCGCCTTGCACAGCGACGTACTGATTGTCGGTGCGGGAAGTGCCGGATCCGTCTTGGCGGAACGGCTTTCAGCGGATCCGGACTGTCACGTGACGGTTGTCGAGGCGGGCCCCGGCCCCGCCGACCCGCAAGTGCTGATCCAGATCAGGGACGGGCTGCGGCTGCCGATCGGTGCGGCCAGCTCGGTGGTGCGCAGGTACCCGACGACGCTGACGACGTCTCCGCAGCGGCACGCCCAGATCCTGCGCGGCGCCGTCGTGGGCGGTTCGGGTGCGGTCAACGGTGGGTACTTCTGTCGGGGCCTGCCCTCGGACTTCGACGGCTGGGCGCTGCCGGGCTGGTCGTGGAACGACGTGCTTCCGCATTTCCGGGCGATCGAGACCGACCTGGACTTCGACACCCCGCTCCACGGCTCGAGCGGGCCCATCTCGGTGCGTCGTGTCGCCGAATTCGACGGCTGTACAGCATCTTTCGTGGATGCGGCGACATCGGCGGGATATCCGTGGATTCCCGACCTCAACGGGTCGACGGCCGACGATTCGCTGCCCGACGGTGTGGGGCCGGTACCGCTGAACATCGACAAGGGCACCCGGGTGGGTCCCGGCGGGGCGTTTCTGCAGCCCGCGATGAGCCGGGCGAACCTGACCGTGCTGACCAGTCACCGGGCGGCCCGGATACGTGTCGAGAACGGCCGGGCGATCGGCGTGGACTGTGTCGGGCCGAACGGTGCGGTGCGGCTGAGCGCGGATCGAATTGCGTTGTGCGCCGGTGCGATCGGTTCGGCACACCTGCTGATGCTTTCGGGCATCGGGCCGGAGAGCGCGCTGCGCACCGCGGGGATTCCGGTGCAGGCGGCGCTGCCGGTCGGCATCGCCAGCGCCGACCATCCGGAGTGGGTGTTGCCGGTGAGCTGGACGGTCAGCAGCGGGGTGCCGCCGTTGGAGGCCGTTCTCACCACCGCCGACGGGCTCGAGCTGCGGCCGTACACCGCGGGGTTCGGCGCGATGGTCAGCGGCCGGCGTGACGATCCCGCCGACCGCCCCCACATCGGCGTGACGCTGATGCGCCCCCGCTCGCGCGGGCGCGTCACCGTCGTCTCGGCGGACCCGGCCGTCGCGCCTGTCATCGAGCACCGCTACGACAGCGAACCCGACGACGTGGCCCTGCTGCAGGCCGGCACCGAGCTGGCACGCGAATTGGTCGGAACCACCACCGATGTCGGTGCGGTGTCGTGGTCGACCTCGCAGCATCTCTGCGGCACCGCACCCATGGGTGGCGAGGACGACGACACGGCCGTCGTCGACCCCCGATGCCGGGTGCGCGGCGTCGACGGGCTGTGGGTGGTCGACGGCTCGGTGCTGCCGACGATCACCAGCCGGGGTCCGCACGCCACGATCGTGATGATCGGACACCGCGCCGCGGAGTTCGTCCGGGGCTGATCTCCTCCCGCCGAGCAGACGCGAAACCACCCTAAATCAGCCGAATCAGGGGGAGTTCGCGTCTGCTCGCGGGGAAAGCTCAGCGCACCGAGTAGCGGATCGGCAGGTGCTTGAGCCCGCCGACGAACACCGTCGACGTCAGCTGCGGCTGGCCGGCCAGCTCGATCGAGTCCAGGCGGGGGACCAGCTCGGAGAAGAAGCTGTTGATCTCCATCCGGGCCAGCGCCGCACCCAGGCAGAAGTGCACACCGTAACCGAACGCCAGGTGCTTGTTCGGGTCGCGGCCGACGTCGAACTTGAACGGCTCGTCGAAGATCTCCTCGTCGCGGTTCGCCGAAACGTAAGCGAGATAGGCGGATTCGCCTTGCTTGATCGGCACGCCGCGCACCTCGGTGTCGGCGGCGGCGGTGCGCATGAACTCCTTGACCGGGGTGGTCCAGCGGATCATCTCCTCCACCGCGGTGGGCATCAGCTCCGGGTTGGCTTTCAGCCGGGCGAGCTGATCGGGGTTCTCGATCAGCGCCCGCATTCCCCCGGAGATGGCATGGCTGGTGGTGTCGTGCCCTGCGGTGGCCACGATCACGTAGTAGGACAGGCAGTCGACTTCGGAGAGCAATTCCCCGTCGACGCGGCCGTTGGCGATCGCGGATGCCAGGTCGTCGGTGGGATTCGCCCGCCGTGACTCGGTCAGCTTCCGGAAGTAGTCGAAGAGGTCGATCAGCACCTCCATCTGCTCTTCGGGGGTGGTGCCGCGCTTGTACTCCTCCTCATCGCCACCGAAGAGCTCCTGGGTGAGCCTGAGCATGCGGGGGAAGTCCTCCTCGGGCAGGCCGAGCAGCGACATGATCACCCACAGCGGGTAGTACACCCCGATGTCGTCGACGAAGTCACACTCCGGGCCGATGTCGCGCATCTTGTCGACATATCCCTTGGCCAGCTCGTCGACGCGGACCTTCAGCGCCCGCATGGCCTTGGGGCGGAACCAATCTGCGCCGATCGCGCGCACCTTGCGGTGGTGCGGGTCGTCCATGTGGATCAGCGTGCGCAACCCCATGCCCGCCTCGAGCTGCGCCTTGGCGAGGTCGTCGGCCTCCGCGGTGGCCAGCAGCGGGCGGGGTTCGGACAGCCAGAGCTCGTTGTCGCGCTCGATGTCCATGATGTCTTCGTGCTTGGTGACCGCCCAGAACGGCCGGTACGGCGGATGGTCGACATAGGCCACCGGGTTGTTGGCCCGCAGATGGGCGAGTGCCGCGTGGAGCCGTTCGTCGTCGGCATAGGCGGTCGGGTCGGCCAGGGCCTTGGTGGCGTCATCCATCGTCGGCGTGCTCATACAGGCTCCTTCGTCGGACTCGTCGAAAACTTGACGCGTGTCAAGAACCCAGTATATGGGACGGAGCCCACGGTGGCACTCAGATGGTGTCAGTAGTCTCGGACCTCGTGCGCTCAGCGACGCTTCGCCCGGCCCTGGTGGCGGTCGTGGCGTTGCTGCTGTCCGCATGCGGTCAGGGCGGATCCGCCGTCATCGAGGTGCCCGCGGACCCCGCGGTGGTGCAGACGGACGCCGGGGACCTGCGCGGAACCGTGTCCGACGATCACCGCTATTTCGCCGGAATTCCCTACGCCGCAGCGCCGGTCGGCCCGTTGCGATGGCAACCGCCGCGGCCCGTGCCCAGCTGGGAAGGGCTGCGCGACGCGACCCGGCCGGGCCCGCGGTGCGTCCAGGATGTCAGCAACGACGTCGACGGCCGGCCCACCAGCGAGGACTGCCTGACGCTGAACGTGTGGACGCCGCCGCCGTCGGGCGAACCTCGGCCGGTGCTGGTGTGGCTGCACGGCGGCGGGTTCACCAACGGCAGCGGCGACATCTACAACGCGCGGTCGCTGACCGGCCGCGGCGAGATCGTCGTCGTCACCCTCAACTACCGGCTGGGCGCGCTGGGCTTCCTCGCGCATCCCGCGCTGGGTGACGGCAACTACGGGCTGGCCGACCAGCAGGCGGCGCTGCGGTGGGTGCGGAACAACATCGCCGAATTCGGCGGCGACCCAGAGAAAGTCACGATCGCGGGCGAGTCCGCCGGCGGGATGGCGGTGTGCGACCACCTCGTCGCGCCCGGCTCGGCGGGGCTGTTCCGCGCCGCGATCATCCAAAGCGCGCCGTGCCAGGCCCAGTACGGCCTGCCTGCCGCCCAGGAGGCCAGCCTGCGGTACGCGGCCGACGTCGGCTGCGCCGATCCCACCACCGCCGCGCAGTGCCTGCGCGCGCTGCCGCCCGAACAGCTGACCCGGCCGGTGTTCTACGACCGCATCGGCACCGAACAGCTGAGCGGCCCGGTCACCGGGACGGCGACGCTGCCGGTGGATCCGCTCACCGGCCTCGCCGACGGGCGCGCGGCGCGGGTGCCGGTGCTGATCGGGACGACGGCAGACGAGTTCAACTTGTTCACCGCGCTGCAGCACGTGCGCGGGCGCCCGATCGACGCCGCCCACTATCCGGAGCTGCTCGCGGAGGCCTTCGGCCCGGATGCCGCCGCCGTCGCGCAACGCTATTCACCCGAGCACTTCGAAAACAGTGTGCCGCTGGCGTATTCGGCTGCGACGACCGACGGCGTGTTCGCGTGCGTCGCGGACCGGATGGCCGATGCGCTGGCCGGCGATCGCGAGGTGTACTTCTACGAGTTCGACGATCCGAACGCGCCGGCCCCGGAACCGTTGCGCGCGGCCCCTTTTCCCGTCGGCGCCGGGCACTCGCTGGAACTGCGCTACCTGTTCGACGTCGGCGGCGCCCCGCCGCTGAACGCGAAGCAGCAGCGGCTCTCCGAGCAGATGCTCGATTACTGGAGCGAGTTCGTCGCGACCGGTTCACCCGGTGAAGGGTGGCCGCAGCTGAGCGATGACGCCGCGGGCGAGCGCATGGTGTTGCACCCCGACGGCAACCGCGTCGTCACCACGTACGAGCAACAGCACCAGTGCCGGTTCTGGGCGGACCTGACCGGCTGACGCCACGCACGCCCAAAGGGACGAACGGGCGGAAAAGTGCGAGTGAATCTCGCCATTGAGTCGATCTCGGCTAGGCCGGCGACTTGTCGATGACGCTGACGGGCACCACCACGTCGTGGCCGTCGGTGATCGACGCGAAGTCCGGCGGCTGCAACCGGGCCTACGCGGAGGCGCCGCCACAGACGATACGTGGTGGTCACGGCGGCCATGTGCGGCTACCTTACTCGGCGGTAAGGTAAGCGGCGTTCGACCCCGGGTGGGCTACCGCCGCCGGGGCCGCGCCGAGATCGACATAATGGGGCGATCTACTCGCACTTTGTCGCCCAAATGTCCCTGTGGGCGAATTTGGCCGGGGGCTGGATCTGAGGCATACTGTTCGGGTTGCCTTGAGCCGGGTTCACCCCTGACGGGCACACGACCTGCGCCTCCAGTGGGCGCGTCCGGTCCCAATCTCGATCGCGACGGATTTCGACGCGAACGGGTACGCGTGAGGGCGACACACCCGAGCGCGGGGGTCGGTGGACCATAGACAGGAAAACAGCGGCGGCAGTGCTCGCGCGATCGGGTTGGTCCCGGCGTGCGACTTGCAGACCAGGCCCAGCACGGGCCCGTTAGTAGTGAGGTAGGAGAAGCGTGGCGGGACAGAAGATCCGCATCAGGCTCAAGGCCTACGACCACGAGGCGATCGACGCCTCGGCGCGCAAGATCGTCGAGACGGTCACCCGGACGGGCGCCAGCGTGGTCGGCCCGGTGCCGCTGCCGACCGAGAAGAACGTGTACTGCGTCATCCGCTCACCGCACAAGTACAAGGACTCGCGGGAGCACTTCGAGATGCGCACCCACAAGCGACTGATCGACATCCTCGACCCGACGCCGAAGACGGTCGACGCGCTGATGCGCATCGACCTGCCGGCCAGCGTTGACGTCAACATCCAGTAGGAGATTCCAGAGACATGGCTAGGAAGGGCATTCTGGGCACCAAGCTGGGCATGACGCAGGTGTTCGACGAGAACAACAGGGTCGTGCCGGTGACGGTCGTCAAGGCCGGCCCCAACGTCGTCACGCGCATCCGCACTCCCGAGCGCGACGGCTACAGCGCCGTACAGCTGGCCTATGGCGAGATCAACCCGCGCAAGGTGAACAAGCCGCTGAAGGGTCAGTACGAGGCGGCGGGCGTCAACCCGCGCCGCCACCTCGCCGAGCTGCGCCTCGACGACGACGCCACCGCCGAATACGAAGTCGGCCAGGAACTGACCGCCGAGATCTTCACCGACGGCAGCTACGTCGACGTGACGGGCACCAGCAAGGGCAAGGGCTTCGCGGGCACCATGAAGCGCCACGGTTTCCGCGGCCAGGGCGCCAGCCACGGCGCCCAGGCGGTGCACCGCCGGCCCGGTTCCATCGGCGGCTGCGCGACGCCGGGCCGGGTGTTCAAGGGCACCCGCATGGCGGGCCGGATGGGCAACGACCGCGTCACCACGCAGAGCCTGTTGGTGCACAAGGTCGATGCCGAGAACGGCGTGCTGTTGATCAGGGGCGCCATCCCCGGCCGCAACGGCGGTCTGGTGATGGTCCGCAGCGCAATCAAGCGAGGCGAGAAGTAGACATGGCTGCCAAGACTCTCAAGATCGACGTCCACACCCCGGGCGGTAAGAAGGACGGCTCCGTCGAGCTGCCCGCCGAGCTGTTCGACGTCGAGCCCAACATCGCACTGATGCATCAGGTGGTGACCGCGCAGCAGGCCGCGGCTCGCCAGGGCACGCACTCGACCAAGACCCGCGGCGAGGTCCGCGGCGGCGGCAAGAAGCCGTACCGGCAGAAGGGCACCGGGCGCGCCCGCCAGGGCTCGATCCGGGCGCCGCAGTTCACCGGCGGCGGCGTCGTGCACGGCCCGAAGCCGCGCGACTACAGCCAGCGCACCCCGAAGAAGATGATCGCGGCCGCGCTGCGCGGCGCGCTGTCGGACCGGGCCCGCAACGGCCGGATCCACGCGGTCACCGAGTTGGTCGAGGGCCAGACGCCGTCGACCAAGAGCGCCAAGACGTTCCTGGCCACCCTGACCGACCGCAAGCAGGTGCTGGTCGTGATCGGGCGCACGGACGAGACCAGCGCCAAGAGCGTGCGCAATCTGCCTGGGGTTCACGTGATCTCGCCGGATCAGCTCAACACCTACGACGTGTTGAAGGCCGACGACGTGGTGTTCAGCGTCGAGGCCCTCAACGCCTACATCAGCTCGAACCGCAAAGAGGAGGTGTCGGCCTGATGGCGACCGTCACTGACCCCCGCGACATCATCTTGTCGCCGGTCATCTCGGAGAAGTCCTACGGGCTGATCGAGGACAACGTCTACACGTTCATCGTCCACCCCGACTCGAACAAGACCCAGATCAAGATCGCGATTGAGAAGATCTTCAAGGTCAAGGTCGCGTCGGTGAACACCGCCAACCGGCCGGGCAAGCGCAAGCGCACCCGCACCGGTTACGGAAAGCGCAAAGACACCAAGCGGGCCATCGTCACGCTGGCTCCTGGGAGCAAGCCCATCGACCTGTTCGGAGCACCGGCCTAGCCCGGGGATCAGAGAGACCTAGAGAATCATGGCAATTCGCAAGTACAAGCCGACGACCCCGGGTCGTCGCGGAGCCAGCGTCTCCGAGTTCGCCGAGATCACTCGCGACCATCCGGAGAAGTCGCTGGTCCGCCCGCTGCACAGCAAGGGTGGGCGCAACGCGCACGGCCGGATCACCACGCGGCACCGGGGCGGCGGGCACAAGCGCGCCTACCGGGTGATCGACTTCCGCCGCCACGACAAGGACGGCATCAACGCCAAGGTCGCGCACATCGAGTACGACCCGAACCGCACGGCCCACATCGCGCTGCTGCACTACCTGGACGGGGAGAAGCGCTACATCATTGCGCCGCAGGGCCTTTCGCAGGGTGATGTCGTCGAGTCCGGTCCCAACGCCGACATCAAGCCCGGTAACTGCCTGCCGCTGCGCAACATCCCCGCCGGCACGATCGTGCACGCGGTGGAGCTGCGTCCCGGCGGCGGCGCCAAGCTGGCCCGCTCCGCAGGGGCGAGCATCCAGTTGCTCGGTAAGGAGGGCACCTACGCCTCGCTGCGTATGCCGTCCGGCGAGATCCGGCGCGTCGACGTGCGCTGCCGTGCCACCGTGGGTGAGGTCGGCAACGCCGAGCAGGCCAACATCAACTGGGGCAAGGCCGGCCGGATGCGGTGGAAGGGCAGGCGTCCCAGCGTCCGCGGTGTCGTGATGAACCCGGTCGACCACCCGCACGGCGGCGGTGAGGGCAAGACCTCCGGCGGCCGCCACCCAGTCAGCCCGTGGGGCAAGCCCGAGGGCCGTACCCGCAAGCCCAACAAGCCGAGCGACAAGCTCATCGTCCGTCGCCGTCGCACCGGCAAGAAGCATCACCGGTAGGAGTAGCTGATGCCACGCAGCCTGAAAAAGGGTCCGTTCGTCGACGACCATCTGCTCAAGAAGGTCGACGCACAGAACGAGAAGAACACCAAGCAGGTCATCAAGACCTGGTCGCGTCGGTCGACGATCATCCCCGACTTCATCGGACACACCTTCGCGGTGCACGACGGCCGCAAGCACGTCCCGGTGTTCGTCACCGAGGCGATGGTCGGCCACAAGCTCGGCGAGTTCGCCCCGACCCGCACGTTCAAGGGTCACATCAAAGACGACCGGAAGGCTAAGCGCCGGTGAGTACTACGACGACTGAATATCCGACCGCCGTGGCCAAGGCGCGTTTCGTGCGTGTCTCGGCGACGAAGGCGCGCCGGGTCATCGACCTGGTGCGTGGCAAGCCGGTGGCCGACGCGTTGGACATCCTGCGGTGGGCACCGCAGGCCGCCAGCGAGCCGGTCGCCAAGGTGATCGCCAGCGCAGCCGCCAACGCGCAGAACAACGACGGCCTGGACCCGTCCACCCTCGTGGTGGCGACCATCCACGCCGACGAGGGCCCGACCGCCAAGCGCATCCGGCCACGCGCGCAGGGGCGTGCGTTCCGGATTCGCAAGCGCACCAGCCACATCACCGTGATCCTGGAGAGCCGCGCGAGCCGCGAGGACGAGCGCGGCCGGTCGGCCAGCGCGTCACGGGCCCGCCGGGCGCAGGCCAGCAAGGCCGCCGCCAAGAAGGCGCCTGCCACCAAGGCGACGGCACAGAAGGCGACCGCCGAGAAGGCGCCGGCCAAGAAGGCTGCCGCCAAGAAGGCGACGGCCGAGAAGGCGCCGGCCAAGAAGGCCGCGAAGAAGACTGCTGAAGCGTCCGAATCGAAGGAGGGCTCGGAGTAGTGGGCCAGAAAATCAATCCCCACGGCTTCCGGCTCGGTATCACCACCGGCTGGAAGTCCCGGTGGTATGCAGACAAGCAGTACAAGGACTACGTCAAGGAAGACGTCGCGATCCGTCGGCTGTTGGCCACCGGCCTCGAGCGTGCGGGCATCGCCAACGTCGAGATCGAGCGGACCCGCGACCGGGTGCGCGTGGACATCCACACCGCACGGCCCGGCATCGTGATCGGCCGCCGCGGCACCGAGGCCGACCGCATCCGCGCGGACCTCGAGAAGCTGACCGGCAAGCAGGTCCAGCTCAACATCCTCGAGGTGAAAAGCCCGGAGTCGGTGGCGCAGTTGGTCGCCCAGGGTGTCGCCGAGCAGTTGAGCAACCGTGTCGCGTTCCGTCGCGCCATGCGCAAGGCGATCCAGTCCGCGATGCGCCAGCCCAACGTCAAGGGCATCCGCGTGCAGTGTTCGGGCCGTCTCGGCGGCGCCGAGATGAGCCGCTCGGAGTTCTACCGCGAGGGTCGGGTGCCGCTGCACACGCTGCGCGCCGACATCGATTACGGCCTGTACGAGGCGAGGACGACGTTCGGCCGCATCGGTGTGAAGGTGTGGATCTACAAGGGCGACATCGTCGGCGGCAAGCGCGAGCTGGCGGTGGCCCCGCCCTCGGAGCGGCCGCGTCGTGAGCGTCCGTCGGGCACCCGCCCGCGCCGCAGCGGTGCGGCGGGCACCACCGCGACGGGCACCGACGCCGGCCG
>NZ_ATDN01000023.1 GCF_004014805.1 Mycolicibacterium elephantis DSM 44368
CGGCCAGCCCGCGCCTGTCGGCCAGCCCGCGCCTGTCGGCCAGCCCGCGCCCGTCGGTCCCGCACCGCCGCCGCCGGGGCAGCAAGGGCCCCCGCCCGGTCCGCTGCCGCCCCCGTGAGCGAACCCGACCTCGAATCGCCGGCCCGGCTCGCTGATGTCGAATCGCCGGCCCCGCTGGCAGAAGATAGGCGGAGCTTCGACCAACGCGACCTGCCCAGCCGTACCGACACGATCGGCGCCGCGCTCGCGGAGGTGATCGGCGGACCCGTCGGCAAGCACGCGCTGATCGGCAGGCAACGGTTCCTGACACCGCTGCGGGTGATGCTGATCATCGCGCTGGTGTTTCTGGCGCTGGGGTATTCGACGAAGGCCGCGTGCCTACAGACCACGGGCACCGGCACCGCCGATCAGCGCGTCGGCAACTGGGAAAACCAGCGCGCCTATTACCAGCTGTGCTACTCGGACACGGTGCCGCTCTACACCGCGGAACTGTTGAACCTCGGGAAGTTTCCGTACAAGTCGAGCTGGATAGAGAAGGACGCCACCGGCCAACCCCACATCCAGTACGACGGCAACATCGCCGTGCGCTACATGGAGTATCCGGTGCTCACCGGGCTCTACCAGTACGTGTCGATGGCGTTGGCCAAGACCTACACGGCGTTGACCAAGCTGGTGTCGGTGCCGGTCATCGCCGAGGTGGTGATGTTCTTCAACATCGCGGCGTTCGGGCTGGCGCTCGCGTGGCTGGTGACCGTGTGGGCGGCGTCGCAGCTGGCCGGTCCGCGCCGGATCTGGGACGCCGCGCTGGTGGCCGCGTCGCCGTTGCTCATCTTCCAGGTCTTCACGAACTTCGATGCCCTTGCAACGGCTTTCGCGACCGGTGCGCTGTTGGCGTGGGCCCGGCGAAGACCGGTGCTGGCCGGAGCGCTGATCGGGTTGGGGGTGGCGGCCAAGCTCTATCCGCTGCTGCTGCTCGGGCCGCTGGCCGTGCTCGCGGTGCGCACCGGCAGGCTGCGCGAAGTCGGCAAGACCGCGCTGTCGGCCTTCGTGGTGTGGCTGTTGGTGAACCTGCCGATCATGATGTTGTTCCCGCGGGGCTGGTCGGAGTTCTTCCGGCTCAACACCCGGCGCGGCGACGACATGGACTCGCTGTACAACGTGGTGAAGTCGTTCACCGGCTGGCGCGGGTTCGATCCCGACCTCGGCTTCTGGCAGCCGCCGACGGTGACCAACACGGTGTCGGCGATCCTGTTCCTATCCTGTTGTGTCGCAATCGCTTACATCGCGTTGACCGCCCGACACCGGCCGCGGGTGATGCAGCTGGCGTTCCTGGTGGTGGCGGCGTTCCTGCTGACGAACAAGGTGTGGAGTCCGCAGTTCTCACTGTGGCTGGTGCCGCTGGCCGTGCTGGCGTTGCCGCACCGGCGCATTCTGCTGGCGTGGATGACGATCGACGCGCTTGTGTGGGTGCCACGGATGTTGTACCTCTACGGCGAGGAGAACCGCGGGCTGCCCGAACAGTGGTTCACCGCAACGGTGTTGCTGCGCGACATCGCCGTCGTTGCCTTGTGCGCGCTGGTGATCCGCCAGATCTACCGGCCCGAGCTGGATCTGGTGCGGACCCGTGGTGAGGTCGACGACCCGGCCGGCGGGGTGTTCGACCGCGCGCCGGACAATCCGCCGCGGTGGCTCCCGGACTGGCTTCGACCAGACCGCGAGCGGTCTCGCGTGCGCGTTCCCGCTTAGCTGAGCGCGTTTCACCCGCGACTCGCAACCGAAGCCCGCGAGTTCTGCGTGAGGGTCGTGCAAATCGCTCGTGCGCAGCCCTGGCGCAGAAATGGGCGAAACATCGGGCCCAGCCATCGCCGATTTCGCAGATCAGCGGGGTTTCCTGTAGCCTGGCTCGGTTACCGACGCAGGTGACCCTCCTGCCACGGAGCGTCCGTGGCCGACTAGACCGTAGGAGGTGATGAGGTCTTCATGCGTCCATACGAAATCATGGTCATTCTCGACCCCACCCTCGACGAGCGCACCGTAGCTCCGTCGCTGGAAGCATTCCTCAACGTGGTACGCAAGGACGGCGGCACCGTCGACAAGGTCGACATCTGGGGCCGGCGCCGTCTCGCGTACGAGATCGCCAAGCACGCCGAAGGCATCTATGCCGTCATCGACGTGAAGGCTCAACCCGCGACCGTGTCGGAGCTGGATCGCCAGCTCAACCTGAACGAGTCCGTCCTGCGGACCAAGGTCATGCGGACGGACAAGGACTAGTCCCGAAGAACAGGCTGTAGGCGTCGGAGTGCTTCCGTAGGCTCGCCTGCGACCGCTCGCAGCCTTACACCGCCAATCCCAGGAGGACATCGTGGCAGGTGACACCATCATCACCGTCGTGGGAAACCTGACCGCCGACCCCGAACTGCGCTTCACGCCGTCCGGTGCCGCGGTCGCCAACTTCACCGTCGCGTCGACGCCGCGCATCTACGACCGCCAGAGCGGGGAGTGGCGAGACGGCGAGGCGCTGTTCCTGCGGTGCAACATCTGGCGTGAGGCCGCCGAGAACGTGGCTGAGAGCTTGACCCGCGGTACGCGGGTGATCGTGCAGGGCCGGCTCAAGCAGCGGTCGTTCGAGACCCGCGAGGGCGAGAAGCGCACGGTGGTCGAGCTCGAGGTCGACGAGATCGGCCCCTCGCTGCGGTACGCGACGGCCAAGGTGAACAAGGCCAGCCGCAGCGGCGGTGGCGGCGGAGGCTTCGGCGGTGGCGGCGGAGGTGCACGCCCGGCCGAGCAGCCCAAGGACGACCCGTGGGGCAGCGCGCCCGCGACCGGCTCCTTCGCCGGCGCCGACGACGAGCCGCCCTTCTGACACACAACTGATCAAGCAATAGCAAGAAAGAGATAGACATGGCCAAGTCGAACAAGCGGCGGCCGGCGCCCGAGAAGCCGGTCAAGACCCGCAAGTGCGTGTTCTGCTCCAAGAAGGGGCAGGTCATCGACTACAAGGACACCGCGTTGCTGCGCACCTACATCAGTGAGCGCGGCAAGATCCGCGCCCGCCGCGTGACGGGCAACTGTGTACAGCACCAGCGCGACATCGCCGTCGCAGTCAAGAACGCCCGCGAGGTGGCGCTGCTGCCGTTCACCTCGTCGGCGCGATAAGAGGACGACAGAATGAAACTGATTCTCACCGCCGATGTGGACCACCTCGGTTCGACGGGCGACATCGTGGAGGTCAAGGACGGCTACGGCCGTAACTTCCTGCTGCCCCGCAAGCTGGCCATCGTGGCCACCCGGGGCGCCGAGAAGCAGGCCGAGGCGATCCGGCGCGCCCGCGAAGCCAAGAGCATCAAGAGCCTGGAGCATGCCGGCGAGTTGAAGGCCGCCATCGAGAACCTGGGCCCGGTGGAGCTGTCGGTCAAGGCGGCACCGGACACCGGCAAGTTGTTCGGGTCGGTGACGCCGGCCGCCGTCGTCACCGCCATCAAGAACGCGGGCGGGCCGAACCTGGACAAGCGGACGGTCCGGATGCCCAAGGCGCACATCAAGACGACGGGCACCCACGAGATCGAGGTGCGTCTGCACCCCGAGGTCGAGGCCTCGGTGTCGCTGAACGTCGTCGCCGCGCACTAGCGCCAGCGTCAATACGGCCGGGTGAGGGCTTGATCAGCCTCCACCCGGCCGTTGCTGTCTGTGCTGGCGAACTTTGCGGCCCTCTGCTCGACAGCGAAGACAACCGGCTGTTAACCGGCCCGTCTTCGGCTCGACACACAACACGCCCGAAACCGCAACCCGGCACGACACGCCGAAGGAATTGTCATCCACAGATTCACATCCCTGCTGTGGTGCGCTTGCCTGCGGAAATGTATTCAACGAAGGTGTTAGTCCACAGGTTCTCCCCAGCCCGTCAACATGGGGAAAGCGAGCTATCCACACACCATGCACAGGTCTATGAACAGCCCCCCTTTGCCTCGCCTCCAGCAACGTCTAGCGTGAGCCGTCGCGGGGCAGTCCCGGCGGGGACACGGCGAAGTTTTGTCGGAGGGCGGTCCTACGGTTGCGGTACCAGGTATCGAATGTGAGTTCGAGCGTCGGGCGAGGGGAGGTGCAGCGCTAGGTGGCTGTTGTAGACGACCTCGGACATTCGGGCATGGATGTGCCGCCGCCGAGCGAAGACTTCGGCCGTCAACCTCCCCAGGACGCAGCTGCCGAACAGGCAGTGCTCGGGGGCATGCTGCTGAGCAAGGACGCCATCGCCGACGTGCTGGAGCGGCTGCGTCCGGGCGACTTCTACCGGCCCGCCCACCAGAACATCTACGACGCGGTCCTGGACCTCTACGGCCGCGGTGAGCCCGCCGATGCGGTGACGGTGGCCGCGGAGCTGGATCGGCGTGGGTTGTTGCGCCGGATCGGCGGAGCGCCGTATCTGCACACGTTGATCTCGACGGTGCCGACGGCAGCCAACGCGGGCTACTACGCGGGCATCGTGGCGGAGAAGGCGCTGCTGCGTCGCCTCGTGGAGGCCGGCACGCGGGTGGTGCAGTACGGCTATGCCGGCGCGGAGGGCGCCGACGTCGCCGAGATCGTGGACCGCGCCCAGTCCGAGATCTACGACGTCACCGAACGGCGAATGGCCGAGGACTTCGTGCCGCTCGAGGACCTGCTGCAGCCGACAATGGACGAGATCGACGCGATCGCCTCGCAGGGCGGTCTGGCCCGCGGGGTGCCGACGGGCTTCTTCGAACTCGACGAGGTCACCAACGGTCTGCATCCGGGCCAGATGATCATCATCGCGGCCAGGCCGGGCGTGGGGAAATCGACGCTAGGACTGGATTTTTTACGGTCATGCTCGATCAAGCACCAGATGGCCAGCATCATCTTCAGCCTGGAAATGAGCCGGTCAGAAATCGTGATGCGGCTGCTGTCGGCGGAGGCGAAAATCAAGCTGGCCGACATGCGGTCGGGCCGGATGAGCGACGATGACTGGACCCGGCTCGCGCGGCGGATGAGCGAAATCAGCGAAGCGCCTTTGTATATCGACGATTCGCCGAACCTGACCATGATGGAGATCCGCGCCAAGGCGCGTCGGCTCTCGCAGCGGGCCGGGCTGAAGCTGATCGTCGTCGATTACATGCAGCTGATGACGTCGGGCAAGAAGTACGAGTCCCGCCAGCAAGAGGTGTCGGACTTCTCGCGAAGCCTGAAACTGATGGCCAAAGAACTCGACGTCCCAGTGGTGGCGATCAGCCAGCTGAACCGCGGCCCGGAACAGCGCACCGACAAGAAGCCGATGATCTCGGACCTGCGCGAGTCGGGATGTCTGACGGCCAACACGCGCATCCTGCGGGCGGACATCGGTGCTGAGGTGACCTTCGGCGAGCTGATGCGCACAGGCGAGCGCCCGCTGGTGTGGTCGCTGGATGAGCGCAAGCGCATGGTCGCACGGCCGATGACCAACGTGTTCTACAGCGGGCACAAGGAAGTGTTCAAGGTGCGGCTCGCGTCGGGACGTGTGGTGGAGGCGACGGCGAACCATCCGTTCATGACACTTGACGGATGGACCCCGTTGGGGGAGTTGACGGTTGGCGACCGAGTGGCGGTGCCGCGGCGGGTTCCGGAGCCGGTACAGACGCAGCGGATGGACGACTCCGAAGTGATCCTGCTGGCGCACATGATCGGCGACGGTTCCTGCGTGACGAATCAGCCGATCCGCTACGCAAGCATCGACGAGGAGAACCTTCTTGCGGTGACCAAGGCGGCCCGGCACTTCGGCGTGACCGCCATTCGCGACGAATTCCCTGCGGCGCGGGTGACGACGCTACGTCTACCGGCGCCGTACCACTTGACCCACGGCAAGCGAAACCCGATCGCCGCATGGCTGGACAAACTGGGACTGTTCGGTAAGCGCAGCTACGAGAAATTCGTTCCCGCAGGGGTTTTCGCACTGCCAAACGATCAGATCGCACTGTTTCTACGGCATCTGTGGGCGACCGACGGATGTGTTCATTGGGACGCGAAACATAAGCAGGCGCGGATCTACTATGCATCGACGAGCCGGCGTCTCGTCGACGATGTAAGCCAACTTCTGCTACGGGTCGGAGTCTTCGGCCGCATCAAGCGCACCAAGAAGGCCGGCTATCGCGACTCCTGGCACCTGTACATCTACGGCGCTGATAACCAGATGCGGTTCCTCCGCAACGTCGACGTCAACGCCGAAAAGTGGTTCGCAGCACGGGAAGTACTGGCCAACCTCGAAGGAGTCCGCCGTAATACGAATCTAGATACGGGGCCCAAGGAGGTGTGGGATCTCGTGAGGGCCGGGTTGGCGGATCAGACGATGTCGCACCGGGCGTTCGCGGCGGCAATGGACACGAAGTTCTGCGGGCCGACCATGTGGAAGCATGCACCGAGCCGGGGCCGGTTACATAGAGCGTCCGCACTGCTGGACGATCGCGAGTTGCATGACCTCGCAACCAACGACGTGTTCTGGGATTCCATTGTCGAGATCACGAGCACCGGTTTGCAGGATGTCTATGACGGAACCGTAAGTGGGACACACAATTTCGTCGCGAATCTAATTAGCTTGCATAATAGTCTCGAGCAGGATGCGGATATGGTCATACTTTTGCACCGCCCGGATGCGTTCGAGCGTGACGATCCGCGCGGTGGTGAGGCGGATTTGATTATCGGCAAGCACCGCAATGGTCCAACGAAGACGATTACTGTTGCGCACCAACTGCATTTGTCTCGATTCACCAATATGGCGAAGTCATAACGCGTTACTCGTGGCGGCAGTCGAGTTGCAGCGACGATCCCACGAACAATTTTCCTGCGTCACAATCCGTTCGAACAGCGGCTATCGATCGAGAGCTTCGATTGTGGCGCGCGGCTTGGGGCCAAGCAGCGCGGCAAGTCGTGGGCTGAGATCTCGACAGGCGCCCAGCAGCGGTCCAGCTAGGCGTGCCATGGCCTGAGCCGGCAGTCGCTCTGATGGTCCGGCGATCGTCATGGATTCCGAGCACGATTGGTGGTTGCCGACAGTCGGCGGGGGGGCCGTGGTGCGGCGGAAGGGCCAGACGCGCCTCCCATCCTCACTATATGGGCAGGTGGGGGGCTTGCGGCAAGGCCCGGTAGGCGCGGCACAATCTTGCGGCCAACCAATCCGACTGATGGAGGTCCACGTGTCGAGTCCGCCGAAGCCCTTCGAGGTACACGAGTCCGGCGCATACCTGCACGGCACGAAAGCCGCCCTTCCGGTGGGCGATCTGCTCGTGCCAGGACGCGTCTCGAACTACGAGGAGGGCCGGGTCATGAACCACGTCTACGTGACGCGGACGTTGGACGCGGCCGTGTGGGGCGCCGAACTGGCCAAGGGCGACGGTCGAGGCCGTATCTACATCGTCGAACCGCTGGGCGCTGTGGAAGACGACCCGAACGTGACGGACAAGAAGCTGCCGGGCAATCCGACGCGCTCGTACCGCACGCGCGAGCCTGTGCGCATCGTCGGCGAGATCATCGACTGGACGGGGCATACCGACGAGCAGATTCAGGCGATGCGCGATGTCCTTGCCGACCTCAGACGTCGAGGCCTCGACGTCATCTACGACTAGCCCGGATCCACCACGGGTGGACATCATCAAGACCACTTCGTAACCTGTCCGGGGTCGTAAAAGCTGGACCGGAGTCGGTCCTTGCAGCGAAGGATCGTGGCAATCCAAATGGTCGGGGCGCGTCGTTCATTTCGGCGAACGGTGTGCGGTGTGGCGACCGCTGTCCTGGTGCTCGCATCGTCGTTGGGCTTATCGATGGCCGGCGTCACCGCGGACCCGGCGGATGACGCGCTGGCCAAGCTCAACGAACTCTCCAGCCAGGCGGTGCAGACGCGCGAGGCCGTCACGGCCGCACAACGCGACGTCGACGAGCGAGTGGCCGCCCAGGAGGCGGCCGAAGACCGCCGCCGCGCCGACCTCGAGGCCCTTGCCGCCGCGAACGCCCAGCTGGCGCCCTATCAGGAGGCGGTCGACCGGCTTGCGGCGATGAACTACATGGGCGGCCGCGACGGCGCGATGGTGACGGTGCTCACCGCCGCCTCGCCGCAACAGCTGATCGACCGGCTGTCGGTGCAGCGGGTGGTCGCCGCGACGACGGCCGACCAGATGAAGAACTTCAAGGCAGCATCCGAGCGCGCGGCCGCCGCCGCCCAGGCCTCGGAGAAGTCCGCCGCCGACGCGCGCGCCGCGACCGAGAAGGCTGCCGCGGTACGGGCGGACCTGCAGGCCAAGTGGAAGGAACTGCTGCGCCAGATCGCCGCCGCCGAGGCGCAGTACGCGGCGTTGACACCGCAACAACAAGCGGCGATCGACAACGCCGCCCCGCCGCCGAGTGCGCCCGCTCCGCAAGACCCCGCGATCGTCGCGATGCCCGGCCAGCCGGCCACCGACCCGGTTCCCTCGCTGGCCGCCGCCCAGATCGACATCCCCGAGGCGCTGCCCGTCGGCGTCGCGAACGAGGCCGGATTACAGCGAAACTCCGTCCTGGTCGCCCGGGCCGTCAGCGCCCGGTTCCCCCAGATCTCGACCATCGACGGGGTCCGACCGGACTCGAAGCCGTGGCATCCCCGCGGCCTGGCGATCGACATCATGATCCCCAACCACAACAGCCCCGAGGGCATCGCGCTGGGCAACGAGATCCTCGCGTACGCGATGGCCAACGCCGGCCGGTTCGGGTTACAGGACGTGATCTGGCGTGGCACCTACTACACGCCGGCCGGTCCGCAAGCGTCGGGTTACGGCCATTTCGACCACGTGCACATCACCACGTTGCCGCGCTGACTTGCGCCCGTCAGGGATGAAAGTTCCACTGGCCGCAATCCTGGGCCAGCACATCGTTGACGTCGACGCGGATGCCGCCGACCACCGGTCCCGGATTCGATGCCGTGTCGATGATGCGCTGGTAGAGCACCGCGCCGGGGAAGACCTGCCCGTTCGACCAGGACCGGGTCTGCCAGGCCCAGACCCGCCCGGGCGTGCGTGACTTGCCGATGACACCGTCGGCGGCCGCCCACTGGCAGGCCTTGATGCCCCCGTAGATACCGGTGCGCTGCACGCCGATCACCGAGTTGATGCCCCGGAACCAGGGCAGCACCAGGTCGTTCCAGGCTTGGCGGTCGATGTCGTCGTCGACGCTGAAGTAGATCGGGGCGCTCTTACCGCCGCCCGCCGCGGTATGCAGGTGCCAGCCGGTGCGCGCGTCGGCCACGCCGCCGGGATATCCGCGGGTGAAATCCGACGGGGCCGTCCCGCCCGGCTTGCCGTACTGGTAGTTGCTGACGATCACCAAACCGGCCGCGGACAGCGACCGCGCGTAGGGCAGCGTGATCGGCTTGGCGCCGAACGACGAGCCGGGCCGTGAGGTCGAGACGTAGTTGATCACCCCGGCGTGGCCCGCGCCCCGGATGGCCTCCGCCGGAATCTGGCGCATGGCGTAGTCGATCAGCGTGGGAGCGGCGGCCGCCGCCGCAGGCGCCTGCTTACCCGCTGCCATACCGAGGCCGGCCAGTGCGGAGACCGCGGCAGCGCAGCGCAGAGCGTCGCGCCGGGAGATCTGCACCGCGCGAAGTTACCAAAGTGACTGCCGTGACAGGCGTGTCGACGCGCGGACGACGCCGGTTTGTATTCGATTCGTTGCATATACCCTGCGGGTGGCTAACGCCGTCGTCGCCGGCGCCGATGACAGGGCGTGACCTTGCTCCGTGTTGCCGAGGCCCTCGCGGTCGCCTTGACCGCACCCTGGGCGTCGGTGACGACCGCCCGGGCCGACGCGTTCGCGCAGCTCGGTGCGGTTCCGGTGGTCGCCTCGCCCACGTGCGCGGGAACCGTCAGCGCCGACGCCCAGGTGACACCGGTGCAGGTCGACGACCGAGTCGAGAACGGCGTCCGCGTCGCGATCCACTACGACGCCGGCGTCTACGACGGTTCGTGCGCGCTGACGGTGACCGCCTCATGGGCCAACCTCGACACCGGCGCATCGGGAAGCGACGACATCACCGCGGTCTCGACCATCGACGGCCACTACGGGTTCATCGGCTACGCCAACACCACACTCCCCACCGGGACCGGCACGGTCGTCGTCACGCTCAGTACGCACCCGGGTGCGGAGATGCGGATGACCATCTGAGCTTGTCGGTGGCCGCGCGCATGCTGGTCGCACCTACGAGAGAAGGGTGCGCACCATGTGCTGGCGATGCGACAACCCCGACAGGCCCATCGAGGACTATCTGGACGAACTGTGGGCCATCATCAGGGACCACGGCTGGGCGGTCCAGTTCGTCGAAGACGAGAAACGGCCCTTCGCGTACACCATCGGCCTGCACGACCTGGGTGTGCCGGAACTGCTGATCAGCGGTGTGTCACCTGGAGGGGCTACGCACGTGTTGAACTCCGTGGCGCGCAGGATGATCGGCGATGCCATGGTGCTGGTCCCAGCGATGCGCATCGACTGCCAGGACGGTCCCCTCATCGAAGTCGTCGAGGTCGAGCACCCCGACGTGCACCTGACGTTCGCGATCAGACTGTTCGGCCCGCAGGTTCGCGCGCTCCAACTGGTGTGGGCCGACGAGCGCGGACGGTGGCCGTGGGACCCCGGCTGGCGGCACGGTCGGCGCAGCCAGCCGGTTCTCGGCCTGCGGGGCCGATGATCTCGGTCTTGCCTAAAGTGATGAGCTCGAACTGCAGAGGTGAAGGAGGCGGCATGACGCTGGCCGAGCAACTGTGGTCAGAGAACGCCGACGTGGTGGCCGAGGTGCTGGCCAACCCGTTCGTGCGCGGCATCGGAGACGGCTCGTTGGACCGCAAGCTGTTCGCCGGGTATGTCGCCCAGGACGCGTACTTCCTCGAATCCTTCGCCCGTGCCTACGCTTTGGCGCTGGCCCGCAGCCCGGACACGACGTCTCTGCTGACCTTCGCCGACCTGCTCGCGGGCGTTCGTGAGGAACTGCGGTTGCATGAGTCGTACGCGGCGTCGTGGGGCATTGACATGGCCAACGTGCAGCCCGCCCCGGCGACCCTGGCCTACACCGAGTTTCTCCTGGCCACCGCTGCGACCGGCGGTGTGGGGGTGGTGTGCGCCGCGATGACGCCCTGCATGCGGCTCTATGCCCACATCGGCACCACGCTGGACGCCGACACCGCCGGCCCGTACCGCCAATGGGTGGAAACCTACGCCGACCCCGGCTTCGAGGAAGTGGCCGCGCTGCTGGAAAAGCTGCTCGATCGACACGTCGACGACCTCGCCGCCGCGCGGGTCGCCTACCGCCGGGCAATGCGCCTGGAGCTGGCGTTCTTCGACGCGGCCCTCAATCCGGAGTCATGAGACGGGGCTGCGCGCCGGAAGCGTGATTCACATAAGGGCAGCTCCTAGGCTAACGTCGAAATCAGTGCCCTTTACTTCGCAGATGGGATTTGCCGTATGACTGTCACTGGTGAGCGTCCAGAAATCCTCCTCGAGGACGTCGAGTTCAATCGCCGCGCTCATCCCGACAAGCCGCTGCGGCCCATACCACCGGGACGCGACCATTTCGCCCCTCAGTGGCGGCACATGCGCGAGTTCATCTTCGGCGACTGGATCGACATCGACACAGAGGTCGAACCCAGCGACCTCACCCGGTTGCGCGACGACTACTTCTGGCAGGGCGACGAGTACATGGTCGGCGTGGTCGACGCGTTCGAGCGCATCGGGTATCAGCAGGGTCGGGTGTTGTTCGAGCAGGCCCTGACCCAGGGCATCGACACACTCGAGGATCCGCCGCAAGAGTTCGTCGACCTCTTCGAGCACCTGGACCAGCTGCCCGGCCAGTTCGACCTCGAAGCCGCCGAACGGGGGCGGATGGCGGCGATGTCGAGCACCATTGCCGCCACCACGATCATCCGCGGGTGGGCGTTCTATGAGACCGCGATGACCGGCGACATCTCCGCCGCGACGGGCGCCACCGGCCGGTTCGCCGACGACGGCCCTCGGCGCTTCATCGAGACCGCGCGGGTCTTCGCGGAGTTCACGTTGCCCGACATCTTCGACCGCTGGTCGGAAGCCTTCCAGGACGTGGTGCGAGTGCGGTTGATGCACGCGCTGGCCAGCCGCGGGTTGCGCCGGAAATGGGGTGACGATGTCTATCTCAAGTTCGGCGAACCCATTCCGGTGACGTCGCTGCTCGGGTTCGGCAGCGGGATGCTGCTCAGCCGGCTCATCGATCACGCGTTCGGACGCAAGCTGACCCGCCAGCAGCTCGAGGATCTCGCGGAGTACTCGTCGTTCTCCGGGCGGTTGTGGGGCGCTCCCGAGCGGCTGCAGTCCGCTGACGGTCTGGAGCTGATCAAGTCGTTGAACTACGTCCTGGCCAGGGGCGGCAACCCGTCGCCGTGGCGCGCTCAGCTCGTCGACGCCATCGCCGGTCCCGCGCACCTGATGACCCTGACCGAAACCCTCCCCGGGGTGGTCAGAAAGCTGGTCGCCCGGCACGCCAACCAGCTCACCGCCAGCATCGCGCTTGTCCCCGCCGGCGTGGTGTTCGGCTACCAACAGATCGAGGCGATGATCGAGGGGAGCCTCTTCGAGCCGCTGGGCTACAACTACCAGCGCCGGGTACAGGTCTTCGAGAACCTCGCCCGGCTCAACGTCGGCATCGCGATGCTGGCCGACCGCCTGCCGTGGTCCAATCCGATTCGCGAGCACCGCAAGAGGACCGGCGCCGCCGCGCGCGAGCGGATCGCCATGCTGGACAAGATCGCCGCAGGCAGGCAGATCCCACTGAACTTCACCAGCCACGACGGCTCGACAAAGGGTGAGGGCTTCACCGGCTAGGCGGGCCGTAGAGGTCATCGATGCGCTGCGGCGCGACGATCTCGATCGCGCTGCCCGCCAACGCCTCTGCGCACTGGTCGCAGCCCAACTCCGGAACGAACGGATGCCCACACGCGGTGTGGGCGAACAGTAACGCCGGGCCGTCCGCGGCGCCGAGATAGGTCTCACCCCAGTGGATCGACGTCGCGATGACGGGATAGAACGCCAGACCCTTTGGCGTGAGGTGATATTCGGACCAGTCCGCCCGGCCGGGATGGGCGGCGGCCTGCAGGACACCGATGTCACAGAACAGTCGTAACCGGTCGGCCACCACCGCCCCGGGTGCTGACAGCCGGCTCTGGAAGTCGGTGAATCGGCGGATGCCGAGGAAGGCGGCCCCCATGATCGCCGACGCCCACCGGTTGCCGAAGATCGCCATGGTTTCGGGAAACAGGCCCGCGTCGGCCGACGCGGCACCGCGGACGCGACGACGGGTGACGGCACGCGGGACCGAGCGCCGCCAGCCGCCGCTGGGTCCCCAGGAGGCGTCGATGTCGGAGACGTGCACCGGCTGCCGGCAGTGCCCGCACCGCAAAACCGGCGAGAAGTCCTGACCGCATCCCTGATGGCGCATGGCCGGCAACGACCGGGTGTGGTCCTCGACCCAGGTGCGCTCCCAATGCCATATCGACACCAGCACCGGCCACAGCGCCCGACAGGGTTCCGTCGGGTGGTAGTCGGCACGAGGAGGCTGGGACTGATAGATGCGACGCTCCAACAGCCCGTCGTCCACCAGCGACCGCAGCCGGTTGCTGAGCACGGCGTTGGAGATCGGCAGCGCCGCGAAGTCGGTGAAACGTCGTGCGCCCAGCAGAGATTCGCGCACGATCAACAGGGTCCACTCGTCACCGAGCAGCGCGAGCATCCGCCCTACGGCGTTGACGTCGTCGGGCCCGGTCACTGGGGCCGTGGCCAGCGGCGCAGCTCCTCGCCGGAGACCCAGGTGGAATGCGTTCCGCTGCAGATCCGTTCGGGCAGCCGCAGTTTGCACACCGGGCCGTCGCCGACCCGCGCGGCATCGAACACCAGGCAGTAGGAGGCGTCGTCGTTCATGTCCGTGGTGAGGGTGACGAGATATCCGTCGTCCTCGGCGCTCCCGCCAGGCCGCGGCGCCATCGCCGTCTCGCTGCCGAACACGCCGTCGCCGAGCGAATACCGTTCCTCGGTGCCGGTATGCAGGTCGTGTTTGACCAGACCGTCGAACAGGAACCACCCGGGTTTACCGGTGGCGGCGTAGACGTAGCGGTAGGGCCGGGTCTGGAAATCCCCGTTGAGCATGCCGAATTCGGTGAAGTTGTCGCTCAGCCGCTCTTCGGATGCGACACCGGTGGCGAGGTTGAAACGCCAGCGGTGCAGATGGGACTCGAAGCCGTCGAGCGCCAAATAGCGGAACGCTGCCTCCTCCAACGAGCGAGCACCCTCCGTCGACGGCGACGGGTTGGCCTGGAAGAACCCGTCGAGGACGATCTCGTCGCCGTCCTCGAACGCGTTGACGAAGTGCAGGGCGTAGGTCGGCGCGGCCTCGAACCACCGCACCTGCGACTGATCGCCCCGCCGGGGCAGCACCGCGAAGCGTGACGGCAGGTCGGGGTGAAAGACCGGCGCGTGAATGTCGCGCTTGAGCAGGGACGGTTCCCAGAACAGCGGGAAGTCGTTGAGGATCACGTAGTTCTCGGTGAACGCCATGTCGTGCGGCATCCGCGGCCCCGGAAGCGGGATGTCGGTGTGGTGCACCAGGTTGGCGTCCTTGTCGACCACGCCGTAGCGCAGATACGGCGCTTGTTTGCTGTAGCTGAAGAACAGCAGCTCGCCGGTGACGGGATCGACCTTGGGGTGCGCCGAGACACCCCACGCCGGGAACTTTCCGTGCCAGGTCTCCTTGCCGATGGTGTCGGCGGTGTAGGGGTCGACCTGGTAGAGGTCACCGCACAGGTAGAAGCTGGTCAGCGCCATCCCGCGGTGCACGATCACGTCGGTGCTGGACGCGTCCTTCATGCGGGTGCGCGCGCCCCAACCGTCGTCGCGTTTGGCGGTGGCGGGCATCTCGATGAACCCCGCCCACAGTGAGCCGCCGGCTTCCTGCTCGGCGAGTAAGCCATCGGTGCGCACAAACCTGTTGCGGTAGTGGGCTTTTCCATTGCCGAACTCGACGATGTGGATCATCCCGTCGCCGTCGAACGGGTGGTAGTTCGTGATCGGCGGATGCAGGGGATTCTCGGTGTTGCGCAGATACATCCCGTCCAGGTCGGCGGGCACCTCGCCCTCGACGACGTCGAGGTCGTCGGCGCTCCACTCGTTCACCTGGGGCCGCCACGGACCGGAACGATAGGGATGGTCGTCATCGCTCGGCAGCGTCGAGGTCCACGTATCCAGCAGCCGTACCCGCATATCCGCGGAAACTACAGTTGACAGAGTGACTCTGTCAACTGAACCATAACCCTCATGACGAACGTGTGGATCCTCGGCGGCTACCGGACCGACTTCGCCCGCAACCTCACCCGGGAGGGCGGCGCATTCGCCGACCTGACCGACGAGGTGGTGCACGGCACGCTGACCTCCGCCAGGGTGGACGCGTCCGCTGTCCAGGTCATCCACGTCGGCAACGCCTTCGGCGAATTGTTCGCTGCCCAAGGGCATCTCGGTGCGATGCCCGCCACCGTCGACAGCGCGCTGTGGGGAGTGCCTGCGGCGCGCCACGAGGCGGCGTGCGCGTCCGGCAGCATCGCGGCGCTGGCCGCCATGGCGGATCTGCGGTCGGGGGCCTACGACGTGGCGTTGGTGGTGGGTCTGGAACTGGAGAAGACCGTGCCCGGCGACGTCGGGGCGGCCCATCTGGCCGCGGCCGGGTGGACCGGGCACGACGACCCCGGCGCCACGAACATGTGGGCGGACACCTTCTCCCGGGTGGCCGACGAGTACGACCGCCGCTACGGCATCGACGACGCGCATCTGCGCGCGATCGCCACGCTCAACTACGCCAACGCCCGTCGCAATCCCCATGCGCAGACCCGCAATTGGCAAATTCCCGACCTCGCCGCCGACGGAGACGACGACGAGGTCAACCCGCGCGTCGACGGTCGGCTGCGCCGCTACGACTGCAGTCAGCTCACCGACGGAGGGGCCGGCCTGGTGCTGGTCTCCGACCGCTACCTGCGCGATCACCCCAGCACCCGGCCGATCGGGCGCATCGACGGCTGGGGGCATCGCACCGTCGGTCTGGGGCTGCAGCAGAAACTGGATCGCGACGCCGACCCGCCGTACGTGATGCCCCACGTGCGCGACGCGGTGCACGACGCGTTCCGCCGGGCCGAGGTCACGCTGGACGGCGTCGACGGCTTCGAGGTCCACGACTGCTTCACGCCCAGCGAGTACCTGGCCATCGACCACATCGGGCTGACCGGGCCGGGGGAATCGTGGAAGGCCGTCGAGAACGGCGAGATCGAGATCGACGGCCGGCTGCCGGTGAACCCCAGCGGCGGGCTGATCGGGGGTGGACATCCGGTGGGCGCCACGGGTATTCGCATGCTCGTCGACGCTGCCAGGCAGGTCAGCGGCGCGGCGGGGGACTATCAGGTCGAGGGTGCGCGCCGGTTCGCCACGCTCAACATCGGCGGCAGCACCGCCACCACGGTCAGCTTCGTCGTGTCGGCAGGGGGTTGACAACGTACAACCAATCGGTTGTATGTTGGGGCCTGTGGCCGAGCAGGACGAGGACCGAGCGGACGCGTTCTTCCACGCCCTGGCCGACCGGACTCGGCGGGACATCCTGCGCCGGGTGTTGGCCGGAGAGCACTCGGTCACCGCGCTCGCGGCGAAGTACGCCATGAGCTTCGCCGCGGTGCAGAAACACGTCGCCGTGCTGGAGAAGGCAGGCCTGATCTCCAAGCGTCGCGAGGGGCGAGAGCAACTGGCGAGCGGCGATGTGGATGCGGTGCGATCAGTCGCCTCCATGCTCACCGAGCTCGAAGACGTCTGGCGTGGCCGCATTGCCCGCATCGACGACCTACTCAGCGAGGAATAACCATGCCTGTCACCGATATCCGCAAGAACATCGACGACCGCACCCTGACGATCACCGCGGAGTTCGCGGCGCCCGTCGAGCGGGTCTGGCAGATCTACGCCGACCCGCGCCAGCTCGAGAAGATCTGGGGTCCGCCGGGCTTTCCGGCGACCGTGGTGGAGCACTCCCTCACCCCGGGCGGCACCGTCACGTACTACATGACCGGGCCCGACGGCGCGAAGTACGGCGGCTACTGGAAGGTCACCGCCGTCGACGAGCCGCGCAGCTTCAGTTTCGAAGACGGCTTCGCCGACGACGAGCTCAAACCGGCGGGCGACATGCCGGTCGCGCACAGCACCTACACGTTCGAGCCGGTCGGCGACGACGCCACCAGGGTCACCTACGTCAGCAAGTACGAGTCGGCCGAAGGCCTGCAGAAGGTCCTCGAGATGGGCGTCGAGGAAGGTTCGAGGGAGGCGATCAACCAGATCGACGCACTGCTCGCGAACTGACACCCGGCGACCGCTGGCGCGCGCGTGCGATACTCGCGGGCGTGGTGCGCAAGAGGTCGACCGACTCGACAGCGCGGGAGCTAGCGATCATTCAACGCGCCACCAGCGATCTGGTCGGGGTGGCCTTGCGCAGCGTCGAGGGCCTCGAAGTCTCGCTTCCGCAGTTTCGGCTGTTGCGCGTTCTTGACGAGTTGGGTGCGGCCAGCGCCACGCAATGTGCGCAGGTGCTGGGTGTCGGGGGGTCGTCGATCACCCGGTTGGTGGATCGGCTCGACGCGTCGGGACATCTGGTTCGTCGGCCGGATGCCGGTAACCGCAGCGCAGTCGTGCTGGCTTTGACCGACGAGGGCCGGCGGCTGGTCAACAGGGTCGAGGCGCGTCGGCGGCGCGAGCTCGGTAATGCGCTGGCTCGGCTCGAACCCGACGATCGAGCCCAGTGCATCACGGCGCTGGAGCGGTTGCACGAGGTGCTGGAAGCACCAGAGGACCCGCGGATCCCGTACTGACACAGGGCCGTCCGAACACCCACCGAATTGCCGAATGCAAGACTTGTCTTGCGCAAGACAATAATCAGCGGTAATCTTGGCGCACTCCAGAAACGAGGAAGCGATGCAGAGCGCCAAGGACAAGCTTCGCGCCGCCGGCCTCCGGGTGACCCGGCCGCGCCTCGCAGTTCTTGCCGAACTCGAGAACCATCCCCACGCCGACGTCGAGACAATCGCCACCGGCGCCCGGGCGCGCCTGGGCGCCGTGTCGACCCAGGCGATCTACGACGTCGTGCACGCGCTCACCAGGGTCGGGCTGTTACGTCGCGTCGAACCGGCGGGCAGCCGGACCCTCTTCGAGATCGAGACCGGCGACAACCACCACCATTTGGTCTGTCGCAGCTGCGGCGTGATCGTCGACGTTGCTTGTGCGACAGGCGAAGCGCCGTGCTTGCAGGCCAGCGACGACCGAAACTTCAGCATCGACGAGGCCGAGGTGACGTATTGGGGCCTCTGCCCGGCATGCCGAGCTGTGTCAACCGAAACCACCAATTGAACGGAGCATCGCAGATGACACAAATTCTCGACCGCACCGCCGTCCGGGGCCCGCAGAAACTCGGGCCGCTGACCCCGCTGGTAGGCGAGTGGGAGGGCAACGGTGGCGTCGACCTGAGCTATCACAACAACGACGACGTCACCGGCGAGACAACCTATTTCGAGACGGCCGTCTTCAAACCGATCCCGATCCAGGAGAACGGCCAACAGGTGCTCTGGGGGCTCAACTACTCGATGACGGCCTGGCGGCACGGCGAGGAGGCCATGGACCCCTTCCACGACGAAATCGGTTTCCTGCTCTGGGACAAGGCCAACGGACAGGTGATTCGCAACGTGGTGTTCGGCCGGGGCATCGCGATCCTGGCCGGCAGCGACGCCGCGGTCGGCGACCGCACCCTGCATTTCAACGCGACACCCGGCGACCCTTGTTACGGGGTGCTACAGAATCGCTACCTGCTCGACCGCGCTGAGATCAAGGGCTTCACCAGCAGTTTCACGTTCAACGACGACGGCACCTTCAGCTACAAGTCTGATCTGCAGTTGCGGCTGAGCGCCATCGGCGGCGAGATGCACCACACCGACGAGAACACCCTGCACCTCGTCAAGCGGTACCACCCGGGTAGCGAGGCCTGAGGCGACGCAAATCGGGCCGACGACAACGCCAGAGACGTTGCCGTCGGCCCGATTGCGTGCGACCTAGACCGTAACCGGTTGTGGGGTACGGGCCTGGTTGGCCGCGTTGCCGATGAAGGTCGGCCCGACGATGAGCGCCTGCGACGGATCCTCGGGATTGGTCGGAATACCATCACCGGGCTTGACGCCGCCCTCTTCACACATCTTCTGCCACAAATTCATTCGAGTGGTACGGCTGGGCGTGAACTTGCCGTAGAGGAAGACCCGCCACAGCGTCCAGCGCGGCGCGGGCAGATGGTCGGGTCGCCCGACGAGGCGGTGCAGGACGACCATCCAACCGACCATCATCGCCATCATGATCGTGGTCGCCACCCAGCGCATCCACACGGGCATGGTCGAGTTGAGGGCCAGGATGTGGATGGATCCGACCCCGAAGTAGGCCACCATCATGCCGAACGGTGCGGCCAGCAGCAGGAGCAGCTTGCTCCAGCCTTGCAGACGCGGCACCGCGAACGCCAAGACCGCGCCGACCGTGACGAACGAACCGCCGTTGATGAAGCCCCACCAATACGGGAAGCCGAGGAACTCGTAGGGCTGCACGCCGTAATAGAGGTACACGCCGAGGTTGATGCCGATGGTCTCCATCAACGCGTCGGTGGCGATACCCAGGCCGAGCAGCATGAAGAACACATTGCGGTGAGCGCCGTTGCGGATGACGAAGTAACAGAAGTAGGCCTCCAACCCGAGGAAGGCCACGTAACACAGCGGGATCAGTGCAGGCACCGTGATACCGAAGTTGGTGAACGCGGGCGTGAGGTTGCTGGCCCAGTGCAGATGGCCGAGCAGGTCCAGCATCGGTTCCAGCAGGCTGCAGATCAGGCCGCTGCCGAGCACGATCAGCGGAATGTAGTTCTTGGCGCGCACCGCGGCCCGGATCGCCCACGGGGTGGCGAAGATGACCACCGCGGCGCCGGCGATGAAGAAGAACACGATCTCGGCGGTGAGGCTGGCCTCGAAGTGGCCGGGCGCCGGCTGCATCTGGGGCGGCCACCCCTGCTCGTCGCTGACCAACGGCCACCAACTGGTGGCGAGTATCCGATCCATCGCGTATGACCTCCTCAGAGAAACAGTGGCCGGGCATCACCTGCGCAAACGCGCGTCGGTGGCGCGATCTGTCAATCACGACCACATGTGGACTGGCTCACATTAACACAATGTCCGTACACTATGTACACCCAATTCGAATTCAGATTAAACGCGGTACCGGCCCGGCGGGTGGGACCGCCCGGGAAGTATGGTCGGGGACATGACCGAGACCTCTCGCCGCTACGCCAAGCGGTTCAGGTCGGTGGAAACAGAGGGCGTGCGGCCGGTAGATCAGATCCTTACCGCCACGCTGGGGCTGCTCGGCCAGAGAACCTTCGACGAGATCAGCGTGGCCGACATCCTGGCCGAGTCGAAGGTCTCAAGAACGACCTTCTACTTCTATTTCGCCTCCAAGTTCTCGGTCCTGAGCGCATTGCTCGAGCGCGCGATGAGCGACATCTTCGAGACGGTTCAACCCTTTCTCAGCCGCGCGGAGGAGGACTCGCCCGAGGAGGCCCTCGAACGCAGCATCCGGGCAGTCACCTCGGCGTGGCACCGCCATCGCAGCGTCCTGCAGGCCGCGGCTCATCATTGGCACTCGAACCCGGAGCTGAATGCGCTCTGGCTACAGATCGCGGAACGTTTCATCAGTGCCGGCGCCGAGGAGATCGAGCGCGAGCGCGCGGCGGGCAAGATCGCCTCCTCGGAGTCGAGTCGGGCGTTGGCCGCGGTGCTCTTCTGGGGCACCGAGCGGGTCCTGTACGCGGCGGGTCTTGGTGTGGAGCCGTCGCTGGTCGACGAAGAGGGCGCCGTCGGGCCGCTGGTGGCCATGTGGCACGGTACTCTCTACAGGTGAGCAACCGGCTATCGAAAACCGTTGTGGCAACCGCCTATTCGGACCGATCGGCACCGAGGCCGGTCCGTACCAGTATCTGAGCCGTTCTCACGACGCCGTCTACCGTGCCTCGACTCGGATCCCACCACTCGGCGGCCCAGTTGAGGGCGCCGATCACGAGCAGCCGGGTTATCCGAGGATCCACGTCGGCTCGGAGCTCGCCGTCGGCGATCGCATCGGCGAACAGGCGCTGCCAGATACGGCCATAGACCGCTTCCTCCCTCTTCTGCCGGGCGCCCAGGTGTTCGGGAATCTGACCGGAGTTGCGGATCGACGCGGTGGTGTAATCGGACAGCTCCAGTTCGTGCCGCAGATGCGAATCCACCGCGGCCATGATCCTGTCCATGGCCGTGGCATCAGGCGGCAGCTCGTCGAGCTTCTGCTCCAGGCGTCGTCGCATATCGCTGATACCGCTGTACATGACCTCCTCGATGAGGTCTTCCCGCGACGAAAAGTAGTAATAGATCGCCGGTGCCTGTAGTTGCGCGTACTCGGCGACATCCGTCAACCGGGTACCCGCAAAACCCTTGACGCTGAGCACATGTGCGGCGGCGTCCAGGATCCGAACACGGGTGCGGTGTGACTTCGAATCACCGCTCTCGCCGTTCGCGGAGAATGCGCTGAACTTCTTGGCCATCACCCGATCACACGTCGTGGGCGTAAGGGCCGAAGCGACGCTGCGTCACTCTTGGCCCGGGAAAGGATCGTTCGGCCCGGACGAATAGGGGTCGTCGACCAGTGCCGCCCGCCTGCGCTCGCGCCGGAGTCGATCCTTGAGGGCGCCCAGGCGTCCGCCCTTGTCCTCCAGCCGGAATTGCTTGAGCATCGTCCTGGCGGCGTTCTGGCCGGGCATGCCGCTGATGCCCGCGACGGGGTGTGTGCCCGACCCGGTGAGGAACAGTCCCTCGACGGGGGTGCGGTAGCCGGCGAAACCGGCAACGGGTTTGTTCGGCCCGAAGCGGCTGATCGTGGGATCGACGTGGTAGACCGAACCGTCGATGGCCCAGAACCGCTCCTCGATGTCGGGCAGGACCAGCGGCCGCACTGCCACCTGCAGATCCTCCACGCCTTTGTAGTACTCGTCGGCGTCCTTGATGATGCTGTCGGTGATCTGCTTGCGCGCGACGTCCCACCCGTCCTCGGGAAACGAGGGGGTCAGGCCGGTCCAGAACCACCAAAGATCCTTGCCCTGCGGTGACATCGACGGGTCGAACGCGTTCGTCACCTGTGCGAGGCCGGGAATGGCGTCGGGTACCTTCCCCCTGACGCAAGCGCGCGCGGCGGCCTTGGCCTGCTCGTAGGTGTGGTAGCAGTTGCAGGCGATGCGCAGGTCGATGCCGTCGCCGCGCCACTTCTCGTGCTTGGACATGTCGATGCGTCCGGACAGGGCCACGTTGATCTTGGCGTCGGCAATGCCGCGCTTCCGGGTCGGGATATGGTCGGCGGCAACCTGTTTCTTGTGCTCGAGAACGCCGCGGGGCAGCAGGCGGGTCAAGGTGGTTCTCGGGCTGCACGCGGTCAGGACCCCGCGGCGAGCCCGGATCTCCTCGCCACCGCGGACCCGAACGCCCGTGCATCGCGCGTTCTCGATGAGGAGTTGCTCCACGGGGGAACTGGTGATGATGTCGCCGCCGTTGTCCTTGAGCACCGCGATCAACGCCTTGGGCAACGACCCGGTGCCGCCGTGGAACATGGCGACGCCGTACTTGGAGAGCACGCCGAGATAGATCAGCGACCACCCCGACAGATCCGCATCGAACGGCATGAACGGCAGCGAGGTCAACAGCGGCGCGCGGATCATGTCGTGCTCGAAGCTCTCCTCGACCGCCTCGACCTGTGAACTCGACATCCAACGCCCAAGTGCGATGAGGTGCCTGCGATTCTTGACCACCCCCTTGGCGGCCGTGAGTATCGCCTTGATGTCGGGCTGCATGACGTTGGTCTGCATCATCGGCAGACCCATCGCGACCGCGGCATCGATCACCTCGTAGAGCTCGAGAAGGGCACGGGCGTCCTTCTTGGAGAAGTACTCCAGCTCGGCTGCGGTCTTGCGCGGATCCCGCCACAGGCCCAGCGAGCTGCCGTCCGCGGCGAGCTGGAAGTGGGCCGGGTCAATGACGGTCTGGCGCAACCCATAACGAGTCGACAGCTCGAGATCGTCGTTGATCGTGGTGGTGCGGAACAGCGAAGCCTGAATCGACGCCTCGTTGAGCGTGAAGCCCGGGGCTTCCGGTTCAAAGGGGTTCGTCGACGTCATACCGCCGGGAGTGGGCGCCGCCTCGACAACCAGCACATCGAGTCCTGCCTTGGCCAGATACGCCGCCGCGACCAGCCCGTTGTGGCCGGAACCGACCACGACGACGTCTGCTTCACGGGGGGCCTGCGTTGCGGTGCTCAAAACGACCTCTTTCGACGGGGACGACATTGGGATCCTTACGAATAGCTTTTTTATTTTATGTTAAAGTCAATACTGGGAGGCGGGTAGCGCCGTGTCAAGACTGGGGTGGGGTGGTGGCCATCGTCAGCGAGGTCATCACGAAACGCTCGATCAGCGATCGCTCCTGCTGCTGTGGGATGTTCCGGCGCAGGATGATCGACGCGTAAACCGTGTGCAGCCAGTCGGCGAGCTCTTCGTTGGACAAGTCGTTGCGCAGCAGTCCGTGGCTGCGGCCGTAGTCCAGCCACGGACGCCAGAACTGCAGCGCTCGTTCGGTCAGCTCGGGCGTCCACAGCGCCTCGTGGGCCGTTATCGGGCTGCCGTCTCCCCACAGCGCTGTCAGCTCGGGATCGTTGCGCAGCGCCTCGATGATCCTGACCGACAGCTCGACGAACGCCTCGTGGAAAGCCTCACCCGGAACGGTGGTGCCCGCCGCCGCGTCGTCGGCGATCTCGAGGATGCGGTCGATGACGGCCGCCAGCAGCAGCTCCCGGCGATCGAAGAACACTTTGTAGACCAGCTGCCGGCTGCAACCCGCGACGCGACCAACCTCCGTCATCGTCACGCTGCGAATACCCTTGGAGCGCAGAAGATTACGCGCCGCATCCAGGATGCGACGACGAACCTCCGCGCGCGTGGGTTGCGTCACCTTGGCAGATTACCGCGGACAGCCGGACGGCTGTCGCGGCTATTGACAAACAACAGCGGACGTGGACATCATGCCCACATCGTATACACATTGACCAATTTGTGACCAGAAGGACGCAGATGTCTCTGACCGCGCGGCCAGCGGGCGAGGTCGGCAAACCGCAGGACCGACCCGACCCACCCCCTCTCGGCCGGCAGGGCCCGGCCACGTTCCTGGCGCTGATCGGTGTCGTTTGGTTCGTCGTGTGCGTGTACGTCATCGCACGCTGGGTCACCTCGGGTGAGGATTTCACCCCCGCACCGCACATCGGTCCAGACGTCATGGAGGACTGGCGGCTGATCGCCCTGCGGGTGTTCGAGGCGATCAGCCTCGCGGTGATGGCGGCCTTCGTCTGGTACTGCGTCATCAAGCCGCTGCGCGAGACCGGCCGGATAGGCCTCGACGGGAAGTTCGTCATCGGCGGCATCATCTGCTTCGTCGCCGACGCGTTCCTCAACGTGCAGCAGTACCTGTTCGCGTGGAACAGCGCCAACGTCAACCGCGGCGTGTGGGTTCGCTTCCTGCCCTTCCACAATCCGGATGCCCCCACCCGCTATGCGGAGTCGCTGATCTGGGGCCCGCCGATGTACATCTACTTCTGCGCGGGTGTGGCGATCGTGGCGTGTCACGAGGCCAAGCGGGTGCGGCGGCGCTGGCCGAACATCAGCAAGTTCCGCCTGTTCGTTTTCATCTTCATCTTCGAGTTCCTGTTCGACTTCATCGTCGAGAACATCGTCATCAGGACCACCCACGCCTACGCGTTCGCGAAAACCTATGAGCCGCTGACACTGTGGGCCGGCGAGGTGCACCAGTTCCCGATCTACGAGTCGATCCTGGTCGCGTTCGTGGGCTGCGTGTTCACCTGGGCGCGGATCGAGGCCGACGAGCGTCCGGTCGGCGCCTCGCCGATCGAGGTCGGCGTGGAACGGTGGCGGCCGTCGCTGCAGCCGCACGTCCGCAACTTCGCGGTGCTCGGGTTCTGCATGGTGACGCTGGTGTTCGTCTACCACCTGCCGTTCAACTGGCTGGGACTCATCGGCACGTCGTACGCGGACCTGCCCAGCTACCTGTTGCCGGGCTGAGCCTCGCTGCCGGGCCCTGGGTGAAAGGCCTTGTACCGCAGCGTGAGAAGCTGTGGCCATGACCCCGGTCCCAGAGACCCAGCCGACTCGGTTCCGGACGGGTGACAACCCGTTCGCGGTGGACGGCGCCGACGACCTGCTGCACGTTCCCCCCGCCGACCAGCCGGGGTGGAGCGAGACCATGTACTTCCACGTCTGGTCGGCCGAGGAGAACGTCGGCGTCTTTGTTCACGCCGGCCGCTGGCCCGATGACCTCGACCTGTGGTGGGCGCAGACGATCGCCATGCTGCCCGACGGCAGGTTGCTGGTCGACCGGTCGTGGGGGCGGGCGAGCGACGACCGCGGCCCGGCGACCGGGAACCTGCAGGTGACCTGTGTAGAACCGTTGCGGCGCTGGCGGTTACGGTTCGACGGTGCAGGTGAGATCACCGATCTGCACGCCATGTCCGCCGCCCCGGCCGGTGCCGGGCCTGCGCAGGCGTTCGCGTTCGACATCGAGCTGACGGCCGCCGCGCCGGTGTGGGACATGGCCCGTGCGCTCGGTGCCCCCGAACCGCGGATCGGCGAGCTGTCCTGGGCGTCGTTTCACCACACCCAGGGCTTCCACGCCGACGGCGAACTGCGCACCGGCGGCTCCCGATACGGTCTGCACGGGGTGGCGCACCGCGATCATTCCAGTGGAATTCGCGATGTCAGCCGTCTGGGCGGTCTCAACTTCTTCGTCTTGGTGTTTCCCGAATCCGCCCGGGTGGCGAACGGTTTGGTGAATTGGCGGGTTGACGGAACCGTCGACCACCGAGTCTTCAGCGTGCACGAACACGGGGTATCCGAGACGGGATTCGATCTACGGGTGACCGGGCTGGAGTCGTTCCAGATCCATCAGCCACGTCAGATGTCGATCACGATGGCCCGGAAGACAGGGCCCTATCGGCTGCGTGCCGAGTGGCTGCACGGCTACACGATGACCTTCTTGGCGCCCAACGAAGCCATCATTGGCGCAGACCTTGTCAGTCAACCGGATCCGCTGATCATCACGCAGAGCACGGTGCGCGCCGTCGCCCCCGACGGCGCCGTCGGTTACGGCGTGATCGAGCGGGACTACCGGCCGTCGATGTTGCCCTCACCCGAGGAACGGTGAACGGCCGGGCGCACTAACTGGCGTTTTCGGAGGCTCGTGCCCGCTCGAGCACCGTCACCTCGCCCGCGCCGCCGTCGACGCGGATGAGGTCACCGGTTTGCAGCACGCGGGTGCCGTCGCCGGTCCCGATCACGCAGGGGATGCCCATCTCGCGGGCCACGATCGCGCCGTGCGACGCCGTCGAGCCGATATCGATCACCGCGCCGGCAGCCAGATGGAATGCCGAGGCCCACGACGGGTCGGTGGTACGGCAGACCAGGATCTCATCGGGCTCCAGGTCGTCCAGGTCGTCGGCTGAGGCCAGCACCCGGGCGAAGCCCTCAGCGACACCATGGGCCCCCGCCACACCCGACACCGTCACGGCGTCACGGTCGCCCGTCTTCGTCAGGGCCACCGGAACCGGTGGCCCCACCCACGCGTCGGGGACATCGATCTGTTCGTAGGCCGCGCGCAGCTCTCGGCGCTGCGCCACCAGCTCGCGCGCGTTTGCCAGTGGCGTGCCGCGGATCTCGTCGATGGTGAGGTAGTAGACGTCGCGTGGGTCGTCGATGACGCCACTCGCCGCCAACTCCGCGCCCCGAGCGGCACAGGCCGCGCGGGCCGCGTCGAAACCCTTGGCCAGTGCGGCCTTTCCCTCCTCCCGCAACGGAATGTAAGTGGCGGCCAATCGGATCAGCAGCCGTCCAAGGAGCCGCTTCCATCTTGGTAGCGCGGTCAACAGGTCGTGTTCGGCCTGCTGGCGGACCTGAGCCCGAGCCATGGCGGTCGCAGCGGGATCCTGGCGTTGCGGGGCGGTTCGGTACTTGTCGACCATCCGCTGGACGAGATCGGGGCGTTCGCGCCACGACGGGTTGGACACCTCGATCTCCCCGGCACAGCGAAAGCCGTACTCCGCCAGGAACTCCGGCATCGACAGCCGTCCGAGTGCGACGTCGTTAAGTGCCGCCACCAGCGCGGTCTCAACCATCTGGCCATAGCCGGTGGACAACTCGAGGTGCAATCCGGGCCGGCCCGCGGACTCGGCGAGACCGCCCAGTGCGTCAAAGACGGCCTGGGCGACGAATGTGCCTGCCACGTGCACGCGCATGGCGTATTCAAGATTCTTCAGCGCTTGGCTGATCCGAGTCTCGAACGGCCGGGCCATGCCCCGATCCGAGGTGCTGAACCGCCACCAGGCGTCCAGATCCCGCGACATCCGCCGGATGCGCCGCGGCAGAGTGACGACAGCCAGCGGCGCCTTGACGGCCACTACGTGATACCGCCGCCGGGAGGAGGTGTCCGGCGCGCCTTCCCGGGACGAGCCGAAGACCTGCTCCTCGAACGCCGCACCGGATTGACCGGGAATCAGGTCGCTGATGCGGCGGAAGTAGTTGATGCTGGCGGTGTATCGGCCGTAGAACACCGACGACGACGATTCCTCCGGCGTCCGGCCCGCGGTCACTTCGCTTCGGCGCAACACGCCGAGGTCGTAGAAGGTGCCATTGACGGCCAAATCGCTGACCGGCAGCCACAGAGTGGCGCCCAACGGGCTCATTACACCCTGGTAGTTCTCCCGTGTGTTGATAGTCGACCAGGCATCGTTGGGCCCGGACTCGCAGTGCATCGGATTCGGGGCGTGCAGATCGATCGTCATGATCGGCTACCTACAGGTTGCTTGTCCAGGCGGCGAGCAGTCCGGCATTTTGTCGCGGAGTGCTTCCGTACGTTGCGATCTCGTCGACACCGGCGGCGGCGAACTCGCGGAGCTTGGCGGCGCACTGTGCCGCGGTACCCAACGCGCATGACGCGGACATCCACTCGTCGGGCACCAGGTCGGCGGCTTCCAGCAGTTGGATCCGGTGAAACGCGGTATCGGCGAGCTCATCGCCCCTGGCGCTCAAGGTTTCGGCCAGCGCCGCCCGCAGCCGTTCAACAGGGGCGAAGTCCCAGCCGTTGACCCTTGCCAGTGCCATGCCGTACTCGGGTGCCTGCAGATAGGTCACCGCACGGGCATGCGCCAGCGCCCGGGTCTCTTCCTCGCTCAGATCCGGTGCGGTAACGACACATTGGACTATATGCAGCGAGCCCGGATCACGGCCGGCGGTCTGGCACGCTCCGCGTAGCCGCGTCACCGCGGCGGCGGATGCTTCCGGAGGCATCATGGGCGGCAGGATCACACCGTCGAAGGCTTCGGCCACCGCGGCAGCTGCCTTGGGCATGCCGAACGTTCCGTACAGCACCTTCGGCGCGGGGCCCTGGTAGGTGTCGCCGAGCTTGATGTTGCGGTACCTGCCCGCCGGGCCGTCGTAGGTCACCGTTTCGCCGGCCCACAACCGGCGCAGGATCTTGACGTAATCCACGATTGCGTCGAAGCCGGCGGTGCGCAGCCCTTCGTACCGGAGGTAGGCGTGGTCCCCGCGGCCCAGACCCAGAAGGAACCTCGGACCGAATGCGGCGTGCATCGTTGCGCCCAGTGCAGCCATGTGCAGTACGTGGCGCCGCGCCGGCGACACCAGACCGGTGCCGAGCCCGACCCGGCTCGTTCGGGCGCCGATTGCGCCGAGGACGACACCTGCTTCCTTGAGGTTCCACCGTTCGGAGAGGTAGACGTTGGCGAAGCCCAGGCTTTCGGCCTCGACACCATCGTCGATTCCCTTCACGACTGTTCGCGCCGCCGTCTCGGTGGTGACGGTGTCGGGCGGGTTCGACGGTGGATGAGACACCACCCGACCGGCGATCAAGTACGCGCCGAGACGTGTTGTCATGATGTCACTGCGGGCGAGCTGTGCAGGATTTCGACGGTGCCGCGGTCGCCGTCAACCCTGATCAATTGGCCGTCGGGGATGCGGCGACTGCCCACCTCGGTGCCGCATACGCAGGGGATGCCGATCTCACGCGCGACGATCGGGCCGTGGCTGAGTAGCCCACCGTGGTCGGTGACCACGGCCCCGGCCACCAGGAACAGCGGCACCCACGCCGGGTCGGTCGTCTCGCACACGAGGATGTCACCCTCGTCGAGCTCTACCGCGTCGGGATTCCGCACCACCCGGGCCCGTCCCTCGGTGACGCCGCCGCTGGCCGCCACCCCGGTGAGCACCTCACCGGGGCTGAGGGGTGTGCGGTCCTCGTCGGCGGTCTTGAGTATCGGAGGTTGCCCGGACCACGACTTCGGCAGTCGAATCGCCTGGCGCTGTTGGTATTCCGCGGCCCGCGCCGCGACGAGGTCCCGCTGATCTGTGTGGATCCCGGCCACGAGCCCCTGATAGCGCAGGTGAAAGATGTCATCGGGGTCGGCGATCAGCCCGCGTTCGGCCAGCAGCGTGCCCATCCGGCGGGCCGCGGCTCGCGCCACATCGAAGGTCCGCAGATAACCGGCCTTGCCCTGCTCGCGCAGCACCAGATAACGGGTGGCGAGCTTGACGACCCCGGCGACGAGGGGCCGCTTCAGCCGTGGCGTCGCGGCCAGCAGATCTTGAAGGGCCTCAGCCCGGGTTGCGGCCTGTGCGGCGCTGCGGTTACGGGGCGCACGCGGACTGTCGGCGCTGATCGAGAGGTAGTCGTCAAGGCGCGCAAGCACCGGTGCCGGGTCTTCCCGCCAGGTGACTCCGGACAGCTGTCCCTCGTTGGGGCCGTGATAGCCGTGCCGATCGGTGAACTCCCGCAAGGAGATCTGCTCATGGGCCAGTGCCCACAGGTCGTGGGCCACCTCGTTCTCGTCCGAGCCGACACCCGACAGCAGCGCCGCCTCCAGACCGGGCCGGTCGGCGGATTTTGCGAGTGCGGCGACCTTCTCGGCGAGAGACGAGCTCACCATCGCCACGCCCATGTGGATGCTCATGATGTCCTCGAACCTGACCCGCGCGTCCGCAAGCGTTGCCAGGCAGGCGCGTTCATCCATATCGGCGATCTGCGCGAGCTTCTCCAGCCGCCATCCGCGCAGCTCGGCGGACATGGTGTCGTGCCGTTTCGGCGTCCGGACCAGCCACCGAGGTGCTTTCGTGAGAATAGCGGGGTAGCGGCGGAAGCTGTTCTCGTTGACTGTCCCCGGGCGGACGAACCCGAACAATTGCTGTTCGACCGCGCTCGCGGTGGTGCCCGGCATGCGGTTAGCGATCTCCCGGAACTTGTCGATGTTGCCTGCGCCCCAACCCTCGAACACCGCCCAGAAGCAGTCCTCGGCGCGGGCGGGTACGACCAGCTCTTGCTTCGAGTAGACGCCGAGGTTGTAAAAAATTCGCCGAAACGCCATCTCCATTGCGGTGAAGACGAAATCGAACCCAAAGGTGGTGAATACGCCGGGGAACGCCTCGGCGACGTTGCCGGTGGTCCAGGTCTGGTCCGGGCGAGAATCAGTCGTATTGAGGGAGTCGAACATGGCCTCGAGAGTCGTCACCGGGCTCCATCCTGGTCTTGGCGTCGGGTTACAAGGCTCACGAGATCGACTGCGGGATCGGGCTCACCCAGTTCATCCCGCAGCCAACGCTCCACCAGGTTGAGGTCTTCATCGTTCTTCGGGTCCGGTGATCGAACCGGCAATTCACCGAGGTGGACGGTGCCCGCGTCGGCGTCCACCGTCACGACCTGACCGGCCAGTGCGGTGACGGTGTCGACACCGCAGCCGACGACGCACGGCACGGCCATCTCCCGGCATACCACGGCGGCGTGCGAGGTGGATCCCCCGATCTCGCTCACGACCGCTACCGACGCCGCCATGCCCGCGACATCGTCTGGGTCGGTTGTGGGGCGCGCCAGGACCACCTGATGCCCTTCGTCCGAGAGTTGTTCAGCCTCATCGGCATCGGTGACGACGACACCGGTGGCGATACCGGGACATGCCGATTTGCCGGCAGCCACGGGAGGTGACTCGGCGACGGCGCCAGGATCGAGTTGTGGCCGCAGCAGCGCGCGTACGTGGTCGGCGGTAATTCGGTCGAGCGCCTCGGCGATGCTGATCAGCCCGTTGCGTTGAAACCGTGTCGCGCATCGAAGCGCGGCTCGGGGTGTCCGCTTGGCGGGCCGCGCTTGCAACAGCCAGAGCGTGCCGCTCTGCACGGTGAACTCGATGTCCTGGACGTCGCGGCCATCGCGTTCGAGGGTTGCGGCGGCGGCCAGTAGCTCACGGTGCACCGCCGGCATCTGTTCGGCGAGGTCGGCGAGGTGCAGCGCATCCGCCCGGCCGGAGACGACATCCTCACCCTGTCCGCGGGGCAGCCACTCGCCGTAGGGCTCGGCCGCACCCGTCAGCGGGTTCTGGGTGAAGAGCACTCCGGTGCCCGACTGATCGTCAAGGTTGCCGAATACCATGGCCTGGATGGTGACGGCCGTTGCGCCCTCATCGGAGATGCCGCGCGACTGCCGATATGTCACAGCGCGTTTCGAGTGCCAGGAGTCCAGCACGGCGCGAATGGCCAAGTCCAGTTGCGCCCACGGGTCATCGGGCGGTGTTGTGCCGACGACCTTTTCGAACTGCTCGCGAAATCGATGGTGAGTGTCGGCGGCGTAACCAGCGTCTTTGGTCTCCTCTGCCAGCGCGGCCTCGACGGCCGGAGTCATACCAAGGTTGAGGACGGTGTCCATCATTCCGGGCATCGAGATCGCGGCGCCCGAGCGGACCGAAACCAGCAGGGGCTTTGTTGCCTGCCTGAAGGCGCGACCGCTGCGCCGCTCGAGTTCCGCCATCGCGGATCTCACCTCGGCGTCGAGCTCGACTGGGAGGTTCCGGCCCGCGCGGTGGTATTCGCGGCATACATCGGTGGTCAACACGAAGGCCGGGGGGACGGGAATCCCCAGCGACAGCATCCTCTGGATGCTCCAGGCCTTTCCGCCGATGAGTTCGCGGGGGAGATCTCCGTGCACGTGCAGCGGTTGCACCCGTCGGGTGACGCTGTGGGCCGGTGCGCTCACTCCGCCCTCCCAGCCGCGGCTTCTTCCGCACGGGAGAGCCCCGCCAGGCCGATGAGGTCCTCGTGCAGTTCGAACCACACGGTGTGATAGCTGTCGGCCAGCGGCTTGGCGAACCACGAATGGTCACCGGCAGCCACCCGGTCGACTGCGTTGCCGAACCGAGCCGGATAGTGCTCGAGGCGAGGTGCGGCAGCGACTATACGCGCCAAGAGATCCCGGAATTTCACATCGAGCGTCGCAAGGTCATCGATGATCGCCTGATCGTAGTCGGGGTCGTTGTGGTCGTTCGGGGTGTCCGGGTCCTTGAGCTGCCAGCGAGTCATCAGGGCCTTCAGCTCGGCATTGAAGGAGCCGAACTCGGCGTATAGCGCTGCAATCTGCTGGCCGTCGATCGTCTGCCGCTCCGCGTCGAGCTGATCGGTGAGGTGGTCGCGGCCCTGGGCCGTCACCTTGAGCCGACCGCGAACTTCATCGACGAAACCGGAGGCGATGAACTGCTCGATCAACTCCGTGCACCGGGGCTGAGGCAGCCCGGTCGAGGCGGGCAGATCGGCGGCGAGTACCAGGCCCTTCAGTTGCAGTGTCCGGAGCAACCGGAGCCGGTCCAGATCCACCTTGTTATCTGTCGGTGTAGCCATCATCGTTCCTGTCTGCTCTCAGTGCACGCGGTGGACAACGCCCTGCTCGACGAAGCCGGCGCCGCTGGATTCACCGCAGCGCAGCGTCATGAAGTCGTCGTAAGTGCCAAAGGCGGGCCCGTCGGTTTCGCGGCCCATCGGGACGAAGAAGCTGGCCTCGCGAGTCGCCATCGTGACGGTCTTGGTGCGGCCGTCGGCCAACGTCAATGTGCCGGCGAGGAACTGGGCCGCGGCGTTGCGCCGGAAGCGGATGTCGGTGATATGAACGGCGCCGTTGTCATCGACCCAGTAGCCGTCCGAACGAAGCGATCCGTCGGCTCCGAGGAACTTCATCGCGGACAGGAACGCTCCGTCGATGACGCCGACCAGGCCCGCATACTCGATCCACTGCGCGGCCTCGTCGCGGAAACCCCAAGTGCGGTCGCGCATCCCGGTTGCGTCGACCCGATATTCAATTCCGGCGTGTTCGACCGTGCCGCGCAGCGTACAGGCCTGCTGGAAATGCTGGAGGGGCTTGCCTGGGACGAGCGGTGGGATCAAGTCGTTCAGGCTGAAGTCGGCAGGCGTCCACAGCGGCGCATTGCCGAAGAAGACCTTCAGGTCGGGATGATCCACGCGGATCGTTCCATCGAGCTCGAACGACAGAGATTCACTGGAGAAGGAACCGGCGGGCAGGTCCTCGATGATCTCGACGGCTTCCGCACCGCTCTTGGGGCCGAGTTGGATCGAGAACCGGGCGCGGCGCGCCTCGGCGTCGTTGGGAGAAGTGGAGACGTGGATGCTGCCGTAGACACCTCCGGCCACATCCCAGAACGAGAGGTACGCGTTGTCCTTCCAGATCGGATCGTCCGGACCCGCGGCATCGGCATGAATGGAGGTGGCCAACGGGCCCCAGGCAGCGATGCCGCCCGCGTGCGGCGAGGCTTCGGCGGCAAGGGTTTCGGTCATCGAGACGTCCTTTCTAGGGTCGCTGTGGACAGGTGGGCGGACTTCAAAACCTGTACGGTGCCGGCGTCTCCGTCGACCCTGATGATGTCGCCGGTGCGTAACACCGTGGTTCCGGTCTTGGTGTTCATCACGCACGGGATGCCGAGTTCGCGGGCGACGACGGCGGCGTGGCTCATCAGACCGCCGATGTCGACGACGAGCCCGGCACTGAGAAACATCAGCGACACCCAGGACGGATCGGTGGTATGCGTGATCAGGATGTCGCCGTCGGTGATGTCGGCCTCGGCTGGATCGTGCACGACAACGGCCCGACCTTCGACAACGCCTGCGCACGCACCGATTCCGGACAGCAAGCCGGTCTCGCTGTCGTCGGTGGCATCAGAGGTACCCGTCGGCTGCGGTGTCGGTTGCCCTGTCCAGGCACTGGGGATGGCCACGGCCTGGTATCCGCGGCGCTCCAGGCGTCGTGCATTGAGCAGGGTTGCGAGATCCGTGCGGGCGTCGGCGACGACGTCGCCGGTGAGTTCGTCGATGGTGAGGTAGAACGCGTCTTCGGGGTCAGCCAGTCGGCCGGCATCGACCAGCATCGCGCCGATATGACGGGCGGCGGCGCGCAGTACGTCGAGGGACTGCAAGTACGAGACCTTGCCGGTGCCGCGAAGCGGAATGTAGCGACGCGCCAGGCGGAGCACCAGACGGGCCCGGACCGCGGCCGCAGGCGACAGCGAGGAGAAGAGCCGTCGTTCGGCCTCGGCGCGCTGGCGCAGACCGTCAAAAGCGTTGGCATGAGGCGATTCCGAGTCGGGTTTTGCGCGATATCGCTGCACCAGCGCATGCACGGCCTCGGGATCCTCCCGCCAGACCCGCGTGGCGAGTTCACCTTCCCCGGGGCCGTGGTAGCCGTGCCTGCGGATGAACTCCGCCTCATCGAGCGAGTCACGGGATGCGGCCCACAGATCCTCGAGGACTGCGCCCTCCTCGTGGGAGCTGCCGCGTAGCAGCGCGGCGGCGTCGACACCGCCGGCCGCGGCCAGTTTCGACAGCTGATCCTGCACGGGCTGGATGACGGTCGCGGAGATAACAGCTTGAGCGGCAAGGGCATCGAAGAACCGGTCGCGTGCCTCGGCAGCTGTCCGCTTTGCATGCGCCAGGTCCTTGAGGTGCATGCCTGCGATCTCCCACCCCCACCAGGTGGCGGTGTCAACCCGCAACCGGTCGATCCTGCGCCCGATTGTTAGCAGCGTCCGGGGATAGCGCGCCGCGATGAAGGGCAGCCGTCGGTTGGAGGGACGGCTGTGGAAGTCCGGCGGCACGAATCCGAAGAAGTCACGGGCCAGCGCCTCGCCGGAGTGGCCTGGTATGAGATCGCCCATCTCGCATAGGAAGTCCACTCGAACGGCCATGCGACCGAAAAAGGCGCCGGTGATGTGCTCCGCTGGATCCTGCGGAATGCCCCGGCGATGGGGCGGCAGCGCTCCCATCGCCACGAAGGGTTCGCGAAGGCCCAGCTCGCTGGCCGGTACCCAGACACTGGCGGTCAAGGGCGTCATGACACCGGGAACCGCCTCGGCGAGGTTGATCGAACTCCAGGTCGCCTCGGCCGGCGACGTCATATGCAGCGGGGTTGGCTTGGTGAGATCCGACATCAAGTCACGCTGCATTGCGACTCCCGTCACGTTTCGAATCAAGAATAAAAATGGAGTCTACGGCGTATACTTTGGCGGACGCAACCGGGTCATGGCCGCGAGACGTCCAGTTGGAGGTGCACGCATGGCGCGAGCGGGGTTGAACCGTCAGGCGGTCGTGCGTGCCGCGGTTCACATTGCTGACGCCGAGGGCATCGAGGCGGTCAGCATGCGCCGCGTCTCACAGGAGTTGGGGGTAACTCCGATGGCGCTGTACCGCTACCTGCCGGACAAGTCGGGGCTGATCGACGTCGTCGTCGACGAATCGTTGGGCGTTGTACCACTGGTCGACCCTGATGGGGACGTTGTACCCGAACTGCTCCGTTGTTTCGGCGGGCTCTACGAGTTCCTGCTCGTGCACCCCGGGCTGGCGCGGGCTGCAGGCGAGCGGCCACTTGTCGGGCCGGTGGCGACTCGAATCGGCGATCAGGTGCTGGCGCTTCTCCATCGCAGCGGCGTCACCGGAGACGACGCCGCAACCCTTGTCGTCTCTGCTTTCAGCCTGGCCCTGGGCAGTGCGCTCTACCGGACTTCACGACGTGGCCGTGGGGGTAACGACTTCTCGCGTTCAGGCGTCGAGGCCCCGGTGGTTCAACGGGTGCAGGACCAGTTGATATCGGCCAGTCGGGACGATCGGATGTTCCGCGACGCCCTCGAACGGCTGGTTGCCAGCTATCTCGATGTCGGCGCGGTCCAAGGATGACGCTGATGACTTGCGATAACGCGTCGTTTCGGCTGATGTGAGGCAAGTTCTCAATTTGAGTCCAATTCAACGAAATTCAAGTGCTGTTTGACGCAGGACGCTGGGGATGTTGCTTGCGCCGGGTGCTCAAGGCGGCTGGGCCGCCCGATTTCGGCAACTCAGATCACACGGGTTGACTCACTATGACCCGCGTCATACCATCACACCCCGAGTCGGCCGGGCCGCTGCTAACAGAAGTCGCTTCGGCGAATGTCGGCCCACGAAGTTGAGATTCGGACCCCAGACAATTCAGAACCCACTGAGAACGGGAGACTCCTATGGACAGTCCAGCAGGTACCCGCGTTTTCGGCGCTTCCGGCGGGTCCGTGGTAGCCAAATTTTTTTACCTGACAAATTTAATTTTAATTAGAAGTAAGCTGACCGGATCGGTGGTGAAGAACGACGGCATAACGGGAGGCAGGAGCGCAGAGATGGAATCGGTGACGGACCAGTACGAGAACGACCGTTGACCGGCCAGTCTGATCGCGACGAACTCCAGGGCCAGCTCTTGTCGGCTGCGCCCGGACTGGCTCACGACGAGGCGGCGGACGCCCATCCCGGCGGTGCCGTCGCCGTCTTGGATCGCCGGCCGGTCGAAGTGGATCCGGCAGGTCCGCAGACCGACCGGTTTCAGGCCTCGACCCGTGCGGTGGTGAACGGACTCGGCAAGGCCGCGAGCAGGGCGGCGTCGAAAGCAGGCTCAATCCCGTCGACGAGCGTGGCCACCACGGGGCGGGGTGTGCTCCTCGCTGCGAAGGTGCTGCGGTACGCCGTCACCGACACACTCACGCTGAAACTTCCGTTCGGTGAGCTCATCATCCAGGCCTGGACCCTGCTGAAAGTCACTGCGCTGCCTGCAGTTCTGATGGCCATTCCGTTCGGGGCCATGGTGGCGGTGCAGGTGTCGGGTCTGGTCAACGAGGTCGGTGCGAACTCTCTGGTCGGCTCCATCACGGGCGTCGCGGTGCTTCGTCAGGGCGCACCCGTCACGGCAGGGCTGTTGATGGGCGGTGCAGCTGCTGCGGCGATCGCCTCTGACTTCGGTGCACGGGCGATACGTGAGGAACTTGACGCACTGCGAAGTCTCGGTGTCGATCCGGTGCGACGATTTGTGGTGCCGCGGTTTCTGGCGCTGCAGCTGATCACCCCGATTCTGGTCGTGATCGTCATCGCGATGGGTGTGGGGGCCGCATTCCTGATCGCGACCGTCGTCAATGACGTGACGCCGGGCAGCTTCTGGCTGTCGTTCGGGGCGTTCGCCAAGATGGTCGACGTCTGGTTCACCATGGGCAAGGGTCTGGTGTTCGCGGCGATCGTCGCGATCGTGTCCTGCCAGCGCGGGATGGAGGCGAAGGGCGGTCCGCGCGGGGTGGCGGATGCGGTGAACGCTTCGGTGGTGCTGAACGTGCTGCTGATCATCGTGGTGAACCTCGCGATCACGCAGTTGCAGACGATGTTCTTCCCAATGGCGGTGGCATGATGGCCGGCTTATCCCAGCACACCGCATCGGTGCCCTCGAAGCCACTGGTGAAGCCTCTGCGCCTGTTGCGGGCACCCGTCAACGGACTAGTGCGGGCCATGCAGAGCGCCGGGCGGTGGCTAACGTTCGTGGCCCAGACGTTCTGGTTGCTACCGGTCACCATCCGGAAGTACCGCCGCGAAACGATGGTGGTGATGAACAATCTCGCCTGGGGGCGGGGTTCGATCATCGTCGACGGCGGTGTCGTCAGCGTGCTGGGGATCCTGGGTGTGACGGTCGGCGCCATTGTGGCGATCGAGGCCTTTGCCACGCTCAACCTCATCGGGTTGGGCGCTCTGGCCGGTGTGATCGGGGGCTGGGGCAATGTGCGCGAAATGGCCCCGTTGGTGGCGGGGGTGGCCTTCGCCTCGCAGGCCGGATGCCGGATGACCGCAGAGATCGGTTCGATGCGGATCGCCGACGAAATCGATGCCACCGAGGCGATGGGCTTGCGCGCCATCCCCTTTGTGGTCGGAACCCGGGTGATCGGCGGTCTGCTGTGTGTCATTCCCGGATTCCTGCTCACGTTGGCGATCAGCTTCGTCACGTCGAGCGTGATGATCAAGATCATCTACGGCCAGCCTGGTGGCACCTACGACCACTACTTCGTGCAGTTCCTGACCGTGACGGACGTGGCTCAGTCACTCTTGAAGGCCGTCGTGTACTGCACGGCGGTGACGCTTATCCATTGCTACTACGGCTTTTTCGCCGCAGGCGGGCCGGTTGGCGTCGGTGAGGCGTCCGGGCGGGCGATCCGCACCAGCCTGGTCACCATCATGGTGCTGGACCTCGCCACGACCATCCTGCTGTGGGGGCTGCGGCCGGAATTCGTGTTCAAGGGATAGGGGTCGCAAGGTGTTGTTCCGGATGTCGGCGGAGGCCGAGGCGCGGCGGCTGGCCATCATCGGCACAGTGCTCACGCTGTGCGTGACGGCGGTCGCGCTGTTCGCTGCGTTCAATCCCTTCGCCGGCCGCCCGAAAGGGCAGCTCGACGTGGAGTTGGTGCTGCCGTGGGTGGGCCAAGGGGTCGAGGCGGGAACGCCGTTGCTGCTGCACGGCGTCGAGGTCGGGCAGGTCACGAAGGTGTCGAACCTGCCCGGCGGCGCGGTGCGGCTGGACACCGAACTGCAGTCGGGACCCACCGCCAGCTTGACAGATGCGATGGTCGTGGATTTCCGGCCGGCCAACTACTTCGGCGTAACGGGAATCAATCTGTCTGCCGGACAGGGTGGTTCACCCCTGCGTGACGGCAGCCGGATCACTGTGGCGCCCAAGGGCAACTTCACACTGCAGACTCTGCTCTCCCGTCTCGGGGAGATCACCGACGGAGTGGTGACACCCCAGTTGATCGACGTCGTCTACAAGGCCACCCGGTATACCGACGCCCTTAACCCGCTTCTCGAGACGATGGTGTTGACCGCGGGGGCGATCACCAAGGTGCAGACGGTCAGCACCGAGCAACTCCTCCGCAACGCCACCGGGATCAGCGTGGCCTTCCCCGGCTTCGTTGACGCCGCGACCGCTGCCGGCTACGGATTCAACCAGCGCAGCGGGTTCGTGACGTTCAACGTGTCAGGCGAGGCGGCACTGCCCGGCACCGGCGAGGTCCCGATTCCCGGAAATCCCCAATCGCAGGAGTTCTGGGATACCCGGTCGCGGGCCACGCTCGACCTGCTCGCGAACTCGTTCTTCGGCGCGGTCGGCAAGCTGCTGTCCTCCCACCCCAGTGATCTGTTGCCCGCCGTGAACCTCGTCAAGACCATCAGCGATACCGTTCCGGGCCTGGTGGCACCCGCCGGAATCGGCGACGCGATGGTGGAACTGCGGACGCGGTTCGAAAAGCTTTACGCCGGTTCGCCGGAGCAGCGTGCACTGCAGGTGCACATCCTGCTCGACAACCTTCCCGGCGTGCAGGCGCCCGTCAATGCGTTGGGAGGACCGTGATGAAACCATTGGGTGCGCTGTGGCGCTTCCTAGTGGCCGCCGCAGTCGCGGCGCTCATCTTCATCGTGATCGTCAATGTGTTACGGCAGCCGGTGGCCAGCGAGATCCGTTCCTACACCGCGGAGTTCACCGACGTGTCGGGTCTGCACGTCGACTCGGACGTGCGTGTGCGCGGGGTACGGGTCGGCAAGGTCTCGTCGATCGATCTGGAACGCAAGGCCGGGCAGAGCATTGCCCTGGTCAAGATGAGCCTCGACAAGAACTACGCGGTGGTCAGCAACACCCGCCTCGCGGTCAAGTACCAGGCACTGACCGGCCTGCGGTACATCGATGTGGCCGACCCGGCCGAGGGCGAGTCGCGACAGGGAGTCGTGAGCCACGTGCCGCTGAGTCAGACACAGCCTTCGTTCGACATCACCACCCTGTTCAACGGGCTCGAGCCCGCGCTTGCCACCCTGAGCCCGGAGGACATCGACATCTTCACAGAAAACGTCGCGTCGTTTCTGTCCGGTGACGGCAGCGGATTGGGACCGATGCTCGACAGCATTCGGAAGCTCACCGAGTTCGTCTCCAACCGCCAGGAGGTGGTGGCGGCGCTGATGCGCAACCTGTCCAGCCTGGCCGAAACATTCGGTGGGCACTCAACGGATCTGGTTCAGGTCCTGGAGTGGCTCAACCGTCCGATCGATGCATCGCTGACCGTGCTGGACGAGTTCCGTAAGTCCGAACTGTATGGGCCGGGCTTTACCTCTGCTGCTGTTCGGTTGTTGCACAACATGGGATTCAAACCAGGACAGGCGAATATCGACGACGGTATCGACCGCGCGATCACCGTCTTCGACGACTACAGCGATGCCTTCAAGCGGATCCCGGTGATGTGGGACAACGTCCAACTGCCGCCCGAACCGGATGCGCCGCTGCCATGCTCACGAGGCCAGGCGCGGTTGCCGGAGTCGCTTGACATCTTGCTCAACGGACAGCGGGTGATCTTGTGCAATCCCTGAAGTTCTTGTCCAGCCATGTGTTCTGGGGTATCACCGCATTGGTGATGGTGGCGGTAGTGGCCGTCGCCGCGGCCGTCGTCTACATCAGCCCACCGGGGGAGCAGACGGTTGTCTTCTACACCACCGACGCTGCTGCCATTCGTCAGGGCGACGACGTACGCATCGCCGGGATCACCGTCGGTAAGGTGAAGGACCTCGCGATGGAACCCGAGCAGGTGCGGGTGCGCGCCACGGTCGACGGCGACGCGTTCGTCGGAGACCAGTCGCAGGTCCAGGTGCGCATGCTCACGGTGGTCGGCGGCTACTACGTCAACCTCATCTCGCTGGGCGATAGACCGCTGGGCAACAACCCGATTCCGGCAAAACGCGTCGACGCTCCCTACAACCTGATGCAGGCGCTGACAGACGCGACGAAGGTCACGGACCGCGTCGACCCAAAGCCCATCAACGAATCGCTGAACCAACTTCAACAGGGTCTGCGGGGGACGAACGTCGACACCCTGTCGGCGATCATCGACGCGGGCAATGCCCTGACGACCACTATTGAGAAGCAACGCGGCCAGATCTCCGAAATCCTCTCCATATCACACGAATACATCCGCGAGCTCAGCCAGTTCAAAGGAAAACTCCAAGAACTCGTGTCGAAGATCGCCACTCTCGAGCAGACGCTCGTCATATACGGCAAGGGCTTCAGCGGCGCGCTGGCCGGGATGGGCGACATCGGCGACGCCTTCCTGGAGCCGTTTGGGAGGTTCTGGGTGAACCACCGCGAGGAGTTCATCGAAAAGGTCCGCGAATGGCAGGACAGGTTCAGAAGATGGGCAGACAACAACAGCCGGATCATTCCGCGGCTGCGGCGCATCCGGAACAAGATCGAGCGGGTGTTGGACGCGCAGAACGCCAGGCCGGAGCTACTCGCCACGGATCTGTGCATCCCGATGCCGGGGAGTCCGTGCTGATGGGTGGTGCCTCAACTCGCAGATGGACACACACGGCCACGGTGCTAGCGGCGGCCGCGACGGTCGCCGCTGCGGCAACCTCCTGCGGTACCGCCGCGGGGAGTGCCGCGAAGGTGGCCTATTGCGCGATGATGCCGGACAGCATCGGTCTCTATGTCGACAATCCGGTCACCCAGATGGGCTACCGGATCGGTGAAGTCACCGGCATTACCGCTGGATCGCAAAGCGTGCGCGTCGATTTCACGGTCACCGAGGACCGGCCCCTGCCAGAGGATGTCAAAGCGGTGATCCGATCCCCGTCGATCCTCGCCGACCGATCCCTTGAGCTGGTCGGCAACTACATCGACGGCCCACGATTGGAGCCGGGCGGGTGTGTACCGCTGGACCGGTCGATGTCTCCCAAGACGTTGTCGGAGGTCATCGGTTCGGCAGACACGTTCATCGACGCGATCAGCCCTGACGGATCGACCAATATCGCCGACACCGTCCGCGGTATCGATCAGCTCGCACACGACAACGGCGCAGCTGTGGGTGAACTCGTCACGAGGACATCGGCTCTTCTCGACAGCCCCGACGAGTCGATCAGCGACATCGGCTCGATCATCCAGAACCTCGCCGAGCTGACCACGGCGCTGAAGGATATGAGGGGACCGCTGAAGGAGATCCTCCTGGACGCCCGGACCACCACCGGCGATGTCGCCACAGCGCTGGACGGAACGACCCGGTTGACCGGCACGACCGACATCGGCAACCTCGGCCCGCTGATCGAGGCGGTCGCGGTGGTGGAGACCCGCCTCGGCGATGAAACGCAGCTGACCCTGGACACGCTGAGCGCGACGGTCCGGAAAGTCACTCCGCATGCCACCGCCCTTGCGGGGCTGCTGGATCCGGTGCCGTGGTGGATCAACTCCATCGCGAACCACTACAACGAGCGGCACCTAAACATCTTCAACATCGCCTATCGACCACCGATGTTCCGGGTACGAGCACACAACGGTCTGGCGCTCTGCGGTTTCATGAACAGCACCATGCCGGGGAGCTGTGCCGACGTGAACGGAATACCGTACGCCGTCGACGTCGCACTGCTGCAGTACGTCCTGATGCAGGCGAATCAGCGATGATGCGGCGGATCTGGACAACAGCCGTGGGTGCGGCGCTTGCCGTGCTGTTGTCGTCGTGCGCGTCGATCAGCGTCAACTCGTTGCCACAGCCAGGGGCCAAGGGCGGGAACGGCTATGACGCCGTCCTCGAGTTCGACAACGTGCTGAACCTGCCCGACCGGGCCAAGGTCGTGCTCGACGGCACGGTGGCGGGGACCGTCGACCGCATTGAGCTCAAGGGCAACCGCGTCGACGTCATCGCGCGCATCGAACAGAACGTCGCGGTGCCTGCCGATATCCACGCGACACTTCAGCAGTCGACGGTGCTCGGCGACACGTACGTGGCGCTCGAGCGCACCTCGTTCGGTGACGCCAACATTCCGGCCCTGCGACCCGGTGAGCGAGTTCCGTTGGCGCAGACCACCTCGCCGCCACAGCTTGAGGATACGCTCGCAAACCTGGCCAACTTCGTCGGTAGCGGCTCGATTCAGCGGATTCAGAAATCCATCCTCCAAATCAACAGGGTCACCCCCGCCCGCACCGAGGAACTGCGCGGGATGGTGGAACGGGTCACGGTCGACCTGGCCGATCTCTCCAACAACATCGAGACGGTCGACCTCTGGCTCGATGGCGTCGCAGGCACCGCTGAGGTGATGCGTCAGAACCAGGAGGTGTACAAGTACTGGTTCTCCCCTGCCGGCATGGTCGGTTTCGACCGGGCGACGCAGGCGGCAGCCTACATCGGAACGGTGCTGCCCTCGATCGGCAGCATCTACAGCGGAGGTTACTGGCTGGTCCCGTTGCTGAATTCACTTGCCGATGCGATGGGCGCGGTTCAGCAGACGAAATGGAATGTCGAATCCGAGGTGCCGGCCTGGCGGAAGCTGTTCCTTGATTACTGGCTTCCCCAGGACAAGAACCCGGCGATCAACATCACCTCGATAAAGACACCGGATGGCCGCGAACTGATCGGAAACGTCGAAGACGTTCTGCGGATCCTGGGGGCGATGCCATGAGAACGGTCAAGAACGTACTCTCGTTCGCCGCGTTCGCGGTGATCGTGGTGGTCACGGTCAGCTACATCGCCTCGTTCAGGTTACACGCTGGCGCGCCGGACGACCGGATCGACATCTCCATGGACGTGCCCGACGTCAAGGGCCTGGTCGCAGGCTCACGGGTGTTGTTGCGCGGCGTGCCGGTGGGCAAGGTCACCGCGGTCGAGACGTCGGTCGGCAACGCCACTGTCCACTTCTACGTCGACCGAAATCATCGCGTCCCGGTCGACACCGATGTCCGGCTGGACAATCTGTCCGCGCTGGGCGAAACTTACGTCGGATTGATTCCCCGCACCGATGAGGGACCTGTCCTCAAGGACGGGCAACACATCGCCGCGGCGCAGGTGGTGGTTGCACCATCCATCTCAGAGCTGTCCACCAGTGTGGTCCGCGTCCTCAACCAACTGGATCCCGGCCAACTCGAGCGCACGGTCAACGAAGCGGACCTGGCGCTTCCCGATCCGGATCGGCTGCTACCGAATCTGGTCCGAGCCAGTCAGCTGCTCAGAAACATGACGGTGAGCATGGACGGCAGGGGACAGGAAGTGCTCGCCAACTTCCAGACCCTGTTGCAGAACTCCGACTGGGTGGGACCGACGCTGGCCGACATCGCCCCCCAGGCCCGCGCGGCAGGCGACGGTGTCGCAGGCACATTCCGCGGCATGATGAACACCATCGCCTGGAACACCCCCGAGAACATGGACCTGTTCGGCAAGTTCCTCGCGCGCATCCAGGCCTTCCTGGATTCACGGGGTCCCGATGTGAAGGTCCTGGCGCAGGCGTTGACTCCCCAGTTCAGCGGAATCGGCGGCGCCCTGATGAACTTCGACACGGGGCGGCTACTGGACAACGCGCTGTCCGGGATACCGGAAGAGGGTGCGATCACACTGCGTGTCACCATCCCAGACCGCTGAAAACTGATAGAGCACATAGGTAAAGCACATAGGTAATGAGGAGAGACGATGTCGACCACCGACACTGAAAAGCCCGAAAGCACCGACGACACAGGGGGATCGACCGCCGACAGCGTCGAGACCATAGCCGAAGCCGGCGACACCTCTCGCGAGGTGAAGAAGGGACGCCAGGTCTCGATCTCACTGAAGAGCCTCGCCATTGGCTCGGTCATCACCGTCCTGGCCGTGGCGGTCGGCGTACTGTCTTGGCTGTACATCGGCGCATCGAACAAGTTGAGCGCCGAGGCGCGTGCGGACGAGCAGCGCAAGCACGCCGAAGAGGCCGCGCTGGATTACGCGGTCAACGCTGCCCAGATGGACTACCAGGACTTCGAGGAGTGGAAGGTCAAGCTGGTCAACAGAACATCGCCGGAGCTGAACGAGAAGTTGGCCACGGCCGCGGGGTCGATCCAGGAGATCCTCACACCGCTGCAATGGAAGTCGAGTGCACGCCCGCTGACCGCGAAGGTGCGCTCGGAGTCAAACGGGATCTACGTCGTCGACGCGTTCGTCAGCGTACTGACCAAGACGATGCAGGCGCCGGACGGCCTGCAGTCCACCGCCACCTACAGCGTGACGCTGGACAGCAACAACGATTGGCAGATCACGGATGTCGGCGGTATCGACGCTGCCCTCGGAAAGTAGCCGCGGTGCGACGCATCGGACTCGCAGCCGCGACGGTTGCCGTAGCGCTGGCGGGAGCGCTGCTCCCCACCGCTTCGGCTGGCGCACAGCCGCTTCCCGATCACGACGGTCTGCCGCAGCCGCTTCCGGTCATCGTACCCGCTCCCAGTGACTGGGAGCCGAAGTATCCGTTCCCGTACGACCAGCTTCGGCACTTCGTCACCGAGCGGGACATCACCGCCGAACGGGAGCTGTGCCAGTGGTTCAATGCCCAGTTCTTCGAACTCAAAGACCAGATCGAGGCCCTGAACAACGCCATCATCCGGCACAACGGCAGTTTCGATGCCCCCGAGGTGCGCCAGCGCTTCGACGTCGTGGTAGCCAACCTCGATCAGTCGCTGGCATTCATGACGCCGCGGGCGCAGGCGCTGACCCAGGCCTACGACTCCGCGGGAGACATGTACTTCCCCATCTATCAGGGGGATGCCTTCTACGCACTGTGGCAGCAGTTGTCGAACGTGAGCAACGGATTGAAGGCCCGCCAACCGACATGGTTCACCGGACCGTCATTCCTGCATGCACAACGTATGGGTAACAAGATCAGTAGGTCCCATGTCTGCGATTGACGCTGAATGGTCGGCGGTCTACCGCCGGAAGGTAACCATGGCCGCCACTGTCGTGACGTTCGCTGCCGCCGGGTGGCTCGGGATGCCGTCCGGCGCGGCCGATCCGCATCCGGCGCTGGCCGAGGCGGTCAACTCGGCACGGGCGGGCGCCCCTTGCGGTGCAATGCATTACAATCCGAAGGCCGAGCATGCCGCGGACATCGTCAACCGATCGACGCACGACTACATGAATTTCACCGCGGAGAACATCCCCGCCGACGACCCGCACCCGACGGCGATCGCCAAGGACCTGGGGATCGAAGGCACCATGGTGATGTCGCTTCAAGGTGCGGGTAGGACCGAAACCGACGCAATCAAGGGCGTGCTGATCGAGGGGTACCAGGCCCTGTCCGACTGCGGGTACACCGACTACGGGGTCAGCATGCTCTACGAACCGGAGTCGGGCTACAGTCTCGCCGTTGTCGTGATGGTGGGCCCATGAGCAGGCCTTGGGTTCGCCGCAGCGTCGCGTTGGTTGCCGGCGCAACTACGTTGTGCGCCAGCACTGTCGCCGTTTCCGCTTCTGCTGCGCGGGCCGACGATGCGGTCACCGAGGAGTCGATCACCTACGAGGTGGTGTCCGATCGGATCGGAGCGGCGAACATCCAGTGGCAGGACGACACCGGGCGGCGATTCGCGGCGTGGGCTCCGCTGCCGTGGCGCGCGGACGTCCGCATGCGCGACCCGCTGGGGCCGCCGCCGGGGGGTAGCCAGGTGCGCGCCGACTGGCGGCCGAACGCCTATCCCGCCAACTGGGTCACGGTCAGGATCATCTACCGAGGCGAGGTGATCTGCCAGAACACCCTCGACCTCGGCAATGCCGCCTGCTACGGCATCACGCGGCGGGTCACATGATCACGAACTCGACGGACATGCGGAGGTGCCGGGCTATGAAGCCGGCCATGAAGCTGGTATTGGCGATCGCGGGTGCGATCACGGCGGCGCTCGCAACGGCAGGCCCTGCGCTCGCCGAGCCCGAAGAGTCTGTCCCCCAGGCAGAGCCGTGGCCGGACATCCGGTACTACGACCGGTTGGATCCCAACGCTTTCGTGCTTCCGGGCGGAATCTGGTTCAGGGCCCCGACCGGGCAGTCCTGCGGCATCTGGGGTCTGGGCAACTTCGGTTGTGCGGGGCCGATCCCGGGTGCTCCGGCCGCGACCACCCACATCGGTTGGATCGACGGTGACCGCGCGGTGCACTACGACTGGTCGATGGCCGTGCGGTTTCCCCCGACGCAGGCGCAGCAGCCGTTGCCGCCGCGCAGTTCCATCACCCACCAGGGAACTACCTGCGCGGTGACACCGGACAACTTCACCTACTGCGAACGCGGCCCGCTGCGCTTTCTCATCGAACCCACCAGAACCTGGCTGTCGCCGCCGTGGATGGACCTCAGTTGGATGGTGCTCGGCCCGGCATCGTGCAGCCCGCCCGGCGGCGGACCCTGCTACAGCTAGCCGGTCCCCCTAGACTGGCGAGCGGACGCAAAACTGCCCAAAATTCGTGGGCGGTTTCACGCGGTGATTGCAGCAGTGGGTGGTTGGGGCGGGTCTGAGAGTAGTTCGTCGAGGACTTCGGCGGGTTTCTTCCAGCCCAGAGTCTTGCGGGGTCGGGTGTTCAGTTGCATGGCGACGTAGTCGAGGTAGTCGGCGGGCAAGACCGATAGATCGGTGCCTTTAGCAAAGTATTGGCGGAGCAAGCCGTTGGTGTTTTCGTTGCTGCCGCGTTGCCATGGCGAGTGCGGATCGCAGAAGTAGATGTCCAGGTCGGTCGCGGCGGCGATGGCGGCGTGGTTGGCCATCTCGCGGCCCTGATGCCAGGTCAGGGTTTTGCACAGGATCGCTGGCAGTACAGCCATTTTCGCCACGATCGCGTCCTGCACCGCAACCGCGTCGTGGTCAGCAGGCAGGTGCAGCAGGATGACGAAGCGGGTCATCCGCTCGACCAAGGTGCCGATCGCCGACTTGCCCTCGGCGTCCACAATAACTTCGCCCTCCCAATGCCCGGGCACGGCGCGGTCCTCGACTTCGGGTGGGCGTTCGCTGATGTGGACCATGTCGCGGATGCGACCCCGACGCTCGTCGGGGCGCCGTTGCGGTTTGCGCAGTGCCCGCCCAGTACGCAGGCATTGGTGCAGTTCACGATGCAGGTTGCCGTTGCCCTGCACGTAGATCGACTGATAGATGGTTTCGTCTGACACCCGCATCTCCGCATCGTCGGGAAAGTCCAGCACCAGCCGTTGGGCGATCTGCTCGGAGCTGTGTTTGTCCTTCAGCCGAGTCTGCACCTCATCGTGCAATTTCTCATTGGCCGCCAGCTTGCGCGGCTTCGGCCGGCGCGCCCGCTGCTGGGCGCGGGCCTGCGCCCCGGCGGCGTTGTAGCGTGGCTTGGCGTCGCGGCCGCCTTTGTTTGGCGCACCGAAGCGATACCGTTCTCGGTATCGCCCATAACAGAACGCATTTCGCTTGATCTCACGCATGATCGTCGACGGCGCCCGACCCAATTCATCGGCGATCTTGCGGATGGACTTGCCCATCCTGACGCCCACATCGATGATCACACGCTCGCCCAGGGTCAGCGTCGGCCGCTTACGTGGGCCGTCGGCAGGAAATATCGGTCTCACCCCGCCAGCATCAGCAAACCACTTACGCCCGGTAAAGACCGACACGCCGACAACCACACCCGCATCAGCGGCCGACATCCCATCACGGATGTGATCCCAAAACTGAACCGTCTGTAAGTATTTGCAGGGCTGGCCCGGTGCTGGCTGACAGGATCGGTGTCGCCGTCCTGATTGGGTGTGACTCGTGAATCGCCTGGCCCCGTGAAGGGTGCTCTTCCCAGGATCTGTCCATCCGGTCATGGGCGGCGACGTCGGCCGGTCTTGCTTCGGTGGCTTGATTAGAAGCCTGCCCGACTCGTTGCCGCGAAGTCGTGGCCCATTACAGGCCTGCCTCGAAGTGCTTTCTTCCGGCCCGACGCCGCTACGACGTCGTCTACTGGAAGGAACACCACGTCGCCATGCCCATGTCGCAGAGGAGTATGCGTTTGTCATCGGAGTCGACACCCACGCCGCCACCCACTCGTTAGCGCTGGTCACCGCCGTGACTGGCGGGGTGATCGCTGGGGCGGTGTTCCCCAACTCGCGGGCCGGGCTTGATCGAGCATTGAGCTGGATCACCGGCCAGGTCGGCGGCCAGTCGGCGCTGGTGGTCATCGAGGGTGTGGGATCCTACGGGGCGGGATTTGCTGACCGGGTGGCCAACGCCGGTTTGCTGGTGGCCGAACCGTCTGTGATGCCGGCAGCCGAGCGTCGCGGTGTCGGCAAGACCGATGCGCTGGACGCGGTCCGCATCGCACGCTCGGTGGCCGTCGATACTTCACGGCTACGGTGGCCGCGGGCCACTGGTCAGCGGGTGGTGCTGCGCGTTCTGACGGTCGCTCGTGAGGAGATGGTCGCTGAGCGTACCCGTGCGATCAACGCGTTGACCGCACTCTTGCGTACGGTTGACCTCGGTATTGATGCGCGTAAAGCACTGTCGCACAGTCAGTTCAAGGTTATTGCCAGCTGGTGTGACCGTCGCGAAGATGCTGTCGCCGCTACCTGCCGACAGGAAGCGGTCCGGCTGGCCAAACGTATCGTCGCGCTCGACGGCGAACTGGCCGACAATATGCCGGAGACTCTCGGCTCACGCCACCTCGGTCGAGGTGACTGCCCGATGGTAGCCTTGCTCGTACTCGATCGGTGGAAGGTACCCGATCGACGAGTGCAGCCTGGACGTGTATACCAATGCACCCAAGAGGCGGTTTCCCGTTGCAGCTCGGCACGGCCGGTGAAGGCCGGACGGCTCTCGACAGCTCCGACTTATACAGTCCCACAGCGGATTCCATCAACGCGTTATCCAAGGCGTCCGCTACGCTGCCGATCGACCCGGCGATGCTGGCGTCACGGAGCGCCTCGGTGAACGCGATCGCGGTGTACTGGCTGCCCGCATCCAGTGATGCACCAAACCCGTCGCAGTGAACCGGAACTCGGCGTAGCGCCGGGTGAACAAGGCCTGCTCCAGCACCGACGTCACCAGCACCGTGGTCTTGCTGCTCATCACCCGCCATCCCAGGATGCGGCGAGAGAACAAATCCACGCAGAACGCGGTGTAGCAAAATACTTGCAGCGTCCAGACATACGTGAAATCCGCCACCCACCAACGATCCGGACGCGTCGGCGCCGACCAGGCCCGATTGATCAGGTCCGGATGCCGCGACGGGGCGTCCTTGTCACGCTCGGTCGTCTTGGTGGTGCGCTTACCACGCACGACACCGTCGATGCCAGCGATCCGCATCAGCCGCGCCACCCGGTCGCGGCCCCAGCCGTGACCTGCGCGTTTGGCGGCGTGCCAGAGCTTGCGCACGCCATAGACCCGGCGATCGGCCACCCACAGGTCAAACAGGGTGTTCGCGTCGTAGGCGTCGTCGAGATCGGCCGCCGACACCGGCCCCTGCTGCTTGGCGGCGTAATAGCTGGACGGGGCGATCTGCACGCCGACCAGCTCGGTCAGCACGCGGCAGATCGGGTCGACCCCGAACCGTTGCCGGTGCGCGTCGATGTACTCGACAATCACCGAAGTCGGCGGTCGACCTCCGCCGCCGCGAAAAACGCACTCGCCGTTCGCAATATCTCATTAGCACGACGCAGCTCGCGGTTCTCCCGTTCAAGCTCGGCGATCCGTGCCGCGCCCTCGCTAACGGTGCCCGGCCGGTCGCCCCCGTCGATCTCTGCCCGCCTGACCCAGGTCCCCAGCGCCTCCGGATGCACGCCCAACTGGTCGGCGACCCGCTTGATCGCGCCCCTCGCCGTCGCAGGATCCCGCCGCGCATCCAGGGCCATCCTCGTTGCCCGCTCCCTCAACTCCTCCGGGTACTTCCGCTGTGCAGCCATGCTCTCATCCTCTCCGGCTGATGAGAGTCTCCAGCGGAACCAGGACGGTTCAAACTGACAAACAACCTGCGGGTAGGCCTTTAGGTTCACAACAACCTCCAGTTAGGTGGCTGCTGCAATCACCCCCAAAACCCAAGGTGGAAAATGGGCAATTTTGCGTCTGCTCGCCCGGAAATGGGGGGTTGGTGACTCAGCCCGTCGGTGGTGACGGCGCGCACCGCGGCGGTGATGGGTCCGCTGCCCAGCCGCGGATTGGTCGACACCGCCAGATCACAGAACCCGGGTTTGCCATCGACCTCGATCTCGCAGATGGCATCGACGTCGCCGACGTTATGGTGCTCGAACACCATCGCATCGTATGGCACACAGTGCAGCACAAAGGGTTCCGCGTCGGGGAACGTCCACGTCGCGACCGCACCGCGATAGCTGGTGCCGTCCACCTCCATATGCACCACGATGTCGACATCGTCGGCATAGGTGATCTCGCCGTCGCGGACCAGGTAGCCCAACTGCCGGATGCTGCCATCGACGGCGTGCCATGCGATGGAGCCGAAGGACAGCTCGGGCCCGATGGTGCCGGGGATCCAGCGGTGGTTGAGCAGCGTGTCCCAGCGCCGCAGCCCCCAGGAGCGATCCCGATGGCACAGGCCGTTGACCTGATACGTGCGATCGTCGAGCTCGATCGTGCCGGTGATCGCGCCCGAGCATTCGAAATGCGAGCTGGCGAACTCGTCGACCAGTGATCCCGAACTCTTGGGAAAGAAGTCGGTGCGCGGATAGAAATCCTCGACCGTCAGATCGGCGCGGCAGTGCTCATCGTCGACCCGGTAGCGCAGGCGCTGCCCGTCGTGGGTGATGCGGTACCGGCCACCGAGAGCGCCGAACCCGTCGGGTAGCCGGTCGCCCTTCCCGAGGGCATTGGTGGTGTTGCGGCGGAGCCGGATTCCGTCGTGAGTGACCAGACCGAACCAGAGTGCGGCGATGCCGCCGGCGTGGTTCGGTTCATGGCCGATGCGGAAGACACCACCAATGCCCGCGTCGCGGTCGTTGAAGACCAGGAACGCGCTGTCCTGCCACCATTCGTCGGCGTCCGGAGTCTGGGGCAGTTCAGACTCCGGACCGTGCGCAACGACGTCCATTCAGCGGTTTCCGACGAAGCTCTGCGTTTCCCCTTCGGGCGCAGGCAGATCGAGCAGTCGCGCCAGTGTCTGGCTCGCGGGGTTGGACAACCGCATCGGTGCTCCTGGCGGAAGAAGCCCCGCCTCCACCATCATGTTGCCGGCCCTGTGCATCAGAATGGACAACCGGGTTGCGGCGAACACCTCGTAGAACGCGACCAGTTCCGGGTCGACCGCAACCCCGGCCAACTCGCTGTAGCGGGCGAGAGTCTGTTCGGGCGTCGAGAATCCCGGCAGCGGCGGCGCGCCGATACCCTCCGTGTAGTACCGCTGCAGAAACTGCCACCAGCCCAGGTCGAGTTCACGCGGGCTCACCGAGAGCATCTCCCAGTCCAGCACCGCGGCCGCCCGAAGCTGGTCGTCGAAAATGATGTTGCCGATCCGCGCGTCGCCCCAGTTGAGCACTTCGGACCCGGAACTCGTGGGCCGATGTTCGCGGATCCAGGCCAGCGCCTGCTCGACAGTCGGATTGGCCTCGCCGTTGGCCGCCCATGCAAAGGTGTTCTCCCAGAACCGAAGCTGTCCGTCGAAGCCAGCCTCGGGGTGGTCGCGCAGCTTGCCCAGTCCCGCTGCGTCGATGTGGACGGCGTGGATGGCCGCGACCTGCGACAGCGCGTTGTCGTACAGGGTCGCCTGCTGTTCGGGCGTCAGCTCGAGGACCCAGCCTTCGATGGTGTACGGCGGATCGTCGGACGGTATCCGGCCGTCGACGCGTTCCATGACGATGAACGGCGCGCCGAGCAATGCCGAATCCGGTTCGCTGAACAGCATCCGTGGCACCGGTACGGCGCTGTGCTCACCGACCGCCCGCATCACCTCGAACTCCAATTGCAGGTCGTAGCGTGGGAATACCGCCGGACCGGAGGGCTGCACCCGCGCCACCAGGGCGTGCTTGATGCCGTCCCACGTCGCGTCGAAGAGCACGGTCTCCCCGGACATGCCGTTGGAATGGGGGATGGTCACGTCGGTGACCTCCACCGGGGAGGTGGGGGCGACGTGCCGGGTGATGGCCTCGGTGAGTTGACCTGCCGCCCACTGCGGGTCGGTCTGATTCTTCAGTGCCATGGCTCTCCTCGGGTAGTTGGATTGGGTTGTTCGATTGCGAGGCCGCTACAACCGCGACGGCAGTATGTACGACGGAAGTAGGTGGGTGACATCGGAATCGACCTTCACCGACAGCCAACTCCAGGGCAGGAAGTACGTGATCGCGGCCCAGAAGGCGAAGAACCCGATGAGCGCCAGCTGGCGGGTCAGGAACCGGGCCCGGGGCCGGACGCGGTGGATACCACGCCATCGAGACCATGATCACGACGCTGATGCCCTCGATCACCCGCATCGCGGCGAGCCGCCACGTTTCGTACTCGTTCGGCCCGAGAATCGTTGCAGGACTGAATGATCCGTCTGTACTGGTGACCCAGCGGAACATGACCTGTCCGATGAAGACCAGCCAGAGCGCGCCGAGGCAGGCCCATACGGTGACCGCGCCGCCCCGCCTGGGATCAGCGGTCGCCGCACCAGCTCCGGGTAAGAACTGTGGACGCGACGCTCCGATGAAGGATTTCGCCACGGCCGACGCAATGCCGGGCTCACGATCGGTGGATTCCGCACCGATCGTGTCCGTCAGACCGGATGCCGGTCGCATGTCTTACTTCTCCGAATCCCGCAGGGCCGTCTGGGCGGCGAGCTTGCCGGGCAGCCCGCACACACCGCCGACGGGGTGGGTCCCGGCGCCGCTGAGGTAGAGACCGTCGATCGGCAGGCGGTAGGCGCCCAGCCCCGGCGCCGGTTTCATCGGGCCGAACCGGGTGATCAGCGGATCGACGTGGTAGACGTTGCCAGCGGGTGCGTTGAACCGCTCCTCGATGTCGGGCCCGCCGAGCACCGCGCGATCGATCTCCAGGCTGTCGAGGCCCTCGTAGTACTGGGCGCAGTCGCGCAGCACCGAGTCGCCGATCTTGTCGCGGACGTCCTCCCACGGTTCTCTGGGCGTCACGGGTATCACCCCGGACCACAGATAGAACGTGCTGCCTCCCTCGGGTGCCTGGGACGCGTCGACGGCGGAGGGAATCATCGAGCAGCTCACCGGAACCGGGTCCGGCCACTCGCCGCGGACAACCGCGTTCCAGGCCGCGTCCTGCTCTTCGAGGGTGTGCCACGCGGCGAGGTGGCGGCGCAGATCGAGATCGTTGCCGCGCCACTTCTCATGCCGCTTCATGGAGACGTGGCCGTCGAGGGCGACGTTGATCTTCAACGACGTGGCGTGCGTCTTGCGAAGCGGAATGTCCTTGGCCCGCACTGCCAATTTGCGCTCAAGCGCACCCTCCGGCAAGAGCTCGTTGAGCGTGATCACCGGATTGCAGGTGCTCAGGACCCCCTTGCGTGGACGGATGACCTGATCGTTGTCGAGGTGCACGCCGGTGACCCGATTACCGGAGATCACGAGCTCCTGCACCCGGCAATTGGTGTGCACAGTACCGCCGTGTGCGGTCAGGCAGCGATGCAAAGCTGCTGGGAGAGAACCGGTTCCGCCGATCGGCATCAGGTTGGGTACCTGCTGCACCACGCCCAGGTAGATCATCGCCCAGGCCGTCATGTCCAGCCGCATCTGCGAAAACGCCGCCATCGCCGCCAGCGCGCCCTTGGGCAGCTCCGACTCGAACGTCTCTTCCAGGAATTCGGTGTGCGACGCGGTGGCGAAGTTGCGCAGCGACCACAGCCGCTTGGGCTGACGTACGGCGTTGGCGAGCGCCGTGACCATCTCCTTGGTGAACGGCCGCAGCGGGTGTGCCTTCATGTACGCCACCACGATTTTCATCGCGGGGGCCAGCGCGTTGGCCAGGTCGAGCCAGGCCCGGGCATCCGCCGGTGAGAAGCGCCGCAGTTCGTCGGCGGTCTTGCTGGCGTCGCGCCAGATCGCCAACGAACTGCCGTCGGGTGCGAGCTGGACGTGCGCCGGGTCGACCGGGATCATCCGCAGGCCGTACCTGTGCAGCTGCAGTTCCTCGGAGATGCCGGACAGCCCGAAGATCCCCGTCGCCTGGATGGCGCCCTCGTTGAACAGGTGGTTCGGCGCTTTCTCGAGGATGGCGTTGGTGGTCGTCATGCCGCCGATCTGCGGGGAGGCTTCGATGACGGTCACTTGGTGACCGGCTCGCGCCAGATAGCAGCCGGCGGTCAAACCGTTGTGACCTGCGCCGATGATGACGTAGTCGGTCTCACGGGGCACTGCGGGCGCGGGCGGAGGTGTGGGGGAGGTCATACCGCCATCGTGGCATCAACACGATTTAAAAATCAATAACGATTCACAAATCGAGTTTGGACGTAGCGTCCAGCGCCTGTCGAACGCCAGGTGTGGTCCGGATGTGGGCTGCCCTCCACCACCGAATGACGGTGTGGAACCGCGGTTTCGAGTGGCGTTAAGAGGCGGTGTCGATGTCGGGCAGTCCCAGCCAGGCGATCTTGTGCGCGGTCTCGGGGTCGACTCCGAATCCGCGCAGCATCATCTCCGCACCCCGCGATTCGGTCTCGGGCCCCGGTTCGAGCAGGCCCGACAGGATGGCGCGGATGGCGGCCAGTGCGGCGGCACTGATCGACACCAGCGCCAACTCGATGTCCTCGATAGCGAATTGTCCACTGGCGCAACCGTGTTCCAGGGTCTCGCGAGCCCATGGCCGCACGGAGTCCTCGAACGCGGCGTCGGCTCGGTTGAGTTCGACTACCAGGCGGGCCAATTCGGGCTCCGACGTGGCGAAACGGAGGAACCGCCGGTACGCGTCCGCAGCCGCCCGGGCGGCGTCGCTGGCCGCCACGGCGGTTGCGCCGATCGAGCTGGCGAGCCCGGTCAGCGTGTCCGCGACCACGGCCTCCACCAGTGCTTCTTTGGACTCGAAGTACGTGTAGAAGGTGCCGAATCCCAGATCGGCGCGGTCGGTGACATCGCCGATTCGCAACGCGCTGACCCCGTTTTCGGCGATCAACTGACGCGCGGCGGTGAGCAACTTCTCCCTGGCGCGCGCCTTACGCCTCTCGCGGCGGCCGACCCCGACCGGTTCTGCAGTCACCCGACCATCGTTGCATGCACGGCACCGGGCGTGCGGGGAACGGCCTCGAAAATGAATCAATTTTCATCATTGATACTTCAATCGATTGGCGTTAGTGTGTGCCGCGTCACCTTCAGTCCGCGCGTCCGCTTCACACCCGATCGGGCAGCAGACGCCAGACCAGATTGAGGATCTCTTCGATGACTTTGCAGACGACGATCGACAACCTGATGGCCGCAACGCCGGTACCCGAGCACCCCACCACACCGGTGCCGTTCATGGCCGAGATCCTGTTCACGATCTTTCTGGGGATCCCGGTGGTGTTCGGTGTGTTCTTCGCGATCAAGCACCTGGTCACCGGGCGCGGTCCGCTGCTGGCCTTCTGTCTGATCGGCGGCGGGATCGCGTGTCTGTTCGAGCCGATCGTCGACACGCTCGGGCTGTGCTACATCCGCGAGGGCGCGACGCTCACCACGTTCTCCGCGATGGGCCGCGACTTCCCGCTGTACATCAACTTCGTCTACATCTGGTATGTCGGTGGGCTCGCCTATCTGTCCTACCGGGTCTACAGCACCGGGGTGACCAGGAAGGGCCTGTTCCAGCTGTACCTGATCGACGTCTTCATCAACATTTGGCTGGAGAGCCCGGGGGTGCTGATGGGGGCGTACGAGTACTACGGTCCGCAGCCGCTGAACTTCTGGGGTCTGCCGCTGTGGTGGGTGTGCGTGAACCCGGTCATGCCGATGACCGCCGGCGCGTTGATCTACCGGTTGACGCCGTATCTGCCGGGTTGGCGAATGGCGCTGGTCATCGCGTTCATCCCGATGTCCGACGGCATCGCCAACGGCGCCACCGCCTGGCCGATTTGGACCGCGCTCAACCTCAACGCGTCGCTGGTCGTGACCCATCTCGCGTGGCTTGTCACGGTGGGACTGGCGCTGACCGCGGTGTGGATCTTGTCGTTCGCGGTCACCCGGCCCGAGGACGAGGTGTTCATCAAGTCCAAGACGCGTCTGCTCAAAGCCGCGATCTTCGGCGTCCCCGAAGACACCCTGGCGGCCAGGCAATCAGCCGGCACTGCAACTAATCGCGTTGCAGCACAAAGCGATACGGTAGCTCAGGTCAATCGTTGAGCGTTGTGGCGACGCGGGTGACGATCGTGAGCGCTTCGTCCGGTCGGATGCCGAGGGAGCTCAGCGCGTGGCGTGCGAACGCTTCCTCGGCATGCGGACCGTGGCGTCCGTCGAGGATCTCGCGAATCAGCGCGAAGGCCCCGCCGATCACGGCCGTCAGCAGCACTTCAACGTTGGCCACTACGAACCGTCCGGACACGATGCCGCGTTCCACGGCCAGGCGGGCCGGGGGTTGCAGCGCGTCACTGAACAGGGCTTCCGAATGCGCGATGTTGACGATCAAGCGGGCCAGGTCGGGCTCGCGACGAGCCATACCCACTACGCGCAGGATGGCGGTGGCGACCGTCTCCGCCGGGTCGGCGTCGTCGTCGAGACCGGTGACGGTCTCGGCGGCCAGATCGGACAGTGTCTCGCTGATAACCGCTTCGACCAGAACATCTTTGGAGGCGAAATAGTTGTAGAAGGAGCCCAGGGCCACGTCGGCGCGTTCGGTGACGTCTTGCACCCGAAGGCCGACCACGCCGTTGGCGGCGATCAACTCCCGGCCGGCGTCGAGCAGACGCCGGCGGGTGCGCTGCTGCTGACGCTGGGTGCGGGTCAGACCACCGGTCTGGCCGGCAGCCAGGTCGGCAGACGACTTTTCGGCGGCCATGGCCCCATTCTCTCGGATGAACACCTATTCAGTACTGATAGTACGTTCGCGGGCGGCAGTGCCCGAGCCCCGTGCGCGACCGGCGGTCGCGATCTATTGATCAACTTGAAAGAGGCTGTGCGACATGACTGTTCATACTCATCCCGGTAGCACCGATCTGCTGCTTCCGCTGCCGGCGGAAGCCGAGAGCTGGGACCCGCACACGATCCACACCCACTACTTCGGCTTCTCCGTGCCCGAGGCTGCCATCGGCGCGTTCATCTACGTGCGCTACATGCCCGCCTTCCCGCTGACCCAGGGCGGCGTGTGTGTGTTCCAGGGCACCGACAACGTCGAGCACGCCGATATCGCCTTCCTCGACTACGAGATGACCATGCCGTGGCCAACGGTCGAGGGCAACAGCATCACCACCGACAACGGGCTGGCCATCGACTTCACCGCACCTGGCAAGACCGCGACCCTGCGCTATAGCGCCTGCGACGACCGGATGTCGTTCGATGTGGTAGCCGAGGCCGCGACGCCGCTTCTGGCCCGTGGGCACGTGATGCCGGGGGAGGAGAAACACCACCACGATGGCACTCAACCCGGTGGCAGTGAACAGTTCATGCACATGACCGGGGAGTTGGTGCTCGACGGTACGACGTACCCCATCGACTGCCATGCCCCGCGCGACCGGTCGTGGCGGCAGGTGCGGGTGGAAAAGCGGGGCGCCGTGCCGAGCCCGCCGGTGGGGTGGTCGCCGATGTACTTCGGTCCCGACCTGATCTTCAACCAGATCAGCTTCGAGCCGTTGGACACCGACCCGGCCTGGCAGGGCCTGTACAACGTCGGCGACCGGCCCTCGCATCACTTCGCCTGGGTTCAGCGCGGCGACGAAACCCGGGCCATTACCTCGGTCCGGCGTAACGTGCTCGAATACCATCCGCGGCTACACATGGCGGTGCGGCAGGAGATCAGCGCGGTGGACGACAAGGGTGAGGAGTACTTCTTCCGAGGGGAAGCCATTGCCGCGGCGTCGATTCCGGCGTGGCCGAACTGCTCGTTCCGCGACAGCGTGTTCCGGTGGGAGGACCCGCAGGGCCGGGTCACGCATTCGACCTATCAGGAGATCTGGTTCGACACCTACCATCACGCGATGATGCTTCGTGCTGCGCAACCCGCGCCCGCCTGACCCCGGGTTGCCGCCTACTCGTTGGTCGTACCGTTCCCGCCGCGCGGGATATGGCGTATCTTTCGGGGTTGAGGAATTTAACTCGGGATAGATTTCGAACGAGATGAAGGTGCGCTCATGGCGTGGATGGCTCCGGTCGTCACCGAGGGAATCGATTCGCCGGTAAGCGAGGTCGGCCAGTGGATCGCCACCGTACTGACCTGGGGGCTGGCGGCGGTGGCCGCGGTCTACGTGATCAACATCGCCCGGCGGGAACGGTCCATCTGGCCGCTGTGCGTCGCGGTCAGCGGCACGCTGGCCTGCCTGATGGAGCCGCTGTTCGACCACCTCTACGGGCTGTGGTTCCTGGAGGAGGGGCAGTGGCATCTCTACACCACTTTCGGTAGCTCCCAACCGATTTGGGTCCCCGGCGCGTACCTGGCGTTCTACGGCGGGGCGACCGTGTTCGTCGCGCGATACCTGCAGCGTCATCCAAGCACGCGGGCGGTGTGGCAGATGTACGCGGCCATCGTCGTGATGGCGATCGCGGCCGAGATGACCTACGTCAGCATCCTGGGCGTCTACACCTACCAGGACAGCCAGCCGTTCGTGGTGTTCGGCTACCCGATCTTCCTCGGCTTCACCAACGCGATGTCGGCGCTCGTCAGCGGCATCATCGTGTCCCGGCTGGTGCCGCTGCTGAAGGGCGCCGAGTACCTGTCGCTGATCCCGATCGTGCCGGTGGCGTTCGCGGCCGGACTGTTCGGCACGGGCATCCTCTATCTGTCGGTGCGACACGGTATCGAGGACCCGCCGATGTGGCTGGTGCACCTGGCGGCGCTGACCGTGGTGGGCGGTATCGCGAGCACCGTGGCGCTACTGGCCAAGCTCCTGGTGGCGCCGCAGCAGCGAGCGGCGGAGGCCGGCAGCTCCAACGAGCGGGTCAAGCAGCCCGATCACGGCATGGTGTAGCCGCCGCTGACCGAGATCATCTGGCCGGTCACCTGCCGCGCCGCCCGCGGCGAGGCGAACCACAGCACCGCTCGGCCGACGTCCTCGGCGGTGGTGAGCCGACGCATCGGGGTGTCTTTGAGCATGAAGTCGATCTGCTTCTGATTGAAGACGTTGTCCTGACCGACCGACCACAGGCTCTTCTCGCCCACGGCGTCCGGTCCCTCCGGGATCACCAGGCCGGGGCAGACGATGTTGGACCGGATCCCGTGCCGGCCGTGCTCACGCGCGGTGGTGCGGGCCAGCGCCACCATCGCCGCCTTGGAGGCGCCGTAGACGGCCTGGCGGATCTGCCCGAACGCGGCGTCGCTGGCGATGAAGACCAGCGCACCCTCGCCGGCCTCCTTCATCGGGGGGATCGCCGCCTGTGTGGCGGCCAGTGCGCTGAAGAAGTTGATCTCGATCGTGCGCTGCCACTTGTCGCGGTCGGTGTCCGTGGCGACGAAGCCGGGCACGCTCCACCCGGCGTTGTTCACCAGGACGTCGATGCCGCCCCATTTGTCGACGGACGCCTGGATCACCTTCTCCGCGGCACCGGGCTTCGTCAGATCGGCGATGACGACCTGCACGTCGGCCGCGCCGCGCTCCAACGCCTCGGAACGCACCTTCTCGGCCTGGGGTTCGTCGATGTCGTTGATGACGATGCGCGAGCCCTCTGTCGCGAACTCGTGGACGATGCCGCGCCCGATGTTCGAGGCCCCGCCGGTCACGACCACGCGTGCGTCTTTCAAACCCAGGTCCATGTTTGTTGCTCCTCAGGCGTGGTTGAGTGATACCGTCGCGTTGGTTTAACCTAGATTAGAAATTGAGATTAAATTTGTCCACAACCTGCAGGGAGCCCAGATGACGTCGCTCGACGGCAAAGTCGCGGTCGCGACGGCCGACGGATCGATCGGTCGGGTCACCCTGAATCGGCCGGACAAGATGAACTCGGTGACGGTGGCGCTCGCCCAGCAGCTGGAGCAGGCGCTGAACGAACTGGGCGGCAACCAGGACGTCAACGTCATCGTGATCCGCGGTGCCGGCGGAAACTTCTGCGCCGGAGGCGATTTCGCCGAAGTGGAGCGGCTGCGGGCAGCGGGGCCGGAAGCGCTCAAGACGTTGTTCGTCGCGTTCCGCCGGGCGTGCGACACGATCGCCGACATCGACGTGCCCGTCGTCGCCGCGGTGGAGGGAGTCGCCGCGGCCGGCGGCTTCGAGCTCATGCAGGCGGCCGACATCGTGCTGGTGAGCGAGACCGCCCGAATCGCCGACACTCACATCCGGTTCGGCATGATCCCGGGCGGCGGCAGTACCGCCCGGCTGCCCCGGATCATCGGCCGCCAGCAGGCCCTGGCCACGCTGCTGTCCGGCGAACGGCTCACCGCCACCGAGGCGGTCATCCGGGGGCTGGCCCATCGCGCCTATCCGCAGGACGCCTTCGACGAGCAGGTCGAGTCCTTCCTCACCGAGCTCGCCGGCCGCAGCCGGCACGCCGTCACCACCATAAAACGCCTCGTCAACGACGGGTTACGGGGAACCCTCGAGCAGGCACTGACCAACGAAGTGGACGCCGTCGTCGACCACATCATCGGTGCCGGTGCGGCCAGCGCCGCGGCGTTTGATTCCAGAAAGGCGAAATCGTGACCACCAGCACCCGCGAACACGTCCTGCTTGACGTCGACGACACCGGCATCGCCCGCCTGCAGCTGAACCGGCCGGACATCTCCAACGGCCTCAACGTGGAGACCCTGCGGGCCCTGCACGAGGCGGTGCTGCGGTGCCACGCCGACCCGTCCATCCGGGTGGTCCGGTTCAGCGGCGCCGGCAAGAACTTCTGCGCCGGCGGGGATATTCACACCTTCGAATCCAAGGGCGCGGGGCTGCCCGACTATCTGCGCGAGGCGACCGCGTGGCTGCAACTGGTCACCTCGGCGCTCATCCAGCTGCGGGTCCCGGTCGTCACCTCGGTGCAGGGCTTTGCCGCCGGCGGCGGCGGGATTGGGCTGGTGTGTGCCTCCGACATCGTCATCGCCGCCCGGTCGGCCAAGTTCTTCTCCGGCGCGGTGCGGGTCGGCATGGCGCCGGACGGCGGCTCGTCGGTGACCCTGACCCAACTGGTGGGGCTGCGGCAGGCACTGCGCATCCTGCTGACCAACCCGACCCTGGACGCCGAGGAGGCCGCGTCGATCGGGCTGATCACCGAGGTTGTCGACGACGAGCGGCTGACCGAACGCGCCGACGAGGTGGCCGCGCAGCTGGCCGCCCAGCCTCCCCTCGCCCTCTCCGCGACCAAGCGCCTGGTCTGGAGCGGTCTGGGCGAACCGGTCGAGGCGCGGCTGGCCGAGGAGGCGCGCACCGTGTCGGAGCTGTCCGGCACCGCCGACGCGCTGGAAGGCCTGCGCGCCGTCATCGAGCGCAGACAGCCGAGGTACACCGGGAAATGAGCGTGCTCAGCGAGGACCGGGGCGCCGTCAGGATCCTGACGCTGAACCGCCCCGAGGTCCGCAACGCGATCGACATCCCGCTGCGGCTGGCACTGCGCGAGGCGCTCGAGGCCGCAGACCGCGACCCCGCAGTGCGGGCGATCGTGCTCACCGGCGCCGGAAATGTGTTCTGCTCGGGCGGGGACATCTCCACCATGCAGCGGATGGACGCCGAGGCCGCGACCGAACGCGCCGAACTCGCGCAGGCCGTGATCCGGGCGATCTGGGCCACCCCGAAACCGGTGGTGGCCGCGGTCGAGGGGGCCGCATACGGGGCCGGCGTCTCGCTGGCCATCGCGTGTGACCGCATCGTCGCAGCCACCGACGCCCGGTTTGCCACCACGTTCACCCGGGTCGGGCTCGCCGGCGATATGGGCGTCTTCGCTTCGCTGCCGCGCCGGATCGGGATCCCGAGGGCACGCCAAATGCTCACGCTGGCAACGGTTGTCGAGGCGCAGCAGGCGCTCGACTGGGGCCTTGTCGACGCGTTGGCCGAACCCGGGAGCGCGCTGGACGCGGCCCTGGCCGACGCACAGGAACTGGCCGCCAAGCCGGCCGAAGCGCTCGGAGTCATCAAAGCGATGCTCGCCGAGGCGCCCACCACAAACCCCCTCGACGTGCTGCGTCGAGAGGTCGAACACCAGGCGCGGTTGTTCGACAGCGATGACTTCGCAGAAGGCGTTGCGGCCTTCCGGGAGAAGCGCCGTCCCAATTTCGGGCAAACCCAAGGAGTCCGTTCATGACATCGGTAATCGGGAGCCGGTACGAGCAGTTGATTCAGCGCGATCGGGTGCATGGTTCGCTGTACACCGATCCCTCGATCTTCGCCGAGGAACTCGAGAAGATCTGGTATCGCAGTTGGGTTTTCGTCGGCCACGAGAGCGAGGTCGCTCAGCCCAACGACTATGTGCGCAAGAAGCTCGGCCTGCAGGACGTCATCATGACGCGCGACCGGGACGGGCAGATTCACCTACTGCTCAACCGCTGCTCGCACCGCGGCAGCCAGGTGTGCGACGACGCGAAGGGCAACTCCGGCACCTTCCGCTGCCCCTATCACGGCTGGACGTTCCGCAACGACGGTGAGCTCGTCGGCTTCCCGTTCTTCAAGGGCTACGGCACACGCAAACTCGACCTGCCGCTGGGCCGGGTGCCGCGGGTGGACTCCTACCAGGGCTTCGTGTTCGGCAGTTTCGCGCCGGAGGGGCCCAGCCTGCTCGAGCACCTCGGCGACGCGGCCGGCGAGATCGACCGGCTCGCGCGGTTGTCACCGGAGGGCCGCGTCGAACTCAACGCCGGGTGGTTGCAGCACACTTCGCGTGCCAACTGGAAACTGTTGGCGGAGAACGAAACCGACGGATATCATCCGCAGTTCGTGCACGGGTCCATCTTCGGTGTGACCGGCAGCCCGATCGGCGCGTTGTACAGCGACTCGTCCACGGCCGTCACCCGGGACCTGGGCAACGGGCACAGCGAGAACGACCTGCGACCGGAGTTCCGCAAGTTCGCCCAGCCGATGCGCTGGTTCGGCACCACCGAATCGCGGGTGCCCGAGTACGCCGCCGCGATGCGCGCCAGGTACGGCGACGAGGCGGAGCGGACCATGATCGAGGGCGCTCCGCACGTGATGATCTTCCCGAACCTGTTCATCGCCGAGATCCAGGTGTTCAACATCCAGCCCGTCGCGGTGAACGAATGCGTACAGTACGTCACCGCCGTGCAACTGGCGGGTGCACCGGAACTCAACCGGCGCATGGTCTCCCAGTGCATCGGCTCCGTCGGACCCGCCGGCATGCTGCTGGCCGACGACACCGAGATGTACGAGCGGAACCAGCACGGCCTGGAGGCGCTGTCGCCCGAATGGCTGGATATCCGCCGCGGGCTCAACCGCGAAAAGATCGATGAGCGTGGGCATCCCATCGGCGGGCCTACCGACGAGACGGGAATGCGGGCCTTCTGGGCGCACTACAGGAATCTGATGGAGACACCATGACAACAGCACAGGTCGCCGAACTGGTGGAAATACCAGAGGGATTCGATCGCTTCGATGTTGAGCAGTTCCTCTACCGGGAGGCCCGTTTGGCCGACGAGAGCGACTACGACGCATGGGAAGCGCTGTGGACCGATGACGCCATCTACTGGGTGCCAGCCGGTGGCGCGGACATCGACCCGCTCCGGCAGATGTCGGTCATCTACGACAACAGAAGCCGCATCTCGACGCGGCTGAATCAGGCCCGCACCGGTCGGCGGTATGCCCAGGCTCCGCCGTCGAACCTGCGCCGGGTCATCTCCAACATCGAGTTCCTCGGCGGGCGTCCGAACGCGCTCGGCGGTGTCGATTTGGAGGTGGCGGCGAACTTCCTGTTGCTCGAGTCGCACGCCCGTGGCAACGAACTGTGGGGCGGACGCACGACGTACCGGCTGCGGCGAGAGAACGGCGAACTCCGGTTGGCTTACAAGAAGGTGGTGCTGGTCAACAACGACAAGCCGATCCCGACGATGGCCTTCCTGATTTGAGACCCGGCATGGGCATCCGATTCGATCCCACCCACGGGCCGATCATCGGCAGCGAGTTCGCCGAAGTCTCGGTGACGTTCGACGTGGAGGGCAACTCGTCGCGACTGCGGCTGGAGGATCTGCGCACCGGCCGCGTACGGTTCCTCGATGCCCTCGAGCTGGAGAGCATCGTGTGGCTGTCCGACGAACGGCTCCAGAACCTGCTCGACCCGTCGTCGGAGCGCTGGCGAGGGGAGTCGTGATGCGGCGCGCCGCGATCGTCGCGCCGCTGCGCACGGCTGTCGGTGCGTTCGGCGGCACCCTGCGGCCGTTGCGTGCCGAAGATCTGGCCGCACACGTCGTCAAAGCCGTTGTCGCCAAGAGCAATATTGATCCTGAGCGCATCGATGACGTGGTGTTCGCGCAGTCCTACGCGAACTCCGAGGCGCCGTGCATCGGCCGGTGGGTGGCGTTGCACGCGGGGCTGCCGGTCGGGGTTCCGGGGTTGCAGATCGACCGGCGCTGCGGCGGTGGGCTCCAGGCGGTCGTCACCGCGGCGATGATGGTGCAGACCGGCGCCGCCGACGCGGTACTCGCGGGCGGGGTCGAATCGATGAGCAATATCGAGCACTACACCACCAGCATGCGATGGGGTGCCCGGTCCGGAAATCAGTTGCTCTATGACCGGCTCGACCGTGGCCGCGAGATGTCGCAGCCCGCTTGGAGATTCGGCCGGATCAGCGGAATGATCGAAACCGCGGAGAACCTGGCGAAGGACTACGGCATCAGCCGGGAAGCCGCCGACGAGTTCGCGGTACGCAGCCACCAGCGGGCCGCCGCCGCGCAACGCTCCGGTGTGTTCGCCGACGAGATCGTGCCCATCGAAGTGCCGCAGCGCAAGGGCGATCCGATCGTCTTCGACACCGACGAGGGCGTGCGCCCGAACACCGATCTTGCGACCCTGTCGCGGCTGCGCACAATAATGCCCGACGGCACGGTCACGGCGGGCAATTCCAGCCAGCAGAACGATGCGGCCGCGGCCTGCCTGGTGGTCGCCGAGGATCGCCTCGACGAGCTGGGGCTGGAGCCGCTCGGGTTCCTGGAAGGCTGGGCCGCCACCGGATGCGAACCGTCGCGCATGGGGATCGGGCCGGTGAGCGCGGTACAAAAGCTGTTCGCCAGAACCGGATTCGGGTTCGACGACATGAACCTGATCGAGATCAACGAGGCGTTCGCCGTTCAGGTGCTTGCCGTGCTGGCCGGCTGGGGCGTCCCCCTCGACAAGGTCGACGACCGGCTGAACGTCAACGGATCCGGGATCTCGCTCGGGCACCCGATCGGCGCCACCGGAGTGCGAATCCTCACCACGATGCTCTACGAGCTGCAGCGGCGCGGCGGCGGTCTGGCCCTGGAGACGATGTGCATCGGCGGTGGGCAGGGCATCGCCGCGGTGTTCCGGGGCGCGGCATGAGCATCGGACTGCTGAGCTACGCGGCCTACCTGCCCCGGCATCGGCTCGGCCGTCGCGTGGTGGCCGGCTACGACGAGGACTCCACCACCATGGCGGTCGCGGCCGCTGCGACAGCACTCCGGCAGCAACCCGCCCCGGCCGCGCTGTTCTTCGCGACCAGCAGCCCCGCCTACGCGGACAAGACCAACGCCACCGCCATCCACGCCGCGCTCGGGCTGCCCGAACAGGCGCTGGCCGCGGATCTGTGCGGCACCGGCCGCAGCGGTTACGCCGCGATCCGCGCGGCCGCCCAGACCGGCGGGCTCGCGGTCCTGGGCGACGTGCGGGTCGGTCGGCCCGGGTCGGCCGACGAGAAGCTCGGCGGTGACGGTGCCGCGGCGCTGTTGTTCGGCGCGGGTGCGGCCATCGCCGAGGTGCTGGGCACCGCATCGCGCACCGAGGAGTTCCTCGACCGTTGGCGCGCACCGCATTCGGTGACGGGGCAGCAGTGGGAGGAGCGGTTCGGCGCGGAGCGGTACGCGCGGTTGATCCGGGCCACCGCCGCGGACGCGCTGAACGCGGCCGGGCTGGCCGACGCCGACCACGTCGCGCTGGCCTGTCCGAACACGGCGATCGTGAAACGTGCGGCCACGCTGGTCAAAGGACAGAAGTCGGTGGTCACCTCGCCGATCGGGTTCAGCGGCGCGGCCGACGCCGCGATCGCGCTGTGCGCTGTCCTCGACACCGCCGAACCCGGGGACACCATCCTGGTGTTCTCGGCCACCGACGGCTGCGACGCCGTGGTGCTGCGAGCCACCGACCGGCTGCCAGAGGCCCGACAGCCGGTGCCGGTGGCGCGGCAACGGGACGGCGGGCTGCCGGTGCCCGAGCTGACCTATCTGTCGTGGCGCGGGCTCGTCGAACTCGAGCCGCCGCGCCGCCCCGGGCCGGACCGGGTGGCGGCGCCACCCGCCGCCCGGGCAGTGGGGTGGAAGTTCGGCTTAACCGGAGCGCGGTGCAACGCCTGCGGTTTCGTACACATCCCGCCGGCGCGGGTGTGCCGCAAGTGCGCCGCCCTGGACCAGATGAGCCCGGCGCCGGTGGCCGGGTTGGCGGGTACGGTCGCCACCTACACGGTCGATCGGCTCGCGTATTCGCCGTCGCCGCCGATGATCCAGGCGGTGGTCGACGTCGACGGCGGCGGTCGGTGCACGGTGGAGGTCACCGACGCCGAACCCGACGCGCTGCACGTGGGCGCCCGGGTGCGGTTCAGCTTCCGGCGCCTGTTCACCGCCGGCGATGTGCATGACTACTTCTGGAAGGCGGTTTTGACACATGGCCAGTAACGGAATCGCCGGGCGGGTCGCGGTGATCGGCATGGGCTGCAGCCGGTTCGGCGAACGATGGGACGCCTCGACCGAAGACCTGATCCTGGAGGCCTACACCGAGTGCCTGGCCACGGCCGGCATCACCCGCGACGACGTGGACGCCTACTGGCTGGGCACCCTGAGTTCCGGCATGTCCGGACTGACGCTGAGCCGAGCGCTGGGCTCCGACGACAAACCGGTCACCCGGGTGGAGAACATGTGCGCCAGCGGCTCGGAGGCGTTCCGCAACGCCTGCTACGCGGTGGCGGCCGGCGCGTACGACGTCGTCATGGCGGTCGGCGTGGAGAAGCTCAAGGACTCCGGATTCTCCGGGCTGCTGCGCCAGGACCCGCCCGGCGACGGTACCGCACCGGAGATCTCGATGACCGCGCCCGCGGCGTTCTCGCTGCTGGACCCCGCCTATTGCGCAAAGTACGGCACCCATCCCGACGAGATGCGGGATGCGATGACGCATGTGGCGTGGAAGAACCACGACAACGGATCGCGAAACCCGAAGGCGCAGTTCCGCTCACCGGTCGCCAAGGACACAATCAGCAAGGCCCCGAAGGTCGCGGGCCGGCTCGGGGTCTTCGACTGCTCGGGGGTGTCCGACGGTGCGGCGTGCGCGCTGATCGTCCCGGCTGAGCGGGCCCACGAGTACACCGAGACCCCGATGTACGTCGCGGCGCTGTCGCTGGTTGCCGCATCCGGCCGCGGAGCGTTGGATCCCGCCTACGACTACACCAGCTTTCCCGAAGTTATCCGCTCAGCCAAGGACGCATACGCGCAGGCCGGTATTGACGACCCGCGCACCCAGCTGTCGCTGGCCGAGGTGCACGACTGCTTCACGCCGACCGAGATCGTGCTCATGGAAGACCTCGGGTTCACCTCGCCGGGGCAGGCCGTAAAAGACGTACTGGCAGGCGAATTCGACGCCGACGGGCGACTCCCGGTCAATCCCGACGGTGGACTGAAGAGCTTCGGCCATCCGGTCGGTGCCAGCGGCCTGCGTATGCTCTACGAGGCGTGGCTGCAGTTCCGCGGCGAGGCGGGCGAGCGCCAACTCACCGACCCGCACACCGCGCTGACGCACAACCTCGGCGGCCGTCCGGGCGGCTGCGTGTCCTTCGTTTCCATCGTCACCCGCGAACGTAATCACTAATGCAGACAAGGGAGTTCAGTAGTGCCAGGGGTAGCAGACAAAGTCGTCATCGTCACCGGAGCCGGAGGCGGCCTCGGGCGTGCCTACGCGCGGTTCCTCGCCGCGAACGGCGCGCTGGTCGTCGTCAACGACCTCGGCGGTGCCCGTGACGGCACGGGTTCCGGCACCAGCATGGCCGATGCAGTCGTCGACGAGATCCGCTCCGCTGGTGGCCGCGCCGTCGCCAACTATTCGTCGGTGGCGACCGCGGATGGCGCTGCCGAGATCGTCGACACCGCAGTGCGCGAATTCGGCGCCGTGCACGGCGTGGTGAGCAATGCGGGCATCCTGCGCGACGGCGCATTCCACAAGATGTCCGAGGAGAACTGGGATGCGGTGCTGAAGGTGCACCTGTACGGCGGATATCACGTGATCCGCACCGCCTGGCCGCATATGCGCGAGCAGAAGTTCGGCCGGGTGGTGGTGGCGACCTCCACCAGCGGGCTGTACGGCAACTTCGGGCAGGCGAACTACAGCGCCGCCAAGGCAGGCCTGGTCGGCCTGATCAACACCCTGGCCATCGAGGCCGCCAAGTACAACATCACCGCCAACGCGATCGCCCCGCTGGCCGCGACCCGGATGACCGCCGATATCGCTCCGCTGGAAGTACTCGACAAGCTCGATCCCGAACTGGTCGCCCCAGCCGTCGGCTACCTGGTCTCCGAGGAGAACAGCGACAGCGGATCCGTGTTCGTGGTCGGCGGCGGACTCGTGCAGCGGCATGCGCTGTTCATGAACGACGGCGTCACCTTCAGCGGCCCGCCGTCGCTGGAGGAGATCACCAGCCGCTGGGCCGAGATCAGCGACATGGCCAACGCCAAACTCGGCAGCAACCCCGTGTAACCCGTGACCGTCGAGCACCGCCTGCAGCAGTCCTACTGGGCGGCCGACCGCAGTGTCGACCTGGTGCAGGCTTCGGTGGGACAGGTACTGGCACAACGAAGTGGCGAGCGCCCGAACCTGACCGCACTCGTCGGCACCCGGCACGGTTTTGGTGAACACGTGCGGATCACGTACGGGGAGCTGTACGAGGAGGCCACTCGGGTGGCGACCGCACTGTCGCGGACCGCCACCCGCGGTGATCTCATCGCCCTGTGGGCACCGAATGTCGTGGAATGGCCCATCGTTCAGTATGGTGCCGCCCTGGCTGGGATGGTGCTGGTGGCGCTCAACCCGGTTCTGCGCGACGACGAACTGGAATACGCGTTGACCCATTCGGGTGCGAAGGTACTGCTGCACGCCGACACCAGCCGGGACTATCAGATGGGCGAGGTCGCCAAGCGAGTCAGCGACGGAATCGATGGCTTACAACGGATCTCGCTGGCCGACGACGCGTGGTGCGCATCCGAGCCGGATCCGGCTGCGATCGCTGACGTGACGCCCGACGACCTCGCGATGCTGCAGTACACGTCCGGCACCACCGGACGCCCCAAGGGGGTACTGCTCACCCACCGGGCGTTGGTGAACGTGGCGCGGCTGACCATGACCGCGGCCGGAGCCCGCGTGCGCGGTGTCTGCGTCAATCCATTGCCGATGTTCCACACCGCCGGCTGTGTGATCGGCACCCTCGGACCGCTGTGGCTGGGCGGAACCGCGGTGCTGGTTGAACGGTTCACCCCGGCCGAGACGCTGGCGACGCTGCGCGACGAACAAACCGATGTGCTGTTCTTCGTCCCGCCGATCCTCGACGCGCTGCTGGCCGCACAACGAAGCCAGGACGCACCCGCCCCGCAGATACCGGTCATCATGGGTGGTGCCGCACGGGTGCTGCCGGAGATGATCGACGGTGCCGCAGAGGTTTTCGGGGCCACCGTGCTCAACCTGTTCGGGCAGACCGAGCTGGCCCCGGTGCTGTCGATGACCCGTCCCGACGACAGCCACCGGGATCGCACCACCACGGTGGGGCGCCCGCTGCCCCAGGTGGACTGCAAGGTCGTCGACCCACGTACCGGCGCCGTAGTGCCCGTAGGCGAGCAGGGGGAGATCTGCGCGCGCGGCTATCAGCAGTTCGTCGAATACCTGCACGATCCGGCGGCCACCAGGGCCGCCGTCGACGAGGAGGGCTTCGTCCACACCGGCGATCTCGGGACACTGGACCAGCGCGGGTACCTCACCGTGACCGGCCGGCTGAAGGAGATCATCATCCGCGGCGGGGAGAACATCGCGCCCGCCGACGTCGAGCAGCACCTGGAGGGACACGAGGACGTCAGCGACCTCGCCGTGGTCGGTATCCCCGACGACCGGTGGGGCGAGGTCGTCGCGGTGGTGTTCCGCAGCCAGGGTGATCCCGCGGAGGTCAAGAAGCGGCTGGTCGCGGCTGCCGAGTCGAAGCTGGCCTCGTACAAGCGGCCCGCCCGCTGGTTCGTCAGCGATACCGCGTTCCCGGTCACGCCCACCGGCAAGGTGCGCCGGTTCGCCCTGCGGGACTCGGTATTACGTGGGGAAGTGCGAGAGCTATGAGAACCGTCGCCGAAATCGAGGCCTGTCGGCAGGAACTGCGGGACCGGTTCCCCGTCTGGCAGCCGCGCAGCCTTGCCGGCTGGCTCGACGAGTGTGCAAACCGCTACGCCGAGCGGCCGTTCGTCATCACCGACGATGTCACGCTCACCTACGCCGACGTCGCCGAGCAGTCGCGCCGCATCGCCGCCGGCCTGGCCGGGCTGGGCGTCCAACCCGGTGACCGGGTCGGCATGGTGATGGCGAACTATCCGGAGTTCGTCACCGTCAAGTTCGCGATCGCCCGCACCGGTGCGATCGCGGTGCCGTTCAACTACCTGTACCGGACCAACGAACTCGGTTTCGTGCTGGCGGATTCCGGCTGCCGTGTGCTTGTGACCATGACCGGCTTCGGCGCCCTCGACTACCAGGCGATGCTGGACGGGATTGTCCCTCAGTGGGACGCGCCGGACTTCAGCACGACCGCACCGGACCGCGCCCTGCGGCACGTGGTGCTGCTCGACACCGATGGCACCGCACGCCAAGGAGTGCAGAACGTCGCCGACCTTGCGGCAACCGTAGCACCCGCGCCGCAACTTGATGTGGCGCCCGACGCCCCGGGCGACATGCTCTACACCTCGGGTACGACCGGATCACCGAAGGGCGTGCTGGTCTCCCACGATGCGGTGTTGCGTACCGCCTACGCGTCCGCGCTCACCCGCGCGTACCAGGACGGCCGCCGAATCCTGTTCTCGCTGCCCTGCTATCACATGTTCGGCTACGTCGAAGGGATCCTGTCGGCGATGTACGTCGGCGGAGCCGTCATCCCGCAGCCGTCGTTCTCCGCCGAGGGGTATTTCGCGGGCATCCAACGACATCGCGCCAACGACATCCTGTGCGTGCCGACAATGGCGGTCGCGATGGTGGAGTCCACCACGCGCCACGACTACGACCTGAGTTCACTGGGCGCGGTGCTCTGCGGATCCGCGCCGGCGCCGATCTGGTTGTGGGAACAGGTGCAGAGCGAATTCGGTGTCGACGAGATCGTCACCGGATACGGGATGACCGAGTGCGGCGGCGCGATGACGCTGACCCTGCCCGAAGACCCGCTGCACCTGACGTCGGAGACGGTGGGCCGTCCGAAACGCGCTGGTGCAGCGTCGGTCCCGGGCACCGACGCGCTGGTGGTCTACGAGACGGTGGACGGCGAACTGGTATCGCACGGCCCGACGACGATGCTCGGCTATTGGAACCGGCCCACCGAGACATCGGCGGCCCTTCGGGACGGGCGGTTGTTCTCCGGCGATCTCGGCACGGTGCGCGCCGACGGCTACCTCGAGTTGACGGGCCGAAGCAAGGAGCTGTACAAGAGCGGCGGCGAGCTCGTCATGCCTAAGGAGATCGAGGAGGTACTGCAGCGCCATCCGGCTGTCAGCCAGGCGTTCGCGTTCGGTCTCAGCGACGAGCGGTGGGGTGAAATCGGTTGCGTCGTCGTGGTCCCCGCGCCCGAGGCCGCGCTCACCGAAGAAGACGTGTTGGCGCACTGCCGCAGGAACCTGGCCCGCTTCAAGGTGCCCAAGCGGGTGGTGTTTTACGACGCGGCATCGCTGCCGACCACCCCGACCGGCAAGGTGCAGAAGTTCCGGCTGGCGGAGGAAGTCAGCTCACGCGCCCAACAAGAAATTTAATAGTAGATAGAAAATCTGCTAGCGTGGTCAAGAGTCCCAGCTAGAGCCCAAATCGCGTATTGAATCAGTATTAAAAACAGCAGGTCGCGACCCCTCTGGTGGCAAGGGGCACAAGCTCAGGAGGCGGTATGCAGATCTATCCGACACTGGAGGACTTCACGGGCGCCGTCGGCGCTGAACTCGGACCCACCGACTGGCTGGAGATCACCCAGGACCGGGTGAACCTGTTCGCCGACGCGACCGACGATCACCAGTGGATCCACGTCGATCCGGAGCGCGCCGCCTCCGGACCCTTCGGCGGAACCATCGCGCACGGCCTGCTCACCCTGTCCCTGCTGCCGCGCTTCATGCACGAGCTCTACCGGGTCGACGGCGTGACGATGGCCATCAACTACGGCCTCAACAAGGTCCGCTTCATCTCCCCGGTGCCGGTGGGCGCGAAGATCCGCGCGCGCTCCACCATCGCCGACATCACCGCCGTCGACGGCGGCGCACAAGTCTCCATGGTCACCACCATCGAGCTCGAGGGAGCCGCCAAACCGGCCGCGGTCATCGAATCGATCATCCGCTATGTCAAGTAGCAACGGGCACGAATCCCGTTACTGGGCCCGCGTGGCGGCGGCGCAGCGCCTGTACGCGGCCCTCGCCGCTGGTGACCGCGAGGCGCTGAACACGCTGCTGCACCCCGACTTCGTCGGCCATGCCGCCGAGGGCCTGCCGCTCGGCATGGGCGGCGAGCACAACGGCCCCGAGGCCATGCAGCAGAACCTGTGGTGGCGCATCGGCGAGCATTTCCGGATGCGCGCGGACGCGCGGCAGTTCGAATCACTTGGTGACGGCAGCCTGATGGTCAGCGGCCGCTACGTCGGAAAGGCCCGCCGTACCGGGAAACCGTTGGAAGCGGAGTTCATTCACGTAATCGACTTCGCGGCCGACGGCCGGATCAGCGGACTGCGCCAGCTGACCGACACCGCGGCATGGCATGCGGCGCTCGAGGGTCCGGAACCCCTGCAGACCTTCGAGTACTCGGTGACCGACGGCGTGGCGACGGTCTGCCTGAGCCGGCCCGAGGCGCGCAACGCGATCGACATGAGAGTGGCGCAGGAGACGCTGGAGGTCGCGCGGCGCATCGCCGCAGACGACACCGTCCGTGCGGTGCTGATATGCGGCAACGGTCCGGCGCTCACCGTGGGCGGCGATATCATCTACTTCCGGCACGACCGGTCCGAGTCGTTCGGCGATCTCATCCAGTCGATGACCGTGCCGTTCCACCAGGGCTTCGATCTGTTGAGCCGACTCGACGTCCCGATCGTGACCGCCGCACACGGCGTCGTCGCAGGTGGCGGACTGGGTTACGTGTACGCGGCAGACATCGTGCTGGCGGCCGAGGGCACCCGCTTCGTCACCGCATTCGCCGGGCTCGGGGTATCCGGTGACGGCGGCGGAACGTGGTATCTACCGCGGCTTATCGGCCCCCGCCGCGCCGCCCAGGCCTATCTGCGGAACACCCCGATCACCGACAAGGAAGCCCTGGAGTGGGGTCTGATCAACGAGATCGTGCCCGCTGACGAAATACGGGACCGTGCAATGGCCGTGGCCACCGAACTGGCGCATGGGCCGACGAAGGCCTACGCCGCCATGCGGCGGCTGCTGCGCGAAAGCTGGGACAATGACCTGCCGACCCAGTTCGCGGCCGAGACCCGCGTCATCAAGGACACCGCCGACACCGCGGACGCCGCGAACGCGATCACCGCGTTCCCCCAGAAGCGCAAGCCCGAATTCATCGGAAGGTAACGAGCATGCCCGGACTGACGGCCGATAGCGCCGAACATCGCGCGATCCGCGAGAGTGTCGCCGGTATCGCGCAACGTTACGGCCCGCAGTATTTCCTGGAACGCGCCCGGTCCAACGGCGGGATCGAGGAGCTGTGGAAGGATCTCGGCGCCGCGGGCCTGCTGGGTGTGCACCTGCCCGAGGAGTACGGCGGTGGCGGCGGCGGCATGGCCGAAGCGGTGGTTGTCGTCGAAGAGCTTGCCGCACACGGCATGCCGCTGCTGATCTGGGTGATCTCCCCGGCGATCTGTGGCAGCATCCTGGCGCACCACGGCTCGCACCAGATGAAGCAGACGTGGTTACCGGTCATCGCCGACGGCACCCGCAAGATGGCGTTCGGCATCACCGAACCCGACGCCGGGTCGAACAGCCACAACGTGAAGACCACCGCCACCCGCACCGACAAGGGGTGGTCGATCTCCGGGTCCAAGTACTACATCTCCGCGGTGGACCAGTGCGACGCCATCCTGCTGGTCACCCGGGACGCCGAGCACTCCACGCCGGAGAAGCCCAGGCTGTCGCTGTTCGTCGTGCCCACGGACGCGCCCGGGCTGTCGTACCAGCAGATCGACACCTCGATCGTGTCTCCCGACAAGCAGTTCACCGTGTTCCTCGACGACGTGCAGGTGGGCGAGGAGGCACTGATCGGTGTTGCGGGCAACGGATTACGCCAGGTGTTCGACGGGCTGAACCCGGAACGAATACTCGTCGGCGCGCTGTCCACCGGCATCGGCCGGTACGCCATCAACAAGGCCACCGAATACGCCAAGCAGCGCACCGTGTGGTCCACCCCGATCGGAGCCCATCAGGGAATCGCGCATCCGCTGGCTGAGGCGCACATCGGGGTCGAGCTGGGCCGGCTCGCCACCATCCGCAGCGCCGAGCTGTTCGACGCGGGTGAACCCGCCGGCGAGGCGGCCAACATCGCGAAGTTCGCCGCATCCGAGGCCGCGTTGAAGGCACTCGATCAGGCCATCCAAACCCACGGCGGCAACGGGCTTTCCCACGAGTACGGCCTCTCCGAACTCTGGTTCGTCACCCGCCTGATGCGCACCGCACCGGTCAGCAGGGAGATGGTGCTCAACTTCGTCGCCCAGACCTCGCTGGGGCTGCCCCGCTCGTATTAGGAGAAGTCATGTCAGACAACCAATTCGACGTCGTCGTGATCGGAGCGGGAGCGGGCGGACTGTTCACCGCGGCACGTCTCGCGCACCAGGGCTACCGCACCCTCGTCGTCGAGCGGCTGGACAAGGTCGGCGGCCGAGCGTCCACCGACGACATCGACGGCTTCAAGGTCAACGTCGGCGCGATCGTCATCGAGGTCGGCGGGATCACTCAGCAGACCTGTGAAGAGGTCGGCGCGCCGTTCGACATCCGCGAGCCCAAACCGCCGATCCTGTACCGCATCGGCGGCAAGGATGTCGACGTCACCGGCGGCGGCTGGGGTTTCCTGCTGGGCAAACTCACCCGGCAGGCCGCGAAGCTCGTCAAGGGCATCGGCGCCGCGCGCAACGACTCCGGCCTGCCGGAGGACGAGCTGTCGACCGCGGAATGGGTGGCGAAGTACACCAAGAACGAAGGCGTGCACGGCATCTTCCGCAACATGTGTGCGTCGGTCTTCGCGGTGGGCTCCGACGAACTGCCCGCGCGGGTGTTCCTCACCTACTTCACCCGTAAGAGCGCGTTCAAGCGGTTCGGTTTCCACCCCGAGGGCACCATCGGACTGTGGAAGGGCCTCGCGGGTGTGGTGGAGCGCGACGGCGGCACGATCTGGCTGTCCACCCCGGCCACGAAGATCCTGCTCGACGGGAACCGGGTCACCGGTGTCGAGGTGCTCCGGGACGGCCGGCCCGTGCGTATCGACGCGCCGATCGTCGTCAGCGACGTCGGCCCCGCGGCCACGGTGAAACTGCTTGGCGAGGAGAATGTTCCACGCGACTACCTGGAGATGGCGCAGCGCGGCGACCGGCCCACTTCGATGATCTCGGTGAACTTCGCCAGCTGGGAGCGGCTGGTCGACGTTCCGGGAATGCTCAGCTTCTCGAAGTCGCGCCGACTGGCCTACATCGCGAACTTCACCGACACCTGCCCGGAGATGGCTCCCGACGGGTGGAACCTCTACGTCGGCACCTCGGTGCCCGCGAACCCGCTCGGTGACTTCGACGAGGCGGCCGAAACCGAACTGCTGCTGCAGGACCTGCGCGACAACATCGAGAACTTCGATGAGCGCACCCGCATCATCAATACCGCGATCACGCGCGACGATTGGCCCCCGCAGCGCGCGGTGGCGGGATTCGACCTGCCGCACGACACGCCGATCACCGGACTGTGGAACGTCGGCGACGCTGTCAAGGAGTACGCCAACGGCGGCACCACGGCGTGCGCGGAGACCGCAAAACTGGTGGTAGACAAGATCATTGCCGGATATCCACTCGCGGTGCGCTGACGCGGGAGATCCGATGGCTCGAAGCAGCAGCGCACCCGCGGACCTCCGGCAGACCGTGCTCGCGGTGTGCGGTTGGTGCGGACCGCTCACCATCCTGGTGACGTTCACGGGCTGGCTCATCGCGGGCGTCCTGCCGTTTCCGCTGGGTCCGTCGGACTCGCCCGACGAGGTGGTCGCCTTCTACGGGGACGGTATGCACGTCTCCATCGGGTTCGTGATCGCCACGCTGGGCATCTCGTTGGTCATCCCGCTGATAGCGGCGATATCGCACCTGATGCTCACCGGCACACCGGAATCGCGCCTACTGTCGGTCGTGCAGCTGGTGTCCGGGAGCGTCACCGCGGTGCTGCTGCTGGTACCGATGCTGATCATGGCGGTCATCGCGTTCCGCCCGGTGCCGGACCCGGCGCTCGCGGTGCTGCTCAACGACCTGGCCTGGCTGCTGTTCATCACCCCGGTCGCGCCGTTCATCATCCAGAACCTGGCCATCGCCGCGTCGGCGCTGCGTGATCCGGCTTCGCCGTTTCCCGGCTGGCTCGGCTACCTCAACTGCTGGATCGCCTTCACGTTCAGCTTCGATGTGCTGGCGCTGGTGTTCAAACACGGCCCGTTCACGTGGAACGGGGTGCTGATCTTCTGGTTGGCGCTCACCACCTACTCCATCTTCCTGCTGGCCATGGGCCTGATGGTGCGCCACCGCGCGACCGACCGCGCGACCGAGGAAGTGGGGCTCGCTCCATGACCGAGCACGGTCTCACGGTCGCCCGGCGCGTGCCCGACGTGCGGCAGCGCCGTCTGGCCAGCGACACCGCGTTCTGGGGCTTCATCTTCGCCGACATGACGGTGTTCGCCCTGTTCTTCATCGCCTACCTGTGGCAGTTCGGCAGCAACCGCAGCGAGTTCCGGGCCGACGCTGCGCATCTGGTGATCTGGCTTGGCCTCACCAACGCGCTGATCCTGCTGACCTCGTCGTATCTGGTGGTCCGCGCGGTGCAGAAGCACCGGGCCGGTACCGATGCCCGGATGCTGATCGGCTGGGCGCTGGCGCTGGCGGCGGCATTCGCCCTGGTGAAGTCCGGGGAGTATGCGATCGAGATCAGCGCCGGGCACACGCTGAAGTCGTCGACCTTCTTCATGTACTACTTCGTGCTCACCGGCCTGCACCTGATGCATGTGCTGATCGGCAGCACGCTGCTGCTGACCTGGTGGCGCGGCGAGCGGTCGGGGCGGCCCGTCAGCTTCCGGTTCGCGGAGAGTGCCGCCGGGTACTGGCACATGGTCGATCTGCTCTGGATCCTGATCTTCTCGTTCGTCTACATCGGGAGCCACGCATGACGGCCGACAAGCGGTGGGTCGGCGTCGTCTACGGCGTCCTCGTGGTGCTGACGGTCGGTGCGCTCGCCTTCACCTCGGGGACCGTGCACGAGATCCTCAGCCCGCGGGTCGCGGCCGCCGGCGCCGCCGCGCTGGCCTTCGTCAAGGCCTGGCTGGTGGCGATGGACTTCATGGAGCTCAGGGGCACCGCGCTGCGGCGGTGGGCGGGGGCGTGGTTCCTGGTCGTCGGGCTACTCTGCATCGTGCTGATCCTGCGCTGAGCCGATGGGGGACGAAGCTGCCGCATCCTGGCCTCGCGGAGCCAACCGCCGGCATACCATAAGTTGACTTATGGCGGCTGTGATGCGACACTGACCATAGCCCGATTTGAATCTAGAATAAATTAAGGAGAACGATGGGGTTCGCTAACTCTGCCGAGGTCACCCGCTACATCGGTGGGATCTTCGAGACGGCGTTCGAGGATCCTGAGATCGGGCCGAAGCTGGTCGACACCGGACTCGTCGTGGCGTTCAACTTCACCGATCCCGAGGCCGTGGTGGTCATCGACATGGCCAACAAGTCCGTCCGGGAGGGACTGGAGGGCGGCGCGGCGCCGACCGCGACCATGTCCATGGCGGCCGAAACCGGCAGCGCCTACTGGCAGGGCAAGGTGAACCTGCCGCTCGCGATGGCGAAACGGAAGATCAAGGTCGAGGGCGACATGGGCAGCCTGCTCAAGCTGGCCCCACTGGGTAAGAAGCTCTACCCGGTGTACATCGAGCGGCTCAAGAACGACGGTCGCGACGACCTCCTGGTCTAACCGCGATGTATCCGGGTACGCACGCGTCGGTCCGGCCGGATCATCCGGCGGTCATCATGGCCGGCTCCGGCACCGTCACCACCTACGCAGAACTCGAGCAGCGGTCTGCCGCGGTGGCGTCGGCGCTCTACGACATGGGGCTGCGGCGCGGTGATGTCATCGCGCTGCTCTCGGACAACTCCGCTGCCGCCTTCGAAATCTATTGGGCTGCGCTCCGGTCAGGGCTCTACATCACCGCGGTGAACTGGCACCTGACGCCCGACGAGGCGGCATACATCGTCAACGACAGTGGCGCACAGGTGTTGTTCGCGTCGGCCGGCATCAGCAACCTCGCCGCCGAACTCGTGGACCTCACGCCAGCGGTGAAGCGGCGCTACGCATTCGGCGGGCCGATCGCCGGCCACGAAAGCTACGCGGAACTGCTCGCCGGCGACTGGTCGCCGCTGCCGTCGCAGCCGCGGGGTTCGGAGATGCTGTACTCGTCGGGAACCACGGGGCGGCCCAAGGGAATCAAGCCGCACCTGCTCGACATCCAGGTCGATCAGCCGGGCGACCCGTTGATCGCGATGCTGCAGCACGCGTTCGGGCTGAACGCCGACGACATCTACCTGTCCCCGGCGCCGATCTACCACACCGCCCCGCTGAAGTGGTGTGGCGGCGTGCTGGCGCTGGGCGGCACGGTCGTGCTGATGGAGCGCTTCGACGCCCGAGATGCGTTGGCGGCGATCGAGACGTACCGCGTCACCGTGACCCAGATGGTGCCGACGATGTTCATCCGGATGCTGCAGCTGCCCGAGGAGGTGCGCAAGGACTTCGACCTGTCGTCGCTGCGGCTGGCGGTGCACGCCGCAGCGCCCTGCCCACCCGATGTCAAGGACGCCATGATCGACTGGTGGGGGCCGATTTTCGTGGAGTACTACGGCGCCACCGAACAGCACGGCACGACGGTGATCACCACACCGGAATGGCAGAAGAAGCGAGGCTCGGTGGGCCGGGCGGCGCTCGGCGTCATCCACATCTGCGATGACGACGGTGTGGAGCTGCCGAACGGCGAGATCGGCACCGTCTACTTCGAACGCGACGCAACCCCGTTCGAGTACCACAACGATCGCGTCAAGACAGCCGAGTCCCGGCATCCCCAGCACGACAACTGGTCGACCGTGGGCGATATGGGATACGTCGACGACGACGGCTATCTCTTCCTGACCGATCGCAAGGCCTTCATGATCATCTCCGGCGGCATCAACATCTATCCGCAGGAAATCGAGAACGTGCTGGCCCTGCACCCGTGTGTCGCCGATGTGGCGGTGATTGGCGTGCCCGATCCGGAGATGGGCGAGCAGGTCAAGGCCGTCGTCCAGCTGCGCGACGGGATCACCGGCTCCGACGAGCTCGCCCAGGAAATCATCGACTATGTGCGCCAACGTATTGCGCACTACAAAGCGCCACGCTCGGTGGACTTCACTGACGAGCTGCCGCGCACACCCACCGGGAAGTTGGCCAAACGGCTCCTCATCAACAGATATCTGGAGGTCGCACAATGACTGCAGTACAGGCCCCGACTGAGCGTCCGCCGTTCGATCCGGTCAGCATCTCGCCGGTGGAGTTCTGGGCCCAGAGCTTCGACGAGCGCGAGAAGGCTTTCAAGATCTTGCGCGACGAGCGTCCGGTCAGCTGGCACCCGCCGCTCGAGGGCTCGATGATGGAGCCGGAGATCGACGGGGTCTGGGTGGTCACCCGGCACGAGGACGTCGCCTACGTCAGCAAGAATCCCGAATTGTTCTGCTCGGGGCAGGGCATCACCTTCGAGGCAGTGCCCGAGGAATTGCTGGCCGCCACCCAGTCCTTCCTCGGCATGGACGGTGCCGAACACGCGAGCCTGCGCCGGCTCGTGAGTTCGGTGTTCACGCCTCGGCGGGTCGCCCAGATCAAGGACCAGATCGAGCGTCAGGCTCGCCTCATCATCGACGACCTGCTGGAGACGAAGGAGGGCGACTTCGTCGAGCAGGTGTCCAAGCGGCTGCCGATGTGGACCATCTACGAAATGCTGGGCCTCCCCGAGGAACAGCGCGACGAAGCCGCGAAGCTGGCCGAGGGCATGGTGGCCTGGGCTGATCCCGACGTCGCCGCCGGCCGTGAACCCAGTCAGGTGCTCACCGATTCCCTCGTCGGCCTGCTCGACATCGGTATCAGCCTCGCCCAGGCCCGGCGGGAGAAACCGGAGAACGACCTGATGACGTCGTTGGTGCAGGCCGAGGTGGAAGGACGCCGGCTCACCGACGACGAACTCGGCCCGTACTTCGTCCTGCTGTCGGTGGCCGGCAACGACACCACCAAGACCACGACCACCTTCACGACGATCGCGCTGGACCGGCATCCCGAGCAGAAGGCGCTGCTGCAGCAGGACTTCGACAAGTACATCAAGGTCGCCATCGAGGAATTCGTCCGGTGGGCCACCCCGGTGATGACCTTCCGGCGCACCGCGACCCAGGACACCGAACTGCGCGGCCAGCACATCCGCGAGGGCGACTGGGTCGCGATGGTCTACTCGTCGGCGAACCGCGACGAACGGGTGTTCCGCAATCCCCACGAGTTCGACATCACCCGCACACCGAACCCGCACGTCGGATTCGGCGGCGGCGGCCCGCACTACTGCATGGGCGCGTTCCTGGCGAAGATCCAGCTGGAAGCCATCTTCCGGGAGCTGATCTTCCGCGCACCGAACCTGCACGTCGGCGAACCAGAGTACCTGACCGGCAACTTCATCACCGCGGTGAAGTCGCTGCCCTACACCCTCGACTAAGGAGCCGCCTCACATGTCCGAATTCGCCGGAAAGCGTTATGTCGTAACCGGTGCCGCGTCCGGGATCGGCGATGCGACCGCGCGCAAGCTGCTCGACGCGGGGGCGTCGGTGTACTCCCTGGACCGAAACGCGCCCTCGGCTCCGGTCACCCAGCACATCACCGTCGACCTGGCCAACCCGCGCAACATCGACGCCGCGCTCGAACAGTTGGAGGGCCAGTTCGACGGGCTGATGAACATCGCGGGCATCCCGGGAACGGCTCCCGCCGATCTCGTGATGGCGGTCAACACGTTCGCGGTGCGACACCTCACCGAGGCCTTCTTCGAGCGCCTGGCACCGGGCGGAACGGTGACGATCGTGTCCTCCACCGCCGGCTTCGGCTGGCCGCTGCGGCTCGAGGCGATCCGTGATCTGCTCGCCACCGACACGTTCGAGGAAGCGCAGGCATGGTTCAAGGCCAACCCCCAGCAGGGCAACGCCTACAACTTCTCGAAGGAGTGCACCACCGTCTACACCATGATGATGGGACTTGCCGTGGCGCAGATGGGATTCCGGATCAATGCGGTGCTGCCCGGACCCGTCGAGACGCCGATCCTGGCGGACTTCGAGGAGTCGATGGGAAAGGACACCCTCGACGGTGTGAAGGAACTGCTGGGCCGGCACGCGCAACCCGACGACATCGCCGACGGGATCCTGTTCCTGGCGTCGGACGCGGCGCGGTGGATCAACGGCCACCCGCTCATCATCGACGGCGGTATCAGCGGGGCTGTGGCGTCCGGTGTGGTTGACGCGCCCGAGATCTGAGGCAGGCCATGACTGTTCAGGCGCGCGCGGAAGCGGCCGAGGCCGGCCTGGTCGATGAGCTGCGTGGTGTGTTCGAGACCGGCCGCACCCGGTCGGTGCGGTGGCGGCTCGACCAGCTGGCCGGCATTGAACGGCTGTGTACGGAGCAAGAGCCGGCGATCGCGGCCGCACTGGCCGAGGACCTGGGCCGAACTCCCGCCGAGGCATGGCTGGGCGATGTCACCTCGACGAAAGGTGAAGCGGCCTACGCCCGTAAGCATCTGCGCAAGTGGATGCGACGGCGCCGTCAGCCACTGCCCCTGGTGCAGTTGCCCGGACGGGCGTGGGTGCAGTATGACCCGCTCGGCGTGGTGCTGATCATCGGCCCGTGGAACTACCCGGTGTATCTGAGCCTGGGTCCGCTGGTGGCGGCTGTCGCGGCGGGCAACTGTGCGGTCATCAAACCCTCCGAGTTGGCGCCTGCGACCTCGGCGCTCCTGGCCCGGCTGGTTCCGCAGTACCTGGACGCCGAGGCGATCCGCGTTGTGGAAGGCGACCGCCAGATCACACAGGCCCTGTTGGCGCAGGGCTTCGACCACGCGCTCTTCACCGGCGGCACAGAGGTGGGCCGCAAGATCATGGCGGCGGCCGCGCCGACGCTCACGCCGGTCACGCTCGAACTGGGTGGCAAGAGCCCGGTGATCGTGGCTGCCGATGCCGATCTGGATGTGGCGGCGCGCCGCCTGGCTTGGGTGAAGATGCTCAACTCCGGCCAGACGTGTATCGCACCGGATTATGTGCTCGCTGAGGCATCGATCGCCGATGAACTGGTCCGCAAGGTCATCGACACGATGGCCAAATTCCGGTCGGGCGAACCCGATCCGTCGCTGCCCATCGTGAACCAGCGGCAGTTCGACCGCCTGGTCTCGCTGATCTCGACGACGACGGGAACTGTTGGGACAGGCGGTAAGTGGGATGTCGAGAAGCTACGTATCGAGCCGACGGTCATCGTCGATCCGGCGCCGACCGACCCCGTGATGGGCGAGGAGATCTTCGGCCCGATACTCCCGGTGCTCCGGGTGAAGTCAACCGACGAAGCCATTCGGTTCGTGAACTCCCGCCCGAAGCCGTTGGCGCTGTATGTATTCACCGCTTCACAGCAGCGCGGCCGGGAGATCATCGACGCTACGCCGTCCGGCGGTGCGGTCATCAACCACATCGCCATGCACTGCCTGGTACCCCAGTTGCCGTTCGGCGGGGTCGGGGCCAGCGGGATGGGTGCCTACCACGGCCGGTGGGGTTTTGAAACGCTCAGCTACCGTCGCGCGGTGCTTGCGAAGCCCGCCAAACCCGACCCGTCGCTGATGTATCCGCCGTATACCGATCGGGCACTCAACATCATGCGGAGGTTGATGTGATGAAGATTCGTGTGGACCGCGTCAGGTGCGGAGGCATCGGGATGTGCGAGATGACGGCCCCAACGGTGTTCAAGGTCGGTGACGACGGCGCCGCCACCGTCATCAACGAGAACCCGTCGGAGGATGAGCGCGCCCAGGTCGAGGAGGCGGTCTCGAACTGCCCCACCGGCGCGCTGTCCATCGAAGACTGACCAGGAGTATCGGCTTTGGCGTTCGTCATCACCCAGAACTGCTGCACGGACGGCAGTTGCGTGCCGGTGTGCCCGGTGGACTGTATCCGCCCGGTTCCCAACGGTGTTTCACCGCAGATGCTCTACATCGACCCGGTTGCGTGTGTCGACTGTGGGGCATGCATGGAGGTGTGTCCGGTCGGGGCGATTTACCACGAGGACGAGTTGCCGACCGGGCAGCAGCGTTTCCGTGACGTCAACGCGGCGTACTTCACGGAGTCGCCGCTGCGGCCGCGGAACACGATTCGGAAGTCGTTGCCGCACAGGATTGACCGGGGCGCGTTGCGCGTCGCGATCGTCGGTGCGGGACCTGCGGGGTGCTATGCCGCAGCCGAGCTCGTGCGGACTCCTGGCGTCGAGGTGCACATCTTCGATCGGTTGCCGACGCCGTTCGGGCTGATTCGTTCCGGCGTGGCGCCCGACCATCAGACGACCAAGCAGGTCGTGAGTCTGTTCGAGCCGATCCTGGCGAGCGACCCGGTGACGTGTCACTTCAATGTGGAGGTGGGCCGCGACGTCACGCACGAAGAACTGATAGAGCACCACGATGCGGTGATCTACGCGGTCGGCGCCTCCCGCAGTAGGGAACTGGGAATCCCCGGCGAGCAGCTGCCCGGCCACTACGCCGCCGCCGACTTCGTCGCCTGGTACAACGGTCACCCCGACCACGTCCATCACGAATTCGACCTTTCCACGCCCCGCCTCGTGATCGTCGGCAACGGCAACGTGGCGTTGGACGCCGCGCGGATTTTGGTCTCGGGAGCGGATGCGCTCGCGCGGACCGACATCGCCGACCATGCGCTGCGCGCCCTGGCGGAGAGCGCAGTACGCGAAGTCGTGATCCTGGGCCGTCGCGGCGCCGCCGATGGCGCCTTTTCCCTGGGCGAGCTGATCGCGCTCGGTGAGCTACCGGGCATCGATGTCGCGGTTCAGGGTGATCCCGGGGCGCGTCCCGACGACGATCTCGAGCGTTCGCTGAAGTACGACCTGGTGGCCGAGTACGCAAACCGGCCGCGAAATCCCGAGAATCGCGTTGTGACGCTGGTGTTTTCAGCGCCACCGCTGGAGCTGATCGGGGAGCATCGCGTCGAAGGCGTTCGCCTGGAATCGGGAACGATCGAGACCCCAGTGGTGCTGCGGTCGATCGGCTACCGCGGCGGAGCCATCGATGGTGTGCCGTTCGACGAGGCAGCGGGTCGGGTACCCAACGAGGAAGGACGGGTGTTCGACGGTGATGAGCCGGTGCCCGGTGTTTACGTGACCGGGTGGATCAAGCGTGGACCCCGGGGTCTCATCGGTACCAACCGCACCTGCGCACAGCAGACGGTCACCCACCTGATGGAGGATTTCGCCGCCGGCCGGCTGCATCGCACCAACGGCAAGGCCCTCGACGAAGACATCCGTGCGTTGCTGGCCAGCCGGGGCGTGACGGCCGTCGACTGGCAGGGCTGGTTGGCGATCGACGCGGCGGAGCGGCAGCGCGGGACCGGCAGCCGTCCGCGAGTGAAGTACACCGACACAGCGGAATTGGTTGCGGCAGCTCGGCAATAGTCCTGAGAACCTGCCGCAGCGGTGTAGCGACTGTTGAACACCTTTCCTCACGTCTAGTTCGATCAGCAGTGAGGGCAGACCGAGGCTGGACCCGTCGGCATCTACTCGACGGTGGCATAGGTGCGGTCGCGGCCGCTGTCGTCAGGCCATGTGGCGCCACCGCTTATCGAGCCGCGAGTCGTCGACGCCCATGGCGATGAGACGCCCGCGGGTGAAGTCGGGATGCTGGTGTTGCGTGGTGAGGGGATCACTGTGGGTGACTGGACCAATCCGCAGGCGACCGGGGAGGTCATCCGCGACGGATGGTTGCACACCGGTGACCTGATGCGGCTCTATTCCGACGGTGCGAATCTGCTCGTCGACCGAATACGCGGCGTCATCATCACCGGCGGGCGACGCGTCTACTCGGGAGAAGTCGAGCAGGCGATCGCTGGCCATCCCGACGTCGACGACGTGGCGGTTGTCGGCCGACCCGACGACGTGTGGGGAGAGACCGTAGTCGCCGTCGTCACGGCGCGCGCCCCAGGGTCCAGTTCGACGCTCGCCGACTTTAAGGTGCCACGTGAGGTGATCTTCGGCGCCGTACCGCGCAACGGGGCCGGCAAGGTGCAGAAGCACCTACTGCGACACGCAGTGAGCGCTGACGATTCGCAAAGCTGAGCGGAAATGGTAGCCGCGATCGCGACGTAGGGGATTAGGCGACCACGTCCCGACCGATGATTTCCTTCATGATCTCGGTCGTACCGCCGTAGATCGTCTGTGGGCGGGTGTCCAAGTACGCACGGGCGACTGGGTACTCGGTCATGTAGCCGTAGCCGCCGTGCAGCTGCAGGCAGCGGTCGACCACCCGCTTCTGCAGCTCACTGACGAACCACTTGCCCTTGGCAGCATCGACCGGCGTGAGTTCACCCGCGTTGAAGGCGAGTACCGATTGGTCGACATACGACTGCACAATGTCGATTTCGGTTGCCATCTCGGCCAATTCGAACCGTACGTGCTGCTTATCCGTCAGCGGCGCACCGAAGGCACGGCGCTGCTTGCAGTACTCGACCGTGGTCTCGAAGATCGCGCGGGTATTGGCGAATGCCATCGCGGTCACCCCGAGCCGTTCCCGCGGCAGATGGCTCATCAGGTACTGCAGTCCGTTGCCCTCCTCGCCGATGAGGTTGGCGGCGGGGACCTCGGCGTCGCGGAAGTACAGTTCTGCGGTGTCCTGTGCGGGTAGCCCGATCTTGTCCAGTTTGCGGCCCCGCTCGAAGCCGGGGGTATCCCGTTCCACCACAAACAGACTCAGGTCGTGTGAGCCGCCGGAGTTACCCGTTCGGGCCGCCACCACCACGAGATCGGCCATGACGCCGCTGGAGATGAACGTCTTCTGCCCGTTGAGGATCCAGCAATCCCCTTCCCGTCGCGCGGTAGTGCGGATGCCCCGCAGGTCACTGCCGGTTCCGGGCTCGGTCATCGCGAGTGCGCCGATGATCTCGCCGGTCGCGAAGCCGGGCAGCCAGCGTCGCCGCTGCTCCTCATTGGTCAGATCGAGCAGATAGTGCAGGACCAGGTCGTCCTGCAGGCTGACCGTCAACCCGAGGGAGTACGCGTGGATCCGGGCGGTCTCCTCGCAGACCACCATGCGGTAGCGGTAATCGGGCTCGCCGGATCCGCCGTACTCCTCACCGATCTGCAGCCCGTAGATGCCGGCCTTCGCCGCGCGACTGAACACCGCACGGTCGATCCACCGCGCTTCGTTCCAGTCATGCTGATGGGGAACAACTTCGCGGGAGAGGAACTCGCGAACAGTTTCCCGGTAGGCCTCGTGATCGGGACCGTAGAGTCTGCGGTGCACGCTTCAGATCCGTTCGATGATGGTGACGTTCGCCTGGCCACCGCCTTCGCACATGGTCTGCAGGCCGTAGCGGCCGCCAGTGCGTTCCAGCTCGTGCAGCATCGAGGTCATCAGCCGGGCGCCGGTGCAGCCGATCGGATGGCCTAGCGCAATGGCGCCGCCGTTGGGATTGACCTTGGCGGGGTCGGCACCGAGCTCGGCGAGCCAGGCCAGGACCACCGGCGCGAACGCCTCGTTGATCTCGATGACGTCGGCGTCGTCGATGGACATGCCGGCACGCTTGAGTGCGTGCTGGGTGGCGGGGATCGGGGCGGTCAGCATCATCACGGGATCCGCACCGCGGACCGACATGTGATGGATCCGGGCGCGGGGAGTGAGGTTGAAGCGTTTCACAGCCCCGGCAGAGGCGATCAGTAATGCCGCTGCGCCGTCCGAGATCTGGCTGGCGACCGCTGCGGTGAGAACTCCGCCGTCGATGAGGGTCGGCAGCGACGCCATCTTCTCCAAGGAGGTGTCGGCGCGGGGGCCCTCATCGACAGTCGCGTCTGCGAATGGGGTGATCTCCCGCTCGAAGCGACCGTCCGCGATGGCCGACACCGCCCGCCGGTGACTCTCCAGCGCGAAACGTTCGTTGTCTTCGCGTGACAGCTTCCATTGTGCAGCAATCATTTCCGCACCTCGGAACTGGGAGATCTCCTGGTCCCCGTACCGGGTCTGCCAACCTTCACACCCGGTCCACGGATCGCTCGCGCCGAACGGCTCCCCGGCCCCGAACGCCGAGAGGATCGGGTACTGGCTCATCTTCTGCACGCCGCCGGCAACGATCAGATCGGCGGTGCCGCTCATCACGCCCTGGGCGGCGAAATGCACTGCCTGCTGGGCTGATCCGCATTGGCGATCGATGGTGACACCAGGAACCGATTCGGGTAGCCCCGCGGCCAACGCCGCGGTACGCGCGATGTCGCCTGCCTGAGAGCCGATGTTGTCCAGACATCCGAGAATGACGTCGTCGATGGCGGCGGGATCGATGGCGTGGCGGCCCACCACCGTTCGAATGACGTGCGCGGCCATATCGGCAGGATGTGCGCCGGACAGCCCCCCGCCGCGCTTGCCGACGGGGGTGCGGACAGCGTCGACGATATAAGCTTCGTTCACTCGATTAATTTAACATAGAATCAAAACTACGAGCTACGGCGGGGGCCGTCAGCGTCGTGAACCGCTGCCGCGCCTACGGCGAGCCGGTGCGCTGGCCGGACTCAGGCCTGCGCGCACAAAGCTTTGGGCGTTGGCGACCACGGTGTCGACCGAGGTGCGTCGGGGATTCCACCACTCCGCGGTCCAGTTGAGCGCGCCGAGAACCAGCCCGAGCGCGACACGGATCTCGAGGTCGGACCTGAGCTGCCCTGCGTCGGCGGCCTCACTGAACAACCGCAACCACAAGGCGTTGTAGGCGTTGGTTTCCTTCTGCTGGCGGGTGCGCAGGCGTTCGGGGATCTGACCGGAGTTGCGGATTGAGGCCGTGGCGTAATCGGACAGCTCGAGTTCGTGGCGAAGATGTGCGTCCACCGCCGCCAGGATCTTGTCGATGGGCTCGGTCCCGTCGGGCAGCTCGTCGAGCGCCTCCTGAAGATGGCGACGCATATCGGCGATGCCCGCGAACATGACCTCGTCGATCAGGTCCTCGCGGGACGGGAAGTAGTAGTAGATCGCGGGGGCCTGCAACCCCGCATAGTCCGCGACGTCAGACAACCTGGTCCCGGCATAGCCCTTGACGCTCAGGACATGTGCGGCGGCGTCGAGAATGCGTGCGCGGGTGCGCTGGGACTTCGAGTCTGCTTCGTCGGGGATCTGAGCGCTGCGGCTGCCACGGGCCATAGTCAGATGCTAGTGCGCGCAGAAGGTCGGGCACGCCAACGCCTGTCCATTTCGTGCGGCGTGGTCTTACGACCGGCATTCGCAGGTTTACTGCCCATTAAAATTTCTGCGGCAGCGACAAGAGACGTTGGATCTCTTCCGGAGTCGTCATCGCATCTCAGCCCCCGCGCGACGTCAGCCATTCCCGCACGAGATGGCCGTCGTCCGCCTCGACCGACCGCAACTCCGTCAGCGTCGGGTGCCCGGCATCGAGCAGGGCGCTGTCGGTGTCGGCCTCCGGCCGGTCGGTGACCTCGACCTCGCTCAGGCGCACGTTGCCGTCGCGGACCTCCTCGACGCGGGTCTGCACGGCTCCGCCGCGGGCCAGCCGCGCATGCCGGAGCGGGCCTACCTCGGTGGCGGGCCGGTCCGGCACGTTGAGGGAGAGGACGGTGCCGTCGGGGGCGGCGAGCAGCAGCTCCAGCACCGGCGTCAGCAGCCCGGCTGCCGTGTTCCAGTGCCGCTCGCCGGTGGGCCGCAGCGCGACGTCCAGCGACACCGCCAGCGCGCGGGTGTCGCTGATCTTCGCGGTGAGCGCCGCGCCGACCGTCCCCGAGTGCAGGATCGCCCGTCCGACGTTGGCGCCGTGGTTGATCCCGGACAACACGAGCTCCGGTCGCGGATCGAACCAGCCGTTGAGCGCGGCGGCGACGATGTGTCCGGGCTGGGCGTGCACCGCCCACGCCTCGACGCCGTTCAGGTCGAGCAACTCTCGGCGTTCGACGAGGGTGCGGCCGTCGCGGCGCACCGCGCTCAGCGCCGCACTCGCGCCACTGGCCTGCTCGACCGGGGCCGCCACGACGACGTCCAGCCCCGCTGTCCGCGCCGCCTTCACCAGCGCGTGCAGGCCGGGCGAGTCGATCCCGTCGTCGTTGGTCACCAGTGCGCGCGGCATTCGTCGTGCCCTATCCCCACGGCCGCAGAGCCACCCGTTCGGCCAGCGTCTCCACCGCCCTCGCACCGCCGGTGCCCAACCCGTGCCGCACGACGTTCAGCGCCCCGCAGGCCGCGCCGACCTGCAATGCCTCGCGCAGCGAGCGACCGCTCGCCAGCGCGGCGACGATACCCGCCGTCATGGAGTCACCGGCGCCTGCGGATTCGGCGGGCTCCAGCGTCGGCATACAGACCTCGACGACGTCTTCCTCGACCAAGGCCAGGGCCGGCGCCGCGCCAGCCCGCGACACCACGATCGTGCATGCACCCTCGTCGCGCATGGCGCGCATGGCCTTCACCAGGTCCTCGGCGTCATCGGACTTTGACCGCCCGTCGGCGAGCAACTCCTCGTGGCTCACCTTGATGAAATCCGGTTCGCCGGCCAGCACCGCCTCCAGCCGCTCACCGGCGAGGTCGGCGGCCACCTTGCATCCGTTGGCGCCGAGGTCGCTGGCCAGCCGCCGGTAGAGGTCGGCGGGCACCACCTGGTCGCCCTGCGGCCCGGACAGCAGCACCCGGCCGTGCGTCAGGCCCTCGGTCAGCGTGAGCTCGTAGAGCGAGTCGAGTTCGTGGCGATCCAGCGGGGTGCCTGCGGTCTCGGCGACGACTTCCCTGCTGCCGCTGCGCCGATCGTGCACGTATGCACCGTTGCGCGCGCTGACGGGCACGGTCCGCACAGTGACGTCGCGCGCGGGCAGCAGGTGGCCGAGGACGTCGCCCGTCTCCCCGCCGAGCGCGGCGCACAGCACCACCGGCACCCCGAGCGAGGACATCATGCGTGACTGCCACACCCCCTGGCCACCGGCGTGGACGTGGATATCAGACTCCCCGGAACGGTCCTCGACCGTCACGGTGAGCATCGGCAGCGGGGCGAAGACGACGACGGCACCGTCGGGACTGTCACTCATGGGTGACGGATACCCACTGGAGCCGGCCGGACGGCGGTAGACGGCGAATCCTGCTGTAGTTCGGTCTCTTTCGGATCTGGCGAAGTCATGGATCCCCTTCAATGACAGGTATTCATGCAGGGGTACCCGCATCCACCACCGCGAATCACCGGTAGCGTCCGGGCCGTGGTGCACTACCGTTTCACCAGTCCGATATCCGATGCGATTGCGGCGGTGCGATGACGACTCTCGACAAGATTCTCGCGATGCCAGCAGCTTCATCTGGGGACCATGGCTGCTGATCCCATTACTCCTGCTGACCGGTCTGTACCTGACGGTGCTGCTGCGCGGGATCCAGGCGCGCCGGTTCCGGCTGGCGTTCTGGCTGGCGTTCGTCAAACGTAAGGACCTCGGGGCCGAGGGCGACATCTCGCACTACCAGGCACTTTCGACCGCGCTGGCTGCCGAGGAACGCCGAGCGCAGCGCCGACGGCCTGCTGATGATGCCGGGATTCCTGCTCAGCGCGCACAAGGACGCGCGGCACAGCTGACCGTCAGATGCCGACGATGGGCCGGCCCTCGGCCTGCCAGGCTCGCATGCCGCCGCGAAGTTCGACGACATCGGTGTAGCCGAGCTCGCGGAGCTCTTGGGCCGCAACGGTGCTCATCGGCCCGGAGCGGCAGTAGATGGCCAGCGGGGTGTCGCGGTCGGCCGGGAGACGGTCGGCCTGCGCGGCGATCTGGTCGAACGGGATCGACAGGTCGGTGCCTGGAATGTCGCCCTCGAAGGGCACGTGGACGTTTACGGTCAAGCGCGCGGGTTCGGCGATGGCCGCGGCGAACTCGCCGGCGTCGACCAACCGTGCGGCGCTCGCCGTGGACGCGGTCTCCTTCTGGGCGCACGCACTCGACACGATGACGCTCATTGCCAGCAGGAACGCGGCAAGCGGTCGTGCTACCCAACCAGCCATACCCGCAGGCTACCCCCAGGGGTACGCGCTGCCCCGGGCTGACGATCTGGCTGGTTTGCTGAAAGCGCCGCGAGCCGGGGCCCGCGCGCCTACCATCCGGTTCTGGGATGGCGGCTCGGACGTTTGCGTTGAGTCTGGGAGTTGCGACAGCAGCGCTCACGGTTCTCCTTGCGCCTCCTGCCTCAGCCACCGAGGACGAATTCCTCAACGGCCTACGGGATCGGTACACCTTTCTGAGCGACGATCAGCTGCTTTCGGAAGGCCAGCGGGTGTGCTCAGCCACGCGCGGCGGGGTGCTCGCCCCCGATGCGGTCGTCATGGTGCGAGACGACCTCAGGGTGTCGACGGACGCGGCGTTGAAGATCGTGACCAGCGCCTTGCTGGACTTGTGCTGACCAGGTGACAGCGCTCAGCGGAACCGGATGTTCATGGTCGCCAGGCCGAAGATCTTCTTGCCGCCGGATTTCGCCGCGACCACGACAACCCCCGAACGCGTCGCCGAATCCAGCGACTTGATCCGGCCGCTGAACTCGATGTCGGCTCCCTCCGCGGCCGAGACGACCGCGGGTGCGGACAACCGCACCGCGTAGCGGGTGACCGCCCCGGGATCCCCCGACCATGCCGAGACGAACCCGGCGCCCAGCCCCATGGTGAGCATGCCGTGGGCGATCACATCGGGCAGCCCGGCCAGCCTGGCGATGCCTTCGTCCCAGTGGATCGGGTTGGCGTCACCGGCCACACCGGCGTAGTTCACCAGGTCGCCGCGGGACAGCCGGGTGTGGCGTACCGGCAGCTCGTCGCCCACCGCCAGATCATCGAAGTTCGCCACGCCCGGCACCCGGGTCGTGCCGCCGTCGGAGATCCGGATCTCGCCCTCGGGGCGCACCGCCTTCTGGTACTCGGAATCCAGGGTGCCGACCCCGGAGAAGTCGACGTCGTGCATCATCGCGTTCTGCACCGCGGTCTTCACGCCGGCGTCGACGTCCTCGGCGGTGACTCCCACGACGGTGGTGTGCAGGGTGTGCACCCGCTCGCCCGAGGTGTCGGTGAACGTGTTGGTCACGGTGATGAAGTCACGTCCCGCCGTTCGGCGCACCGACGTGAGCTCCACGTCGATCACCAGATCGTCGCCGGCCACGATCGGGCGGTGCTGCTCGAAGACCTCCTCGGTCTGCAGGTAGGTGTCGTATCCGACGACGATCTCCTCGAACATCCGCCGGTTGCACTGCATGCCCGGTGCCGACGTGAACGTCAGCGGCGCCACCACGTCCGGATAGCCGAGCTCGGCGGCGGCGGCGACGTCCCAGTGCGCGGGGTGATAGTCCTGCACCGCGCGGGCGTACTCACGCAGCTTCTCGCGGCCGACCAGGTAGGTGCCGTCCATCCGGTACCAATGGCCGACCCGCGCCTCGAGCGCCGACGTCTCTGCTGATGCGGTCATGTATTTGCCCAACTGTTCTGTCGGTTCGTTGCTGAAGACCGACCAAAGCACCCTAACGTGCAACCAGTGCGTGAGCGGCGCGGCGGTGGGTACTCGCGAGTGCCCCTGCCATCGAGAGCCCGAGGACCCACGTGAGCAAGACGAGCCAACGCGAGCTAGGTGAGTCGGACAGTCCGATCGAGGACGAGCTGGAGGGTGCCTTCCAGCGGATGATCGGGGAGGGCACCCAGCGCCTGCACCGCAGCTGGCGAGAAGTGCTGGTCACGGGCTTCTTCGGCGGCACCGAGGTGGCGGTCGGCGTCCTCGCCTATCTCTCGGTGCTTGCGGTCACGCACAACCACCTGATCGCCGGGCTGGCCTTCTCGATAGGGTTTCTGGCACTGCTGCTCGGCCGCTCCGAGCTGTTCACCGAGGGGTTTCTGGTGCCGGTCACCACGGTGGCCGCCAAGCGCGCCAGCGTGGGGCAGCTGCTCAAGCTCTGGAGCGGAACGCTGATCGCGAACCTCGCCGGGGGCTGGTTGATCATGTGGCTGATCATGACGGCCTACCCGAAGCTGCACGCGCAGACGATCGAGTCGGGCACCCACTTCGCCACCGCGCCGCTGTCGGCCGAGACGGTCGCGCTGGCGCTGCTCGGCGGGATGACAATCACGTTGATGACGCGCATGCAGCACGGCACCGATTCGACGTTCGGCAAGATCGCCGCGGCCGTCGCGGGCGGGTTCCTGCTCGCCGGGCTGCAGATGTTCCATTCGATCCTCGACTCGCTGCTGATCTTCGGTGCGCTCATCACGGGGCAAGCGCCTTTCGGCTACCTCGACTGGCTCGGCTGGTTCGGCTACACCGCGGTCGGCAATGTGGTCGGCGGGTTGCTGCTCGTGACGCTCCTGCGGGTGCTGCGCAGCAAGGAGCGGATCCGGGAGGAACGGCAGGACGCCAAGGCGTCTTGAGTGGCGGTCAGACGACCGCCCTGCGCGCGGCGACCGCGCCGGCGACCCGCCGAAGCGGACAGACGTCGAGGCGGGTACAGGCCAGCGTCGCGCCCGCGGCGATCACGGTGAGCACCGCGGCCGCGATTCCCACGCTCAGGTGGATCTCCTGGGCCAGGATGACCGAGGACATCGCGAGCACGAACCAGCCGAAGGCCTGCCTCAGCGACTCGGGGTTGACCATCGCGGTCGCTCGGGCTCCGATCAAGGCGCCCACCACCGCCGCGGCCGTCACCGCCAGCGCCACCGGCCAGTCGATTTGAACGCTGGACAGATAACCGCCCAACCCGGCGAACGACTTCATCGCGATCACGATGAGCGAGGTGGCCACCGCGACCGGCATCGGCAGGCCGCCGAGCAGCGCGAGGGCGGGCACCACGAGGAAGCCGCCCCCGGCCCCGACCAGACCGGTGACCAAACCCACCACCAGCCCCTCCGTCACGATCTTCGGTATCGGCAGGGAAAAGTCGCCGTCGCTTGCGGTTTCGACGTTCCTGCGCCCGCGCAGCATGGCGACAGCGGTGCCGATCATCATGAGGGCAAAGCCGATGAGCAGTACCGGGCCCGGAATGTACCGGGCCAGCAGTCCGCCCGCGTACGCACCGGCCATACCCGCGCCGCCGAAGATCAGACCGGTGCGCCATTGCACCCGCCCGGCCCGTGCGTGCGAGATCGCGCCGATCGCACTGGTGACGCCGACGACCAAGAGCGACGTCGCGATCGCTTGTTTGGCGTCCATCCCGGCCACGTAGGCCAACAGTGGCACGGTCAGGATGGAACCTCCGCCGCCGAGCAAACCCAGTGCGACACCGACGAATACGGCGAGACCGATCGTGAGCCCGATCATGATCGGCCGTCCGGCTCTTCGGTTGCGGAGGTTGCGTCGACGAGCTGGGCCACGATCGTCTGGGCATCGCACGTGGCCCCGCGGTTGTAGGGCAGCTTCGACAGCATCATGCCCATTGCGCAGGTGTTGGACAGCGCCGCGAATGTCAGGCCGCCGCCGATGGCAGCGGCGACCCACTTGAGCTTGGGCACGGCGGTGCTGCCCAAGACGCTGGCGAACACGAGGCCACCGGCGACCAGGCGGACCTGCCGTTCGAGATCCCAGCGTTCGGCCCCGCGCGTCACCGCGAATCCCTTGGCCTCCCAGGCGGTGATCCCGCCGGCGAGGATGTGCACATTGGTCAGCCCCGCGTTGCGCAGTGTCTCCTCCGCCTGGGCGGCGCGCTGACCTGACCGGCAGACAAGGACGACGTCTTGGTCGAGGTGTCGGACGATCTCGTCGCGGTGTTCGCGCAACAGATCCAGCGGCACGTTGTAAGCGCCGGCGATGTGGGCCGTCTCAAACTCGCCCGGTGTCCGGACATCGAGCACCCGCGGCGGGGTGGGCGAGTTGAGCAGGCATTCGAGGTTGTCGCAGTCGATCGTGGCGGGTGCGGTCATGTCGCTGTCCTCTCGCGTTCAGCAGGGTGTTGATTTTGATACCCCATGGGGTATATTGGTCGCCATCGTACACATACCCCCGGGGGTAAATGCAAGGACGGAATATCCCGACCCGCAGAACCCTTGACATACCCGTAGGGGTATATGTGCCGTCGCATGACCCGAACCGAAGAAAGGACCGCCGCCGTGAAATTCATCCAGTACTACCTGGACTGCCTGTCCCACGCGTCGTACCTGATTGCCGACGAAACCACCGGGCGCGCAGTGGTTGTCGATCCGCAACGGGATGTTTCCGAGTACCTCTCCGATGCCGAGGAGCTCGGTTTGACCATCGAGCTCGTCATCGAAACGCACTTCCACGCCGACTTCCTGTCCGGCCACTTGGAGCTGGCCGAGGCCACCGGCGCCAAGATCGTGTACTCTTCGGTCGCCGAGACCGAGTTCGAGTCGATGGGCGTGGCCGACGGGGAGCGCTACTCGCTGGGCGAGGTGACGCTGGAGTTCCTGCACACCCCCGGCCATACCCCCGAGTCGCTGAGCATCGTCGTCTACGAACAGCCCGACGACGAGGTGCCCTACGGGGTGCTCACCGGCGACGCGCTGTTCATCGGTGACGTGGGCCGCCCGGACCTGTTGGCCTCGATCGGGTTCACCCGCGAAGAGCTGGCCGACAAGCTCTACGACTCGCTGCACACCAAGCTGATGACCCTGCCCGACGCCACCCGGGTGTATCCGGCCCACGGCGCGGGTTCGGCCTGTGGCAAGAACCTGTCGACCGATCTGTGGTCGACCATCGGCGAGCAGAAGGAGACGAACTACGCCCTGCGCGCACCCGACAAGGAGACCTTCATGGCGTTGGTCACCGAAGGGCAACCGCCTGCACCGGGCTACTTCGTCTACGACGCGATCCTCAACCGCAAAGACCGTGAACTGCTGGACGAGACCAAGATGCCGATGGCGATGACCTATGTGCAGGTGCGCGACGCGATGAACGCCGGCGCGATCCTGGTCGACGGGCGTGGACCGGAGGAGTTCGCCTTGGGGCACCTGCGCGGGGCGATCAACATCGGGCTCGACGGCCGCTACGCCGAGTACGCCGGATCGGTGGTGCCCACCGACGTCGACATCGTGTTGTTCACCGAACCCGGACAGGAACTGGAGGCAAAGACCCGGCTGGCGCGCATCGGCTTCGACCGGGTGATCGGCTACCTCGAGCGTCCGTACGAGGCGATGTTCGCACACCGTGACGACGTGCAGGTGGCCTCGCGGCTGACGGCCAAGGCGTTCGACCAGCGTGCCATGGAACTGGCCGACCTGCAGATCGTCGACGTGCGCAACCCGGGTGAGACCGCCGCGGGGACGATCCCGAATGCGGTCGAGATCCCGGTGGCTCAGCTGACGAGCCGTCTCGGCGAGCTCGATCCCGCCAAACCGACCGTCGTTTACTGCGCGGGCGGCTACCGGTCGTCGGTGGCGGCAAGCCTGTTGCGGCAACGCGGGTTCGCTGATGTCAGCGACATCCTGGGTGGCTTCGGCGCCTGGGAAGAAGCCCGGCAGAACGCCTGAGCCGACGAATCAGAAGGGAACAGAACGCCCATGGTTACCGCGAAGCACCGAATCGTGATCGTCGGCGGCGGCACCGCCGGAATCTCGGTGGCAGCCCGCCTTCTTCGGCGTGGCCACTCCGACGTCGCCGTCATCGAACCGTCGGACACGCACTACTACCAACCGCTGTGGACCCTGGTCGGCGGCGGGCACGCCAAGGCGTCGACGACGGCACGGCCCGAGGCGTCGGTGATGCCCAGGGGCGCGACCTGGATCAGGAACGCGGCGGCGGCAGTCGATCCCGACAACAACACGGTCACCTGCGTCGACGGTGCCGTATACGAGTACGACGTGTTGGTGGTCAGCCCGGGCATCCAGCTGGACTGGGACCGTGTCGAGGGGTTGGCGGACGCGCTCGGCTCCGGCGGGGTGTCGTCGAACTACCGTTTCGACCTCGCCCCGCGGACATGGGATTTCATCAAGAATCTGCGTTCGGGTACAGCGGTGTTCACGATGCCCTCGGGACCGATCAAGTGTGCCGGGGCGCCGCAGAAGATCGCCTACCTGGCCAGCGACTACTGGCGGTCACAGGGCGTGCTGTCTGACATCGACGTACATCTGGTGGTGCCGACACCGCGGTTGTTCGGAATCCCGGCGATCGCCGACAGTCTCGACGCGATCGCGGCGGACTACGGCATCACGGTGCACACCAACGCCGAGGTGACCTCCGTCGACGCCGACGCCCACAAAGTGGGCGTGACAGCGACCGGCGGTGGGGGATCCGACACCATGCTGTCCTACGACGTGTTGCACGCCGTACCACACCAGTCGGCACCGGACTGGATCAAGTCCGGCCCGCTGTCAACCGGTGACACGGGCGGTTACGTCGAGATCGATAAGCACACCATGCAGCACGTGCGCTACCCCAACGTGTTCAGCCTCGGAGACGCTGGATCCTCACCGAACTCCAAGACCGGTGCCGCGATCCGCAAGCAGGCCCCGGTCGTCGTCGCCAACGTCGAGGCGTTTCTGGCGGGCCGGCCGCTGCCGGCCTCCTACAACGGGTACGCGTCGTGTCCGATCGTCACGTCCTCGCACGCGATGCTGCTCGCGGAGTTCGACTATGACCTGAACATCACGCCGTCATTTCCGTTGCTCGACCCGACCAAACCGCACCGCAGCTACTGGTACCTCAAGAAATACGGGCTTCCGTTCATGTACTGGAACCTGATGCTCAAGGGCCTTGCGTAGCGGTTGGTCACATGAAATCAAGGAGAAAACGATCATGGCCACCAGAAACCTGACCTACGACAACTTCGAGTCCACCATCGTCGACAATCCGATAGTGCTCGTGGACTTCTGGGCATCGTGGTGCGGCCCGTGCCGTGCCTTCGCCCCGATCTTCGAGCGCTCCTCGGCAGCGCACCCGGACGTCGTGCACGCCAAGGTCGACACGCAAGCCGAGCGAGATCTGGCCGCCACGTTGGAGATTCGCTCGATACCGACGGTCATGACCTTCCGCGACGGCGTCCTGGTGTACAGCCAGCCGGGCGCGATGCATCCCGCGGCGCTCGAGGACCTGATCACCCGGGTGAAGGCGCTCGACATGGCGGAGGTTCGGGCCAAGATCGCCGCGCGCAAGACAGCGTCGGCCCCGCACGGCTGAGCCGAATGGGACCTCTAGTGAAAGGACATCCACGTGGTCGGTGACCAGGAATCCATCGCCGCCGTGCTCAACCGGTTGCGGCGCGCGCAAGGCCAACTCGCCGGGGTCATCGCGATGATCGAGGAGGGCCGCGAGTGCAAGGACGTCGTGACGCAACTCGCGGCGGTGTCGCGGGCGCTCGACCGCGCCGGTTTCAAGATCGTCGCAACCGGATTGCGGGAATGCATCACCGGTGACAACGAGGGGAACGAAAACCCCATGACCGAGGCGGAGCTGGAGAAGCTCTTCCTCGCACTGGCTTAGTCGTACTGACCCGCGTCGACGACCCGCACCACCGCGGCGCCCGCCTCGTCGGAGGCCGCCAGATCCACCTCGACGGTGAAACCCCAGTCGTGGTCGCCCGCCGGATCATCGAAGATCTGCCGCACCCGCCACACGTCGGGCGCGCGGTCGATGATCAACAGCGCAGGACCGCGGGCGTCGGCGCCGGTGCCGACGTCGTCGTGCTCGTCGAAATACTGTGCGCCGACCTCCGCCCAGCGCTGCGCGGTCCAGCCCGACTGGGCGTCGAGGGCGCCGAGTTCGTCCCAGCGCCGCCGGGCGAACAGCTCCACCCGTCGGAACAGCGCGTTGCGCACCATCGCGGTGAACGCGCGCTCGTTGCCGGTCACCGGGCGCGGGCGGGCGGGCACCGCCACCGGCGCGCCGTGTGGCCGGTCCGGGCTGGTCAGCTGTTCCCACTCGTCGAGCAGGCTCGAATCAACCTGGCGGACAAGCTCGCCGAGCCATTCGACGATGTCGGTGAGCTCCTCGGTCCTGGCCGCAGCGGGCACCCCGGAGCGCAGCGCCTTGTACGCGTCGGACAGGTAGCGCAGCACCGCGCCCTCCGCGCGGGTCAGTCCGTATTCGCTGATGTACTCGCGGAACGTCATTGCGCGCTCCCACATTTCGCGCACCACGGACTTCGGTGACAGCTGCGCGTCGGCGGCCCACGGGTTGCTCTGTAGGTACACCTCGAAGGTGTGCTCGAGCAACTCCTCGAGCGGCTTGGGGTAGGTGACGTCGTCGAGCAGTTCGATGCGTTCGTCGTACTCGATGCCCTCGGCCTTCATCGCGGCCACCGCCTCGCCGCGGGCCTTGTTCAGTTGCGCCGCCAGGATCTGGCGCGGGTCCTCCAGGGTCGCCTCGATCACCGAGACCACGTCCAGCGCGAAGGTGTCCGATGCCGGGTCGAGCACGTCGACCGCGGCCAGCGCGAACGTCGACAGCGGTTGATACAACGCGAAGTTCGGTGGCAGGTCGACGGTCAGCCGGTAGCGGCGCCCGTCGGGGCCGGGCGGGTCGAGCCGCTCGATCACCCCGGCCTGCAGCAGCGACCGCGCGATCCCGACGGCTTCGCGGATGTGCTGAAGCTGCCGTTTGCGCGGCTCATGGTTGTCGGTGAGCAGCCGCCGCATCGCCTCGAACGGGTCACTTGAACCGTTTCCCGTCGCTCCGCTCGCCCCGGGTCGGGCCACGACGTCGAGGATCATCGCCGTCGACACCCGCATGTTGCTGGTCAGCGGTTCGGGGGCGGCCTCGATCAGCCGCTTCATGGTCGACTCGCCCCACGGCACCATGCCCTCGGGTACTTTGCGGCGCACCAGCTTTCGGCGCTTCTTCGGATCGTCGGCGACCTTGGCGAACTGTTTGAGGTTCTCCACCTCGTGGTCGGGGGCCTGCACGACGACGGTGCCCGCGGTGTCATAGCCGGCCCGGCCGGCGCGGCCCGCGATCTGGTGAAACTCCCGGGCGCTGAGCAGCCGGGTGCGCACACCGTCGTACTTTGACAGCGCCGAGAACACCACGGTGCGGATCGGCACGTTGATTCCGACGCCGAGCGTGTCGGTGCCGCAGATGACCTTGAGCAGCCCGGCCTGAGCCAGCTGTTCGACCAGCCGCCGGTACTTGGGCAGCATCCCGGCGTGATGCACCCCGATGCCGTGTCGCACCAGCCGTGACAACGTCGACCCGAACGCGGTGGAGAACTGAAACGCGCCGATCATCTCCCGGATCTCGGCCTTCTCCGCCTTCGTGCTGACGTTGACGCTCATCAACGCCTGCGCGCGCTCCAGTGCCGACGCCTGGGTGAAGTGCACGACGTAGATCGGGGCCTGTTTGGTGTCGAGCAGGTCGCCGATCGTCTCGTGCATCGGCGTGGTGGCATAGGAGAAGTACAGCGGCACTGGGCGTTCGGCGTTGGCGACCAGCGCGGTGGGTCGCCCGGTGCGGCGGGTGAGGTCGTCGCGCAGGAACGTGACGTCGCCCAGCGTCGCCGACATCAGCAGGAACTGGGCATGCGGCAACTCCAGCAGCGGCACCTGCCACGCCCAGCCGCGGTCGGGATCGCCGTAGAAGTGGAACTCGTCCATCACCACCAGACTCGGCGCTTTTCCGAGTCCGCGTCCGCCGCCCTCGCGCAGTGCGATGTTGGCGAGCACCTCCGCGGTGCACGTGATGATCGGCGCGTCGGCGTTGACCGCCGCGTCGCCGGTCAGCATGCCGACGTTGACCGCACCGAACACCTCGCACAGCGCGAAGAACTTCTCACTGACCAGCGCCTTGATCGGCGCCGTGTAGTAGCTGCGCCGTCCGCCCGCCAGCGCCGCGTACAGCGCGCCGGTGGCCACCAACGACTTACCGGAACCGGTTGGTGTCGCGAGGATGACGTTGGCGCCGCTGACCAACTCGATCAGCGCCTCCTCCTGCGCCGGATACAGCGAGGTGCCGTTGGTCTCGGCCCATGCCGCGAAGGACGCGAACAGCTCGTCAGGGTCGGCGCCCTTCGCGCGCAGCGCCGACAGATCGTCCGGGTCGTCCAGCAGGGGTGCGCTGTCGGTCATGGCGCCGAACGGGGCATGCGGTCAGCTCCGACGGGCCTGTCGGAACGGGATGTCGCGGTCGGTCTCGGGTTCCTTGGGCAGGCCGAGGACCCGTTCGCCGATGATGTTGCGCTGAATCTGGTCGGTGCCACCGCCGATCGAGGTGAAGAACGCGTTGAGCGTCAGGAAGTTGACGTCATCGGCCACCGGATTCTCGGGGCCGGCCAGCAGCGCCTGTGCGCCGATGATCCGTGTCTTCATCGCCGCCTCGGTGTGCAGGATCTTCGACATCGCGAGCTTGCCGAGCGACATGATGGAGCTCGACGTCCCTTGTGTCGTGGCGGCTTTCGCGCGGGCGTTGTTGAGCTTGTTCAACTCCCGCAGCGCCAGCACCTTGGCCAAGGGGTACCGCACCGCGGGGTCGTCGAGCACGCCGTGTTCGCGGGCGAGCTCGATCAGGCTGTCGGCCTTGCGGCTTCGGGAACCGCGAGCGCTGTCACCCATGATCGAGCGCTCGTAGGCCAGCGCGGTCTGCAGCGCCCGCCAGCCGTTGCCCGCACCGCCCAGCAGGTAGTCGTCGGACACCCGGGCGTCGGTGATGAACACCTCGTTGAAGTGGGACTCCCCGGTGATCTGCACCAGCGGACGCACCTCGATGCCGGGCTGTTTCATCGGCATGATGAACAGGCTGAGCCCCTGGTGCTTGGGCACATCCCAGTCGGTGCGGGCCAGCAGCAGCGCGTAGTCGGCGCTCATCGCGCCCGACGTCCACACCTTCTGCCCGTTGACGATCCACTGATCTCCGTCTTTCACCGCGGTGGTGCGCACGCTGGCCAGATCCGAGCCCGCACCTGGCTCGCTGTAAAGCAGGCAGGTGCGGGAGCGTTCGACCAGGAAGTCACGCAGCAGGTCGGCCTTGAGCTTCTCGGTGCCGAGTTTCAATGCGGTGTTGGCCGGGATGTTGTACTTGTCCTGGCGCGAGCCCGGCGCCTTGATCGCCGAGAACTCCTGGCCGATGACGGCCGCCAGGTCGCTCGGATAGCCGCGGCCGAACCACTCCGGGGGATAGGTGGGCACCGCGTAGCCGGCGTCGAGCACCTTCTCCAACCAGGCGATCCGCTCCGGTGACGACACCCATGGGTCGTCGGACTTCGGCAGCGGAGACCAGTTGTCGCGCAACCACTCTCGGACTTCGGCGCGCAGTTCGTCGGGGCTGGGCAGAGACGTCGACATGTCAGGCGCCTTTCGAGACGAGGTAGCGTTCGCGGTGCAGGCGCGAGTCGCCGAACAACTGCAGTCCGGTGCGCGCACGCCGCAGGTACAGGTGGGCGGGATGCTCCCAGGTGAAGGCGATACCGCCGTGCATCTGGATCGCGTTCATCGCGACGGTCTCGTAGGCTTCCGCGCAGGTGAAACCCGCCAACGCGATTGCCCCGTCGACGGTTTCACTGCCTGCGGCCATCTCCGCGGCGGCGTGCTGGGCGGCCGACGTCGCGTTCTCGACCTCGATGAGAAGGTCGGCGGCCATGTGTTTGAGCGCCTGGAAGCTGCCGATCGCCCGGCCGAACTGCACGCGGGTCTTGAGGTATTCGACGGTCATGTCGAAGATCGCGCGGGCACCGCCCACCTGCTCACCGGCGGCCGCGATCACGGCGTGGTCCAGCGCCTGCTGCACGGCGTCCCAGCCGGCGGTGCCGAGCCGACGGGCAGGCGTGTCGGCGAACGTGAACGTCGACAGCCGCACGGTCGGGTCGAAAACCGTTGCGGCCGTGCGGTCGAACCCCTCGGCATCGGGCGCGACCTCGAAGACGCCGACGCCGTCGTCGCTGCGGGCGGCGACGAGCACGACGTCGGCCACCTGGCCCCACGTGACATAGTGCGCGGTGCCGGTCAACGCGCAGTCGGCACCGGCCCGCACGTCGACCCCGTCGGCGGTCCACGACCCGGACGGGCCGGTGACCGCGACCGTGCCGATCGACGTGCCGTCGGCGAGCCCGGGCAGCAACCGCTGTTTGTCGTCGTCGGAGCCGGCGGCCTGCACGAGCGCGACGGCCAGCACCGCGCTGGAGATGAACGGCGCGGGTAGCAACGCGGCGCCGGTCTCCTCGGCGACCGCCTCCAGCTCCTGAGCGCCGAAACCCAGCCCGCCGTGCGCGTCGTCGACAAGCATCCCGAGCAGACCCTGCTCAGCGAGCCGGCTCCACAGCTCGCGGTCGAAGCCCTCCTCGGAGGCCATCACGCGTCGCACGTCGGCCTCCGTGCACTTCTCGCGCAGCAACTCGCCGACCGCGGCGCGAAGTTGCGCGCGCTCGGCCACACTGATCGTCATCGCCAACCGCCTCTCCTGGCCCGCTGCGTTCACCACAGAGCATGCCCTGCACACCGCGGGCGTCCACCAGTGGGTTTAAGAGCCGGTGCGTGTTTGCCAAGAACGGCATGCCGCTGGCCTGAAGGAATAGCCTCGAAACGAGGCGCGTTACCGCGCCTGATGACGGCAGTTAGGTGAGCCCATGGAATTCGGGATCTCGACCTTCGTCAACGACGACACCATCGACCCGGTATCGCTGGCCCGCGTGATCGAAGAGCGCGGCTTCACCGCGCTGGCGGTCGCCGAGCACACCCACATCCCGGCGAACCGCGAGTCGCCCTATCCCGGCGGTGGCGAGCTGCCCAGCGTCTATTACCGCACCCTCGATCCGTTCGTCACGCTGGCCGCCGCAGCGGCCGTCACCTCCGACATCGAGCTGATCACCGGCATCGCGCTGCTCATCCAGCGCGATCCGATCATCACCGCCAAGGAGGCCGCGAGCATCGACCTGATCTCGGGCGGCCGGTTCGTGTTCGGGGTCGGCGCGGGATGGAACCTCGAGGAGATGCGCCACCACGGCACCGACCCGAAGACCCGCGGCGCGCTGCTCGACGAGCGCATCGAGGCCATCAAGGCGCTGTGGACCACCGAGCCCGCCGAGTATCACGGTCGCTACGTCGACTTCGACGCCTCCTACCTGCGGCCGAAGCCCGTGCAGAAACCGCATCCGCCCATCCTGATCGGCGGCGACTCCGACGCCACCGTCAAACGCGTGATCCGCCACCAGGCCGGGTGGATCTCCAACCCGCTTCCGGTGGAGCGGCTGACGAAGCGTGTCGAGCAGCTGCGCGCGGGCGCCGGCCGCGAGGTGCCGCTGACGACGTTCGGCACCCCGATCGATCCTGACTACTGGCAGGCCATGGAGTCGCTGGGATACCGGCAGGCCAACCTGCTGCTGCCGACGAAGCCGCTGGACGCATCGCTGCGGCTGCTCGACGAGTACGCCGAGGCGGTCGCCAAGTACCGCGGCTGACCCTGTCCCGGCGAGCGCGTCGGCTGGCCCCGCCGTTTCTCGACACCTGTCGAGTTCCTATTCTGGCTGCATGAGCAATGACGCTGATGCCGAGCGGGTCGCCGAGCTGGCGCGCAAAGTCGTCGCCGAGGCCGACCCGAAGAAGGTGCCCGTCCCGGAGTTCCTCGGCGCCTGCTACGACGCCGGCCTGTCCTGGGTGCACTTCCCCGAAGGCCTCGGCGGCCTCGGGGTGTCCCGCGGGTTGCAGGCCGTGGCCGACCGGATCCTTCAGGGTGCGGGCGGTCCGGTGCCGCTGGGGCTCAACCCTATGGGATACGGCATGGCGGCTCCGACGATCCGTGAGCACGCGCAGACCGAGGACGTGAAGCGGCAGTGGCTGCGGCCCCTGGCCACCACCGAGGACCTGTGGTGTCAGCTGTTCTCCGAGCCCGGCGCCGGATCCGACCTGGCCGGGCTGGCCACCTCCGCGGTGCGCGACGGCTCGGGAGAGGGGGAGTGGATCGTCAACGGGCAGAAGGTGTGGACCAGCCTCGCCCACCGCGCGCGCTGGGGGTTGCTGCTCGCCCGCACCAACCCCGACGTGCCCAAGCACAAGGGCTTGACCTATTTCGTCATCGACATGCACGGCGAAGGGGTGGAGACCCGCCCGCTGCGCCAGATGACCGGTCAGGCCGAGTTCAACGAGGTGTATTTCTCCGACGCGCGGATTCCGGACAAGCACCGCCTCGGCGAGGTCGGCAACGGCTGGGCCGTGGCGATGACGACGCTGATGAACGAGCGCACCGCCCTGGGCGGCAGCGGCAGCAGGCGCGGCGCGGGCACCATCTCCGACGCCACTGGCCTGTGGGCGTCACGCCCCGATCGGCACACCCCGGTGTTGCGTGACCGGCTCACACAGCTGTGGCTGCGCTCGGAGGCACAGCGCCTCACCGCGGAGCGCTCGCGGGCCACCGCCACCGTCGGCGGTCCCGGCCCCGAGGGATCGATCGGCAAGCTGGTCGGGGCGGAACTCAACCAGGACATCTACCAGTGGTGCATGGATTTCCTTGGGCCCGAAGGGCTTCTGTACCACGGATATCAGCAGGGCCCCCGTACCGGAGATGACGACTGGCAGGGTCCGATTCAGCAGCGGTATCTGCGCAGCCGCGCCAACACCATCGAAGGCGGCACATCCGAGGTGATGCGCAACATTCTCGGCGAACGCATCCTCGGCCTGCCCGGTGATCTGCGCGCCGATGCCGGGATGCCGTGGAAGGAGATCCCCCGTGGCTGAGAACGTATCGAGCACGGAGTACAGGTTCACCGACGAACAGAACCAGTTACGCGACGCGGTAAGGAAATTCAGCGCCGAGCACTTCTCCGAGGAGAAGGTGCGCGAGCTCATGGAGTCCGACCCGCCGTTCGACCCGAAAACGTGGGCGCGGCTGGGCGGCGAGCTCGGCGTGCTCGGCCTCTCGGTGCCCGAGGCCGACGGCGGCGTCGGCGGCACGCTGGTCGACCAGGCCGTCGCGATCGAAGAGCTCGGTGCGCGGCTGGCGTGCGGGCCGGTGTTCGGCACCGTTTACCTGGCGATCCCGGCGCTGGTGGCCGCCGGTTCGGGCGCAGTGCGCGACGCGCTCTTGGGCGACCTGATCGAGGGCACCCGCACCGCGGCGTTCGCCGTCGCGGATCGGGCCGGCGTCTTCGACCCGGCGGCGGTGACGGTGAGCGCATCCGGAGATGCGTTGTCGGGCACGGTGACTCAGGTGATCGACGCGGGCATCGCCGATGTCCTGCTGGTCGCCGCGAACGGCGCCGACGGGGTGGGCTTGTACACGGTCGACACCTCCGCGACCGGAGTGCAGCGCACCCCGTTGGCGACCCTGGACCTGACCCGGTCCGCAACCAACGTCACGCTCACCGACGCGCCCGCGCAAAGAATCGCCGGGCCCGACGAGACCGAGCGGGTGCTGCACCACGCGCTGCAGGTCGGTGCGGCGCTGCTGGCCGTCGAGCAGGTCGGCGCCGCCCAGCACCTGCTCGACCTGTCGGTCGAGTACGCGAAGTCGCGGCTGCAGTTCGGCAGGCCGATCGGGTCGTTCCAGGCGGTCAAGCACCGCCTTGCCAACCTGCTTGTCGATGTCGAGCATGCGAGATCGGCTGCCTATCACGCGGTTTGGGCGTTGACCGATGGGTCCGACGACCCGGCGCTTGCAACCAGCATCGCGCAGGCGGTGTGTTCGGCGGCACTGACGCACGTCGCCGCCGGCACCATCCAGGTGCACGGCGGCATCGGGTTCACCTGGGAGCACCAGGCGCACCTGTATTACAAGCGCGCCACCACCGACGCCGCGCTGCTGGGCAGCGCCGAGCAGCACCGCAATCGGGTCGCATCGATGGTGCTGGACGGCGCCGAGCCCGACCGGATACCGCGGGTCGCCGACGGCCTGCCCGTCTGAGGCGGTCCGCAGCGCCGACTGTGCTCAGGCGGAGATGATCCGTACGGTCGGGCCCATGGACGTTTACGCCCTCGCTTTCGAATGGACGGACACAAACCGGCATTGGCTCATCGAGGTTCCGGTGCGAATCGCCTTGTATCTGGTGGTTGCACTGGTCGTGCGGTACCTCCTGCACCGAATGATCGACCGGGCCACCGGCAAGCGCCGCAAGAAGCGCGACGAGGCGCCGCAGCCGCAGACGAAGCCGCCGCTCATCCGGCATCTTCGCGATCGCGTGCCGAAGACGGCCAGCGGTCCGCAGGCCGCCGAGCGACGGCTTCAGCGTGCGCAGACCATCGGGTCGGTGCTCAAGTCGATCGTGTCGATCGTGCTGCTCAGCTGGGTGATCCTGGCGGTCCTCAGCGTCGTCGGGGTCAACATCGCCCCGTTCATCGCATCGGCCGGCGTGGTGGGCCTGGCCGTCGGCTTCGGCGCCCAGAACCTCGTGCGCGATTTCGTGACCGGCGTGTTCATGCTGCTCGAGGATCAATACGGGGTGGGCGACATCGTGGACCTCGGCGAGGTGATCGGCGAGGTGCAGAGCGTGGGATTGCGCATCACCACCCTGCGCGACATCGACGGGACGCTGTGGTACGTGCGTAACGGCGAGATCCAGCGGGTGGGCAACATGAGCCAGGAGTACGCCGTGGCCCGCATCGAGTTGCCTGTCGCGTTGACCGCCGACGTCGACAAGGCCGAGGAGGTCGCCCTCACGGCCACCAAGGCGGCCATCGCGAAGGCGCCCCTGGCGGAAAAGGTGCTCGGCGAGCCGGAGATGCTCGGGGTGCAGGAGCTGTCACCGGATCTGCTCACCCTGCGGATGACCGTGAAGACCCGGCCCAACGCCCAGTGGTCGGTGCAGCGCAAGCTGCGCGCGGAGATCCTGCGGGCCTACTACGAACACGGAATCGACCTACCGTACCCGCGCGGGCGTATCCACGCCGTCGTCGGCGGCTGACCGGCGCCGTCAACGCCCAAAGCCCGCCTTACGCAACGCGTCTGCCATCGAACCGGCGGGCGCATCGGCCGGTGGGTGTCGCTGCGGGCGGCCTTTGCGCCGGGGGCTGCGGTCGGGCCGCTCACCCTTGTCGGCCGGTTCGTCGTCGAGCCGCAGGCTCAACCCGATCCGCTGACGCTCGACGTCGACGTCGATGACCTTCACCCGGACCACCTGCCCGGAGCGCACCACCTCGTGCGGGTCTGAGACGAACCGGTCGGCCATCGCCGAGACGTGCACCAGACCGTCCTGGTGCACGCCGACGTCGACGAACGCCCCGAACGCCGCGACGTTGGTGACCACACCCTCGAGCACCATGCCGACCTTCAGGTCGGCCACCTTCTCGACCCCCGCGGCGAACGTCGCCGTGGAGAACGCCGGCCGCGGGTCGCGCCCCGGCTTCTCCAACTCGGCGAGAATGTCGGTGACGGTGGGGATGCCGAACCGGTCGTCGGCGAAGTCGGCGGGTTTCAGCGACTTGAGCGCCCGCTCGTTGCCGATGAGCTCAGCCAGCGTGATCCCCGAGCGATCCAGGATGCGGCGCACCACCGGATACGCCTCGGGGTGCACACCGGAGGCGTCGATGGGATCGTCGCCGCCGCGGATCCGCAGGAAGCCGGCGCACTGCTCGAATGCCTTGGGCCCCAGCCGCGGAACGTCGAGCAGCGCCTTGCGGTCGCGGAACGGCCCGGTCTTGTCGCGGTGGGTGACGATGGCCTCGGCCAGCGACTCCGACACACCCGACACGCGGGCGAGCAGCGGCACCGACGCGGTGTTCAAGTCGACGCCGACCGCGTTGACCGCGTCCTCGACGACTGCGTCGAGGCTGCGGGCCAGCGTGCCGGGCGTCACGTCGTGCTGGTACTGCCCGACGCCGATCGACTTCGGGTCGATCTTCACCAGTTCGGCCAGCGGGTCCTGCAACCGTCGCGCGATCGAGACGGCGCCCCGCAACGTCACGTCGAGCGTGGGCAGTTCGCGCGCGGCATACGCGGATGCCGAGTACACCGAGGCGCCGGCCTCGCTCACCATCGCCTTCGTCGGCGCGTCGGCACCGGCCGCGCGGATGTCGGCGATGAGCTCCGCGGCCAGCGCGTCGGTCTCCCGCGACGCGGTGCCATTGCCGACGGCGATCAGCTCGACACGGTGACGCGCGACGAGCGCGGCCAGAGTGGCCTTGGCCGTATCCCATTGGCGCTGAGGCTGATGCGGAAAGATCGTCGCGGTGTCGATCACCTTGCCGGTGCCGTCGACGACAGCCACCTTGACGCCCGTGCGGTAACCGGGGTCCAGGCCGAGCGTCGTGCGGTTTCCCGCCGGCGCAGCCAGCAGCAGGTCCTTGAGGTTGGTCGCGAACACCGCGACCGCCTGTTCTTCGGCGCGGTTGCGCAGCCGTATGCGGGCGTCGACCTTCGCCGAGATCATCAGCTTGGTCCGCCATGCCCATTCGACGGTGCCGACCAGCCACGTGGTCGCGGCGGCGTTCGCCGTCATGTCGATGCCGAGGGCCTTGGCGATCATGGCGTGGTACTGCGCGTCGTCGCCGCCGTCGAAGCTCAGCGCCAGGATCTCCTCCTTCTCACCGCGCATCGCGGCGAGCACCCGGTGCGACGGCATGGTCTCCAGCGCCTCGCGGTAGTCGAAGTAGTCCCGATACTTCTGTGCTGCCGCGCTTTTGGCCACCTCGGCGGACCAGGGCGCGGTGTGCAGCGAACCCGCCTTCCAGAACTGCTCCCGCACGGCGCCCACCAGCTCGGCATCCTCGGCGGCGCGTTCGGCGAGGATGTGGCGGGCGCCGTCGAGCGCCGCCGCGGCGTCGGGAACGTCGGCGCCGACGAACTCCGCGGCGGCCTTCTGCGGGTCGAGGGCCGGATCGGCGAGCAGCCGAACGGCCAGCGGCTCCAGGCCCGCCTCACGGGCGATCTGCGCCTTGGTGCGCCGCTTGGGCTTGTACGGCAGGTAGATGTCCTCGACCCGCGATTTGGTCTCGGCCGTCATCAGCGCGGCTTTCAGCTCATCGGTGAGCTTGCCCTGCTCCTCGATGGAGGCCAGCACGGCGGCGCGACGCTCATCCAGTTCGCGCAGGTACTGCAGGCGTTCCTCGAGCGTGCGCAGCGCGGTGTCGTCCAGGCTGCCGGTCGCCTCCTTGCGGTACCGGGCGATGAACGGCACGGTTGCGCCGTCGTCGAGCAGCCGGACGGCCGCGGCGACCTGCGCCTCGTTGACGGCCAATTCCTCAGCAAGACGGGCATTTACAGACTTCAGGCTAAAGCTCTGTGGCACGCGGCGACTCTACAGGCCGGGCCCGACAGCACCGAAGGTGTGCCGGGGCCGTGTCGCGAGAAGTCAGCGACGCAGGGGCGCGGCGGCCTCGAACGCCGCCGCCTTGCCGTCGGACTGCCACCGCAGCCAGTTCTCCCACCGGCTGAGGTTGGCCTGCTGCCATCGGCGGTCCACCCAACCCGAAGCACGCCGCGCCAGCTCGAGCGCCAGGATGAGCGGAGACCGCAACAGCAGCAACAGGATTCCCGGCACCGCCGACGGCAGGCGGTAGCGGCGCCGGTTCCACGGCAGCATGTACAACCCGAGATAGCCGGCCTGCACCCGGTAGTGGTACTCGGCGCGCAGTCGCGCGAGGCCGCGCTGCGCGGGTGCGGGCGCGAAGGCGGGGACGAATGATTCGACGAGTCCTGTGCCGCTGTCGGCGCTGTCGTAGCTGCGCGCGGCGTCGGCCATGAACAGGATGCGCCACGCGTCGGCGACGGTCTCGGGAAAGTAGCCGTCGCAGCGCACGCCGACCAGATGGCCGCAGTAACGGTTGAAGTGCAGCACCGCGCGCACTTCCCGCGCGGAGGTGAGGTGGCCCAGCAGATACAGGCCCAACGCCGGCGCGACACTGCCGCCGAGCAGCGTCAGCAGCATGGCGGACTGGCTGATCGGCAGCCCCCAGCGTTCGGCGTCCCACTCGGGGTGCTGCTTGACCCGTTCACGGACGCTGACATGCATGATCCGCACATGCATGGAGATGTTGCGGCCCAGCGAGCCGGGTGTGAGGACGGCGCCCGGTCGGCAGACCTCGATCCACCACCGCGACGTCTCCAGGTAGCGGTGCAATGCCCGCTGGCCCGCATAGCCGCCCGAGAGCGACAGCGGCACCGCCAACCAGCCCTCGGTGTAGGTGTCGTTGGTGCCGGCGTTGCCCAGCGCTCCGAGCGCGTACGCCCAGCGCCGCCACACCGCGGCGCCTTCCTCGACCAGCTCCGGGTCGACCCACCCGGGTAGTTGCTCGAACTCCGCGAACAGCGCCCGCATCGACTCGGGCGCCTCGGGCACGCTGTCGATGCCGTCGCGCTGCGCCCGCTCGACGAGCTCACGGGCTTTTCTGGCGCCGAGCTCACCGTGGTAGGTCTCGGCGACGAACCGCTCCGCGACGGGATCGCCCTCGGTCAAGCCGGCGATGAAGGCCCGCGCGACGGCGTCGGTGGGAAAGAGGTCGACGCCGGTGAGCCGCTTGACCAGGTTGCGCAGCGCCACGCGCCGGCCGTTGCACTCCGGATAGCGGAAGGCGGTCGGCGCCCCCGGCGGTCGCGGCGAGGGTTCGGGCATGGTTCTGTTGTACCGCCCCTGTGGGTCAGACTGCGTGCCGCCTGGCCGTGACGAGCACCGCCAGCCCCAGCACCGCCGCGGTGACCGAGGCGGCGATCAACACCGACGTGGTCTCGTGCAGCCGCACCGCGATGCCGACCAGCGCCCAGACGATCACCAGCGCGTAGGCGATGTCCCGGTGGCGCAGGCACATCACCAGGCCCAGCGCGCCCGCCACCGCGACCATGATCACGCCCCAGGTCGGCTCGGAAAGACCGAAGCCCGACCAGCCGGCGTCGTCGAGGGTGATCGTCGCGTTGGCGATCGTGGCGACCGAGATCCAGCCCAGGTAGACCCGGAACGGGATGTGCACCGTCCACCGTTCCACGGTCGAGGCCGGTGGATGGGCAGCCTGGATGCGGTAGATGACGATCAGCGCGCCCAGCAGCACGACCATCAGCAGCATGCTCAGCGGGAACCGATTGTGGTGCCACGCGAAAAGCCAGCAGCAGTTCGCCGCCGCGGTCAGCACGTACCAGGGCGCGATGGCCCGCGCGGCGCCACTGTCGGTGCGGCCCTGGGCCAAAGTGAGGCTCAGGTAGACGCTGTAGGCGATCACCCCGAAATAGATGAGGCTCCAGATGGAGAACACGTAGCCGGCCGGCGCGAAGTACACCTCGCTGCGGCGGGTGACGTCGCCGGTGGTCTGGCCGTTGATCGGCAGCGCGTTGGCCAGGTAGTTGACCACGAGGGTGGCCACCGTCGCCAGGGTGACGATGAGCGGCAGCAGCAGCGTCGTGATCGAACGGCTACCGACGGACCTGCGCACCACGGGGCTCCTTCGTGTCGGATACGCGATACGCGCCCGTTCACCGGGAATTCTAACCCTTCGCGGCGCCGGGCGACGTGAGACCGAGACGCGTCGCGTTGTCGAAGTCGTCGTCGATGAGAACGACCTCGTGACCCGCGCGGTCGAGAAGCGAGGCCGCGATCGACGACCGATAGCCCGACTCGCAGTGCACCCAAACCGTCGAGGCGGGAACCTCGCCGAACCGCTCCGGCAGTTCGTGCAGGGGAATGTTGACCGCCTCGGGGATGTGGTCCTCCTCGTACTCGTTGCGCTGCCGCACGTCGAGCACCGTCACGGCACCGGCGCGGCGCTCGCCGGCCAGCGCCGCGAAGTCGGCCACCGGATAGGAGCCGAGCGGACGCCCGTCCCGCAACTCGTCGATGTCACCGGCGGCTGCCCCCGCCAACCGGTCCACACCGATCCGTACCAGTTCCCGCCTGGCTTCGGCGATCTGCTCGGGAGATTCACCGATCAGCGTCAACGGCGCGCCCCAATCGTAGAGCCAGCCGAAATAGGTGACGAACGAGCCGGACAGCTCGAAACCCAACGCTCCCTGCAGATGTCCGGCCGCGAACGCCGTCCGGTTGCGCAGATCGACCACCCACTCACCGGCCTCGAGCCGACGGCGAAGCTCCTTCGGGTCGACGGGCTCGGGCGGCGTGAGATCCACCGGCGCCGGGCCTTCGCGATTGATGACGCCCATGTGCGCGTAGTAGGCCGGGTACGCCGACAGGCCCGCGATCAGTTCATCGACGAAGCTCTGTTCATCCTGGGTCAGCGCCGGATTACGTTGCCGCTCTTCACCGATCGTCGACGCCTCACCGGAAGCCGGTGTGGCCGAACAGAAGCTGCCGAAGCCGTGTGTGGGGTAGATCGGGGCATCCGCGGCCAGCCGGTCAGCGAGCTTGCGCACGGAGCGGAACTGGGCGCGGGTGAGCTCCTCGGTGTCCTCCGCGCTGATCAGATCGGTGCGACCGGTGGTGCCGAACAGCATCGAGCCACCGGTGAAGACACCGTGGATCGCGTCGTTCTCGTCGCGCAGCACGTAGCTGACGTGATGGTGGGTGTGCCCGGGGGTGTGCATCACCTCCAGCCGGATGGGGCCCGCGTCGATCACTTCACCGTCGATGGCGGCGCGCCGCCGATAGGCAACCTCATCGCCCGCGGGGACCACGTATTGGGCACCCACGATGCGCGACAGTTCGAGCCCTCCGGTCACGTAGTCGTTGTGCAGGTGCGTCTCGAGCACGTGGGTGATGCGGGCCGCGTGGGCGCCGGCCAGCATGAGCACCCGGTCGATGTCGCGCTGCGGATCGATCACCACGGCCGTGCCGCGGTGAGCGACCAGGTAACTACGGTCACCCAGTCCGGAGGTTTCGATGATCGAGACGTCCATGAGATTTCCTCTCGGTCAGCGTAAGACGATCGTGTCGACGAGCACATAGGCGGCGACGGCGAAGACCAGGTAGGCGAACCAGCGCTGCAGGCGTGCGGTGTCGATTTTGGTGCCGAAGTAACCGGCGACCAGCGAGGCGAGCATGGCGGCGCCGACGAATGCCGCGGTGATCGACCAGTCCAGGCTGACGCCGTTGAGATGCGAGAAGAGCCCGGCTATCGAGTTGGCGACGATGATCAGCAGCGAAGTGCCGATCGCCGTGGACATCTCGACGCCGAGCACCACCACGAGCGCCGGAATGATGAGGAACCCGCCGCCGACGCCGAACAGACCGGTCAGCAAGCCGACCGCCAGCCCGGCGCCGAGAGACCGCGGTGCGCAGCGGCGCCAGTTGACCCGGCCCTCCCTGACTTCACAGGCGGTGCCGGTGTTGCTCTGGTCGGCCAGCATGCGGATGCCCGCGACCACCATCACCACCGCGAACCCGATCAGCAGCGCCGAATCGGGCAGGTGCCTGCTGAGCGTGCTGCCGACGATGCTGCCCGGGATGCCCGCCGCCGCGAAGATGGCGGCCATCCGCCAGCGGATCTGTCGCGCGCGGATCTTCGGCAGCGCCCCGACGGCCGAGGCCGTGGCGACGACGACCAACGACATCGGAATCGCCTCTTGCACACCGAGGTTCATCCCGTAGACCAGTGCGGGGACGGCGAGGATCGAGCCGCCGCCGCCGAGCAGGCCCAGCAGCACGCCGATCAGCGCACCGAGCCCCAGGCCCATCGCCACAGTCATGGATCGCCGTCGTTCGGTCTACCGGCGCCAGAACCTGCCGAGAGTGCGCCGCGGCGGATCGGTCACCTTTTCGCAGCGGCACTGCTGCGCGGCGGGCACCGACGCCATCACCTCGTCCACGTGCTGGCCGCAGCCCTCCCACGTCGTCTTACCGCAGGACGGACATCGAACCGGGTAACACATTGTCACACCTTTCTTTTCGGTTCTCCTCGGCCTGATCGCTCAGACCATGGCGCGGGCGGTTGCCCACTCGTCGTATCCTCCCAGCAGGTCGGTCACCTGTTGGAACCCATTGGCGCGCAGCAAGGATGCCGCGACACTCGACCGCCAGCCGCCCGCGCAGTGCACGACGATCGGCTTGCCATTCGGCACGTCGCCCATCCGGACACGCAACTGCGCGAGCGGGATGTGCACGGAGCCCGGAATGGCGCCGCTTGCCCGCTCACCGGCGTTGCGGATGTCGATCAGCGTCACCGCATCCCGCGCCAACAGGTCGTCGAGCTCGGCGGCCGTCGTCCGCGGAGCCGACTGCACGAGGTCGGCCAGTTCGGCGGGGAAGTGCCCGTCGCGGCCGACGTTGAGGTAACCGACGGTGTTGTCCGAGCCGATTCGGGCAAGCCGCAGCGCGGCCTGCTGCTCCTCGCCGGGGTAGGTGATCAGGACGATCGGCGCACCGACCTCGGCCACCATCCCGCCCGTCTCGGCGAACCGGCCGTCGAACCCGACGTTGACCGACCCGCGCAAGTGGCCGGCGGCGAAGTCCTCGACGCTGCGGGCGTCCAGCACGCGCACGTCGGCGGCCAGTGCCGCCCGGATCTGCGCCGGTGTCATCTCGGGGACCGTGCGGTCCTGGCGCAGCAACGGATGCACCCGCTTGTTCATCGCAGCGTCGGACGCGAAGTAGGCGGGCGCCGCGGGCTGGCCATCGGTGATCAACTCGACGAAGGCCTCCTCGCTCATCGGCCGCACCGAGGGGTTGGTCAAACGCTGTTCGCCGATGGTCGAGGTGAGCTCGGCGGACAGGTTCTTGCCGCAGGCCGAACCGGCGCCGTGGGCGGGCAGCACCTTCACATGATCGGGCAACGTCAGCAGCTTGGCGTGGATCGTGCGATACATCGCCCGGGCCAGATCGGTCGTCGAGCTCTCCCCGATGTTGACCAGATCCGGCCGGCCGACGTCACCGATGAACAGTGAGTCGCCGGTCAGCACGGCTACAGGCTCGACGTCGGCACGTTCACGGACGAGCACGCTGATCGACTCCCAGGTGTGCCCGGGAGTGGACATGATCTCCAGCTCCACGGTGCCGAGCGGGAGGCGTTCACCGTCGGCCAGCCTGCGGATCGGGTAGTCGGTCTCGGCGGCCTCGCCGAAGCCGATCCAAGCGCCGGTCGCGTCGACCAGCTCCAGGTGCCCGGAGACGAAGTCGGCGTGGAAATGCGTGTTGATGACGCCTTCGATCGTGAGGTTGAACTTCCGCGCGTCGGCGAGGTACTCGGTGATGTCGCGGCGCGGATCGACGACGACCGCGCGTCCGGTCGACTCGTCACCGATCAAGTATGACGCGTGCGAGAGGCACTCGATGTAGTACTGCTCGAGGATCATCCCCGGACTCCTTCCCAGTCGTCGGGACATCGATGCTGATACCCCGGCGGGTATGAAGGACAATACCCCAGGGGGTATCTATTTCACAAATACCCCCGCCGGTATAGTGGGCGGTGAGAGAAGGAAGGACGACCATGGTTGGTGACCAGGAAGCCATCGACGCGGTGCTCAACCGGCTGCGTCGGGCTCAAGGCCAGCTCGCGGGGGTGATCGCGATGATCGAGCAGGGCCGCGAATGCAAGGACGTGGTGACTCAGCTCGCCGCGGTGTCGCGGGCGTTGGACCGCGCCGGGTTCAAAATCGTGGCGACCGGGCTTCGGGAATGTATGACCGGCGACCAGAACGGTAACGAGAAGCCGATGACCGAGGCGGAACTCGAGAAGCTCTTCCTCGCACTGGCCTGAGACAAAACGACCGAGGGAAGGAAGTCATCATGGGAATCGCCTTGTCCACCAGTTTGAAGACGACGTTCGACGACGCCGTGACGCGTACCCGCGAGGCGTTGGCCGAACAGGGGTTCGGCGTGCTCACGGAGATCGACGTGAAGGCGACGCTGAAGACCAAGCTCGACGAGGACATGGAGAACTACCTGATCCTCGGCGCGTGTAATCCGCCGCTGGCCCACCGGGCCCTCGGGGTCGAACGTCAGATCGGGCTGTTGCTGCCGTGCAACGTCGTGGTGCGCAGCGATCCCGACGACCCGGAGAGGACGCTCGTCGAGGCGATGGATCCGCAGATCCTCGTCGACGTCACGAGCGAGCCCGGGCTGAAGCCGATCGCCGACGAAGTCGCGACCAAGCTGAAGGCGGCGATCGACGCGCTGGCGTCGTCCTGAACGGTTGAGGGCGCGACCCGGCGCTAGGCCAGCGACGCCAGCGCCGTCTGCGGGTCATATCCGCGGAACTTGTGGAGTTCGTCGGCGCGCAAGCGATTCACCCATGCCGGGTCGGCGAGCAATGCACGTCCGATCGCGACGATGTCGAACTCCCCGGCGTCGAACTGCTCGACGAGGCGGTCGACCGGAGCGGGCTGAATGACCTGACCGCGTCGTTCACTGCGGAACTGTGTCTCCAACCCGACCGAGCCGACCGCGATGACCGGCACTCCCGCCACCTTCTTCGTCCACCCGGCGAGGCTGAGTTCGCTGTCGTGGTCGGGAAACGCGGGCACGTAATGCCTGCGCGTCGAGGGATGCAGGACGTCGACACCGGCCTCCACCAACGGGGTCAGCAGCTGCCGCAACTGGATCGGATCCTCGGCGATGGACGCGGCGTAGTCGGTGCCTTTCCACTGCGAGAACCGGAAGATGATCGGATAGTCGGGACCGATGGCCGCGCGCACCGCGGCCACCACCTCGGCGGGAAACCGGGTCCGCTCAGCCAGTGATCCGCCGTAGCCGTCGGTTCGGAGATTGGTTCGCTCCCAAAAGAATTCGTCGAGCAGATAGCCGTGTGCACCGTGCAGTTCGACGGCGTCGAAGCCGACTTCGCGGGCCGTGGCCGCGCTTCGTGCGTACAGCTCCGCGAGCCGGGCCAGTTCCTCGGTCTCTAACGCGCGTCCTCTCGGCCGGCCCTGCCCGTCCACCCCCGAGGGGCTGACCGGCGCCACGCCGTCGGCGTCGCCGCGTTCGGCGCCCTGATGCCACAGCTGTGCGGCGATGGTGGCGCCCTCGGCGTGGACCGCCGCGACGACACGTCGCCAGCCCTCGAGCACCGCCTCGCCGGCGAGCGTGGGAATGCTCGCCGGATGACCGGCAGCCGGGTCGGGCAGCCGAATTCCCTCGGTGATGACCAGCCCGACGCCGCCGGCTGCGCGCCGGCGGTAGTACTCGGCCACGTCGGCGCCCGGAACGCCGTCGGGGGAGGCCTGCCGGGTCATCGGTGCCATCGCGAAGCGGTTGGGCACGGTCAGCGAGCGAACGGCAAGCGGTGTGAACAGATCGTCGAGGGCCATGCACGCCTCAACGCCGCGGCCCCGACGGGCATTCCGGGCGCAGATCACCGGCTGGGACAATGCGGACATGGTCGAGCAGAGCATCTGGATGCAGAAGGTCACGGCCGATCCCGGACATTCGCACTGGTATATCGAGCGTTTCCGGTCCATGGCGCGCGCAGGCGAGGACCTGGTCGGCGAAGCGCGGCTGGTGGACGCGATGGCGCCACGCGGCGCGCGCATACTCGACGCCGGCTGCGGGCCCGGCCGGCTGTGCGGATATCTGTCGGCGGCCGGGCACCAGGTGGTCGGGGTCGACGTCGACCCGGCACTCATCGAAGCCGCCGAGCAGGACTACCCGGGGCCGCGCTACCTGGTCGGCGACCTCGCCGAACTCGACCTGCCCGCACGCGGTATCCCCGAGCCGTTCGACGTCATCGTCTCGGCGGGCAACGTCATGACGTTCCTGGCGCCGAGCACCCGGGTCCTGGTGTTGAGTCGGCTGCGCGCCCACCTGGCCGAAGATGGCCGCGCGGTGATCGGGTTCGGCGCTGGCCGCGACTACCCGTTCGACCGGTTCTTCTCCGACGTGGCCGAGGCCGGGCTGGTGCCCGACCTGCTGCTGTCCACCTGGGATCTGCGGCCGTTCACCGAAGACTCCGACTTCCTGGTCGCGCTGCTACGGAGGGCGTAGGCGCAACCTCAGCGGGCCAGCGGTTTGTAGAACACGAGCCCGTTGCCCTTGTTGTCGTACACGACCGCGCGCCGTTCGTGCGCGTCGTCGTAGGGGCCCTTGACGATGCCGCCGCCGCTGGCCTCGATCGCCTTCGCGGCGCCGTCGACGTCGGCGGTCTTGATCCCGACGACCACCTGGCCGGGGATGGGATGGTCGACCGCGGTGGCCAGGGCCAGGGTCACGGACCCGCCGTCCAGCGCGGCGAAATGCGCACCGTCGCGGAACTTCAACGGCATCCCCAGCGTCTCGGTGTAGAACCGGATCGACTCGTCGAGATCGTCGGTCGACAGGATGATCATCCGGACGTCATGGTCGCTCACATTTCCTCCTTGTTGTACTCCATATCGCTTGTTCAGTGACGTCGGTGGCGCAGGTCGATCGAGATGTCCGAACCGCCGCTGCCTGCCCACACCCCCATCCCGTGCAGCGCCACCGCCCGGCTGATGTCGGACGGCGAGACGATACCGACGAGACGTCCGTGGTCATACACCAGGGCACGGCCGTCGGTGCACCCGCTCAGCCGCGGCAGCAGGTCGCTGAGCGGTTCATCGGGTGCGGCCGACGGGATGTCCTGCGGCGGGCAGGCCACATCGCGCAGCCTGACCACGGCGTGGTCGCGAACCGGAACGCCACGCAACCGGTTGAAGGTGACCAGCCCCTCGACCCGGCCGAAACCGTCGACCAACGGAAAGGCGGAGTGGCGGCGCAGCAACACCACGTCGCGCAGAAAGTCGGCAACGGTGCGGTCACCGGAAACCGTCTCGGGGTCGGCGGTCATCACGTCGCGGACCCGCACCCCGGACAGCATCGAGGTGGTGCGGGCCTGGTGCTCTTCCGCGCTGGCCATCGTCACGATGAACAGCCCCAACAGAATCCACCACAATCCGCCCGTGCCGTAGATGACCCGAAGCAGACCCAGGCCGATCATCACGAAGCCGAACAGCCGTCCCGCGCGGGCGGCCCAGACCGTCGCCTCGAACTGGTCGCCGCGCCACGCCCAGATCGCCGCCCGCAGGATGCGGCCACCGTCCAGCGGCGCAGCCGGAATGAGGTTGAACACGCCCAGCACCACGTTGATCAACGCCAGGTAGGACAACACCGCCACGGTCAGCGAACTGAGCCCCGCGCCGTCGGCGAGCATCGCCGCGACGCCGAACACCGCGGCGAGCAGGAAACTGGTGAGCGGGCCCACCACCGCGATACGGAACGCCGCGCCCGGCGTCAACGCGTCGCCGCGCAGCCGCGCCACACCGCCGAGCAGCCACAGCGTGATGTCCTCGACGCCGACGCCGTTGCGTCGCGCCCACACCGCATGCGCCAACTCGTGCGCCAGCAGCGACAACACGAACAGCGTGGCGGTCACCACCGCGGCGAGCACGTACTCCCAGGTCGCATAGCCCTCGGCGAGCACCCGGAACTGTACCGACAGGCCGATGACGAGCAACAGCACAATGCCCAACACGCTCCAGTGCACCCCGACGGACACACCGGCTAGCCGTCCCAGCCGTACCGTTGCCTTCACCATGGCTCCTTTCGTGGTTGACCCGGGATCCGCGGGCGGGATGGAAAAGCCGCGGGTCCCATCGCAGTCGAGTATCCGTTACCCCGGCGGGCCGGCAGCCGGAATCGAGGTGGAGAGATCGGCCTCCCAGAGCGCCTCGACGATCGCGAGCCGGTTGAGCTGGTTGGTGCCTTCGTAGATCTGGTTCAGCCGCGCGTCACGCAACCGCTTCTCGACGCCGCCGGCGACATGGGCGCCGTCGTCGCCCAGCAACTCCACGGCGCGCGCACAGACGGCGACCGCCCGGTCACCGCAGTAGGTCTTGGCCGCGCTCGACACCGCCTGCGTCGGCGGGACGTGGCGCACGCCCTGCCAGACCATGGCCCGCATGGCCATCGTCTCCAGCCACAGGTCGGCCAGCGCCAGCTGGACCTCCTGGTAGGAGAGCAGCGGTCTACCCCCGAGCCGGGTCTGTCGACAGTAGGCGGTCGCCGCCTCGGTTGCGCCGCGGGCGATGCCGACCGCGATCGCCGCGACCGGCAGCCGGGAGTAGTTGAGCACGTTGCGGTTCAGCGCCCAGCCCGACCGCTCGGCGCCGACCCGGTTCTCGGTCGGAACGAACACGTCGTCGAAGAACAACTCCGTCGCGTCCGCGGCGCGCTGGCCGAGTTTGTGTTCGCTGCGGCCGGTGCGGAAGCCCGGGGTGCCGCGTTCCACGACGAAGCAGGTCCAGTCCCGGTCCACCCGGGCGTGCCCGCCGTCCTCGGGTTCCAGCGCCGCGAACACGGTGACCAGGTCCGCGTGCGCGCCACCGGTGATGAACACCTTCTGCCCGTTGAGCACGTAACCGCCCGCGGCGCGACGCGCGGTGGTGCCGAACCTGGCCGCCGGCGCGCCCGCGGAGTCTTCGACATCGGACCCGGCCGCGGGTTCGGTGATGGCGAAGGCGGCCAGCCGGGCTCGGCCGGTGCGGTTGTCGCGGGTGATCGGCACCAGCCAGCGACGCACGCTTGCCAGGTCGCCGCTGAGCTGCAGCGGCGCCAGGCCGAGACCGTGTGCCAGCACGCTCAGCCCGAGCCCGGCGCACACGCTGGACAGCTCCTCCGCCTTGAGCACCTCGTGGAACAGCGTCCCGTCACCGAGGAACGCGCCCAACGGCATCGTGCCCCACGGCGGCGGCAGCTGTTCGGACTGCAACCCGGCCCTGGCCGCGGCGGTGAGCAGCGGACGCGGGTCGTATCCGGCCGGGTCGGCGTCCGCCCGCTCGAGCAACGGTGTCAGTTCCCGGCGCGCGAAGTCGCGATAGGCCCGGCGGCGGCGCGCCAGCCGGCGCGGCAACGTCTTGGTCTCACGCTCCCACAGGCTCACGTCGTCCAGGTCGATCAGCGCGCGACCGACGGGCTTGAGCAGTGCTGCCGAGCGCCGCAGTTCGGTCGAAGTCACCGGGCACCTCCCAGGCTGTGGCGCAGGAGCAGCAGCTGGTCGGGTCCGCCGTGCATCGCCCGCAGCGCGGTGAGATCGCGCAGCCGCTTCGAAAGGCCGTACTCGTCCATGTAGCCGTAGCCGCCGAGGGTCTGCAGCGCGTCGGTGACGGCCCGCGCCGCGTGCTCGCCCGCCGCCAGCCGCGCGTCCGCGGCCCAGCGCAGCAGTTCGGTCGGATCGAGGTCGGTGACCGGCGTGGTGGCGTGGCGGCGCAGCACGTCCGCCAGCACCGCGGTGTCGTGTTCGGCCCTGCCGAGAAGCAGTTTGACCGCGGCGTGTTCGATGATCGGTGCGCCGCCCTGTATCCGGGTGAGGGCGTACTGGGTCGCGTCCGTGACGGCGTGTTCGGCGGCGCCGAGCGCGATCGCCGCCTGACCGAGCCAGTCGCACGCAACGGCGCGCTGCAGTTGTCGTTCGGCTGCTGGGCCCGTGGCGCGCACGTGGGCATCGTCGAGGCGTACCTGCTCGGCGTGCACGTCGGCGACGCCGCAGGCCCGCAACCCGATCCGCGTGCCGGTGGGCAGCAGACGAACACCGTCCAGGTCGGTGGGCACGACGACGACGGCCCAGGTGTCGTCGGTCGCGGGGCCGGTGCGCGCGGCGAGCACCAGCGCGTCGGCACGCTGGGGTACAAGTGCGAAACGGGCTGTGCCGGAGAGCACTTGATCGCGCAGCATCAGGCCGTCACCGAACGCCCGGGGGTCCAGCGCGATCCCGACGGGCGGGCCGAACGCCGCGGCCAGCCGGGCATCGTCACCGGTGCCAAAGGGCGGCGTGGCGCCGGCGCCGGCCAGCACCACCGCCACGCCCTGTGCGTGGATCGCGGTGGCCAGCCCCGCGCACACGTGGCCGAGGCGGCGCAGAATGTCCAGCGATGTTGCGGCACCGTCGGTTTCGATGTGTTGGCCCCACACTCCCCAGCGGCCGGTGTCCGGTTCGGTGTCGGCGAGAAGCCCGAGCGCTGCGGCATCGGCCAACAGTGGTTCGACGGCGGCCAGATCGCCGTCGGGCGATTCTTCGGCGAACAACCGCTGCCGCGCTTTCGCGCCGAACCGCTCCACCGTGTCCAGCAGGAGGTCGGTGTCGTCGACGGCGGTCATCGATTCGCCGTTTCGCTCACCACCCGATCCGGGCTCGCCGCGCTGATCAACCGTTCCGTATCGTGGTCGTAACGCACTGTGTGCTCACCGAATTCGCGATCGGCACCCGGATAGCCGGCATACGGGCGATCGGACGGGCCCAGGTCTTCGCCGGCCGGGAGGATGGCGGTGTGGGTCAGGTAGGTCCGAGTGACGAGCGGCGTGGTGTCGAGGTCGAGATCGGCAAGGCCGCGGGCCACCGAATGGGCGCCCAGCGCCAGTTCGCCGCCGCGCAGTCCGGTCGCCACGTATGCCCGGGTGGGCACGATGGTGCGGATCAGCCGGTTGTCCTTCACCGTGAAGGTCGTCAGCGGCGCGCGTTCCAGTGCGACTCGACCGGAGCGACGAACCTCGAGGTGCAGGATTTCCTCGCCGCTTTCGCGCAGCGTGACCGATTGACGTTCGGGGAAGCTCTCAAATGCCATGTCGGCCACGAACTTCGGATAACCCCAGATACGTCGCCCGGCTTCGCAAGCGATGGCCGAGGTCACCGGCAGGTGCGCGACGAAGCCGCCGAACCCGTGCAGATAGCCGCTCGCCAGACCCAATACCGGCGGTGCGTCACGGTCCAACGTGCACAGCGGGCTGATCCCGATCTCCCCGTAGGGGCCTACGCTGGTCTCGAGGTAGTTGTACGCCACCACCGCGACCGCGGCGCGGCCGCGAGGGAGTCGCACCGGCCGCAACCGGTCGGACGGCAGGAGCGCGCGAACCGCGTCCTGGTCGGCGGTGAACACCCCCATGAAGCAGTCGGTGCGCCAATACCGAATCGGCAGATCGATGCTGGTGACGCCGATGTCCACGCCACGTTCGCTCGGACCGTCCCAGGCGAGAAACGAAGCCGACGATTGGCGCCGGCGGAACCGTGTTGTCATCGTCGAACCTCCCACAGCCGTGAACAACTGGGACATATGTCGAAGTTACGTCGGCACACCGCGTCGACGTAGGGCCGAAAGATGTCGAAATAGGGCCGAAAGGCCCACGAGAACCTCGGGTGGCCGGGCATGTCGAAAACGACGAGACAGCTCCGTCTCACAGATGAGCGACCAACTAGGGTCGCCACTTGCGAAGGGAGAACCTCATGGCCAAGTACCTGCTGCTCAAGCACTACCGGGGTGCGCCCGCCGCCGTCAACGACCTGCCGATGGATCAGTGGACACCGGCCGAGGTCGAGGCGCATCTGAAGTACATGAACGACTTCGCGGCCCGTTTGGAGGCCAGCGGCGAATACGTCGACAGCCAGGCCCTGGCGCCCGAAGGAACCTGGGTGCGCTACGACGGCGAAGGGAAGCCACCGGTGACCGACGGCCCGTTCGCCGAGACCAAGGACCTGATCGCGGGCTGGATGATCATCGACGTCGACTCCTACCAACGGGCGCTCGAATTGGCAGGTGAGCTGTCGGCGGCGCCGGGCGCAGGCGGCAAGCCGATCCACGAGTGGCTCGAGGTGCGGCCGTTTCTGGGCGCGTCGCCGACGATCACCGAGTAGGTGGCGGTCGCCGTCATGGACTCAGCGGACGAGGCGCAGCTGCGGGACGTGATCCCCAGTGTGCTGGCGACGCTCGTCCGCCGCGGGGCCGACTTCGCCACCGCCGAGGATGCGGTGCAGGAGGCGCTGGTCCGGGCCATCGAGACCTGGCCGGACCAGCGCCCCGACGATCCCAAGGCCTGGCTGATCATCACGGCATGGCGCCGGTTCGTCGACCTGAGCCGGGCCGATGTGGCCCGTCGTCGCCGCGAGGCCCGGGTGTCGGCGGATCCGCCGCCCGGGCCCGCGCCCCGCACCGACGACACCCTGCAGCTGTACTTCCTGTGTGCGCACCCGAGCCTGACCCCGGCGTCGGCGGTGGCGCTCACGCTGCGTGCCGTAGGCGGGCTGACCACCAGGCAGATCGCACAGGCCTATCTCGTCCCCGAATCGACGATGGCGCAGCGGATCAGCCGGGCCAAGCGAACCGTGAGCCAGGTACGGCTCGATCGTCCGGGGGATTTGAGCACCGTGCTGCGCGTGCTGTACCTGGTGTTCAACGAGGGGTACACCGGCGATGTCGACCTCGCCGCCGAGGCGATCCGGCTGGCCCGTCAGCTCGCCGCGGCCGCCGATGACCCCGAGGTCGCCGGCCTGTTGGCGCTCTTCCTGCTTCACCACGCCAGGCGTCCGGCCCGCATCCGCGCCGACGGCAGCCTGGTGCCCCTGGCCGAACAGGACCGCAGCCTGTGGCGGCGCGACCTGATCGCCGAGGGAGTGGCCGTGCTGCAGGCCGCGCTGGCCCGCGACCGGCTCGGCGAATATCAGGCGCAGGCCGCGATCGCCGCGTTGCACGCCGACGCGCAAACCGCCGATCAGACCGATTGGGTGCAGATTGTCGAGTGGTATGACGAGCTCGTGAAGCTGACCGACAGCCCGGTCGTGCGGCTCAACCGCGCTGTCGCCGTCGGGGAGGCCGACGGACCGCACGCCGGCCTGGCCGCGCTGGCCGGGCTCGACGCGTCGCTTCCGCGCTACACCGCGGCCGTCGCCTATCTCCGGGAGCGCGCAGGCGACCTCGCCGAGGCCGCGCGCCTCTACAGCGAGGCGGCTTCGCAGGCGCAGACTCTCGCCGAGCGCAACCACCTCACATTGCGGGCGGCCACTCTGCGCCAACGTCTTTCGAGCCGGTGATGCGCCGAGCGCTACGGTGCCGCCCGAGCCTTGACGAACGAGCGCACGTCGGCGACGAGGTAGAACGGAAGAGCACTACGAGCCGTGGCTCGACCCTGTCGACGGCGACTACGGCTGCCGGCGCGGTTGACCGTCGCCATGGTCGACCAGGCTGTCCAAGGCGTGCTGCCATTGGGCGGAGCGGATCCGGTTGCACAGCCCCCTTGTGATGACGACAACGGCTGCCATCGCGCTGACGACACCGACCAGCACCGACGCGCAGATGGCCACTGCTTCGACGGCCGCGCTGCCATAGCTCTCGTGTCGTGCGTCATAGGTCGCGGTTCCGAGGGCCAAGGCAACAGGAACGGTGAGCAGCGAGATGACAACGGCCAGGACAAGGACCACGGACTCAATACGGTCGGTCGTGCGCACCAACGCATTTCGTCCCCGCAACCGGGTCCGAGGCCGCCCCACTCCTGCGGGATCGCGTAGCCGAACAAACCCATCTCGGCGGCCTGCGCCCGCAGGTCGGCCGGGATGGCGTCGGTGTTCATGATCTCGACTTCGCGCGGAACGACGCGGTCCCGCACGAAGTGGTTGATCTGCTTGAGAACCTCGTCGAAGACGTCGTCGGGGACGTCGGGATTGCCGGATTACATGGTTCAACTATCGGAAACGAATTGAGATAAGTCCAATACCCAATAAGGCAATCAGTAATACTGGATTGATATTGGTGGAGGGAGGGTGTGATGGACGTGCAGCAGCTCAAGGCGTTTCTCGCGGTGGCCGAAGAGCTGCACTTCGGCCACGCCGCCGATCGGCTGCACATGGCCCAGCCGCCGCTGAGCCGCACCATCAGGCAGCTGGAGCATCAGCTGGGCACCCGCCTGTTCGACCGCAACACCCGCACGGTGCGGCTGACCGCCAGCGGCGAAGCCCTTGTGACGCCGGCGCGGGAGGTTCTGGCCGCGGTGTGCCGTGCCGAGATCGCGGTACGCAACGCCGGTGGCGGAGCGGCCGGGGTGGTGCGGATCGCCTTCGCCGGCATGTCGACGCACCCGCACGTCGCCCGGCTGGCACGCGTCGTGCGCTCCCGGCGCCCGGGCATCCGCCTCGAGTTGTCCAGCCAGAACTTCGCGCAGCCGGCGATGCAGAAGCTCGTCCGCAACGAGACCGACATCGCGCTCGGCCGCTGGGATGTGATTCCCGCCGACATCGACTCGAGGGTCGTGATGGCCGACGAGCTGGTCATCGCGCTACCCGACACCCACCCGCTGGCCGGAGTGGACCGGATCGCGGCCCACCAGCTGGCCGACGAGGGTTTCGTGTCGTTGCCCGCATACGAGGGCTCGGTGCTTCCCGACCGGTTACGCCTACTCGCTCAGGCCAGCGGCTTCGTGGCCGACGTGGTCCAGGTCGCGCCGGACACCCAGACCGCGCTGGCGCTGGTCAGCGCCGAGGTGGGGTGCCATCTCACCTTCGCCTCGGTGGCGCGCAACGCCGTCGACCCGCGCGTGGTCTTCGTCCCGATCGACACCACCGCCGTGCCTGACCTCGATGTGGATCTGCGCGCCGCGTGGCGGCGTGCCGATCGGACGCCTGCATTGCGCGAGGTGTTGGACTGCCTGTTCGACCCGCACGACGGCGGCTGAGCACACGTCAGAAGTTTTTCGTCTTGCGTTGCGGGGGATAAGGGGCAAGCTGGCAAGTATCGACGTTGGAGGCCCCCATGCAGCCGATTCTCCCGACCGACGCGTTGTTCCTGCTCGGTGAATCCCGCGAGCACCCAATGCATGTCGGCGGCCTGCAGTTGTTCGAGCCGCCCCAGGGCAGCGGGCCGGAGTTTCTGCGCGCGCTCTCCGACGCCCTGCTGACCCAGACCGACCTGACGCCGACGTTCCGTAAGCACCCGGCGTTCTTGGGCGGGCTGACCAACGTGATGTGGTCCTCCGACAAGAACGTCGAACTCGACTACCACCTGCGCCGGTCCGCGCTGCCTGCGCCGGGCCGGGTCCGCGAGCTGTTGGAGCTGACCTCGCGGCTACACGGCACGCTGCTCGACCGGCACCGTCCGCTGTGGGAGGCGCATCTCATCGAGGGGCTCGACGACGGCCGGTTCGCGGTTTACACCAAGTTCCACCACTCGCTGATCGACGGCGTCTCGGCGATGAAGCTGATGCAGCGGGTGCTGTCGACCGATCCCGCCGACAGCGAGGTGCGCGCACCGTGGAGCCTGCCGCCCAGGCGCAAGCCGGCCGACTCCGGGCCGTCGCTGTTGCGCACGCTGGGCCAGGTCGCCAGTTCGGTTGCGGGCCTTGCCCCCAACACGGTCTCGCTGGCGCGGGCCGCGCTGCTCGAGCAGGAGCTCACGCTGCCGTTCCGGGCGCCCAAGACGATGCTGAACGTCCGCATCGGCGGGGCCCGGCGCGTCGCCGCACAGTCCTGGGCGCTGGAGCGGATCAGAAACGTCAAGGCCGCGGCCGGGGTGACCGTCAACGACGTCGTGCTCGCGATGTGCGCGGGCGCGCTGCGGGCCTATCTGGCCGAGGAGGACGCGCTTCCCGCTACCCCGCTGGTGGCGATGGTCCCGGTCAACCTGCGCAACGCCGACGACGGCGACGGCGGCGGAAACCTGGTGGGCGCGATCCTGTGCAACCTCGCCACCGACGTCGAGGACCCGGCGCGCCGCGTCGAAGCCATCGCCGCGTCGATGCGCGACAACAAGAGGGTGTACTCGGAGCTGCCGCGCGTGCAACAGCTCGCGGTGTCGGCGTTTCTGATCAGCGGCCTGGCGTTCGCGCTGCTGCCGGGCTTCGTGCAGACTGCGCCGCCGCCGTTCAACATCGTCATCTCCAACGTGCCCGGCGCGCGGGAACCGTTGTACTGGAACGGAGCCCGCCTCGACGGCAACTATCCGCTGTCGATCCCGCTCGACGGCCAGGCGCTCAACATCACGATGGCCACCAACGCCGACCAGCTCGACTTCGGCCTGGTCGGGTGCCGGCGCAGCGTTCCGCACCTGCAGCGGCTGCTCGGTCACCTCGAGACGTCGTTGAAAGACCTCGAGCGCGCCGTGCGCGCATGACGGCGACACCGCCGCTCGCTCAACCGAATTCCAACAGCGTGTAGGCGCCGCGGAAGTTCTTGGTGCGCCGCAGCCGCCAGAGGGCGGGGAACACCTTCTCGAAGAAGAAGCCGCGGCCCCGCGGCATCGGGAGGTCGTGCACGGCGCGAATGCCGGGCACGGTGTCGGCCAGATCGGCCAGCTGTGACGCCGACAGGCTGAACGGCATCGGCGGGACACGGTACCGGCGGGAGGACCGCATCCCTTTCGGCGCGAACTTCTTCACCAGCACCGGCGGCAGGTCGAAGATCATCTGCCCACCGGGAAACCGGTTGGCGCACTCGGTGATCAGACCCATGGCCTCCTCGGGCTGCAGGTACATCAGCAGACCCTCGGCGGTGATGAAGACGCCGGCGCTGGTGTCCACCGCATCCATCCAGCCGTAGTCCAGCGCCGACTGCGCGATGTTGGTGATCCGGGGCGACGACGGCAGCAGCTTCTTGCGCAGCGCGATGATCGGCTCGAAATCGACTGTGATCCAGCGGAAGTCCGCGTCGGGTAGCGCCTTGCTCAACCGCCAGAAACTGGTCTGCAGTCCCTCGGCGAGTGCGACCACGGTGGCCGACCGGTGCGCCGACAGGTATTCGATCGCGGCCCGGTCGAACGCCAACGAGCGCAGCGCCATCTCCTGGCCCTTGCGGCCGAACTTGTCGAAGTCGAAGTCGATGGCCTCGACGAGGCGGATCGCCATGGGGTCGTCGATGATGGCCTTCGGATGGCGGGCCTGGTGCGCGCGCCCGTTGAGGGTCAGCAGCGCTGTCTCCGAGACCCCGGTCAAGATGCTGGCGTCGGCGTCGACGGGTTCGGCGGGTTCCACCACATCAAACCTACCTGGGCAGGTGCACAGCAGCGGGCGCAGTCAGGCGTATACGGTCCAGATATGAATCGAGTTGCGGTGATCACGGGCGGCGCGGGTGGCATGGGTCGGGCGACGGCGGAGGTCGTCGGACGCGACCACACGGTGGTGCTCTGCGATGTGCAGGCCGACCGCCTCGACAGCGTGGCCGCCGCGCTGGGCGAACTGGGTATCGAGCCGACCACCGTGCACTGCGACGTCACCGACCGGCAGGCGGTCACCGGCCTGTTCGAGACCGCCGGCGGGCTCGGCGTCCTGGCCTCAGTCATCCACACCGCGGGGGTGAGCCCGAGCATGGGCGACGCCGAGTACGTGATGAGGACCAACGCGTTGGGCACGGTCAACGTCAACGAGGCGTTCTACCAGGTCGCCGGCGAGGGTTCGGCGATCGTCAACGTCGCCTCGATGGCCGCCCACATGCTGCCGGACGAGATGATCCCCACCTCGAAGTTTCCGTTGGCGCTCAAGGACGAGGACGCCTTCATGGCGGACATGCTCTCGGCCTGCGAGATCGTTCCGGAGGAGGCACGCTCCGGCATCTCCTACGCGCTGAGCAAGAGCTTCGTCAGGTGGTACTCCACAGCTCAGGCCGAACGGTTCAATGGCCGAGGGTTGCGGGTCGTCTCGGTTTCCCCGGGGTCCATCGACACCGAGATGGGTAGGTTGGAGGAACATGCCGGCGCCGGCGCCATGGTCGCCGACGCCGCGGTGCCCCGCTGGGGCCGACCGGAGGAGATGGCGGCGCTGCTCGCCTTCTGTGCCAGCGACAAAGCCGGCTACCTCACCGGGACGGATATCTTGAACGATGGCGGAGTGATCGCCTCCATGAAGGAGCGCGCGAGGAAGGCCGCCGAGGAAGGGTGAACCCGCGTGACCGACGAACGCCAACCCGGCCGTGACGCCTCGGCGCCGCGTGCGATCCGGCGTCCGACGGTCGATGCGGCCACCGAGCGGGCCTTCGGCCGACCCGACGGTGACGGCGCTGCCGACCCCACTGCCGACCGTGATCAGGGCGCGTACACCCCGACGAACCAGGAACCCGGCCCGGTGCTCGCCGCCGCGTTCGGTGCGCCAACCGACTCCGACGATTTCGGCGATTCCGGCGACGACGCGATCGATTTCGACGGTGAGGCCGCCCCGGCTCCCGCGCCCGCCGAGAAACTCGGTGTTCGCGACGTCCTGTTCGGCAAGCGACTGAAGCTGACGGCGCTGATCACCCTCGCGGTCATCGCGTTGGTCCTCGGCCTGGTCGGCGGCTGGGTGGGCCGCAAGACCGCCGAGGTCATCGAGGCGTTCACCACGTCGAAGGTTACGCTCTCGACCGGCGACAGAGGTGACCTGCCCGAGGGCCGGTTCGCCAAAGTGGCTGCTGCCGTGGCCGATTCCGTTGTCACCGTGGAAGCCGTCAGTGACACGGAGGGCTCCCAGGGCTCGGGGGTGGTGGTCGACGGGCGCGGATACATCGTCACCAACAACCACGTGATCGCCGACGCCGCCTCGGCTCCCGACCGGTACCAGATCTCGGTGATCTTCAACGACGGCAAAGAGGTGGTGGCCAACCTCGTCGGCGCCGACCCGAAGACCGACCTGGCCGTCCTCAAGGTCGACGACGTCGACAACCTGACCGTCGCGCGGCTCGGCGACTCCGACAAGCTGCGGGTGGGCGACGAGGTGATCGCCGCGGGCGCCCCGCTGGGCCTGCGCAGCACCGACACCCAGGGCATCATCAGCGCGCTCGACCGCGCGGTGCGGATACCGGGGGAGGGGTCCGACGAGATCGTCATCGCGGCCGTGCAGACGGACGCACCGATCAACCACGGCAACTCCGGCGGTCCGTTGATCAACATGAACGCCGAGGTGATCGGCATCAACACCGCGGGCAAGTCGCTCTCGGACAGCGCCAGCGGCCTGGGCTTCGCGATCCCGGCCAACGAGATGAAGCACGTCGTCGAGAACCTGATCCGCACCGGCGAGATCAGGCACCCGACCCTCGGGCTGACCGCGGAATCGGTCAGTGACCCCGACCCCACCGGGGCGCGGGTGACCCGCGTCGTCTCCGGCGGCCCGGCCGACCGGGCCGGGGTCAAGGAGAACGACGTCGTCGTCAAGATCGGTGACCGTCCGATCGACGGCGTCGACGAGTTCGTGGTGGCGGTTCGGCGCCTTTCGGTCGGTCAGGACGCGCCGATGGAGGTGATCCGCGACGGCCAGCGTGTCACGCTGACCATCAACCCGGAGCCCGACAAGAACCGGTAGCCCGGTTCAGATGCGGGCGGGCAGCTCGCCGGTCAGCTTCGACGGCCTGCAGCACAGCGTCACCACGATGCACAGCACCGCGGCGACCGCGAAGGCCGCCTGCACGTTGAACGCGTCGGCCGTTCCGCCGAGCAGCGCCGCGGCCAGCGGCCGTGAACCGAGGAACCCGACCAGCCACAGCGCCATGATCCGGCCGCGCAACTCCTCGGGCGCGCGCTCCTGCACGACGGTGCTCAGCCCGGTCATCGCCCAGCCGAAGCCCAGGCCCGCCAGTGCGAACCCGGCCATCGCGACGGCGGTCACCGGCGTGACGGCCAGCATCGCGCATCCCACGCCGAGCCCGGCCAGCCCGATCGCCGAGACCCTCGCCGAAGCCATCCGCCCGCGCATCAGCGCCAACGTCGCCATGCCCACCGCCGCGCCGACACCGAACACCGCCGAAAGCGTGCCGACCAGCTCAGCGCTACCGCCGAGCGCGTCGGCCATCGACGGGGCCAGGGTGATCGACGAGTCCGACGCGAAACCGACCGCGCTCACCGCGAGCAACGCCAACAGCAACGGGCGGTCGCGCCACACGTACCGAAGCGCGGCGCGGACCCGGTAGTCGGCGTCGGCCTGACGCGCCGGCGGTGCGGGGAAGCGCACGGCGACCAGGAAGAACGCGAACACCAGGTGCAGGACGGCGCTGACCGCGAACGCGGCACCCGAGCCGAAATGCGCAGCCAGGTACGCACCGGTGGCCGGGCCGAGAATTCGACCGAGGGTCATCGGAATGCTGTTGAGCGCCATGGCCGTTGACAGCTCACCATCGCGAATCAGGTTGGGCACGATCGACTGCATCGCCGGTCCACCGACGACGAACCCGAAGCCCACCAGCAGGGTCCCGATCAGCACGGGACCGGCGACCGCCACGCCCTGCTGGTCCGGATCGACGATCAGCCACACCGCGGTGAAGCCCGAACCGGCCACGCACAGCACCCGGCCGAGGAGAATCTGGCGAGCCGGATCGCCTGTGTCGGCCCACTTTCCGCTGGTGGGGCTCAAGATGAGCTGCGGCCCGAACTGGACGACGCCGACCAGACCGACCATCAGCGCCGAATGCGTCGCCTCGAACATCACGATCGCCGCGACGATGCCGTGTGTCCACACCGCGACGACCGAGAACATCTTGCCCCAGAACAACGCACCGAACACCGGGTCGAACATCAACCCGAGCGCGCCGCGCGCCTGCGGTCGGGAAACGGGTGCGGTGGTCTCTGCCGTCACCGGGAACCCGCGGTTTCGAAACGTTCGGTGAGCCGGGCCAACAGGGAGACCAGGGTGTCCACGTCGGTGTCGGACCAGTCTTCGACCATCTCGGCGACCAGATCACGGCGCCGCTCGGCCACCGTCGCCAAGGCCTTTCGGCCCTCATCGGTGAGCATGAGCGCGCAGCGCCGCTGATCGTCGGCGGCGAACGTCTTCGTCAGCAGCCCCGCCGCGACGCCCCCGGTGACCGCCCGGCTCGCGGTGGAGTGTTCGACGGCCAGAAAATCGGCGACGTCGCGCACCGACGCGCCGCCGCCGGCCTGCTGGCACTCTTGAACCGCCCGCAGCGTCCGCAGCGTCGAGGGGTTCATCACCGGGGCGCTGCCGTCGAGCACGCGGCCGCGCCAGCTGGGCCGCTGACGGGCGATCGCGATCCGCGTCAGCAGCTCGTCGAGTTGGTCGTAGCGGGACTGCAGCACGAATATATGCATAGCACATAGATATTTATGGGGCGAATCCGCTGCTGAGGGGCCAGGCCCGCAGGTGCGGGGTTAGGCAGGCTCGGCCCGCAGACCGTACATGTAGGTGGTGAGGTACTCGTCGATCACCGGGGTCCGAATCTTCTTGGACTCCGGCATCGTGATCAGCAGCGCGTAGAGCCCGACAAGGAACGACACGCCGTTGAGCATGACGTCGACCTCGGCGGGTATCTCGCCGCGCTCCTGCGCCCGCTGCAGCTCCTCGACGACCGCGACGATGACCGGATGGTTCGTCCATTCCTCCGATGGTGGTCGCGTCGTCGAAAAGTGCAGGGCCAGAAAATCTTTGAACAGCCGATTGCCGAGCCGACGCTCCAGCGCCTCGAGCACCCGCACCGACTCGGCGAGCGTGTCCCGCACGCCGTGCGGCTTGGCGAAGAACCGGTTCAGCTCGGCGGCCATCCGCTCTTCCTCGCGCCGCTCCAGCTCCACCAGGACGTGTTCTTTCGTCGGGAAGTGAAAGAAGAAGGTGCCGTGCGCCACCCCGGCCGCCGACACGATCGCCCCGATGTCGGCCGCGGCCATGCCGTCTCGCTTGAACTCGGCCACCGCCGCCCCGAGTAGCCGCTCACGCGTCTGGCGGCCCTTGGTCCCGCGCTCCTGAGGCTTGTCGCTGCGCACTGTCATCCGTTCCGCCGCCGTGCACCGGCGCGCCCGAGGCGAGCCTACGTCAAAACCGACTGAAGTCAGAATGGGTCTTCCGTTCGCATCGCTCAGCCGCTACCGTGCTGCAAGAGCGATTTCAGTTGGTATTTCGGTAGAAACACCGCATCACAGGGGCTTGTCCACGCCCGCGTGAAATGCCGGCTACCGCTCGTGAAACCTGACTGAAGTCAACTTGGAGGCGCGGTGCAGATCCTCGAGCAGGTGCAAGACCTGCCGAAAGCCGGGAACATCAAGGCCCAGTGGGTGAGCCTGTGGACCGGGCCCGCGGTCGGTTTCGTCCTACTCGTCGCGCTGCTGGCATTCCCCGGTTTCTGGCCGCCGATGTCGCCGACGATGACGGCCGGCCAGGTGGCGTCGTTCTACGCCGAGAACACCGCCTGGATCCGCTTCAGCCAGGTGACGTTCAACCTGTGCGGCATCATGGTCCTTCCGTTCTTCATGGTGATCGTGGTCCAGATGAAGCGGATGAAAACCCAGAGCCACGTCTTGGCGTACTGCTATCTGACGGCGGTGGTCAGCGGCGCGACCATCTTCGCGCTGTCCAACATCTTCTTTCTCGTCGCCGCGTTCCGACCCGACCGCAGTCCCGAAATCATCCAGGTCCTCAACGATCTCGCGTGGATCGTGTTCATCGCGCCGGTCGGCATGGTGGTGGCGCAGTTCGTGCTTCTGGCCGTCGCGGTCTACTTCGACAACGGACCGCACCCGGTCTTTCCCCGCTGGGTGGGCTACTACTCGGCGGCCACCGCCGTGGCCATGATCCCCGCGGCCGGCGCCGCGGTCTTCCACACCGGGCCGCTGGCCTGGGACGGCTTACTGTCGTTCTGGGCTCGCAACGGCGCCTTCGCGCTGTTCGTCATCGTCATGTTCTTCGTGCTGCGCCGGGCGGTGTATCGCCAAGCCATCGAGGAAGGCGTGATAGAAGGTGTCGTCGAGGGCGGCCGGCAGGGCGCGCTGCAGTGAGCACCCTGACCCCCGACCGGCACGCCGAGGCACCGGATCACGCTCCCGGCGGCAAACCGGATGTGCGGCTGGTGTGCTGGTTCTTCCCGATCTGGTACGCGGTCTTCGGCGTCATCATCTGCGTGCTGGCGCGGGTGACACCGCCGCCGCGGCCCGACGTCTCCGCCGCCGACAAGGTCGCGTTCTTCGCCGCCAACGGCACCACCATCCGGATCGGGTTCTGCGTGCTGCTAATCCTGCTCGGCGGCGCGGCGATCACCAACGGGCTGGTGGCCTATCAGATGAAGCGGATGTCGGTCGGCTCGGTCTTCGCCTACGCATACATCGGCGGGATGGGGGTCGGCGCTCTGCCGGGTTTCCTTCTGGTGGCGGTCTGCTTCTTGACCGCCGCGTTCCGCGCCGACCGCGACCCCGAGATGGTCAGCCTGCTCTATGACCTCGGAATGCTGAGCTACAACGGGTCGCTGGGCTGCTTCTCGGTGGCCTACCTGGTACTGGCGCTGGCGATCCTCTACGACAGAAACGACATCTTCCCGAAATGGTTTGCCTACGTGAGCATCTGGCAGATCATCACCGAAGTCATCGCGACCCAGATGTTCGTCTTCTACTCAGGGCCGTTCGCCTGGAACGGGTCGCTGGCATTCTGGTGGTCGGTCGTCGTCTTCTCGGTCTGGCTGGCGGTGCTGATCATGCTGCTGCGACGGGCGACCCTGCGTGAACCCCTCGACGCCCCGCCCGTGGACTGAGGAACAACGCCATGACGCAACCGAATTCGCTTAAGGCCTCCGCGCAGGTGAGCACCGGGCCGTTGGCCCACCTGCCCGGCGACATCCACATGTGGGTGATGGTGCTCGGCGATCTGGTCATCTTCGCCGGATACTTCGTCATCTTCATGGTCTACCGCACCATGAATCCCGAGGAGTTCCTCCAAGCTCAGCAGCACCTCGACATCAACATCGGCGTCGTCAACACGCTGATCTTGTTGACCAGCTCGTGGGTGGTGGCCCGCAGCGTGCTCGCGGCGCGCGAGGGCCGCCACCGCGACGCGATCCGGCTCACCGTCGCCGGCGGCTTCGGCGGGGTGCTGTTCATCGTCTTCAAGACCTATGAGTGGGGCGCCAAGATCAGTGCCGGCCACACCAACTCGGAGATGTTCTACTCGTTCTACTACGTGCTCACCGGCGTCCACCTGGTGCACGTGCTGATCGGCCTCATCGTGCTGGGGGTCGTCGTCCGTGAACTGCGCAATCCCGCCCGCCGCAGGGTTTCGATGGTGGAGTCCGGTGCCGTCTACTGGCACATGGTCGATCTGCTGTGGGTCATCATCTTCGGCCTGCTCTACGTGATGAGGTGACCGTGACCGACACCGCCGACACCCGTTCCCGCACCACCACGGCGCGCGCGATGACGTGGGCCTGGGTGCTGTTGACCGCGATCACCATCGGATCGTGGTGGCTGGCGCCCGCACACTTCACCGAAACCGTGCACGCCAGCACCCCGGTCACCGCGTTGGTGCTCGTCCTTGCCCTGGTCAAGTCGAGGCTGATCATCCGGTACTTCATGGAGGTGCGCACGGCGCCGCGGTGGCTCAAGCGCTCCACCGACGCCTGGCTGGGCGTGCTGTTCGCCGCCGTGTTCGTGATCTACCTGTTCTGAGGCAGTCCGTAAGCTCTGCACCGTGGCACGTCTGCTCTCGGTGAACATCGCCCACCGCTACTACGACGGACCCTCGGGCGAGTCCGGCTTCGACAAGCGCCCGACAGCCGAAGCCGTCGCGGTCCGCGCGCCGGGAGACAGGCGCACCGGGCTCGGCAGCGGCCTGGCCGGCGACCTCATCGGCAACCGTAAATACCACGGCGGCGACGACCAGGCCGTATACGCCTATGCGCGTGAAGATCTCGACGACTGGGAGACCCGCCTCGAGCGGCCGCTGGCCAGCGGCATGTTCGGCGAGAACTTCACCACCGCAGGGGTCGACGTCACCGGCGCGGTGATCGGCGAGCGGTGGGCGGTGGGATCGGACGGTCTGGTCCTGGAGGTTTCGCGGCCTCGCACGCCATGCCGCACCTTCACCCAGTTTCTCGGCATCCGCGGCTGGATGGGCGCGTTCACGCGCGCCGTGAAACCGGGCGCCTACCTGCGGGTGATCACGCCCGGTCAGGTGCGCGCCGGCGACACCGTGACCGTCACCGACCGTCCCGACCACGGCGTCACCATCGGCCACGTCTTCCGGGCCATCATGACCGAACCCGAACTGCTGCCCGACATCCTGGTCGCCGACGCCCTGGCGCCAGAGGTCGCCCGCCGAGCACGCCGACGCCTGGCCGGCTGAGCCCTCCTGTACGCTCGTATAGCGTCACGGGCGGGCAGAAGGGTCACGGCATGACGAGATACGACTACATCATCGCGGGTGCGGGCTCGGCCGGGTGCGTGCTTGCCAACCGCTTGTCGGCCGACCCGAGGGTCAACGTACTGCTGCTCGAGGCCGGCGGCGCCGACCGCAATCCCCTCTACAGCATTCCCAAGGGGTCGGGGATGTTGTTCGAGAGCGAAAAGCACATGTGGCACTACGAAACCACGCCGTTCGGGCCCAATCCGCACACCGAGCAGTGGCTGCGCGGAAAGGTGCTCGGCGGGTCGAGCTCGATCAACGGCATGATCTACAACCGCGGCAACCGCGCCGACTACGACGGTATCGAGCGGCTCGGCAACAAGGGCTGGGGCTGGGACGACATCCTGCCGATCTTCAAGCAGTTCGAGGACAACGCCTTCGGGCCGTCCCCGACGCGTGGCGTCGGTGGGCCGCTGCACATCTCGGTGCCCCGTGATCCTGATCCGCTCTGCGCGGAAATGCTCGACGCCGCAGCGGCAACCGGGCTGCGGCGGGTGCAGGACATCAACGAATCCGACGACGAGCGGATCGGATACGCCACTGCCACCATCAAGGACGGTCGCCGGGTCAGCGCCGCCACGGCGTTCCTCAAACCCGCACTGCGACGCCCGAACCTCACCGTTCGGACCCGCACGACGGTGCGCCGGTTGCTCTTCGACGGCGGCAGGGCCGTCGGCGTGGAGGTCGACGCCAAGGGCACCACGGAGCAGATCAAGGCGAGCCGTGAAGTGATCGTGTCGCTGGGCAGCCTCAATACCCCGAAGTTGCTGCAGCTCTCGGGCGTCGGGCCCCGTGATGTGCTCACAGCGGCGAACGTCGGCATCTACCTCGAGCGTGACAACGTCGGCCGGGGACTTCATGAACACCGCTGCGCCACCCTGCGATACCAGCTCAAGGAAGATCTCGGCTACAACCGGCAGCTGGCCGGCAACCTGGCCCAGGCTCTAACCGGAGCCAGGTACCTCGCCACGCGCAAAGGGCCGCTTGCCGCCCCGTCGTTCGACATCGTCGGGTTCGTCAAGGCCCAGCCCGACGCCGAACGCCCGGATGGGCAGGTCATGCTCGGGCCGTGGACGATACCTCCGTACAACACCGGCGAACCCGTCGCGATCCCCCGCCGGGCCGGAGTCTCCTGTCTGGGCATGGTGCTACGTCCGACGGCACAAGGATCGATCGAGATCACTTCCGGCGATCCCGATGCGCCGATCCGGATCGATCCGAACTACCTTGGCACCGAATACGACCGGCACACGACCGCCAACCTGCTGCGCAAGATGCGCGCCGTCTTCGAGCAGTCTCCGATCGCAGAGCGCGTCACCCACGAAACCTATCCGGGACCGGACGTCCAAAGTGACGATGAGCTGGTGGATTCGGTGCTCGACGGCGGCTACTGCGGCTACCACGCCGCGGGCAGCTGCGCGATGGGTCCCAGCGACGACCACGTGGTGGATCACCAACTGCGCGTGCGTGGAATAGAGAGCCTACGCGTGGTGGACTGCTCGGTGCTGCCCACGATGGTCGCGGGCAATCTCAACGGACCGATCATGGCGATGGCCTGGCGCGCCGCCGATTTCATCCTGCAGGATCTGTAGGGCCCCCGCGTTCATCCGACGACGGCGGGCATGGTGTCCCAGCCGCGCACCGTCGACGTCCGCGACCGTCGCGCACCGGCCATGTCGATTTCCCACTTGGGGAACCGTTTGAGCACTTCCTCGAGCGCCACCCGGCCTTCCAGCCGGGCCAGGGGCGCACCGAGGCAGAAGTGTGTGCCACGGCCAAACGTCAAGTGCCCGCCGGGTTTGCGGTGGATGTTGAACGTGTCGGGATCGTCGAAGTGGCGTTCGTCGCGGTTGGCCGACGCGAGCATGAGCAACAACGCCGAACCCGTGGGCAACGTCTGGCCGTGGAATTCGACATCGGCCTCGGCGACGAACCGGGCGACGTGGGGACCCGGCGGTTCGTAGCGCAGCAATTCCTCGATCGCCGCCGGGATCAACGACGGATCGTCGACGAGTTCCTGGCGTTGGTCGGGGTGCTCGGCGAGCACCTTGCCCATCCAGCCGAACAGGCGGCCGGTGGTTTCCACCCCGGCACCGGCGACGACGGCCAGAAAGATCAGCAGTTCTTCGGTCTCGAGGTGGCGCGTCGTGCCCGTCTCGTCCTCGAACTCGACGTTGAGCAGTTCGGTGATCAGGTCGTCGGAGGGGTTCTTCTTGCGCCAGGCGACGTAGTCGCTGAACATGTCGCCGTCGAAGTAGTGGTCCTTTTTGACCGGCAGCGGTTCGCCGGGCTTGTTGCGCAGCACGGCATGGGCCCGCGCACGCACCGACGGTTGGTCGGCATCGGGGATTCCGACCAGCATTCCGATTGTGCGCATGGGCAGTTCGGCGCCGAGGTCCTGTACGAAGTCGAAGCGGTCACCCCCGATGAGCGGGTCCAGGCAGGCCGTACAGAAGGCACGGACCTTGTCCTCCAGCGCGCGCATCTTCTTCGGCGTGAAAGCGCGCGCCACCAATGCGCGGTGGATCGTGTGCAGGGGCGGGTCCTCGTTGATGAAGACCCCGGGCGGCATGACCGGGTCGGTCTTGACCACCTCGAGGATGTCACCCTTGGCCGAACTCAGGCGCTGCGGGTCACGCAGGGCGACGTCGACGTCGGCGTAGCGGCTCAACCCCCAGAAGTCGTGGCGTTCGTTGTAGTACAGCGGACGTTCGTCGCGCAGTCGCCGGTACGTCGGGTACGGATCGATGTCGATCTCGACATTCCACGGGTCGTAGTACAGGTCGTCCACCGCGCCTCCTTGCCACCGATGCGCAGCAGCCTATCGCAGGTGCTGTACGCTCGTACAGCGACAGCGAGTTCGAGCGAGGAGACGGTGGTGTGAGCCGAGTAGCGGTGGTGACCGGTGGAGCGTCCGGGCTCGGGCACGCGATCTGCACCGGGCTGAGCAACGACGGCCACCGGGTCGCCGTCCTCGACATCGACGCCGAAGCCGCCGAGAAGACCGCGGCGCAGCTGCAGGCCAACGGGACCGCGGCCGTCGCCGTCGGCGTGGACGTCTCCGACGAGCATGCCGTCCAGGCGGCGTTCGACACGGTGCGAACCCGGTTGGGCGCGGTCGAGATCCTTGTCACCAGCGCCGCGATCGCCGGATTCACCCGGTTCGACCGGATCACGCTGGACGAGTGGAACCGCTACCTCGCCGTCAACCTCACCGGCACCTTCCTGTGCCTCCGCGCCGCACTGCCCGACATGGTGGTTGCGAAATGGGGGCGGATCGTGACGATCTCCTCGGCCGCAGGCCAGCAGGGTGCCCGGCGGCAGGGCCACTACGCGGCGACCAAAGGTGGCGTCATCGCGCTGACCAAGACCGTCGCGCTGGACTATGCGAACAAGGGCATCACGGCCAACACCGTCCCGCCGTTCGTCGTCGACTCCCCGATGCTGCGACGGCAACAGGAGGACGGGAAGCTTCCAACCGCCGAGTACCTCACCCAGGCCATTCCGGCCGGACGGTTGGGGGCGGGTGAGGACGTCGCCGCGGTGTGTTCGTTTCTGTGCTCGGATGCCGCCGGCTACGTCACGGGTCAAGTCATCGGCGTCAACGGAGGTGCGGTGATCTAGTGAAGAGAACAGTCGCCGTGGTCACCGGGGCCAGCCGTGGCGCCGGGGCAGGAATCGCACATGCGCTGGGCAGTCACGGCTGCACGGTGTACGTCACGGGCCGCACCGAAAAGGCTGATCCGGCTGCGCTTCCCGGAACGATCCACGAAACCGCCGAACGCGTGACAGCGGCCGGAGGCAAGGGCATCGCCGTCCGTGTCGACCATGCCGACGACGATCAGGTCAAGGCCTTGTTCGAACAGATCGAACGCGAACAAGGGCGGGTGGAGATCCTGGTGAACAACGCCGCGATCATCCGCGACGAGATGATGGGACGAACGAAGTTCTGGGAGGAACCCCTCAGTATCATGGACACCCTCGACGTCGGGTTGCGCAGCAGCTACGTCGCCACGGTGTACGCCACGCCGCTGATGCTGCCCCACCGCGACGGCCTCGTCGTGTTCACCTCGTCGTCGGGCGGGGTGCACTACGCGTTCGGGCCCGCCTACGGCGTGCCCAAGGCCGGTACCGACAAGATGGCCGCCGACATGGCGGTGGACTTCAAAGACGTCGGCATCACCGCGGTCTCGATCTGGATGGGTTCGCTGCTCACCGACCGGGTCCGAACGATCATCGCCGGCAATCCGGACAAGTTCGGCCACATCCTCCAAACCGCCGAGACTCCCGAGCTCACCGGCCACGTCGTCTGGGCCCTGTACAAGGACCCGCACCGGATGGACGTCAGTGGGCAGACGCTGATCGGGGCCGAACTTGCGGTCAAGTACGGCATCAAAGACGAGGACGGCCGTCAACCGCCATCGTACCGCGAGCTTTTCGGCGTGCACCCGCACCAGCAGCAGGCCCACGTCATGCGGTGATGCGCCTCGACGTCGTCAGCTGCGTTGCGGTCGGGCACCACGGCCGTACGTGATGTCGGCGCGCTCGGGATCCCACCGGTCACGAAACACCACGTCACCCAGCGGCCGTCGTCGCACGGGACCGTGTTGCCCGCGCGGCCAGCCGACCACGACATGTCCGGCCAGGAACCACTCGTCGGGCACGCCGACCGCCTCGCGCAGCACCTTCTCGCCCTCATAGGACGCCCAACTGGTGAAGCAGGCACCCAGACCCTGTGCGCGGGCGGCGAGGTAGAAGTTCTGCATCGCGGGATAGATCGACCCGCCCTGCAGGTACTCGGATGCGAACTCATTCTTGAACGCAGTGAACAACACCGACGTGTGTTCACCGGCGCGGTCGTGTAATTCGTAGGTGGCGCGGTTGTTCCGCGCCGCTCGGCTGTTGTCATCGGCCGTGGGTCGGGTCATTCCATACACGGATTCGATTGTCTCCAGGGCGATTCGGGCCGCCGCGGCGACCGCTGCGCGCTGTGGCGGCGCATCCAGCACGATGAACCGCCACAGCTGTGCGTTCGCGCCGTTAGGCGCCCACGTCGCGGCCTCCAGACAGCGATACAGCGTCTCGTCATCCACCGGCTCATCGGTGAACCGGCGGATCGAGCGGGCGGTGGAAAGCACTTCCCAGACGTCGGTGGTCGGATGCGGCATTCCATTGGTGTACTCGACGACCGCGAAGTTGTCGAGTGCCATCCGTCATGCTGTACAGTCGTACTGCAACCCAGCGGGATAGGAAGTGGTGCTGTGAACGACAGGTTCTCGATGGACGGCCGCGTCGCCGTCATCACCGGTGGCGGAACCGGAATCGGGCGGGCCTCGGCGCTCGTGCTGGCCGAGCACGGCGCCGACGTCGTGCTCGCCGGTCGTCGCGCCGAGCCGTTGAAATCCACGGCGGCCGAGATCGAAGCCCTCGGGAGACGCGCATTGGCGGTGCCCACCGACGTCACCGACGCCGAGCAGTGTCGCGCGTTGGTCGACGCGACTGTCGCCGAGTTCGGCCGGCTCGACGTGTTGCTCAACAACGCCGGTGGCGGTGAGACCAAGTCACTGATGAAGTGGACCGACGACGAGTGGCACCAGGTGCTGAACCTGAACCTCTCCAGTGCCTGGTACCTGTCGCGCGCAGCGGTCAAGCCGATGATCGAGCAGGGCAAGGGCGCGATCGTCAACATCTCGTCCGGCGCCAGCCTGCTGGCGATGCCGCAGGCACCGGTCTATGCCGCCGCCAAGGCCGGCCTGAACAACCTGACCGGATCGATGGCGGCGGCGTGGACCCGAAAAGGCGTGCGGGTCAACTGCATCGCGTGCGGCGCCATTCGCACACCGGGCCTGGAAGCCGACGCGCAGCGACAGGGGTTCGACATCGACATGATCGGGCAGACCAACGCATCCGGCCGCATCGCCGAGCCCGACGAGATTGGATACGGTGTGCTGTTCTTCGCCTCTGACGCCTCCAGCTACTGTTCGGGGCAGACGCTCTACATGCACGGCGGCCCCGGGCCGGCGGGGGTCTGACGTGGACGTCAGCCACTTCGGTCTACGGGTACGCGATCTCGACAAGTCCAAATCCTTCTACGAGGCACTCGGTTTCGCCGAGGTGAAACGGCTGACTGTGCCCGACGAGATGGCGGCGGGGTTGCTCGGACTGGCGCCGCCGATCGGGTTCGAGGCGGTCTACCTGAAGAACGCCGGTGTCGTGCTGCAGTTGCTGACATTCTCGGGCTATCCGGCGCCGGACGAAGCCGAACGCGGCATGGTCTCCGCGGGTCTGACGCACGTGTCCATCGCGGTCGACGACATCGCCGGGGCGCAGGCTGCGGTGCAGGAAGCCGGTGGCACCGTCGTCGCCGATCCGGGCGGTGGTTTCGCATGCATGGTGCGCGATCCCGACGGTCAACTGCTCGAGCTGGTGCACTCGCGGGTGCGTCCGGTGCCGCTGGGCTGAACTCAGGTCCGGAGTTCGTCGACCATCGCGGCGTAGCGGTCGAGAAACGACAGCGTGGCCGACGGATCGCTGCCGTCGCGGCGCCCGCCGCCCAATACCGCCCGGTTGAACCCCATGTCGCGGTAGGCGGCCAGCTTCTCGAGCTTGGGAGCGCCCCACGCCATGATCGTCAGATCGAGAGTGGCCGGGTCACGGCCGGCGTCTTCTGCGTTTCGGCGGAAGTCGGCCAGGGCGCCTGCCAGGTCGGGGAACGCGGCGTCGCCGGGAAGCCAGCCGTCGGCCCACCCGACGCACTCGCTGACCGCCTTGGGGCCGGTGGCGGCGGCCAGCAGCGGCGGCCGCGGTCGCTGATGTGGTTTGGGATACGACCACACCGCGTCGAACTCGAAGAACGGACCGTGGTGCTCGGGCTCGTCGGCGGTCCACAGCGCATCGAGCGCGGCCACCATATCGGCCAGCGCGCGGTACCGGTCCGACCAGGCGATCGGCCGGGAGACTTCCAGCTCGGCGCGGGCCCCCACCCCGATCCCCAGCAGGAGGCGGCCCTGGCTCATCTGGTCCAACGTCGCGACTTGCTTTGCCATCGTGAACAACTCACGCTCGAGCGGCAAGGTGACCGCGGTGCCCAGGCGCAGGGTGGTCGTCGCCGTAGCCGCCGCGAGCAGCGACAGGAACGGGTCCCACATCTGCTTCTGCGCTTCAAGAAGGCCGCCGGGAAATTGGTCGGCGGCCGCCACGGGGATCTGCGGATGCTCTCCCACCCAAATCGACTCGAAGCCGCGCGTTTCGAGCTCGCCGGCCAGCACGGCCGGAGCGAGGTCGCGCGGGGTGTTGAGCGAGACGAATCCCAGATCCATTGACTCTCCTTCGGCAGAACACGCGTGCTGTACGATCGTACAGGTGGCTGACCTGTCCTACGACCCCTACGACGTGATGATCGACGCGGACCCGTATCCGGTGTACAAGCGGCTGCGGGACGAGGCACCGGTGTATTACGACGAGAAGTTCGACTTCTGGGCGCTGAGCCGGTTCGCCGACGTCGAGTCGGCGCTGCGTGACGTCGAGAACCTCAGCTCGGCCAAGGGCGACATTCTCGAGGTGGTGAAGGCCGAACCGGTGATGCCGCTGGGTGTTTTCATCAACGAGGATCCGCCGCTGCACACCGTGCACCGGCTGCTGGTGTCCCGCGCGTTCACACCGCGCAAGATGCAGGCCATCGAGGATCAGGTGCGTGCGTTCTGTGCGGCCTGCCTGGACCCGCTGACCGACGGCGACCGGTTCGACTTCACCCTTGACCTGGGAGCCGAGATGCCGATGCGGGTCATCGGGATGTTGGTCGGAATCCCGGATTCATTGCAGCGCAGTGTGCGTAAGGTGGCGGGCCGCCGGTTACGCAACAAGCCGGGTGAGCCCCTTGCGGTCAGCAAGCACAACTACTTCAACGGCGACATGTTTCGTGACTACGTGCAGTGGCGTGAGAAGAACCCGTCCGACGACCTCGTCACCGAACTGCTCAACGTCGAGTTCAAGGATGTCTCGGGCACAGTGCGGAAGTTGAGCACCGAGGAGCTGCTGATCTTCCTCGGGGTGATCGCCAACGCAGGAACCGAGACGGTGGGTCGCCTGTTCGGGTGGCTGGGCAAGCTTCTCGGCGAACATCACTCCCAGCGGCGGGAATTGGTCGAGAATCCGGCATTGATCGCGGGCGCCGTCGAGGAGGTGCTGCGCTACGAACCCCCCGTGCACAACATCGCCCGATATGTCGCCAACGATGTCGAGTACCACGGGCAGGTGGTTCCGGCGGGCAGCGCGCTTCTGCTCATGGCGGGATCGGCGAACCGCGACCAGCGGAGGTTCGACGCGCCTGACATCTTCGACATCCACCGCAACGCCAACCATCTGTCGTTCGGCAGGGGAACGCATTTCTGCCTGGGCGCCTCGCTGGCGCGGCTGGAAGGCCGAGTGGCGCTCGAGGAGATCCTCAAGCGCTGGCCCGACTGGACCGTCGATATCGATAACGCCGTTCGTGCGCCGACCGCGACCGTGCGGGGTTGGGACAGCATGCCCGCGATCGTCGGCTGACCCCTAGGACCGGGTCGCAGGCACCGGCATGTTGAGCCTGTGGTCGGCGGAGGGCACATCGGCGAAAGCCATCGGCCAGGGCGGCTTTCCGTGCTGGACAACCCAGCACGTCCCGGTGGCGTCAAGCGGTGCGGTGGCGGCGGTCAGGGCCGCGTCGGCGACGATGTCGGGCTCCATCACGGGAACCCCGATCCGTTCGACGAGTCGGCGCCGGTCGCCGAGGACGCCGGTGTCGGTGATACCCGGGCAGATTGTGTGCACCGCGATGCCCTCCGGTGCGAGGTTGGGCGCGATCGAGCGCATGAAGCCCACCACACCGTGCTTGCCGAGTGCGTAGACCGCGTCGGGATGCCAGGGCACGAGCCCGGCGAGCGACGCGGTGGCCAGGATGGCTCCTTCGGCCGCATCCTTGCGAGCCCGCAGGGTGCGGACAGCCGTGACGGCGCCGAACACCACCCCGTCGAGGTTAACGCCGACCGATCTTCGGTACTCGGCCAGATCGAGCTCGCCGATGTCGCCGGACCATCCAATGGTGATGCCCGCGTTGAGGAATGCCAGATCCATGCCGCCGAGCTCTGTGACGCATGCGGCGAACGCGGCGTCGACCTGCTCGGGATCAGAGACGTCGCACCGTAGACCCAATCCGCCGAGGGATGCGGCGACGGTCTCGGCGGCGTCACCGTCGACGTCGACCACACACACCCGCATCCCCTCGGCGGCGAACCGCTGTGCGGCCGCGCGACCGATACCGGAACCTCCACCGGTGATCAACGCGACCCCACCGGCCAACTTCATTGGGTCACCACCGCTCGACGGGTTCGCTCTCCAACTTCAGCGGCCGCAGGTAGGAGGCGTCTGTCCTGTCCCACTTGCCTTTGATAAAGCCTTTGACGGCACCGGAATTCAGCACAGACGAGTCGCCGCTCATCATCCACTCGATGGTGCATCGCCGCAGAGCGATCTTCCAGACACCGTCGCGCCGCTCGAGCCGGTCCAGGTAGCGACCACCCATCAGCGAGACCACCTTGCCGCCCTTGGACCGCATGGCGCCCATCACGTAGCTCTCGGCATGGGCTTCGTCACCGTTGATCTCACAGGTGTGGGTGGTGATGTTGTGCAGATGATCCTCGAACACGGCGCTGTGCGCGGCGTTGGCCCATTCGCCGTACTCGGGGCCGGGCTTGACGGTCGGCCCGTGCTCGTCGACACCGTCTTGCCAGTACACGCTTGCCATCAGCTCGGCATCGTGACGGTCATGGCCGCGCGCCTGGTTCATCACGCAGTCCAGGATCGCGGCCCGGTCTTCGAGGTACTGCAGGCGCTGCCGCAACTGTTCGAGTTCATCGGGCATCGTCGTGGGTCCTTCCGCGGTGCATTCGAGAGCGTGTCGTTTGTACGACTGTACAGCACCCGCTTAGCGGTCGGACGCCTTGCTCCGCCTACGCGACGTCGATGTGCGCTTCCCCGCTGTCGCAGGCGGTTCCACGGAGTCCAAATAGCGTTCGAACGCCTTGATGACCTCCGCGTGCGCGGTCTTGACGCCGATGCCCTCCTCCAGGTTGAGGAACTTGGGAAGCCCCGAAATCAAAAGCAGCAGAGCGGGTAACGACAGATCGCCGCCCAGCCGCGCGTTCTTGCCGAACTTCGCGGTGAGCGCCTTCAACTGCACCTTGCGGACGCTCTCGGTCGCCGCGGCGATCTCGGCCCTGATGGACTTGCGATGGTTGCCCAGCGCCATGAACTCCGTCATCAGCGCGCCGGAGGCCTCGTCCCAGCTGTACTCCCACAGCGCCCGCAGCGGATCGTCGGCGCGCTTCTTCAACGTCTTGTTCAAAAACTCGAGGTTGCGCGCCGAGTAGCGGCGGATCGCGGCGATGAAGATGTCGTCGAGGGTGGGGAAGTAATACTGCACCAGGCTCGGGGTGACGCCCGCCTTGGTGGCCAGCGCGCGGTACGTGACGCTGGCGTAGCCCTCGTCGAGCATCATCTTCTCGACGCAGTCCAGTAGCGCATCCCGCGTCTTGGACGTCTCGGCACCCACGCGGCGTGCAGATGAGGCCATGGTCTCCTCGTTCGATCGGCTGCGCACATTCTGACACCTTTTGCGCTGTACGGCCGTATGGTGGCTCGGCTGTCCCTGGTGCCCGGGAACGGCACGGCCCGGGTCGAAGCCGATTCGGGGACTGGATTCTGCGAACCGCCGCCCAAACATAACCGAGGCTCCGGCGCTACTATCAAGATCGCACCGGGCCTGCACACGGACGGCGAGCCGTCGGGTCCACTGAAAAACATGTGCGGTGGAGACGATGGCAGACCTGGGTCGGGGGCAGCGCCTACTCGGCCGTGCCGGTGAGTGCGACGCGTTGCGCAGCCTGCTGGCCGACGTCGGGTCGGGCACCAGCCGGGTTCTACTGCTGCGGGGCGAGGCCGGTGTCGGGAAGTCCGCCCTGCTCGATTACATGGTGTCGCAGGCAGTGGACTTTAACCGTGTCCACGTGGCGGGCGTGGAATCCGACATGGAACTCGCGTTCGCCGGTTTGCAGCAGCTGTGCGCACCGCTGATGATCCACGCCGACGAGTTGCCGAAGCCGCAAAGCGATGCGCTGGCCGTGGCATTCGGCCGCGGGGTGGGGCCGACGCCGGACCGCTTCCTGGTGGGGCTGGCGGTGCTGAGCCTGCTGGCGGTCGCCGCGAACGCTGAACCGTTGTTGTGTGTCATCGACGATGCGCAGTGGCTCGACCAAGTCTCGATCCAGACGTTGGCTTTCGTTGCGCGACGGCTGATGGCCGAACCGGTTGCGTTGATCTTCGCCGCCCGGCCCGGCTCCGCGGACGCGCTGGCCGGACTCGAAGAGCTGCCGATCGACCCGCTGTCGATCAGCGACGCGCATGCATTGCTCGATTCCGTGGTCAGGGCGCCGATCGACGAACGGGTGCGCGACCGCGTCGTCGCCGAGACCAGGGGCATTCCGCTGGCGCTGCTCGAGGTGCCGCGCAACGTTCCCGCAAGCGAGCTCGCCGGTGGCTTCTGGAACCCCGGATTGCGCCCGTCGGTCGGACAGATCGAAGAAGGGTTCGTCCGCAGAATTCAGGCGCTGCCGGCAGAGACCCGCCGGCTGCTGTTGGTCGCGGCCGCCGAGCCGGTGGGCGACGCGGCGCTGTTCCTGCGAGTGGCGGCGCAACTCGACATTCCCGTCGACGCATTGGCTCCTGCCGAGGCCGCGGGTGTGATCGAGTTCGGGCCGCGGATGCGGTTCCATCACCCGCTGGTGCGCTCGGCCGCATACCGTGCCGCCGATCTGGCCGACCGCCGCGCCATCCACGCTGCCCTCGCCGACGCCACAGATCCGCAGTTCGACCCGGACCGCCGGGCCTGGCACGCCGCCAACGCCGCCGCCGGACCCGACGATGCGGTGGCCGCCGACCTGGAGGCGTCGGCAGGCCGGGCGCAAACTCGTGGCGGCGTCGCGGCCGCCGCGGCGTTTCTCGAGCGTGCGGCGGGGCTGACGTCGGATCCGGCGCATCGGGCGGCGAGGGCGATCGCGGCCGCACAGGCGAAACGGGAAGCGGCGGCACCGGAGGCCGCTCATGAGCTGCTCGCGGTCGCCGAGCTCGGTCCGCTGTCCGAACTGCAACGGGCGCAGATAGCCCGGCTGCGGGCTCAGATGGAATTCGCCCGCAGTCGCGGAGGCGACCCAGGAGCGCCACCCCTGGTTGAGCCCGCGGCACAGCTGCTCGACGCGGCGCGTCGCATCGAAGAGCTCGACGACGAACTGGCCCGAGACGCCTACCTCGAAGCGCTCGCCGCCGCCATGTACGCCGCACGCCTTGGCGAGCCGGCCACGATGACCGCAGTGGCCCACGCGGCATGCGCTGCGCTGGGCCGAGCGCCGAAGCTGGACCGGCCGACCGACCTGCTGCTGAGCGGCATGGCGAATCGGATCGCCGACGGTGTAGCTGCCGGCACCGACCCGATGCGCACCGCGCTGGAGCTGATGTGCGCACAGGAACAGCAGAACCAGGGCCAGTCTCTGCGATGGATGACGTTGGGGCTGGCCATCGTTCAGGAGTCGGCGACCGGTGAACTCTGGGACGACGAGCTCTACCTCCAGCTGGCCAGCGACGTCGTTCGGCAGGCTCGCGACGCCGGTGCGCTGGCCGTCCTTCCCTCCGCCCTCGCGTACCGCGCCGGTGTCCATGTGTTGGCCGGTGAATTCGCCACGGCGGCAACGCTTATTGAGGAGGCCGCGTCGATCACCGCGTCGACAGGTTATGCCCCGCTGCGTTACCACGCGTTGTCCTTGGCGGCGTGGCAGGGAGATCCGTCCACCGCGGACCTGCTCGAGTCGGCCGCCGCGGAAGCAACCGCAAGGGGAGAGGGCCGGGTGCTGGGACTGACCGGGTACCTCGCCGCGATCCTCTACAACGGTCTGGGCCGGTACGACGAAGCGTTCGCCAGCGCGCAGCGGGCGTGTGAGTTCGAGGACCTCGGGTTCTTCGGTTGGTGTCTGATGGAGCTCATCGAAGCGGCGGTGCACACCGGGGCGCAAGAGGTCGCCGCAGCGGCGTTGGACCAGATGCGGAAGCGCACCGAATCCAGCGGAACCCATTGGGGCTTAGGCGCTCTGGCGAGCGCACAGGCACTGCTGGCCGACGACGCTTCGGCCGACCGCCTGTTCACCGAGGCCATCGGACATCTGGAATGCACGCACATCGCGGTTTTCCTGGCCCGTGCGCATCTGCGCTACGGCGAATGGCTGCGCCGGATGAACCGGCGCGTCGACGCCCGCAACCATCTCCACGAGGCTCATGAGATGTTCACCCGGATGGGCGCGGACGCGTTCGCCGAACGCACCCGCAGGGAACTGATCGCGACCGGCGAGAAGGCTCGCAAGAAGACCGGCGACTCCGGTGACGAGCTGACGCCCCAGGAAGCGCAGATCGCGCGGTTGGCCAGCGAAGGTCTGACGAATCAGGAGATCGGCGCGCAACTGTTCATCAGCACCCACACCGTCGAATGGCACCTTCGCAAGGTGTTCGTCAAGCTCGGCGTCACGTCACGGCGACAGCTCCGCACGATCTCCTGGGCCAGTTAGCGCTGCGCAGACCACGTAGTTCCAAGGGCTCGATCTCGGGCCGCGGACACCACGCTGGTGAGCATGAACGTTTACCAAGCGGTCGAAAGCAGGCGGGCGGTGCGCGGCTTCCTTGACCGGCCGGTACCCGTGGAAGTCCTGCGGCGCGTGTTGGCCGCGGCCACCTTCGCGCCTTCGGGATCCAACCTTCAGCCGTGGCACATCTACGTGGTCACCGGCGCACCGCTGTGTCAGCTCAAGAAGCTGGCCACCGAACGGGTCACCGCCGGAGATCCGTGGGACGAGCGGGAATTCGAGATGTATCCCCGCGACTTGAAGTCGCCTTACCGCGAGCGGCGATCCGCATTCGGCCGGGAGCGCTACAGCGCGCTGGGCATCGAGCGCGAAGACTGGGAAGCCCGACAACGCGCGGCGATCGCCAACTGGGACTGCTTCGGCGCCCCCGCCGCCCTGTTCTGCTACATCGACCGCGACCTCGGCCGGCCGCAGTGGGCCGACCTCGGCATGTACCTGCAGACCGTCATGCTGCTGCTACGGGCCGAAGGGCTCCACAGTTGCCCACAGATGGCCTGGTCACAGGTCCGAAGGACCGTCGCCGACATCGTGTCACCACCGGACCACCTGATGCTGTTCTGCGGCATGTCGATCGGCTACGAGGACCCCGCCGTCGAATACATCCGCACCGGCCGGGCGGCTCTGGACGAGACGGCCACGTTCATCTCGGACTAGCACCGCCCCTACGGACCACGAACCGCCGACTACGGACTTCCAAGGGTTCGGTTGGCCCGCGCGACGACAAGTCTGATCTTGACCAGTACATCGACTCGGGAGGTTTCCCATGACGGATCGAGACCAGGCCGCGCGCTTCACCAGGGAAACCGAACCGCTCTTCGATGTCCTGGCACGAGGCGCGCGGCGACTCGCCCGCAGCGATGCCGACGCCGACGACCTGCTGCAGGACACCCTGTTGCACGCATACACCGGGTTTCACACCTTCCGAGAGGGCACCAACCTCAAGGCGTGGCTGTTTCGCATCCTCTACCACCGATGGATCAGCACGCACAGGGCCAAACAGCGTCGGCCCGTGGAGGTTTCGGTCGATGTGCTCACCGAGCACGAACTGGCCCGTCACGGCGGCCGCCTGCCCTACGGCCAGCGGTCCGCGGAGACCGAAGTGCTCGATGCGTTGCCCGACTTCGACGTCAAGACCGCCATGGCTGCGCTGCCCGAGGGTTTCCGGGAGGTGGTCTTCTACGCCGACATGCAGGGCTACACCTACGCCGAAACCGCCGAGCTGCTGAACATCCCGATGGGCACGGTGATGTCGCGGGTGTCGCGGGCTCGAAACCGGCTGCGCACCGCCTTGACCCACGTTGCTTCTGGCAACGAGGACTTCGCCACCGACAAAACGTGTATCGCCTGAGAGGGGAATGGAAATGGAACTGACCAATCACACCGCGCTGATCACCGGCGGCACCGGCGGTATCGGCTTGGCCTGCGCACGCCTGTTCGCGGCCGAAGGCGCCTCGGTGCTCATCACCGGCAGAGATCGCGACCGCGGACACGCGGCCGCGGAGGCGATCGGGGCACGCTTCATCCAGGCCGACCTCTCGGATCTGGACGCCGTGAAAAGCCTTGTACGGCAGGCCGGCGACGTCGACATCCTGGTCAACAACGCGGCCAGCTTTCCGGGAGCGCCCACGATCGAACAAGACATCGACTCGTTCGAGAAGACGTTCGACACCAACGTCCGCGGAGCGTACTTCCTCGCCTCCGGTCTGGTGCCCGGCATGCTCGACCGCGGGCACGGCTGCATCGTCAACGTCACCAGCATGGTCGCGTCCAAAGGCGTTCCCGGCGCATCCACCTACAGCGCGTCAAAGGCCGCTGTGGAGTCGCTGACCCGCACGTGGGCCGCCGAGTTCGGCGGGCACGGCATCCGCGTCAACAGCGTCGCGCCCGGACCCACCAAAACCGAAGGCGTGGCGGCGGAGTGGGGCGAGACCAACGAGGAGCTCGGCCGCGCCCTGCCGTTGGGCCGCACCGCAGATCCTGAGGAGATCGCCGCCGCGGTGCTGTTCCTCGCCTCGCCTCGCGCCAGCTTCATCACCGGCTCCACCCTGCACGCAGACGGCGGCGGCAGTGCCGTCTGAGCCTGCCATCTGAAACCTGCCATCTGAGACCGAGGAGGAGTGACCGATGTCCAAGGAATACGACCCGTCCTGGCAGAACGCGTTGACGGTGGTGCAAGAGGTCACGCCGCCGTTCATCCCGCAAGGTGCGCACGCGATGACCGTCGTCGTCGAGTACCCGCCGGGCAGCGCGGGCGCCCCACCGCACCGGCACCCGGGCGGACCGGCGTTCGGCTACGTGCTCGACGGCGAGATGCTGTTCGAGCTCGAGGGTGACCCGCCGCGCGTGGTCAAGGCCGGTGAGGCGTTCTGGGAACCCGGCGGCGACGTCATCCACTACTCGGACGCCAACAACCGCGACGACATGAACTGCCGGTTCCTGGTCACCATGCTGTGCGTGCCCGATCAGCCGATGCTGGTCCTCGTCGACGACGAGGAACTCGCCGCCCGCAAGCACCTGCGCATCGGCCGGGGCTGATCACGATGTCCAGAATTCTTCTGCAGAGCACGATTTCGGCTGATCCCGACGACTGGGACATCAGCAGGTTCTCGCTGCTGGCCGCCGAGTTGCGGGCAGCCGGGCACGAAGTGGTCGCGCGCAACCGGACCAGCGGCACCGGCGACGACCCCGTGCTGCGCCGACTCGACGAAATGGACTTCGACCAGCTGTGGCTGATGGCCGTCGACGTGGGCGGCGGCCTCAGCGGCGCCGATGCCGACGCGATCCTGAGGTTCCGGTCAAACGGCGGCGGGGTGCTCACCGCCCGCGACCACCAGGACCTGGGCTGCTGTCTGCTGCGGCTGGGTTCGGTCGGCCGCGTCAACCAGTTCCACGACCCGACCGTCGATCGGAGACATCTGTGCGACGACAAGGACACCCCGACCATCTCCTGGCCCAACTACCACTCCGGCGCCAACGGCGACTACCAACCCGTACTCACCGAGATGCCCGCGCACGAACTGCTGCGCACCGACCGCACGGAGAGCGGGCGCATCGAATGGTTCCCCGCGCACCCGCACGAAGGCGCGGTGTGCGCCACGGTGCCGTTCGCGACCGTGCTCGCCCAAGGCCGAAGCACCGCGACAGGCCGCCGGTTCAACCTCGCTGTCGCGCTGGACGGTGAAACCGGCCCCGACGGACGGCCGATGGGGCGCGCGCTCGCCGAGTCTACGTTTCACCACTTCGCCGACTACAACTGGGACGTCGACCGCGGTGCGCCGTCGTTCGTGTCCGAGCCGCCCGGCAGCCAGATCAAGGCCGATCCGCGGCGGCTGGCCGTCTTCACCGATTACGTCCGCAACCTGGCGAGTTGGCTGCATCCCGCGGCGGTGGCGCCTGTGGAAGCCGACGATGAGTTCGGGTCGTTGAGCCGGTCATAACCTGCACACGAAATGCAGGAGGAGACCGATGACGACGAACCCCGTCTCGGCGACGGCACTGCCACCCGTCGTCGATCAGCAGACCTGGCGCGCGGCGCTGGACCAGCTGCGCCGGCGCGAGAAGGCCGCCACCCGCGAGCTGGACGCGATCGCCGCGCAGCGCAGGCGCCTACCCATGGTGCGGATGCCCGACTACACGTTGATCGGCGAGCACGGACCGGTGCGGCTGGCCGACGTGTTCGAGGGGCGCTCGCAGCTGATCGTCTACCACCACATGTGGACCGACGGCGCCGAATGGCAGTGCGGTGGCTGCACCGGATTCACCTCCCAGTTCACCCGGTTGGATTTCCTCGACAGCTACGACGCCCGCTTCGTCATCGTCACCAACGGCCCCATCGAGGAAGCGCTGGCCTACCGCGCCAAGGTCGGCAATCGGATGAACTGGTACTCGTCGTCGCAGAGCTCGTTCGGCGCCGACGTCGACGCCCCGCCCGGCGGAGGCTTCGGGGTCAACGTGTTTCTGCGGGACGGCGAGACGGTGTACCGCACCTGGCACACCAACGGCCGCGGCACCGAACAACTCAGCCACACGTTCGCGCTCATCGACCTGCTGCCGTGGGGCCGCCAGGAGGAGTGGCAGGACTCGCCGCCCGGCTGGCCGCAGGGGCCGACGTACGCCGGGTGGCTGGACTCGCCCGACATCGCCCGCGCGTACGGATCCGGCTGACGGCCCGTCACGACGGCCGCGAGTGCGCGGTCTCGGCTCAGGGTGGGTCCGCCGCCGGACGCCGCAGGAATTCGACGAGCAGTTCCGCCATGTGCGGAATCGCTTGCCGGGCAATGACTTCGTAACCGTGGGTGCTCAGCGTCGGTAGGCACAGCAGCCCGGCGCGCGGGGTGAGCCCGCTGCCCTTGGCGTGTGAGGCGTCGGATTCGAACGCGCCCAGCACCGCCGCCTGAGGCGACATCCCCAGGTCCGCCCCGATGCCCATCAACGTGTCCGCCACGTCCTTGTCGTAGACGCACTGCGCGTCGCTGTACCCGACGATCGGGCCGCCGCCGACCGTGGTGCCGTACTCGGCTTCCGTCGGGCCGACCTCCAGCGCGAGGGCGAGGTCGCCGGGCAGCACCCGGCTGGCGTAGGAACCGCTCCCCCCGCCGATCTCCTCGCTGGTGGTGAACACCAGGTAGACGTCGTGGGCGGGTCGCCCGTCGTGCAGCACCCGCGCCGTGTGCAGCAGCGCTGTCACCGGGGCCCGGTCATCCAGGAAGTAGCTGCCGAGGTAGCCGTCGCCGACGTCGACGAGCGTGCGCTTGCTGCGGTCGATGCACACCCGGGTGCCCGCCTGCACTCCGGCGTCGGTCAACTCGTCGGGGGTGTGCCCGGTGAAGACGTAGACGTGCATCCAGTCCAGTGACTTGTCGCCCTGGTCGGGTTTGGTCTCCCAGATCCGTGGGCTTTCCTTGGTGGTGTGCTCGGATCCCAGCGTCAGCACCGCGGATACGGTCCGGCGGTCACCGAGCACCGCGACCGGGCCGAGCCCGAAGTTGCCCGGATACATCGTGCCCAGCGGCGTCAGGTGCAGGCTGCCGTCGCCTTCGATCCGCTTGACCAGCATCGACAACTCGTCCATGTGGGCCATCACTTGGGTGGCCCGGCCGTCGTCTCGGCTCTCTCCGCGGATCAGGCCGACCAGGTTTCCGGCCGGATCCACCCACGACTCGTCGACGTGGGGTTCGAGCTCCCGGTGGCAGATGTCGCGCACCGCCTGCTCCTGGCCGCACGGCCCGTACGCCCACAACAGCTCTTGGAGCAGGTCACGCCGCAACTGATATTGATCGGTCACCGCCGAGGAGTTACCGAAGGTGCCGCGGTGTAACCCCCAGGCCCTACTGGATCGGCGGATGCGGGAACGGCGGAGGCGCCGGTACACACAAGCCGGTGTTGACGTCGAGCGCCTTGCCCGGCACACAGAACGGCGCGCACCCGTAGATCACGCCCGTCTCGCCCGGCGCGCAACCGACGTTGCCGGGCTGGGCCGCCGCGACGCCGGGAGAAAACGGGGCAGCCGCCAGGGCGGCGGTGAAGAGCGCCGCGGTCACCGTCCGTCGCAGGGAAACCATGATCGGCAGTGTAGGCCGCCGGTCACGTCCCGCAGAAGGTTTGGTACCGCCCGAAGTGCTCCGGCGCCGGCTCGGCGTATCGGTCCAGGCCGGGCCGTTCGTCGTAGGGCGCGGTGACGGCGACGAGCAGTTGCTCGACGGGGCGCAGATCCCCGTCGGTCGCGGCGGTCAGGGCTTCCTCGACGAGGTGGTTGCGCGGGATGTAGATCGGGTTGACGCGGTCCATCAGCTCGGGGTTCGGCCGCAAAGCGCGCCACCGGCTCAACCACGCGTCGAAGCCCGCGAGGTCGATGAACAGTCCGCGGGCGGGCTCGGTGTCGCCGCGCGCGGCCGCGCCCAGATGCCGGAAGAACGAGGTGAAGTCGACGCGGCTGCCCCTGAGCAATTCGAGCAACTCGTTCATCAGCGGGGCCTGTTCGGCCGGGTCGCCGGTGAGCCCGAGTTTGTCCTGCATACCGCCGGTCAACGCCTGCTGGAACCGCACGCTGAAGCCCTCGAGCCGGTCCTGCGCGATGGCGATCGCCTGGTCCTGGTCGTCGGCGAACAGCGGCAGCAGCGTCTCGGCGAAGCGGGCGAGGTTCCAGCCCGCGATGGTCGGCTGGTTGCCGTAGGCGTAGCGGCCCCAGGAGTCGATCGAGCTGAACACCGTCTCGGGGTCGTAGGCCTCCATGAACGCGCACGGGCCGTAGTCGATGGTCTCGCCGGAGATCGTGGTGTTGTCGGTGTTCATCACGCCGTGCACGAACCCGACCAGCATCCACTTCGCGACCAGCGTGGCCTGCACCCCGATCACCGCGTCGAACAACGCGACGTAGCGATTGTCGGCCTCCGCGGCCCCGGGGTGGTGGCGGGCGATGGCGTGGTCGGCCAGTCGGCGCAACAACGCCGGATCGCCCGTCGTCGCCGCGTACTGAAAGGTGCCGACCCGCAGGTGGCTTCGCGCGACCCGGGCCAGCACGGCGCCCGGCAGCAACGTCTCCCGGGTGACCGTGCGCCCGGTGGCGACGACGGCCAGCGACCGGGTGGTCGGGATTGCCAGGGCGTGCATGGCCTCGCTGATCACGTATTCGCGCAGCATCGGGCCGACGGCGGCCAGCCCGTCGCCGCCGCGGGCGAACGGGGTGGCGCCCGAGCCCTTGAGGTGCAGGTCGCGCAGCTCGCCGTCGGCGGTGGTGAGCTCGCCGATCAGCAGCGCCCGGCCGTCGCCGAGCCGGGGAACGAACCCGCCGAACTGGTGACCCGCGTAGGCCTGGGCCACCGGCGCGGCGCCGTCGGGCACCAGGGTCCCGGTGAGGAACCGCAGGCCGTCGGGGCCGCGCAGCCAGTCGGCGTCGAGGCCGAGGTCGGCGGCCAACGCCTCGTTGAGTACGAGCAGGCGCGGATCGGGTGCCTCCTCGGCCCGCCAGCCGACGGCCAGCTCCGGCAGCTCACGGGCGAAGCGGTCCCCGACGGGAATGGTGATGGGTGCGACGCTCACTGCACCCAGGGTACGGAGGGCGGCGGCGATCATTCGAGCGTCGCGCGCGGCACTGCGCTCAACAGTGGTCCCCATTCGGCGATCACTGCGCGGCGCGCGGCGTCGGCGCAGTCGAGGCGGTGCACTTCGGCCGCGCCGGCGGCGCTGACCAGGGCGTCGGCGAGCGTGAACAGCGGCACCCGATGCTGGTGGGCGGCCCGGATCATTTCCTGGAAGGCTTCGTCCACCGTGCATTGGCGAAGCGCGACCAGGACGCCTTCGGCGGTGTCCAGGCCCTGCCGTCCGATGGTTCTGCCGAAGCGGTGAGGTGAGGTCATGAGACCCGTGGTACCAACGGCGCCCGTGAGGCAGGTGTCGGCTCGCTGGCAACCGCCTGTGAGTCGATGGGCACCGTGGTTGCTGATGCAGCCGGCCGGTCTGCCACCGCCGGTCTGTATGGTGAGGCTCCCGGGAACATCGTGGATTTCGGTCATCGAGGACCGTGCCGTGGGAACGAACGTCTTGAGGAGCTGGCCCGGTGACGCTGAACACCATCGCGCTCGAGCTCGTGCCGCCCAATGTGGACCGCGGCGTGGAGCAGGCGCGCGAGGACGCGCACAAGGTGCTGCGGTACTCCGAGCAGAGCGGCCTGGCCGGGCGCATCGGGCACGTGATGATCCCCGGGATGATCGAAGAGGACGACGACCGGCCCATCGAGATGAAGCCGAAGATGGACGTGCTCGACTTCTGGCGGGTCATCCAGCCCGAGTTGCCCGGTGTCAAGGGGCTGTGCACGCAGGTCACCTCGTTCATGGACGAACCGACGCTGCGCCGACGGCTGACCGAGCTGTCGGCCGCCGGCTTCGAGGGCATCGCGTTCGTGGGGGTGCCGCGGACGATGGCCGACGGCGAGGGGTCCGGCGTCGCGCCCACCGACGCGCTGGCGATGTTCAAGGAGCTGGTGCCCAACCGCGGCGCGATCCTGATTCCGACCCGCGAGGGTGAGCAAGGCCGGTTCAAGTTCAAGTGCGACCGGGGCGCGACATACGGCATGACCCAGCTGCTGTACTCCGACGCGATCGTCGGGTTCCTCCGCGAGTTCGCCGCGACGACCGATCATCGGCCCGAGATCCTGCTGTCGTTCGGGTTCGTCCCGAAGGTGGAGAGCAAGGTCGGGCTCATTTCCTGGTTGATCCAGGATCCGGGCAACCCCGCGGTGGCCGAGGAGCAGGAGTTCGTCAAGCGGTTGGCCGCCACCGAGCCGACCGAGAAGCGCAAGCTGATGGTCGACCTGTACAAGCGGGTCATCGACGGCGTCGCCGACCTCGGTTTTCCGCTCTCCATCCACCTGGAGGCCACCTACGGGGTGTCGGGTCCGGCGTTCGAGACCTTCGCGGAGATGCTCGCGTACTGGTCCCCCGACACCTGACGCATGTGATTTTTGCCCAAAGGAACATATGGGCGACAAAGTGCGAGTGGATCCCGCCGTTTCGCCGATTTCGGCGAGTGATTTGCGCAAGCGCCTCGACGGGCTGACCGTTGGCGACGCCGCCCGCCTCGGGCGCCGCCTCCGGCAGTTGCGCGGAGCGAGCCCGGACAAGCTCGCCAAGCTCGCCGAACAGATCACCGCCGCCGAAGCGCTGGTGGCCACCCGGGCGGCGGCGCTGCCCGCGATCACCTATCCCGACCTTCCGGTCAGCGAGCGGCGCGACGACATCGCCAAGGCCATCAACGCCAACCAGGTCGTCATCGTCGCGGGGGAGACCGGCTCCGGCAAGACGACCCAGCTGCCCAAGATCTGCCTGGAACTGGGCCGCGGGATACGCGGCACGATCGGGCACACCCAACCTCGGCGCCTGGCCGCGCGCACCGTCGCCCAGCGCATCGCCGACGAACTGGGCAGCCCGCTGGGCGAAACCGTCGGCTACACGGTGCGCTTCACCGATCAGGTCAGCGACCGCACGCTGGTGAAGCTGATGACCGACGGCATCCTGCTCGCCGAGATCCAGCGTGACCGCCGCCTGCTGCGCTACGACACCCTGATCCTCGACGAGGCCCACGAGCGCAGCCTCAACATCGACTTCCTGCTCGGCTACCTGCGGGAGCTGTTGCCGCGGCGACCCGATCTCAAGGTGATCGTCACCTCGGCGACCATCGAACCGGAACGGTTCGCCGAGCATTTCGGCACCGTCGACGGCCCAGCTCCGATCGTGGAGGTGTCCGGCCGTACCTATCCGGTCGAGATCCGCTACCGGCCCCTGGAAGTACCTGTCGCCGTGGAGGATTCGGACGATCCCGACGATCCCGACCACGAGATCGTGCGCACCGAGATCCGTGACCAGACCGAGGCGATCATCGACGCCATCGGCGAACTGGCGAGCGAACCGCCCGGCGACGTGCTGGTGTTCCTGTCCGGCGAACGCGAAATCCGCGACACCCGTGACGCCCTGGTGGCGTCGCGCGGGCTGGACGACGACCTCGAGGTGCTGCCGCTGTACGCGCGGCTGCCGACCGCCGATCAGCAGAAGGTGTTCCAGCCCAGCCGCGCCCGCCGCCGCGTCGTGCTCGCGACGAACGTCGCCGAGACGTCGCTGACGGTGCCCGGCATCCGGTACGTCGTCGACCCCGGCACCGCGCGGATCTCGCGCTACAGTCGGCGCACCAAGGTGCAGCGGCTTCCCATCGAGCCCATCTCGCAGGCGTCGGCCGCTCAGCGCGCGGGCCGATCGGGGCGTACCGCGCCCGGCGTGTGTATTCGGCTGTACTCCGAGGAGGACCTCGCGGGGCGGCCGCGCTACACCGACCCGGAGATCCTGCGCACCAACCTCGCCGCGGTGATCCTGCAGATGGCGGCGCTGAATCTCGGTGACATCCAGACGTTTCCGTTTCTCGACCCGCCCGAAAGCCGCAGCATCCGCGACGGGGTCCAGTTGCTGCAGGAACTCGGCGCGTTCGACAGGGACGGCAAGATCACCGACATCGGCCGCCGCCTGGCCCAGTTGCCGGTCGATCCGCGGTTGGGCCGGATGATCCTGCAGGCCGACGCCGAGGGGTGTGTGGCCGAGATCCTGGTGCTGGCCGCGGCGCTGTCGATCCCCGACCCGCGGGAGCGGCCCGCCGACCGCGAGGAGGCGGCGCGGCAGAGCCACGCCCGCTTCGCCGACGAGCACTCGGACTTCATCTCCTACCTCAACCTGTGGCGGTATCTGCGGGAGCAGCGACAAGAACTGTCCGGCAACGCGTTCCGGCGGATGTGCCGCGACGAGTTCCTGCACTACCTGCGGATCCGGGAATGGCAGGACCTGGTCGGGCAGCTGCGCAGCATCGCCCGCGACCTGGGGATCAGGGAGTCCGGTGAACCCGCGGACCCCGCTCAGGTGCACGCCGCGCTGCTGGCCGGGCTGTTGTCACACGTCGGCCTGCGCGACAACACGAAAGGCCGCGACTCCCGCGAGTTTCAGGGCGCGCGCAACTCGAGGTTCGTGCTGGCGCCCGGATCGGTGCTCACCAAACGCCCGCCGCGCTGGGTCGTCGTCGCCGACCTCGTCGAAACCAGCAGGCTCTACGGGCGCATCGCCGCGCGGATCCAGCCCGAGGTCGTCGAGAGGATCGCCGGAGACCTGGTGCAGCGCAGCTACAGCGAGCCGCACTGGGACGCCCAACGCGGCGCCGTCATGGCCTACGAGCGGGTCACGCTCTACGGCCTTCCGCTCGTGGCGCGCAGGCGCGTCGGATATTCCCAGGTGGAACCGGAACTCTCGCGTGAGCTGTTCATCCGCCACGCGCTGGTCGAAGGCGACTGGCAGACCCGGCACCACTTCTTCCGGGACAACGCCCGGCTGCGAGAGGAGCTCGAGGAGCTCGAGGAGAAGGCGCGCCGCCGCGACCTGTTGGTCGGCGACGACGAGATCTTCGCCTTCTACGACGCCCGTGTCCCTCCAGAGGTGGTGTCGGCGAGGCACTTCGACGCGTGGTGGCGCAGACAACGGCACGAGACCCCCGATCTGCTCACCTTCACCCGTGAGGACCTGCTACGCACCGACGACGCCGACGAGCAACCCGACGTGTGGCGGGCAGGGGACATGGCGCTGCCGCTGACCTACCGCTTCGAGCCGGGGGCCGAGGACGACGGTGTCACCGTGCACGTGCCGGTCGAGGTTCTGGCCCGCCTCGGGGGCGACGAATTCGCCTGGCAGGTACCTGCGTTCCGGGAAGAACTGGTGACCGCGCTCATCCGTACCCTGCCGAAACCCCTGCGCCGCAACTTCGTTCCCGTACCGGACACCGCCCGCGCCGTGCTGGCCGCGATCGGCCCCGACGACGGGTCGCTGCTGGAGGCCGTGCAACGCGAGCTGCACCGGCGCACCGGCGTGCTGGTGCCGATCGACGCTTTCGACCTCGACAAGCTGCCGTCGCACCTGCGGGTGACGTTCGCCGTCGAATCCGCCGACGGCACCGAGCTGTCGCGCGGCAAGGACCTCGAAGCGCTGCAGCGGGAACTGGCCGGGCCGGCGCGCCGTGCCGTCGCGGACGCGGTCGCCGGCGAGCTCGAACGCAGCGGGCTGCGCACCTGGCCCGACGACCTCCACGAGCTGCCTCGAGCTGTCGAACGCGACACCGGCGGCCACACCGTGCGCGGCTATCCCGCGCTGGTGGACGCGGGCGCGGCGGTCGACGTGCACGTGTTCGCATCGCAGGCCGAGCAGGCGAGCGCGATGGGCCCGGGGACCCGTCGGCTGCTGCGGCTCACGGTACCGTCGCCGGTCAAAACGCTGGAGCGCCAACTGGATCCACGCACCCGCTTGGTGCTCAGCACCAACCCCGACGGCTCGCTGCCCGCGCTGCTCGAGGACTGCGCCGACGCCGCGATCGACGTGATCGCGCCCGCGCCGGCGTGGACCCGCACCGAGTTCACCGCCCTGCGCGACCGCGTCGCCCGCGAATTGGCGCCCACCACCCGCGACATCGTCGCCCGCGTGCACAAGGTGCTCGCGGCCGCCCACGATGTCGAAAAGGCACTGCCGGCCACGGTGACGCCCGCGCAGGCCGACGCGATCGCCGACATCCAGGCACAGCTCGACGCCCTGTTGCCCGAGCGGTTCGTCACCGTCACCGGTGCCGCACACCTGGCCGACCTCACCCGCTACCTCACCGCGATCGGCAGGCGGCTGGAGCGGCTGCCTCACGCGATCGGCGCCGACCGGGAACGAATGGCCCGGGTGCACGCCGTGCAGGACGCCTACGACGATCTCGTCGCCGCGTTGTCACCGGCCCGCGCCGCTGCCGACGACGTCCGCGACATCGGCCGCCAGATCGAGGAACTGCGTGTCAGCCTGTGGGCGCAGCAACTCGGTACCCCGCGACCGGTGAGCGAGCAGCGCATCTACCGCGCGATCGACGCCGTCCGGCCATGAGACCGGCCTTTCCCGCGCGCGACGGCCACCGCTGCGGTAGGTATTAGCTCCTATGGGCGTATCCGCAATCGCGCGGCGGCCGGCCACCTGGCTGACCGCGCTCGTGCTGTTCGTGGCGGCCGGGTGCGGCCACTCGGTGCCCGAGGCCGACAGCCAGCCCTCACCCGGCGGCGCCCTCGCCCCGGTGATCACCCCCGTCGTGCTCGCCGAGATCCCGCACGACCCCGAGGCGTGGACCCAGGGCCTCGAGCTCGACGGGGCGGCGCTGTGGGAGGGCACCGGGATCGCGGGCCGGTCACAGGTACGCGAGCTCGACCCCGCGACTGGCGCGGTGCGGCGCGCCGCGCCCGCCCCGAACGACTACTACGGCGAGGGGATCACCGTCGTCGGCGACCGAATCTGGGAACTGACCTGGCGCGACGGTGTCGCGGTCGAGTGGGACAAGGCCACGCTGACACCCGTGCGTGAGGTGCCTGTCGACGGCGAAGGCTGGGGCCTCTGCCACGACGGCGACCGGTTCGTCCGCAGTGACGGAACCGCCCGGCTGCGGTTCCACGACCCGGTGACGTTCGCCGAGACCGGTTCGGTGACCGTGACCCGCGACGGCGTCCCGCAGGCCGCGCTCAACGAGTTGGAGTGCGTCGACGGGCGGGTCTGGGCCAACGTCTGGAAGACGGACATGATCCTGCGCATCGACCCGGCGTCGGGCGAGGTCGACACGGTGGTCAACGCGAACGGGCTGTGGCCGGGGCAGGCCGGCGACCGTGACCGGGTGCTCAACGGCATCGCCCACCTGGGTGACGACGAGTACCTGCTGACCGGCAAGAAGTGGCCGTCGATGTACCGGGTGCGTCTCGACGCGCCCGGCAGCGGTCCGCCGCGGTGAGCCGGCCACGGCGTCCATTCGGCTGACGGCGTCAGGTGCGCGGGATCTCGGCGGTGATCCGGTCCAACAGCGCGCCATAGCGTTTGGCCTCGCGGTGCGGGCCGGGCTTTCCGCTGCTGATCACCCCCGCGGCCAGCCCGCGCTGCGGGTCGGCCCACACCGCGATGTTGGTCAACCCGGTGTGGCCGAACGCGGCGGGCGTATCACGCCCGAACGGCCCGAACCGCTTCGACCCGAGCATGTACCCGGTGCCCCACCGCAGCGGCGCCAACCCGACCGCGACGTCGGGCCGCAGCCGGCGGCATTCGGTCGTCGCCGCCCGCAACGTCTCCGACCGCATCACCCGCACACCGTCGAGTTCCCCGCCGCGGCGCAGCAATTCGGCGAAGCGCGACAGCTCGAACGCGGTCGACACCGTGTTCGACGACGGCAGCACGCTGGTCAGGTAGAGCGGCGAGTTCGAGAACGGGATGATCTTGTGCAGCGATCCGCCGACGGCCCAACGGAACACGGTGGCGCCCGGCTCGGGCAACGGCTTACCGGTGGCGTGGCTGGGCGCCACCTTGGCGACATCCTCCGGTGCGACACCGTAATTCGTCCACCGGAAGCCGAGCGGTTCGAGGATCTCGGTGGCCAGGATGTCGCGGATGTTGCGGCCCGCGGCGGCGCCGACGATCTCGCGGATCAGCGGTCCCCACGTCAGCCCGTGGTAGATGTGCACCAGCCCGGGCCGGTACAGCGGTTTGAGCTCGCTGAGCTGCGCGACGGTGTACTCGCTGTCGTCCATCCGGTTGAGGTCCGGCCGCGGTCCGCGATGGATGGGAATGCCTGCGCTGTGGGTCATCACGTGCCGGATGGTGGTGCGGTGCTTGCCGTGGCTGGTGTAGCCGGGCAGGTAGTCGCAGACCCGGTCGTCGAGCGAGAAGCAGCCCCGTTCCACGAGCATGTGCACGACGGTGGAGGTGATCGCCTTGGCCGCGGAATACGCGCAGAACGGGGTTTCCGTTGTGACGGGGATCTTTTCGGCATCAGGTGGATCGGAAGGACCGTTGCCCCAGGCGTGCCCGATCGCGCGGTCGAGCACCACACGGCCGTTGTGGCGCAGGCACACCTGGATCGCCGGGTGCATGCCGGCCTCGTACCAGTGCCGCGCCGCCTGCCAGATCCGCTCGATCGAGGCCGGGTCCACCCCCGAATGGTCTTCTTCACCGACGGCCGTCACCGCGTCCAGATCGGCAGGCACGTCGATGCTGCCCTGGGCCGTGTCCACGTGGCCAGGGTACGGCGACGTTATGAGGGGGGCGGACCGCTCAGGATGCCCGAGCCGATGAACGACCCGAGCTGGCCGAGCAGATCCTGCGGTCCGGGCTGCGGCGGCGGGGTGGCGTTGGTGAGCTGCCAGGCCTGGCAGTCGTTGGTGGTGAACGTGGTGTCGTCCGCCTTGATCTGGACGACCTGCGGCTTCTTGGTCAGCGCGTTGTCGACGAGCTCGCCGTTGCTGGTGCGCTTCCAGTAGCAGACACCGTCGGTGATCGGCCCCGCCGAGGAGTAGGTCCCCGGCACGATGTCGACACCGACCTGGTAGGTGCCGTCGGCCGTGATCGAGGTCTGGGGCCCGGCCGGGGCGTCCGGCGACTCGTCGGCGTCCTCGGACGCGTCGGGCGCCGGTCCCGGCGCCGCAGCGGACGGCGCGTGTGACACCGGCGGCGGAGCAGGCGCGGTGGACGGCGTCGGCGACGGCTCGGGCTGGGCATGCGCGACCCCCGTGACCACTCCACCAGCGGCGACGAGGATCGCCGCGGCGAGGACGGTAGATCGCGTCGGGTTCATGGCAAGCCAGTCTAGGCGTCGGTGAGAGATGGGAAAACCCGCCGCCACAGCGGGGCTGCGGCGGCGGGTTCTCGCTGCGCGTGCGATGGACTCAGCCGGCCATGAACTCGTTGTAGGCCGAGGCCAGGTCCGGCGGAAGCACCGCGATGTCGCACTTGCTCTGTACCTCACCGATCGGCGCGAGGATGCCGCGCAGGTCGTGATACTCCTGCGGGTTGTTGGTGAAGTACCCGCGCAGTGTCGCGGCCGCCTCGGGACGCGGCTGGCTGAACGCGGTCGTGACGGCCTGGTTGGCACCGGGATGGCCGTCCAGGTACGCGCGTGCCGAGCCCGTCACGGAGCTGACCGTGCCGGACACCGCGCTGGCGTCGCACTGCCCGGGTGAGGCCACCGCCGACGGTGCGGCGATGGTTGCTGCGGCCAGGCCGCCGAGCACGCCTGCTGCACATGCGCCCGCGATTCCCCGGCGCGCAGTGATACCACTGAATTTCATATGCTTTCTTCCCTTTTATTCGAATTCGTCGCTGATCCCCCGTCCCCGAAAACCAAGGTAGCCGACCGTGGGCGGCGCGGATCGACGCCGCTTTTTCGTTTGCTGGATAGCCGCTTGCGTTACACCGAATGGGCGTGATCTACACCGCAAAATCGGCCGTTTCAGATAAGTCAGCGACCAGAACGGGCGTGGATTCTCAGAACTTGCCGGAAGGTCTTAGATGATCGTGATGTCGACGGTGATCGAATCGTTATCGAATGCGGTTCGTCCTGGGCGCGCGGGGGCCTCTTTAAGGTGGGGCCATGTCGATCCCCGCGGAGACGCAGACCTGCTACCGGCACCCCGACCGGGTGACCTATGTCCGCTGTTCTCGCTGCAACCGCTACATCTGCCCGGAGTGCATGCGCAGCGCCGCCGTGGGCCATCAGTGCGTGGAATGTGTGAACACCGGCGCCAGGACGGTCCGGCAGCCACGAACCCAGTTCGGCGGGCGTCCGTCGGCCGGCCCAGTGGTGACCTACGTGTTGATCGCGGTCAATGTGGCGATGTTCGTGCTGCAGAACGTGTCACCGGATCTGCAGCGCGCGCTGGTGATGCACTCCGGCGCGGTCGCCGCCGGCGGCGAGCTGTACCGACTGTTGACCTCGGCGTTTCTGCACTACGGCCTGACGCACCTGCTGTTCAACATGTGGGCGCTGTACGTGGTGGGCCCGCCCCTGGAGGCCGCGCTCGGCCGGCTGCGGTTCAGCGCCCTCTACTTCCTCAGCGCACTGGGCGGGTCGGTGCTGGTGTACCTGTTGTCGCCGGTGACCGCGGCCACCGCCGGCGCGTCCGGGGCGATCTTCGGGCTGTTCGGCGCGACGTTCGTGGTGGGCAAGCGGCTCAACCTCGACGTCCGCTGGGTCGTCGCGATCATCGTGCTGAACCTGGTGTTCACGTTCATCATTCCGCTGATCAGCTCGGTCAACATCAGCTGGCAGGGCCACCTCGGCGGGCTGCTCACCGGCGCGGTGGTCGCCGGGGCCTACGCGTACGCGCCGCGGAACTCGCGCAACGCGGTGCAGGCCGGGGTCACCGCTGCGCTGCTGGTCGTGTTCGCGGCGTTGATCTGGTGGCGAACCGAGGTTCTGCTGGGGTCGTTCGGTGTGGCCTGATGATCGCGTACGTGGTGGCGGTGCCGCTCGTCGTGGTCGCTGCGCTCGGCGTCTCGGGCACTCTGCTCAACGACGTCCCGTATGTGGGGCTGGCGACGGCGTTCGTGCCGTGGTTCGTCGTGTGGTTGATCGTGGCGGCGGCCGTCGGCGCGGTGCTGGCGGGGTACCGCTGGTGGCGCGGGCGGGGCTGGTTCGCCGCAGCGCTGACGGTGACGGCCGTGCTCGCGGCGGTGGGCGCGTCGTTCATCACCGCGCGGATGACCACCGCGGTCCAGGCCGCCGGGGCCGACGTCGATCTGGTCGACATGTTCGGCATCGGGTCCGCCGGGTCGGCACCACCGGACGCCGAAGCGACCTATGCGACGTTCGAGGGGGAACCGCTGCAGGTCAGCATCTACCGCCCGCCGGGTTCGACGCAGGCGTCGCGCGCCCCGGTGCTGGTCTACATCCACGGCGGCGGGTGGGTCGCCGGCGACCGGCATTCGCGCAGCACCGAGCTGCGGTGGCTCGCCGACCAGGGGTGGCTGACGATCAGCGTCGGATACCCGTTGTCGTCGAACGACCGGCATCTCGCCGACGTCACCCAGAGCCAGCTCGGCTGCGCGCTGGCCTGGGTGGCGGCCAACGCCCACCGGTACGGCGGTGACCCGGCGCGGCTGTCGCTAGCCGGCCACTCCGCGGGCGGCAACCTGGCCGTCAACACCGCCTACCTGGCGGCCGCGGGCACGCTGCCGTCGTCGTGCGGCGGGCGGATACCGGCGGTGCACGCGGTGTCGGTGATGTATCCCGCCGTCGACCCGGCCGGCATGTACCACAACCCAGACCCGGTCCTCGGCGGCTTCGCGCGCGACATGGTCGGTGCCTACACCGGCGGGTCGCCCGAGCAGTTTCCCGAGCGCTACCAACGCGTTTCGTCGGCCGGCCATATCACCGCCGCCGCGCCGCCGACGCTGATCATCGTGCCTGCCGCCGACCATCTGGTTCCGGTGGCCGGCACCTACCGGTTCGCCGAACAGGCCGCGGCGGCAGGCGTCGACGTCGACGTCGTCACCGTCCCGTACGCCGACCACGTGTTCGACGCCCGCCCCGGCAGCCTCGGCCGGCAGGCCTTCCGGCAGCTGACGGCGCGCTGGTTGCGCGACCATGGACAGGGGCCCTGACCCCGTAACCGGTAGGGAGGACGTATGGACCCGCTCGACGAGCTCTACGCCGCCCGGCTCGAGGACTTCACCGCCCTGCGTACTGAACTCGCCGCGGCCGCCAAGAAACGCGGCGCCGCCGACGAAGCCAAGACGATCTCGGCCGCCCGCAAACCCACCACCGCGGCGTGGGTGGTCAACCGGCTCGCACACGCCGACGACGCCGTGCGACAGCGTCTCACCGACCTCGGCGCACGGTTGCGCGCGGCGCACGCCGAGATGGACGGCGCCCGCATCCGCGAACTGACCGCCGAACAGCGCCGGCTCATCGACGACCTCGCCCGGGCGGCGTTCGAAGAAGCCGAGCTGGCCAGGCCGTCGGCGTCACTGCGCGACGACGTCACCGCGACCCTGCAGGCCGCCGTCGCCGACCCCGACGTCGCGGCCAGGATCGGTCGGTTGACCAAGGCCGAACAGTGGTCGGGCTTCGGCGAATTCGGTGACAGCGCCGCGGTTTTCAAGCCGAAGGCGAAGGCCGCGCCGGCGAAGCGCGCCGACAAGCCTGCCCAGAAGACCGACGAGAAGCCCGTCGACACCGAGGAGCGGCGCAAGCGGGAGCAGGCCCGGGCCGAACTGGCGGCCGCCGAACGGGCCAAGGCCGAGGCCGACGAGGCGCTGGCCGAACTGCAGTCCGATCTGGCCACCGCGCGGCTGCGGCACCAGGACGCCAAGCGCCGGCTGGAGGAGGCCGAAGCGGCGCTGGCCGCCGCCGAAGAGGCCTACGACAAGGGCAAACAGGCCAGCCGCGAGGCCGCTGCGCGGGTTCGGCGCGCCAATCGACGCTGAGCGACGGTTCCCGCGCCGAAATCGCGTAACTGCTGCCAGGATGGGGGCAGGGTCATGGCCGGTTTCGACAAGCCGACACAGCGCGTGATCGCGGTCATCGCGCTCATGATCCTTGCCGCCTGGGCGCTGCGGGGCTACGTTCCCGGCGCCCCCGAGCGGTCCGTCGAGCGCGGGCCGCCGGAAAGCAACCCCGCGGCATTGGCCGCGGTGGTCGCGATGCTGACCGCGGCGGTGGCGATCATCGGGTTCGCGATCATCGTGCGGCTGCGCGACCGGCGACCGAGACCGCCGACGGCGCGCGCGCTGCCGCGAAGTCCGGGCGCGATGGGACGTCCGACGTGGCGGTTCTCGATGATCGCGCTGGCCGCGATCATCGCGTGGCTGCTGCTGATCGTGGTGCTGAGCCGGGTCGGCGGCCCCGAGCCGATCGAACCACCGCCGCCGGATGCCACATCCGACGTCGCCGGTCCGGCATCCGACGCGAACCGCCCACCGGCGCAGCTGCCGGACGAGACCGACGGCGACGACTCGACTGGCTCGAGCGTCGTCGACTATCTGATCCCGCCGATGCTGATCCTGATGGGCCTGGTGGTGCTCGGCACGGCGATCGCGTCGCGACGACAACGGCGCGACACGCACGACGATGCGCTCGCCGATGACCAGGTCGCGGGTCCCGCGGCCCCGAAGGCCACGAACTCGCTTGCCCGCGCCGCGGAGATCGGGCTGGCCGAGATCGGCGACCTCAGCCGCGAGCCGCGCGAAGCGATCATCGCGTGCTACGCGGCGATGGAGCGCGAGTTGACCCGGGTGCCCGGCGCCATGCCCCAGGATTGCGACACCCCCACCGAGGTGCTGGCCCGCGCGGTCGACCGCCACGCGTTACGCGCCGACAGCGCAACCGAACTGGTGGAGCTCTTCGAGGAAGCCCGGTTCTCTCCGCATGTCATGACCGAGGCGCACCGGGACGCGGCGCTGCGGGTGCTGCAGCGCGTGCTGGCCGATCTGCCCGGGCGCGTGCCGGAGGTGCCGGCATGAAAAGGCTTGCCGCAGCGGGGTTTCTGTTGGTCGTCGGAACCGAGTTGATGGTGCTGGCCGCGCCCGACCGCGGCCTGGCCCTTGTCATCTCGGGGGTCGCCCTGGCTGTCGCGCTGCTGGGGCTGCGGTGGTACCTGGTGCGTGAACAGGTCGCCGGCGCGGGCGAGGAACCGGTCGACGACGCCGCGGAGGCGCTGCGACGCTGGATGTCACGCACCGAGACGCTGATCAGCAGGGCGGACTCGACCCGAAGGGACTGGGACCGCCACTTGCGGCCCATGCTCGCGCGGCAGTTCGAAATGGCGACGGGGCAGAAGCGACTCAAGGACCGTGCCGCCTATCACGCCACCGGGCAGATGCTGTTCGGTCCGCAACTGTGGGCATGGGTGGATCCGGAGAACGTCGCGGGCAGCGACGTCAACGACCCTGCTCCCGGGCGCGCGGCGCTCGACGAGATCCTGCAACGGCTGGAGCGGATATGACCATGGGCCTTCCGGCGGCGACCACCACCGCCCACTGTGAGACGGTGCTCGACGAGATCGGCCGCGTCGTCGTCGGCAAGCGCGGTGCGCTCACGCTCATCCTCACCACTGTGCTGGCCGGCGGACACGTGCTCGTCGAGGACCTGCCCGGCCTCGGCAAGACCCTGATCGCGCGGTCGTTCGCCGCCGCGCTCGGTCTGCAGTTCAAGCGCGTTCAGTTCACCCCGGACCTGCTGCCCGCCGATCTGCTCGGATCCACGGTCTACGACATGCAGTCGGGCCGTTTCGAGTTCCGGCCCGGGCCCATCTTCACCAACTTGCTGCTGGCCGACGAGATCAACCGCACCCCGCCCAAGACGCAGGCGGCGCTTCTGGAGGCGATGGCTGAACGCCAGGTGAGCATCGACGGTGTCACGCACAAGCTGCCCGCACCGTTCATCGTGTTGGCCACCGACAACCCGATCGAGTACGAGGGCACCTATCCGCTGCCCGAGGCGCAACTCGACCGGTTCACGATCCGGCTCGAGCTGAACTATCTGTCTGAGCCAGAAGAGGTTTCGATGTTGCGCCGTCGCGTCGACCGGGGGTCGACCGAGCCGACGGTGCAGCAGGTCGTCGACGCCGACGAGCTGATCGCTATGCGCGAGTCGGTGGAACAGGTGACCGTGCACGACGACGTGCTGCGGTATGTGGTGTCGCTGGCCGCGGCCACCCGGCAGCATCCGCAGATCGCCGTCGGCGCCAGCCCGCGCGCCGAACTGGACCTGGTGCAGCTGGCCCGCGCCCGCGCCCTGCTGTTCGGCCGGGACTATGTCATTCCCGAAGATGTGAAATCCCTTGCGGTCCCGGCGATCGCGCATCGCATCAGCCTGCGGCCGGAGATGTGGGTGCGGCGGGTCCACGGCAGCGACGTGGTGCACGAACTGCTGCGCCGCCTGCCCGTGCCGCGAGCCGAGGCGTGACGCGCCGTGGCCGAGGTCCGCACCACCGAACTGGAATTGACCTGGCGCGCATCGCCTCTCACACAGGCGCTGCTGACGTGTGCGGTGGCGGCGTTCGTGGTGGCGGTGGCCGGCGGGTACTGGCAGCTGGTCGCGTTCGCGGCGCCCTTCGTCGGGGTGCTGTGTTCGATCGGCTGGCAGCGCCCGGCGCCGTCGGCGCGGGTAAATGCCCGGCCCGGATCGCACAGGTGTTTCGAGACCGAACGGGCCCGCGTCACGGTGTGGGCCGACGCCGCACCGGAACCGGTGACGTTCGCGGTTTCCACGCCCACCGGAATGCAGTGCGACGTCGTCGAGCGCGACGGTGAGCAGACCGTCGAGGTGACCGCCGAGCGTTGGGGCCGCTATCCGATCCGGGTCCGCCTGCGAGTCACCGCCCGCGGCGGTCTGCTCGAGGGCCTCGGCGTCGCCGACGCCGCCAACGTCTACGTCTTTCCCCAAGCCCCGCCGCAGTCGACGGCGATACCGCGCACCGAACTGCTCGACCGGCTCGGCACGCATCTGACCCGGCACATCGGTCCCGGCGTCGAGTACGCCGACGTGCGCCGCTACGTGCCCGGCGACCAGCTGCGTACGGTCAACTGGCCGGTCAGCGCCCGCCGCGGCAGCCTGCACGTCACCCAGCGGCTGACCGACCGCGCCGCCGACGTGGTGGTGCTCATCGACAACTATCCGCAACCGGCGGGGCCGGCGACCGAAGCCACCGACCGCACCGCGCGGGGCGCCGTCCAGGTGGTGCAGAGCGCGCTGCGCAGCGGCGACCGCGCCGGCGTCGTCGCGCTCGGCGACAAGCAGCCGCGCTGGCTAGGCGCAGACATCGGGCGGCGCCAGTTCTACCGTGTGCTCGACGCCATCCTCGCCGTCGACGACGGCTTCGAGACCACCCGGGGCACGCTGGCACCCCGCGCCGCGGTGCCGCCCGGCGCGATCGTCGTCGCGTTCTCGACGATGCTCGACACCGAATTCGCGTTGGCGCTCATCGACTTACGCAAACGCGGGCACACCGTCGTCGCCGTCGACGTGTTGGAGGGCGCGCCGTTCGCCGACGACACCGACCGCCTGGTCGCCCGAATGTGGGCGCTGCAACGCTCGTTCATGTATCGCGACATGGGCACCGTCGGCGTCGACGTGGTGTCGTGGCGTGCGGTCGACACGCTGGATCAGGCGATGCAGCTGGTGCCCGACCATCGACGCCCGGTGCGGGGGCGGCGGTGACATGACCTCGGTGGTGCAGTCCCGCGCGGTCGCGGCAGGGTTCGGGCTGGTGATGGTCGCGACCTCGGCGGTGCAGGCCGACGACATCGCCCTCGCGGTGGCGGGGGCGGCTGTGTTGGCGGTGTTGGCGGGCAGCGTGTTTCGGCCCTGCGCGACGCTGGCGGTGCTGCTGGCGGGTGCGGTGCTGGTGGCCTCTGAGGCCCCGCCGATGCTGGCGTCGCTGTGCGGGTTGACGGCGACCGGCTACCTGGTGCTGCGGCACGCGGCCAACGCGACGGCGCCCACGGTCGTTGGGGCGATGGGGTTTACGACCGTGGCCCTGGCCACCGTCTCGATACCGGTGGAGCTGCCGTGGGTGCCGCTGCTGGCGCCGGTCGCGATGCTGGCGCTGGTGGTGCTGGCCACCCGCCCGTTCTGGGTCGACGGGTTGGCGCGTATCCGCGGCGGCACACAGCGCACGTGAACCCACCCGGCCCGCTATCTTTCTAGGGTGCTTGCGGGGTGGGTGTAGCGGCCGCGTAAGCGAGATGCTCAGCGCGACGCTTAGTTTCGGCTCGGACTCTAGGGAGAAGCGACATGCCGTCCGATGTGCGCAAGGCCATCACCGGGGCGTCGATCGGCAACGCCGTCGAATGGTTCGACTTCGCGATCTACGGTTTCCTGGCGACGTTCATCGCGGCGAACTTCTTTCCGGCGGGCAACGAAACCGCCGCTCTGCTCAACACATTCGCGATCTTCGCGGCCGCCTTCTTCATGCGGCCGCTCGGCGGGTTCGTGTTCGGCCCGCTCGGCGACCGGATCGGGCGCCAGCGCGTCCTGGCCGTCGTGATCCTGCTGATGTCGGCGGCGACGGTGGCCATCGGGCTGCTGCCGACGTACGCCTCGATCGGCGTCGCCGCCCCGCTCCTGCTGCTCGTGCTGCGCTGCCTGCAAGGCTTCTCGGCCGGCGGGGAGTACGGGGGCGGCGCGGTGTACCTGGCCGAGTTCGCGTCCGAGAATCGCCGCGGGTTGACGGTCACGTTCATGGCATGGTCGGGCGTGCTGGGCTTTCTGCTCGGGTCGGTGACCGTCACGCTGCTGCAGGCGCTGCTGCCGGCCGCCGCGATGGAGAGCTACGGCTGGCGCATCCCGTTTCTGATCGCCGGGCCGCTCGGCCTGATCGGCCTGTACATCCGGTTGCGCCTCGACGACACCCCGCAGTTCGCCGAACTCAGCAAGACCGACCGGGTGGCCAAGTCGCCGCTGCGTGAGGCCATCACCACCGCGTGGCGGCCGATCCTCCAGGTGATGGGGCTGTTCATCGTGTTCAACGTCGGCTACTACGTGGTGTTCACGTTCCTGCCCACCTACTTCATCAAGACGCTGGAGTTCTCCAAGACCAGCGCGTTCGTCTCGATGACGTTGGCCAGCCTGGTGGCGCTGATCCTCATCCTGCCGCTGGCGGCGCTGTCGGACCGGATCGGACGCAAACCGATGCTCGCCGGGGCCTCGGTGGCCTTCGCGGTGCTGGGCTATCCGCTGTTTCTGCTGTTGAACTCGGGGTCGCTGGCGGCGGTCATCGCGCACTGCGGCCTGGCCGCCATCGAGTCGGTCTACGTGTCGGCCGCGGTCTCCGCCGGCGTCGAACTGTTCGCCACCACCGTGCGCTACAGCGGCTTCTCCATCGGCTACAACATCTGCGTCGCCACGTTCGGGGGCACCACGCCGTATGTGGTCACCTGGTTGACCGCCGAGACCGGCAACGACGTCGCCCCCGCCTTCTATCTGATCGTGGCGGCGGTCGTGTCGCTGGCCGCGGTGCTCACGATGCGCGAGACCGCCGCCCGCCCGCTGCCGCAGACCACCGAGGAGCCGATGCCCGCGGCGGTGTCTCAGGCGCCTCAGGCGCCGTAGCCACCTGAGCCGCCGAACGTGGATTACCCGCACGCCCCGAGCGCCAGGAGCGTGACACGACCCCACACTCGCCGGAGAAGTATCGTGTGGCCATGAAGGTTCGGGTGTTGCCCTACGTCTCGGTGGAGATCGACGACCGGCTCCGCCACAGGTTGCGCGCGGCCGGCGACCGGTTCCGGGTGAGTATCCGGGCCTACCTGCGCAGCGCGGCCGACGACGTCGACGTGGCGAGTGACCGGGTCCGCGGGCTGTGTGACCGCGCGGTCACCCGGGTGGACACGGTCGTGGCCTCGGTCAATGACAAGATCGCGCCGACGGCCGAATCGCCGCCACACCTGCGTGTGGTCGGCGGTCGGGAAGCAAGCTAGCCGGTTCGGGCGCCGCCGACGCGATCGCCCACGAAGAACCCGGCGACGAGGATCACCAGCCCGATGACCGCCACCGGGATGGCCCAGGTGCGCCGCCCGGACACCGCTGCCTCGCACTGCGCGACGTAGTCGGTGTGCGGCACCAGTTCGTTGATGATAGGCAGGTTCGCGGGGTTGCGTTCGTCGATGTCGCGTGCCTCGGAGTAGTCCGCGGCGATCGCGTTACCGCAACCGATCTTCTGATTGTCGGGTCCCGCGGTCGATACGGGTACCAGAAGACCAATGACACCCACGACCAGCACGACCGCGCCCACGAGCAACACCAACCGTCGCATGTTCATGATCGATCAATGCCCACTCGGGGCGCGGCCGAAACTTTCCGGTCGTCGGCGCGGTCACACCGACTGCGCGGTGCACCGGCCAATATGGTCTGCTTGTCCCGTGTGCCGGCCGTGGTCTGAAGGGAGTGAAACGCTTTGGTAAGCCATGGTCTGGCCGTGCTTCTGGCCCTGCTGGCCGCGGTGTTTCTCGCGATCGGCATCGTGGTCCGCCAGCGCGCCACCATGGACGTCGCACCCGAGCACAGCGTGAGCGTCGTGATGGTGCTCACCCTGCTGCGCAGGCCGCTGTGGTGGGCGGGCACCGCCGCGGCGGTGACCGGGTTCTGCTTTCAGGCGTTCGCGCTGGTGTTCGGTTCGCTGCTGCTGGTGCAGCCGATCCTGGTGTCCGCGCTGCTGTTCGCCCTGCCGCTGAGCGCGCGCCTCGCCGAGCGCCGCGTGACCCGCGGCGAATGGCTGTGGGCATCGCTGTTGACCGTCGCGCTGGCCGTGTTCGTGGTGCTGGCCAAGACCCGCCCCGGCGACTACGAGGCCTCCGCGCCGCTGACGGCGCTTGTCGCGGTGGTGTGCATCGCGGCCGTGACCGCATGCGTGGTGGTCGCGGTCCGTAACCCCGGTTGGCGGCGCGCGGTGCTGCTGGCCGTCGCCGTCGGCGTGCTGTTCGGCGTCGTCGCGGTGCTCACCAAGGTGGTCATGTACCTTCTCACCCAATACGGGCCGATGGCCGTGCTCAGCACCCCGATCCCGTATCTGCTTGTGCTGCTGGGCGTTATCGCGGTGTTTCTGCAGCAGTCCGCCTTCCACGCCGGCTCCCTGCAGACCTCGGTGCCGACGATGCTTGTGCTCGAACCGGTCATCGCCGTGGTGCTCGGCGCGGTGGTGCTCGGTGAGCACATGACCGTGGACGGCGTCAAAGCCGTGGCGATCACCATCGCGGTCGTCGCGATGACGGCGTCGACCATCGCGCTCGGCCGCGACGAGGGCGCACTCGAGGAGGAACTCGAGGCCGCCGCCGCGGTCGGCCGCCCGACCTAGTCGCCGCGACCCTGCGGCCGCGCCGACTCGGTCATCGCCGTCCACAGCAGCCGGGCGGCGGTGCGTGCCGGCCGGTCGGGAGCGATCCGCGCCGGCGTGCGCGGCTGCTCGGCCGGGGCGCCGCTGATGTGCTCGATCAGCGCCACCGCCAGCTCGCGCAGCTTGACGTTGAACTGCTGGCTGGCGCGGCGCAGGATGTTCCACGCCTGTTCGGCGTCGCAGCCGACCCGGCCCATCAGCGCGCCCTTCGCCTGTTCGATGGCGCCGCGCGACTGCAGCACCGACAGCAAATCGGAGAACGCGGAGGCGTGCTTGGCGGCGGTCGAGACGAACGCGGCGGACACCAGCTGCTCATAGTTGATCAGCGTCGTCATCGTCGCGGCGGTTGCCGGTTCGGTGAGCGTGCAGGCCACCACGACGGTGGCGTCGTCCTGCCAGACGCCGGGGGCGGCGGCGGATCCGTGCACCCGCTCCCAGCTGGACCGAAGGCCTGGCTCCCGGGCGGTGATCGCGTCGAACGTCAGGTCCGGCCACCGCTCGTCGGTCCACAGGTCCAGCGACAGCACAGGAACCTGGTGGCTGAGGGCGTCGGCGACCGGCCCGCCGAGCCCGGACAGCTGGGCGCCCACGAGTTCCTCACCGATCCCGAGCGCGGTGATCACCGACGGGCCCTCACCGCGGTGTCTGTTGTGCACGCACACGCTGATGCCGAGCGACTCGGGCAGCTCCGCCTGCATGCGTTCGAGGACGCGTTGCAGCAGCGCGATCAATTGAGGGTGGTCCCGAGGGTGAAAATCCGGCGCGGACAAGATGATTGAGCCGATCAGTAGACAACTTGGACCGTCGCGACCTGATCCAGACCCGAGATCTTGAGCAATGTGGTGATCGGACCCTGTGCGGGCACCACCAGCGTGAGCTTGGTGTCGGCCGCGACCGAGAACAGTTCCCGCAGAGCAGCACTGTCGCAATAGCTCACCTGCACCAGGTCGACGGTGACCGTCGTGTGGTCGGTCGCGGCGCGCGACAGCACCGCGCCGAACTCGTCGATGTTGGCGAGATCGATCTCGCCGGCCGCCGAGACGACCGGCGCCTGCTCGGCTTGGGCGGCCGTCAGTTGGAACTGGGCTCTGGTCATGGTGTCGGAAGCGATGCGGGACCGCTCGGGTGCCGGCCGGGGCCGAACGCTTTTTGGGACATCGCACCTCCCGCAAGTCGCCGGAATGCAGTAATACCACGCCGACGGCGGTGGTGCGCAGGGCAATCTGATTTTCAGTGATCCGGTAGCCGAAACGACATCTCCACCGTCGTACCCGCCGGGGTGCCGTCCAGATCCACCCCGTCGCTGACCGCGCGCATCAGCAGCAAACCCCGCCCCCTGGTGCCGGGGTCTTCGGGCGGAGTCTTCCATGAACCGCCGTCGATGACACTGACATGGACCTCGTCGGCGCGAATGTCGGCTTCCACCCGCATCCGGCCGGGATCGCGGCCGCGGTAGGCGTGTTCGACGCAGTTCGAGCATGCCTCGTTGACCACCAACACGATGTCGTCGGCAAGCGGGGCGGGAACGCCGTTGCCGGCCAGCCACGCGGCCAGCCGGTGCCGCACGTCGCTGAGCTGGGTCGCCACCGCTTCGGTGTCCATGCGCAGCGGCGCGGACTCGCCCCGGTACAGCACGATCGCGATGTCGTCGTCGAAGCCGTTGTCGGGCGCCAACTTAGCCAGCAGCGTGTCGGCGACGGCTTCGATGGGTTGTTCGGTGGTTTCGGCGAGCACCTCGGTGAGGCGGTCGATCTGGTCGTCGATCGCTTGGTCGCGCCGTTCGACCAGCCCGTCGGTGTAGAGCATCAGCGTCGAACCGGGCGTCAGCGTACGGGTCGCCTGGGGGCGGGGCTCGCCGCACTGCACCGCCAGCGGCACCGATCGCCCGTCGGTCAACAGTTCCGGTGCCGACGAGCCGGTGATCAGCACCGGCGGCATGTGCCCCGCGCTGCTGTAGTGCACCGACCGGGTCGCGGTGTCGATCACCGCGACGAACACCGTGGTGCAGAAGGCGTCCGGGATCAGTTCGGCCACCGAGTCGAGTTGTTCGAGCACCGTCGACGGCTCCGCACCGGTCAGCAGCAGCGCCCGGGTGGACGCCCGAAGCTGGCCCATCACCGCCGCGGCGGACAGGCCACGGCCGACGCAGTCGCCGACGACCACGCCGATCCTGTGCGCGGCGACGGGCAGCACGTCGTAGAAATCTCCGCCGATCTCCAGCGGCGGTACCGCCGGTTCGTAGCGCACGGCGAAGCCGGCAGGAAGCGCTGTGGGCGCGAGCAACGAGCGCTGCAGGGTCAGCGAGGTCTCCCTGGCGCTCTCGAACTGCCGGACGTGCTGCATCGCCAGGCCCAGGTGGCCGACCAGCGCGCTGACCAGTCGCCGGTCCTCGGTGCTGACCACGCGTGGCTGTCGGTGTTCCAGGCAGACGACGACATCACGTGTGGTGGAAAGGACCGCGGCGAACCCGCGCGTGGTCCCTGCGCTGGGGGCGGCGCCGACCGGGCTGACCGTCAGCGGCACCCAGTTGCGGGCGTCGTCAAAGGTGCGTTGCCAGTCGGAATCCAGGTCCTCCCAACTCGATACGGCCGGGTCCCCGGCCACGTGGATGGCGGGGTCACCGTCCGTCCGCGGCCAGACGACCGCGATCACCCGCGCGACGTCGAGCGCGGATGCGCACTGTGCCAACGTGATCGACAGAACCTCGTCGACGTTCTTGGCGACGCTGACCGCGGTGGCCAGGCGGGCCATCGTGGCGTCGCGTTCGGCCGCCGCGCGCGGAGCGGTGATGTCACGGATCGTGCCGACGTAGGCGGTGCGGTCCGTGGCGTGCTCGGCGATCACGTTCATGCTCAGCGCCGCCCACCGGTGCCTGCCGTCGCGGTGCCGGATCGGGATCTCGGCGGTGCCCGCGCCGCGTCTGACCACCTCCATCAGATGTTCGTTCGCCGTGACCGGATCCTCCACCCAGGGGTGGGGCATCGGGTAGGGCAGGCCCTCGGCGTCGTACCCGGTGATGTCGGCGAACGCGTCGTTGACCTCCACGATGGTGCCGGCGTGGTCGGCGATGAAGAAGCCCTCCTGAAGCGAGTTGACCAGCGCGGTGCGGAACTCGTCGCGGTCGGCGAGGTCGTCGGCGCGGGCCCGTTGCTGGGCGTACCGCCTTGTGCCGTCGAGGAATCCGCGGGTGGCCACGTCGATCGCCGCCAGGGTCTGCAGCAGAAACTGCAGCGCACGTCCCGTGCCCGCCTCGGTATCGCGGCCGCCGACGCGGACCAGGCGCGAGTGGTTCTCGATGATCTCGAGCACGCTCATCCGATCCCTGAGTGCTTGGCGGCCGAGGTCGTGCCCGAGCGCCAACGCCGCTTCGTCACCCGTGCGCAGATAGGCGTGCAGCGCCTCGGCGTAGGAAGCGTAGAAGGCCTCACGCTCGGTCATGACGAGCCCCGGTGACGTGCGGCCCACGCAATGGGGCCCGGTCGGTCATGCCTAAGCACCGTCGGGGACCCACTTCCACATCTCGATCACGGTGCCTTTGCCGGGCCTGGATTCGACATGCATTCGGTCCATCAGCCTGCGCGCGCCAGGCAGTCCCAGCCCCAGCCCGGGGCCAGTGGAGTACCCGTCCTCCATCGCGCGTTCCATGTCGGCGATCCCGGGCCCGTCGTCCTCGGCATGCACCACCAGCGCCTGCCTGCCGTCGCGGAACTCGACGCCTATTCGGATCTCCCCGTGACCCGCGAAACTCGTTATGTTGCGGGCGATCTCGGATATTGCGGTGGCGATCATGGTGACGTCGGTCAGCGAGAACCCGAGCTGTCCGGCCAGCTCGCGGCCCGCCTGACGGGCCGCGACGATATCGTCGGGGCCGCCGATGTCGACGACGAAATCACCCGCCACTCTCACTCCTGGTCACCTTCCGCGCATCGAGTTGCCGTTTCAGCGGTGTCCGCATGTCGTCGAAGGGCGGCCCGAGCCGCATCGAGGCGATCAGGGTCGGGCCTTGGTTCAGGACGGGCACGTGCATGGTGGCTGCGGGCAGGCTCCGGTCAGCCGGTCGACTCGGCGGTTCGGGTCACCTCGGCGGCGACCCGCCTCCCGCCGGCCGGCCCCGAGCGGTCCAGGTCCAAACACGGATCGGACATCCAACCTCCCAGCTCAGCACCAATGGCGTGCGTCCTACCGCGACACTAGCCCGCGGCCGGGTGGTGGAACTGTCGAAGCGCTGATCTACCTTCGGCGGCAAAGCGTTAAGCTCTGCGCACTGCCGTCAATACTGGCGGCGCCCACGAGACGAAGGACCGCCGTTGCCAGGTAATGATCCGATCACGACGTCGGTGACCCATCGGGATGGGGTCGCCGTGGTGGCGGTGAGCGGCGACGTCGACGTAGCCACGGTCGCCACCCTCGAAGAATCGATCACCGAGGCGCTGGCCACCAAACCCACCGCGCTGATCGTCGATCTGTCCGACGTCGACTTTCTCGCATCGGCGGGCCTGCAGACGCTGGTGGCCACCAACGAGGCCGTCACCAAGACCACCACCGGCTTCGCGGTGGTCGCCCACGGTCCCGCCACCAGCAGGCCCATCCAGTTGACGGGCCTGGACCAAGTCTTCTCGCTGTATCCGACGCTGGCCGAGGCGATCGCCGCGGTAGGCGCCGCGTCGCAGAATTAGCCGACGCGCGTTCACCAGCACATTCCACTAGAGTTTCGAACGCCGGTGGTGATCTCGGTACGCCCTGGCGCTGGGTCGGGACAGATGGGACGAAATATGAGGCCAGGTCTTCTGGGGCGTCGTATCGCGGCGGTCGCCGGCGGAACCGCGGTCGCGGCGACGGTGCTGCTGACCGCGTCGTGCGCGGGACAGGAGGAGTCGACGCCGGACGACACCACCACCACCACCACGACGACCACCACGACGACGACGGCGCCGCCGGCCACCCCGCCGCCGCCCGCTCCCGGCGAGCCCGGCGAGCCGACGGAGAAGGCGCCGCGCATCGAACCGGGTCCCAACCCGTTCTCGCCGACGGTGAAGGCCCCACCCGCGCCGACGGCCATTCCCGGCGATCACTGACCGCGGGTCTGATCGGCTCGGACCGCGGTCCGTGGGGGTGCGGCGACTCGGCATGCTCGCCCTCGTGGCGGCGAGCGTGCTGGTGTTCGCCTCCGACCTGGGTCCGGCCGCGCCCCGCCAGGGCGCCATCACCGGGCCCTACGCCTATCTGCTGGCGAGCTCGACCGACCTGGGGCCGTCGCGCGACGCCGACGCCCAGCTGACGCTGGCCCTGCACCGCCGCGACCGCCCGGCGGCGGTGTTCGACTGGGCCGACAGCCACGACCTTGCGATCAGATGGCACCCGGGGGACAACTGGGCGGTCGTAAAGGGCCAGGCGCAGAACCTGGCGCGCGCGTTCGACGTCGAGGTGCACGACTACCGCGGCAGGCGCGGACAGGTGTTCTACGCCTCCCCGCAGCAGCCGCGGATCCCCGCCGCGCTGCGCGGCGACGTCGACGAGATCGGCCGGATCCTGGGCTACATACCGCACCACACCTCCCACCTGCCGATGCTGCCGCTGGACGTGCCGGACAAGGGGTTGTCGCCGGCCGCGCTGCGGCACACCTACAACGTCGACACGCTGACCGCCGAGGGTTACACCGGCAAGGGTTCCACGATCGTGATCTTCGCGTTCGACGGCTTCGAGCAGGCCGATCTCGATCTCTTCGCCGACACGTTCGGGCTGCCCCGCTTCACCCCGGAGATCATCGGCGGCGACCTCGACGCGCCGCGCGGCGAGACCACCATGGATCTTCAGGTCGCACACGCCGTCGCCCCCGACGCGCGCAAGGTCGTCGTCAGCGCCCGCCCGACCGTGGCCGGGGACGGGACGTTCGTGAAGGTCGGGGAGATGTTCGCCGAAGCCGACCGGCGGTTCCCCGGCGCGGTGTGGAGCCTGTCGATCGGCTGGGGCTGCGACAAGCTGATCACCGCCGCCGACCTCGCGCCGGTGCGCTCGGCGCTGGCGGCCGCGCAGGCCAACGGCACCACGGCGGTCAACGCCAGCGGTGACCTCGCCGGGCTGGAATGCAAGGGCGGCGACGAGTGGTCATCCCCGCCGGGGGAGGACGACATCGGGCTGGACTCGGTGGCCTCGCTACCGGAGATCACCGGCGTCGGGGGCACGACGCTGTCGACCGACGCCGACGGCAGGTGGCTGGCAGAGCAGGCCTGGTTCGACGTGCCGCTGTCGGTGGGCACCGGCGGCGGGGTGTCGGCGTTGTTCGACCGCCCCGACTGGCAACGGGGTGTGCTGCCCGACGAGAGCCTCGGCCGCAGGCTGACACCGGACGTCGCCGCGGTGGCCGACCCGTTCACCGGCGTGCGCATCGTGTTCCAGCAGACACCGCTCGTCGGCGGCGGCACCTCGCAGTCGGCGCCCATCTGGGCGGGCTTCGCCGCGGTGATGAACCAGTACCTGCTCGCCAACGGGGGACAGCCGATCGGCGATCTCAACCCCAAGCTGTACCGCATCGCGGCGGGTGCGGCGCTGCCCGCGTTCCGCGACGTGACGCTGGGCGGCAACGTGGTGGCCGACGCCGCGCCGGGCTACGACCTGGTGACCGGGCTGGGCACCCCAGACGTCGCCAATCTGGCGCGTAATCTGTTGGCGCTGCAGGAGTCTGGCGAATGAGCGACCAGGATCGGGTGCCCACGGCCGAATGCCGGGTGTGTCGGACCGATGTCCCCGCGGGCCGGTACTGCGGGTTGTGCGGATGTCACCTGACCCCGCGGCGGGCCGAGGGCCCCGACTGGCTTCGGGTGCGCGACTTCGGCGCCGCCAAAGACGAGCATCTGCTGCAGCCGGCGCTGACCAGCTCGCTGTTTCCGCACCTGCCGCAGCGCTCACGCAGCGCGTTCCGGCTTGGGCTGGCGGCGCTGCTCGCCACGCTGGTCGCGTTCACGCTGCTGCGCCTGCCCGCGGCGCTGGTGACCGTGGCCGCGCTGGGTCTTCCGGTGCTGTTCGTGCTCTATCTGCGTGAGTCGGATGCGTTCCGCGACTTCGGTGTTCGCACGCTGGCCGTGACGACGGTGCTGGGCGTCGGGCTCGGTCTGGGATGGGTGCTGCTGACCGAGGCGACGATCACCCGCTCCTACGAGCTGGGGCTGGCCGGAGGGCCGGACTGGGACCGCATCCTGCGCGACGGCCTCGCGGTGCCGCTCGGCGGTGTGCTCCTCATGTTGCTGCCCGCGGTGATCGTGCGGCTGGCGCGGCCGCCGAGCCGGGAGGCGTTGGACGGCTTCATCGTCGGCGCGCTCGGCGCGTTGACGTTCACCGCCGCGTCCACGCTGGCGCACCTGGCGCCGCAGTTCGGGACCGGGGTGGTGAGCGGGCAGCCGATGGAGAGCCTGTTGGTGGAGGCCGGCATCCGGGGCGTGGCCGAACCGGTGACGGCGGCGGCCGCGGGCGGGTTGATCGGTGCGGCGCTGTGGTTTCGGCGCCCGCCCAGCAAGCAGAACCAGCGGCCGGTGCTGGTGCGCGCGGTGCTCGTCGGGTTCGCGGTCGCGGTGCTGACGGTCTGTCTCGGGCTCGGGGTGATCGACGCCGCGGCACCCACCCAACTGCTGATGTTGGGACTGCATCTGCTGTTGGCGGCGGTCGCATTGCTGTTGCTGCGCATCGGAATTCACCTGGCGTTGCTGCACGAGGCGCACGACGAGATCCAGGCCGACGAGCCGGTGCTGTGCCCGCATTGCGGTCATGTGGTGCCCGACATGGCGTTCTGCCCGGCCTGCGGGGTGGCCACGCGCGCGTCGTCTCGGTCCTCGCGCCGGTCCCGGCGTGCGGCACGTCCGGTTCGCGCGACAGGACCGGATGCGACGTGAGCGCGCCGACGGATTTCTTTCCCGGCTACGCGGTTCCGGCGGGCACCTACGCGGCCCCCGCGCCGCGGCGGACGTCGCGCAGACGGCTGGTGGTGACGTGGCTGGTGGCCATCGTCGTGGTGGCTGCCTGCCTGGTGGCGCTGTCCGCGGCGATCGACAAGCCCGCCGCGCGGTACGTGTGCCCGCCGGACTGCGGGCGACCACCCACGGGCACACCGGTGGAGGTCAACCCGCGCTTCACCGCGCCCGACGGCGCGTTCTCGGTGAGCCATCCGGTGGAGAGCTCGGCGTATCGCATCACCACCGAACCCAGCGGGGTGACCGCGGAGTTCCTGGCGGGCGACGGCGGTGTCATGCGGTTGTTCAGCGAACCCGCGGCCGGCCGGCCGGCGCAGGAGATCGCCAAAACGGTGGTGACGGCCACCTTTCCCGACACCCGCACCGCCTACGAGATTCCCAACGCGATGGTGGGCTATCAGCCCGGTTACGGCGAGGTCGCCGACTGTTGGCCGCAGGGCGCCAACACCAGCTACGCGAGGATGCGGGTGATGGTGATGGTCGCGGTGAAGAACGATCTCGCGCTGGTCGCCGCCGCGGTGGGCCCGTACCACGAGTTCGGCCCGGACTTCGGGTTCGGTAAGCCGTCGGGCGCCAACCTCCAGATCGCTTTGGACATGGGCAAATACGTCAACAGCTTCAGCTGGCGCGGCGACCCGCCACGGTAGATGTCGCCGAAACGGACGAAATGGTCGATTCGCCCGGGGCAGAACCGACCAAAACGTCGATCTCGGCGAGCTGCTAGACCGCGCCGTTGAACAGGCACAGCCAGGTGATCACCAGCGCGAAGAGCCCCAGCAGGATCGTGACGACAACATGGCGAAGCAGATGAGTCCGGTGCACAGCGCCCGACGGTAGGAATACCGCCTGAGAAGGACCTGACAGCCGGCGCAGAACCGGCTGTCTCAGGCCGACGCCAGAACCTTGGCGGCGGCGTGCTCGGGCATCGGCTCATAGCGGGCGAAAGACCTGGTGAACGACCCGGCGCCGTGGGCCATCGAGCGCAGGTCGATCGCGTAGCGGGTCAACTCCACCTCGGGGATCTCGGCCTTGATCAGCGTGCGGTCCTCACCGACCTTCTCCGTGCCCAGCACGCGGCCGCGACGCCCCGCCAGGTCGCCCATCACGGTGCCCACCAGATCGTCGGGCACCAGCACCGAAACCTCGTCGACCGGTTCGAGCAGGTTCACCTTGGTGGCCGCGGCGGCCTCACGCAGCGCCAGCGCGCCTGCCGTCTGGAACGCGAAGTCCGACGAGTCGACGCTGTGCGCCTTGCCGTCGAACAGGGTGACCCGGATGTCGACCACCGGATAGCCGGCGCCCACCCCCTTCTCCATCTGCGCCCGGATCCCCTTCTCCACGCTGGGAATGAACTGGCGCGGCACGGCGCCGCCGACCACCTTGTCGACGAACTCGAACCCCGAGCCCTCCGGCAGCGGCTCGACCTCGATGTCGCACACCGCGTACTGGCCGTGCCCGCCGGACTGCTTGACATGCCTGCCGTGCCCTTTTGCCTTGCCGCCGAACGTTTCTCGCAGCGGCACCCGCAGCTCGACGGTGTCGACGGCGACCCCGTAGCGGCGCTGCAGCCCGTCGAGCACCACGCCGGCATGGGCCTCGCCCATGGTCCACAACACGAGCTGGTGGGTTTCGCGGTTCTGCTCTATGCGCAGCGTGGGGTCCTCGGCGGCCAGCCGCTGCAACCCGACCGACAGCTTGTCCTCGTCGGTCTTGGCGCGCGGCTGCACCGCGATCGGCAGCAGCGGCTCGGGCATGACCCACGGCTTGAGCACCAGCGGGTCCGACTTGTCGGACAGCGTGTCGCCGGTCTCGGCGCGGCTCAACCGCCCGATCGCGCAGATGTCGCCCGCGATCACCTTGGGCGCCGGGCGCTGCTGCTTGCCCAGCGGGAACGACAGCGTGCCGATGCGTTCGTCCTCGTCGTGATCCTCGTGGCTGACGGCGGAGCCGTTGTGGTCCGGGTCGCCGAAGAACGAGGTGAAGTGGCCCGACACATGCACGGTCGCATCCGGGTTGATGGTGCCCGAGAACACCCGCACCAGGCTGACCCGGCCGACGTACGGGTCCGACGTCGTCTTGACGACCTCGGCCAGCAGCGGCCCCTTCGGGTCACAGGTCAGGCCGTCGCGTGGCTTGCCCTGCGGCGTGAACACCTCGGGCAGTTTGTGTTCGGGTGGCGACGGGAAGGCGCTGGTGATGATCTCCAGCAGTTCGAGGGTGCCGACGCCGGTGGCGCTGCAGGCCGGAATCACCGGGAAGAAGGAGCCGCGCGCGACGGCCTTCTCCAGGTCGGCGATCAGCACCGACTGGTCGATCTGCTCGCCGCCGAGGTAGCGCTCCATCAGCGTCTCGTCCTCGGACTCCTCGATGATTCCCTCGATCAGCGTGCCCCGCATCTCCTCGATCGCGTCGGCGTAGGAGGCGTCGGGCTCGTGGGTGCCGGTGCGCTTGCCGTCGGCGTACTCGTAGTGCGTCTGCGACAGCAACCCGATCAGGCCCGTGCACGGTGAATCTGATTGATTCCCGCCCAGCTTTCCCCGCCCGGCCGGCAGATACAGCGGCAGCACCTTGTCGCCGAACGCCTGCTGGGTAACGGCCAGCGCGGTGTCGTAGTCGGCGCGCGCGTGGTCGAGTTTGGTGATGACCACCGCGCGCGGCATGCCGACCTGGCTGCACTCCTGCCACAGCGCTTTGGTCGGCTCGTCGACCTGCTCGTTGGCCGCGATCACGAACAACGCGCAGTCCGCTGCGCGCAGGCCGGCGCGCAGTTCACCGACGAAGTCGGCGTAGCCGGGGGTGTCGATCAGGTTGACCTTGATTCCGTCGTGCTTCAGCGACGCCAGCGCGAGCCCGACCGAGCGCTGCTGGGAGATCTCGGCCTCGTCGAAGTCGCAGACCGTGGTGCCGTCCACGATGGACCCGGCTCGGTTGAGAACCCCGGCGGCGACGAGCAGGGCTTCGACGAGTGTGGTCTTGCCGCCACCCGATGGGCCCACCAGCACCACGTTTCGGATGGCGGCCGGACTGTCCGCGGTGGGGGCGGCTCCGGCACCACCGGAAGTTGTCGTTTTGTCAGCCATGGCAGCGCCTCCTGACGGTGGTGTGTCCCCCACCATTCCCCCAACCGACGCCGAGCACAAGGGATTCGGCGACTTTTACGAAGGCAGGCGGCCACCGTTGTGCCGTCGAGAGGTTCAGCGCGTCGATTTCTTCACCAGGGTCGCGCTTCTGGCCCACGCGCAGCCCTCACGCAGAAACCGGCGCCCGAGAGCGGCCGCGCTCAGGCGTGCCAGGACGTCCACCGGTCGACGGCAACGGTCACCACCGGTCCGTCCAACGCAATCCGTTGGTACTGAGGGTATTTGGCGCGCAGCAGCGCGTAGCCGACGGCGCGGGCCTCGCCGCTGTGGTGCACCTCGGCCAGCCCGTCTGCGCGCACCCACCACAGCTGCGTCCAGTCGTCGTCGTAGTGGTCGACGAGCATGCTCACCCGGGGGTTGGCCTCGATGTTGGTCAGCCGCCGCAACCGCTGGGTCGACTTTCGCTTGGCGTCGACGGCGGTGTAGACGACGCCGTTGTGCACGCCGAACACCACCGGCACCAGGTGCGGCGCGCCGTTCGCCCCGACGGTGGCCAGCATCGCCACCGGCGCTTGCGCGAACATGGCCGCAGCGTCCTCGAATTCGGCCATGGGTCCAGCCTATTCCGCATCGCGAAAACCAGCGTTAGGGCCGCCGCGGTGCGACGCTGATCGGCCTGCGCGTCTCCTTGGTGCGCGTCACCCCGAACTCGGGTTCCTTGGTGACCCGCGTCGGCGACGCCACCTCGGCCGTGCGCGCCGGCGGGGGCACGACGGGCTGGGCCGTCACCTCCGCGGGCGGAGGGGGTGGTGCGGGCGGGGGCGGCGGCGCCGACGGTCTGGCGCTGGTCGCCACCGGCGTCGACGGGGCAGTGCGCGGCACCGACGTGGCGGTCGGACCCGGCTCGTGGACCACCGTGCCGGCCTCGTCGAACAGCAGCAACACCCCGGACACAACGATGGCCACCGACGCCGCGGCCACCGCGATCAGCGCCGCCCTCGCCTGCCTGCCTCGATACCACGGCGTCGGATCGGGTTCGAAGCGCCAGGTGCCCGGATCGAAGGCGTCGAACGACGCGGCCTCGCGCTCAGCCATCCACCGATGCTAACGCCGGTACCAGCACCGACGACGGCCGTCGCGCGGTATCCGAGACCGCGATAGGGTGCGAGCGCGCTCATCCGGATCGGAAGGTTGGCAAACGATGAAATCACGCCTGGCGGCCGTCACCGCGGCCGCGCTCCTGCTCGTCGGCTCGGCGGCCTGTGCCCCGCCGGAGAAGGAGAGCGGAGGGGAACAGACGCAGTCCGGGGTCAAGGCCGGCGAGGCCACGTCCGCGCAGGATTTCGGCGGCATGGACGGGCTCATCGAGGCGGCCAAGAAGGAGGGTGAGCTCAATGTCATTGCGCTGCCGCCGGATTGGGCCAACTACGGCAACATCATCAAGACCTTCGAGGACAAGTACGGCATCAAGGTGAACTCCGCGCAACCCAACGCCTCCAGCCAGGAGGAGATCAACGCGGCCACCCAGCAGAAGGGCAAGTCCACCGCGCCTGACGTCTTCGATCTCGGCCAATCGGTCGCGCTGGCCAACACCTCGATGTTCGCGCCGTACCGGGTCGCCACCTTCGACGACATCCCGGCGGCCTTCAAGGACCGCGAGGGCACCTGGGTCAACGACTACGGCGGCTACATGTCGATCGGCTACGACTCGGCCAAGGTGCCCGAGGTGACCAGCGTCGACGACCTGCTCAAGCCCGAGTTCCGCGGCAAGGTCGCGCTCAACGGTGACCCCACCCAGGCGGGGGCGGCCTACTCCGGAGTGCTGATGGTGGCGCTGTCGCAGGGCGGTTCGGTCGACGACATCGCCCCGGGCGTCGAGTTCTTCCGCAAGCTGAACCAGGCGGGCAATTTCCTGCCGGTCGACCCGACGCCGGCCACCATCGAGTCGGGTCAGACGCCGGTGGTCATCGACTGGAACTACCTCAACGCCGCCCAAAGCCAGAAGCTGCCGTCCTGGCGGGTGTTCGTGCCGCCGGAGTACCCCGTGGCGGGCTACTACTACCAGGCGATCAACAAGGACGCCCCGCATCCGGCCGCGGCCCGGCTCTGGCAGGAGTTCCTCTTCAGCGACGAGGGCCAGAACCTGTTCGCCGCGGGCGGTGTCCGGCCCGCGCGCGCCGACAACATGATGACCGACGGCACCCTCGACCAGGCCGCCGCCGCGACCCTGCCCGTCATCGACGGACCGGTCACGGTGCCGAGCCCGGACCAGACCGAGAAGGCCACCGCGTATCTGGCCGAGCACTGGGCCGGCGCGGTCGGCTGACCGAGGCTCATGCCGGGACCAGCACTGAACCGGCGGCTGCGCGAAGCGCTGCCGTTGCTGCCGTTTCTGGCGATCGTGGTGACCTTTCTTCTCATCCCTACCGTGACGGTGATCGTCAACGCGTTCTTCGACGACGGCGCGTTTTCGCTGGGTCAGATCCAGGCGCTGTTCTCGGGCGCCGCGCTGGCGGCACTGTCCAAGAGCCTGGTGCTGTCGGGGAGCACGGCGGTCATCGGCGCGGTGTTCGGTACGGTGCTGGCCTGGTTGATCGTCAGCAGCCCACCCACGTCGATGGTGCGCCGCGGCGTGCTCTCGTTGTGCAGTGTGCTGGCTCAGTTCGGCGGTGTGGCACTGGCTTTCGCGTTTCTGGCGACGGTGGGGCTCAACGGCGTGCTGACGCTGTGGCTGCAGCAGGCGTTCGGCTGGAACCTGGCCGGGTCCGGCTGGCTGTACAGCCTGACCGGACTGATCCTGGTCTACTCCTACTTCCAGATCCCGCTGATGGTGCTGGTTTTCCTGCCCGCGCTCGACGGACTGAGGGTGCAGTGGCGGGAAGCGGCGGTCAGCCTCGGCGCATCGCGATGGCAGTACCTGCGGTCGGTCGCGGTGCCGCTGCTGACGCCGGCGTTTCTCGGGTCGGCGTTGTTGTTGTTCGCCAACGCTTTTGCCGCATACGCGACGGCGGCCGCGCTGGTGAGCCAGGGCAGCCCGATCGTACCGCTGCTGATCCGGGCGGCGCTGACCAGCGAGGTGGTGCTCGGCCAGTCCGGGTTCGCCTACGCGCTGGCCCTGGAGATGGTCGTGGTCGTGGCGGTCGTGATGGTCGCGTACAACATGCTGGTGCGACGCAGCGCGCGGTGGCTGCGATGAGCCGGACGAGGCTGGGCCGCAAGCTGATTCGGGCGATGCTGTGGCTGCTGTTCGGGGCGTTCTTCCTGTTCCCGCTGTACGCGATGGCCGACTTCTCCACCCGCGACCTCCTCGCGGGCGGGCGCACCCTGCGCGCGTGGGCCAACCTGGTCACCGACGACGCGCTGTACTCGGCGATCGTGATCTCCCTGCTGCTCGCGGTGTTCACCGTCGTGGCGATGCTGGTGCTGCTGGTGCCGACGATGATCTGGGTGCGGCTCCGCGCGCCGTGGGCGAAGGGCCTGGTCGAGTTCCTGTGCCTGTTGCCGTTGACCATCCCGGCGCTGGTGATCGTCGTGGGCCTGCACAACGTGTACCTGTGGGTGACCTACTTCCTCGGTGAGTCCGCGCTGACGTTGACGTTCGTCTACGTCGTGTTGGTGCTGCCGTTCGCCTACCGCGCGCTGGACACGGCGCTGTCGGCGATCGACCTGCAGACGCTCGCCGAGGCGGCGCGGTCGCTCGGCGCCGGCTGGACCACCACGATCCTTCGCGTCGTGGTGCCCAACATCTGGTCGGGGATCCTGTCCGCGGCGTTCATCTCGATCGCGGTGGTGCTGGGCGAGTACACGATCGCGTCGCTGTCGGGCTATGAGACGTTACCGGTGGCTATCGTGGCGATCGGCAAGAACGACGGCCCGACCTCGGTGGCCGCGTCACTGGCCGTGCTGGCGTTGGGTTTCGTTCTGCTGCTGGCGCTTTCGCTGTTGACCCGCGGGCGGCGGCGCGTCGAGGGAGTGCTGCCGTGAGCGTCTCAGTCGACTTCAACGACGTCACCCGCAGCTACGGTGCCGTCAATGCGCTCGACGGTTTCACGCTGCACGTCGAGCCCGGGGAACTCGTCGCCCTGCTGGGGCCGTCGGGCTGCGGGAAGACCACCGCGCTGCGCATCCTGGCCGGCCTCGACGACGCCACGTCGGGCACGGTGGCCGTCGACGGTCGCGACGTCAGCAACGTTCCCGCGAACAAACGCGACATGGGCATGGTGTTTCAGGCCTACAGCCTGTTCCCGCATCTGACCGTGCTCGACAATGTGGCGTTCGGGCTCAAGATGCGTGGAAAGTCCAAGAGCCGGCGGCTTTCTCGTGCGGCCGACATGCTGGACATGGTCGGGCTGGCCGAGCACCGCGACAAGTTCACCAGCGAACTGTCGGGCGGCCAGCAACAGCGCGTCGCGCTGGCCCGCGCGCTGGCGATCGCGCCCCGCGTGCTGTTGCTCGACGAACCGCTCTCCGCGCTGGACGCCAAGGTGCGCGCCGCACTGCGCGACGAGATCCGGCGGGTGCAACTCGAGGTCGGCACCACCACGGTGTTCGTCACCCACGACCAGGAGGAGGCGCTGGCCGTCGCCGACCGGGTCGGCGTGATGAGCCAGGGCAGGCTCGAACAACTGGCGCCGCCTGCCGACGTGTACGCCAACCCGGCGACCCCGTTCGTCGCCGAGTTCGTCGGGCTCACCAACAAGATCCCCGCGCGGGTGTCGGGCGGGCGGGCGCAGGTGCTGGGCGCGTCGGTGCCGACGTTGCCCGGTTCGGTGGCCTCGGGCGGCGGGCTGGCGATGGTGCGTCCCGAGTCGATCGTCGTCACCGCCGATCCCGCGGGCACGGCCACCGTCACCTCGGTGGCCTTCCTCGGGCCGATCTCCCGGGTGTACCTCACGATGCCCGACGGCAACGTGATCAGCGCGCAGATGGCCAGTGCGACGGCGCGGGCGTTGACGCCCGGCGACACGGTGACCGTCGGCGTCGAATCGGGCGGCGTGCTGGTGGTGCCCGCATGAGCTCCACCCGCGGCTGATCAGCGCCGAAACGCTTGCGGGCCTGCAAGAAATGCGGGTATCACGGTGCTATGAGTCAGGTCGTCCGTGGCCACATCAACGCCAGAAACCTGGACTCGTCCTCGGGTTCACCGGCCGCCGAGGCGAACGCCGCCATCGCGGCGCCGACCGCGCTGCGCTCAGCCGGTGACATCGTGCGAAGCACCCGTTCGATCTCGCCGCGCCGCCGCTTCGTCAGCTTGTCGACCAGCCGCTTCCCGGCCGGGGTCAGCGTCAACGTGATGTTGCGCCGGTCGACGGCCGATTCCCGCCGGTCAAGCAGGCCCGCCTGGATGAGCCGGTCACAGGTCCGGCTGGCGTTCGACGGGTTGACCGCCAGCCCGGCGGCCACCGCCGCGAGGTTCAACGGGCCGCGGGTGTGCACCATCACGAGCACCCGCAGCTGCGGCACGGTGACGACTTCCTCGACACCGGCAAGCGACGCCGCGACGATGCCGACCATCGCCCGAGACGCCCGCAGCACGTCGTCGACCTGGCCGACCAACGCATCCTCGCCGCTGTCCGTCGGGGCGGTGGGCACTGAAGTCATACCGAGAATCCTGCCGACAAGGGTTGCGCCGCGGCAACTGGAGACGGGCACAGGCAGGCGATTTCTCAGCCGTGCTGTGCGGCGGATGCGACGATGCTGATCATGAAGGGTCGATCGGTCACCGCGGCGGGGGCAGCCGTCCTGGTGCTGGCGCTCGGGGCGTGCGCCGAACCCGCGCCGCCCACCGGTACGCCGACCACGACCAGCTCGGCCGACAGCAGCCAGCCGCTGGGCGCGTCCACCAGCGGGCAGGCTCCCGCGCCGGTGCTGACCGTCGACGAGGTGCTGCGCGCCCTCAACCGTGCCGGGCTGCCCGCCCCGAATCCGGTGGACACCACCGCCCAGGAGTGTGGTGCCGCGCAGTGCGAACAGTCCGTCGTCACCGACACGTTGCGGGTCAAGTCCTTCGCCTCCCCTGCGCAGGCAGCCCAGTACGCCGTGCCACGGCGGATCAAACACGTTGGGACGGTGACGGTTTCGTTTCCGCCACACCTGCCGCCGGCCGAGCAGCAGAGGTACTGGTCGGTGATCAGCGCGCTGGTGCGCTGAGCTATACGTCCTTGACCGGTTCGATGCCCAGGTCGCGGTAGGTGACCAGCGCGACGAACGGCACCCCGCGCTTGGCGAACCGGGCGGACGCGATGTCGCCGCGGTCCACCATCGGGATGACGCCGGCGACGACGGCCCCCGCGGCGGTCACCCGGTCGAAGGCGATCTCGGTGGAGCCGCCGGTGCTGATCACGTCGTCGACCAGCAGCACCCGGGTGCCCGGTTGCAGGCGGGTCCCTTCGATCCACTGCTCGCGGCCGCGTTTCTTCTGTTCCTTGCGCACCGAGAACCACGCCTTACCGGTCACCATCGCCACACCGTGCGCCAGCGGGTCGGCGCCCATCGTCAGCCCGCCCACCGCGTCGAACTCGATGCCGTGGCCGGCGGCCAGGTCGGCGACCGCGCGGCTGACGATCGTCAACCGTTCGCCGGTGTCCACCGCGTACTTGCCGTCGATGTAGTCGTGGCTGAGCTGGCCGCTGGCCAGCCGGAACGGCTCGGCGCGATGCTCGTAGCCGCGGGTGCGGATCAGGTCGAACGCCGCTTGCCAGGTGTCTGGACGCGAGGACATGTGGTGATGGTATTTCAGGGCTGTCGGGCCCGGCGGGCCAGCTCGACGGCCGCGGATCGCAGTTCGTCGGCCGAATCGAGGGGCGCGGCGTAGCCGATCCGGGTGTAGGCCACGCCACGGTCGGTGGTGACCCGCAGGTCCAGCCCGTAGCGGTCGGCGCCGGTGCAGGTCGCGGTGACGGTGTCCGGGTAACCGCCGAGCACCTTGGCCATCGCGACCAGCGTGTCGGCGTGGTCGGCGTTGAGGTGCGCGACGGCTCCGGCGGCATGGGGCGCGACCGGATCCGGTTCGGCCGCCGCGTACGCCTCACCCGTCGCCGAGTCCATCCGGCCGTACCCGCCGACCCAGCGGACCCGTTTGACCCGCAGTACCCACAGCGTGAAGTCGCTGTAGTCGATGTAGTACTTGGCCGACGCGACGGCCGACAGGTGCGCCTGGCGGGCGGCGGCCAACTCCTCGCCCGTGGGCACCTCGGCCACGCCCGCCAGCGTGACCCGGCCGCTGGCCAGCGGGTCGGATTCGGCGTCGGGCGCGACGATCGCGATGCTGGCCCGCGGATCGTGGCCGAGGTTGCGCCCGTGCTCGGCGAGGTTGGACACACACAGCACCGGTGCGCCGCCGAGCAGCCCATAGGTCACGAACGACGCCCACGGGTCGCCGTCGGCCGTCAGGGTGGCCAGCGTGCCGACGTTGGTGGAGGCGGCGATCGTGCGCGCCTCCTCGGCCGCCGACGGGCGGGTGGCGTTCACCACTTCGGTCAGCGGGGGCGGAACCGAGGGCGCGTCGCCCGGGTCGCCGTGATCGCGCGGGGTCACCTCGGCGCCGGGTCAGCCGCCGAGCGCGGCGATGAGGTCCTTGATGCGCGCGCTCTCGTCCTCGGTGGTGGGCTCCTCGGCCTCGATCGCCTCGATCAAGTCCTTCCGCAAACCGATGCCGTTGGCCGTCTCCTTGGCCGACAGCTTGGCCCGCCCGCGGGCGACGTAGAGCCGCTGGCCCAGGGTGGCGTTCGGTCCGTCCGCCGCCTTCTCCATCAGCGTGTCGTAGCGGTTGCGGACCTCGCTGAGCGCGACGACCACCGACGGGGTGGTCCGACTGCGGCCTGCGGCCTCGGTCAACGAGCGCTGCAGTTTGCGCAGGCCCGCCAGGATGACGCCGGCGCGATCGGGAAACTCGGGATCGGTGTTGTCGGGAAGCGCGTCGATCGCGACCGAATACATGTGCATCGCTGCGTCGGCCATGCCGACGATTACCGGAGCTTCACCATCATTCGGCACTGAATCAGCCACAAACCACTCAATTCATTCAAGGAGGTGGGAGCGAGACGTCGAAACGTTAACCCGTCGCGGCAGCGGACACAACAGGTTCAATTCCGGCGGACTGGGTACGTTTGAACTCGGTATGGATCAGCGCAGCGGTGTCAACGAACACGACCCGTCCGAAGGCAGCCATGTCGAGGAGGGTCCGGACGGCAGGACCGTCGAGCACCCTACCGCCGATGACTTTGGCCACGCCCGGGTGCTGCCCGAGGACCGCACGTGGTTCAAGCGCGCGGTCTTCTACGAGGTGTTGGTGCGCGCGTTCTACGACTCCAACGCCGACGGCATCGGGGATCTGCGTGGGCTGACCGAGCAGCTCGACTACGTGAAGTGGCTTGGCGTCGACTGTCTTTGGCTGCCTCCGTTCTACGACTCGCCGCTGCGCGACGGCGGCTACGACATCCGTGACTTCTACAAGGTGCTTCCGGAGTTCGGCACCGTCGACGACTTCGTCGACCTGCTGGACGCCGCCCACCGCCGGGGCATCCGCGTCATCACCGACCTCGTGATGAACCACACGTCCGAGTCGCACGCATGGTTTCAGGAGTCGCGCAGGGATCCCGACGGCCCGTACGGCGACTTCTACGTGTGGAGTGACACCAGCGAAAAATACAGCGACGCGCGGATCATCTTCGTCGACACCGAGGAGTCGAACTGGACGTTCGACCCGGTGCGACGGCAGTTCTACTGGCACCGGTTCTTCAGCCACCAACCCGATCTCAACTACGACAACCCCGCCGTGCAGGAGGCGATGCTCGACGTCCTGCGGTTCTGGCTTGACCTCGGCATCGACGGGTTCCGGTTGGACGCGGTGCCCTACCTGTTCGAGCGGGAGGGCACCAACTGCGAGAACCTGCCCGAGACGCACGCGTTTCTCAAGCGCTGCCGCAAGGTGATCGACGACGAATACCCCGGCCGGGTACTGCTGGCCGAGGCCAATCAGTGGCCCGCCGATGTGGTCGAGTACTTCGGCGACCCGGCCACCGGCGGCGACGAGTGCCACATGGCGTTCCACTTTCCGCTGATGCCACGGATCTTCATGGCGGTGCGGCGTGAATCACGCTTTCCGATCAGCGAGATCCTCGCGCAAACACCCGACATCCCGGAGATGGCGCAGTGGGCGATCTTCCTGCGCAACCACGACGAGCTGACGCTGGAGATGGTCACCGACGAAGAACGCGACTACATGTACGCCGAGTACGCCAAGGATCCGCGGATGAAGGCCAACGTCGGCATCCGCCGGCGCCTGGCGCCGCTGCTCGAGAACGACCGCAACCAGATCGAGCTGTTCACCGCGCTGCTGTTGAGCCTGCCGGGTTCGCCGATGCTGTACTACGGCGACGAAATCGGCATGGGCGACATCATCTGGCTCGGCGACCGCGACGGGGTCCGCACCCCGATGCAGTGGACGCCGGACCGCAACGCCGGCTTCTCCACCGCCACACCGGGCCGGCTGTACCTGCCGCCCAACCAGGACGCGATCTACGGGTACCAGGCCGTCAACGTTGAAGCCCAGCGGGACATCTCGAACTCGCTGCTGAACTGGACGCGCACCATGCTGGCGGTGCGTCGTCGCCACGAGGCGTTCGCCACCGGCACCTTCCACGAACTCGGCGGCTCGAACCCGTCCGTGCTGACCTACGTCCGCGAGATCAAGCGAGACGACGGGGGCACCGACACGGTGCTCTGTGTGAACAACCTGTCCCGGTTTCCGCAGCCGATCGAGCTGAACCTGCAGGCCTACAGCGGGTACACCCCCATCGAGATGACTGGATATGTCGAGTTTCCGTCGATCGGTCAGCTGCCGTATCTGCTGACCCTGCCGGGCCACGGGTTCTACTGGTTCTCGTTGCGCGCGCCCGAACCCGAGCCGAAAGACCAGCCATGACCTTGCCGTTCGCCGAGTGGCTACCGCAGCAACGGTGGTATGCCGGACGCAACCGCGAGTTGGCGTCCGCGGAACCCGCCGTGGTGGTGGCGCTGCCCAACGATTTCGACCTGGACCTCGAGCTCATGCTGCTCGAGGTCTCCTACACCGACGGCTCGGCGGAGCGCTACCAGGTGATCGTCTGCTGGAACGACGAGGCGACCGCCGGCGGCGGACCGATCGCCGAGTTCCTCAACGTCGCCACCATCGGCGGGGCGGCCCACGACGGCGAACGCACCGCGTACGACGCGCTGTACGACCCCGCCGCGGCCCGGGCGCTGCTGGCGCTCATCGACAGCTCGGCCGCGGTGGGCGACGTCCGGTTCAGCAAGGAGAACGGCGTCGAGTTGCCGCTGGAGGCGGCGCCGCGGCTGTCGAGCGCCGAACAGAGCAACACCAGCGTGGTGTTCGAGGAGGCCGCCATCCTCAAGGTGTTCCGGCGCATCACCCCGGGCGTCAACCCCGACATCGAGCTGAACCGGGTGCTGGCCACCGCGGGCAACCCGCACGTGGCGCGGCTGCTCGGGGCGTACGAAACCCAGTGGGACGGTGAGCCGTACGCGCTGGGCATGGTGGCCGAGTTCGCGGCCAACTCCGCCGAGGGCTGGGACATGGCGATGACCAGCACCCGCGACCTGTTCGCCGAGGGTGACCTCTACGCCGACGAGGTCGGAGGCGATTTCGCCGCCGAGTCCTACCGGCTCGGTGAGGCGGTGGCGTCGGTGCACGCGACGCTGGCCGCCGAACTGGGCACGTCGACCACCGCGTTCCCGACGGACACCATGGTCAGACGGCTGCGGTCCGCGGCGGAATCGGTCCCCGGACTGCAGCAGTATGTCTCGCTGATCGAAGAGCGCTACCGCAAGCTCGCCGACGAGCCCGTCACCGTACAGCGCATCCACGGCGACCTGCATCTAGGTCAGGTGCTGCGCACCCCGGAACGCTGGTTGCTCATCGACTTCGAGGGGGAGCCCGGCCAGCCGCTCGAGGAGCGCCGCCGCCCCGACTCACCGCTACGCGATGTCGCCGGAATCCTGCGATCCTTCGAATACGCGGCCTACCACCGGTTGATGGATCAGGCGTCGAGCTCCGGCGCCGAGGACCGGGACCGCCAGCTGGCCGCCCGCGCGCGCGAGTGGGTGGACCGCAACGCCGCGTCGTTCTGTGACGGGTATGCCGAGGTCGCCGAGGTCGATCCGCGCGACTCGGCGGTGCTGCTGGCCGCCTACGAGCTGGACAAGGCCGTCTACGAAGCCACCTACGAGGCGCGGCACCGACCCAGCTGGCTTCCGATTCCGCTCAAGTCGATCGCCAGGATCGTCGGCTAGAAGCCCTCTCCCTTTCGTGCGCGAGCAGACGTGAAAACCCCCGAAGTGGCGCCGTTTTGGGGGTTTTCACGTCTGCTCGGCGGTAGTGAGGTGGGCGCTAGCGGCTAGGCCAGGCTGCGCATGACGTCCGCGGCGGGCTTGGGTGTCCAGTCCGTGCGGTAGACGCCGTAGTTGTCCTGCGGGTTGGGGCTGCCGGTGGCGCGGTCGCGGGTGGTGTAGATGAACACCGGGCCCGCACCCGGCAGCGTGCGCCACGCGACGATGAAGTCGCGGATGCGGTCGGCCTGCGTGGCCTCGCTGACCTTCGACGTCGCCTCGCCGAACTCGGTGGCCCAGATCTGCTTGCCGCCGTCACCGTTGGCGGCCATCACCCCGCGCAGCTGGTCATAGAGGCCGCGCGGCGAGTTGGCCTGACCCGTGGAGAACCGGGAGGCCTCGTTGTTGGTGAACAGGTACGGGTGATAGCCCACGGCGTCGAAGTGTCCGCCGCCGCCCGCCGCGTACACGCCGTTGAGGTAGTCCACCGGATTCCTGGTGACCGAGAAGAAGTTGATGGTCGGCGACAGTCCGCCCAGGACCACCGTCGCGTTGGGATCGGCGCCCTTGATCGCCGGGTAGGCGGCCTTCAACAGGTCGGCGAACCGGGCGGGCTGGGGACCCTGCGGTCCGGCCCAGAACTGCACGGCGTTGGCTTCGTTCCACAGTTCGTAGGCGGCGATGCGCCCGGCGAAGTGCGACGCCATCGTGCCCGCGAACGTGCCGAACGTCTCGGCCGCCGCCGGTGGCGAGGCGATGGCAGGCCCGCCGCCGGTAGCCCAACCGGGCGTGGAGTTCAACAGCGCGACGACGGCGATGCCCCGCGCGTTGGCGGCGTTGACGATCAGGTCGGCCTGGCCCCAGTTCCACGCGTCCGGGTTCGGCTGGATGGCCGCCCACGGCATCATGATCCGCGCGCTTCGCACGCCGGTGTCGACCATCAGGTCCAGTTGGCGGTTCACGTCGTCCGGGGACAGGAACCACAGCCACGAATCGGCAAACCCCAGCGAAGACACCGCCGCCGTCTCGGTGACGGGGATGCCGCGGCTGTTGTCCGAGTCGGGGCGCAGCATGTGCGTGAGGCTCGCCGCCACCAGTACCACGGCCGCCAGCGCGACGACCGCCTTGAAGAGTTTGCGCACGATTCCCCTATCTCCGGCCCGATCTTGGTGATGTATCGGGATTGCCCAGCAAAAAGTTACCCAAAACCCCGCCGCCCGGACCCGGGCGGCCGCAGAGGCGATGGAGCAGGACGCGGCGTGACCGGCAGGTCTATCTGCGGAGCATGAGCTCGAGAACGCGCTCGCGCAGCGACGCCGGAATGTCCCTGCTTGACCCCGACCCGTGCAGCAGGCCGAGGCTGGCGGCGAACAACACCGTCGCGCGCAGGTCGGCCTCTTCGGCGTCGAATCCGTAGTCGATGAAAGCCTGCCGGACCGCGCACCGCACCCGCCGGTCGCTGCGCTGAACGCTCGCCAGCACGGACTCGTCGGTCAATGCCCAGACCCGCATCGCGCGTTCGAGCGCCCAATGCTCGGGCCGCATCAACGTCTGCATCATCGCGACCAGCCGCTTGCGGGGGTCGGCCTCGGCGCTTTCCTCGAATCGGCGTCGTTGTTCGTCGTGGAGGTCGCCCCAGGCGCGGGCCAGCGAAGCCCGGTACTCCTGCATATCGGTGAAGTGCCAGTAGAAGCTGCCTTTGGTGACCGAAAGTCGATCGCACAACCGGCCGATCCGCAGCGCGTCCGGTCCCCCCTCGGCCAGAACCGCAAAGCCGGCCTGAATCCAGTCGTCGGCCGTCACTCGCCGGCCAGCACCGGTCGGCGCCGTCATGGGGGCAGCATACGCCGATAATTGACACGCACGAATATATTCATTTGAGGCAACCGCGGCCGCCGGTAGGCGCCGCCGCTCGTCGGCTCCTATTCCGGCCCGCCCGACCGGAGGCACACGATGATCAAGGTTCGTGCCAGCGCGGCGGCCACGGTTGCTACGGGTGGGACCATACCATACAGGCTGGTACGGAATGTGGCGGTTTGACGCGGAAGTCCTCTGGCGCGCAACGTTTCTGACGCACGGCCCGCCGCCGCGCCGGTCGATCGGCGCGCTCGGCGTTTAACAGCGCCGGGAGTGGGCAACCGGATGGACGTGGAGCCCGACAACACCGAATTCGACGCCTCTCCGAACGACACCGGCGGGGTCGAGGACACCCTGCGCCCGATGGAGGCGATGGATTCAGACGACGTCCGAAACGACGACGGCGATGAGGTCGTCGACCCGCCGGAGCAGTGGGCCGCCGCCGATCACATCGCCGCTGAGCCCGAAGGCGAGTCGCTCGACGAGAAGCTCGCCGCCGAGCGGCCGGAGAGCACCGACGGCGAAGTCGACGGCACCCCGGAGGACGGCAGTTCGATCTTTCCCGTCGTCGAGTAGCGTCACTCGAGCGGTGCGTGCAGCACCAGCACCGAGCGCGCCTCGACGCTGACCTTCTCGCCCGCCGCGACCTCTGGCTGATCAGCCTCGGCATCGGCCGCGGTGTTGACGACCGGAAGCCATCCAGCCGCGAATTCGCTTGGCGGAACCGCGAACTCGATCGGTTCGTAATGGGCGTTGAAGCACAACAGGAACGAGTCGTCGATCACCCGCTGACCGCGCACGTCCAGATACGGGATACCGTGGCCGTTGAGGTACACCGCGATCGACTTGGCGAACCCGCTCTCCCAATCCTCGTCGCTCATCTCCGAGCCGTCCGGGGCGAACCACGCGATGTCGGGCAGCCCCGCAGTGCCGCCGTGGCCGCGCACGGTGTCGCCCGAGAAGAACCGGCGGCGCCGGAACACCGGGTGCGCGGCGCGCAGCGCGGACACCGTGCGGGTGAACTCCATCAGCTCGGTGTCGGCGTTCTCCCAGTCGATCCAGGACAGCTCGTTGTCTTGGCAGTACACGTTGTTGTTGCCCTGCTGGGTGCGGCCGAGCTCGTCGCCGTGGCTGATCATCGGCACCCCCTGCGACAGCAGCAGGGTGGTCAGGAAGTTGCGCTGCTGCCGGGCCCGCAACGCGTTGACCTCCGGGTCGTCCGTCGGGCCCTCGACACCGCAGTTCCAGGACCGGTTGTGGCTCTCGCCGTCGTTGTTGTCCTCGCCGTTGGCCTCGTTGTGTTTCTCGTTGTAGGACACCAGGTCCCGAAGCGTGAAGCCGTCGTGCGCGGTGACGAAGTTGATGGACGCGACGGGTCTGCGCGCGGTGTGCTCGTAGAGGTCGGCCGAGCCGGTCAGCCGGTAGGCGAACTCGTCGAGGGTGGCCGGCTCACCGCGCCAGTAGTCGCGAACCGTGTCGCGGTACTTGCCGTTCCACTCGCTCCACTGCGGCGGGAAGTTGCCGACCTGATAGCCGCCCGGTCCGACGTCCCACGGCTCGGCGATCAGCTTGACCTGGCTGACCGTCGGATCCTGTTGGACGAGTTCGAAGAACGTCGACAGCCGGTCTACGTCGTAGAACTCGCGGGCCAGCGTCGAGGCCAGGTCGAACCGGAACCCGTCGACGTGCATCTCGGTGACCCAGTACCGCAGCGAGTCCATGATCAGCTGCAACGAATGCGGGTGCCCGACGTTGAGGCTGTTGCCGGTGCCGGTGTAGTCCATGTAGTAGCGCTTGTCGTCCTCCACCAACCGGTAGTAGGCGGGGTTGTCGATGCCGCGGAAGCTGGCCATCGGCCCCAGGTGGTTGCCCTCGGCGGTGTGGTTGTAGACGACGTCGAGCAGCACCTCGATGCCGGCTTCATGCAGCGTGCGCACCATCGCCTTGAACTCCTGCACCTGCCCACCCGGGTTGGGGCTGGAGCTGTACTTAAAGTCGGGGGCGAAGAAGCCGATGGTGTTGTAACCCCAGTAGTTGGTGAGGCCCCTCTCCAGCAGCGTGGAATCGTTGGCGAAGTGGTGCACCGGCATCAACTCGAGCGTGGTGACGCCCAGCGAGGTCAGATGCTCGATGATCGCCGGATGCGCGACGGCGGCATACGTGCCGCGGATCTGGTCGGGGATGTCGGGGTGCGTCTGGGTCAGGCCCTTGACGTGGGCTTCGTAGATGACGCTGTCGGCGTACTCGTAGCCCGGCGAGCGGTCGTTGCCCCAGTCGAAGAACGGGTTGATCACGACGGACTTGGGCATGCTGGCCGCCGAGTCCTCGTCGTTGCGGCTGTCGGGATCGCCGAAGGTGTAGCCGAACAGCGACTGGTTCCAGTCGAAGTTGCCGTCGATGGCCTTCGAGTACGGGTCCAGCAGCAGTTTGTTCGGGTTGCAGCGCAGCCCCTCGGCCGGGTCGTAGGGCCCGTGCACCCGGTAGCCGTAGCGCTGCCCGGGCTCGATGTTCGGGATGAAGCCGTGCCAGACGAACCCGTCGACCTCGGGCAGCATCACCCGCGACTCGGTGCCGTCAGCGTCGAAGAGGCACAGCTCCACCTTGTCGGCGACCTCGCTGAACAGCCCGAAATTCGTTCCGGCTCCGTCGTAGGTGGCGCCGAGGGGATACGCCTTGCCGGGCCAGACTTCCAAAATTGCACGCTCCAGTGATCAGTTGACGAGACGATACGGGGAATGCCCAATCGCGTCGCTTCGCAATCGCGATGCTCGAACGTGAAGGAAAGCTGACACGATGCGCGCGTATCGGACGTTGCTGACCGCGGTGGACGGTGGGGTGGCGACCATCACGCTGAACCGTCCGAGGCAGCGGAACGCGATCGGCGACGGTATGCGGGAGGAACTCGCCGACGCCTACCGCAGCTGCGACCGCGACGACCGCATCCGGGCCGTGGTGCTGACCGGCACTCCGCCGGCGTTCTGCGCGGGCGCGGACCTGTCATCTGGCGAAGACACGTTCGCCCGGCCAGGCGCGGGGTTCAGCGCCTCCGGTATCGACGTGCCCGCCTGGTCGCTGAGCAAGCCGGTGATCGCCGCGGTGAACGGCCACGCCATCGGGTTGGGGCTGACGCTGGCGTTGCAGTGCGATCTCCGGTTCTTCGCCGCCGACGCTCGCTACGGCGTCGTGCAGGTGCGCCGCGGCGTGGTCGGCGACGCCTACTCGCACTGGGTGCTGCCGCGGCTGGTCGGCATCGCCAACGCCGCCGAGATCCTGTTGACCGGAGCCACTTTCGACGGTCGACGCGCGGTCGAGCTGGGACTGGGCAGCCGGGTCCTCGACGCCGACGACGTCCTCGCCGCCGCGCTGGAGGTGGCGCATGACATCGCCGACAACGCCGCGCCGATGTCCGTGGCCGCGAGCAAACGGCTGCTGTGGGACTCGTTCGATCTGGATCGCGCGGCGGTGGGTCGCCGCGAGACCGAGATCCATCTGCGGCTGATGGCGCACGAGGACGCGAGAGAAGGGGTGCGTGCGCACCTGGCCGGTCGGCCGCCGCGGTGGACGGGCAATCCGGTGGACCCGACAGTCGGATAGGCTGGGCGGTGCAGCTGGTCTGTCGGCGTTGAGGTTTGGGCGTCGGCATCGAGCCACCCACCTCCCGTGAGGCGGGTGGCGAGAGGGAACCCGGTGAGAATCCGGGACTGTCCCGCAGCGGTGTACGGGAACGACCGCCGTCAACGGCACTGGCCCACCCGGGCTGGGAAGCGACGGCCAGTAGGAGCACCTCGGTGCGTGCCCGTGAGTCCGAAGACCTGCCGGCTGTACCGGGCGCGCCGCGTCCGGTGGTTCATCGCCTCGCGGAATGGGCAGTGGCCGAAGCGGTGTACCCGCATTCGGTACGCGTCCCCCGGCGATGAACCGTCACGCCGTAATAGAGGACGAAGCATGACCGCCACACCTTTCACCGCCACCATTCTCGGGTCACCCCGCATCGGCCCGAACCGGGAACTCAAGCGTGCGCTGGAGAAGTACTGGGCCGGCGGCATCGAGCGCGCCGAGCTCGAGGCGGTGGCCGCGACATTGCGCCGCAAGACCATCGAATCGCTTGCGGCAGCGGGCCTGGACTCCGTGCCGGTGAACACGTTCTCCTACTACGACCATGTGCTCGACACCGCGGTGATGCTCGGTGCCCTGCCCGCACGGGTCGCGGGCATCGACGACGATCTCGACCGCTACTTCGCGGCCGCCCGCGGCACCGACGAGGTCGCCCCGCTGGAGATGACCAAGTGGTTCGACACCAACTACCACTACATCGTTCCCGAGCTCGGGCCCGACACCCGGTTCTCGCTCAACCCGGCCAAGGTGCTCGCCGAGCTGAAAGAGGCCCGCGCGCTTGACGTCCCGGCCCGGCCGGTCGTCGTCGGCCCGATCACGTTTCTGGCACTGTCGAAGGCCGTGGACGGCGCCGACGCGCCGGTCGGCCGACTCGACGAGCTCGTCGCCGTGTACGCCGAACTGTTGGAGCTGCTCGCCGATGAGGGCGTCGGCTGGATCCAGCTCGACGAACCCGTGCTGGTGACCGACATCGTCGCCAACGCCGCCGAGTTGGCTGACCGCGCCTATGGAACGCTTGGCCACGTCGCCAAGCGGCCGTCGCTGTTCGTGGCGAGCTACTTCGGCGAACTCACCGACGCGCTGCCCGCGCTTGCCCGCACACCGGTGGAGGCGGTGGGCGTCGATCTGGTGGCCGGCGGTGCGTCGGCCGTCGCGGCGGTGCCCGAGCTGGCCGACAAGCTGCTGGTCGCGGGCATCGTCGACGGCCGCAATGTGTGGCGCACCGATCTGCGGAACGCGTCGGAGGTGCTGGCGAGGCTGTCGGGACTAGCTGGGGCCGTGGCGGTTTCGACGTCGTGCTCGACGCTGCACGTGCCCTACTCGCTGGATGCCGAGGACGACATCGACCCCGCGCTGCGCAGTTGGCTGGCGTTCGGTGCCGAAAAAGTCACCGAGGTCGTGACGTTGGCACGCGGGCTGCGGGACGGCCGCGACGCGATCGAGGCCGAAGTCGCCGCCTCCGACGCGGCGATCGCGTCACGCCGGTCGGACTCGCGCTTGACCAACGACGATGTGCGGTCACGGATCTCGTCGATCGCCGCGTCGGGGTCGCGGCGCGGGCCCGCCCAAGAGCGCCGGGCCGCGCAGAACGCGCGGCTGAACCTGCCGCTGTTGCCGACCACGACCATCGGGTCCTACCCGCAGACGCCGGCGATCCGCGGGGCCCGTGCCCAGCTGCGGTCCGGCAAGATCGACCGCGCCGAGTACGAGCGGCGGATGAAGGCCGAGATCGCCGATGTGATCGGGCTTCAGGAGGATCTCGGCATCGACGTGTTGGTGCACGGCGAGCCCGAGCGCAACGACATGGTGCAGTATTTCGCCGAGCAACTCGACGGGTTCCTGGCGACCCAGAACGGGTGGGTGCAGTCCTACGGCAGCCGGTGCGTGCGCCCGCCGATTCTGTTCGGCGACGTGGCCCGGCCCAAGCCGATGACCGTGGACTGGATCACCTATGCGCAGTCACTGACCGCCAAGCCGGTCAAGGGAATGCTCACCGGCCCGGTGACAATCCTCGCGTGGTCGTTCGTGCGGGACGACCAGCCGCTGGCCGACACCGCCGCCCAGGTGGCGCTGGCGATCCGCGACGAGACCGTGGACCTGCAAGCCGCGGGTATCACGATCGTCCAGGTGGACGAGCCCGCGCTACGGGAGCTGTTACCGCTGCGCAGCAAGGACCAGGACGCCTACCTGAAGTGGGCGGTCGACGCGTTCCGGCTGGCGACGTCGGGGGTCAACGACGACACCCAGATCCACACCCACCTGTGCTACTCGGAGTTCGGCGAGATCATCGGCGCCATCGCCGATCTCGACGCCGACGTCACCTCCATTGAAGCGGCGCGGTCGCGCATGGAGGTGCTAGACGACCTGAACGCCGCGGGCTTCGCCAACAGCGTCGGGCCGGGCGTGTACGACATCCACTCGCCGCGGGTGCCCAGCACCGAGGAGATGGCCGAGAAGCTGCGCGCGGCGTTGCGTGCGGTGCCCGCGGAACGGCTGTGGGTCAACCCGGACTGCGGGCTCAAGACCCGCCAACCGGACGAGGTGACCGCGTCGCTGCGCAACATGGTGGCGGCCGCGCACCAGGTGCGGGCCGAGATCAGCTGACCTGTACGCCCGCGGCGCGCAGGTCCTCGACGGCCTTTTCGGTCGTCTCCGGTGCCACACCGGCGGTGTAGTCCAGCAACACGCGCGTGGTGAACCCGGCCTTGGCCGCGTCGGTGGCGGTGGCCCGCACGCAGTGGTCGGTGGCGATCCCGACCACGTCGACCTCGTCGACCCCGCGCTGCCGCAGCCAGTCGGCGAGCGGGGTGCCGTCGTCGTCGGTGCCCTCGAAGCCGCTGTAGGCCGCCGAGTAGTGGCCCTTGCGGAACACGGCTTCCACGGCGCTGGCGTCGAAGTCCGGATGGAATTCCGCGCCCGGGGTGTCGGCAACGCAGTGCCTCGGCCACGACACCTTGTAGTCGGGGGTGTCGGAGAAGTGGTCACCGGGATCGATGTGAAAATCCTTGGTGGCCACGATGTGCGCATAGTCGGAGCGGTCAGCGAGCAGCCGGGTGACGTTGCGCGCCACCTCGGCGCCGCCGGTCACGGCCAGCGATCCGCCCTCGCAGAAGTCGTTCTGCACGTCGACGATGATCAGCGCTTTCATACCCCAACCGTAGCGCCGTTATCCGCCGAAGAGCAGATACAGCCCGGTGAAGGTGTAACCGACCATCACCAGCATCATCGCCAGCTGGCCGGTCAGCTGATGGCCCGCGGGCAGCAGACGCAGCGCGCGGTCATGGGCGGCGACGACGCCGGCGACGTGGCCCGCCAGCACGCAACCGACTTTGATGGTGGACAGCACCGAAGGATGGAGGGACAGCACGTAGTTGACATCGGCATCCAGCCCGAACAGCAGGAAGACCGTCTGCTGACCGCGTTCCACCAGATAGGTCAGGTAGTGCGCGAACACGTAGCCGATCACGATCGGGATCAGCGAATGCGCCATCTGCCCGGGCAGCGCACGTCGCCGCCCGCGGTCGACGCCTCCGGTCGCGACGGCCGCCAACCAAAACGTGGCCGCGACGACCCCGATGAACAGCAGCAGGCCCGCAGTCTGGATCACGGTGGCGGTCAGGGTCGACGTGGCGTGCTCGTCGACGAAGTTGCGCCACCGCGGCTGCGCCGAAAAACTGTCGAAGGCCGTCGATCCCAGCAGCACCGCCATGATCGCGACGACGCCCGGCCGGATCGGCAGCGACGGCAGGTGGTCGAACGGATTGCCGAGGGCGACCAGGCCGCTGCGCGGATCGCGCCGCCACGGCGACAGCCGCGACACCGCGATGCTGTACACCTCGAACGGGTCGGCGCGGCCGTACCAGCACCGACCGAAGCACAGCCCGCCGGCCAGGGTGACGACCAGATAGATCAGCAACCAAATCCTGATGGCGCCAAGCGATCCGGGGTCGGGGCTGGCGAGCTCGAGCCACACGAACGCGAACAGGCCCAGCGCGGCGGGCCAGTAGCCCAGCGCCGCCGGATAGGCGCGGCGCAGGGAACGCCAGCCCAGCAGCCGATGCACCGCCCGAATCGGTGAGATCGCCCGCCACACCGGGCCGGCCACCAGCGACAGAGCCACCAGACCCACCCACAGCAGCACGTAGAACACACCGGGCAGCGGATTGTCGGCGTTCTGCGGCCGGATGAACGACGCCACCGCGACCCATACGGCGAACAGCAGCCCCGCCAGCGCGACGGTCCATCGGGTGGCTGGGGCATCGATCACCGTCGTCACCCAGCGCGGCAACGGGCGCGCCGGCTTGTCGGGGTCGAACTGGGGTTGCCGCCATGCGAACGCGACGACCGCGAAGGTGAATGTCAGCGTCCACGCCGCACCGATCAGGGCGTAGGTGAACGGGATCGGCAGATCGGTCGAGCCGCCAAGGCCGTGCGCCAGCACGACCTGCGACGGGTCGGTGTTCACCGCACCTGGATGGTCGCGACGATCTTGTTCGCGTCGTGCAGCTCCACTTCGACCCGGCCGGGGATGTCGACGGTGAACTGGAACTGCTGGCCGGGCTCGGGCTTGATCTGGAAGTTGTGCTCGGGGGTGGAGTGCACGTGCAGTTCGTCGGGGGCGTCGCTGTTGACCCGGACCACGATCGGCTCGCCGACCTTCGCCTCCAGCTGTTCGTTGGTGGGATCGACCTGTCCGCCTTCAATGGTGAGATCGAGGGTGACGCGGTCGGCCGGGCGCTGCTGATCGGTCAAGTCCGACGGGCTCGCGGGCGACGCGGGCGGCGACGTTCCCTCCGCGGTGTCGCCGTCTTGCGAGCCGCATCCGGCGGCGACGAGAGCGGCGGTGGCCAGGACGAGAAGTGCCTTACGACTGATCACGATCCTCCATCTTTGTTTCCGGGCTTGCGGCGGTTCTTCACCGCTATGTAAGCAACGACGCCGGCGACCACGATCGCCGGGGCGAACGCCGGCACGGCGAGCCAAATCGGATGGTCGGCGAGGATGACGACGTTCGGGTCGTTGGGCACAGCCGTCATGCCGTCACGCCTGAGCGGTGGGTCGCAACTCGGCCTCGCTGCCGCTCGGTTCGGACTTGTTCAGCCGTCCCGCGCCCCAGGTGACCCCGGCGACCATGACCAGCGTGCAGAACAGCACGATCAAACAGCCGATGAGCCATAGCGTTTCGGGCACGTCGGGGCTGCGCTCGCGCTGCAGAATCGTGATCTCGGCGACGAACGGCCGCGTCATCGTCGCTTCGGCGGGCACCTCTGTCGCACCGATACCCGGGTCTGCGGCCAGATAGATCGGCACCGCGGCCAACGTCTTGCCGTCGTGTACGCGTAGCAGCGTCTTCCAAGAGCCAGACGCCGGCATCGGCTCGGTCGAGCGGAAGTGGCCGGGACCCACGGTCTCGAGGTGGTCGATGAACAGGCCGCGCTGGTTCGCGATGCCGCCCTGCCAACCCAGCACCGACACCCAGTTGGGGTTCTCGCTGAGCAGGTTCGCGGGCGTGAGCTGGACGTCTGCGGTCACCTGCCGTTGGTCGCCGATACTCGGTGCCTCAGTGAGAGTGATTGTGGCGGTGGCGCTTTCGGGGACGTCATAGCGCAGCCCGTTGGCGGTGGCGGCACCGATGACGACGACCGTGAGCGCGACCAGCCCGATCCCGATCGCGCGTCCGGGCAGCGGCTGATCGCACAGCACCATGCCGAGCATCGCGCCGCAGGCGCCGGTGAGCACCGCGACGGGAACCGACATCGCGAGGGCTTCGGGCCACAGGCTGGTCTCCCACGGATATGGGTAAACCGCGTTGATCCACAACGATTCCAGCCAGAGCCCGACCGTGCCGATCGCCAGACCGCTGACGAGCCCGAACACGATCGGCCGCTTGAGCAGCGGCGTCAGCGCGATCAACTCGACGAGGACGGCCGCGCCGAGGTAGAGCGGGAACCAGCTGTTCGGCGCGTCGAGCACCGGTCCGACCGCAAGTGAGACCAGGCCCCGCAGTCCGATCGCGAGCAGCGCAGCGAGGATCGCCGCCCCGCGCCCCATGAAGATCCGGGCGCCGACCAACGCGAAGGCGGCGGCCGCGGCGATCAGCATGGGCTGGAACACCTGGCGGAACTGCTGTACGCCGAAGTCGAACTCGATTTGGTACACCGACATGCCGATGAGCACGCCGGCGAAGGCCAGATACTGCACGAACTTGAGGCCGATGCCGTCGCGCGGCTTCTCGTCACCCATCGCTCGCCGCCCCTCGTGCTCGAGGTACAGGGCCGCGAGGGTGGAGAAGCCGGCACCGCCGATCATCATCAAATGGGTGGGACCCCAAAGTGTTACGTCCTGACCGAAGATCCGGTGCCAGATGTCATCGAGCGGGAAGCCCAGGAGTGCGTACAGACCGCAGCCGGCCATCACGATGCCGCCGACCGGTGCGTACCAGCTGTCGGTGATCCTCACGGCCGACGGGCCGGGTTTGTCTTCGGCTCCCCCAAGGGGCAACACCATCGCAAGGCAGCCCGCGACGAAGATGAAGAACAGCCCGGCCAGGATGAAGTAGTGCGCGGGGTTGGCAAGGGGCCCCTCGTCTCGGCCCGCGCCGATGTGCAGGCTGACGTCCCAGATGAAGCCGAACAGCGCGCAGATGATCGCGGTGATGAACAGTGCGATGGGCAGCGCCACCCACGGCGGGCGCTTGAAGCGGCGCCCCGACCAGTCGGCGAGGCGGGTCAGCCAGGTGATCTTGCGGCTGCGATGCAGCCAGCCGATCCACAGCAGCAATGCCGTGACCACGACCGCGAAGATCGACAGGCCGATGACTTCGTTGAGTGCGGCGCCGCCGCCCTCGTCCTGCGCGACGAGGGAAATTTCCGTCATGTCCGTCATGTGCCCCACCCGGTGGATATCGGAGGAAACTTCTTACTCAGCAGTAATGTTGCCAGAATTCGGTGCCGCCAAACCAGGCTCCGCTAGGCCACCACCCGGAAGGTCTGCAGTGATGGATCGGCGGCATCCGGGAGGTTCATGCCGGCCTGCAGGCCGGTACGCAGATAGTCGATGACGGCCGTGTTGAGCCGCTCACCCGGGACGACGGCGGGGATGCCGGGCGGGTAGGGCGTGATCTGCTCGGCGGCGATGCGGCCTTCGGCCTTGTCGGCGGGTACTGCTTCGGTGCGGCCGAAGAACGCGTCGCGGGGCAGCTTGACGGTCTCCAATTCGATCTCCTCCGGCGACGGCAGCCGCACCGGTGGTGGTTTGTCGAAGTCGTTGGCGGCCTTGCGCCAGGCCCACAGCGAGTCCAGCAGCCGTTCGCAGGTCAGTTTGTCGTCGGCGAACGACATCGTGGCGAGAATGCGTCGATGGTCGCTCATGCCGAGGTCGATCTGGCGGTGTTCACGCAGCCAGTCGGCGGCCTGGTAGCCCGACGTTCCTGCGCCGGACACGTCGATCAGCACTTGGAGGCGGTCGAGGTCGTGGGAGGCTTCGACGCCGAGAAGCTCGGCGTCGAGTACCTCGATGTCGGGGATCAGCTCGATGTCGTCGCGCAGTCCGCCGACCAATTCGATTGCGGCGCCGAGGAGGTCGTGGCCGTGCTGGACCATCTGTCTGCGCCAACCGTCCATCGCGGCGTAGATCGGCACGCTGGGGCTGGTGGTCATGAGTAGGTCGGCGCATGCGGAAAGGCGGGTCTGGTCGATCAGATCGCCTTGCAGGTGAAAGACCGATCCCTGTTCGAACCCGGCGCCCATCTTGTGCACGCTCACGACGCACACGTCGGCGCCGGCGTCCATCGCCCACGTCGGGAGCTTCTCGTGGAACGGCAGGTGTGCGCCCCATGCCTCGTCGACGATGAGCGGCTTGCCGCGGTCGTGGCACACGCGTGCGATGCCGGCGATGTCGGCGCAGGTGCCGTAGGGGCTGGGGCTGACGACGAGCGCGCCTGCGGCGTCGGGGTGGGCGTCCCACGCTCGTTCGAACTCCGCGGGTGACGGCGGATGAGAGATGTGTTGGTCGGCGTCCCAGCGCGGGGTGACCCAACGCGGCTGCACACCGGAGAAGATCAGCCCGGCGACGATGGATTTGTGGCTGTCGCGGGGGACGATCAGGCTGCCGCCTGACGAGCCCGCGGACTGGTCCGGGCCGCCGGCGACGGCCATCATCGCCGCTTTCACCGAAAGGGAGCTGCCGCAGGTTGAGAACCAGGCGATCTCGGCGCCGACGGCTTCGGCCATCAAGTCCTCGGCGCGCTGGAGGTATTTGTTGCTCGAACGCCGGTCATCGAGGCCGCCGTTGGCAAGCAGGTCGTCCCGGAAGGCTTCGGGGCCCAGCACGCCGAGCACGCGGTCGTCGACGCCGCGGCCCTGGCGGTGACCGGGTGGGGTGAAGCCATAGCGGTCACGCTTGCGGTAGTCGACCAGAGCATCCAAGAGTGGCGCTTCGGATTGGTCCATGTCGGCCGGTTACCCGATTACGGGGTGAGCACCACCTTGACCATGCCGTCCTCTTTCTTCTGGAAGGTTTCATAGGCCCCGGGTGCGGCCTCGAGCGGCAGCCGGTGGGTGGCGAACTGCTCGACGCCGAGCGGATCGTCGGCGGTGAGCAGGGGCATGATGTCGGGCACCCAGCGCTTGACGTTGGCCTGACCCATCCGGAGCTGAATCTGCTTGTCGAACAACGTCATCAGGTTGATCGGGTCGGCTGCGCCGCCGTAGACGCCGGACAGTGAGATGGTGCCGCCGCGACGCACCAGGGAAATGGCGGAGTTGAGCGCGGCGAGCCGGTCGACGCCGGCGCGCTTCATGACGACCCGTCCCACCGGGGACGGCAGGAACCCGCTGGCAGTCTGCGCGGCCTCGGCGATCGGGGAGCCGTGGGCCTCCATCCCGACGGCGTCGATCACCGAGTCGGCGCCGCGGCCCTGGGTGTGGCTCTTGACGACTTCGTCGGCGTCGTCGCGGCGGAGATCGATGACCTCCTCGCAGTAGTCGCGGGCTCGGTCGAGGCGCTCGTCGACCAAGTCCACGCCGATCACTTTGCAGCCCTTGCGATGTGAGGCGATGCGGCAAGCCATGGAACCGATCGGGCCGAGGCCGAGGACCACCAGGGTGCCGCCGTCGGGCACCGCGGCGTATTCGACGGCCTGCCAGGCGGTGGGCAGCACATCGGAGAGGTAGACGTAGCGTTCGTCAGGCCCGTCGACGGGCACCTTGATGTGGGTGTACTGGGCTTGGGGAACGCGTAGGTATTCGGCTTGGCCGCCGGCGACCTCGCCGTAGAGCTTGGAGTAGCCGAAGAGGGCGGCGCCTGTGCCCTGGTCTCGGTTCTGGGTGGTCTCGCATTGGCTCTGCAGTCCTTGGTCGCACATGAAGCAATGGCCGCAGGAGATGTTGAACGGGATGACCACGCGGTCGCCGACTTTCAAGCCGTCGACATCGCGGCCGACCTCCTCGACCACGCCCATCGCCTCGTGCCCGAGGATGTCGCCCTCGCTCATGAACGCGCCGAGCACTTCGTACAGATGCAGGTCCGAGCCGCAGATATTGGTGCTGGTGACGCGGATGATCGCGTCGTTGGGTTCCTTGATCGTCGGGTCGGGCACGTTGTCGACGGAGACCTTCCGTCGGCCTTGCCAGGTCACTGCGCGCATGGGCATCCTCCTCGAAGTCGTGCTAGAGGCGTGCCCGTTGAGGCGGAAGCCAAACACCGCATTGGGCTCGCGGGGGCGTTTGGCGTCGATTTCTGCCGCACGGTTGTGGCAGCGCTGTGATCACGACGGCGACGCAGAATTCGCGAGTATTGGGCGCGGCGCGGTGCGGCTGCCCACCTGGCGCATATTGGCGAGTGGTGCACCTGCAGTCGGGGCGTATTCGGCGAGAAAACTTGCCGCGGAGGACTATCCGTGCTCAGGGTACGACGGTGGCCTCGCACGCGTTGAGTCTGCGTTCGGTGTTGATGCGTGTGGTGGTTTCGGCGGCGCGGGTGCGTCGTC
>NZ_ATDN01000024.1 GCF_004014805.1 Mycolicibacterium elephantis DSM 44368
CATCGGCCCCGACAAATCCCGCACCCGCGGCAACCCCACCGCCCACCGCTCCGGGCCTCTAACGGCCATGGCCGGCTCCCTCCAGGATCGTGACGGCGGACACGGCCGTCGGGCCACCGATATTGTGCGCCAAGGCGATTCGCGCTCCGTCCACCTGGTTGACCGCCTCTCCACGGAGCTGTTGGAAAAGCTCCACGCATTGCGCGACGCCGGTGGCCCCCGGCGGGTGGCCCTTGGCCTTCAGTCCGCCGCTGGGGTTGACCGGCAGCGCGCCGCCAACACTGGTGACTTCGGTCTCGACGAGCTTGTAGCCGCCGAAGCGCTCCGCGAAGCCGAGATCTTCATAGCTGATCAACTCGATGCCTGTAAAGAAGTCGTGAACTTCGGCCACGTCGATGTCGGCTGGTGTCATGCCGGCCATGGCGAACGCCTGCTTGGCCGCCCGCACCGTGGCGGGAAACGTCGTCATATCCTGTTTGTGCTGGTGCATCACCGAATCCAGGCCCAGGCCCACTCCCCTGACCCACACCGGCCGGTCGGTGAAGCGGTCGACCACCTCTTCGGCGGCCAGGATCAGCGCCGCGGCGCCGTCACTCTGCGGGGCACAGTCGTACAACCCGAAAGGCGTGACGATCACCGGCGCCTCGAGTGCCTGTTCGATGGTGATCTCGAAGCGCAGTCGCGCCTTGGGGTTGTTGACGCCGTGGCGGTGGTTCTTCACCGCCACCATCGCGAGGTGTTCGCGTGTCGCGGGCGACTCGTGCAGATAGCGGCGGACGTGCAGGGCGAACCCCGCGGGCGAGACCAGCCCGAGGGCGTAGTCCCACGCCATGTCGCGCGCCATCGACTCCCACTCCCAGACCATCTCGGCCGAGGTGGTGTCGCGCAGCTTGTCGGCCCCCATGACCAGGGCGACGTCGTAGGCGCCCGAGGCGACCGCGAACAGCGCGTTGCGCACGGCGTCATTGCCTGTGGCGCACGAGTTTTCCACCCGGGTCACCGGCAGGTCCGGCAATCCCAGGGTGTCGGCGAGGATACCGGCGGGAAAACCGTCGGCGGTGCCCATCGCACCGAACCACGCCGCCTGCAGGTCCTGCTTGGCCACGCCCTTGTCGACACTGGCCGCGCACTCGGCGAACGCCATCGGTAGCAGGTCTTTGATGCCGAGCGCGAAATGCTCACCGAAGGCCGTCATTCCGGCGCCGACGATCGCGACGTTCCTCATGCCTCGGCTCCCGCTCGTTCCGGTCCTCGCTTCGCTGCGATCCTCGCTCGCGCTCGCCTTCGGGTCCTCATGCCGCTGCCGCCACCTGTTCGGGCTCGAACATGTAGCCGTAGTCGGGCACCCCGGAGCGCACGGCCACGCGGCGTAACGCCAACCGACCGCGGGTGCCGATGTCCACGGTGCCCGGCTCCGCTCCCGTCACCTTGACCAGCGCGCGCACCCCGACGCCGTCGAGCTCGACGATCACCAGCGAGTAGGGCGTGCGCAGCCCGGGCACCGGCATCTGCACCGTCGTCTCGGTGTACACCGTGCCCGTCCTGGGCAGGGGCACGAGCTCGTAGCCGGTGGACAGTGCGCCGTCGTCGGCCAGCCGGTACCGCGGCGGAAAGTCCAGCGTGTCGCTGTCGGCGAATTTGCCGGCTTCCCAACGGGTTTTGGCCTCGAAGGCCCGTTCGTATGCGGCCAGTGAGATCGGCAGATCCGCGTCGGCGACGTATTGGCCCTCGGGCATCGGCCGCGCCGTCGGCTCGCGGCGGTGCAGTTCGGCCATGCCGTCGGAGATGGTGATACCCGACAGCGTGGCTTGTTCGACCGCCACCAACGGGCCCGTCACGCCTCGTTCGGCCATCCCGGCAAGCGCGAACAGGCTCGAGCTCGCGCCGGTGGTCGGCAGCCGCGGGGGGTCGCCGATGGTCAGCTCCACCGCGCGGTCATGATCCACGCCGGCCACGGCGGCCGGGGTGTCCAACCAGGCGGCCTCCAACGAGGCCAGAAGGCCCCGCTTGTGCAGCAGGCGGGGATCGCCGTAGTCGTGCACGTCGCCTGTCGACTTGCGGGTGCGCACCGGAAGGCTGCGCGCGATGCGGGCCGCGGTGCGCACCTTCAGGCCGCGCTCGGAGGTCAGGACCGCGGCCGCGCCGGCCGGCTCGAGGTCGCTGCCGATGATCAGCGTGCGCGGACGCGCGGAGCTCAGCGCGTCGACGGTCGCGGGCGCCCCGCCGAGCCGTTCGTCGACCTCGAGCTCCGGGTCCAGACCCAGCCCGGCGAGCAGCACAGCGGCGCTGCTGCTGTCCAGCATCGGCATGTTCCGGCTGACCAGAACCACCCGTTCTACTGCGCCGCTTGCCAGCAACGCCGCCCGGCCGGCCTCGACCGCCAGCGTGATGGCGTCCTCGTCGTCGCCGGGCACCCGACCTGTGGGTGTTCCCCAGCACGGCAGATAGGTCCCGATCGAGGCGACGTGGGGCATGGGTGGATCCAGAACCTCTCAGCTACCTAGGTGACAGCGCCGGCCGTCTTGAGTTCGATGATGCGGTCCCAATCCAAGCCGAGTTCCAGCAAGATTTCGTCAGTTTGCTCTGCAAAACCCGGCGCGGGGCCGGTTTCGGGGGCCTTGACATCGAATTGCACCGGGTTCGCGACCAGTTCGAGCTCGCCCGCCTGCACCAGGTATTCGTTGGCGCGGATCTGGGCGTCCTCGGCGGCCTGCAGGGTGTCCTGCACCGGGGCCCACGGCCCGAGCAGCGTGGCGAACCGCTCGCTCCACTCGGCCAGCGGACGCTTGGCCATCGTCTCCTTCAGGATCTCCGCGGCGGTCTCGGTGTTCTCGGCGATCGATTCGGCGGTGGCGAACCGTGGGTCGTCGATGAGCTCCTCGAGGTCCATGTGCCTGCACACGTCGGCCCAGAACTTGGTGGGCTGCATCATCACAAAGGAGATGTAGCGGTCGTCGGCGGTCGGGTACAGCCCGACGAGCGGGTTGATCGGCGAACCGTGCACGCCGGGCGGAAAGGCCTCCATGCGCTGCCCGAGGTGCTTGGTCAGCGCGACGGTATGGCCCAGCGACCACAGCCCGCTGCCCAGCAGGGACACGTCGACCACCGACGCCTCACCGGTGCGTTCCCGCTTGAGCAGCGCCGCGGCGATCCCGCCCGCGAGGTTGGTGCCGGAGATGGTGTCGCCGTAAGCCGGTCCCGGCGGACCGACCATGCCGGGCGTGCCCGGCGGCGTGATCGTGGCGGCGGTGCCCGCACGGCACCAGAACGCGGTCATGTCGTAGCCGCCCTTCACCGACTCCTCACCGCGCGGGCCCAGCGCGCTGCCTCGCGCATAGATGATCGCGGGGTTCACCGCGCGGATGTCATCGACGTCGATGCCGAACTTCTGCCGGTGCGCGGGCAGGAAGCTGGTGAGGAACACGTCGGAGCGCCGTGCCAGGTCGAGAAGGACCTCCTTGCCCTCCGGCACCGACATGTCCAGCCCGATGCTGCGCTTGCCCCGGTTGGCGTGTTCGATGTTGGGGTTGGGGTCGCCTTCGACCCGCAGCAACCCGGTCTGGCGCAGCCCGCGCTGCGGATCTCCTGTCACGGCATGTTCGACCTTGATGACGTCGGCGCCCCACTCGCGCAGCACGGCGCCCGCCGAGGGCACGAAGCCGTACATCGCGACCTCGAGGACGCGGATTCCGTCCAGTGGCTTGCTCATCGCTGCCCCTCCCCGGCCTTCGGGCCGGGGGCCCACTTCGCGCGAGTGCTCATCAGCGGTCCACCACCGTCGCGAACGTCTTGGACTCCAAGAACTCCTCCAACCCCGCGGTGCCCATCTCGCGTCCTATCCCCGATTGCTTGTAGCCGCCGAACGGGCTGTCGGGGCTGAAGTAGTTGCCGCCGTTGATGGAGAACGTGCCCGTGCGGATGCGCCGGGCCACGCCCAGCGCCCGATCTCGGCTGCCGAACACCGCCCCGGACAACCCGTAGATGGAGTTGTTGGCGATGCGCACCGCGTCGTCGTCGTCCTCGTAGGCGATGACGGCCAGCACCGGGCCGAACACCTCTTCCTGCGCGATCTCGCTGTCCGGGTCGACATCGGTCAACAGGGTGGGGGTGTAGAAGAAGCCGGGGTCGACCTTCTGCCCGCCGGTCACCAGCGTGGCGCCGGCCTCAACGGCTCGCTTGACCATGCCGTCGACCTTGTCGCGCTGCTTCTCGCTGATGAGCGGACCCATGTAGGTGGCGGGGTCGGCCGGATCTCCGTAGCGCACCAGCCCGAAGTTGTTCTTGACGAGTTCGACGATCTCATCGTGATGCTTCCGGGGCACGAGCAGCCGCGACGTCAGCGCACAGCCCTGTCCGGCGTGGGTGACCATGCTGAACGCGGTGAACAACGCGGCGGTGTTGAAGTCGCCGTCGTCGAGCACGATCGCGGCGGACTTGCCGCCCAGTTCCAAGAAGACGCGCTTGAGGGTCTCGCTGGCCGCCGCCATGATGCGCCTGCCGGTCGGGGTGGAACCGGTGAACGTGACCATGTCGACGTCGGCGCTGGTGGTCAGCGCCGCGCCCACCTCGGGGTCAGCTCCGCTGAGCACATTGACGACGCCGGCGGGGATGTCGGTGTGATTGGCGATCAGCTCGCCGAGCGCCAGCGTGATCAGCGGGGTGTCGGGGGCGGCCTTGAGGACCACCGTGCAACCGGCGGCCAGCGCGGGCCCGAGCTTGGCCAGCGCCAGCTGGTTGGGGTAGTTGTAGGCGATGATCGCCGCCACCACCCCGGCGGCTTCCTTCTCCACCCAGCGGTGGTGTTGCATGCCGCGGCTCTCGATGTTGCCGAGGTCTTCGGTCATCGGATAGCTCTTCAGCAGGTCGGCGTAGTACCGCACGATCTCGATCGGCTGGTCGAGCTGCGCTCCGGTGCACAGCGCGGGCGTCGCGCCGACTTCGGCGATCGTGAGGTCGGCGAGTTCGTCGCGATGGTCCACGAGCGCCTGATGGAACTGTTCGAGGCACCTGATACGGAGCTGCGCATCCGTGGCCCAGGAGGTTTCGTCGAACGCTCGGCGAGCCGCCGCGACGGCCGCTTCGGCATCGGCGACGGTGGCGTCGGGCGCGTGACCGAGCACGGCGCCGGTGGCGGGATTGAGAGAAGGAAACGTCCGCGAGGTCTCTAGCAGCCGCCCGCCTACCAACATGCGTCGGTCGGCTTTCGTGGCGGCGGGCTGGGCCGCCGGGTCGGCCCCTGGGAACGTGGTCGCTTCCTGCATCGTCCTCCTCAACACACGTCCCATCTGGCGCAATGTGATGGAAACTTCATTCTCATCCCCGGCGAATCATACATTCGCGACAAGAGAACTCAAGGAAATGATCGGAATCCCCGCTGCCTGCGATTAATGGTGCGACAATCGGCTCCCAAACGTCTCACCAGTGCGAATCAAGAAGGGTTACTGTCTTGCGGGATCACAGATCCCGAGAGTACGGTTCTCATAATCGGAAGGACGATTCTTGATGGTTGATCCTCGGGCGGCGGCATGAAGAACGCCGTCGTAACCGGTGGCGGCTCGGGTATCGGGCTGGCCGTCGCGCAACGGTTGCGCGCCGACGGCTTACACGTCGCCACGATCGACATCGCTCCGTCGGACGCCGAGTTCGCGTTCACCGCCGACGTGACCGACCGCGCGCAGATCGACGACGCGCTCGCGGCGGTGCGCGCCCAGCTCGGACCCGTCACGGTGTTGGTCAACGCGGCCGGGCTCGAGCGGTTCAAACGCTTCACCGACATCACGTTCGAGGACTGGCAGCGCGTGATCGACGTCAACCTCAACGGCGTCTTCCACTGCGTGCAGGCCGTGCTGCCCGACATGATCGAGGCCGGATGGGGCCGCATCGTCAACATCTCCTCCTCCAGCACCCATTCGGGCCAGCCCTACATGTCGCCGTATGTGGCGGCCAAGTCCGCGGTGAACGGGCTGACCAAATCCCTGGCGCTGGAGTACGGGCCGAGCGGCATCACCGTAAACGCGGTGCCACCCGGCTTCATCGACACTCCGATGCTGCGCAAGTCCGAAGAGCGCGGCTATCTGAAGGTGCAGGAGAGCATCGAGACCACACCGGTACGCCGCATCGGCAGACCCGAGGACATCGCGGCCGCATGCGCATTTCTCGTCTCAGAGGAGGCCGGCTACATCACCGGACAGCTCTTGGGCGTCAACGGCGGCCGAAACACCTAACTGCCGAAAACGAAAGGACACAAAGTAGTGGGACGCGTACAAGGAAAGGTCGCATTCGTCACCGGCGCGGCGCGCGGACAGGGCCGCAGTCACGCGGTGCGGCTCGCCGAAGAGGGCGCCGACATCATCGCCGTCGACCTGTGCCAGGACATCCCGACCATCGGCTACCCGATGGCATCCCCGGAAGACCTCGAGGAGACCGGCAAGCTGGTCGAGAAGACGGGCCGCGGAGTGGTGACCGCACAGGCCGACGTCCGCGAAGCCGCCCAGCTGCGTGAGGCGCTGGAACGCGGCATCGCCGAGTTCGGCAAGGTCGACATCGTCGTCGCGCAGGCCGGCGTAGCGGGCATGAAAGGCCAACCGCCACTTCAGGCCTGGGTCGATGTCATCAACACCAACCTGGTCGGCACCATCAACGCGATCAACGTCGCGCTGCCGCACCTGACCGAGGGCGCCGCGATCGTGGCGACCGGATCCACCGCCGCGCTGATGGACACCCACCAGAAGAACGATCCGGGCAACGACCCGGGCGGCATGGCCTACGTGCACTCCAAGCGCGCGCTGTCGGCATACGTCCACGATCTGGCGACCGAGTTGGCGCCGCGCGGAATCCGCGCCAACGTCGTGCATCCGACCAACTGCAACACCGACATGCTGCGCAGCGAACCGATGTACCGGTCGTTCCGGCCGGACCTGGAGAAGCCGACGCTCGAGGACGCCGAACCGGTGTTCTATGTGCAACAGGCGATGAAGGTGCCGTGGATCGAGCCGGTCGACATCAGCAACGCGGTGTTGTGGCTGGCCTCCGACGAGGCCCGTTACGTCACCGGCATGCAGATCCGGGTGGACGCCGGCGGCTACCTCAAGTGGTACGACTACCACAACTAGGCGGGAGGTCAACGCAAGTGAAGGTTTTCGTCGACCAACAACGGTGCCAGGGCCACACGCTGTGCGCGATGATCGCCCCAGATTCCTTCCAGCTCAGCGATATCGACGGCACATCATCACCGGTGAACGAAGTGGTTCCGCCGGACCAGGAGGATGCGGTGCGCGAAGCCGCGCAGTCCTGCCCGGAGCAGGCCATCACGACCGAAGAGTGACTGAACAGAACACAGGAGACCAGACGTGACCGTCGACGACTTGAACGCCGCCGACAGCGAGCGCAAGAAGAATCGGTATCACTTCGATCGCCACACGCCGGAGTACCGGCTGCAGTTCGAGAAGATCACCGAGGAGATGCAGTCCCGCTGCCCGATCGCGTGGACCGACACCTACGGCGGGCACTGGGTGGCCGCGGGCAGTCGGTACGTGTTCGAACTGGCCCGCTGTCCGGTGGTGTCCAACCACCACGACATCAGCGGCGAGACACCGTTCCAGGGCATCACGATCCCGAAAGCCAGCCGTGCCACCGTCGTTCGCGGCGGCATCCTGGAGATGGACGAGCCCGAGCACAGCATCTATCGCGGGGCGCTGAACCCGTACCTTTCGCCGGCGGCGATCAAGCGCTGGGAGCCGTTCGTCGATGAGATCACCCGCGCCGCGCTCGACGAGCACATTGAAAGCGGCCGGATCGATTTCGTCGAGCATCTGGCCAACGTCGTGCCGGCGGTGTTCACGCTCGCGATGATGGGCATCGACCTCAAGAAGTGGAACGTCTACAGCGAGCCCACCCACGCCTCGGTGTACACCCCCGAGCACGCACCCGAGCGCGAGAAGATCAACGAGCAGCACCGCGAAATGGGCATCGACATCATCAACAACATGATGGAGATCCGGGAGAACCCGCGGCCCGGCCTGGTCAACGCGCTGCTGCAGTTGCGCATCGACGGCGAACCCGCCCCGGACATGGAGATCCTCGGCAACCTCGGGTTGATCATCGGCGGCGGCTTCGACACCACCACCGCGCTGACCGCGCATGCCCTGGAGTGGCTCGGCGAGCATCCCGACGAGCGCGAACGTCTCAGCCGCGAGCGCGACACGCTGCTGCATTCCGCAACCGAGGAGTTCCTGCGCTTCTTCACCCCCGCGCCCGGCGACGGCCGCACCTTCGCCGAGGACGTCGAGGTCGAGGGTCAACGGTTCAAGAAGTTTGAGCGGCTGTGGCTGTCATGGGCGATGGCCAACCGTGACCCAGCGGTGTTCGACAAGGCCAATGACATCGTGCTGGACCGAAAAGGCAATCGCCACTTCAGCTTCGGTATCGGCGTACACCGCTGTGCGGGGTCCAACGTCGCGCGCACCGTGTTCAAGTCGATGCTGACGGCGGTGCTCGACCGGATGCCCGACTACGTCTGTGATCCTGAGGGCACCGTGCACTACGACACGATCGGCGTCATCCAGGGCATGCGCAACCTGCCGGCCACGTTCACGCCTGGCAAGCCGCTCGGACCGGGGCTCGACGAGACTCTCGAGAAGCTGCAACGCATCTGCGACGAACAGGAGCTCGCCCGGCCCATCACCGAACGCAAGGAAGCCGCCGTTATCGACTGAACGACCGCCTGAGAGCATCGTCAGGTGGTTTGATATGCAGCCAGCGATCACAGATGAAAACGGAGGGACCTTCGTGAATCCCTTGAAGGCGCTGACCGCAGCCATCACGCTCGCGGCGGCTGCGACGCTGGTCGCTCCGCCGGCCTCGGCGATGATGACGTGGGGCAACTACGATGTGCTGACAAATCGGTACAACCGGGCGTCGTGGGTGTGGTTCATCACGCCGTGTAACCCGAACAAGGAACCGGACTGTGCGGATGTCAGCGCAATATCGCGGTTGAAGTTCTACTACGAGTACAGCGGCAAGGCGCATCTGCAAGGCGGGCACTACACCATGACCGTCGACGTGCCCGACGGCCTGCAATGCCCCGGCCACGTCATGCCCACCCGCGACACCTACACCTGGGACGAGGTCTCGCTCGCCGGCACCATCGACTCGGTGTACGACGTCGGCTGCTTCGGCGGTCCCCCGGGGACCCAGTTCTGGACGTTCGCCCTGCGCCGCCTGTAGCGATTTGTGTGCGTTCTGTTGGCTGAGCGCGCCTAAACGCACACAAATCACGCGTAGCCGGGCGGTGGGGTGAAGCCGCCGAGCACTCGCTCGATGTGTCGCGCGACCGTCAGCGTGGTGCGGTCCTCCAGGAAGGGCCCGACGACCTGCAGACCGACCGGCAGACCGTCGGCGGTGCGGCCGACGGGCACGGCGGTGGCGGGCAGATAGGCCACGGTGGCGAGCCCGACCCAACCGAAAAGGTCGAAATAGGACCGGTTTTCGTCGCCGAACGGGATGAGCCGCTCGATGAACGGCTCATGGTGGTCGTGCTTGACGGCGGGCACGACGGTGATCGGCATCAGCAGCGCGTCGACCTCACGGAAGAAGTCGGCCATCTTCGCGCGCAGCAGTTCGCGCCGTTCTTGGGCCGACATCCACTGGCGGTGCGAGAGCGTCGACGAGTTGTCCATCAGCGGATACAGCAACACCTGATGCAGGCCGACCAGCTCTGCCAGCGTCACCGGAGGTTTCGCGTCGACCAGCCGCGCGCCCGCGTCGGACAACGCCGCGACGGCCGCCTCGAGGGTCGCGCCGACGTCCGACTCCACCGGGTAGTCCGCGTCGTCGAGCCAGGTCGCCAACCGCAGCTCACCCAGCGACGACGCCCGCGGGGGCGGTAACTCCAGGCGCCAGCCGACCGCCGACAGTTCCGTCGGTCCGGCGAGGATATCGAGCGTGAGCTCGAGATCGGCGACGTCGCGCGCCATCGGGCCCATCACGCCGAGGTCGCTTTCGGCCAGCGCACCCGGCGGCGGGGGCAGATGACCGCGTTGCGGCACGATTCCCCAACTCGGCTTGTGACCGCACACCCCGCACCAATTGGCAGGCACCCGAATGGATCCCGCGATGTCGCTGCCGAGTTCGAGCGCGGTCATGCCCGTGGCGAGCGCGGCGGCCGCACCGCCCGACGAGCCGCCCGGGGTGCGGCTGACATCCCACGGGTTGTTGGTGGTGCCGAAGATCGGGTTGAACGTCTGCCAGTCGGCGGCGCGGGTCGGCGTGTTGGTCTTGCCGAAGATCACCGCGCCCGCCGCGCGCAGCCGCCGCACGGCCTCGGCGTCGCGTTCGGGCACGTGGTCCCACTCGGGATGCCCACTGGTCGTGCGCATACCCGCCGTTTGATAGGTGTCCTTGATCGTGATCGACACGCCGTGCAGCGGGCCGACCGGCGCGCCGCGGGCCAGCGCGGCGTCGGCGGCGTCGGCCGCGCGACGGGCACCGTCGGGATCCAGCGTCACGACGGCATTGAGCGACGGGTTGAACCGCTCGACTCGCGCCAGGTGGTGCTCGAGCAGTTCGCGGCTGGACAGCTCGCGCCGCCGGATGGCCTCGGCAAGACGGTGCCCGGGCCACAGCGCGATATCCGTCATGGCCCCCACCCGTAACGCCGCCGAATTCCGTTGAACCGCTCCCACATCTGCGCGATGCGCTCGTCCTTGCCGACGGTCCTGCTGTCTCGCGGCAGCGCGTCTGGCAGGTCAGCGAGCGGAACCAAGCGGGTGTGCAGTTCGGCCGGTGTGCCTTCGAGCATGTGCCGGTAGGTGAGGTTTCCGCGCTCGAAGCCCTGCGTGTCGATCCAGTTGTGGTAGCCGGGATCCTGATGCGCCAGCACCATACGGATCTTGCCGTCGCTGTCGACCGCGGTTCGGCTCGGCGTGTAACTCACCGGTCGGTACAGGTAGTCCATGCTGGTGAAGAACACGCCCATGTTCGTCAGCATCCACAGACCCTCATGGTCGTCGAACTCGACGACCAGCGCCTGGTCTGGCCGAAGCACCCAGTGCATGTTCGTCGCCGCGCGGCCACGCTTGGCATCGGCACCCGTTCGGTCCACGCCGGGGAACCGGTTGGGATGTTCGGCGTCCACCCCGCCGTAGCGGAACGGGTACTCCGGCCAGTCCTCCATCAGCCCGGTGATGAAATCGCCTGCCCAACCCAACGCTTCGATCATCGCGGCCGGGGTGGGTGGCGGTTTGGGCGATTCCATGCCGACCCGTTCGATTCGCATCCGCGCCGGCTGTTCCTGCCAGGAGTCAAAGCCCTGGCGGATGAACAGCTTTCGCGATCCTGATGTGGTGGGCAGCCAGTTCGGCCCGCGCCGGGGCCCGCCGATGTGGATCTCGAACGTGCCGTGGGGGCCCGTGCGAAGCTGATCGCCGGACAAGTTGGCCTCCGGTACGTCACCGAATGGTTCGTGCAGCACTCCCTCGGCGTCCGGCCTTGGGCCCTGCACGGTGATGTTGAAAAACCGTGCGGTGCCACGTTCCCCGACGATGCGGTACGTCGACTCGCCGTCGATCCAGGCCTGCTGGTAGAGAAAGTCCGCGCAGTCCCCGCCGAGCTTGCGGGTGGGATGGCAGAAGGTGTGGATGGTCGGGTAGCGGCTGTCCTTGGTTTCCAGCGCCAGGTCGAACGCCTGGCCGAGGTTCTGGGTGAGGAACCGGAAGCCGTCGGCGCGGTGCAGTCCCGCGGCGGGGTTGTGGTCCTTGAAGACCCGTTCGCCCGCCGCCTCGAGCCGGTCGCAGAACTGCGCCCACGCCGTGTTCAGCGCCGCGTCATCCGGGCCGTCTCCGAAGGCCATCGGCTCCCCTATGCGCCGAGTCTTTCCAGCATGTCCGATACCGTCTCACAGGCGCGACGCGCAGCCTCGAAGCGACCCTCGGCCTCGATGCGGGGCCCAAGCAGTTCCAGGTCGAAGCCGTGCGGATAGCCGGCCGCGAGGGCAAGCGCGACGAACCTCTCGATCGGGATGGCGCCGTCACCGGGCACGGCGCGCGCCGGCAGCGCGCGGTCGCCCAGCACGTAGTCACTCAGCTGGATCTGCCGGATTATCGGCGCCGCCCGCTGCACCAGCTCGGCAAGACCCGCCTCGGCCCAGCAGTGGAACAGGTCGACACAGACCCCGAGCCCCGCCATCTCAGCCAGCGTGATGGTGTCGCGGAGGGTGTGGGCGATGTGCATGTCGGCATACAGCGCCGAGGCGTTTTCGATCGCCAACCCCACCCCCGCGCGTTCGGCCTGGCCGACACACGGCGCGACCGCCGCGCAGAACCGGTCTGCGGCCTGTTCCCAACCGAGCTCGCCGCGGCCTCCGGTCAGCATGTAGACGACGCGAGCGTTGACGGCGGCGGCGGCGTCGATCACCCGGGACAGCTCGGCGGTCGAGGTGAACAGGTGATAGACCGAGTCCACCGAGTAGCCATGCCGTGCGACGAGCTGCGCCAGCTGCGGCTCGGCGAGCTGGCTGTCGATGAGGCTCAGCCGCCGCAGGCCCAGCGACTGCCAATGCCGTTGCATTTCGTCCAGCGGCGCGCCGAGGAAGGTCACGCAGTGCACCGAGAGCCGTTCGTGCACGGTCAGTTCCGCTTCTCGATCTCGACGCCGAAGCGATCTCGGAACGGACGGAACTCCTCGTGCAGTGCGTCGAGGTCCTCACCGATGTCGGTCAACAGCGACGTCGAATAGCGGAACTTGCCGTGTCGGTCGCCGGGGTTGTTCACCAGGTAGGCCCGCATCGCCGCCTCCGCGTCCGCGCTCAGCGACCGCCCGCAGAACTCGTAGAACCGGCGCACGGTCCCGACCTGATCGGCGATGAAATCGGTGTAGCGCACATGCAGGATTCGCGGATCGCCCACCAGCGGGTTGGTCATCGTGTTCGCGATGCTCTCGCGGGTCAGGCCCAAGTGCATCTTGGCCGCCGCCTCGAGGTCCACCGGCCCGACGATCCCGTCGGCGATGTCGGCCATCATCATCGTGCGTGACGCCGCCACCTGGACAGGGTCGCGGTGCAGCCACATCATCCTCGCGTCGGGATAAGCCGCGAACAGCTCACCGAGACGAAACCCGTGAAAGCCCTTGAGCACCCACTGTTTCCGGGGCCGCCGATACTGGCACTGCTGCAGCATCGCCTTGTGGATGCGGTACTGCGCTGCGGGATCGATCGGCAGGCCGCCGACGACGGTCGGCATCGGGACCCGCCACCACGCCGTGGGCGTCATCACCCGGAAGTCGAACGCCCAGGTGCGTTCGTCCTCGGGCAGTCCGTCGCCGAGCATGTCGTTGTACGGGTGGCTGTGCAGCCATTTCGGCAGTTTGGCGTTGATCTCTCGCCAGTCGTCGTCGGCGCGGGCGCGCCGGGGGTCGTCGTCTGCGGCCAAGCCCGGCGGCGGCGACGGGTACATCACCTCCCAGAAGCGAAGTGCGCGTGCGTCGGGATCCACGGACATCAGCGCGTGCATCAGCGTGGTACCCGAACGCGGTTCGCCCGTGACGAACATGGGTCGCTCGATCACCTCGTCGGCCACCGGATGGCGGCGTCGGTCCTCGAAGAACTGCAGCCGCGAGGTCAGCAGCCAGTGACACACCTCAGCGGCCCGGCGCACGCCGTCGGCGTCCATCCCGATGCCGTTGAGGTGCTCGACGACGAGGGCGAACCGCTGCGGCAGGCTGGGGTCGCCGAAGTCGGCCAGTCCCGTTTCGTCCTGCGCCCGCCCCAGCATGGTGGTCGCGTCCAACCGTGCGCTCACCGCACATCTCCACATAGACGCAGAAGTTCGTCCTCGGCCTCACGCACGTTCTGTGCCGACGCGGCCGCGTGCCGCAGTCCCGCCATCCCGCCGTAGTCGAGGATCTTGGGCACGCGCAGACCCGCGTCGACGTAGTCCTTGACGACGCGCGCCACCTGCTTCGGGGTGCCGTGCGGAATCACCGACAGGATCATCTCCGGTTGTACGCCTGCGAGGAAATCCAGGATGCGTTCGCGGGTGAGCGTCGCGGGGTCGATGTCCTGATACCCGCCCCAGTTCTCCCCCATCGGGTGCTCGTGACCGAAGCTGCGCAGCATCGGCGCGGACACCTGCAGCAGGAACGCTTTCACCAGCGGCACAGCCAGGATCTCCTCGAGCGTGGCGTCGTCGCGCGCGATCAGACACACTTGGATGTAGCACGGCGTGATCGCCATCGGGTCGCGTCCGGCCCGGTCCGCGGAGGCCCGTACCGCCGCGAGCTTTTCGGCATAGTCCTCGGGCGTCCACGCACCGGTGGGCCACCAGCCGTCGGCGTAGCGTCCCGCGATGTCCAGTGCGCGCCGCCCGCTCGCACCGATCCAGATCGGCGGGAAGCGCCCGTCGTACGGTTCGGTGTCCAACCGGGCGTGCCGCAACCGGTAGAACTGGCCGTCGAAGTCGACCGGCCCGTCGCTGTCCCACAGCAACCGGATCACGTGCAACGCCTCCTCCAGGCGGCTGACCGGCCTGGTGAAGTCGAACCCGTAGGGCACGGTGTTCTCGGTCTCACCGCTGCCGAGGCCGAGGATGAACCGGCCCTTGGCCAGATGATCGATGGTCAGCGCGCTCTGGGCGAGCAACGACGGATGCCGTCGCACGGTGTCGACCACGCTGGTCACCAGCGGGACGTTGCTGGTCAGCACCGCGGCGGCGGCCGCGACCGCCATCGCGTCCAGATGCCGGTGCGGCGACGGGGAAACCGTTGCCAGATCGGTGAATTCCGGTGTCCAGATGGAGTCCGGCCAGAAGCTGACCATGTGGTCGGGCAGCCAGATCGAGTGGTAGCGACCGCTGTCGAGCTCGGGCAGCTGCGACAAGTCCGGCGGGAGCGTGGTGCGCAGGTACGCGGCCGGCTGAACCTTCACTCGATCCCACTTTCCTGTGCCGAACGTGGGTTACCGTCACGTCGAATCGCCGAATGGCGTGACACAATCCCGCACTCGCGCGTCACGACCGGCCCGTCTCGGCGAGAAACGACTGGGTGTGGGCGATCCGCCCGGTCAGTATCTTCGGGTCGCCGGTGCACAACTGGAATGCCGTCTCGGTGATCAGCGCGATGTCCTCGGTGTCGGTCTTGGCCAGGTCCAGCGTGCCGGCGCCCGGGGTTGCCACCGGGTTCGACGGTGCTGCGGCGTTGACGGCGATGCCGTCGTCGTACAGTTCGGCCGCAAGACTTTTCGTCAGGCGGTTCAGCGCGGCCTTCGCCGTCCCGTACACCCCGAACCCGGCGCTGCGGTCGAATTCGGAGAACGGTGGCCCCTCGGGCAGGTCACCGCCGACCGAGGTCACGTTCAGCACCCAGCCGCGGCCGCGCTCCCGCATCGCGGGGATGGCCAGTTGGGTCAGGTGCAGCGGCGCCATCACGTGCATCTCCATCATCAGCCGCACCCGCCGTTCGGGAAACTCGTCGAGCGGGCGCAGAAAGGTGACTGCTGCGTTGTTGACCAGAATGTCGGGCGCACCGACCTGCCGCACCACCTCGGCGAACATCGCGCCGCGTTGCTCGACGTCGGACAGATCGGCGGGGACCGCCACCGCCGCTCCCCCGGCCTGTTCGATCTCGTCCAGCGTCAGGCGAAGGGAGCCTTGGTATTTGGGATCGGGGTCCATCGTTCGCGCGGTCAGCGCCACCGTCGCCCCTTCGCTTGCCAACCGCTGGGCGATCGCCTTGCCCAACCCGCGGCTGCTTCCGGTCACCAGCGCGACCTTCCCGTGACAGGACACTGTGGGACCTCCCCTTCAGCTTCGCGGAATTCCCGCGAGCTTGTCGGCGAACTTGGCTTCGGCGGCTTCCCGCAGCCGCAGCAGGTGCTCGGACGGAAACGCATCAGGCGCAGGCTTGACGTCTTTGAGAAGTAGCCGCGCCAGCGTCACCTTGTGCACCTCGGTCGGGCCGTCGGCCAGACCCAGCACGAACGACTCCGTCAGGTACTGGACGAACGGCATCTCGTGCGACGTGCCCAGCGAGCCGTGCAGCTGCAGGGCACGCGCCGACACGTCGTGCAGCACCTTCTGCATCATCGCCTTGACGGCCGAGATGTCCGCACGCACGGCCTTGTAGTCGTTGTACTGGTCGATCTTCCACGCGGTCTGCAGGGTCATCAGCCGGAACGCCTCGATCTCCATCCAGGAGTCGGCGATCATCTCCTGCACCATCTGCTTATCGGCCAGCATCGAGCCCTGGGTGTAGCGCGACACCGCCCGCTCGGTCAGCATGTCGAAGATCCGACGCACCAGCCCCACAGTGCGCATGGCGTGATGGATGCGCCCGCCGCCGAGTCGGGTCTGTGCCACCACGAACGCCCCGCCACGCGGCCCCAGCATGTGATCGTCTGGGACGCGGACGTTCTCGTAGCGGACATATCCTTCCCGCCCGCCGCCGCCGAGCGGTTGATAACCCAGGCCCACGTCACGCAGCACGTTTATGCCGGGGGTGTCGCCGGGCACCACGAACATCGAATAGCGTTGGTACGGCGGGGCGTCGGGGTCCGTCATCGCCATCACGATGATGAACGACGCCATCGATGCGAACGACGAATACCACTTCTCGCCGTTGATCACCCAGTGATCGCCGTCGCGGGTGGCGGTGGTGGTGAACACCTTCGGATCGGCGCCGCCGTGGGGTTCGGTCATCGAAAAACAGGACACGATCCGGTTGTCCAGCAGCGGTTCGAGATACCGCTTCTTGAGTTCGGGTGTCCCGTAGTGGGCGAGGATCTCGCTGTTACCGGAATCCGGTGCCTGCGAACCGAACACGATCGGCGCGCACTCGGACCGGCCGAGGATCTCGTTGAGCAGCGCCAGCTTGACCTGGCCGTAGCCCGGACCCCCGAGGTGTTCTCCGAGATGGGTGGCCCACAACCCTCGCTCCTTGACAATCTGCTGCAGCGGAGGAATCAGCGCCTGGCGCACCGGATCGTTGAGATCGTGTGACTCCTTGACGATCAGGTCGATCGGTTCGCATTCGTTGCGGACGAATTCCTCCACCCACGCCAGCTGCTCGGCCCACTCGGGGTCGGTCGAGAAGTCCCAGGCCATCGGCCGTCCTTTCCGTCCGCGCTCAGGCGCCGGACCACTTCTGGCGTCGTTGCGCGGCTTCGTCGGTGGCGTGGCTGATCACCTGGTTGCGGTTCTCCAACTCCATCGCGGCAGCGGGCCCGGCCGCGTCGGTGTTGGTCTGCAGCGCACGTTTGGTCAGCTGGACACCCAACGGTGACAGACCGGCGATCGTCGACGCGATCTCGAATGCGCGCTGCATCAGCCGGTCCGGCGAGACGATCTCGCTCACCAGACCACGGCGGTCGGCCTCCTCGGCGCTCACTGTTCGCCCCGTCAACATCCAATCCGCCGCCACGCTGGTTCCGACGATCCGCGGCAGGTGGTAGCTCATGCCCATCTCCGCGCCCGACAGTCCCAGCAGGATCGCCGCGTTACCGAACGTCGCTGCCGTGGAGCAGACGCGGATGTCGGCGGCCAGGCACAGTGACAGCCCAGCGCCGACGCACGGTCCGTTCACCGCGGCGATGACCGGTTGCGGCAGGGTACGGATCGCCTGCGGCAGTGCGGCCATCGCCTCCTGAAAGCGCATCCGCTCGATCGCCGGGGCCGACGCGTCCAGCAATCCCGGCCCGAAGTTGCGCACATCGATCCCGGAGCAGAACCCGCGCCCGGCGCCGGTCAGCACGACCACGTTGACCGATGAGTCGGTGGCGATCTGGGCCACGGTTTGCGCCAGTTCGTCGCGCATGATCTTGTTGATCGCGTTGAGCTGCTTGGGCCGGTTCAGTTGCAGGACAACGATGCCCGGGTGGTCTCGTTCGACGGCCAACGTTTCGGTCATGTCAGACCCGCTCGATGATCGTGGCCGTGCCCATACCGCCGCCGGTGCACATCGTGACCAGTCCGGTGCTCAGGTCGCGGCGCTCGAGCTCGTCGAGCACGGTTCCGATGAGCATGGCTCCCGTCGCCCCGATCGGATGGCCGAGGGCGATCGCCCCGCCGTTGACGTTGACCCGGTCGGGATCCAGTCCGAGGTCGCGAATGGTCTTCAGCGGTACCGCGGCAAACGCCTCGTTGATCTCCCACAGGTCGATGTCGGTGGCCCGCATACCGGCTTTGTCCAAACACCGCTGCGCCGCGGGACCCGGTGCGGTGAGCATGATGATCGGCTCACTGCCGATCGCCGCGGTACAGCGAATCCTGGCGCGCGCGGCAACACCGTTGGCGTCGAGCCACCGTCGGGACGCCACCGCAGCCACTGCCGCGCCGTCCACCACACCAGAGGAGTTGCCCGCATGGTGAACGTGGTCGATGGCGGTCAACTCCGGATACCGGCCGAGGCAGATCTCGTCGAAGGTGTCGGATTCGCCCTCCACCCGCGCAACGCCCATCTGGGCGAACGCCGGTGGTAGCTTGGCCAGCTTGTCCAGGGTGGTGCCCGGGCGAGGATGTTCGTCGCGGTCCAGCGCGACCTGGCCGGCGGCGTCGGTCACCGCGACGATCGAGCGGTCGAAGTGGCCGTTCGCGATCGCGTCGGCCGCACGCCGTTGGCTTTCGACGGCGTACGCGTCGACGTCCTCGCGGCTGAACTTCTCCAGCGAGGCGATCAGGTCGGCGGAGATACCCTGCGGCACCGTGGGATGGCGTTCGCGAAGCGCCGGGTTGTCGCCGTCGATCGTCGGAATCCCGACGCTCACGTCCCACCGCGACATGGACTCGACACCGCCCGCCACCACCAGATCCTGCACGCCGCTTGCCACCCCGGTCGCCGCGACGGTGATCGCCTGCTGACCCGACCCGCAGAACCGGTTGAGCGTCATCCCGGGCACGGTGTCGGGCCAGCCGGCGAGCAGCACCGAAAGCCGGGCGATGTCGTCGCCGTGCTCCCCGGCGAGGATTCCATTGCCCGCGATCACGTCGTCGACGTCGGCCGGATCGAAAGCCGTTCTGGCGCAAAGAGCCTGTAGGCATTGCGCGAACAACTCCTGCGGGTGGATCCCGTGCAGCGCGCCGTCCGCGCGGCCACGACCCCTGGGCGTGCGAACCGCGTCGACGAGCCAAGCGTCCATGTCAGCGCCGCGGCAGGCCGAGCACCTGGGTGGCGATGATGTTGCGCTGGATCTCGGAGGTGCCGCCCGCGATCGTTCCCGAGAAGCTGCGCGCATAACGCTCGAACCAACTGGCGAAGTAGTGGTCGAGGTTCATGTGCTCGTACCTGCCCGTCGTCGACGGATGGACCAGCCCGTCCGCGCCCGACGCGGTGAACGCGGTGTCCATCGCCCGCATCTCGGCCTCCGATCCGAACAGTTTGAGCACCGACACCGAGGCGGTGTCCATCTCGCCGCGGGCCGCGCGGGCCAGCGCGGCCGACCCCATCGCCCGCAACGCCTGGTAGTCCATGATCGTCGTGGCGTATTGGTCGCGCTGCAACGCATCCCGTGGCCGGAAGTCGGCGATCATGTTGTCGATGCGATCGGCGAAGCCGAGCCACATCATGGTGCGTTCATGGCCGAGTGAGCCGTTGGCGACGCCCCAGCCGCCGTTGAGCGGGCCGACGAGGTTCTCGGCTGGTACCCGCGCGTCGGTGAAGAACACCTCGTTGAAGTCTTTGTTCTCCTCACCGCACAGGTCGGCGAACGGACGGCACACCACGCCGGGCGTGTCGGTGGGGATGATCAGCACGCTGATGCCCTTGTGTTTGGGGGCATCCGGGTCGGTGCGCACGAACGTCAGCAGGAAGTCGGCGTCGTGCGCGCCCGACGTCCACACCTTCTGACCGTTGACGACGAAGTGGTCCCCGTCTAAGACCGCGCGGGTGCGCAGCGAGGCCAGATCGGAGCCGGCACTGGGCTCGCTCATGCCCAGCGACGCGGTGATCTCGGCCTTGAGCACCGGCACCGCCCAGCGGTGCTTCTGCTCGTCAGAACCGAACGAAAGCAGGGACGCCGCAACGATGTTCACACCCTGCGGGTTGAAGCTGTGATAGATGCGGCGGCGGCACAGCTCGTCGAGGTGGACGAACTGCTGCAGCACCGTGGCGTTGCGCCCGCCGAACTCCGGCGGCTGGGCGGGCAGCAGCCAGCCGTTGTCGAACAGCAGCCGCTGCCAGTCTCGGGCCCACTGCGGCATGTGCGACACCGACCGCGGGCGTTCAAGGGTCTGCGCCTCCGACGGCAGGTGCTCATCGAGGAACGCCGCGAACTCGGCGCGGAACTGCTCGACGTCGGAATCAAAAGTCAGCTGCATGAAACTCCTCGGCGATGATCGCGCGGTGTTCGGCCGCCCCGCCGAGCAGATGCTCGCCGGCCTTGGCCCGCTTCAGCGCGAACTGCAGGTCGTTCTCCCACGTGAAGCCCATGGCGCCAAACAGCTGCAGGCCGTGCCGGAACACCACCGACTGGGCCTCACCGGCCGACGCCTTGGCCATCGCCGCCGCCAGCCGCCTGCGCGGGTCGTCCTCGGCGATGGTCAGCGCCGCGAAGTAGGACAGCGCCCGCGCGCGTTCGGTGGCGACGTGCATGTCGACGGCCTTGTGCTGGACGGCCTGGAACGAACCGATCGCGACGCCGAACTGCTGGCGTTGTTTGACGTGCTCCAGCGCCAAATCGAGGATGCGCTGGCAGGCCCCGACCATGGTGATCGCCATGCCGGTCAGCGCGACGTGGCGGGCCTTCTCCGCGTCGGCGTGCAGCCGGGCGGTGTCGGGCACCCGCACGTCGGCGAACGAGACCTCGGCGATGTGCAGCACCGGGTCGAACACCGCGGTGCGCCGCGTGCTCACCTGGCCGGCGTCGATCAGGAAGACGCCGGCGTCGGTGACGACGGCGAGGCGCTCGGCACGGTCACCGTCGAGCACGTGGTGCGCGGTCCCGTTGAGCACCCAGCCGTCGGCCTCGCGGTGGGCGGCCACCCCGCCGTACACCGCCGTACCCGACCGTCGCGGGTCGAACCGGTCACCGACCAGGGGGGCGAATTGGGACAACGTCGCCAGGAACGGGGTGGGGTCGGTCGCTCGACCCAGTTCTTCGAGCACGATCGCCAGTTCGACGGCGTTCTCGGCGTCGCTGAGTTCGGTCCAGCCGGCGTCGACGTAGCTCTTCCACAACGGGGCCGGGTCGACCCCGTTCTCGACCACCCCCCGGACCAGGGACGCCGGGCACTGTTTGGTCACCGCGTCGCGCACGGTTTCCTGCCAGAGCCGCTGGTCGGCGTCGAACTCCAATAACACCAAGGCCTCCCGGGGTTCGTCGGACCGCACGAGAATAACATTCTCGCTAGATGCTGAAAGCGTTCTCGGCTGAGGACTACCACGTTTCGTTCGCCGGATACTAAGCGACTGACCAGCGCACACTCTGACCTGCACAGAAGTAAGCGAACCGCTGGAGAACACAATTCTTGCCTTTGAAGAACAAGGCTTTACTATGGCTGTATGCCCGGCTCTGTACGTGCGGTTGTTCAGCCCGGGCCGAAACCGGAGGCTTTGGTGATCAAATGGTGATCGAATGGTGATCGAACATCCCGACGGCGGAACAACACCCGTCATCGATGCCAGCGTGCACATCTTCTGCAAGTCGAACAAAGACCTGCGGAGCATCCTTCGCGAGCCATTCAAGAGCCGCGGCTTCCCCGACTACGAGATGGACTGGTACGGCGCCCCCGGCGGCGAATACGCCCCGGGGACCGAGGGTCCCGACCGCCAGTACCCCGGCTCCGATCCGGAGCTCGTCGGCAAGCATCTGTTCGACGACGGCGGCGTGGACGTCGCGGTGCTGCACCCGATGACCCGGGGCATCATGCCGGACCGGCACCTGGGCACGGCGTTGGCCGCCGCCCACAACGAGATGCTGGTGACGCGGTGGCTCGAGGACAATCCGTATGCCGAGCGCTACCGCGGCACGATCCGGATCAACCCCGACGACATCGCGGGCTCGTTGCGCGAGATCGCCAAGTACAAGGATCATCCGCGCGTCGTGCAGCTCGGGGTGCCGCTGCAGTCGCGCGAGCTGTACGGCAAGCCGCAGTTCTGGCCGCTGTGGGAGGCCGCCATCGAGGCGAACCTACCCGTGGCGGTGCACATCGAAGTCGGTGCGGGTGTCTCCGCGGCGCCGACGCCGTCCGGCAACACCCGCACCTACGAGCAGTACGTCGGGTTCATGGCGCTGAACTACCTGTACCACCTGATGAACATGATCGCGGAGGGGGTATTCGAAAGGATGCCCACGCTGAAGTTCGTCTGGGCAGACGGGGCCGCCGACCTGCTCACGCCGATCATCTGGCGGATGGACTGCTTCGGGCGGCCGCATCTCGAGCAGACCCCGTGGGCGCCGAAGATGCCGAGTGATTACCTGCCCGGCCACGTCTATTTCGTCCAAGGTGCACTCGACGGGCCCGGCGACACCGAATTCGCCGGTGAGTGGTTCGGCTTCACCGGCAAGGACAACATGGTGATGTTCGGCTCCAGCTATCCACATTGGCAGCTCAACAAGCTCACGGTGCCCAGCTCGTACACCGCCGAGCAGCGCGACAAGCTGTGCTGGCGAAACGCCGCGGAACTCTATGGCATAGACGTCGGGGCCGGTATCGGCGCAAAGTGATGGAAGACTTCTGAAGGGGAGGCCACGATGACGGTCACAGTGACAGAGCGCAAGCCGGCAGCCGAACACATCGCCGTTCGTTGTGTCGACTCCGATGTACATCCCACCCCGCGACGCGGTGAGTTGGTCCAGTACATCCCGGAGCCCTGGCGCAGCAAGTACTTCCTGACCCGCAAGGTCGGCGAGCAGATCTACTACGACGCCCCCGACTACGCGCACTCCTACGCCATGCGTGTCGACACGTTCCCGCCCGACGGCGAGTTCGCCTGCAGTGACCCCGATCTGGCGTTCAAGCAACTGATCATGGAGGCGGGCGCCGACATCGCGATCCTGGAGCCCGCCGCCTATCCGGCCCGCACCACCGAGACCCAGCACGCCATGTCCGTCGCGCTCAACGACTGGCAGGCCAACCACTGGCTCGACAGCCACAACAACTGGCACCAGCGGTGGCGCGGCTCGATCTGCCTGGCGATCGAAGACCCTGAATCCAGCGCACGCGAGATCGAGCGTTGGGCCGACCACCCGTACATGGCCCAGATCCTGATCAAAGCCGAACCGCGGCCGTCATGGGGCGACCCGAAGTACGACCCGATCTGGGCCGCGGCCACCAAGCACGACATCACGGTGAGCTGCCACCTGTCCCGCAGCCACCACGAAGAGCTGCCCATGCCGCCGGTGGGCTTGCCCAGCTACAACCACGACTTCATGGTCACCTACTCGCTGCTGGCGGCCAACCAGGTGATGAGCCTGATCTTCGACGGGGTCTTCGACCGGTTCCCGACGTTGCGCATCGTGTTCGTCGAGCACGCGTTCACCTGGATCCTGCCGTTGATGTGGCGGATGGACGCCATCTACGAGGCCCGCAAGTCGTGGCTGGACATCAAGCGCAAGCCTTCGGAGTACGTCAAGGACCACATCAAGTTCACCACCCAGCCGCTGGACTACCCCGAGGACAAGACGGAACTGACCCGCGCGCTGCAGTGGATGGAGTGCGAGAAGATTCTGCTGTTCTCCTCGGACTATCCGCACTGGACGTTCGATGATCCGCGGTGGCTGGTCAAGCACCTGCCCCCGCATGCCCGCGAGGCCGTGATGTTCCGCAACGGGATCGCGACCTACAAACTGCCAGAGACGGTTCCGGCCCTAGAGGGCCAGGTGCGGGTGTTCTGAGTTGACCGACCAGAAGAAGACGCCCCGGTTGGCACAGGGGCGTGAGCACGTCGTCGCCACGGTCGACGAGATCCCGCCTGGCACACACAAGCTGGTGCCCATCGGCCGGCACGGCGTCGGCGTCTACAACGTCAACGGCACGTTCTATGCGATCGCGAACTACTGTCCGCACGAGGGTGGTCCGCTGTGTTCGGGGCGTCCGCGCGGCCGCAACATCGTCGACGAGAGCGTGCCCGGCGACGCGGTGATGGTCCGCGACCTCGAGTTCATCTACTGCCCGTGGCACCAGTGGGGTTTCGAACTGGCCACCGGCACCACCGCAGTCAAACCCGAATGGAGCATCCGGACCTACCCGGTCCGGGTCGTCGGCAACGAGGTGCTCGTACAGGCATGACCACAACCGAAAAGCAGTCCGGACCCAAGCTCAAGCGCGGCGAGAAGACCTTCGAGGTCAACGGCGGCAACGTCGTCTACGAGATCCTCGGCAAGGAAGGCGATTTCATCGCGCTGACCCCCGGCGGTCGGTTCAGCAAGGACATCGAGGGCCTGCGACCGCTCGCCCAGCAGCTCGTCAAGGGCGGCTATCGCGTGCTGCTGTGGGACCGGCCGAACTGCGGCAAGTCCGACGTCCAGTTCTACGGCCAGAGCGAATCACACATGCGTGCCGAAACCCTGCATGCGCTGATCACCGGGCTCGACATCGGTCCGTGCATCATCGCGGGCGGCTCGGGCGGTGCCCGCGACTCGATGCTGACCACGATGCTTTATCCGGAGATCGTGCGAAAGCTGGTGGTGTGGAACATCGTCGGCGGTGTGTACGGGTCGTTCGTGTTGGGCTCGTATTACATCGTGCCGAACATCCTCGCGGTTCGCGGCGCCGGCATGAAGGGCGTGATCGCCGTCGACGAGTGGAAGCAGCGGATCGCGGAGAACCCCGCCAACCGCGATCGGTTCCTCGCGATGGACCCCGACGAGTTCCTCAAGCTGATGCTGCGGTGGCTGAACGCCTTCGTGCCGAAGCCGGGCCAGACCATCCCCGGTGTCGAAGACGAGATGTTCGACAACATCACGGTGCCGACGCTGATCATCCGCGGCGGGGAGAACGACCTGGACCACCCGAAGCGGACGTCGCTGGAGGTCAGCTGCCTGATCAAGGGATCCACGCTCATCGACCCTCCGTGGCCCGAGGATGCCTGGGAGCGGGCCGGCGAGGCGCGGGCCTCGGGAAAGGCGAAGCGTTTCAACATGTTCGACACGTGGGTGCAGGCCGCGCCCGCGATCCTGGATTTCCTGGACGGCTAGATGACGCACTGCAAGGTGCCCGGCGAGTGTGCGATCTCATCCGCACCCGGCGGCGTGTCGCGGATGAAACCGCACAGTCGCGACGGAGACGTTGCGGGGTCAGATCGTGTGGATGTGCACTTCGCAGTTCAGCGAGGCCTCCAGCGCGGTGTGGACGCGGCTTTCGGGCACCCGTTCCAGATCCGACTCGCGCAGCGTCACGTGCACCACGTCCCAGCCATCCTCCCCCGCCACCCGCTCGATCTCGCCGGTGAGCCCGAAACCCGCGAGCACGCCGAGGGCGTCGGCGTCGGTGCCGCGGCTGATGTAGGTGATCACCCCGGGCATGGGTTTGGTGCCGAACGCCTTGGCGCACAGGTCAACCGCGCGCTGTTGAAGTGCGTCGGGGTCGTCGCCGGCGATCAGAAGCTCCACCTCGCGGCGCTGCGGCGGCAGCATCGCCAGGTTGTTCTCCACCAGTTCGACACCCGCCGCCGCGGCCATGTCACGGAGGCGTGCCATGCCATCGGTTAGCTGTTCCGGCGTCAGCTCGCCGGCCTTGTCGACGCCGACACGCACCACCGCGGTCCTCATGTCCGTCAGCCTAGCCGTGGTCAGGAAGGACGTGTCATGACCTCCACGACAACCGATCTCACCGTCGCGGCGTGGCCGGATTGCGCACCTCGGCTGCTGCGGCCCGGAGCGGTCGGACCGGAGAGCTACGCCGAGTACACCCGGGCTGGGGGCTACCGGCAGCTGTCCGATGCGGGTGCGCTTCTGGAACAGGTCGATCTTTCGGGGCTGCTGGGTCGGGGCGGCGCGGCGTTTCCGCTCGGCACCAAACTGAGAACGGTGCGCGACGCCGGCCTGCGGGGCTCCGAAACCGTGGTGGTGGCCAACGGCGAAGAGGGCGAACCCGCTTCGGTCAAGGACCGCTGGCTGCTGCGGGTGCGCCCGCATCTGGTGCTCGACGGGCTGCGCCTGGCGGCGGCGGTGGTCGGCGCGGGCCGCGTATATGTGTACGTGTCCGACGACCGGGCGGCGACGGCGGTCACCGGCGCGCTGGCCGAGCTCGCGCCGGATGTGTTCGGCGACACCGAGGTCACCGTCGTCACCGTCGAGCCCGGTTACGTCGCCGGCGAGGAAACCGCCGCCGTGCGGCGCATCAACGGCGGCCCGGCCAAGCCGACCGACAAACCGCCCCGGCCATTCGAGGAAGGCGTGTTGGGCCTTCCGACGATGGTCAGCAACGTCGAGACGCTTGCGAACCTGCCGTTCATTCACGAGCACGGCGCGCAGCGGTACCGTGCCGTCGGCACACCGATGTCGCCCGGCACCTTCCTGGCGACGATCACCGGGGCCGGGCGTCCGCCCGCCCTGTACGAGATTCCCTACGGTGCGGCGTTTTCCACCCTGCTCGAGGTGCACGGCGTGGATGCCGAATCGGTGCGCGGGGCGTTGATGGGTGGCTATTTCGCGGGCCTGCTCAACTCCGACGTCCTCGACGCCACCCTCGACAACGAGTCGATTCGCCGCCTCGGCGCCGGCCTGGGATGCGGTGCGATCTCGATCCTCACCGAGGACTGCCCGGTCGCCGTCGCGGCATCGGTGATGTCCTACTTCGACCGGGAGAACGCCGGTCAGTGCGGGTCATGCTTCAACGGCACGGCGGCGATGGCCGCGGTGACCTGCGCACTGCGTGACGGGGTGGCCACCGACGAGGACGTGGCGCGTCTGGAACGGTGGTCGGTGGTGCTGCGCGGGCGGGGCGCGTGCGGCACGCTCGACGGGGCCACCAACATCGCCGCCAGCTTGTTACGGCAGTTCCCCCAGGTGGTCAGCCGCCATCTCGGAAACGACTGCCCGGCCTGCCGGACCACGGCGTTCACCGCCGTGCGGCCCTACGAAGTGGAGGCGGTGGCTCAGACATGAGTGACGGCTTGAGGATTCGGCTCGACCGGACGCTGTGTGACGGCTTCGGGATCTGCGCCAAGCGCGCACCGGACTACTTCTCGCTCGACGACTGGGGCTACGCATCGCTGGTCGGCGACGGCACGGTGCCCGAGAAGGACCGCGACGCGGTGATGCGGGCACTGCTGGACTGCCCGGTGCACGCGATCATCTACATGGGCGAGCACCGGCCCAACGACAACCAGCAGGACCGCCCCGACGTCACGGAGGCACCTGAGCCGGAGCCCAAAACCGATGATAACGAGGCGATTTCGGGGTTCGTTCGGTGACACGGCCGCTACCTGAGCTGACCGTTCAGAACGAGTTCTTCTGGACCGCCGGCGCGGACGGGGTGCTGCGCATCCAGGAGTGCCAGGACTGCCAGGCGTTGATCCATCCACCGCAACCGGTGTGCCGGTACTGCCGCAGCCGCAACATGGGGGTACGCGACGTATCGGGCACGGCGACGCTGAGCGCCTTCACGGTCAACCATCGGTTCGGTTTTCCCGACCTACCACCTCCGTACGTCGTGGCGCAGGTCGCCGTCGTCGAGGATCCGCGAGTTCGGTTGACCACCAACATCGTCGACTGCGACCCCGACGAGCTGACCCTCGGCCAGACGGTCGAGGTCGACTTCCAGAAGTTCGACGATCCGGCGGGGACCGTGTGGCTGCCCGTCTTCCGGCCCACGGCCGACGAGCACGACGGGCCCGCGGCCGTCGACGACGTCGCACCCGAGGACATCGGCCGGTACGTGCGCGCCCCGTTGACCACCGAGCGGTTCGAGGACAAGTCCGCGATCACCGGCATCGGCGCGTCCCGGCTCGGGCGACGGCTGATGGTGCCGCCGCTGTCGCTGACCATCGAGGCCTGCGAGGCGGCTGTCGCCGATGCCGGCCTGACATTCGCCGACATCGACGGCCTCTCCACCTATCCGGGGCTCGACGTCGCGGGCATGGGCGAGGGCGGGGTGACCGCGCTGGAGAACGCGCTGGGGCTGCGGCCGACCTGGATCAACGGCGGCATGGACACCTTCGGTCCCGGCGGGTCGGTCATCGCGGCCATGATGGCCGTCGCCACCGGCATGGCCCGCCATGTGCTGTGCTTCCGCACCCTGTGGGAGGCGACGTTCCAGCAACTTATGAAGGAAGGCAAGGCGTCCCCGCCGGGCGGCGCCCGCACCAACAGCTGGCAGATGCCGTTCGGGGCGATCTCCGCCGCGCACACGTTGGCGCTCAATGCGCAGCGCCACTTCGACCGCTACGGCACCACGAGGGAGACGCTGGGCTGGATCGCGTTGAACCAGCGCGCGAACGCCGCGCTGAACCCCACGGCCATCTATCGCGATCCGATGACGATGGACGACTACCTGAACGCCCGGATGATCACCACACCGTTCGGGCTGTACGACTGCGACGTGCCCTGCGACGGCGCGGTGGCGGTCATCGTGTCGGCCGTCGACGCCGCAAAGGACATGCCGCACAAGCCCGTGCTGTTCGAAGCCGTCGGCACACAGATCGTCGAACGCACCGACTGGGACCAGTCCACGCTGACCCACGAGCCACAGGTGCTCGGTCAGGCGGCGCATCTGTGGACGCGAACCTCGCTGCGGCCCAAGGATGTCGACGTCGCGCAGCTCTATGACGGCTTCTCGTTCAACTGCCTGTCGTGGTTGGAGGCGCTCGGCTTCTGCGGCATCGGCGAGGCCAAGGACTTCCTGGACGGCGGAAAAGCCATCGCCCGCGACGGCGTCATTCCGCTGAACACCCACGGCGGCCAGCTGTCCCACGGCCGCACCCACGGCATGGGCTTGATCCACGAGGCCGTGACCCAGCTGCGCGGCGATGCCGGTGAACGCCAGGTTCCCGGCGCCAAGGTGGCGGTGGCCAGCAGCGGTGGCCTGACCCCCAGCGGGGTCCTGCTGATGCGGACGGCCACGTGAGCGCCCCGCGCCCGCGCGTCGTGCTCGTCGACGGTGTGCCGATGTCGGGCCTGGTTGCAGCCGTCGAGGATCCGCGGGCGGTCATCGTGGCGTTCCACGGAGGAGCCAGCACCGCAGCGTATTTCGACTGTCCGGGCCATCCGCAGTTGTCGCTGCTGCGCGCGGGCGCTGCGGCCGGATACACCACGGTGGCGCTGGACCGGCCCGGCTACGGCAGTTCGGCGCCGTACCCGGAGGCGATGGAGCGGCCCGAGCAGCGCGTCGCGCTGGCCTTCGGGGCGCTCGACAAGGTGCTGGGCGCCCAGCCGCGGGGCGCCGGGGTGTTTCTGATGGGTCATTCGGCCGGATGCGAGCTGGCGGTGCGCATGGCTGTCGACGGCTCCGACGTCATCGGCTTGGAGCTGGCCGGCACCGGCCTGCAGTACAACGACGCGATGGCCGACATCATGAGGGCCACCACGGCCGAGCATCGGCCCGCCGGGCTGCGCGAAGTACTCTGGCAGCCCGCGGATCTCTACCCGCCAGATGTGCTGTCGGACATGACAAACTCCTCGGCCGGGGCGCGCTACGAGGTCGAGGTGACCAGACGTTGGCCTCGCCAGGACTTCCCCGCGCTCGCGCCGCGGGTGGACGTGCCGGTGCAGTTCAGCGTGGCGGAGCACGAGCGGGTGTGGCGGTCGGATCCAGAGATGCTCGCCCAGATCGGCGCGATGTTCACGTCGTCGCCCCGGTTCGTGATCAACGAACAGGCCGGGACGGGGCACAACCTCTCGCTGTCGGTCAACGCCGCGGCATATCACGCGAAGGTGCTGTCCTTCGCCGAGGAATGTGTTCTTGCACAACAAGGATTGGAGACGGGTTGATGCGGGTCGGATTCATCGGGCTCGGCAGCCAGGGCGGACCCATGGCGCGGCGGATCGTCGAAGGCGGTTTCGAGACGACGCTGTGGGCGCGCAGGCAGGCCAGCCTCGAACCGTATGCGGACACCGCCGCCAAGACCGCCACCTCGCCCGCCGAGCTGGCTGCGGCAAGTGATCTGGTGTGTCTGTGCGTGGTCGGAGACGACGACGTCAGGGAGGTGCTGTACGGCGAGAACGGCGTACTGGCCGGGTTGGCATCGGGCGGCGTGGTCGCCATCCACAGCACCGTTCATCCCGACACCTGCCGTGAGGTCGCTGAAAAGGCCGGCGCGCAGGGTGTTTCGGTGATCGATGCGCCGGTCAGCGGCGGCGGCCCGGCCGTCGAGGAGGGCAAGCTGCTGGTCATGGTCGGCGGCGAGGAAGACGTCGTCGAGCGGTGCAGGCCGGTGTTCGCGACGTACGCGGACCCGATCGTGCACCTCGGCCCGCTGGGCAGCGGACAGGTCACCAAGATCCTCAACAACCTGCTGTTCACCGCCAACCTCGGCAGCGCGCTGAGCACTCTCGATCTCGGTGTGGCCCTGGGCATTCCCCGCGACCGCCTCGCCGAGGTGCTCAACGGCGGCTCGGCCACCAGCAAGGCGCTGGGCAGCATCTCGATATTCGGCGGGACCGCGGAGGGACTGGCCCCCATCGCAGGGGCGCTGCTGCAGAAGGATGTTCGGCACGCGGCCAGCATCGCCGCGCACGCGTCGGCGCCCGAGGGGGCGGTGTTCACCGCCGCGGATGCGGCGTTGAAGTCCATGGAGTTTCCGCGATGAGCGCTTGCGCGAAGAGCAGAGGGTCCAGATGAGCGCTTGCGCGAAGAGCAGAAGGCCCCGATGACACGGGTCGGGTTCGTCGGGGCGGGCCGAATGGGTGCGCCCATGGTGCGGCGTCTCGTCGAAGCCGGCCATGAGGTCACCGCGCTCGGCAGGAACGCCGAGAAGTGTCAGGCGGTGCGCGATCTCGGTGCGCACGCCGTCACCGAATTGACCGCGGTCGCTGAGGGTGCCGACATCGTGATCGTGTGTGTGTTCACCGACGAACAGGTGCGGCAGGTCTGCATCGAAGGCGGCCTGGTGTCCGCCATGTCGCCGGGTGCGCTGCTGGTCACCCACACCACCGGCAGCCCACGCACCGCACAGACCGTCGCCGCCGACAACCCCGCCGCCGACGTCGTCGACGCACCCGTCAGCGGCGGCCCGCACAACGTCGCCACTGGCACGCTCACCCTGTTCCTCGGCGGATCCGACGACGCGGTGGCCCGCGCCCAGCCGGTGCTGGCCAGCTACGGGGACCCGATCCTGCACGTCGGGCCGCTGGGCGCCGGCCAGGGCGTCAAGCTGGTCAACAACGCCCTGTTCGCTGCCCAGATCGGCCTGCTGCGCGAGGCCGTCGCGCTCGGTGAGCGCTTCGGTGTGGATGAGAAGAACCTGCTGACCTCGATCACGCACGGCAGCGGGGCCAGCCGGGTCGGTGAGTACATCGCCATGCGCGGGTCGGTGGCGGCGTTCGTCGACGACACGGCCGAGTTCATCGGCAAGGACGTCGCCGTGGTGCGCGATATCGCCGCCGAACTGGACAGTCGGCTGGGCATTCTCGACGAGGTCATCAGTGCGGGAATTCGGCAATGACTACCGGCGATTTCGACTATGAAAGCCCTCCCGTGAGGCATACTATAGGCGTTACATGAATGCGCCCTCGCGTAACGGAAGCGGTCGTCAGCCCCGCCGCGAAAGAGGAGACCATGACCAAGCCCAAACTGGTGTTCAACCCGGTTTCGCAGGAGTACTTCGACAACCCGTATGAGATCTACAAGCGGATGCGCGACGAAGCGCCGATCTACTACGACGAGGATGAGGACTTCTACGCGCTGACCCGACACGCCGACGTGGCCGCGGCGCTCAAAGACCACGAGGCGTTCTCCTCGACACGCGGCTGCGATCTTGCGATGGTGCGCTCCGAGGAGGGCCCGCAGAAGTCGATCATCTTCATGGACCCGCCGGAGCACCGGCACATGCGCAGCCTGCTCAACAAGGCGTTCACCCCGCGGGCGATCCAGTCGCAGCGCGAGACGATCATCGAACAGGTCGAGCGTTATCTGTCCGAGGCCGATCCCGACAACTTCGATGTGGTGCAGGACTTCTCCGGCCCGTTCCCGGTCGAGGTGATCACCCGGATGGCCGGGGTACCCGAAGAGTTCCGCCAGCAGGTCCGGCGCTGGATCGACATCAGCCTCCAGCGCAAGCCCGGCCAGATCGAGTTGTCCGAAGAGAACATGCAGGCCAACATCGACTCGGGGATGTACTACTACGGCCTCGTTCAGGAACGGCGGGAGAACCCGCAGGACGACATGATCGGCCGCCTCATCCGCGCGGAGATCCCCGGGGAGAACGGCGAGATGCGCAAGCTCGACGACCTGGAGATCACCGGGTTCCTTGCGCTGCTGGGCGGCGCGGGCGCGGAGACCGTCACCAAGCTGGTCGGCAGCGCGATGGTCGAGTTCGCGCGTCATCCCGAGCAGTGGCAGATGCTGCTCGACGACCGCAGCCTGGTGCCCGCCGCCGTCGAGGAGTTGCTGCGCTACGTCGGACCGGTGCAGTACAACGTGCGTTACACGTTGACAGAGGCCGAGGTGCCCAGTGGCACCATCCCGGCGCATAAGCCGGTGTTCCTGATGAAGGCCGCGGCCAACCGCGATCCCCGCGCCTTCGACGACGCCGAGACATTCGACATCACCCGCGACCGCACCCAGTCGCCGCACCTCGGCCTCGGGTACGGCATCCACAGCTGCCTGGGCGCGGCGCTCGCCCGGCTGGAGACCACGATCGCGCTCGAGCACCTGCTCGACTTCATGCCGCGCTACGAGGTCGATTTCGACGGGTTGGAACGGGTGCACATGCAAAACGTCGCCGGATACCACCGCGTCCCTGTGAGGGTGCTGAAGTGAGCCAGAAAATCGTCGTCGACTTCGGCCTGTGTGAGGCAAACGGCGTCTGCATGGGCATCATCCCGGAGGTATTCGACCTCGACGAGCAGGACTATCTGCACGTGCTGCAGGACGAGGTGACCCCGGAGAACGAGCAGCAGGTCAAAGAAGCCGTCCGCCAGTGTCCACGGCAGGCCATCTCCATCGTCGACGAGTGACACGCGCCTAGATGCGGTTCGTCTTCGTGCACGGCGGTTTTCACGCCGCGTGGTGCTGGGAACGCACGATCACCGAACTGCAGTCGATGGGCCACGACGGCGTCGCCGTCGACCTGCCGGGCCATGGCGCTCGGGTCGACGAGGAGTCGACGTTGGCCAACCGCCGCGACGCGATCGTCGCGGCGCTACAACCCGGTGACGTCCTCGTCGGCCATTCCGGCGGCGGGTTCGACGCCACGCTGGCCGCCGACGCCGCGCCCGATCTGATCGGCCACATCACCTACCTCGCCGCCGCGCTGCCTCGCGAGGGCCGCACCTATCCCGAGGCGATGGTGATGCGCAGCGCCGACGACGTCCCGACCGGCGAGTTCGACGCTGACGCCGGAAAGATGTTGGGCTACTTGAAGTTCGACGACGACGGGGCGATGTGGTTCGCTGACTTCGAGGGTGCTTGGGAGTACTTCTACCACGACTGCGACGAGGCCACCGCCCGCTGGGCGTTCGAGCGCCTCGGCCCCGAGCGCTTCGGCGACACGACGGTGACGCCGGTCTCGGTGCCCGACTTCTGGGCCGCCGACCTCCCGCGCAGCTTCATCCGCTGCCTGCAGGATCGTTCGATGCCGCATGGGCTGGCCGATACGGTGACCCAGCGCTTGGGTGTCGAGCAGTTGACCATCGACACGTCGCACTCGCCGTTTCTGAGCCGCCCGCGCGAGCTGGCCGAGTTGCTGGTGTACGCGACCACGACGCAACCCGTCGCCCCGCTAGAGCCGCGCTGACATTCCCGCGAAATAGCATTCCAGGTCGCTGATCGGGCGAATTTACTGCCCGGAATGCTATTTCGCCGCAAACTCAGCCGATTCCGTGCAGGATGACGCCGTTGCAGTCGGCCGCGGCCTGACGCAGCTTCACGGCCGCCTGGTAGGCATCGGAGTTGTACCAGTCCTTGGCCGCCTGCTCGGACTCGAACTCGAGCAGCACGGTCTGCGTGCCGTGCCAGGTGCCCTCGATCACCTCGGCCTTCTGGTCGAACGCCAACAGCGTGGCGCCGGCCATCGCCTGGCTGGCCACCTTGCCGTACTCCGCCATCCCGGCCGGATCCTTGACGTCCTCGGTGATGAGGATGTACGCCTTGGGCATCGATTCTCCTTGGGTTTCAGTCGATTTCGCTGATGGCTTGTTCGGGGCAGTTGGCGATCGCGTCCCTGGCCGACTCATCGAGCCCCTCGGGCACCTCGGACGGGTCCGCGACGGCGTAGCCGTCGTCGTGCATCTGGAACACCTCGGGACACAACGTCAGGCACATCCCGTGGCCGCGGCAGCGGTCCTCGTCGACGGTGACCTTCATCGGGCACCGCCTTGCACCCCGTCGAACTCCAGGTGCAACTCGGTGAGCCCGCGCAGGATGTAGGTCGGAATGTATTGGTAGCGACGGTCTCCGGGCTGGCCGTGGTGTGCCTCGCTGATCCGGATGTCAGAGGTGCGGTCCAGCAGGCGCTCGAGCCCGACGCGGGTCTCCGCGCGGGCCAGCGGCGCACCCGGGCAGCTGTGGATGCCGCGACCGAACGCCAGGTGTTGACGGGCGTTCTTGCGCTCCGGGTCGAAGCGGTCGGGATCGTCGAAGCGGCGCGGGTCGCGGTTGGCCGCGCCGTTGATCACCATCACCGTGCACCCGGCGCCGAGCTGGTGGTCACCGATCGTGGTCGGCACCCGCGACAGCCGGAAGTCGCCCTTGACCGGGCTTTCGATGCGCAGGCACTCCTCGATGAAGTTCGGCAGCAGGCTGCGGTCGTCGCGCAACCTGCGCTGGATGTCGGGGTTGTCCCCGATCACCTTCAGCGCGGTGCTCAGCAACCGCACGGTGGTCTCCTGGCCGGCCGAGAACACGTTGGTGGCCACCCGCACGACGTCGCCGACCTCGGGCACCGTGCCGTCCGGGAAGGTCGCCGTCGCCAGCCCCGTCAGCACGTCGTCGCGGGGCTCGCGGCGACGGTCCTCGACGTATTCGGCGAACACGTCGTAGAGATACTCCAGCGGCGTCTTGGCCAGGGTCTTGTCTGCGTTGCCCAACCCGCTGCCGTGGGTACCGCGCGCGAGCCGCTCGAGAAGCTCCGGGCGGTCCTCCTCGGGCACGCCGAGCAGGTCGGCGATGACGCGGAGGGTGAACGGGCCGGCGAACCCCTTGATGAACTCGCCCTCCCCCGGCGCCAGGAAGTCGTCGAGGATGTCGTCGGCGAGCTGCCACATCGCGTCCTCGTTCTCCTTGAGGCGCTTGGGCGTGATCAGCCGCATCAGCAGCGCGCGGTGGTTGGTGTGCGTCGGCGGGTCCAGCGTCGGCAGCTGGTCGCTGAACGGGATGTCGTCGCGGTGCTCCTCGATGAGCGCGGTGATGTCCCCGTCCTCGTGCCCCTGCAGCGACACCGGAAACCCGGGGAACGGACCGGTCACCGAGATGCAGGAGGAGAACGACTCCGCATCGTTGTAGACGTCGACGGCTTCCTGCCATCCGGTCACCATCGTGACGCCGTAGTGGTCCTCGCGGCTGACCGGGCACTTGTCGCGAAGTGCCGCGTAGAACGGGTACGGGTCGTCTGTCAGGCGACCGTCCCGGAAGAAGTCGACCGCGGTGAGGTCCTCCGCCATGCGCTACTCCGTTTCGACTATTTCTGCCTTTGAGAACGCGATTCTCATCAGGTAAGTATTAGATTTCCATAGCGGGACGTCGCCGTCAACGAGGGGGCTGTGCACCCGCCCAGCGCCGCCGCGCAGCCGTCATTGGATGGGCTCGTCGCCGAGGATCGTGGTGCGCAGCATTTCGCGCGGCGAGTTCGCGTCGTACGGGGTGGCCCGGTGCAACACGCCGCGGTTGTCCCAGATGACGGTGTCGCCGACGGACCAGTTGTGGCTGTAGACCTTGTCGGCTTCGGTGGCGCGGCTCAACAGGTCGGCCAGCAGCGCGCGTCCCTCCTCGACGTCCATCCCCACGACGTAATCGGCCGAGGCGCCCAGCACCAGCGACTTGCGTCCGTTGCGGTGGGTCCACACCAGTGGATGTTCGTGGGTGGGCCGCGCGCGCCACCGCGTCAGTTCTTGGGGGCTCGGGTCGGGGGTGACCCGGCGCTGCGACGCCTCCAGCGAGTGCACCACCCGCAACGACGCCAGCCGCTGCTTCTCGTCGTCGCTCAGCGCGTCGTAGGCCCCGTAGGTGCTGGCGAACTCGGTCTGTCCGCCGCGCTCGGCCACCTGCTTCGCGGACAGCACAGTGGCCTTCTGGGGGTACTCGTCGCAGGTCGGGGTGCAGCCGTCGATGTGCCAGTCGAAGGTGGCGCGCAGATAAGCCGCCGACGAGTTCTTCGACGTGTCGAGGGTGACGGGATAGATCCCCGGAACCGGGTGGTGCCCGTCGGAGGAGTGATCGATCTCGCCCAGCCGCCGGCAGAACGCCACCTGCGCCTGCGGGTCGAGGTGGAGCCCCGGAAACACCAGCACCCCGTTGTCTTCCAACGCCTCCAGCACGGCCGCACCCAGTGTGTCGTCGCGGCCAAACGCCGCCGGGTCCAGCCCGGTGACCTCGGCGCCGACCGATGAGGTGAGCGTGGTGATGGTCAGCAGGCCCATGGCGGAACTTCCTGTCATGGCACCGGCGCGCTGACGCGGTTGAGCACGGCGTCGGCGGAGTCGGTGGGTTTGGGCTGGCCGAAGACCTCGACGGCCATCGACACCATGATCATCGAGTAGATGAGGTGCAGCAGGTTCAAGGCGTCCTCGGCCATGTCGTCGAGCGGAAACTTGTCGCAGTAGTCGATCGCTTCCTCGAAACGCGGGGAGAACGCGTCGTAGAACTCGCGGAGCTCGGTCATCGGGGTGTCAAGCCGCGCCTGCCAGCGTTCGGGTTCTGTTGCCAGGCACCACTTCTCGGCGAACCGCTCGAACTCGGCGAAGGCGCTCGGTAGGCGTGGTTCCGTCATGGTGTCACACCCCCACCGGCGCGTGTTCGGCCTTGTAGGCCTCGACCCAGTCGACGGCCACCTTGTGCAGATGGCGCACCAGGATCTCCTGATCACTGAGCGGGAATTCGTCGACTATCGGCTCGTCCAGACCGTATTCCAGTGCGGCCTGCGTACCGCCGAGCATCCCGGCGTCCTGCAGCGCGAACTCCTTGAGCACCACCGCCGCAACCTCGTGCTCGATGCGCTCCCGCACGGTGCGGGCCGGATGAAACGCCGTGTAGGCCTCGAACTTGTGGGTGTTGTGCGACGTCGGCCAGTAGCGGTACAGCAGGTACCAGCCGTGGTAGATGAGGATTTCCAGATTGGGGAAGATCTGGAAGTTCGTGATGCCCCACGGCTCGATCCCACCCGGGTTCAGGCCGGCCGAGAAGTGCGTCTCCGGCGTGCGCCACGGGCCGACAAGACCACTGCGGGTGACCCTTTCGACGGGATACATATACTCCGGCGCCAACTTCCACCGCCGGGTGCCCGCGGTGGACACCAGCCGGTGCGGCCCGTCGATCTGGAAGTGGCCGCACTCGAAGGTGGCGTTGGGTTGACGCACCGCGCTGGGCACCTGCTGGCTGTGCAGCGAGGGTACGTGGTAGTACTCCTGAAACGCGTCGGCGAAGATCTTCCAGTTGCTGTTGTTGTGCGCCTCGAATTCGTAACGCTCGGTCATCAACTCGAACGGGTAGTCGTCCAGCGCGGTGATCATCGGGCCGAGGTACTCGCGCAGGCTCCACTTCGGCTCGGGATCGAAGTTGATGAAGATGAAGCCGTTCCACACCTCGCAGTTGATGGGCTTGAGCCCGAACTGCGACGTGTCGAGGTCGAAGAACTCGCCGGGCTGCTGCACGAACTTCAGCGCCCCGTCAAGGTCGTAGCGCCAGCCGTGGTACTTGCAGGTGAACTGGCGACAGGTGCCCTTCACCTCTTCATTGGGAAAATCGTTCCACACCAGCTTGTTCCCGCGATGGCGGCAGATGTTGTAGAACGCCCGGATCTGCTTGTCCTTGCCCTTCACCACGATCACCGACGACTTGGCGGCGTCGATCTCCCTGGTGAGGTAACTGCCGACGCGGGGTAGTTCCTCGACGCGGGCGATGTTGAGCCACGCCCGCTTGAACACCGCCTCGCGTTCGAGTTCGTAGAACTCCGGTGACGTCGAGTCGCGGAATGACACCGGGCCGGTGCCCAGCTCCGGATAGTGCTCTGTCCAGCTGCCTTCTGGTGGTTTAGGCCAGCGCCCCATGTGACCTCCTCATGTCACATCACCGAACCGCCGTTGACCCCGAGGGTCTGTCCGGTGATGAAGCCTGCTTGTTCCGAACACAGAAATCCGACCGCGGCGGCGATATCGTCGCCGGTGCCGAGATGCCCCAGCGGGATGCTGGCAGCCATCTGTTCGTTCGCCGGCAGGTGGCCGGCCGCCTGACTTTGATGCTGCATCGGCGTTTCGATGCCCGACGGCGGGATGTTGTTCACGGTGATCCCGACCGGTCCGTATTCGCGGGCAAGCGATTTCGTCAGCGACAGCAACGCGCCCTTGGATGCGGCGTAGTGCGCCATACCCGGTGAGCCGCGCTGAGCGCTCGAGGACGAGATCATCACGATGCGGCCCCAGCCCGCCTCGATCATGTCGGGCAGCGCCACCTGGCAGCAGTGAAACGTTCCGGTGAGGTTGACCGCGATCAGACGGTTCCAGGCCGACTCGGTGATGTCGGTGAACGGACTGAAATCCACGACGCCGGCGCTGGTCACCAAGATGTGCACCGGACCGAGCTCGGCCCGGGCCGCGGCGAAGGCGTCCTCCACCGCGGCGCGATCGCTGACGTCGGCGCCCAGCCCGAGCGCCCGCACGCCTTTCTGCCGCAGGTCTGTGGTTACCCGTTGTGCGGCTTGGTCGTTCACGTCGAGCACGGCAACGCTGTGCCCACGCGCACCGAGCTCGTGGCAGATCGCCTCGCCCATGCCGGACGCCCCACCGGTCACCACTGCCACGCGGCTCATCGCTGTCCTTCGCTCTTACCCGTAGACCACTCGAACAGTTCTGCTGGTCGGCAACGCCTGACACGTCAGGATGTAGCCCTCGGCGACCCCGTCCTCGCTCAACGCCATCTCGCCGGACATCGCCGCTACAGTATCAAGTACTTGTTACTGACTCAAGGCCGGCGCGGGACTTCTGCCCGGGCGTCGGTGTCAGGTGGCCGGCGCCGGTTCGTAGCGCAGCATCGTGACGTCGTGTTCGGGGTAGTCGCAGAACACCGGCCGCACCCGCATTCCCACCCGCAGGTCGGCGGGATCGACGTTGACCAACTCCGTGGAGAACCGCGGACCCTCGTCCCATTCGACGATGGCCAGCAACTGAGGCACGGCGTCGGCGAAGTGCGGGCCGACGGGCCTGCGCGCCACCGTATACGAGTACAGCGTGCCCATGCCCGAGATCTCCCGCCACTCCAGGTCGTCGGCGAGCGTGCGCGGCGCACGCACCCGCGGATAGAACACGTAGGAGTCCGAGGACGGCGAGTACTGGATGACGATGCGGTGCTGAGCCAGCGCGTCCCAAAACGGTGCTGTGGTGGGCGTCTTGACCGGCATCGGCCGCTCAAACGTGGTCATGGCTGTCAGTCTCCTTCGAGGATCAGCGCGGTCTGTTCGGACAGAATGCCGCCGTTACCGGACACGAACGCGCGGTTGCAGTCGGCGACCTGCGCGGCCCGCGCGCGGCCCATGATCTGGCGGGTGGCGTCGCAGACGTGGTGCATGCCGCCCGCCAGGCCCGCCTGGCCGAACCCGAGCTGGCCGCCGGCGGTGTTGAGCGGAAAGTCGCCGCGGAACGTCAAATCGTGGTCGGCGACGAACTGCATGCCCTTGCCTTTGTCGCAGAAGCCGGCGTCCTCCAGACTCAGCAGCACGGTGATCGTGTAGCAGTCGTAGATCGACACCATGTCCACGTCCTGGCGGGCGAGACCGGTCATCGCGAACGCGGTTTCGGCGGCTTGAGCCATCGGGGTGTGCAACAGATCGGCGGCATAGGTCGGCGTCTTGAACGGCACGTGTTCACCGAATCCCTTGATCCACACCGGCCGGTTGCGCGCCCGCCTGGCGATGTCGGCGTTCGCGACCACGACGGCCGCGCCGCCGACACACGGCATGACGATCTCGAGCATGTGCAGCGGGTCGGCGATGACGGGGCTGGCCAGGACGTCGTCGATGGTGAGCGGCGTGTCCTTCCAGATGGCGCCCTCGGTGTGGTTGGCGTTGACCCGCTGGTCGACGACGATCTTGGCCATCGCGCGTTCGTCGTAGCCGTAGACGGCCCCGTAGCGCGTTGCGACCTGACCGTACGGGCCGTTCTGGCCGAGATTGCCGTAGGGGATCTCGAATTCCGCCTGCGGAGAACCGTATTGGTTGCTCGAGGATCCGAAGAACACGGCGTCGACGAGCGGCTTGGGCTTTTTCTCCGACATGTGGGTGATGTAGCGCGCGGGTAGTGCGCACAGCACGACGTCGCAGAGGCCGAGTTCGACGGCGGCGGCGGCCCGCCACACCATGGCGGCCGCGCTGGCCCCGCCGAGGTCCACCAGCTCGGCGAAATTGGCGCCGACGCCGAGGTATTCGGCGATGGTGGAGGGCACGAAGATCTCCGACTCCCCCAGGTGCGAGGTGACGATGCCGTTGACGAGTTCGGCCGACAAACCAGCGTCGGCGAGCGCGGCGGCGGAGAGTTCGGCCCACTGTTCGAGGGTGAACGGCGCCGGCCCCGCCTTGTTCATCCGTTCCGGCGGCAACTCGATGTAGCCGACGATGGCTGCTTCTCCGCGTAACCCCATGTCTTGTCCTCTGTTTCGAACGTGATGCTTACTTGCGTGGCAGGCCGAGGATCATCTGCGCGATGATGTTCAGCTGAATCTCTTTGGTGCCGCCGCCGATGAGCTCGGCGGGCACCCGCAGATAGGGCTCGACGACCGAGGGGTCGGAGGTGGCGACCATCGCCAGCCGGTCGGTCGAACCCAGGGTGGCGGTGAAGGTGCGGCGCAGGAGCACGTTCATCGCGACCTTGGCGATGCTCGACGTCGCCGGCGAGTTCTCGCCGTCGAGCAGTCGAAGCGTCTCGCGCACGCCCAGCGCCTTGATGGCGTGCGCGTAGGCGTCGAGTTCCCCGAGTTCGCGCAGCATGTCGTCGTCGCGTCGCTCGCCGGGCGCCGCGGCCAGTCGCCGCAGGGCCGCGGCCCTGTCGTACTGGACGTATCCGCTGATCGCCGAGCGCTCTTCGGCCATCGTGGCGATGGCCAGCCCCCATCCTCCGGTCGGCTCACCCAGCAGCATCTCGTCGGGCACGAACACGTCGGTGAGGAACACCTCGTTGAACTCGGTGTCGCCGCTGGCCTGTTTGATCGGGGCGACCTCGATCCCCTCTGATCGCATGTCGACGATGAAGTAGCCGATCCCGCGGTGTTTGCGCGCGGTCGGATCGGTGCGGGCGAGCAGCGCGCCGTAGTCGGCGCGTTGCGCCGACGAGGTCCAGATCTTGTGCCCGTTGATCCGCCATCCGCCGTCCACCTTGGTGGCGCGGGTGGCCAGCGCGGCGAGGTCGGATCCCGCCCCGGGCTCGCTGAACAGCTGGCACCAGGCGAGTTCGCCGCGCAGCGTGGCGGGTATCAACTTCTCCTGCAGCTCTTGGGAACCGGCCCGGATCACCGACGGCAGAATCCATTCGGCGATGCCCAGCGAAGGCCGGACCAGCGCGGAGCGCTTGCCGAACTCTTCGTCGATGATCAGTTGTTGCAGCGGCGTGGCGTCAAGTCCCCACGGCGCGGGCCATTGCGGGGCGATCAGGCCGGCCTCGGCGATGGTCGTGCGCTGCGGTCCGGTGGCGAAGTGCTCGTAGTCGCCTTGCCGTCCCGGCCCTTCGTTGCGCTGGGCGGCGGCCGAATCCAGGGTCGCTGCCACCCGGGTCCGGAAGCCGGCCTCGGCATCGCCCAGGTCGACGGCGAAGCCGCGCGCCTGGGTCGTCGTGGCCTCCCCCAGCCGCCGGGCCCAACTGCTCCTGGTGCCGATCGACCCGGCCAGGCTGGTGGCGCGCCGCCAGTACAGGTGCAGATCGTGCTCCCAGGTGAAGCCGATGGCGCCGAACATCATCAAGGTGTCCAGGACCAGGTCCGGGCAACCGATCACTGCCATCAGGGCGGCCCCGGATGCCGCCATGGCGTGCTGTTCGACGGGCTCCGCCGCCGCGCGCACCGCGTCCCACGCCGCCGCGCTTGCCAGTTCGGTGTCGACCAGCAGCATCGCCGCGTTGTGTTGCAGCGCTTGGAAGGTGCCGATCGGCGCGCCGAACTGTTCCCTGGTGCGCAGGTGTTCGGTCGCGGCCTCGACGCACCACTGGGCGATCCCCGCGGCCACGCACGCCGTCAGCGCGACAGCGGTGAACAGCGCGCGTTCATCGTCGACGCCGGGCAGCGCGTCGGCCACCCGGTGCTCGGCCAGCCGCAGCACTCCGAGGTCGGTGAGCAGGTCGGTGCCCGCAACGGGCTCGACGGTGACCGAGGGTTCGGTGGTGTCGACGGCCAGCCACACCGTGTCGCCGTCGTCGGTGCGGGCGCCGACCAAAGCGACTCCAGCCGAACAGATTCCCGCGCTCACCTCTGATGCACCGCTGACCAGCCAGCCGTCGCCGTCGGCACGGGCGCTGAAGTTTCCGTCCTGCGGCAGGACCAGAGCGCCCGGCACGCCGGTGGCAAGCCCGGTGAGCAAGGCGTCGGTCGCCGGCGAGGGGTCGGCCAGCAGCGCGACCGCGCCTGAGGTGACAGTGGGCAGCAGCGGTCCGGCCAGCGCCGCCTTGCCGGCAGCCTCCAGCACGCAGGCGACGTCGAGCAGCTCTCCACCCTGGCCGCCGTAGCGTTCGGGTAGGTGAACGGCGTGAAAGCCGTTGGTGGTGAACTCATTCCACCACGTGGGCAGCCGCCCCTGCGCCAGCGCGTCGAACGCCGCGCGCGTCGACGCTATCGGGGCGCGCCGCGCCGCGAACTGGGCGACGGCGCCGGCGAGTTCGCGCTGCTCCGGGGTGAGCGCCACTGTCACAGGGCCTCCTTGGCGGTGCGGGGGGCGGTGTCTGAAGAAGTATGCGGCCGCCACGACCGCCTCCGGCGTTGGCGCGGGGTTCCTGCCGAGTTCGCGGACGGCCTTGGAGTGGGCGAGCGGCGGCATGGAGTCGGCTTCATTCACCCGTTGCCACGATGCTCGATTCACCTCGGTCACACGAGACGAACCGTCTCGTCTTGCCAAAGGGTAATCGGCGCTGGCACCATCTGTAAAGACCGGACAGTTCCGGACAGATGTGGGAGAAGGCCATTGACCAGCCCCGCGGGCGCTCCGCGCCGTCGCAGCGAGAAATCGCGCGTGGCGATCGTCAAGGCCACCAAGGAGTTGTTGTTGGAGCGTGGCTTCGACGGCCTGAGCATCGAAGCCGTGGCCGCCCGCGCCGGGGTCGGAAAGCAGACCATCTACCGCTGGTGGCCGAGCAGGCCGGCGCTCGTCGCCGATGTTCTGCTCGAGGACGCCGACAGAATTCTGCGCCCCGTCGACCGCACGGAGGACCTCCTCGCCGATCTGATCCAGTGGTCGGTGAGGCTCGCCGCAGCGCTGACCACCGCCCGCGGCAACGCCATGCTGCGGATCCTCACCGTGGCCGGACTGGAGCACGAAGACACCAGGGCGCGGATGTACGCCGCCTTCAGCGTGCCGTTGCACGACAGCGTGCGGTCGCGGTTGACCGCAGACGGTGTCGACGAACCGACCGCTCAGGCCGCCGCCGACGCCATCGTGGGCGGCATCGTCTATTCGATCCTCAACGAGGGCAGGGCGTTTCGACGCACCCGCGCCGAGGCCATCACCCGCACCGTGCTCAGCGGCGTCGTGGGCTGAGCGCGTCTCATTCGCCGATGTGGTCGTGGATCAGCGTGTGCCCGGTGCCCTTCTCCACCACGCGCGCCAGCAGATCCCGCAGCGTTTCCTGCTCTTGCGGGGTCAGTACGTCGAACACCGCGTCGTGCGCGGCGATCGCGTCCCTGACCGCCGCGGTCGCCACGTGGATGCCCTCGTCGGTCAGGTAGGCCCGCAGGATCTTCGCGTGGTGAGGGTCGGGCTTTCGCTCCACCAGGCCACGTTGCTCGAGCGCCTTGAGCGCCAACTGCACCCCCTGGGGGCTGATCAGCAGCCGCCTGGCGATCTCGGCGCCGGACAGTCCCGGCTCGTTGGCGAGCTGGCGAAGCACACCGATCTGTGCGGTGCTGACGCCGTGGCTGCTGATCGCGTCGTTGACCGCCGTCAGCGCGAAGTACCACGCCTGCTTGAGATGCCACAGCGTGTTGTCGACCAGTTCCATGCTCGTCTGTCGTGCCACTGCGCTAGCTCCCGTCGTGCTTGTAGACGCGTCCGCCCTTCATCACGAACCGCACATCAAGTGTGGCCGCGATGTCGACCGACGGATCACCCGGGACGGCGACGATGTCGGCGAGGTATCCCGGGGCCAGACGACCCAGTTCGTCGTCGGCCTCGATGAGCTCCGCGCTGGTGACCGTCGCGGCCCGAAGCGCCTGCATCGGCGTCATACCGCGGTCGACCAGCGCACAGAGCTCTTTGGCGTTCTGCCCGTGCGGGATCGCCGGGGCATCGGTTCCGCACGCGATGCGCACCCCGGCCGCGATCGCCTTGGGCAGCATGGCCTGCGCGCGGGGAAAGACCTCGTTGGCCTTCTTGCGCAGCTCCGGCGCGATCCGGTCGACGGCCATGGCCTCGGTGAGATACGTCGTCGAGACCAGGAACGTGCCGGTGTCGGCCATGAGCTTGATGGTGTCGTCGCTGGCGAGGAAGCCGTGCTCGATGCAGTCGATCCCCGCCCGGATGCAGGCGCGAATGGCGCTGTCCCCCACCGCGTGTGCGGCGACCCGCACGCCGGCTCGATGCGCCTCGTCGGCGATCGCGGCGAACTCCTCGTCCGAGTACTGCTGCGCGCCCGGCGCGGTGCTGTGCGACATCACGCCGCCCGACGCCGACACCTTGATCAGCTTGGCGCCGTGGCGAACCTGATACCGCACGCATGCCCGGACGTCGTCGACGCCGTTGGCAATGCCCTCCGCGACCGACAGCGGCATGATGCCGGGGGCCAATCGCTGAAACACCGTGGGGTCCAGGTGCCCGCCGTAGGGAGTGACCGCGTGGCCGGCGGGATAGATCCGGGGGCCGTCGTGCCAGCCGGCGTCGACGGCGCGTTGCAGTGCGACGTCGAGCAGATAGCCGCCCGTCTTGACCATCAGGCCGAGGTTGCGCACCGTGGTGAACCCCGCGTCCAGCGTGCTGCGGGCGTTGACCGCGCCACGCAGGGTCCGAAACACCGGATCGTCCTGCACACCGTGCATCGGGCTCGGCAGCCCCTCGGGCCCGCCCGGCCCGCCGATGAGCAGGTTCAGCTCCATGTCCATCAGTCCGGGAAGCAGGGTGACATCGCCGAGGTCGAGCTGGGTGGCCGAATCAGGTGGCGGCTCAGCCGGATTGACCGAGACGATCCGGTCGTCCTCGATGACCAGCACGGCGGGCGAGCGCACCTCGCCCGCCACCACGTCGGCCCAGCGCTTTGCGCGCAGGACGGTCAGCCCCGTCATGGAACGGGTTCAGACACACAGTCCAGCCTCGTGGCTCCGGAGTCAGGCACGCGGGGCTGCTTCCAGCACTCGACGGGGAATGACACCATGATCATCGAGTACAGCAGGCGTATCAGGTTGAGCACGTCCTCGGGCATGTCGTCCAACGAGAACTTGTCGCAGTAGGCGATCGCCTCCTCGGCGCGGGGGGTGATCGCGTCGTAGAACGCCTGCATCTCGGGCATGGTGCTGGCCATCCGCTTCTGGTAACGCTCGGGTTCGGTGGCCAGACACCAGTCCGAGAAGCGTTCCAGGTCGGCGAATTCGGGCGGCAGCATCGCAGCCATCGGTATCACACCCCCGCCGTCTTGCGCTGGTAGTCCTCCACCCATGCGGCGGTCTCCTTGTGCAGGTGGCGGATCAGCACCTCCTGGTCGCACAGCAGGAACCTGTCGACCGCCCGGCTCTCCACCATTGTCTGCGTCGCTTCGAGGGTGTTGGCGTCCTGCAGCCCGTACTCCTTGAACGAGACCGCGGCCAGTTCCTGGGCGACGCGCTCGCGCGGGGTGCGCGGCTGCGGGAAGTACAGCGTGCCCTCGAAGATGTGCGTGTTGTGCGACGTCGGCCAGTAGTGGTAGGTCAGATACCAACCCTGGCCCCAGATCAGGATGGTGAAGTTGGGGAACAGCTGGAAGGAGTCCAGGCCCCACGGATCGCACTTGGCGGGGTTGACGCCGTCGGGCATCGGCCCGAGATCCGGTTTGTCCCACGGGCCGAAAAGACCGCTCTGGCAGATGTCTTCGATCGGCTTGCGCATGGTGGGGTCCAACTCCCACGCGCGGATTCCCGACGTGCTGACCAGTCGGTGCGGTCCGTCGATCCGGTAGTGCGGCGCCTCGAAGCCCGCCTCGGCGGCCGCCTTGGAGAACGTCGACGGCGACTGGTTCGCGTGCAGAATCGGCGCGTGGTAGAACTCCTGGAATGCGTCCATGTACAGCTTCCAGTTGGCCTTGACCTCCGAGCGGTACTGCCACCGCGAGGTCATCCGATCGAACGGGTAGCCCTCCAGGCCGGTGACCATCGGACCGAGGAATTCGCGCAGCGACTGCTCGGGTTCGGGCGCGAAGTTGACGAAGATGAACCCTTCCCAGACGTCGCAGTGCACCGGCACCAGCCCGAACCGGCTCTTGTCGAGGTCGAAGAACTCCTCTTCCTGCTGGACGAAGGTCAGGTTGCCGTCGAGGTCGTAGCGCCAGGCGTGGTACTTGCAGGTGAACTGCTTGCAGAACCCGCTGGTCTCCTCCAGCGGCATGTCGTTCCACACCAGCTTGTTGCCGCGGTGCCGGCAGACGTTGTGAAAGGCCTTGACCTCGCCGGCGGAGTTGCGCACCACGATGATCGAGGTGTTGGCGACCTTCAGCTCTTTGGTGAAGTAGCTGCCCTTGCGCGGAAGCTGTTCTGTCCGGCCGACATTCAGCCACGCCCGCTTGAACACCGCCTGGCGTTCGGCCTCGTAGAACTCGGGGCTGATGGAGTCCTCGTAGGACACCGGCTCGGTGCCCAGCTGCGGGTAGTGCTGTGTCCAGCTGCCTTCGGGAGGTTTGGGAAATCGAGCCATTGCATGTTCCTGTCGACACGGGATCGCGGTACACAAAGCCTGCAGCGCTGACCGTATCTGCTCGGGTGGTCAATCGCAAGTAGTTGATACACCGGCGGGCGCGCTCCTCGCCCAAAGGGACATTTGGGCGGGAAAGTGCGAGTAGATCCCGCCAGAACGTCGATCTCGGCGGAGTGTGTCACGGCAGTTTGATCGCCGAGACGTACATATCGACGATCGGCCGGTAGAGGTCGACGTCGTCGAGCTCACTGCCGAGCACGATCGCGTCGCTGGTCGCGATCAGCACCTGGGCGAACGTCAACCGGGGAATCATCAACGTTCCCCCGAGCGAGTTGACCCCGTCGATGATGAACTTGGCCAGCGCCTCGACCACTTCGGATCGTTTGGCGGCCACCCGCTCCCGCGCGTCCGGGTTGCGCAGCAGGTAGAGCGTGAACTCGTGCCCGAGCGCGGCGTGCTCGGCGCCGCGGTCGCGGCTCAGTTCACGCCATCGCTTGGCGATCTCGTCGCGCTCGCGCGCCCCCACCTGGTTCGCCGCCGACATCACCTCGGCGAAGTTGTCAAAGTAGCGCCGCCAGTACCGGTCGCTGACGGCCAGGAACAATTCCTCTTTGGTGGCGAAGTGCTTGTAGATGGCGCCCTTGGTGTAGCCGGCCGCATACGCGATGTCGTCGAGAGTCGCTGCCGTAAAACCTTTTTCGCCGAACACATTCTCCGCGGCGTCCAACAGCAGGGAACGGGTGTGCTCCAGGCGCCGTTCCCGCGTCCAACGCTCGACCATGCGAAAAGTCTGCCACAGGTTTCTGAGAAACCATTGAGTTCGCCAGATACTCATCGGTATATTCACACGGGTCGCGCCACCGATGCGTGACCGAGGAGGCGTGGTGAGCGAACTGTCGAACAAGAAGGCCCCGGCCACCGAGTCGCTGAGCACGGTCGGCCGTCTCGACGAGCCGACGGTACGGCCCTCGAGACGGGTCAAGATCTGGGCCACGGTCGGCGGGCTGATCCTGGTCTTCCAGCTCTACGTCTGGATCCGGTGGATCACCGGGCCGTACTTCACCCCGGTCGACCCGGGCCCGACCGATCCGCCGACGTTCATGAAGGTCGCGCTGATGATGTGGCAGATCGGCTCGCCGGCGCTGTTCCCCGTCGCGATCTGGTGGTTCATCGTGCGGCCGTGGCGACGCGAACGCCGAATCACGTTGGACGGCATGATCATGGTGTCCACCGGGCTGTTCTTCTTCCAGGATCCGCTGCTCAACTACATCAACACCTGGTGCACCTACAACGCGTGGGCGTTCAACAGGGGTTCGTGGGCACCGCACGTTCCCGGCTGGCTCTCGCCCGAACGACCGGGCGCCCAGGTCGCCGAACCGTTGGGCATCAACGTCTCCGGCTACGCGTTCGGCGTGCTGCTGTGCACGATCGTGGGTTGCTGGGTCATGCGCAAGGCCAAGGAGCGGTGGCCGAACCTCGGCACCAAGGGACTGATCGCCGTCGCGGCGGTGTGGGCGTTCTTCTTCGACTTCGTGATGGAAGGCCTCGTCCTGATGCCACTGGGGATGTACACCTTCCCCGGCGCCATCCAGTCGCTGTCGATCAACGCGGGCACCTACTACCAGTGGCCGATCTATGAGGGCTTCATGTGGGGCGGCGTGCAGGCCGCGCTGTGCTGCCTTCGGTTCTTCACCGACGACCGCGGCCGCACCGTCGTCGAGAAGGGACTCGACGACATCCGAGGCGGTTTCGCCAAGCAGCAGTTCGTCCGCTTCCTGGCGATCTTCGCCGCCATCAGCGCGTCGTTCTTCGTCTTCTACATCATCCCCGCGCAGTTCATGGCGACCCACGCCGACCCGTGGCCCGAGGATGTGCAGAAGCGCTCGTACTTCACCTCGGGCCTGTGCGGCGACGGCACCGACCGGCCGTGCCCCGATCCGTCGCTGCCCATCCCGACCAGGCACTCGGGTTACATCAACACCGACGGCGAACTCGTGCTGCCGGAGGGCGTGGAGATGCCCGCGGTCGTACCGCACGAACGGAGCGAATGAGTTGACGACCAACAACAAAGTCGCGGCGATCGAAAACCGTTCGGCCACCCCGTTTTATCGCCCGGTCGCCGACGAGATGGAGGTGTTCCGCGCGGCCGCGCGCCGTGGGCTGCCGGTGCTGCTGAAGGGACCGACCGGGTGCGGCAAAACCCGCTTCGTCGAGGCGATGGCGCATGAACTCGGCCGCGACCTGATCACCGTCGCCGGCCATGAGGACATGACCTCGGCGGACCTGGTGGGCCGGTTTCTGCTCAAGGGCGGTGAAACGGTCTGGGTGGACGGGCCGTTGACCCGGGCGGTGCGCACCGGCGCGATCTGCTACCTCGACGAGATCGTCGAGGCGCGCCAGGACACCACCGTGGTCATCCATCCGCTCGCCGACCACCGCCGCGAGCTACCGGTCGACCGGCTCGCCACGACGCTTTCAGCCGCACCCGGTTTCCAGCTGGTCATCTCCTACAACCCCGGCTACCAGAGCGTGCTGAAGAACATCAAGGAGTCGACGCGGCAGCGGTTCGTCGCGATCGAACTGGACTTCCCGCCGCCGGAGGCCGAGGCCGAGATCGTCGCGCACGAAGCCGGTGTCGACGTCGACACCGCCCGAGCATTGGTCGCCGTCGGCAGCGCCATCCGCAGCATCGACGGCTCACCGCTTCGCGAAGCGTCCTCGACACGGATGCTCATCCTGGCCGGTGGGCTTGCCGCCGAGGGACTCGGACTGCGCAGGGCGGTGCAGGCCGCGGTCGTCGAAGCACTGTCCGACGACCCCGACGTCGTCCGCGCGCTCGGCGAACTCGTCGACGCCGTGCTCCCGGGGACGTGACACGCTCTGATCCGCAAGGGCCCGAACGTTTTCGGCTTCTTGCCTGCTACGTCGTCGGTCGGGCGGTCGATGTGGCGCAGGCCTCCGACGGATGGGCCCACACCGACGGTCAGGTGATCTTCACCTCCGCGGGCGCCTGTACCGACCGGCAACGACGCGAGGTGGTGCTGCAGAGCGCGCTGCTGGCCGCGGGCAGCCTGAAACCCGAGCTCGTCAAAGGGTTACGGGCCCGACCGGGCCTGGCCCGTCGATACCTCGCGCTGGAAGGTCGCCGGACCCTTGCCGAGCTGGCCCGCCGCCTGCCGCTCGCCGCCGCCGTGCACGCCGGTGACGCGCCCACCACGACGTCGGCCGCCGAGTCGCTCGAAACCGCAAGGGGGCGAGGCAAAGTAGCTGACGCCCCGGACTGGTTCGGGGTGATCAAACCTGCCCGACTGCTCCGCGCCGAGGCGATGACCGGCGGCCGGGCGGCCGACGAGGACGTACGCCTGCAGTTCAGCCCCGGCGCTGCTCCAGGCGACGACGACCCGGACGAGGACGACGACGGATCGAACGAGCAGAGCAAGATTCTCAAGCTCTTCGACAATCCGCTCTTCAACTCCGAGGCGGTCGGCGACTTCCTGCGCAAACTGCTCGGTGCCGCCAAGTCGTCCGGCGACGGCCCCGGAGGCACCGACCTGCGTATCGGCGCCGTACGGCGGGCGCGCAGCCCGGATCCGCAGGCCCGTCCGCTGCCCACGCCGATCCGCTTCTTCGACGACGCCGGGCCCGGCGCCACGGTCGGCGTCGGCGGGGCGCTGTATCCCGAGTGGGACACCCACAAGAACCGGTACCGGCCCGACTGGTGCCGCGTCATCGACTATCCGTTGACGACGCACGCCGACGTCTCGGCCGCCGGGGTGATGCGCGACGATGTGTTGCGCCGGCGGTTGTCGCGGATCGGCCTGGGGCCCAAGGTGTTGCGCCGCCGCACCGACGGTGAGGAATTCGACACCGAGGCACTCGTCGATCTGGCCGTCGATCTGCGCTGCGGCTATTCGCCGCCCGAACACATCTACCGCGAGCACCGCAAGATCGCCAGGAACCTGGGGGTGTTGATCCTTCTCGACGCCTCCGGATCCGCCACCGACGCCGATCCGGCCGGCCAGGCGGTGCACGACCATCAGCGGCGCGCGGCGGCCACCCTCGCCGCCACGTTGGAAGACCTCGGTGACCGCGTCGCGGTGTACGCCTTCCGGTCCCAGGGCCGGCAGGCCGTCCACCTGCCGGCGATCAAGACGTTCGATCAGCGCTTCAACGCGCTCAGCCGGGCCCGGCTGAACCGGCTGCAACCCGCCAACTACACCCGGCTCGGAGCGGCGATCCGCGGCGCCGGGGAGATCCTCAAGACCGAAGCAGGCACCCCCAACCGGTTACTGCTCGTGCTGTCCGACGGACATCCCTACGACGACGGCTACGAGGGCCGCTATGCGGAGGCCGACGCCTACCGGGCGCTCGATGAGCTGCGCGCGGACGGCGTTGCGTGCCTGTGCCTTTCGGTCGGCGCCAGCACCACAACCGACGCGCTGGCGCGGGTCTTCGGCTCTGCCAGCCATGCCAGCGCGCCCACCCTGGCCGAACTGAGCCCGCGAATGGATGCGCTGTTCCTGTCGTCCCTCGCCGAACTCGCTGCCCCACTTCCCCGCCGCTCCAGCGCCTCGCCGAGCACCCGGTGAGCACACCCACCGACCAATATCAAGTACTTAACATCTTGGTCGCCGTGCGCTATGACTAGTGGGATGCTCGACGCGGAGAAGATCCTGATCACCGGCGTGACCGGCAAGATCGCGTTTCCCATCGCGCGTGCGCTGGCGCGGCGCAACGAAGTGTGGGGCGCCGCTCGGCTGCGTGATCCGGCCGATCGCGGGCGACTGACCGAAGCGGGCATCATCCCGGTCGCGCTGGACATGAGCACGGGCGACTTCTCGTCGCTGCCCGACGATTTCACCTACGTGTTCCACGCCGCCGTGGACGCCGGTACCGACGACTGGGCCGCCTGCGTGAAGACCAACGCCACACACTCCGGGGATCTGCTGTATCGACAGCGCGCGGCGAAGGGTTTTGTGTTCTGCTCGACGGGCTCGATCTACGCCTACCAGGGGCAGCGTCCGCTGACCGAATCGGATCCCCCGGGCGTGCCGGCCCGGCCCAACTACAGCTTCTCCAAGGTCGCCGCCGAAGCCGTGTGCACGTGGATCGCCACCCGGTACCGGATCCCGCTGACGATCATCAGGATCTGCTCGACGTACGGGCCCGAAGGTGGTGCACCTGCCGACCGGCTCGAAAACATCCTGGCGAGCACGCCGATTCGGCTTCACCCCGACCGGCCGAACAACTTCAACCCGATCTACGAGGACGACTACGTCGAGCTCGGGATCCGGGCCATGGAGGTCGCCGACATCCCGCCGGTGGTGGTGAACTGGGCCGGCAGCGAGACGGTCAGCGCCGAAGAGTACTGCACCTACATGGGCAGGCTGGTCGGTGTCGACCCGATCTTCACCTACACCCCCGAAGCCCACACACCGCTGTGGCCCGACGTCACCCGCATGCATCAGATCCTGGGTCGAACGAAGGTTCCGTGGCGCGACGGGTTTCGCCGGATGATCCAGGCGCGCCACCCCGAAATTCCGCTGGCCCCAGACGAATCCGCGACCGCGGAAGGACCCCTGTGAAACCGCTGCCCGGCACTCCATCGGACCAGGTCGACGGTGTGCTCGCCGCCGGACACGGCGACGTCACCACCTTGTTCGTCTCGATGGCACGGCGTCATCCCGACGGGGCAGACGCCGAATACCTGCGCTGGCACACCCTCGATCACCGGCCCGAACAACACCGGCTCTCGGCCGTGCGCGCCTCGCTGCGGTTGGTGTCGACACCGGAGTGCCGGGCCGCGCGCGCCTCGACACATGACGAGTTCGACGCGATCGATCACGTGATGACCTACTTCTTCACCGACCGAAGCGGGTTGACGGGCTTCAACGAGCTGTCCACGGCCCTGGGTGACGCCGATCGCAAGCTGCCGCTACTACCCCCGGTGCAGCGCGGCGTCTACACGGTGCACACCAAGGTCGCGGTGCCGCGTGTGAGGGTCGGCGCCGACGTGCTGCCGTGGTGGCCGACCCGCGGCGTGTACGTGCTGTTGGAAACCGACGCGCAGGCACCGACACAACTGCTCGACATCGACGGCGTGGCCGGTATCTGGTCGGCGGGGTCCCACTCGGTGCACGCGAACCTGGCCAGCGCCCCTGCGGGCCAGACGATTTCCTACTTCTTTCTCGATGAGGACCCCGTGCGCGTCGCCGAGCGGCTGCGGCCCGCACTGGCAAGGCGCTGGCGCGACGGGGAGGTCGAACCGCTACTCGCCGCGCCGTTCTACCCGGTCGTCCCGTACGAGTGGGACCGCTATCTGCCCTAGGGAGCGCGCATGAGAATCGGCTTGATGATCGGCTCGGACAAGGAGCGGTCCCGCGCCGACCGGCTGACCGGCCTGCTCGAGGACGGTAAAGCCGCGGAGAGCGAGGGCTTCGCCTCGTTCTGGATTCCGCAGGTGCCCGGCTACCTCGATGCGATGACGGTCGTCGCGCTGCTCGGCGGCGTCACCGACAGGATCGAGATCGGCACCGCGGTCGTGCCGATCCAGACCCGTCACCCGCTGATCATGGCGCAACAGGCGCTGACCACCCAGGTCGCGTGCGCGGGGCGGTTCACCCTCGGCATCGGCCCGTCACATCACTGGATCATCGCCGACCAGCTCGGGCTGAGCTATGGCCGGCCCGCACGGCTGGTGCGGGACTACCTCGACGTGTTGGAGGCGGCCTTCGCCGGGCCAGGGCAGGTCACCGTCGCCAACGACAGCTACCGGGTGAGCAGTCCCGTGGACGTCACCGACGCGTTCGACGTGCCTGTGCTGTTGGCGGCGCTCGGGCCGACGATGCTGCGCACCGCCGGAGAGCGCACCGGCGGCACCCTCCTGTGGATGGCCGACGAGCGGGCGATCGGCGATTACGTCGTCCCGCGAATCACCACAGCGGCGGAATCGTCCGGGCGCAGCGGAATTCGCGTGGTCGCCGGAGTGCCAGTCACGCTGTGCGCCGAGCGCGACATCGACCGCGCGCGGACCTACGCCAGCGAGGTGCTCGGCCATGCCGACTTCTCTCCCAACTACGTCCGGCTGCTCGAGCACGGCGACGCCGAGGACGTCGGAGACACCATGGCGGTCGGTGACGAGGCCGCGATCCTGGCGCGGCTGCGCCGTTACCGCGACGCCGGGGTCACCGACCTGGCCGCCAGGGTCGTACCGCTCGGCGAGAACGCGGCTGAGCGCCTGGCCTCTCGGCGGCGCACCCAGGAGTACGTGGCGTCGCTGGTCTCGGAGTTCGATAGTTAGACGAGCGTCAACTATTTCCATCGGTCAAACCGGTGGCTACACTGCATTCGTGCCGAAGCGGGTGTCGACTGCGGTTGCTGACGGTGGTCAACGGCGAGCGTCGTTTCAGCGGGCGCGTTCACACGAGACCAAACGGTCGTTGGTGCAGGCGGCGATGGCGCTGTGGCGCACCAACGGCTACGCGAAGACCACGGTGGCCGATATCTGCCGGGCCGCCGGGGTGTCCAGGGCGTTGTTCTACTTCTACTTTCCGGCCAAGGAGGACATCCTCTTCGAGGTCGGCCTGCTGTCCACCCGCGCCGCACAGCAGAAGGTGCGCTCACTGTTGCGCAACGACTACGACGTGGAATCGGTGATCCGTGACGCGCTGCGCAGCCTGGAACGGTCGATGGCCCGCAACCCGCGCGAACTCGTCATCGAGACGATCCTGGAGGGCTACCGTCAGCACCACCGCATCCTCGCCGGGGAGCGGACGGACGGCAGCGACGCCGACATGTTCGGCGAGCTGTTCACCAAGGCACAACAAGACGGAAAGCTGGCTGCGGACATCGACGTCGACCACCTGTCCCACCTCGCGGGCATGCATGTCAGCGAGGGTGTCCGGCACTGGGCCGCAGGAACTTTCGGCGACCGGTCGTTCGCCGAGGTCGTCACCGCCGACATCGTCGCGCTGATCACCGGATTCAGCACCAGGGCCGGCCGATAACGGCCCGGACACCGAAGGGAGACCGCCATGGCATGGGATTTCGAGACCGATCCCGAGTACCAGAAGGTGCTGGATTGGGCCGACGAGTTCGTCCGCGAGGAGGTCGAACCGCTGGACCTGGTCTTCCCGGACCAGCAGTACGTACCGCTGGATGCCAACCGCCGCAAGGTGATCGACCCGCTCAAGGACGAAGTGCGCCGGCGCGGACTGTGGGCGACGCACCTGGGACCCGAGCTCGGCGGCCAGGGGTACGGGCAGCTGAAGCTCGCCCTGCTCAACGAGATCCTGGGCCGCTCGCAATGGGCGCCGATCATCTTCGGCTGCCAGGCCCCCGACACCGGCAACGCCGAGATCCTCGCGCACTACGGCACCGAGGAACAGAAGCAGCGGTACCTGCGCCCGCTGCTGGACGGTGAGCTGTTCTCGTGTTACTCGATGACCGAGCCGCACGCCGGTGCCGATCCCACCCTGTTCAAGACCACCGCGGTCCGCGACGGCGACGACTGGGTCATCAACGGTCAGAAGTTCTTCTCCTCCAACGCCAGGACGGCCTCGTTTCTGATCGTCATGGTGGTGACCAACCCGGATGTCAGCCCGTACCAGGGGATGTCGATGTTCCTGGTGCCGACCGACACCCCGGGCGTCAACATCGTGCGCAACATAGGGCTCTACGGCGAACCCGAGGGCGAGGGCTCGCACGCCCTGATCCACTATGACAATGTCCGGGTGCCCGCCGATGCACTGCTCGGCGGCGAAGGTCAGGCGTTCGTCATCGCCCAGACGCGCCTTGGAGGCGGCCGGATCCATCATGCGATGCGGACGATCGGGCTCTCACGCAAGGCCCTGGACATGATGTGCGAGCGGGCGCTCAGCCGTGAGACGCAGGGCAGCCGCCTGTCGGAAAAGCAGTTCGTGCAGGGCTACATCGCCGATTCGTATGCCCAGCTGCTGCAGTTCCGGCTGATGGTGCTCTACACCGCATGGGAGATCGACAAGTACAACGATTACAGGAAGGTGCGCAAGGACATCGCCGCGGTCAAGGTGGTCATGCCCTCCGTGCTGCACGACATCGCCTGGCGGGCAATGCAGGTACACGGCGCGCTCGGCGTGACCAACGAGATGCCGTTCATGGGGATGGTCACCGGCGCCGCGGTCATGGGCCTGGCCGACGGCCCCACCGAGGTGCACAAGGCGACGGTCGCCAAGCAGGTACTGCGCGACTATCAGCCGACCGACGACCTGTGGCCGTCGGAATGGACGCCGCGCAAACGCGAAGCCGCACGAGCGAAGTTCGCGGACTACCTCGAGATTGAGGTGGGCAATCTGTGAGCGACCTGGACGTCGCGCGGCTCGCGCAGTGGATGGACGATGCCGGGCTGCCGGGCAGGGACGAACCGCTGCAGACCCGCCTGCTGTCCGGCGGCACCCAGAACGTGATCTATGAACTGCGTCGCGGCGACGAACGCTGCGTGTTACGCATGCCCCCGGCCGGGGCCCCGCCGGACCGTGACAAGGGCATCCTTCGCGAGTGGCGGATCATCGAGGCGCTCGACGGCACCGAGGTGCCGCATACCAAGGCGGTCGGAGTGTGCACCGACTCGACGGTGTTGGGCCGACCGTTCTATCTCATGGGTTACGTGGACGGGTGGTCCCCGATGGGTCTGGACGACCGCCGATGGCCCGAACCGTTCGACAGCGACCGCGAGTCGCGTGCCGGCCTGGCCTACCAACTCGCCGAAGGCATCGCGCTGCTGTCCAAAGTCGATTGGAAAGCCAGAGGGCTGGCGGACCTCGGTCGTCCAGATGGCTTTCACGAACGCCAAGTCGACCGCTGGACAAAGTTCTTCGAGCGGATCAAGGGCCGCGAAATCGACGGCATCGAGGTCGCGACCGAGTGGCTGCGAACCCACCGGCCGCTGGATTACCACCCGGGCCTGATGCACGGCGACTACCAGTTCGCCAACGTGATGTATCGTCACGGCGCGCCGGCGCAACTCGCCGCCATCGTGGACTGGGAGATGGGCACGGTGGGCGATCCGAAACTCGACCTGGCCTGGATGGTGCAGAGTTGGCCGGAGAACACCGACGCACCAACGGAATCCGAGATGAGCTACGTCGATATGCGCGGTATGCCCTCTCGCACACAGGTAGTCGAGCACTACGCCGAGTTGTCCGGCCGCCAGGTCGACGACCTGGACTACTACCTGGTGCTGGCCAAGTGGAAGCTGGCGATCGTGCTCGAGCAAGGCTTCCAGCGGGCCGGTGACGACGAGAAGTTGCTCGCCTACGGACCCGTCATCGTCGAGTTGATGCGGTCGGCGGCCGATCTCGCCGAATCCAGCGACTACAGATGATCCGCGTCGCCGTATGCCCCGACTACGGGGCGCCCGAAGTGGTCCGTATCGAGCAGCGCCCGTCACCTCCGGTGGACGCGGGTCAGGTCAGGGTCCGGGTCAACGCCGCGGCGGTCAACTACCCCGACGTGTTGTTGATCGCCAACCAGTATCAGGTCAGCGTGCCACCGCCGTTCGTGCCCGGCAGCGAGTTCGCCGGCGTCGTCGTGGAATCCGGCGCAGAAGGGTTCGGCGTCGGAGACCGGGTCAGCGGCGCGGGCATGTACGGGGCGTTCGCCGAGGAGGTTGTCGTGCCCGCGGCGAGCCTGTCCCGCACGCCCGACGGCGTCGACGACCGCACCGCCGCCGCGTTCGGGGTGGCATACCGCACCGCCTACCACACGCTGAGGTCGATGGCGCGCGTGCACTCCGGTGACGAGGTCGTCGTGCTCGGCGCGGGCGGCGGTGTCGGGCTGGCCGCCGTCCAACTCGGCGTGCTGCTGGGCGCATCGGTCACCGCGGTCGCCTCCACCGACGAAAAGCTCGCCGCCGCACAGTCCTACGGCGCGGCGAACATCGTCAACCATCGATCGGGCGACCTCCGCGATGCGCTGCGCGACGCCGTACCCGACGGAGCCAGCGCGGTCGTGGACCCGGTCGGCGGTGAGCTAGCCGAACCGGCATTGCGCTCGCTGCGACGAGGTGGACGGTTCGTCACGGTCGGCTACGCCTCAGGCGTAATCCCCCGGATTCCGCTGAACCTGGTGTTGGTCAAGGGCGTTCACGTGCTCGGGTTTCACTTTCAGGACGTGCCGCCCGACGAGTTCGAGCGCAACGAGGCCGAACTGGGCGAGCACCTCGTCAGCGGCCGCGTCCGCCCGCACGTCGGCGCCGTCTACCCCTTGGCGGAAACGGTGCGGGCGCTGCGCCATGTCGCCGACGGCCGCGCCGTCGGCAAGGTGCTCATCGACCTCACCTAGGGCCGTCTTCCGCGAAACTGCATCCCTGCAGGCCGCCACTCGCAGTTTCTCTGCCAGATTGCAGTTTCGCGGTAAAGGTCAGCTGGCCGGAATCAGATCCGACGCAACCGAGGCCATCATGCCGCTGCGGAAGGTCTCGATGTGACCGACACCCACCTCAGCCGCGTCGTCGGCGGCCGAGAGCGCCTTGGCCTTGAAGGCGCGCGCGGCCGCGCTCAACCGGTGCTGGACGGAATCGACGCTGCGATCCAGTTCCGCCGGCAGCCGCTCCCCCCACACGGTCACCTCGGTCGCGCTCTGATCGAGTGCGTTGCGGACATGGGCCAGCACCCGCGGGTCGCGGTCGACGAGATCGGCGGCGACGGCGACGGTCTGCGGGTGGGGCCGGTCTTCCCATGCGCTGAGCACGGAGCCCAGATCGAGTGTCTCGGCGCCGAGAATGTGCAGCGGTCGGACGTCGCCGGGGTTGGCGATCAGAACGGTGACATCCCAGCCGGCCATCGCCCGGTCGTACACCCAGCCGCCCGCGTACTTCACCGCGTCGAGGACGGTGGGAGCGACGACATCGAGCCGGTATCTCATTTCGGGTCCCTGGGTGCGAGTTCGCGAGCCAGTGACTCCGCGTACTCCTTGAACACCTCGCTCAGCGGGATTGATCGATCGAGCAACCATGAGGTCTCCATTCCGGTGATGAAGGCGAGAATTTCCACGGCCTTGTTGGCCGCTTCGACGTCCTTGCGATAAATGCCGTCGCGCTGTCCGCGCTTGATGATCTTGGTGATGATGTCGATGGCGTCGCGGTAGCGCTGGTGCAGCCGGTCGTGCAGCGGCGCTTCGGGCGCGATGTTCTCGACCAGCAGCACGGTGTAGGTGCCGATGAGGTCGGGTGCCCGCTCGAACCGCTCCGGCACGCGGCTGAGCTCGCTGACGAGGTCGCCCGACCGGTAGTCGGCGTGAATGGCATCGTCGGCGTCGCGGGCGTCGAGCACAGCGTTGAGCAGCTGTTCCTTCGACTCGAAGTGGTGCAGGAGACCCGCCGGGGTGACGCCCGCTTCCTTCGCGATCTGGGCCAACGACGTGTTGCGCCATCCGTTGCGCGCCAGCAGTCGCTCGGCCACGGCGAGAATCCGCTGCCGACGGTCCTCGCCCTTGGCGAGGAGCGTCTCGTATGGCCTCGAGCCTGACTCCGTCGTCACGTAAACCTTTCGGTTCAACCAACCTAGTGAACACACAGTAGGTAGGTTTGCCGGCTGTGACAAGGGTCTCAGCGCAAAAAGATTTGGGCGGCCGTCACACCGCTGGTCAGCCCGCGTTGGCCGGCTCCTTCGGCGTGAACTCGATGTGCAGTTCGGTGAGGCCGCGCAGCAGAAACGTCGGCTCGTAGGCATAGCGTCGGTGGCCCGCGGGACCGTGCGCGGCTTCGTCGATCCTGATGTCGTCCATGCGGTCCAGGAGCCGGCGAACGGTGATCTGGCCCTCGACGCGGGCCAGCGGTGCGCCGGCGCAGGAGTGGATGCCGCGGCCGAACGAGAGGTGCTCGCGCACGTTCTTGCGGTCCAGGCGAAACTCGTTCGGGTTGTCGAACTTGCCCGGATCGCGGTTGGCGGCGCCCAGACACAGCATCACGATCGTGCCGGCAGGTAGGTGCATGTCGCCCAGGGTGGCGGTCTTGCGGACGAGGCGGAAGTCGACCTTCGTCGGGGCGTGCATCCGCATCGCCTCTTCGATGAATGCCGGAATGCGCTTCGGCTCGTCCCGCAGTAGCTGCTGGAACTCCGGACGATCACCCAACGTCTGCACGGCCGCGCTCAGCAGCTTGGTGACCGTCTCCTGACCGGCGGCGAACAGGAACGTCGCCGGTTTGACCACTTCGATCAGCTCCGGTGTCGAACCGTCGGGGTAGGCGGCGGTCGCCATCGAGGACAGCACGTCGTCGCGGGGGTCCCGGCGTCGGTCGGCGAGGTAGCCGGCGAACTTGTCATCCAGGTACTGCAGGGGGTCGCGTCCCACCGGCGCGCCGTCGAGTGCCCCCACCTGAGTGCCGTAGCGCTGCTCGACGCCGAGCGCGGCAAGGAACTCGGGGCGATCCTCTTCGGGCACCCCGAGCAGGTCGATGATCGCCGAGGTGGCGAAAGGCTTTGCGTACTCGGCGAGGAACTCGCATCGTCGGTTGGCGATGAACTGGTCGATCTGATTGTCGACCAGCTGCCACATGAAGTCCTCGTTCTCCTTCAGGCGCTTCGGGGTCAGCAGCTTGGTCAGCAGTGACCGGGCCCGCGTGTGCGCGGGAGGATCCATCACGACCAGGTGCTCGTGGATCGGAAACAGGTGGCGATGCGCCTCGATCTGTTCGGTGATGTCGTCGCCGCGCGGCTCGAACGGCAGCGGCGGGAACGGCCCGCCGATCGCGTTGACCGCGGAGAACGAGTCGTGATCTTTGAACGCCGCCAGCACTTCCTGGTAGCCGACGACGGCGACGACTCCGTGGTTGGGTTCACGGACCACCGGGCCCTGTGTGCGCAGGTATTCCCAGTACTCGTAAGGATCCTGGCTGATCGCCTGGTCGGAGAAGTAGTCGACGGATGCGAAATCTGTCACGGACCGGTCCTTTCCGCGCCCACCGCCATAATCTTGGTCGATCGACAAAACTGCTACGATGCGCTATGCGTACCACGGGCCGCGACGGACGGTCAAGCGATCATTCGGGGGTTTAGCGCGATGCCGAGCAAGGCCAAAGCCGCCGACACCGGCGCGCGGCAACGGTTGATCGAGGCGACCGCGCAGATCATGCGCGAGGAGGGCTACGCCGCGGCGACCTCTCGACGCGTCGCGGCGGCGGCCGGCGTCAAGCAGGCCCTGGTCTACTACTACTTCCCGACGATGGACGACCTGTACGTCGAGGTACTGCGCGCCGGCGCTGAAGCATCGCTGCAACGCATGCGCGCCGCCCTCACCGATTCGGACCCGTTGCGCACGCTGTGGTCCATGAACAGCGACCTGCGGCTGACGGGACTGAACACCGAGTTCATGGCGTTGGCCAACCACCGCAAGGCAATTCGCAAAGAGCTCAAAGCGTATGCGGAGCGGGTGCGCGACATCGAGACCGCGGCCGTCACCGTCGCGCTGCGCGCCAGGGGGGTCGACCTCGACGAGTATCCGCCCGTCGCGGTCTCGATGCTCATCGCCCAGACCGCACGCAGCCTGTGCAACGAGAGCGCCGTCGGGGTCCACCTGGGCCACGACGAGCTGCGCGCGTTCATGGAACGTCAGTTGGATCTTCTCGCGGCCGCACTTCCCGCCGCGAAATCCACGACGACGGCCCAGGGCTAGCAGCCGGCCACGCGTCTGAGGCAATTCACCGATCACCGCCGCCGAAATCGACCGGTTGACACCCGAAGGCTGTCGGTGACAAGCTCCTGATCGGTCGACAAATTCAGGGGCCGGAACCGAGGAGGAAACATGCGCGGGCGCGTCGAGGGCAAGGTTGCGTTCATCACCGGGGCGGCACGGGGGCAGGGCCGAAGCCATGCGGTCCGCCTGGCCGAGGAGGGCGCCGACATCATCGCCGTCGACGTGTGCAAGCAGATCAGCAGCAACAGCGACATACCGTGGGCAACACCCGACGACCTCGCCGAAACCGCCGACCTCGTCAAGAATCTGAATCGCCGGATCATCACCGCAGAGGTCGACGTCCGCGACTATGACGCGCTGAAGGCAGTGGTGGACAGCGGCGTGGAACAGTTGGGCCGGCTGGACATCGTCGTCGCCAACGCCGGCATCGGCAACGGTGGCAACACGCTCGACAGGACCAGCGAGGACGACTGGCGCGACATGATCGACGTCAACCTGTCCGGCGTCTGGAAGAGCGTCAAAGCCGCTGTTCCGCACATTCTTTCCGGTGGACGTGGGGGCTCGATCATCCTGACGAGCTCGGTCGGCGGCCTCAAGCCGTATCCGCACACCGGTCACTACATCGCCGCCAAGCACGGCGTCATCGGGCTGATGCGCACCTTCGCCGTCGAGCTCGGGCAGCACTCGATCCGGGTCAACGCGGTCTGCCCCACCAACGTGAACACACCGCTGTTCATGAACGAGGGAACGATGAAGCTGTTCCGTCCGGACCTAGAGAACCCCGGCGTCGATGATCTCGCCGTCGCAGCGCAGTTCATGCATGTGCTGCCCGTCGGCTGGGTCGAACCACGCGATGTGAGCAACGCGGTGCTGTTCCTGGCCTCCGACGAATCGCGTTATATCACCGGCCTTCCCGTCACGGTCGACGCCGGCAGCATGCTCAAATAACGGCGAGCGCTGCCGTGACCGCGGTCATCGGCCGTCGACAACGACCCCGGCAGCGCGCTCGATGGGTTTGATGACCGCGGTGAAGTCGGAGTCGGCGCCTTCTGCGCGCAGCGTGGCCTCCCATTGCTCGGCGACGGCCGCCGCGATCGGGCCGACGATGCCGAGCCGCTGGGCCTCTTCGAGGTAGAGCCGGACGTCCTTGACCATGAGACCGGTGGCGAAGCCGTAGTCGAAGGTGCGGGGCAGGACCGACCGGGGAAACTTGTCCCGGCTGGCGTGGGTCCCGCCGGAGCCGGCGTTGAGTACGTCGATCATCAGGTGCGGATCAAGACCGGCCTTGACGCCCATGACGACGACTTCTGAGGTCGCGGCCAACGCGGCTGCCGCCATCAGGTTGTTCAGCAGCTTCATCGTCTGAGCCGAACCCGGCTTGTCACCGACGTAGATCGCGCGGCCCAGGGTTTCGAAAACCGGTGTCAACGCCTCGAACTCGGCGTGTGACCCGGACACCATGAGCGTCAGGGTGCCGTTGGTCGCTCCGGCCACCCCGCCGCTGACCGGGCTGTCCAGAGCTGCGATGCTCTTCGCCTGCAACGCCTGATGGATGGTGCGGGAGACCTCGCTGCCGACGGTCGACAGATCGACGAACCGCGTTATCCGGGCGCCGTCCGCGGCCCCGCGCGCCACCTCGAGCGAGGCCTGCGGAGTCGGCAGGCTCACGAGCACCGTGTCAGCGGCATCGGCCACCTCACGAGGTGACGATGCCGGCTGCGCACCGAATTCGACCGCGGCGCGTACCGCGTCGCCGCGGGTGTCGTACACGACGAGCTCGTGGTCGGCCCCGACGAGGCGCCGGGCCATCGGTAACCCCATGCGGCCCAAGCCGATAAGCCCCAGCGTCACGTTATTGTCCTTGTTTGCTGTCCACGGCGGCGAACACCTCGCGGGCCTGCCGGAAGCTGTCGACGACCGCGGGAACGCCGGCGTAGACGGCGACTTGCAGGAATATCTCGCGGATCTCCTCGCGTGTCACACCGTTGTTCAACGCACCACGGATGTGCGTGCGCAACTCGTGCGGTCGATTGAGCACCGAGATCATGGCCAGGTTGAGCATGCTTCGCGTCTTGCGCGGCAACTCATCCCGCCCCACACCGCTCCCCAGCAGTACTCGGTGACCAAATCTTGCATGGGCTTGTTGAACTCGTCGGCGTCACGGGTGGCGCCGGTGACGTAGTCCGTGCCCAGCACCTCGGCGCGGATTCTGGATCCCTTGTCGAAGGTATGCTGGTCCATTCCGCTCCGTTTCGCCGTCCGAGATGTGTCAGAGGCCCAGCGATTTGGCGATGATCACCTTCATCACCTCGCTGGTGCCCGCGTAGATGCGGGCCACCCGCGCGTCGGTGTAGAGGCGCGCGATCGGATACTCCATCATGTAGCCGTAACCACCGAACAACTGCAGGCAGCGATCCACCACCCGGGCCTGCATCTCGGTGCAGAACAGTTTCACGCGTGCGGCGTCGGCTCCCGAGAGTTCGCCTTCGACGTGCAGGCTCACCGCACGGTCCAGCATCGCCTGGGCGGCTTCGACTTCCGTCGAACACGCCGCCAACTCGAACTTCGTGTTCTGGAAGGAAGCCACCGGAGTGCCGAATGCCTTGCGGTTCTTGGTGTAGTCGATGGCCGCGGCGATCGCCGACCGCGCCTGACACACCGATCCGACGGCGACCGTCAGCCGTTCCTGGGGCAGGTTGTGGCCGAGGTAGCCGAACGCCTCGCCCTCCTCCCCCAGCATGTTGGCCGCCGGCACCCGCACGTCGACGAACGACAGCTCCGCGGTGTCTTGGACCTTGCAGCCCATCTTCTCCAGCTCACGGCCTCGGGTGAACCCCTCCATGCCGTCCTCGACGACGAACAACGTCAGGCCTTTGCGGCGGTTGTCCGGGTCGGTCGAGGTGCGCGCCACCACGATCACCAGGTCGGCCTGCATGCCGCCGGTGATGAACGTCTTGGCGCCGTTGAGGATCCACTCGTCGCCGTCGCGTACCGCGGTGGTGCGCATACCCGCCAAGTCTGACCCGGTGCCCGGCTCCGTCATCGCGATGGCGGTCAACAACGTGCCTGCCGCGAGGCCGGGGAACCACCGCTCGCGCTGATCTTCGTTCGCGTAGTGCAAGAAGTACGGCAGGATCACCTCCAACTGGGTGCGCACGGTCGACAGAGTGACCAGCGCACGAGCCGCCTCCTCCTGCAGCACCACGTTGTAGCGGTAGTCCGGTGTGCCGCCGCCCCCGTACTCCTCGGGGATCGCCATCCCGAGCATGCCCAGCGCGCCCATCTGCTTGAAGACGTCGCGGGGCATCCGGCCGCCCTTCTCCCACTCCGGATAGTGCGGAACCACCTCCTTGTCGACGAAGTCGCGCGCCAGTTCGCGGAATGCCTCGTGGTCGTCGGTGAACAGGTCTCTGCGCACGCGGTGTCCTTCCTTCGCGATGAGTTCTCGCCCGACCGCTACGCGATGAGCTCTACCAGGGTGGCGTTCGCGGTGCCGCCACCTTCGCACATCGTCTGCAACCCGAACCGAATCCCGTTGTCGCGCATGTGATAGAGCATGCGGGTCATCAGCACCGCACCCGAGGCACCCAACGGATGGCCCAGGGCGATCGCTCCACCCAACGGGTTGAGCTTGTCTGCGTCGGCACCCGTCTCGGCAAGCCAGGCCAGCGGCACGGGGGCGAAGGCCTCGTTGACCTCGAACACGCCGACTTCGTCGAGCGCGACGCCTGCCTTACGCAGGACCATCTCGGTGGCCGGGATCGGCCCCGTCAGCATCAGTACGGGATCGGCGCCGGTGACCGCCCCGGCGCGGTAACGCGCCAACGGCCGCAACCCCAGCGCGATCGCGTTCTCGGCCGTCATCACCAACAGCGCCGCCGCCCCGTCGGAGATCTGTGACGAGTTGCCGGCGTGGATGACGCCGTCCTCCTGAAACGCGGGCTTGAGCCCCGCGAGCTTCTCGACGGTGCTGCCCCGCCGCACACCCTCGTCGGCCACCACCGGCTCACCTCCGGTGAACACCGGCATGATCTGCGCCTCAAAAGCGCCGCTGTCCTGCGCGGCGGCGGCCAGTTCGTGTGAGCGCACCGCATACTCGTCGAGTCGGGTCCGCGAGAACCCCCACTTCTGCGCGATCATCTCGGCCGAGATGCCCTGGTTGAACGAGAAATCCTTATAGCGGTCAAGAACTTTCGGGCCGTACGGCATCCCGGTGGCCCGCGCGGCGCCCAGCGGCACCCGGCTCATCACCTCGACGCCACCGGCGATCACCACATCCTGCTGACCCGACATCACGGCATGGACCGCGAAGTCCAGCGCCTGCTGGCTGGACCCGCAGGCACGGTTGACCGTCGTGCCGGGAATCTTCTCCGGCCACCCCGCGGCCAGCACCGAGTACCGACCGATGTTGCTGGACTGGTCACCGACCTGGGAGACGCAGCCCCACACCACGTCGTCGACGATGTCGGGTTCGATGCCGGCCCGCTCCACCAGCGCGTTGAGCACGATCGCGGACAAGTCTGCCGCGTGTATCTCAGACAGCCCGCCGTTGCGTTTCCCGACGGGGGTGCGAACCGCCTCGACGATTACGGTTTCACGCATCTTGTCACTCCGATCTCGGCACGGCCCATCGACCCGTGAACTTTGCCGCTCGTTTCGCGGCGAACGCCGCGTATGCCTCCGTTGCGTCCTCGGTGGCGAAGTTACCCGGTTGAGCCCGCGCCTCGTTGGCCAACGCCTCCCGCAACGTCACGTTGGCGCCGTCGTTGAGCAGCGCCTTGCTTTGCGCCAGCGCAACCGGTGGTCCCGCCGCAAGCCGATCGGCCAGCTCGGCGACGAAAGCGTCGATCTCCTCCGCCCTCTTGACCCAGGTCACCAGGCCCAGCGCCCGCGCCTCCTCGGCGTCGATGGTGTCGGCCAGCAGCACCAATCGCTTGGCCTGCTGCAGACCGACCAGCTTGGGCAGCAGCCATGAACCGCCGAGGTCCACGGACAGGCCCCGGTCGGCGAAGATCTGGCAGAACTGCGATTCGGGCGTGGCGACGACGAAGTCGCAGCCCAGCGCCAGGTTCCAGCCGGCGCCGACGGCCACGCCGGTCACCTTCGCGACGGTGGGCACGGTCAGCTCGTGCAGGGCGAGAGCGACCTCGGTGAGGCGGCGCAGCTTGTGTCGCGGATGGATGTCCTCCGGCGTCGAGATGTCGGCGCCCGAGCAGAACGCCCCACCCGCTCCGGTGATCACCAACGCCCGAAGTTCGGTGTCCCGCGCGGCCGCACGCAGCGCGTCGGCCAACTCCTCCCACAGCTGTGGGTTGATCGCGTTCTTGCGGGCCGGCCTGTTCAACGTCAGCGTGCGAACGCCACCGGTGTCGGTCGACAACAGCACGGGTTCGAGGTCGCCGGCCATCAGCGGTACGCCGGGCCGATCACACCGCGCTTCCGCAGCACGGCGATCTGGTCGTCGTCGATGCCGAGTTCGGCGAGCACGGAGTCCGTGTGCTGGCCCAACCCCGGAACCGCACCCATGGGTTGCTCGAATCCGGCGATGACGGAGGGCGGCAACAGCGCCTGGATCGGACCCGCCGGTGTGTCGACCTCGCGCCACCGGTTCCGTGCGGCCAGGTGCGGGTGCGCTACCACCTCGCTGGGCAGGTTGTAGCGCGAATTGCCGATGCCCGCGGCGTCGGCGATCTCCTGCACTTCGGTGAGCTTCCGCCGGCTGCACCAGTCGGCGATGGCCTCGTCGAGGACGGCCCGGTTGGCCACTCGGTCGGCGTTGGTTCGGAACCGGTCATCATCGGCTAAATCGTTGCGCTGCAGGATTTCCCGGGCGAAGCGCTGCCATTCCCGGTCGTTGGTGGTGCCGAGCACCACCGTCTGCTTGTCGGCGGTGACGTAGGCGCCGTAGGGCGCCACGGCAGGCGAGCCCATGCCCAGCGGCACCTGGTCCACACCCGAGTGCTGGGTGTAGGTGAGCTGATAGCCCATCACGTCCATCATGGTGTCGAACAGGCTGACCGCGACGCTGCCACCGCCCGTCCGCCGGCCGGTGTCACGCGAATACAGCATGGCCATGATCGAAAGCGCCGCGTGCAGGCCCGCGGAGACATCGGCGACCGGGGGCCCGGGTTTGGCGGGCGCGCCGGCCTGGCCGGTCACCGCGCACGTGCCCGATTCCGCTTGGATCAAAAGGTCGTAAGCCCGCTTGTGCGACAACGGTCCGCCCGGACCGTATCCGTCGATCTCGACGGCGATGACGCCGGGATGCCGCGCTTCCATCTCCGCGGGCGTGATACCGAGCCGACCGGTCGAGCCCGGCGTGAGGTTGGACACCAGCACATCGGCGTTGTCCAGCATTCGGTGCAGAATATCCAGGCCCTCGGTGGTTTTCAGGTCGACCGTCACCGACTCCTTGTTGCGGTTGCACCACACGAAGTGGGCCGCGAGGCCGTTGACCACGTCGTCGTAATGGCGCGCGAAGTCCCCGCCGTTGGGGTTCTCCACCTTGATGACGCGCGCACCGAAATCGGCGAGCGTCCTGGTGCACATCGGCGCCGACACCGCCTGTTCGAGTGTCACCACCGTGATTCCGGACAGCGGTGCCTGCGGTTGTGACGTCATCACATCACCATGCCGCCATCGACCGGCAGCACCTGTCCGGTGATGTAGGACGCCGCGTCGGAGGCCATGAACACGAACGCGCCGGCCACCTCGGCCGGCTCGGCCCACCGCTTCATCGGGATGCGGTTCATCATGTTGGCCGCGAACTTCTCGTTGGTGCGGATGGTCTCCGTCATCGGTGTCGCCGCGAGCGGCGCCACGGCGTTGACCGTGATGCTCTTGGTCGCCAGTTCGCGGGCAAGGGATTTGGTGAATCCGATGATGCCCGCCTTGGCCGCCGAGTAGTTGACCTGGCCGAGGGTGCCGGTGAGGCCCGCGGCCGACGTGACGTTGACGATACGGCCTTTGCCGTCGGTCGGGATGTGTGGCAGCGCCGCCTGGGTCACGTTGAACGCGCCCATCACGTGGATGTCGAAGAGCAGCCGGAACGACTCCTGGGTGGTCTTCGGAAACATCGCCGGCATGGTGACACCGGCGTTGTTGACGACGATGTGCAGTTCGCCACCCGTGAGCGCGGCGGCCTGCGCCGCCGCCGCATCGGCCGATTCCCGATCCGAGACGTCGAGACCGGCGGCTTCCGCTCGGCCGCCGGCGCTCGAAATGCGTTCGGCGACCGCGGCGGCACCATCCTTGTCGACGTCAGTGACCAGCACAGCCGCCCCGGCGTCGGCAAGCGCGGTGGCGACCGCCGACCCGATCCCACCCGCGGCGCCGGTGACCAGCGCTGATCGTCCGGTGAGGTCGAAATAGCCTGTCATCAATAGCTCCTCGGCATTCCAAGCACGTGTTCGCCCAGGAAGTTCAAGATCATCTCCTGGCTGACCGGCGCGATCTTCATCAGGCGGGACTCGCGGAAGTACCGCGACACGTTGTACTCCTCGGAATACCCCATCCCGCCGTGGAGCTGCAGGGCTCGGTCGGCGGCGGCGAAGCCGGCGTCGGCGCACAGGTACTTGGCCGTATTGGCCTCGCGCCCACACGGTTTGCCGTTGTCGTACAACCATGTAGCCTTGCGCAGCACCAACTCGGCCGCGTCGAGCCGGGCCAGCGAGTCGGCCAGCGGGAACTGCAGCCCCTGGTTCATGCCGATCGGCCGGTTGAACACCACCCGTTCGTTGCCGTACTTGACTGCCTTCTCCAGAGCCACCCGCCCGATGCCCAGCGCCTCGGCAGCGATCAGCATCCGTTCGGGATTCAGCCCGTCGAGGATGTACTTGAACCCCTTGCCCTCCTCACCGACCCGGTGCTCGACCGGGACGATGAGATCGTCGATGAACACCTCGTTGGAGCTCACCGCGTTTCGGCCCATCTTGTTGATCGGCCGAATGTCCACGCGGTCGCGGTCGAGGTCGGTGAGGAACAGCGTCATGCCGTCGGTCTTCTTGGTGACCTCGTCGTAGGGGGTGGTGCGGGTCAGCAGCAGGATCTTCTCCGACTCCAAAGCCTTGGAGATCCAGACTTTTCGCCCGTTGACGCGGTAGTGGTCACCTTCGCGCTTGGCGAACGTGGTGATGCGGGAGGTGTCCAGGCCCGCGCCCGGTTCGGTGACCCCGAAGCAGACGTGCAGATCGCCGTTGACGATGCGGGGCAACGTCGCTGCCTTCAGTTCGTCCGAACCGTGCTTGACGACGGGCTGCATCCCGAAGATCGACAGGTGGATGGCGCTGGCGCCGTTCATCGCCGCCCCGGAGCGGGCGACCTCTTCGAGAAGCAGAGTGGCCTCGGTGATGCCCAGGCCGTGGCCGCCGTACTCCTCGGGGATGGTCATGCCGAGCCAGCCGCCTTTGGCGATGGCGTCGTAGAACTCCTGCGGGAACTCGTGAGCCTGGTCCTTCTGCATCCAGTAGTGGTCGTCGAACTTGCCCGCCAATTCGGCGACGGCCTCGCGGATCAATTCCTGATCCTCGGTCAGCTCGAAACTCATCCCGTTCGACACTGCTCACTCCTCCACTACGTCGTCGGCACAGCCGAGTGCGCCGGTGCGTTCGAGCCATCTCCCGCACCGGCGCACAGTCAGCCCGTGAATCCGCTCAGTCCGTGTTGCCGGTCACCTGCTTGGCACTCGCGGCGAAATCCGTGAACGACGCACCGGTCTTTTCCTTTTTTGACAGGGCTTTGATGGAGACATCATGACCCTCGGCGGCCTTCCTCAAGGCGCCGACGGTGGCTTGGTCTTTGGGAATGTGG
>NZ_ATDN01000025.1 GCF_004014805.1 Mycolicibacterium elephantis DSM 44368
CCCCGGCGGCTGGCGCGACCATCAGTTCCCCGACGGCACCGTGGTGTTGACTTCGCCCACCGGGCACGTCTACCGCAGCCAGGCCCACGGCGCGAGCCTGTTTCCGGCCCTGGCCCGACCCACCGGCGAACTCGACCTGCCCACCGACGCGAGCCCACCGGACCCCGACCGGCTGGCGAAGATGCCGCGGCGCAAACAAACCCGCGACCAAGACCGCCGCGACCGCATCAACGCCGAACGCCGCCAACGCCAAGAACTCATCACCGAACAACAACGCCAACACCAAGCCTGGCTCACCCAAAACGAAAAACCCCCACCCTTCTGAGCCCGGGGCGGGGTGCTACTGCAACCAAGAGCCGATGCGCCGCACCGCCTCCTCGATATCACTCGTCGGGCCTGCGAATGACAGCCGGACGAACGAGCCACCGCGTGCCGGGTCGAAGTCGATGCCCGGCGCAATGGCAACACCGGTGTCGTTCAACAACTTCGAGCAGAACGACAGCGAGTCGGTGGTCAGATGCGAGACGTCGGCGTAGACATAGAACGCGCCGTCCGTTGGGGCCAGCCGGTCGATACCGATGCTCCGCAGCCCGTCGAGCAGCAGGCGACGGTTGGCGGCGTAGTGGTCCAGCAGCGCATCGGCTTCGGCGATCGACTCCGGCGCGAAGGCAGCGACGGCCGCGACCTGAGCCAGCGCCGGCGGACAGATGGTGAAGTTACCGGTCAGACAGTCGACCGCGCGCTGCAGTTCCTTGGGCACCAGCAGCCAGCCGAGCCGCCACCCGGTCATCGCGAAGTACTTCGAAAAGCTGTTCACCACAACTGCTTCCCGTGACGTCTCCCAGGCGCAGCTGGTCGCGGGCGCGCCTTCGTAGACCAGCCCGTGGTACACCTCGTCACTGACCAAGCGCACACCCGTCGACGCGCACCACGACGCGATCGCGGCAAGTTCTTCGGGAGGAATGACCGTTCCGGTCGGGTTGGCGGGGCTGGCGACGATGACGCCCTGCACCGGTGGATCCAGCTCGGCGAGCATCTGCGCGGTGGGCTGGAACCGGGTCTCCGGTCCGCAGGCGATCTCGACGACTTCACAGCCCAACGCCGAGAGGATGTTGCGGTAGCAGGGGTAACCCGGGCTCGCGATCGCCACCCGGTCGCCGACGTCGAAGCAGGCCAGGAACGCCAACAGGAAACCGCCCGACGAACCGGTGGTGATGACCACGTCGTCCGGATCCACAGTGAGTTCGTACCGGCCGCGGTATGCCTCGGCGATGGCCTCCCGCAGCTCCGGAATACCAAGCGCGACGGTGTATCCGAGCACGGTGTTGTCCAACGCATCCTTGGCAGCGGCCCGCACCGCCGCGGGCGCCCCCGCACTGGGCTGGCCGGCCGACAGGTTGACCAGGTCACCGTGGCTTCGCTGACGCTCGGCCGCGGCCAGCCACACGTCCATCACATAGAACGGCGGAATCCCCGCCCGCAGCGCGATCTTCCCGCTCATCGAAGTCCTGTCATCACGCGTGATCCTCGCATGCCGGCTCGGCGAGGCCGCGCAGCACGGCACAGTCAGCGCCCGAGGCACCGGCGCAGGCGCCGTCGGCCTCCTCGATCAGCTCCGCGATGTTGCGTTCGAGCGCATGCAACTCCGTAAGCTTGTCGCGGACGGAAGCCAGATGGGTCTCGGCCAGCTCGCGGGCTTCGTCACACGAACGGTCGGTGTCGAGCCTCAGCGACACCAGAGTCCGGACCTGTTCAACCGGAAATCCGAACTCCCGGCAGTGCCTGATGAAAGCCAACTGCCCGACCGCCTCGTGACGGTAGCGCCGCTGACCGCCGACCCGGGTCGGCGCAGGCAACAGACCGATCTGCTCGTAGTACCGGATCGTGGACGGCGATGTACCGGCGGCCCGCGCCAGCTCCCCGATCTTCAATTCCGTCCGAGTCATCACCAACACCCTGCTCTGTTGAACCTCAAGCTACGTGAAGGACCATCCTCGAGGATATGGAACCGTCCCCAGCCTGTAACCTGCCGCCGGGCGACTACCGGAAACGCCTCGCCTGGATCGACGAACTGAACTCCTCCGCCCTACGCGAGTACCGTCGAGCAGACCGCGAGGTCGAACTCGAGTACGACGCTACGGTCGTCGAGCAGGTGCGGGAGTTCGTACGCCGTGAGCGGGAATGCTGCCCGTTCCTGGTCTTCACCGTGCGGCAAGATCGCGACGCGGTCGTCGTGCGCATCGAGGTGCCCGAAGACCTGAGCCGGTCCGCTGACGAACTGTTCGCGCCCTACACCGGATCATGATCGAGTTCGAGCCGACCAGTACCGCCGACATTCTCGTCGTCCACGCGCGCGGAAAGTTGACCGGTCGGGATTACCGCGAGGTCCTCGCGCCTCGCGTTCGGTCGATGCTCGATCGCACCGGCACGCTCAAGGTGATGTTCGTGATCGACGAAGACTTCGAGGGTTGGGCACTCGCGGCCGCGTGGGCGAACACGGTGTTCGATTGGAAGCACCGCAGAGACTTCGCGAAGGTCGCGATGGTCGGGGCGCCCAGATGGGAGCAGTGGTGCGTCAATGTGGCGGCTTCGCTGCTGATGACGGGCCAGCTGGCGACGTTTCGCCGCGACGAACTACCGCAGGCGTGGGAGTGGTTGCGCGCCTGAGCGTTACAGCACCTCGGCTTCGAGCCGCCGCAAGTGCTCCCGCGGCGGTCCGAGCAGCTGTGCGCTGCCGTGCGCCCGCTTGAAGTACAGCTGGATGTCGTGCTCCCAGGTGATCGCGATGCCGCCGTGCATCTGTACCGCCTCCGCGGCGACTTTGGAGAACGCCTCGCTCGCCGACACCCGGGCCAGCGCCGCCGAGGTGGGTGACGGCTCGCCGATCGCATCGTCGACGACCGCGCGCGCAGACTGCACCGCAACGTACAGGTCGGCCATCCGGTGTTTGAGCGCCTGGAAGCTGCCGATCGGGCGGCCGAACTGCACCCGGTCCTTGGTGTACTGCACCGTCAGGTCCAGGCAACGGGACGCCGCGCCGATCTGCTCGGCGGCCAGCAGGATCGCCGCGGTGTCGGCGAGGCCGGGGTCGGCGCCGATGTCGGTGGTGTCCTGCGGTTCGACACGTGCCAGTCGGCGCGTCGGGTCCATGGTGTCGACGCGGTTCGCGGTGAAGCTGGTCCAGCGGGCCAGCCGAGCACCGTCGGCGGCGATCACCACGTCGGCGACGTCGCCGTTGACCACGTATCCCGCGTCGAACACGACAGCACCCAGCCGGGTGCCCTCGGCGAGGCCCTCGAGCGCGTCGGTGTCGGGCTGGTCGGCGGCCAGCAGCGCCAACTCGGCGAGCGTGGTGCCGAGCAGCGGCGTGGGCACCAAGGCCTTGCCGAGTTCCTCGAGGACGACGGCCGCGTCGGCCAGTTCACCGCCTGCGCCGCCCATCTCCTCGGGCACCACCAACGCCGCGGCGCCGACCTGCTCGCACAGCACCTGCCACAGCGCCTCGTCGTAACCGCGCTCGGAGTCCATCGCCGCACGCACCGCCGCCGGGGGCGCGTGCTTGTCGACCAGCGCCGCAACGGTTTCGCGAAGTAGCTGTCGTTCCTCGGTCACAACGCCTCCAATACCCGTCGCCGGTGCACGGTCGGATCACCCCACGCCGAGCGCAGCGCCTGCACCCGCAGTAACCACAGCGACAGATCGTGCTCCTGGGTGAAGCCGATCGCGCCGTGCGTCTGCAGCGCCGAACGCGCCGCCAACAGCGCGGCATCGGAGGCGGCGGCCTTGGCGGCGCTGACATCGCGCGCGGCGGCCGGCGATCCATCGGCCAGTGACAGCGCCGCGCCGTACACCAACGGCCGCGCCAACTCGACGGCGATGTGCACGTCGGCGAGCTTGTGCTTGATGGCCTGATAGGTACCGATCACCTTGCCGAACTGGCTGCGCTGCTTGGCGTACTCGACCGACATGTCCAGCATCGCCTGCCCCGCCCCGACCAGCTGAGCGGCCGTGGCCAGCGCCCCGAACTCGTAGGCCCACGCCACGTCGGCCGGCCGGGCCTCGCCTGCCGCCTCGACATCGAACAACCGGCGGCTGGGGTCCACCGACTCGTGCTGCGCACCGGCGGCCGCGTCGTGCACCTCGCCGTCGGTGGCGAGCAGGACCAGGCCCGCCGTGTCGGCATCCAGGGCGCGCGGGACCTGCGGGGGCATGGCGACGGTCGCGATCAGTTCACCGGCGGCCAGCGCTGCGCTGCGCTCAGCCCACTCGTCTTGGCCGGCGAGCAGAACCGGTGCCACCGCAATGGATTCGGTGACCGGCCCGGGCACGCACCAACGGCCCAGCCGTTCGGCGGCGACCACCAGGTCGACGGGATGCGCCTCGATTCCGTCGTACTTCTCCGCCACGTTCAGCGCCGTGACACCTAGATCGGCCAGCTGCGACCAGACCTTGCGGCCCGGTGTGGTGTCACCGGCTGCCCATGCCCGCACCGCGCCGGGCAGGTCCGCGGCGCCGAGCGCGGCGTCGATGCTCGCGGCGAAGTCGCGCTGCTGTTCGTCCAGATCGAATTTCATGTGTCTACTTTCGGGGGAGACCCAGGAGCCGCTCGGCGATGATGTTGCGCTGAATCTCGTTGGTGCCGGCGTAAATCGGCCCACCAAGGGCGAACAGCAGCCCGTCGGTCCACGCGTCGGCGAGCTCGGCGTCCGGGCCGCGCATGTCGAGAGCGGTCTGATGCAGTGCGACGTCGAGCTCGGACCAGAACACCTTGGTCACGCTGGACTCGGCGCCCAGCTCACCGCCCGCGGCCAGCCTGGTGACGGTGCCGAAGGTGTGCAGCCGGTAGGCCTGCGCCTTGATCCAGGCGTCGGCCACCCGATCGGCGTAGGCAGGATCGGGATTCTCTTTCCATTGCGCCACAAGCCGTTCCGCAGGGGCCAGAAACCGCGCCGGGCTGCGGAGGGACATGCCCCGTTCGTTGCTCGACGTGCTCATCGCCGCACGCCACCCGTCGTGCACGTCGCCGATGACGTCGTTGTCGGGGACGAACACGTCGTCGAGGAAGATCTCCCCGAACCCGGTGTCACCGCCGAGTTGGGCGATGGGCCGAACCGTGACGCCCTCGGCCTTCAGGTCGAACATGAAGTACGTGAGGCCACGGTGTCGTTCGGCCTCCGGATCGGAGCGGAACAGCCCGAACGCGCGGTCCCCGAACGGAGCCCGCGAACTCCAGATCTTCTGGCCGTTGAGCAGCCAGCCGCCGTCGGTGCGCGTCGCCGTCGAACGCAATGACGCCAGATCGCTCCCGGACTCGGGCTCCGACCACGCCTGAGCCCAGATCTCCTCGCCGGTGGCCATTTTCGGCAGGACCCGGTCGAGTTGCTCCTCGGTGCCGTGCGCGAACAACGTCGGCGCCAGCATCGATGTGCCGTTCGCGCTGGCCCGCCCGGGGGCGCCTGCCCGGAAGTACTCCTCCTCGTAGACCACCCACTGCAGCAGGGAAGCGTCGCGGCCGCCGTACTTCTCGGGCCAGGTGATCACAGAGAGGCCGGCGTCGTACAGCACCCGGTCCCAACGCCGGTGCTGTTCGAACCCCTCGGCGGTGTCGTAGGACTTCGTCGGAAACGAATCCCGGTTCGCCGCAAGGAACTCGCGCACCTCGGCCTGGAACTCGAGGGTGGCGTCGTCGAAACTCAGATCCATCAAACTCTTTCCCTCAACAGCGGCTTGACCACCTTGCCACCCGGATTGCGCGGCAGCGCGTCGAGGAACTCCACCGACCGCGGTACCTTGAAGTTCGCCAAATGCTGTCGCGTGTAGGCGATTACCGTCTCTTCATCCAGCTCGACACCGGGTTTGGTGACCAGAAAGGCCTTGCCGACCTCGCCGAGCCGCTCGTCGGGCACGCCGATCACCGCGGATTCGGCGACCCCGTCCAGCCGGGCCAGCACCTGCTCGACCTCGGCCGGATACACGTTGAACCCGCCGCAGATGTACATGTCCTTGAGGCGGTCGGTGATCTGCAGGTTTCCCCTCTCGTCGACGCGGCCCACGTCGCCGGTGTGCAGCCAACCGTCGGCGTCGATGGCCTCCGCGGTGGCCTCGGGGTCGTCGAGGTAACCGAGCATCACGTTGGGGCCGCGCAGCAGCACCTCGCCGGTGCCGTCCTCGTCGGGGTCGTCGATGCTCAGTTCGAAGCCGGCGATCGGGCGCCCGCAGGTCGTCGCGACGGTCACCGCGTCGTCGTCGGGCCGGCACATGGTGCCGAAGCCGCTGGCCTCGGTCAGCCCGTACGCGGTCAGCACGATGTCGATGTCCAGCTCGTTCTGCATGCGCTCGATCAGCACCACCGGGATCGTCGCGGCGCCCGTGACCGCGAACCGCAGCGACGACAGGTCGTAGCCGCCGCGGCGGGGGTGATCCAGGATCGTCTGATAGATCGTCGGGGGGCCGGGCAGCACGGTGATGCGGTGCTCGGCCACGGCCTGCATCGCCTTCTCGGGGTCGAAGGTGAGCTGAGGAAACAGCGTCGCGCCCGTCTGCAGGCAGGCGAGGATCCCGGCCTTGTAGCCGAAGTTGTGGAAGAACGGGTTGATGCACAGGTAGCGGTCGGCGCTGGTGAGCTGACCGCATTCCGCCCACGCCGCGGGCGCATCCAGTGACTGGCGGTGTGCGCACAGCACGCCCTTGCTGCGGCCGGTGGTGCCCGAGGTGAACAGGATGTCGGACACGTCGTCGGGTTTCACCGCGGCGGCCCGCGCGTCGACGTCGCCGGCCCGGCCGGCCCCGCGCGCCATGAACTCGTCCCAGGTGCCGTCGTCCTTCTCGATCGGCACGCGCACGATGTGACGCAGGTGCGGCAGTGCGTCCCGGTCGATCGAGGCGGCCTTGTCCACGCCGAGGAACTCCCCGGACGCGAACAACAGCGGCGCCTCGGTGCGGCCGATGATGTCGGCTGCCTCGCTGGCGGTGTAGCGGGTGTTCAACGGCACCACGACCCCGCCGGCGTAGTGGGTGGCCAGGCAGGCCACCACCCAGTGCCAGGTGTTGGGCGACCAGATCGCCACCCGGTCGCCGGCCTCGATGCCCAGGTCGATCATCGCCGCGGCGGCCGTGCGGACCTGCTCGCGCAGTTGGGCGAACGTGAACGTGCGGTCGTCTCCGGCTGAATTGACGGCACCGCCGTCGGTGACCAGGGCGAGATGGTCCCGGAATCGGTCGGCAGTGTGGTCCAAGACCTGGGGAATGGTCCTTGGATCCGAACTCATCGACGCTCCCTCAACAAAGCAAGTGCTTGGTAGGTTAGCCTACAAGGGTGATTGGGGTCGAGGAGTTCCGGGCCGAGGTCCGCGACTGGCTGGCCGAGAACCTGGTCGGCGAGTTCGCCGCGCTCAAGGGCCTCGGCGGCCCGGGTCGCGAGCACGAGGCCTTCGAGGAACGGCGGGCGTGGAACCAGCATCTGGCCGCAGCCGGGCTGACGTGTCTGGGCTGGCCGGAGGAACACGGCGGGCGCGGCCTGTCGGTGGCCCACCGGGTGGCGTTCTACGAGGAATACGCGATCGCCAACGCACCCGCGAAGGTCAACCACTTCGGTGAGGAGCTGCTCGGGCCGACGCTGATCGCCTACGGCACCCCCGAGCAGCAGCAGCGGTTCCTGCCGAAGATCCTCGATGTGACCGAGCTGTGGTGCCAGGGCTATTCGGAGCCGGGCGCGGGCAGTGACCTCGCCAACGTGTCGACGACCGCCGAGCTCGACGGCGACCAATGGGTGATCAACGGCCAGAAGGTGTGGACGTCACTGGCGCACTGGGCGCAATGGTGCTTTGTCGTCGCCCGCACCGAGAAGGGCTCCAAACGGCATGCGGGCCTGTCGTATCTGCTGGTGCCTCTGGACCAGCCCGGCGTGCAGATCCGCCCGATCGTGCAACTCACCGGCGACTCGGAGTTCAACGAGGTGTTCTTCGACGACGCCCGCACGGACGCCTCGCTGGTGGTCGGCGAACCCGGTGACGGCTGGCGGGTGGCGATGGGCACGCTGACGTTCGAACGCGGGGTGTCCACGCTGGGCCAGCAGATCGAGTACGCCCGCGAGCTGTCCGGTGTCGCGGAGCTGGCCAAACGCACTGGCGCAGCCGATGATCCGTTGGTCCGGGAGCGGCTGACCCGGTCGTGGGCGGGGCTGCGCACGATGCGGTCGTATGCGCTGGCCACCATGGACGTGGAGCAACCCGGTCAAGACAACGTGTCGAAGTTGTTGTGGGCCAACTGGCATCGTGAGCTCGGTGAGATCGCGATGGATGTGCTGGGCCGCGAAGGGCTGACGCTGAGCGACGGCGAGTTCGACGAATGGCAGCGGCTGTACCTGTTCTCGCGGGCCGACACCATCTACGGCGGCTCCAACGAAATTCAGCGCAACATCATCGCCGAGCGGGTGCTCGGACTACCGAGGGAACCAAAAGGGTGACGAAGAATCTTTCTGTACCGCCGAAAGAGATTGAGGGGCACGGCCTTCTCGCCGGCAAAGTCGTCGTCGTGACGGCGGCCGCGGGCACCGGCATCGGGTCGGCGGTAGCGCGCCGCGCGCTGGCCGAAGGCGCCGACGTCGTCGTCTCCGACCACCACGAACGCCGGCTCGGCGAAACCCGCGACCAGCTGACCGAACTCAACCTCGGCCGGGTGGAGAGCGTGGTATGCGACGTCACCTCCACCGCCCAGGTCGACGCGCTGATCGCCTCGACGACCGCGCGGATGGGCCGGTTGGACGTGCTGGTCAACAACGCCGGTCTCGGTGGGCAGACACCGGTGATCGACATGACCGACGAGGAGTGGGACCGCGTCCTGGACGTGACGCTGACGTCGGTGATGCGAGCGACCCGCGCGGCGCTGCGTTACTTCCGCGACGCCGACCACGGCGGCGTGATCGTCAACAACGCCAGCGTATTGGGTTGGCGGGCACAGCATTCGCAGTCGCACTACGCGGCGGCCAAGGCCGGCGTGATGGCGCTGACGCGGTGCAGCGCGATCGAGGCCGTCGAACACGGCGTGCGGATCAACGCGGTGTCGCCGAGCATCGCGCGGCACAAGTTCCTGGAGAAGACCAGCAGCGCGGACCTGCTGGACCGATTGTCGGAAGGTGAGGCGTTCGGCCGCGCCGCCGAGCCGTGGGAGGTCGCCGCGACCATCGCGTTCCTGGCCAGCGATTACTCCAGTTACCTGACTGGAGAAGTGATCTCGGTGTCGAGCCAGCACCCATGAGTAGCGAGCCGGCCGGTCAGCCACCCACCCGCCGCGACGAGCTTCTCGAGCTCGCCGCCACGATGTTCGCCGAGCGCGGGCTGCGCGCCACCACGGTGCGCGACATCGCCGACAGCGCGGGCATCCTGTCCGGCAGCCTGTATCACCACTTCTCCTCGAAGGAGGAGATGGTCGACGAGGTGCTGCGCGACTTCCTGGACTGGTTGTTCGCGCGCTATCAGCAGATCGTCGACACCGAGCCCAATCCGCTCGAGCGGCTCAAGGGGCTGTTCATGGCGTCGTTCGAGGCCATCGAGCACCGGCACGCCCAGGTGGTCATCTACCAGGACGAGGCCAAGCGGCTTTCCGCCCAAGAGCGGTTCGCCTACGTCGAGCAGCGCAACCAAGAGCAGCGCAAGATGTGGCTGGACCTGCTCAACCAGGGCGTCGAGGACGGCTATTTCCGTCCCGACATCGACGTCGACCTGGTGTACCGGTTCATCCGGGACACCACCTGGGTCTCGGTCCGCTGGTATCAGCCCGGTGGACCACTCACGGCCGAAGAAGTCGGCCGTCAGTACCTCGCTATCGTTCTCGGTGGCATTACAAGAGAGAAGGACTGATCATGCCTCCAACGTCACAGGCCTATGTCATCGACGCCGTTCGCACCGCCGTCGGCAAGCGCAACGGATCACTGGCCGGAGTGCACCCGCTCGACCTCGGCGCGATCGGTTGGCGAGGGCTGTTCGACCGCAACGACGTCGACCCCGGTGCCGTCGACGACGTCATCGCCGGCTGCCTCGACGCCATCGGCCCGCAGGCCGGTAACATCGGTCGGCTGTCGTGGTTGGCCGCCGGCTACCCGGAGGAAGTCCCCGGCGTCACCGTCGACCGTCAGTGCGGGTCCAGCCAGCAGGCGATTTCCTTTGGTGCGCAAGCAATCATGTCCGGTACCGCTGACCTGATCGTCGCGGGCGGCATGCAGAACATGAGCCAGATCCCGATCTCCTCGGCAATGACCGTCGCCGAACAGTTCGGGTTCACCTCGCCGACCAACGAATCCAAGAGCTGGCTGCACCGCTACGGCGACCAGGAGGTCTCGCAGTTCCGCGGCGCGGAGCTGATCGCCGAGAAGTGGGGCCTCTCGCGCGAGGAGATGGAGCAGTTCTCGCTGACCAGCCACCAGCGCGCGCACGAGGCGATCCGCGCCGGCCACTTCGAGAACGAGATCATTCCGGTCGAGGTCGACGGCGGCACGTTCGTCACCGACGAGGGCCCGCGTGACACGTCGCTGGAGAAGATGGCGGGCCTGCAGCCGCTGCGCGAGGGCGGCCGGTTGACCGCCGCGATGGCCAGCCAGATCTCCGACGGCGCCAGCGCGGTGCTGCTGGCTTCGGAGAAAGCCGTGAAGGATCACGGGCTCAAGCCCCGCGCTCGCATTCACCACATCAGCGCCCGCGGCGCCGACCCGGTGTTCATGTTGACCGGGCCGATTCCCGCCACCGAGTACGCGCTGAAGAAGACCGGCCTGTCGATCGATGACATCGACACCGTTGAGATCAACGAGGCGTTCGCGCCGGTGGTGATGGCGTGGCTGAAGGAAACCGGCGCCGACCCGGCGAAGGTCAACCCCAACGGCGGCGCGATCGCGCTCGGCCATCCACTCGGTGCCACCGGCGCCAAGCTGTTCGCCACCATGCTGAACACGTTGGAGCGCACCGGCGGTCGCTACGGCCTCCAGACCATGTGCGAGGGCGGCGGCACCGCGAACGTCACCATCATCGAGCGCCTCTGAACGGCTGACCTCTCCCTCTCGCGTGGACGACACCTCGCAGGTGCGCAAATGCGTTGTGTCGGTGCGCCTCCAGCGCCCAGATCACGGCGATCACCGGTAGCGGCGCCAACGCCGCCCACCAGTTCGCGCTTGCGGGCAGCAGGTCCGCGATGACCTCTGCGCGCGGCGTTCCGTCCACCGTGGCGGGTAGCCAGTCGTCGAGCAGTGTCTTCAGCAGCCGGGTGGTCTCGAACGGTCCGACGGTGCTCGCGATGATCCAACTGGACCACGCGATCCCCAGCGACCAGGGCCAGGCCAGCAACAGCGACTGCTTGTCCACCACATCGGCCGCGCAGCGCGTCGTCTCGGCGAGGAAGGCGAAACCCAACGCGGCCAACAGCATCCCGAGCTGCGCGGCGAGCAGATCGTCGAGTATCGAGTGCGCCGACTCGGTGTCACGACGTGCGGGCAGCCCGATCGCCAGCGCGACGACGCCCGCCAGCAGCGCAAGGGTGGCCAGCCTGGCGGTGACGTCGCTGACGCGCTCGAACGACGTGACGACGGTGCGGATCACCAGCCGCGACGCTTTCGCCGGGCTGGTCCGGTAGAACACCACCAGCACCAGCCCCGACACTGCGGTGGCGATCAACCAGGTGACCACCGCCGTGCCCACGGCCGTCAGCGCCACCGAACCCAGCAGCGGAACCAGCGCATCGTCGGCCTCCACGCTGCTGCGGACCACCAGTAGCGGTACGGCGCCGAACGCGAGCACCCCCACCAGCCGCAGCAGCAGCGGAAAGGTGAACCGCGTCAGGTCGGCCGGGTTGAGGTCCAGCTCGCCATGGCGGACCGCGTCGATCTCGAGGCGCAGCGCCGACCGCACATGCGACAGCCATCGCCGGCGCCCCGTCTCCGGTTCGGTCAAGGATGATCGTGGATGACGACGCCCCGGATGTTGCGGCCTTCGAGCATGTCGGCATACGCCTGGTTGACGTCGTCGAGCTTGTACTCGGCGGTCACCGTCTCGTCGAGTAGCAACTGGCCGTCGCGGTAGAGGTTGAGTAGCCGCGGGATGTCCGCCCGGGGGTTGGCCTCGCCGTAGAGGCTGCCCAGCAGACGCTTCTGGAACAGCGTGAACATCATCATCGGCAGGGTCGGTGTCACATCGGTCATCGACGCGATCGCCGTCATCACCACCGCGCCGCCCTTGCGGACGAGGTTGAGCGCCTCCTCGACCATCGGACCTTCCAGCAGGCCGACGGTCAGCAGCACCGAGTCGGCCATCACCCCGCGGGTGAGGTCACCGACGAGCTCCATCGCTTCGGCCGCCGACGTCACGAAGTGGGTGGCCCCGAACTGAATCGCCTTGTCGCGCTTGCTTTCCACGGGTTCGACGACGACGATCTTCTCCGCGCCCGCCAGGCGGGCACCCTGGATCGCGCCGCTGCCGATGCCTCCGCATCCGATGACCACCACGGTGTCGCCGGGCCGCACCTTGGCGGTGTTGACCGCCGATCCCCACCCGGTCGTCACCCCGCAGCCCAGCAGGCAGGCCCGCGACAGCGGAATGTCGTCGTCGACCTTGACCACCGAGGCCTCCGGCACCGTTCCGTATTGCGAGAACGTGCCGACGAGCGCCATCGCTCCGATGTCCTTGCCGTCGAGATGACGACGGTACGTGCCGTCCAACTGGGTGCCGGTCATGATCATCGCGCCCAGGTCGCAGAGGTTCTGCTGCCCGGTGGAACACCACCGGCACCGACCGCAGGCCGGCAGGAACGACGCCACCACGTGGTCCCCTGGCGCCAAGCCGGGCACGTTGGGTCCGACCTCCTGCACGATGCCCGCGCCCTCGTGGCCGCCGATGAGCGGAAGCGGCGCAGGCAGATCACCCCGATGAACGTGTTCGTCGGAATGGCACAACCCCGTGGCTTCCCACGACACCAGCACCTCGCCCGCTTGCGGCGGATCCAAGTCGATCTCCTCGACGCTCCAGTCGGCGCCGAACTCCCACAAAACCGCTGCCTTGGTCTTCATGCGCCGAGTCTAGGAACGGGCGGCGGCAGAAACCGGGGAATCGCCTTACTGCGCGAGCGCCAGCCCGCCCAGCGCGACGATCCAGCTGGCGAAGCTGCCGACGAGAAAATACTCGACGACATCCCCGATGGCGATGTCGATGCTGATGTGCCCGTTCTCCCGGGCTTTCTGGGCGCTGATCTCCGGGAACCGGATGATGCTCTTGGCGGCGATGACGGCAGTGACCGCCATCAGCTGACCGGCCAGCCCGAGGCCGAGGATCAACAGCCGCTCCATCGGACCGAGCAGTCGACCACCTTTCAACCGGTCCGACGGCTGTGGCTCGCCGGTCGGCTTCACCGCATCGACCGCACCGAGGACCAGACGTACCAGCTGGTTTCCGGTGACCACCTGGAGCAGCACCACACCGACGACCATGAGCAGCCGGTCGGCGTCCACGCCGTCGACGCCGTTCAGCCCGACCCACGCGAACCAGCGCTGCGCCAGCCCACCCGCGTCAGAGCCCAGGCCCGACAACACGAGCAACAGCCCGACGGCCGCTCCGAACACCACCAGCGCGATCAGCTCATGCTCGCCGGTGCGTTCGGCACGGGCACACAGCACCACCCAGGCCACGCCGGCCGTCGCCGCGATGGCCAACAGCACGAGGTCGCCGAGGTGCCACAGTCCGGCCAGCGCCGCGCAGCCGACGATGACCGCCGGCGCCGTCACCACCGGCAACCAGAGCCGCTGAGTCAGCCGACGAGCGATGTCGGCGATGCCCATCGCGATGAACATGACGGCCAGCGCGTTCACGGGATCTTCCGCAGGTATCGGGAAGCCACCACGATCAGATCCAGCCCGTCGCGTCCGGCGCGCTGCGACACCGCCGAGGCGCTGATGCCCTCGGCTGCCGCGATGTCCTTCTTGGTGTGGTCGCGCAACAGTCCCTTGACTATCCGTAGGGATCGGTCATCAAGTGATCCAAGCAGGTGGTCCCGACAAATCAGCGCGGCATTGATCGCGTCGGTGTCGGTGCGGCCGACGTCGGCGCGGTACGACGTGCGCACCAGCGCCAAACCCGGCTGCCGTTGCGCGGTCGCGGTCCACGTGATCGCCTCGCGGGCGGTCCACCATCCCGGTCCGTCCTGAATGCCGGTGACGGCGTCGAGCACCGTGACGGCGCCCCAGCCGATACCGAACCGGACGTCGATCTCCGGTGCGACCGCCAGCCGGATGGTCAGCGCCGCCTCGATCGCCGCGCCCACGGTGCGGTAGCTGCCCTGGAACTCGTCGCCGACCGTGAAGGCGGGCGCATCGATCGCGTCGACCACCGCGTCGGCCAGCGCGTTGTCGAGTGCCCGGTGCACCGCGGCACGGTCAGCGGCGCCGCGCGAGCCGACCACATCCCCGATCAACGTCGCCCGCAGACCTGTTGAAGCGGCTGACTTCACCCTCGCCATATGAAGACTATAGCTTCATTTGCAAAGGATGAAGGTATTTACTTCACCTACCTGACGCCTATTCGATGAAGGCGGCGGCGTTCCTCAGGTGTTCGACCGCATCGTCGATGATCGTCTCGATCAACTCGGCGCACGACGGCAGATCGTTGAGAATGCCGGCGACCTGCCCGGAGGCCAACACGCCCGCATCGGTGTTGCCCTCGACCAGGCCGGCTTTCAGCAGCATCGGTGTGTTGGCGGCCATCACCACCTGCGACCACGACAACTCCTTGCCGCGCCGCATCTCCAGGCCGTCTTTGATCATCGACCGCCACGTCATGCCGGACATCTTCTTGAACTTCTGGGCGTTGAGCACCGCCGCGGTGAAGCCCCGAAGCCGTGAGCCGCTTTCGAGCTTCTCGACCAGTCCGGTGCGCAGCACGCGGTGCGGCATGCCGTCGACGCGGGTCGAGACGACGGTGCCGTCCAACCCGGACTCGAGATAGCGCCGCTTGACCGCATCGGGCACCGTCGAGTCCGATGTCAGCAGGAAGCGGGTGCCCATCGCCACCCCGGCCGCCCCGTACGACAGCGCCGCCGCGAGGCCTCGCCCGTCGAAGAACCCGCCGGCCGCGACGACCGGTATGTCGACCGCGTCGAGCACGGAAGGCAGCAACAGCGTCGTCGCGATCGGGCCGGTATGGCCGCCGCCTTCGCCGCCCTGCACGATCACCGCGTCGGCGCCCCAGCCGGCGACCTTCTTGGCGTGCTTGGCCAAACCGACCGACGGAATCACCACCACGCCGGCCTCTTTGAGCTTGGCGATCAGGTCCGGCTTCGGCGCCAGCGCGAACGACGCGACCTTGACGCCCTCGCGGATGAGCAGGTCGATGCGCTCGTTGGCGTCGCCCGCGTCCGCCCGGATGTTGATGCCGAACGGTTTGTCGGTGGCGTTCTTGACCTTGGTGACCGCGGTCTGCAGTTCCTCCAGCGTCATGGTCGCCGACGCCAGAATGCCGAGGCCGCCCGCGTTGGAAGTCGCCGACACCAGCCGCGCACCCGCTACCCAGCCCATACCGGTCTGGACCACCGGATGCTCGATGCCGATGAGCTCGGTCAGCGGCGTACGCAGCCTGCTCGAAGGTGTGCTCACCTTATCTCCCTGTCCCGCAGTCCTTTCGGATCGATTACCGTGCGGAGAAGCTCGAGTTCGTGTTCGTTCGGCAAGCGGGTCGGCTCGGCTTTGTCCAGGTCGTGCACCTCGAAAGAGGTGTTGTCGGCCACCTCGTCGGGGGTGATGCCGGGGTGCAGCGACACCGCCCTCATCTGGTGGTCGGGTCCGTTGAAGTCGAACACGCCGAGGTTGGTCACAACTCGGAACACGTCGACGAACCGGAACGCCGGGTTGTCCGGATCCACCTTGTCCCAACCGATTCCGGACACCACGTCGACGGATTCGCAGAACACCCGCTTGGAGTGGTTGCCGACCCAGTAGCTGGTGGTGTGGTTGATGGTGTTGCCGGGGGCGCCGCGCACGCCGAACATCTGTCGGGTGGGCTGCTGCAGCGGCCCGAACGCCGAGAGGTTCTGGTTGCCGTAGCGGTCAATCTGGTTGGCGCCCATGACCACATGGCGACGACCCCAGGCCAGCGTTTCGAAGACGCGGCCGAACGGCATCCAGCCCTCGATCGCGCCCGCGGCGCCGATGGCGGGGGTGTCGGCCAGCAGGCGCGCCTCGCCGTCGGTGAGCAGGATGTCGGGGGAGAACGTCAGCCTCGCCAACCGGGCGCCGATCGACACCATCGTCGTCATCGGGCTCACCATGATCTCGCCGGCGTCGCGGAACAGCTCCGCGCACGCCACCGCACATACTTCGGGACGGCTCACCGACATCACTTCGCTGCCTCCTTGGCCGACTCGGCGAACTTGCGCACCGCGGCCTGATAATCGGATTCGCTGCCGGACAGATACGTCTGCCTGAACCGCTGCCACGACTCGTCGTCCGCGGCGGCCTCGGCATAGTGCCGCTGGAACTTCTCGTCGCGGCGGTAGTCGGGTTCGGCGGTGGTGAAGTGCGCGCCGTTGGGGGCTTCCACCACGGTGTCGACCATCATCCGGTTGACCAGCAGCGCCTGGGGTGGAACCGATTTCACCAGCTCCTCGGTGGGCACCACCCGTTCGACCGACAGGAACCGCTTCTCGGCGGCCATCAGGTACAGGTCGTCGAAATACGGGTCGATGCCGGTGTAGGCGGCATTGCCTCGTGCGTCACCGAGATTCATGTGCACGAACGCGGCGTCGAGGTTCAGCGCCGGCATCGCGACGAGCTCCTCGTAGCCGTCACCGGTGGGGTAAGGCGACTTCACTGTCTTGAGCTCGTCGCCCCAGAACGCGCGGACGTCGCTGCCCAAGCCGGCGCGGGTCGGCAGGAACGGCAGGCGTTGCGCGGCGGCCTGCAGGCCACACCGCAACATGCCCTCGTCCATCTCGCGCGCCTCGATCGAGCCCGACTTGCGGGCCTTGGCGAACCACGGGTCGTAGAACGGTGGCGAATCCAGCGACACGAAGCCGTAGTAGGCGCGCCGGACCTTGCCCGCAGAGCACAGCAGACCCAGGTCAGGGCCGCCGTAGGTCACCACGGTCAGGTCGGTGACCTCGGTGCGCAACAGTGCCCGCACGAACGCCATCGGCTTGCGCCGAGAACCCCACCCGCCGATGCCGATGGTCATGCCGCTTTCGATCGAGGACACCGCCTCGTCCAAAGTGGTTCTCTTGTCGGTCACTTCGATCCCTTGTTGGTTCCGGCGAAGGCGTCGCGGTGTTCGTCGGACACTCCCGCGAGGTTGAGTTCGAACGTAAAGCCCTGCTCCATGCGGTAACTGGAGTTGACGCGCTGCACATCGATGAAGTTCAGCGCCTCCTTGGCCGCGCGGATCACGCGGGTGTCCTTGGCGGCGATGTCGCGGGCCACCCGCAGCGCGGCCTCGTCCAGTTCGTCCCGCGGCACCACCTCGTGCACGGAGCCGAAGTGCTGCAGGGTCGCGGCGTCGACGGTGGCTGCGGTGAAGAACAGGCGGCGCATCATGTGCTGCGGCACCAGCCGCGACAGGTGGGTGGCGGCGCCGAGGGCTCCGCGTTCCACCTCGGGCAGGCCGAACTTCGCGTCGTCGGAGGCGACGATGACGTCGGCGTTGCCGACCAGGCCGATGCCGCCGCCGACGCAGAAGCCGTTCACCGCGGCGACGACGGGTACGGCGCACTCATACACCGCGCGGAAGGCCTCATAGCAACCGCGATTGGCGTCGATGAGCGCGGTGAAGCCCTCGGTGTTCTGCATCTCCTTGATGTCGACGCCGGCGTTGAAGCCGCGACCCTCGGCCCGCAGGATCACGACGTGGGTGCTCTGGTCGCGGCCCGCGGCGGTGATCGTGTCGGCGAGTTCGAACCAGCCCCGCGACGGGATCGCGTTGACCGGCGGGTAGTCGACGGTGACCGAGACGATGCCTGGCTCGGTGGTCTGGGAGGTGATGGTCATGGCACGTCCTGGGTCGAATAGGAAAGCAAGCACTTGCTTGGTACGCTAGCACAGTGACCGACCGCCCAGAGATAAACCTCGCACTCGATGACCGGGTTGTCCTGGTGACCGGCGGCGTCCGCGGTGTGGGCGCGGGGATCAGCGCGGTCTTCGCCGCCCAGGGCGCCACCGTCGTCACCTGTGCGCGCAGGCCGGTCGACGGCCTGCCCTACGAGTTCCACAGCTGCGACGTGCGTGACGACGACTCGGTGGCCGACCTGATCAAGACGATCGCCGATCGTCACGGCCGCCTCGATGTGGTGGTCAACAACGCAGGTGGCTCACCGTACGTGCCCGCCGCCGAGGCGTCGGCGAAGTTCAGCCGCAAGATCGTGGAGCTGAATCTGCTTGGGCCGCTGTCGGTGTCGACACATGCCAACGCTGTCATGCAAGCCCAGGACACGGGCGGTTCGATCGTCAACGTGGCGAGCGTCAGCGGTAGGAGGCCGACACCGGGCACTGTCGCCTACGGCGCGGCCAAAGCGGGCATCGAGAGCATCACCAGCACGTTGGCCGTGGAATGGGCGCCGAAGGTGCGGGTCAACTCCGTGGTCGTCGGCATGGTCGAGACCGAACAGTCCGAATTGTTCTACGGCGACGCCGATTCCATCGCCGCGATCTCCAAGAACGTACCGCTGGGCAGGCTGGCCACCCCGGCCGACGTCGGGTGGGCCGCGGCGTTCCTGGCGTCCGAGGCCGCGTCCTACATCAGCGGGGCGTCGCTGGAAGTACACGGCGGCGGTGAGCCGCCGCACTATCTGGCCACCACGACAGCTGACATCAAACAATAAAGGAGACAACGGATATGGGACTGCTCGACGGCCGTGTGGTCATCGTGACGGGCGCAGGTGGCGGTATCGGGCGGGCCCATGCGCTGGCGTACGCCGCCGAAGGGGCGCGGGTTGTCGTCAATGACATCGGTGTCGGTCTGGACGGCTCGCCGGCTGGCGGTGGCAGCGCCGCACAAGGCGTCGTCGACGAAATCACCGCTGCCGGAGGCGAAGCCGTGGCCAACGGGGCCAACGTTGCGGACTGGGCCCAGGCCGAGGGGCTGATCCAGGCGGCGGTCGACACCTTCGGGGGCCTCGATGTGCTGGTCAACAACGCCGGAATCGTGCGTGACCGGATGCTGGCCAACACCAGCGAAGAGGAATTCGACGCCGTCGTCGCCGTCCACCTCAAGGGCCACTTCGCGACCATGCGGCACGCGGCGGCCTACTGGCGGGACAAGTCCAAGGCGGGCGAATCCGTCGACGCCCGCATCATCAACACCAGCTCCGGTGCCGGGCTGCAGGGCAGTGTGGGCCAGGCCAACTACAGCGCCGCCAAGGCGGGCATCGCTGCCTTGACGTTGGTGGCGGCCGCGGAGTTGGGCCGTTACGGCGTCACCGTCAACGGGATCGCCCCGTCGGCGCGCACCCGGATGACCGAGAAGGTGTTCGCCGAGATGATGGCTACGCAGGACAAGGAATTCGACGCGATGGCGCCGGAAAACGTGTCCCCGCTGGTGGTTTGGCTCGGTAGCGCCGAGGCCAAGGACGTCACCGGCCGGATGTTCGAGGTCGAGGGCGGTATCGTTCGGGTGGCCGAGGGCTGGGCGCACGGCCCACAGGCCGACAAGGGCGCCCGGTGGGATCCCGCCGAGCTGGGGCCGGTCGTCAAGGACCTGCTGGCCAAGGCCCGCCCGCCCGTGCCCGTCTACGGAACCTGAGAACGCTTGCGTCTAGGCGGCGGCGCGCTCTGATCCGGCGTCGGCGTTGTCGGTGCTGTCGGTGTCGGTGGGGGTGTCCTCCGAGTCGGTCTCGCTCGGATCGGGCGCCACGGCGCGATTGAAGCGGTCGGTCAGCGCTGTGACCAGGCCCTTGAGGTCACCGGGCTCGGCCTCGGGCTCGAGGTCGGCGCCGGCATCGGCGTCGGCGTCGGTGAATTCGGTGGTCTCGCCCGGCCGTACCTTGTTGCCGTTCGTCAAATCGGTTGCCCCGGCGCGCTTCTTGATCTTGGTGAGCAGCGGCGTGGCGCCAGCCTCCCGCGACTCCTCGGCCTCGGCGGTTGTCTCAGGTGTCGGGTCGGGCTTGACCGTCGCATCGGTCGGTTCGGCCGACGTATCGTTTCGTGCCGCGTTGATTGTCACCGGCTCGTGCACCGGCGGCGCGGAGAAGCGACTGAACTCATCGGCGATATCGCGAACCACGTTGGGTACGAACTCGACCACCGCTCTGACGACGTCGATCACACCGTCCCTGACCGCGTTCGCCAGCGCGTTGATGTCCCCGCTGGTGAAGGCTTCCACGACGTTGTACAGCGCTGTCTGAGGTGCTGTGACGAGGTCGCGGACATCGACGAAAAGCTTGGTCAACAAGGGCGGGTTGGCCGAGACAGCGACACCGTCCCACTCCGTGAGCAGCCAGCCGTCTTCGGGATTTCCTGTGACGACGACGATCCCGGTGTTACCAAGCGGATGCGAAAGCATCAGGGAGAGGTCGGGGTTGTCGACGTTCATCATCACCCAGAACATGATCGTCGCGCCGTGTGAGAACGCCACGGCGTTGCGGTCGCCGTTGTCGTAGATCGCTTGGATCGCGTGGTCCACCCTGGCGTCGAAGGCGTTTCCGTCGGCAGCGCCCAGCACCGGCACGAACCGTGCCCCCAGCGTCCAGGCCACCGGCGCGAGGCCATACCCGAGGCGGCCCAAGCCTCCGGACTCTGACGAGCCTTCGAAGATTCCCGCGGAGATCTCCCGCAGGCCAGGCAAGATTTGCACATCTTGGTTCAGCAGGCCGGCCAGCGGCATCGCGGTCAGTTGGGTGCGCACCATGTTCGACGCGTAGATGCCGTCGAAGTCCCTGTCGATCAGGATGATCGCCACTTTCTCTGCCTGCTCCTCACCGAGCTGGGTGAGTTCCGGTCCCGGCACCGAGGTGTCGATGCGGTCGGCTGCGTTGGCCTGCGATTGGCCGTGTCGCACGAACGTCAACGTCATCGACTCCGCGGCCCATGCCGGTAGCCCCGAGACGAAGAACAGCACCACGGCAGTGATCGCGGTGAAAACGACGTGGAGGACCCGCCGTGTGGAAGACCTTTGCATATCGACCCCTGTAGGTAGCCCGATCGTCCGGCTCACAGTACGTCGGTTGGCCAGCCGGTAAGCGCGGAAATCAGGAATCGCTCACGCGGGCTCGCAAACGACCGGTGGGATGACCCGGTCGGCCGCTGGTGCGCTGGTGGATCCAGATGTGTGCGCGCGCAAAGTACTTGAGCGCAAGCGTGGCCTAGGGTTCGCAAACCACCAGCGGGATGACCCGGTCGGTCCAGGACCGGTAGTCCTCGTAGGTGGGGTACATCTCGACCGGCTTCGGCCAGTACTTCGCGCGCTCCTCCTCGGTGGCGTCGCGTGCGCTCAGATCAAGCACTTCCTTCTTGATCTGGACCGTGACCTTGGGGTCGGCTTCAGGTTGAGGTACCACATCGGGTGCTTGTCGCTGCCGCCCTTGGACGCCGCGACCACGACGACGTCGCCGTCGCGGTGAAAGTACAGCGGCGTGACCCGCGGTTGGCCGGTCTTGCGGCCGGTCGTCGTCAGCAGCGCCACCGGGATGCCTTGGAAGTCGCTGCCGAAGCCCTCGCCATCGCTGCGGCGGTACATGTAGGTGTTGACCCTCGACATCCACTTGATGAAGAAGTCGGCGGGTTTGGTGTCCATGAACCGGGGGCGGGATTTTGCCATGGCGGTCATCCTATGCTCGGTGAATGGACATCGTGTCGGACACGGACCGTATCGGGGCGGCTGACTCGTACATCGACGCGCTCGCCAGCCACCGGGCCGACCAGGTGCCGTTCGCGCCGGGCTGCGTCCGCATCGAGGTGGGTCTGAAGACCGGTTTCTCCGGAGATCATCTGCGCCGCAGCCTGAACCGTGGCCCGCATTACCGCGTCATCGAGGCGACGACCGATCGCCGGTTCCGCGTCGACGGCGACCAGGTGCACGCGACGTTCACCGTCGTCACCAAGGCGAGGCTGGCGGGCCGTCGCGTCGTCGCCGACGTTGACGAGACCTTTCTGATCCCGGCCGCCGACGGACAGATCCACCACATCCGGGCGCGGATTCGCCCGCGCATCCGGCGCGAGCAGACATGAAAACCCCTATTTTTACTGACTTTTGGGGGTTTTCGCGTCTTCTCGCCGGTAAGGGAGTCCCTAGATTCGCTCGATGATCGTGCCGGTGGACAGCGCGCCGCCCGCACACATGGTGATCAGCGCCGTGCTCTTGTCGGTGCGCTCGAGCTCGTGCAGCGCGGTGGTGATCAGCCGGCTACCGGTGCTGCCCACCGGGTGACCCAACGCGATCGCCCCACCGTTGACGTTCACCTTGTCCATGTCAGGGTTGTGCACGCGGGCCCATGACAACACGACCGACGCGAACGCCTCGTTGATCTCGGTGATGTCGATGTCACCCATCTTCATCCCGGCCTTCTCCAGCACCTTGGCGGTCGACTGCACCGGGCCGTCGAGGTGGTAGTAGGGCTCGGCGCCCACCAGGGCCTGGCTGACGATCCGCGCGCGGGGTTTCAGCCCGAGAGCGCGCGCCTTCTTCTCGTCCATCCACAGCACCGCGGCCGCGCCGTCGGAGATCTGCGACGACGTACCCGCGGTGTGCAGGCCGCCCTCGATCACCGGCTTGAGCCCGGCGAGGCCCTCCAGCGTGGTGTCGCGCAGACCCTGGTCCCGGGTGACGACGTGCCGCTCACTCGTCGGCTGCTTCTGTTCGTCGAGTACCGGCGCCTCGATGCCACTGATCTCGCGGTCGAACCGCCCCTCGGCCCAGGCCTGCTTGGCCTTGGCCTGCGAGTAAAAGCCGAACTCATCGAGGTCCTCACGGGTGATGCCGCGGCGTTTGGCGATCCGCTCGGCCGCGGTGAACTGATCGGGCAGGTCGATGTCCCACGACGCCGGGCGCAGAATGCTGCGGTCAGGCCCGGCGTTGGCGCCCAGCCCGACCCGGCTCATCGCCTCGATCCCGCAGGCGATGCCGATGTCGATGGCGTCGGCGGCGATCAGGCCCGCGATCAGCCCGTTGGCCTGTTGGCTGCTGCCGCACTGACAGTCCACCGTCGCCGCGCCGACGTGCTCGGGCAGCCCGGCTACCAGCCAGCTCACCCGGGTGATGTTGTTGGACTGCTCCCCGAACTGGGTGACGCAGCCGCCGATGACCTGCTCGACTTGATCTGGTTCAAAGCCAGAATCGGCCCGTGCCTTCTCGACGAGCGCCTTCTGAGTGGCGCCGAGCAGTTCCGTGGCATGCAAACCGGACAGCCAACCATTTCGCTTTCCGATGGGGCTGCGGGTGGCTTCAACGATGACAGGTGTACCCATTCCGTCAGGCTAGAACACGTTTCATTACTCTGACAAGCGAGGATGCCTACCCGCCTTTTATCTGCGCAGAAGGCATGTTTTACTGGCACTAGAACACGTTGCAGTAAGGAGCGCGAGGATGCCTTGTCCGAACCTGCCCAAGGGATTCGATCCCCTCGACGCAGAGCTGAACCTCAAGGGTCTGCCCGTCGCTGAACTCGCTGAACTGCGCAAGTCCGAGCCCATCCACTGGGTCGACGTGCCAGGTGGCACCGGCGGATTCGGCGACAAAGGGTACTGGATCGTCACCAAGCACGCCGACGTGAAGGAGGTGTCGCGGCGCAGCGATGTATTCGGCAGCTCGCCGGACGGCGCCATCCCGGTGTGGCCGAAGGACATGACCCGCGAAGCCATCGACCTGCAGCGCAACGTGCTGCTGAACATGGACGCGCCGCAGCACACCCGGCTGCGCAAGATCATCTCGCGCGGGTTCACGCCCCGCGCGGTCGGTCGGCTCGAGGACGAACTGCGGGCCCGGGCCCAGAAGATCGCCGAGACCGCGGCTGCCCAGCAGCGCGGTGACTTCGTCGAACAGGTGGCCTGCGAGTTGCCGCTGCAGGCCATCGCCGAACTGCTCGGTGTGCCCCAGGACGACCGCGACAAGATTTTCCGCTGGTCCAACGAGATGACCGCCGGGGAGGACCCGGAGTACGCCCACATCGACCCGGCCGTGTCGTCGGTCGAGTTGATCCAGTACGCGATGAAGATGGCCGAGGAGCGGGCGAAGAACCCCACCGAGGACATCGTCACGAAGCTGATCGAGGCCGATATCGAGGGCGAGAAGCTCACCGACGACGAGTTCGGTTTCTTCGTCATCATGCTCTCGGTGGCCGGCAACGAAACCACCCGAAACTCCATCACCCACGGCATGATCGCGTTCTCGCAGAACCCCGACCAGTGGGAGCTGTACAAGAAGGAACGTCCCGAGACCGCCGTCGACGAGATCGTGCGCTGGGCTACCCCCGTTTCGGCCTTCCAGCGCACCGCACTGGAAGACGTCGAGCTGGGTGGTGTGCAGATCAAGAAGGGCGAGCGAGTGGTGATGTCCTACCGCTCAGCGAATTTCGACGAGGAAGTCTTCGACAATCCGCACAAGTTCGACATCATGCGAAACCCCAACCCGCATGTCGGATTCGGCGGCACGGGTGCGCACTACTGCATCGGCGCGAACCTGGCCCGGATGACGATCAACCTCATCTTCAACGCCATTGCCGACAACATGCCCGACCTCAAGCCGATCAGCGACCCCGAGCGGCTGAAGTCGGGATGGCTCAACGGCATCAAGCACTGGCAGGTTGACTACACCGGTGAGTGCCCCGTGAAGCACTGATCGGCACGGAACCGGGTCAACCGCGCGGGGCGCGTCGTTCGGATAAGGAGGATGGGTGGATTTCACGCCCAACCCGGAGCAGCAGGCTGTCGCCGACGTGGTGACCTCCGTGCTCAGCCGGGACAACAGCTGGGACGCCCTGGTTGCCGGGGGAGTGACCGCGCTGGCGGTGCCCGACCGCCTCGGCGGCGACGGTGTGGGACTGCCCGAGGTGGCCACGGCGCTGACCGAGATCGGCCGGCACGGCACGGTCAGCCCCGCGCTGGCCACGCTGGGCTTCGGGCTGCTGCCGCTGCGCGAGTTGGCCACCGACGAGCAGCAGGACCGTTACCTTGCCGGGGTGGCCAAGGGGGCCGTGCTGACGGCCGCGCTCAACGAACCCGGTGCGCCCCTGCCAGATCGGCCCACAACGGTGCTGTCGCAGTCAGCGGACGGTCACCGACTGAGCGGCACCAAGATCGCTGTTCCCTATGCGGGACAAGCGGAATGGATGATCGTGACCGCCGACACCGGCGTCGCCGTCGTCTCGCCGAACGCCGACGGCGTCCAGATGACCAAGACCCCGTCCTCCAACGGCGGCGATGAGTACACCGTCACGTTCACCGATGCGCCGGTGGACGGGGTGCTGGACGCCGCGCAGCCCCACCTTGTCAACCAGCTGGCCTTGGCCGCCATCGGTGCGTTCGCCTCCGGTCTGGTCGCCGGTGCGCTGCGGCTGACCGCGGACTACGTCGCCACCCGCGAGCAGTTCGGCAAGCCGCTGTCGACGTTTCAGACGGTGGCAGCACAGCTGGCCGAGGTCTACATCGCCTCTCGCACTTTGACATTGGTGGCGACGTCGGTGGCGTGGCGGCTGGCCGAAGGACGTGACGCGGACGAGGATCTCGATGTTCTCGGGTACTGGCTCGCCTCACAGGCACCTCCGGTGATGCAGCTCTGTCACCACCTGCACGGCGGCATGGGCATGGACATCACCTACCCGATGGACCGCTACTACTCCACGATCAAAGATCTCACGCGCCTGGTGGGCGGCCCGTCGCACCGACTAGATCTGGTGGGAGCGGCACTGGGCGAGGGATGGGGCCACGGCCGGAGGCCAGGGGACGACGGGAGCTAGGAATGTACATCGACCTGACACCCGAACAGAAGAAGCTGCAGGCCGAGCTGCGGGAGTACTTCTCGAACCTCATCTCCCCCGAAGAGGCCAAGGAGATGGAGAAGGACCGCCACGGCAAGGCGTACCGCGCGGTCATCAAGCGGATGGGCTCGGACGGCAAGCTCGGCGTCGGCTGGCCAAAGGAGTTCGGCGGTCTGGGGTTTGGGCCGATCGAGCAGTCGATCTTCGTCAACGAGGCCCAGCGCGCCGACGTGCCGTTGCCCGCCGTCACGCTGCAGACCGTCGGCCCCACGTTGCAGCAGTACGGGACCGAGGCGCAGAAGAAGAAGTTCCTTCCCGCCATCCTCGCCGGCGAGGTGCATTTCGCGATCGGCTACACCGAGCCGGAGGCCGGCACCGACCTGGCTTCGCTGCGTACCACCGCGGTGCGGCAGGGCGACGAGTACATCGTCAACGGGCAGAAGGTCTTCACCACCGGCGGGCACGACGCGGACTACATCTGGCTGGCCTGCCGCACGGACCCAGAAGCGGTGAAGCACAAGGGTATTTCGATCCTGATCGTCGACACCAAGGATCCCGGTTACTCCTGGACGCCGATGATCCTGTCCGACGGTGCACACCACACCAACGCCACCTACTACAACGATGTCCGGGTCCCGGCCGACATGCTCGTCGGTGAGGAGAACGGCGGTTGGAAGCTCATCACCACCCAGCTCAACAATGAACGCGTGATGCTGGGGCCCGCCGGCCGGTTCGCCTCGCTCTACGACCATGTGCACGCGTGGGCGTCCAAGCCGGCAAGCAACGGGGTCGCCCCGCTCGAGCATGACGACGTCAAGCGCTCGCTGGGAGAACTCAAGGCCATGTGGCGCATCAACGAGCTGCTGAACTGGCAGGTCGCCGCATCCGGTGAGACCATCGACGTTGCTGATGCGGCGGCCACCAAAGTGTTTGGCACCGAACGCATCCAGTACGCGGGCCGACTTGCCGAGGGGATCGTCGGCAGGTACGGAGATCCGGCCGATCCGGACACCGCGGAGCTGCTGAAATGGCTCGACAGCCAGACCAAACGGAACTTGGTGATCACGTTCGGCGGAGGGGTCAACGAGGTGATGAGGGAGATGATCGCGGCGGCGGGACTGAAGGTGCCGAGGGTGCCGCGGTGAGTACGGTCGAGGACATCAAGGCCGCGGCAGAGCGGGTCAAGGCGGAAGGCAAGAGCAAGCCGCGGCTCGGCCGCCATCCGGTCAACCAGCCGATGATCGACCACTGGCTTGACGCGATGGGTGACAAGAACCCCATCTACGTCGACGACGCGGCCGCCAAGGCAGCCGGTCACCCGGGCAGGGTCGCACCTCCGGCGATGATCCAGGTGTGGACCATGATGGGGCTCGGCGGCGTGCGTCCCGACGACGACCCGCTCGGCAAGATCATCGAATTGTTCGACGACGCAGGCTATATCGGTGTGGTCGCGACCAACTGTGAACAGACCTATCACCGGTATCTGCGAGTCGGCGAGGAGGTCAGCGTCACCGCGGAGCTGACCGACGTCGTCGGTCCGAAGAACACCGCGCTGGGCGAGGGCTTCTTCATCACGCAGCGGATCACCTGGCAGGTCGGTGATGAGCCCGTCGCCGAGATGATGTGGCGCATCATGAAGTTCAGGCCCGCCTCCGACGATTCAGCGGCCACGGCAACCCAGGTGCCGGACGATCTGGATGCCGACGCGATGATGCGGCCGGCGTCGTCGCGGGACACCAAGTTCTTCTGGGACGGCGTCAACGCGCACGAACTGCGCATCCAGAAGCGCCCGGACGGCACGCTGGTGCATCCTCCGGTGCCTGCGCTCTGGCAAGACAAAGAGAAACCCACCGACTATGTGGTCGCCAGCGGCAGGGGCACCGTTTTCAGCTTCGTGGTGCACCACGCCCCGAAGGTTCCCGGCCGCACGCTGCCGTTCGTGATCGCCCTGGTCGAACTCGACGAAGGTGTGCGGATGCTCGGACAGCTCCGCAATGTCGACCCAGCCACCGTGGAGATTGGAATGCCAGTTCGGGCAACCTATATCGACTTTCCGGAAGGTGACTCCGGCCCGGCGTGGACGCTTTACGCGTGGGAGCCCGCTGCGGAGGGCGCAGTATGAGCGCTCCTTCCATCTCTGTGGGCACCAAGCTGCCCGAACTCGCGTTGTACGGCGACCCGACGTTCATCGTGTCGACGGCGATCGCCACGCGCGACTATCAGGATGTGCACCACGACCGTGACAAGGCGCAGGCCAAGGGATCGAAGGACATCTTCGTCAACATTCTCACCGACACTGGTCTGGTGCAGCGCTACATCACCGACTGGGCAGGCCCCACCGCGATGATCAAATCGATCGGTCTGCGCCTCGGGGTGCCGTGGTACGCCTACGACACCGTGACCTTCAGGGGTGAGGTCACCGCGATCGAGGACGGGCTGATCACGTTGAAGATCACCGGCAGCAACAGCCTGGGTGACCATGTGATCGCCACCGCGACACTGACGATCGGAGGTAACTGATGCCCGGCGAGCTGTCCGGCAAGGCGGCGATCGTCGGTATCGGCGCCACCGACTTCTCCAAGAACTCGGGTCGCAGCGAGCTTCGGCTTGCTTCTGAGGCCGTGTTGGATGCGCTCGGCGACGCCGGTCTGACGCCGGCCGATGTCGACGGCATGGTCACGTTCACGATGGACTCCAACACCGAGGTGGCCATCGCGCGCGCGATCGGCATCGGCGATCTGAAGTTCTTCTCCAAGATCCACCACGGCGGCGGTGCTGCCTGCGCGACGATCCAGCAGGCCGCGATCGCGGTGGCCACCGGCGTCGCGGAATGTGTTGTGGCATACCGCGCCTTCAACGAACGCTCCGGTGTCCGGTTCGGTCAGGTGCAGATGCGGTTGGTGGAGAACGCCGATTCGACCGGCGTCGACAACTCGTTTTCCTATCCGCACGGGCTTTCGACGCCCGCCGCGCAGGTCGCGATGATCGCCAGGCGCTACATGCACCAATCCGGGGCGACCAGCAGGGACTTCGGCATGATCTCGGTCGCGGATCGCAAACATGCGGCGAAGAACCCGAAGGCTTACTTCTACGAGAAGCCGATCACCATTGAGGATCACCAGAATTCGCGGTGGATCGCCGAACCTCTGCGGCTGTTGGACTGCTGCCAGGAGACCGACGGCGGGGTGGCGCTGGTGGTGACGTCCGCCGAGCGGGCCAAGGATCTCAAGCATCGGCCGGCGATCATCGAGGCGGCCTCGCAGGGTTCCAGCCCCAACCAGTACTCGATGACGAGCTACTACCGGCCGGAGTTGGGGCTGCCAGAGATGGGGCTCGTCGGTAGGCAGTTGTGGGAGCAGTCTGGTCTGAAACCGGAGGACATCCAGACCGCGATTCTTTACGACCATTTCACGCCGTTCACGTTGATTCAGTTGGAGGAGCTGGGCTTCTGCGACACGGGCGACGCGAAGGACTTCGTCGCCGACGGCGCGATCGAGATCGGTGGGCGGCTGCCGATCAACACTCACGGTGGCCAGCTGGGTGAGGCCTACATCCACGGCATGAACGGCATCGCCGAGGCCGTCCGGCAGCTGCGCGGAACGTCGGTCAACCCGGTGCCGGACGTTGAGCACGTCCTCGTCACCGCGGGCACCGGTGTGCCGACATCTGGTCTGATCCTGGGCTGAGACGGCCACGGGCCATGCCGGTGCCACTACCCTCGGACCCGTGAATTCGTCTCAGCCGCCGGGCCGCTTCGACGCCCCGCTCACCGTGACACCACGGCCGGTGCAACGACGCTCGGTGCCCAGGTCGGTGCTGATCGCGGTGGCCGCCGTCATCGCTGTCGCCGTGGTGGGCGGGCTGGCGTACTGGCTGACGCGGCCGTCGTCGGAACCCCGGCCCACCGCTGCGCCGCCGGCGCCGACCTCGACGACATCACCGCCGGCACAGCCAGCGACGGCAACGCCGATTCCGACGTCGCGTGCGGGCGACGAAGCGCGGCTGATGCAGATGCTTCCCCCGGGCTACCCTCCCGCCTCGTGCGAACCGGTGGATGCACCGGAAAGCACTCTGGCGCAAGTCAACTGCGCTAGAAATATCGATCCGGACGGCCCGTTGTCGGCCGTCTACACATTGGTCGGCGACAGGGAAGCGCTCGACGCCGCGTTCACCGCCGAGATGCAGGCCGCGAACCAGGTCATCTGTCCCGGCAACATCCAGTCACCGGGGCCGTGGCAGCACAACGCCACCCCGGACAAGGTCAGCGGCACGCTGTTCTGCGGCCTTCGGGAAGGTCGGCCCACCGTGATCTGGACCGACGAGGACCGGCTCTTGGTCAGCGCCGTCGAAAGCGGGCCGGACGGGCCGACCTTCCCGCAGCTGTACGCGTGGTGGTCATCCCACTCGTGACAGCCGTTGGCCTGCTAGGTCAGGGCGTCGGGACCGGTGTGTAGGTGGCCGGCGTCGGCGCCTGGTCATCGGCGGGCACCGGAGTTCCGTGGCTACCTGCGGGCTGCGGCGTCCCCTCCGCGGTCGCCTGGGTCGGCGCACCCTCGGCAGGTGGCATCGGGGTGCCCTGGCTGCCCTCGGGGACCTCGGTGCCCGTCGCGGCGGGTGCGGCGGACGTGCCCTCCGGCGCCGGCGCGGCCTGGGCGGGGCTCTGCGATGGATACGACGTCGAAGCCGCGCTGCTGGATGCGGGCTCCGGCGCTGCGACCCAGACGATCAGGTCCTGACCGCCGGCGTTGTAGACAACGCTGTTCGGCTCGGCGCCGGTGACGTCGAAATACACCTTGCCCGTGGTCTGTTCGCCTTGCGGCAGCGTGGCCGGGTTGACACCTTGCGGGGTCGCGACGCCGAACAGGGCTTGGTACGTCTGACCGTCGCCGGCGCGGGCGTTGAGGTTCGAGACGATGGGGGTCACCGCGCCTTGGATCGCTTGATCGTTGGCGGTGGCTTCCCACAGCGTGCCCTGCACGGCATAGGGAATCGCATCGCTGCTCGGCTGAAGGTTGTCGACCGTCCAGCCCTGAATGACGTTTCCGTCAACCAACTTTCCCTGTTCGCCCAGCGTCAATGTCTGAACTTGGATCTGTGGCTGAGTCTGTGTCTGCGTGGTGGCTTCGGCTTCCGGGTCCGCGCCTGCGACCGGCGCGGCGAGAACGCCGATGACTCCGGCCGCAGCGAATGTGGCGGTTGCCGAGATCGTGAACTTGCTCATCTTCGTCAAGGTGATGCACTCCTGGTCGTCCGATTATCGGCATCCCCAACCTGCGGGGACGGTCTTCCAATCCGAAAGTAGCAGGTAGGCAGGCGCTTGTGGACCGCCGGCAATACCTCCCCGACCGAGATGCGTTCTAGGAGTTGGCTTTCAGCAACATCGTGGGTGGCAACGCCACCGAATGCACCTACGCGGACCTGACGATCGGCCAGCGTTGGCAAAGGTCAGCCGACGAAGAGGTGTGGGTGGACATATCCCGGCGGCCCCTCTCGCTGGTAACCGGCTTCGCTGGCCGCTCACCCGCCTAAAGCTCCACCTTCCCGCCGGAGCTGCCGCCAGCAACCGCGCGCACGGACACAGCCGGTCCATAGTTAGCCATTATTGACGGCATTCGTGATTTCGTCGACCGGCGGCTGCGCTAAAGCGTGCGGCCATATGCAGAATTAGCAAATCACTTGAGGGTACGTCGAACGGCGTACCCGGCTGTACGAAAACGGACGAACGACATATCCTCCGGATGCGTCAAAAGTACGCTTAAGTGCAAGAACGCCGTCATCCATTCGGATGAATCGTGGCACCGGAGACTTGCGCCGCCGTCATCGACCGGTAATCTCACGGTCCTCAAGCAAACATTGACACGGTTGGGTCGCCGGTCATACGAACGTTCTGGGGGGTTCGATGACTTCTTCGCCAGGAAACGATGCGCGGCGCATCGAGCCGACGGCCGAGCAAGTAGCCGAGATCGTCGCCGTCGCCCTCACCATCGGCGCCGCGAGGGACGCGCTGCAGCAAGCCGGATGGCGCGCCACCATCGCCGGAAACCGGATCACGGTCAACGACGACGTGCTCGTGCACTTCATCAGCGCGTTCGGGGGCGCAGCCCTCGTCATCGATGCGCATTAGCCCAACACCAACTCGACGCGAGGACAACCAGCGATGACATACACACTTGCTTCCAACGGCAACGGCACCACAGACACCTCGGCCCTCCCGAGCCCGGTTGAAGCGGTGGCGGCTTCCCACCCCGAGCCGCCACCGCGCCGCCGGCGAAGGGTCGGTAAGTCAGTGTGGCCCGGCTCGGTCAGCCTGGTCATCCCGGTCAGAAACGAGGCCCGCAACATCGCGTGGGTGCTCGAGAAGATCTCCGATGAGGTCGACGAGATCATCCTGGTGGACGGCAATTCCACCGATGCGACATTGACCACCGCCCGCAGTTACCGTCCCGACGTCCGCATCGTGCCACAGCAGGGCACCGGCAAAGGCAGCGCGCTGCGCACCGGCTTCATGGCCGCAAGCGGTGACGTCATCGTGATGATGGACGCCGACGGCAGCATGGAGCCGCAGGAGATCCGGCACTACCTGCACTTCCTCGCCAACGGCTTCGACTTCGTCAAGGGCTCGCGGTTCGTCTGCGGCGGTGGGTCACTGGATATCACCGCGTTTCGCCGGCTGGGAAACCGATTCCTGCTCTCGGTGTTCAATCATCTTTACGACGCGGATCTCACCGACCTCTGCTATGGGTTCTGCGCCTTCCACCGCCGCTATCTCGAGCACCTCGATCTCACGGCGACTGGGTTCGAGATCGAGGCGGAGATGACGGTCCGCGCCATCCAGGCGGGCCTGCGGGTTGCCGAGGTGCCGAGTCTGGAACTCCCCAGGCGTGCAGGCGAATCCAATCTGCATGCGATACGCGACGGATCCAGGGTGTTGGCCACCGTGCTTCGACACCACCGCACCGGCCTGACAGGCCGCCTGGTGCAGACGGTTTGCAGTCGGCGCGGGCTGGATCTCGCCCAAGCACAAGCGGCAGGCGCGTGAGATGACTCAGATATGTCAGACCCCGCAGCGACGCCTGCTGAACCAGGAGCCCACCGCCAGGTCGATCCTCGAGGAGGATCTCCCGGTTGGCCGCACAGAGATCGAGTTGAGCGCTCCACCCGCGAGATTGCAGCTCGCCGAGCCGTCCACGGGAACACAGAAGATTCTCGCGCTGGTCCGGCTGCACACCCACCCCCTCGGCATCGTCGTGCTCGACGGGCGTGCCGATCGTCGCTGGGAGACGCATGCGGCGACGGTGTGGTCGGCCATGCGGGTGGCGGTCAACGAGCACCTCCTGGCCGACGAGATGGCGCCGGTCAACGACACCGGTTCCCTTGGCCGCGTGCGCGGCCCGGTACACCGTTGTCTGCAGCGCCGTGCTGCGGTGCTGGCTGATCCTCCGCATATCACCGTCGTGGTCGCCACCCGCGAGCGCCCGGAAAGCCTGCGCGACTGCCTATATGCCCTACTCGACCTCGAGTACCCCCGCTTCGACGTCGTGGTCGTGGACAACGACCCGGTCACGTCGTCCACCGCCGAGGTGCTCACCCACTTTCCGCAGCGCGTTCGGTACGTCCGCGAAGATCGTCGCGGCCTGGCTTCGGCACACAACCGAGGGTTGGCCGAAGTCCGCGGGCAGATCACGGCATTCGTCGACGACGATGTCATCGTCGACCGCCATTGGCTCACCGCCATCGCGGAGGGCTTCGCCGCCGCGCCTGATGTCGGATGCGTGACGGGCCTCATCCTTCCGGCCCAACTCGACACGCCGGCGCAGCTGCTTCTGGAACGACACGGCGGCTTCGACAAGGGGTTCGCGCTGAAGGTCTTCGGCGGCACTGACCACCGCTCGGACGATCCGCTTTTTCCTTTCACCGCGGGACGACTCGGCTCGGGTGCCAACATGGCGTTCGACACGTCGGTGCTGCGTGAACTCGGCGGCTTCGATCCAGCGATCGGGGTGGGCACCTTCGCCCGCGGCGGCGACGATCTGGCGGCGTTCTTCCGGGTCGTCTTGAGACACCAGGTGGTGTACCAGCCCGATGCGATCGTGTGGCACAAACACCACCGCGAGATGGCCGCGTTACGCAATCAGGCGTTTGGCTACGGTGTCGGCCTCGGTGCGTTTCTGACCAGCGTGATGGTGCAAGAGCCGACGATGTGGCCGCATCTGCTGCGGCGCTTGCCCGCTGGTGTCGGATACGCGTTCAAGGCATCGTCCGCCCGCAACCAGGGCCGGTATGTCGGTTGGCCATCGGAACTGGCGCGGCTGGAGAAGCGTGGCCTGGCGTACGGGCCGGTCGCCTATGCCGTCAGCCGATGGCGTACGCACCGCAGCGCGGCGCATCAATGACCGCCGACACCAGTCTGTCGCCCAAATCGCTCGGTGTGACCGAGGCGGATCTGACTCTCGCCCCGCCGGCACGCGGACGTGTGTCACGGCCACGACAGGCCGTCGTTGCAATGCGTGCAGGGTGGCGAAACCCCTTGCTGCGAAACGGTTACCTGCTGACCATCAGTTCCGGTCTCTCAGCGGTGATCGGCTTCGGCTACTGGGCGGTGGCGGCGTGGAAGTACGACGCGGCCAGCGTGGGAAGCAACTCCGCCGCCATTTCGATGATGGTACTGGCTGCTGCTGTCGCCGCGCTCAACCTCTCCAGTGCGATGGTCCGATTCGTGCCGACCGCGGGGCGACATACCCGGCGCCTCGTCGCGGTCTCCTTCGTCGTCAGCAGCTGCCTGGCCGTCGCAATCTCCACCGCCGCCGTGCTGATCGTCCGAATCATTGCCCCGGACACGACATTTCTCTCCGGTGTGCTGCCGATGGCGATGTTCGTGGTCGGCACCGCCGGCTATGCGCTGTTCGTCATCCAGAACGGGGTGTTGGTCGGGCTGCAGCGCGCAGAGCTGGTGCCGGTCATCAACGTGGTGTTCGCCGTGGCGAAGGTCGCCGTTGTGGTGGCGCTCGTCACCGCCATGCCGATGCACGGCATCTTCGCGTCGTGGGTGCTGTCGATGTGGGTGCTGGTGATCGTCGTCGGGATCTACATGTTCGGTTGGGCGATCCCACGTCATCAACGGCTTCGCCAGGACCACGATCTACCGCCTGTGCGCCAGATCGGAAGGTTCGTCGCCTTCGATTACGCCGGATCGATCTCGTCGATCGGCTCGATCGATCTGATGCCGATCATGGTGATCGCGGTGTTGGGCGCCGCGCCGAACGCATACTTTGCGATCGCTTGGGTGATTGCCTACAGCCTGCACCTGCTCAACACGAACATGGGCACCTCGCTGGTCGCCGCGACGGCTGCGAACCCCGGCCGGCTGGCGAAATCGGTGCGACACGTTCTCAGCCACACGGCGAAACTACTTGTCCCGGTGGTGATCGTGACCATCGCGGCGGCCCCGCTACTACTCAGCATCTTCGGGCCGGGTTACCAGGAGGCTACCGACACGCTTCGCCTGCTCGCACTGGCGGCGATCCCCAACCTCGTGGTCACCACCGCCGTCAGCTCTGCCAGGGCGCAACGTCGTCTCGGTCTGCTGCTGTCCATCCAGCTCACCCAGTGCGCCATCGTGCTCAGCCTGACCTGGGTGTTGCTGCACGTCATGGGGTTGACCGGGGCCGGTCTGGCCTGGTTGATCGCGCAGACGGTCATGGCGGGCTATCTGCTGGTGCGCCGAGATCAGTGGATGTCGAACAACCACAGCGACATTCGCAAACCGCAGGCCGGCGCGTGGCGCCAGATGCTGCCGGCCTCCGCAACCGTTCGGATATTGCAGGTGCTGGCTGCCCTGCGGCTGCACAAGGTTGTCGCATCGGCGCTGAGCTTATTGCGCAGCCGAAAAGCCGGCCGCTCGCCATCGTTTCACGCCTTGGAATCGGCAGTCGCCGACTGCCCGGAGACGGCCGGTTGCACGAACGCGCAAGCGGTGCCCACCGTCAGCGACGTCGCGGTGGCGATCCTGCGATCCGAGGACGGTGAGCCGTGCGCGGTCGCCAAGCTCGCCTACGGAGCTCTGGGCACTCGCGAACTGAGCACCCAACGCGCGGTCCTCGACCATTTCACCGCGGATCACCGGCTGAACGACCTGCGTCCGCTGCTGCCACGAATCATCGCCTACCGCGAAACAACCGATGGCGCAACCTCACTGGAGACATACCGGCCCGGGGTGACCCTCGCCGAAGCGGTGCTCCGTCACCGCGACCGGGCCGGAGCCTTCACCGCAGAGGCGTTGACCGCCATTGCGCGACTGCACGAGCAGACCGGAACGGTAGCGCTGGTCGATGACACCCATCTGCGCAGTTGGGTGGGGGAGCCGCTGGCAGCCCTCGCCGACATCTGTCTGCGGATAGAACCGCGCCTCGCATCGAACGTCGACCAGATCGGCGAGTTGCTCTGCGGTGCGCTCATGCAGCGCAGGACGCTGGTGAGCTGGACACACGGCGACTTCACGCCCGACAACATCCAACTTGACCCGGAGACAGGCGTAGTCACCGGCATCGTGGACTGGGGTGGCGCCCGACCCGGACAGCTTGCGCTGCTCGACGGTTACCTGCTGGTTCTCGGCGTCAGCCGGATGATCGGGGGACGCGAACTCGGCGCCATCGTGCGACGGCGGCTGCGCGCGGGCGGATTGAATCGCCGTGAACGCGAGCCGCTGTCGGTCAGCTACCACAGCAGTGAAGCGGCCACCTCCGGCTGTGACCGGGTGGACGAGGAGGCGCTGATCATCCTGACGTGGTTGCACCACGCGGCGGAGATGTGGCGCAAATGCACCACATACCAGCAACACCGGATCTGGTGGACGGCCAATATCGCGCCCGTGCTGCGCGCGGTCGTCGCATCCAGGACGCCGCGGCTGACGGCCTTGCCCCGGCCCATAGTTAGGCAGCGTCGCGGTATTGCTGTCTGCCCCAGCACGAATGTCTCCGGGCTGACCGTGGCGGTGGTCATATGCGCCTACACCGAGGACAGGTGGCAAGAGTTGTCGGCCGCCATCGCATCAGTGCGGGCCCAGACGCTCCCCGCCGCCGAGATCATCCTGGTGATCGACCACTGTCGGCCGCTGTATGACCGTGCGACGAGCACCTTCTCGGACATCACCGTGATCCAGAGTCCTGAGCCGAAGGGATTGTCGGGTGCTCGCAACACCGGCGTCAGCGCAGCGCGCTCAGACATCGTCGCGTTCCTCGATGACGATGCGGTCGCCGCACCCGATTGGCTCGCCTCGCTCGCCGCGCCGTACGAGAACCCACATGTTCTCGGTGTGGGCGGTCACGTGTCCCCGAACTGGCACGCAGGGCGACCGAACTGGTTTCCCCCCGAATTCGATTGGGTGGTCGGCTGCAGCTACCAGGGCCTGCCTGCCGAGCGGTCCCCCATCCGCAACTTCATCGGCGCGAACATGTCCCTGCGCCGCAGCCTGTTGCTCGACTCCGGCGGATTCGACACCGCGTTGGGCCGAGTCGGGGCGCGGCCGGTGGGATGCGAGGAGACCGAACTGTGCATCCGTGTCCAACGCGAGAACCCCGAGGGCATACACCTATATGAACCCAGCGCTCGTGTACTGCACAAAGTCCCCGCGTCGCGAAGCACCTGGTCCTACTACCGTTCTCGGTGCTTCTCGGAGGGACTGTCGAAAGCGCGGGTGAGTTGCACCGCGACGGCCAAACACGCCCTGTCGACCGAACGGCGGTACCTGACCTCGACCGTACCGCGCGCGCTGGCCCGCAATGTCGGGCATGCGTTTCGCGGCCACCCCTCGGCGCTGATCGCCGCGTTCGCGTTGGTCATCGGGGTGGTCATCACAGGTCTCGGATACGCCGTCGGGCACACACAGGGCCGGGTGAACGTGCCTGCGGAGACGTCGAAGTCGTCTCGGCGGCCATTGCTCATTGCCGCTGGAATGGCACCCGTATGCGCAGCCGTTGTGCTGTGGCTGGTTTCGTTGCCGAAAATCAGGTTGGACCTGATCGGCGATTTCGGTCTCGTTCCGCTGTTCCCGGTGACCTTCTGGTTGGCGCTGGCGGTCTTGCTGGTCGGGTACGCCGCGCTGATCATCGGTTTCCCCATCCGGCCATGGCTTCTGAGCGGCTACCTGGGCGTACTGATTCTCATCCTGCATGCGACGCCATGCGTGTTGTACGACACGCTGCGCTACTCATGGGCTTGGAAGCACGTGGGTGTCATCGACTTCTTCGTGCGTCATGAAGGAGTCGACAGCTCGATCCGCGAGCTCGGGGTCTACCAACGCTGGCCTGGCTTCTTCACCCTGAACGCCACGCTGATCGAGGCTGCCGGTCTGCGAAGCTCCCTCGACTACGCCGCGTGGGCGCCACCTGTCTTCGGGGTCTTGATGCTGGGGCCGGTGTACCTGATAGCCCGAACCTTCACCGATGACCGCCGGCTGCTGTGGACCGCTTTGGTGATCTTTGTACTGGCGAACTGGGTGGGCCAGGACTATTTCGCCCCACAGCCCACCGCGTTCTTCCTGTACCTCACGATTCTGGCGTTGTGCTTGCGCTATCTGGCACCTCGGCCGCGGGGTGAGACCGGAAACCGCCGCCGGGACCTGATGCTCTGGGGAGCACTGGTTCTGATGGTGGCCGCGATCGCCCCCACCCACCAACTCACCCCGCTGATGACGGTGCTTGCGCTGGCAGTCCTGGCGATTTGTCGATACCGGGTGAAAGCCCTTCTGCTGGTGGCGATCCTTGCCGCGGTCGGCTGGGATGTGCTGTTCGCCTGGCCATGGATCGCCGAGAACATGGCCGGCCTGATGGCCAAACTCGGTGCTCCAGGAGAGAACGCGAAGTCCGGCTTCATCAACCTGGGCGATGCCAGCCCCAGCCAGGTCGTGGTCGCGCATATCGACCGGCTGCACAGCGGCGCGATCGGGCTGCTGGCCGTGGCGGGGTTCATCCGGCGACTGCGCCATCATCGCGAGTTCGCACTGGCACTGCTCGCTATCGCACCGGTTCCGGTGGTCGCCATCAACGACTACGACGGCGAGATGGTGTTCCGCATCTATCTGTTCGCGTTGCCGTTCCTGTGCTTCTTCGCGGCGGCAGCCTTCTTCCCGACCAAACGCAAGGGACGCTCATGGGCTACCAGGCTTGCGCTGCCAATCGTTCTGCTGATGCTGATCCCGGGATTCCTGGTCAGCTACTACGGCAAGGAGCAGGCGAACTACTTCAGCCAGGGCGAAGCCGGCGCATCGGTCTTCGTGTACGGCATCGCGCCAAGGGGCTCTCTGATCATCGGTGCCACCCGCGACTTTCCCTGGGCCTTCATGAATTACGAGTTCTACACCTACGAGAGATTCGGTCTTCTCGAACCCGAGGATCGCCAGGCGATACTCGACGACCCGGTGGGCGGTTTCACCGACCTGATGGCGCCTTATCACCATGCCTATCTGGTTCTCACCCGCAGCCAGATCGCCGATGTGGAGATGATCGGAGCGATGCCGGCGGGCAGCATCGCCAGCCTCACCGAAACCGTCACCAACTCACCGCTGTTCACGGTGATCTATCGCACGGATGACGCGGTGGTGCTGACGATGGCCCATCCGATGAAGCAAGAGGGGTCGATGTGACCACGCTTATTTCCCTGCGCGACATACGAATCCGATTCTGGGTCTTGGCGGCCACCGGCTGGGTGGTGCTGGCCATCGTGATGATGATGCCACCGGCCTCGCCGATACGTGTCGTCGCTGTGTTTCTATTCGTGTTGGCCGGGCCCGGATATCCGATGTCGGCTCTCCTGGTACGTGACACCTCCGAGAGGTGGGTTCTGACCATCGCGCTGAGCGCGGCGCTGGCGATCCTGGTCACCGTCGTGATGACAGTGCTGCGCTATGGATCCCTTCCGCCGCGCATCGCGGTGCTGGCCGCCGTCACGACCATCGCCGCGCTGGCATGGGGGAAGCGTGCAGCCGGGGCGGACCCGGCCGGCGAGACGACTCAGGGAACGGCGGTGAAGTCATGAGCGTCATCCCCATCCTGCTCTATCACTCGGTGTCGAAGGCACCAGCCGACTGGATCGCGCCCTACACGGTCAGGCCCGCCATGTTCGCCCGGCAACTCGAGCTCATCGAGGCAAGCGGGCGGACCGCCATGACGGTCTCCGGCCTGTGTGCCGCCCTCGCAGGCGACAGCCCTCTGCCTGCCCATCCAGTCCTCATCACCTTCGACGACGGTTTCGCCGACTTCGCCTATGCCGCAGAGATGTTGGCCGACTTCAAACTGCCGAGCACGGTGTACATCACGACCGGAGCGCTGGCCGGCCGCGGGCACCGAGCACCGGACCTGACGCTGCCGCCCGCAGCGATGCTGGACTGGTCGCAGCTTTCCGAACTCGCTGAACTCGGAGTGGAGATCGGCGCTCACACCCACACGCATCCGCAGCTCGACATCATGACGGACGATGCGGTCTATGACGAGGTGCGGAGCAGCAAGGAAATGCTCGAGGACGCACTCGGGTTCGAGGTTCCCAGCTTTGCCTATCCGCACGGCTTCCAGTCGGTCCGCACTCGACGTGTAGTCGCGGCGGCCGGCCACCGTTCCGCGGCCGCGGTGATGAATGCGCTCAGCTCCCACGCCGACGACCGGATGGCGCTGGCCCGCCTCACCGTCACCGCCGGAACGACGCTCACCCAGGTGCGGACGTGGCTGAACGGTCAAGGCGCACGTGTTGCTCCGTACCCCGAGCGGCTGCGAACCACCGTCTGGCGGCAGCTGCGACGACTGCGAGGCCCCGACGCCACGCGAGGTGTCTTCGTCAGATCTGCCGAATTGAAACCACGCCACCAGACAGGAGATTGCTGATCATGCGCGCACTCGTCACCGGAGCCGCCGGCTTCATCGGATCCAACCTCGTCGACCGGCTTCTCGCCGACGGGCACCAAGTGATCGGCCTCGACAACCTCAGCACCGGTCATGCCGAGAACCTCGACGCCGCACAACGCGGGTACGGACACTGCTCGGTCGGAAAGTTCACGTTCATCCGCGGCGACGTGACAGCACAGGAATTCTCGGGCATCGTCGCCGCTACCAGCCCGCACGTGGTCTTCCATCTGGCAGCCCAGGCCGACCTGCAGAAGTCGGTGACCGATCCTCTGTACGACGCGCGGGTCAACGTGTTGGGAACGATCAACGTGCTCGAAGCGTGCAGGCGTGCCGACGTGCCACGAGTCGTCTACGCGGCGTCCGGGGGCTCTCGGTATGGCGCGCCAACGCTGATCCCGGTGAGTGAGCAGGTAAGCATCAACCCGCTGTCGCCGTACGCGGCGGCCAAGATCGCGGGTGAACTCTACGCCGGCGTCTACGCCGAGATGTACGGTTTGTCCACGGTCTGTCTCGGCCTCGCGAACGTCTTTGGGCCACGGCAGGATCCGGACGGTGAAGCGGGTGTCATCGCGATCTTCTGCAAGGCGCTCATCGAGGGGAGTGTTCCCACCGTCTACGGAGACGGCGAGTCGACACGCGACTACGTGTATGTGGGGGATGTCGTCGACGCCTTTGTCAGGGCGGCCGCCGCCGACTCGACCGTGACCGGGATCGTCAACGTCGGTACCGGCCTGCAGACGAGTGTGACCAAAGTGCACCGCTTGATCGCGGCGGCGGTGGGCGGCGCGCCGCCGCCGCGTCATGCGCCTGCCCGAACCGGGGAGGTCCGTGCGATCGCATTGGATAACACCAGATGTCGTGCGGAGCTTGGCTGGGCGCCGACAGTGTCGATCGCCGACGGCATCAAGCGGACCATTCACTGGCTGCGGTCCACCTCTGGTCCCCAAGCCGAGTCCTTAAAGGCGATGTGAGCGCCATGTACCTGCAGACCACCACACCATCCTTCGCGCCGGTGCCGAGGGTGCGGGTACACAGCCCTGTGCCGCGTCAGGTCTGGCGAGACGTCTACGCCGCCGATGCCGAGGCGATGCCGACACAGTCACCGGAGTGGGTCGAGTGCCTGACCGCTACGGGCCGTTTCCAGGACGCCAGTCGTCTATACGAACTTCCCGGCGGTGAGCTGGCTGTTCTGCCGTTGGTACGGCCACGGTACGGCACTCGCCTTTCGGCCACTCATTCGATGCCTGTGAGTTGGGGATACGGCGGTTTGGTGGCGCCGCAGGAGATTCTCGACGGTGCTTTGATATCCGCTGTGCTACAGGATTTTTCGAATTCCGCGTCGTCGCGGGTGCACCTGCGTCCCAACCCGCTGCAGGCCGACCTCTGGGCGCCCCTCGCTGCACATCGCGGGATCACCGCAGTCCCGTCGCGGGCACACATCCTCGATCTGGACGGCGGTTTCGACGCCGTGTGGCAGTCTCGGTTCAAGTCAGCGTTGCGCCGTGAGGTCCGCCGTGCCGAGGAAGCGGGCGTGGTCGTCGAAACCGACTGCAGCGGCGAGCTGGTGCCGGTTTTCTACGATCTTCTCCTCAAATCCTTCGATCGGTGGGCGGCGCGACAACGCGAGCCGCGGTGGCTTGCTCGGGCGCGGGGCCGCCGCAGGGATTCGCTTCAGAAGTTCCGCACCGTTGCGCGACGAATGGGCGGCCGCTGCCAGATCTCGGTGGCCTGGTACGACGGCCGCCCGACCGCTGCGATCCTGGTGTTGCGCGGCGGTGCGGTGGCCCATTACACCCGGGGCGCGATGGACGCCGACGTCGCCGTGCCGGTCAAAGTGAACAGCCTGCTCCACAAGACGGCCATCGCCGCCGCATGTCGCGACGGCTGTCGTCGTTACCACATGGGTGATTCCGGTTTCTCCGAAGGCTTGGCGCAGTTCAAGACCAGGTTCGGCGCACAGCAGCACGACTTCGCCGAGTACTGGATCGAGCGGATTCCCGTCTATCGGGCCGGCCGGGCCGCCCGCACCGCAGTCAAGACGGCGATCGGGTTCCGCGATGCGTAACACACTGCTGTTCAGCCTGATCGCCGCGTTGGTCGCGACGGTCTCGGCGTGCTCCATGCCGCCGTCGCGGCACAGCGCCGCGGCGTTGGCGCCCGGGTTGTACGTGTTCGTGGCCAACGCCAGGACCAGCGACGTCCAGATCCTCGATGCGAGTGACCTGACACCGGTCGCCGACCCCATCGCCGTGGGTTTGGTGCCGTCCGACATCGCGCTCAGCCCCGATGGGCACCGCGGATACGTCGTCAGCCCGTCCGAGAACGACGTGACCGTGATCGACACAGCCGCCGGCGCAGTCGTCGGCGATCCGATCCGGGTCGGCAGCTACCCGGCAGGGGTGGCGGTCAGCCCGGACGGGACGACCATCTACATCGCGGGCGGCGAAACCGACGACGTCCGCGCTTATGACACCATCACCCGCAGGCAGGTCGGCGTATCGGTCAGGGTTGGTGACGCGCCGGGAGGCCTCGCCATCAGCCCTGACGGCGGGCTGATCTATGTCACCAGCCAGTACCGCAACGATGTCCGGATCCTCGACACGCACACGCTGTCCTTGGCCGCCAGTCCCATCAGTGTGGGCGAGCGGCCGAACCAGGTGACGGTGAGCCCCGACGGCAGTCGCGTCTACGTCGCCAACACAAGCTCCAACAGCGTCTCCGTCATCGATACCGAAACCAGACGGCTCGTCGGGGCGGGCATTCCGGTCGGTCAATACCCGTACGGGATCGCGGTCGGCCGAGACGGGCGATATGTGTTCGTCGCCAACCAGAACTCCGACACCGTGTCGGTCATCGACACCCAGGCGCTCCGCGTCATCGATACGATCGGTGTCATCGAGGCGCCGACCACGCTGGCGCTCAGCCCCGACGGTGCCCGGCTCTACGTCGCCGGCATGTATGCGGACGCGGTCACGGTCATCGACACCGCAACGAGGCGTATCGTCGCGACTTCGGCCAGGGTGGGTAACGCGCCACGGGGAATCGCGGTGGGTCGGTTATGAGCGCTTATCGCGGCCTGTCGATGCAACAGATTCTCGGCGTGGTCCTCACCATCTGCCTGGTGTCTTCCTGCCAGTTCCACCTCACGCGCAGTGAGGCCGTTCCCGGAAGTGCGCATACCCCCACGTTCACCGACGAGTTCGACGGTCCGGCGGGCTCATCGCCGGATCCGGCGCACTGGACACCCGACGTGGGCGGTACCGGATGGGGTAACGAGGAACTGCAGTACTACACGCGATCGGGCAACGCGTACCTCGACGGCGCGGGACATTTGGTGTTGGAAGCGGACCGGTCCGACCAAGATCTCGAATGCTGGTATGGCACATGCGAGTACGTCAGCGGAAAGCTGACGTCGAAGTACAAGTTCTCGCAGCGCTACGGGGTTTTCGAAGCCCGCATCAAAGGCGCGGTCGGCACGGGCATGTGGGGGGCATTCTGGCTGGTCGGAATCGACCTCGACGAGGTTGGGTTCCCCGAGGCCGGCGAGATCGACGTCGTGGAAACCATCGGTCACCGGCTGCGAGACATCGAACAGCACGTTCAGGCACCGAGACTCCGCTGGGGCGCGGAGTATGTCCTGCCACCGGGCCAGTCGCTGGGGGACTGGCACACCTACAGTGTGCGCTGGTCTCCCGAGCTCATCGAGTGGCAGGTCGACGGGCGGCCCACGCGGCGAATCACGAAAGAGGAGGCCGGTCGATCGTGGGTGTTCGACCACCCGTTCTTCATCCTGCTCAACCTCGCGGTCGGCGGGGATTGGCCCGGAGCACCGGATGAGAGCACGGCGTTTCCGAACCGGATGCTTGTTGATTATGTCCGCGTCTACGCGTTACCGATCGCCTAGTAGGTAAGGAGTGTTGGCGTGAAGGCATCGGTGGTACGCCCCCACGAACTCGGTCCCCACGAGTTGGAGTGTTGGCGCGAGTATCAGTCGGCTGATCTGTCAGCGCAGACGCCTTTCCTGACACCGGGATTCGCGCTCGCCGCGGATGCCGTCAGCGATCGGTCCCGAGTCGTCGTGGTGGAGGACGACTCGGCGGTCGTGGGGTTTCTTCCGATCGAACTGCGCTCGCGCAGGGTGGCCACCGCGATCGGAGGCAAAGTCAACACCCGCCAAGGGTTCATCCATCGCGGCGGGTTCGAGTGGTCGTGGCCGGAGCTGCTCAAGGCGGCGGGTCTGGAGGTTCTCGAACTTGCCGAGCTGATCGGGAGCCAATGGCATGGCATCCAATCGTTGAAGCCCGCGTCGGCGCCGACGATCGACACCGATGGCGGTTGGACGCCCTACCTGAACCGAATAGCGACGCGTAAGGCGATCAAAACCGTTCTATACAAGGAGCGCAAGCTACTCCGCGAGCATCCGGACATGGTGTTCTCCTCGGGCGCCGCGACCGACCATGTGGACCTGGGTCGGCTGATTGCCTGGAAGTCCCGGCAGTATCGGCGCAGCGGTTGGCCCGATCTGTTCGCCCGTCGTGATGTCGTCGCGTTGTTACACAAGTTGGCTGAAGAGCCAAGCGACGGTGTCTACTGCGTCGGTTCGTCTTTGCGCGTCGGCGGACAGGCCATCGCCACCGATTTGAGCCTCGCCACCGACACCGTCTTCACGGGTTGGTTCTGTGCGCACGATCCCGAGTGGGCGCGCTACTCACCGGGTGCGGTCCGCACGCTGCGGACGATCGCCGCCGTGTTCGCTCGCGGCGTGCAGTGCATCGATCTTTCGAGGGGCGACGAGCAGTACAAGCACACCCTCAAGACGGACGACCGGTCGGTGATGACCGGGTTCGTGAGTCGTCGTTCCCCGCGCGCGCTGATGTACGCGGCCTGTCGCCGACCCTCGTCGGCGGCCACTTCCTATGTCCTGTCCCATCCCGAGGTCCGGAGCCTGGTCAGGAGCTCACTACGCAAGGTCGGCAGGACCCGTGAGGTCCTCGCCGGCCGCGGGTCGTCATGAGTCGGTCCGCATCTCACAGAAAGGAGTCGCTATGCCGACATTGGATTGGAACCGCCGAACCTGGGGTCAGGAACACGACTGGGTTCAAAACGGCGACGAATGGGACGACCTCGCCAGCTACTGTCGACGCCCTTATGCCATGTGGAAGGACGCCCTGGTCGAGACGTTCATGGCACCGTACTGCGTCGGTGCCGCCGTGGTGGAGATCGCACCGGGTTACGGGCGCTGGTCGGAGTTCTTGGTTGATTCGGCCCGCAGCGTCGTGCTGGTGGACATCAACGAGAACTGCTTGAACACCTGCCGACAGCGGTTCGGGCACCTCGACCATGTCGAATACCAGCTCGGTGACGGGCAATCGGTGCCCGCCGCAGATGGTTGCGTTGACTTCGTCTGGTCGTTCGACTCCTTCGTCCACATGGATGCCGAGGTCGTGCGCTCCTATATCTTCGAGATCGGCCGGGTTCTCCGCCCCGGCGGTAGTGCGGTCGTGCACCATGCGGACAAACGTGGCTGGAGTCTCGCCCTGGCGCCGTTGACATGTCGCTTGGGAACGGTCGGACGAGTTGTGCAACAGGTGGCGAGCCAGGGGCGACTGCGTGATGACGGCAATCGGTCGAATGTGACCGGTGAGATGGTCGCCGGCTGGGCCGCTGACGCGGGCATGTCTGTGACACAAACGGACTCGTGGGGCGAGGCGGGAGAATACACCGTCGCGAAGTACCGCGATCTGATCAGTGTGCTACAAAAGCCGTTCGCCTAGGTGTCGACGACGATCAGACGACGATCAAAGGTCGTCGACGCTCAGGATGCCGTCTTGGATCGCCCGCGCGATGAGTGCCGCCTTGGTGGATGCCGGCCGTCCGATCGCAGCGTATTTCGCTCGCACCCGCTGAAGATGAGTCCGCACTGTCGTCGCCTCGATGTTCAGCTTCCGGGCGACAACGTCTTTGTTCTCGGTGCGGAACCACGCAACGAGGACCTGCCGTTCACGCTCTGTCAATCTCGGCCGGCCGACGGTTCGGTCGTTCTGCAGCGCCCTGGCGGTGCGCGGGGGGATGTAAGGGACACCCGCGTGGGCGGCATAGATGGCTTCGCGCAGATGCTTACCGCTCTCGAACTTCGCCACGTACGTCAGGGCGCCGGCGTCCAGACTGGTGAGGATGATCTCGTTCGAGGTCAGATAGGAATAGACGATCACTCGGTAACCGACCTCGGTCAAGTGCCGCACCGCGCCGAAGTTGGGGCCGTGCCCCTCGTACTGCAGCGCCATCAACACCACATCGACTCCCTCCTCCGCGAGCGGATGCTCTGCGATGAAATCGGTCGGATGTGAGTAGTTGCCCACGATCTTGATCAATGGAGTGCCACCGCTGGTAAGCCACGCTTCCAGGGCGGCGTGCACGACATCTTGGCCGTCGATGACGACGACCGAGATCGACGCCTGCCTCGGTGGCGTATGCAAGTGAACACCCCCTCGACCGCGCCTCGAGGTCGAAGGCAAGCGGGTGCTCACTTCGGAGGTCGCATATCGGACTGTCATGGCGGGGTCGGCGCCTCTATCAGTTTACGAACCAAGAGTTCATGTTGCGAAGGTATCTGATGTTGCACAGCGATGAATCGGGCGAATCCCTATCTTTTCGACCACCGACGCCCACGACCAGGAAATGCCCCGACATAACTTTGCTCAAAGAATACTACACGAGCAAAGATGCTGAAAGACCGACGTTTTTTCACTGACGTAACAATTGCTCAAAGGTATCTTTGGGCGAGCCGGTTGTATTCAATTCAAATGCGTGGTGGCAGTGACGATGGGGTTAATAAGCCGATTTCGACAGTTAGCTGTATTTAATTACGGCAAAGGAATGACCGTCAGGCCGGGATCAGTTCCACACCGGCCAACGCCACGGCATCGTCCCGCTCGGGCGCGGTGACCATCGCGACGAAGCCGTCGCCCTCTTTCCAGATGCGCGCCTTCAGCGTCTCGCCGGGGAAGACCACACCGGCGAAACGCGCACCGTAACTTGCCACCAGGGCGGTGTCGCCGTCGAGCAGGGTGTCCACCATCGCCTTACACGTCATGCCATAGGTGCACAATCCGTGCAGGATCGGCTTCGGAAAGCCTGCGGCCGCGGCGAAATCCGGATCGGAGTGCAGCGGGTTACGGTCCCCGCACATGCGGTAGAGCAAAGCTTGCTGCGGAGACACCGGAATCGCCAATTCGAAGTCGGGTGCGCGTTGCGGAGGCTCGGAGGACGTCGACGGCCCCCGCTCGCCACCGAAGCCGCCCTCGCCGCGGGCGAAGATCGAACGCTTCTGGGTCCACAGCAACGTGCCATCCGGCGCGGTGACCGTTGTCTCCGACCAGATCACAGCGGCTTTGCCCTTGTCCCAGATGTCGGTGAACCGGGTGACCGCGCGTCCGGTGCCCGACGGGGGGATCGGCCCGGGCACCGACACCGCCTCGCTCGCGTGCAACACCTTCGAAAGCTCGATGTCGATACCGGGGAACTGCACCGACGGCGGTTCGGTCATGTGGAAGCTCTGCGCGACGTTGCCGAACGTGGGCAGCACCTGCGGGGTGTCGTCGACCAGATACCTCAGCTCCCGCTTGTCCATCGGGTCCATCCCGGCGCCGAGCCCGAGGTGGTAGAGCTGGACGTCACTGCTGGACCAAGAGAATTCAGCAGCCGGCAACTCCGCGCCGAGGGCTTCGTCGAGATTGATCGGCATCAGTTCTTCCCCGTCGTAGATGTCGCCGGCTTCGCGGCTCCGGCGATATGTAGTGCTGCAAGATAGCCGAACGTCATCGCCGGGCCGATGGTCCCGCCCGGACCGGGATAGGTGTGCCCCATCACCGGTGCGCTGACATTGCCTGCAGCATATAGCCCTTCGATCACCGAGCCGTCGTCGCGCAGCGCACGGCCGTGGACGTCGGTGCGGATACCGCCCTTGGTGCCCAAATCACCGGGTACCAGCTTGGCCGCGTAGTACGGCGCGTGGCTGATCTCACCGAGATTGGGGTTCGGTTTGTTGGTGGGATCGCCGTAATAACGGTCGTAGGCGCTCTCACCGCGGTGGAAGTCCTCGTCGATCCCGGTGCGGGCGAAGCCGTTGAACCGCTCGACCGTCGCCCTGAACGCGTCGGCGGGCAGGCCCGCTTTCGCCGCGAGCTCTTCGAGGGTGTCGGCCTGAATGATGACGCCGGACTCCAGCCACTTCTTCGGGATACGTTGCCCGGGCTGCAATCCGGCGAAGATATAGCGGTCGCGGTACTGCTGGTCGAACACCAGCCAGGCGGGGATGTTCTCGCCGGGCCCCGGTCCCTGCCCGTACTTTCCGCCGTACATGTGGTGGCACGCCTCCACATACGGCATGGATTCGTTCATGAACCGCTTGCCCGCCATGTTCACGATGATCGAGCCCGGCGAGTTGCGTTCCGACAGCGCGAACCACGGCGCCCCGACCAGCGGCACCGTCGGGCCCCACCAGGCGTCCTCCATGATGTCCAGTGCGGCACCGAGCTTCTCGGCGGCCAGGATGCCGTCGCCGGTGTTGGCCTTCGCGCCCACCGTCCACTCGGTGCTGATCGGCGCCCGCTGGTACTTCACCCGCATCTGCTCGTTGTGCTCGAAGCCGCCCGATCCCAGGATCACGGCGCGGCGGGCCCGGATCAGTTCTGGCTCAGTGGGTTGGGAGTTCCGTGTATCAACCACGTAGATCCCGCGCACCACGCCGTCCTCGACGTAGAGGTCGGTCAACGCGGTGTTCAGACGCACCGGCACGCCCGCCTCGCGTAGTCCGATGCGCAGCGGCCCGATCAGTGCGCGTCCCATACCGACCAGGTTCTTGCCGGTGACCTTGCCCCATGTGGCGCGGACACCGACCTTCAGGCTGCGCAGCAGCCCACGCGGGTGGCGCTTGAGTTGGTTGAGCCGGACGTAGTCCTGCTGCATGACGACCATGTTCATCGGGACTTTGCCGTAGGGCGGTTCCAGGCCCGCCAGGTCGGGTCCCAGCTTGTTGGCGTTGAACGGCTTCGGTTCGACGGACCGCCCGGTGGGCTTGCCGCCGGGAACCTCGGGATAGTAGTCGGAGTAGCCGGGCACCCAGCACAGCTTCAGCGGGGAGTGCTTGAGCACGAAGGACAGCATCTCCGGGCCGCGCTCGAGATAGGTGTCGATCTTCTCGGGGGGTACGACGTCGCCGATGATCGTGTGCAGGTACTCGCGGGCGGCCTCGGGGGTGTCCTTCACGCCGTCGTGCTTGAGGACCTCGTTGTTCGGGATCCACACGCCGCCACCTGACCGCGCAGTGGAACCGCCGTAGTGCGCAGCCTTCTCAACGACTATCGTCGAGAGTCCCTGGTGAGCTGCGGTGAGGGCGGCGACCATGCCAGCGGCGCCGCTGCCCACCACGACGACGTCGTACTCCTGTCCGGTCATGTAGAACACGTTATAGAATTGCCCGGCCGACCCACAACTGCGCCGGTCGAAGAAACGAGGGGACTTCACCCAGATGCTCAGTTCCGAGGTTCGTGAACGGTTGGCCGCCGACCTGGCCCAGGCCGAGCGCAGCCGGGTTCCGATCTCCCCGTTGACCGACCGCCATCCCGACATCGACGTCGTTGATGCCTACGAGATCCAGCTGATCAACATCCGGCAGAAGGTCGCCGAGGGTGCCAAGGTGATCGGCCACAAGGTCGGGCTGTCGTCGAAGGCCATGCAGCAGATGATGAACGTCGACGAACCCGATTACGGGCACCTCCTCGACGTGATGCAGGTGTTCGAGGACAAGCCGGTGAAGTCCGCCGACTATCTCTATCCGCGCGTCGAGGTCGAGGTGGGCTTCGTCCTGGCCGAGGACCTGCCGGGTGCCGGATGCACCGAGGACGACGTGCTGGCGGCGACGGCGGCGTTCGCGCCCGCCATCGAGTTGATCGACACCAGGATCAAGGACTGGAAGATCAAGCTCTGCGACACGATCGCCGACAACGCGTCCTCGGCGGGCTGGGTGCTCGGGGAGAACCGGGTGTCACCCAAGGACATCGACATCACCGCGATCGACGCCGTGCTGACCCGCAACGGCGAGGTGGTGGCCAAGGGCCGCAGCGACGCGGTGCTGGGCAATCCGGTGACGGCGGTCGCGTGGTTGGCGCGAAAGGTGGAGGGCTTCGGTGTCCGGCTCAAGGCGGGTGACATCGTGTTGCCTGGGTCGTGCACGAAGGCGTTCGATGCCACCCCGGGCGCCGAGTACATCGCCGATTTCGCCGGGCTCGGCTCGGTGCGGTTGAATTTCGAATAGTCGAGGAGCTAGTTATGCCGGACAAGGTTTCGGTCGCGATCGTCGGATCGGGCAACATCAGCACCGACCTGCTCTACAAGCTGTTGCGCTCGGAGTGGTTGGAGCCGCGCTGGATGATCGGCATCGACCCGGAGAGCGAGGGTCTGGCGCGCGCCCGCAAGCTCGGGCTGGAAACGTCGCACGAAGGGGTGGACTGGCTGCTGGCTCAGAGCGAGAAGCCCGACATGGTGTTCGAGGCGACCAGCGCCTATGTGCACCGCGACGCGGCGCCGAAGTACGCGGAGGCGGGGATCCGCGCGATCGACCTCACGCCCGCGGCGATCGGACCCGGCGTCATCCCACCGGCCAACCTGCGCGAGCATCTCGACGCGCCGAACGTCAACATGGTCACCTGCGGCGGGCAGGCGACGATCCCGATCGTGTACGCGGTCACCCGCGCCGTGGAGGTGCCCTACGCCGAGATCGTCGCGTCGGTGTCGTCGGCCTCGGCCGGCCCCGGAACCCGCGCCAACATCGATGAGTTCACCAAGACCACCAGCGCCGGGGTGGAGGTGATCGGCGGCGCGAAGCGGGGCAAGGCCATCATCATCCTCAACCCGGCCGAGCCGCCAATGATCATGCGCGACACCATCTTCTGTGCGATCCCCCCCGATGCCGACCACGCCGCGATCACCCAGTCGATCAAGGACGTCGTCGCCGAGGTGCAGACTTACGTGCCCGGTTACCGGCTGCTCAACGAACCGCAGTTCGACGAGCCGTCGGTGGTCAACGGCGGCAACCACGTCGTCACGACGTTCATCGAGGTGGAGGGTGCGGGCGACTATCTTCCGCCCTACGCTGGAAACCTGGACATCATGACCGCGGCGGCGGCCAAGGTGGGCGAGGAAATCGCGAAGGAAGCCCTCGCCACGACAGCGGGAGGCCAGGCATGAGCGAGATCTACTTCAACCCGATCTGGGACGTCCGGATGACCGACACGTCCCTGCGGGACGGCAGCCACCACAAACGCCACCAGTTCACCAAGGACGAAGTGCACGCGATCGTGTCGGCGCTGGATGCCGCAGGCGTGCCGGTCATCGAGGTGACCCACGGCGACGGGCTCGGCGGATCCAGCTTCAACTACGGCTTCTCCAAGACCCCCGAGCAGGAGCTGATCAAGCTCGCCGCCGAGACGGTCAAGGAATCCAAGATCGCGTTCTTGATGCTGCCGGGCGTGGGCACCAAGGAGGACATCAAGGAGGCGCAGAACAACGGCGGCTCGATCTGCCGCATCGCCACCCACTGCACCGAGGCCGACGTGTCGATCCAGCACTTCGGGTTGGCCCGCGAACTCGGGCTGGAGACTGTCGGCTTCCTGATGATGGCGCACACCATCCCGCCGGAGAAGCTGGCCAAGCAGGCCCGCATCATGGCCGACGCCGGCTGCCAGTGCGTGTATGTCGTGGACTCCGCCGGTGCGCTGGTGCTCGAGGGCGTGCGCGACCGGGTGCAGGCGCTGGTCGCCGAACTCGGTGACGACGCGCAGGTCGGCTTTCACGGCCACGAGAACCTGGGCCTCGGAGTGGCCAACTCGATCGAGGCCGTGCGTGCCGGGGCCAAGCAGATCGACGGCTCGTGCCGCCGGTTCGGCGCCGGCGCGGGGAACGCGCCGGTCGAGGCGCTGATCGGGGTTTTCGACAAGATCGGCGTGAAGACCGGCATCGACTTCTTCGACATCGCCGACGCCGCCGAAGAGGTGGTCGCGCCTGCGATGCCCGCCGAGTGCCTGCTGGACCGCAACGCGCTGATCATGGGCTATTCCGGGGTGTACTCCAGCTTCCTCAAGCACGCCATCCGCCAGTCCGAGCGCTACGGTGTGCCCGCGCATCAGCTGCTGCACAGGGCGGGTCAGCGCAAGCTGATCGGCGGGCAGGAGGACCAGCTGATCGACATCGCGCTGGAGATCAAGCGCGAACAGGAGGCGGCGTCGACGTCCTGACCCGTCCCCACGGGCGATTAGTGTGCGTTTTGTTGCGGTGAGCGCAACAAAACGCAGACAAGTCCGCGCGCAGGCGCAGTCCATCCTGGAGCAGCTGGCCGGTCCGGATGCGGTGCTGCGCGACGATCAGTGGACGGCGATCGAGGCGCTGGTCGTACACCGGCGGCGTGCGCTCGTGGTGCAGCGCACCGGCTGGGGTAAGTCCGCGGTCTACTTCATCGCCGCCAAGCTGCTGCGTGGCGAAGGGCACGGCCCGACGGTGATCGTGTCGCCGCTGTTGGCGTTGATGCGCAACCAGGTGGCCGCCGCCGACCGGGCCGGTGTGCACGCCGCGACGATCAACTCGAGCAACGTCGCCGAGTGGGACGACATCCACCGCCGCGTCAGCCGTGGCGAGCTCGACGTTCTGCTCGTCAGCCCAGAACGGTTGAACAACCCCGACTTTCGCGATGCGGTGCTGCCCGCGCTGGCGCACGACGCCGGGTTGGTGGTGGTCGACGAGGCCCACTGCGTGTCGGACTGGGGCCATGACTTCCGGCCCGACTACCGGCGGATCCGCACCCTGATCGCCGAACTGGGCGCCGATATCCCGGTGCTGGCCACCACCGCGACGGCCAACGACCGGGTGGTCGAAGACGTCGCCGCCCAGCTCGGCGTGGGCGGCGGCGAGACCCTGGTGCTGCGCGGCGGGCTGGACCGTGAGTCGCTGCGGCTGTCGGTGGTCAAGGCCGGAAACCCGGCGCAGCGCGCGGCTTGGCTTGCCGCGCACCTGGATTCGCTGCCCGGCTCAGGGATCGTGTACACGCTCACCGTTGCGCAGGCACACGACATCGCCGCGTTACTGGCGGAAAAGGGGCACCCGGTGGCGGCCTATACCGGCTCGACGGAAGCGGCTGAACGCGAACAACTCGAGGCCGATCTGCTGGCCAACCGGGTCAAGGCGCTCATCGCCACGTCGGCGCTCGGCATGGGGTTCGATAAACCCGACCTCGGATTCGTTGTTCACCTCGGTGCTCCGTCGTCGCCGATCGCCTATTACCAACAGGTCGGTCGCGCCGGCCGGTCCACGTCCAGCGCGGAGGTCGTCCTGCTGCCCGGCCGCGAGGACCAGGACGTCTGGCGCTACTTCGCATCCGTCGCGTTCCCGTCGGAGCCGTTGGTGCGCAAGGTCATTCGGGAGCTGGAACCTGACCGTCCGCAGTCGACGGCGGCGCTGGAGCCGCTCGTCGACCTCAACCGGACCCGATTGGAGATGGTGCTCAAGGTGCTCGACGTCGACGGTGCGGTGCGACGTGTCAAGGGCGGCTGGGTGAGCACCGGCCAGGAGTGGATCTACGACGAAGCGCGCTACCGCAAGCTCGACGAGGCGCGCAGGCATGAGCAGCAGGCGATGCTGGACTACCTGGACATCGAAAGCTGCCGAATGGCGTTCCTGCGCGGGCAACTCGACGATCCGCTGCTGAAAGACGGCGAGCGGTGCGGTCGTTGCGACAACTGCGCCGGCGCGGGATACGACACCACCGTCACCGCGACCGCCGAAGAGGACACCCGGCGCCGGCTCATGAGGCCGGGTGTCGAGCTGACACCGCGCAAGCAGTGGCCGTCCGGGCTGGACAAGCTCGGGCTGGACCTCAAGGGCCGGATCGCCGACGGGCCCGCGGTGGGCCGGGCCATCGGCAGGTTGACCGATTTCGGGTGGGGCGCTCGGCTGCGGCGGCTGCTCGATGAACCGGATACGACGGTGCCCGACGACGTGGTCCAGGCCGCGGTGCAGGTGCTGGCGGCCTGGGAGTGGGAAACCCGGCCGACGGCGGTGCTCGCGCTGGATTCGGACACCCATCCGCTGCTGATCACCTCGCTGGCCGGTGAGCTCGCCCGCCTGGGCCGGCTGGCGGACCTGGGGGTCCTGCGGTACGCGCCGCAGCGCAGGCCGGTGACGGCGGCGAACTCCGCCTACCGCGTCGCCGCACTTCACGGCGCGTGGGCGTCACCCGAGGCGGTCGGCGCGGTCGACGGCCCCGTGCTGCTGGTAGACGACGTCACCGATACGGGGTGGACGCTGACGATGGCATCGCGGCTGGTCAGAGCGGCGGGAGCGGCAGAGGTCCTGCCGTTTGCGCTGGCCAGCACGAACTGAGTAGACGACACGCCGCCCTGCGCTGGGGGTTGTTTAGCCGCTGCGGGGGAGCGGTTACGCCTTTCGGGAGCGGCCATCCGGTCGCAGACCGAAGGAGTGATTATGAAGATGTCCGCAACGACCGTTCGACGCGGCCTGTACGGCATGTTCGCAGGCGGCCTGCTCGCGTTCGGGTCAGCCGCGATCATCACACCGGTCGCCAATGCTCAACCGGCGCCGACGCGGGACAACACCTGCAGCGTGAGCGCAATCGCCGAGACGTCCAGCACGGTGTCGGCGACGACAAGCACCTACCTCGCCTCGAATCCCGAGGCCAACGAGGAGCTGACGCGCATCGCGACGCAGTCGCCGGCCGAGCCGACCGAGGCGTTCCGTGCGTACTTCGCGCAGAATCCCCAGGTCGAGTCCGAGCTGAAGGCGATCAACCAGCCGGCGGTGGAGATCTCGAACCAGTGCGGTATCGAGGTGAACCCGACCCCGGTCTCCGAGGCGCTGACTGACGCCTGATTGACACGACCTTGGGGCGCCGACGATGAGCCGGCGCCCCAAGCGTGTCTACGGCATGTAGAGGACCGGACCCCCGCCGGGACCGATAGGAGCCGCCTCGAATGTGCCGCCGCCGGTGCGCTCCGGGTTCTGGCCTGGATCTGCCGTCCCAGCGGTGGGTGCCCGAACGATTTCCCCGGGGCTTTGCGGCGCGGTCTGTGCGGTGGCCGGCGGCGCCTCGCACTTGCCCGCGGAGTGATTACCGTTGCCGCCGGTCCATTGCCCGCCGGACATGTCGCAGCAGAACCGCAGCTCGTCGTAGTACTGCGACGTGCTGATCTTCTCGGCCAAGAACCGGTCTTGGGCCGCCTTGATGCACGTGTCGTAAGCGCCGATGTCCCACTCGTCTTTCGCCTGAGACACCGCGGGTTGCATGACCACGCCGATCGCCATGGCGATCGCAGCGGGGCCGAACACCCACAACGGATATTTCTTCATCTTGTTCTCCTCCAGTCGATTGCTCATCGGCTGATTCCCCCGCGGACCATCGATGAGGTGACGGGATCACCGTCGCGGACGGGTGTTGCAGATGCGTTGCAGCGCGGTTGAGCAGGTCAGGCCGGGTCGAGCTCGGTCAGCAGCGCCTTCACATGCGGCCCGCCGTCCACCAGGTAACGGACCATCCCCAGTTCGGTGCATTGTGCGGCAAGCTGTGCCAGGAGTCGCCGCGCCTCATCGGTGCGGCCCGCCGCCGCCAGCGCCGACAGCAAAAGTCGGTTGGCCTGCAGCAGCGCGCGCGGCCGATCCTGCCGCTCAAGTCTTTTCACCCAGGCGCGGGCGCGCTCACAGGCGAGCCCGGGATCAGTGCCGAGGAGCTTCAGTATCGCCGCCTCGTCACGTAGTTGTGCGGTGGTCTCGGTGCTGAGTCCGTCGTCGTAGACCGAGCGGCGGGGGTACTCATCGGGTGCCGGGAGGCTCAGCCGTGCCCGTTCGGCTTCGACGGCGGCGCTTAGCCGGGAAAGGCCCGCAGCCGCAGCCACTTCCGCTCCCTCGTTCAACAGGGCGGCCGCAGCATCTCGTTGACCGAGCGCAACTTTGATCTGGGCGCCGGTGACACAGCGGGCGATCATGAACTCCACCGGCGGGCCGCCGCCGGTGCCGAAGCGCCCGCTGTCCTCCAGAAGTTGGTCGGCGGCATGGATCTCGCCGCGCTCGTAGAGATGCTCGGCCAACAGTGCGTAGGCGACACGTGCGGCATGCGAGTACGGTGCCTGCGACCCCCTGGCGATCCGCACCGCCTCACGCAGCCGAGTCTCGGCTTCGACCATGTCGAGCTGCTGGGAGGCGGCCATGGCGGCCAGGCAGTGGCCATAGATCAAGACGAAGGAGTTCCCGCATCGAAGGTGGTACTCGATCGCCCAGTCCTGCCGGCGGCGGGCTGCTGTGAAGTCGAAGCGGCAGATGTCGAGGAACGACGCGACGTTGGCCGCGGTGCCGACGATGAAGGGCGGCAGGGTCTCTGGATGGGTGAGGCACTCCGACAGCAGTTCGTCGGTGCCGTCATCCCGATCCGCCCAGACTTGTACCAGCGCGCGGAAAACGTCGGCCTCGACGCGCATCTCACGGACTTCGGACGGCGACAGCGCCCTGGCTTCAACGGCCGACTCGAAGGCGTCCAGCGCGGCACGCGCCTGCTCGGGCTGCTGCAGCAGGCTGTGTGCCCGAGCCAGAAAGAGCTGCAACCGTGGACTGAGTGTGACGATGCGCGGCGGCAGCGTCGCGACCAGCGCCTGCAATGTCGAGAGCTGCGCTTGTTGCTCCAGATCGACCCCGTGCCGCTCGATCAGTTCGATCGCGCGGTCCTCGTCCCCGGCGGCCACCGCATGGCCGATGGCTTCGCGGACCATGTCGTGGTCGGCGAACCAGCGAGACGCAGCCGCATGTAACTCCGGAATTCGTTGTGGTCGGTCGCATTCCAACCGGCGCCGCAAGAAGTCTGCGAACAACTGGTGATACTGAAACCACTCCCGATCGTCGTCGAGCCGACGCAGGAACAAGTCGCGTCTCTCGGCCTCCTCCAGCAGTGCCTGTCCGTTACCGACACCGGCCAGCGTCGACGCGAGATTGCCGCAGATCTGCTCGACAATCGACGTGGCCATCAGGAACTCGAGCATCTCCGGGTTGAGTGAGTCGAGCACGTTCTCGGCCAGGTACTCTCCGACGGCGTGGTGGCGCCCCGACATGCGTTCCACCAACGCGGATGGGTCGTCGCTGTTGCGCAACGACAGCGACGCCAGTTGCAGCGCGGCGACCCAGCCCTCGGTCGTCTGCTCCAGCTTCGTCACATCCCTGAGGGTCAACGGCAGTCCGTCGTTCTCGACCAGGAACGTATGTGCTTCGGAGGTGTCGAATCGCAAAGCGGTGGAGTCGATCTCGACAAGCTCGTTGCGCACCCGCATGCGCCCCAGTGGCAGTCCCGAGCGGCTACGCGTGGTCACCACCACCTGAAGTTGCGGTCCTGCGTGGTCGAGCAGATACGCCATCGCCTCGGTGGTCGCAGGGTCGGTGATGCGGTGCCAGTCGTCGATGACGACGCACGTAGGACTGCGCTGGGCCTCGATGTCGTTGATCAAGGCCGTCAGCACAAGGCGTGTGGCTGCGGCGCCACGCTCTTCGAGGGCCTGGCGGAGGTCCGGTGCGAGCGTGGGGCGGGCGGTGCGAACCGCCTCTATCAGGTTGGCGAGGAACCACACAGGGTTGTTGTCGTCGTCATCGACGGTCAGCCAGGCGACCGCGACGTCCGCGTCGACAAGCGCTTCTCGCCACTGCACGGCCAGCGTGGTCTTGCCGAACCCGGCGGGGCCGTGGATGACGACCAGTCGGCGTGGCCCGTCGGCGCGCAGTTCGTCGATCAGGCGCGGCCGGCTGACGAGTCTGCGCGGGGGCGTGGACGGGCGGTATTTGGTCACCGCGGCAGGTGGAGTTGCTGGGGTGCGCGGTGCGGGTTCGGCCGCGGGCAACAGCGACGGATCATGGCGCAGTATCGCGGTTTCGAGGTCACGGAGCGCAGGGCTGGGGTCGACGCCCAGCTCTTCGGCGAGCGCCTTGCGCACCGCGGCGCTGACGTTGAGCGCATCGGCCTGCCTGCCCGCCCGGTACAGCGCCAGCATGAGTTTGCAGTGCAACTGTTCCCGGTAGGGATGAGCCGCGACCAGCCGCTCGAGTTCGGCGATCACCGCTTGGTGCCTGCCGAGTACCAGATGGGCGTCGATGCGGTGATCCGTTGCGACCAGACGTAGTTCGTCAAGGCGCGCCGCTTCGGCGGCTGCGAACTCGGGCCCGCCGAGGTCCTCGAGCACCGCGCCGCGCCACAGGCTCAGCGCGTCATCGAGCAGTTCGGCGGCGCGGCTGGGTTCGCCGTCGCGTAACGCGTCTTGGCCGGCCGCGAGCAGACGTTCGAACCGGGCCGTATCGAGTTGATCGGGCTCCACGAACAAGCCGTATCCGGCCTGCCGGGTGACGAGCGCGTCCTGCGCGTCGATAGCGGCCAGCCGGGACCGAAGCCGCGACACGTGGGCGCGCAGCGTGACGTCGGCGCTCGGCGGTGGATTGCCGCACCAGAGCGCGTCGGCGATCTGGCCGGCCGGCAGGACCCGGTTCGGAGAGAGCAACAACAGGCCCAGGAGTTCGCGCTGTTTGCGGCCACCCAACTCGAGTGGCTCGCCACCGTCGACGCCGACCGTCAGCGGGCCGAGGACGCCGAAAAGCGGCCGCCCGGTCATCGCGGCGATCCACCGGCTTTCACCAGGTCAGCGTATACGTTGGCGAGCCGTTTCCGGTGGCGAAGGACGCTGTGGCTTCACCCCGCCCAGCTGTTCGGTCACGGCATCGGCGGTCGCGACCAACGCCCGGGCCCGTTCTGTGATCTCGGTGTCGGTCAACGCCGTGCCGATGTGCATCGACGCGACCATGACCTGCCGTTGGTAGTGGTCGTAGACCGGCGCCGAGATCACGCTGATGTCATGCCGTTTGCGCCCGCCGGAGTTCTCGGCGCGCAGGTACACCCGCTCGCCGATGTCGGACACCAATTCGCCGAGCAGCGCCCGCAACTCGTCGGGCAGATCGGCCGACATCCCCGCCAGCAACGAGTACAGCCGCCGTCCGCCCGGGGTGAGCCGTTCGACCAGGTACCCGTCGGTGCGGCATTCCGCGATCACGCGGTTCAGCCGCCCCGTGTTCGTCCGCAACGGCAGCGTCGGCTCCTTGGCCAACCAGTCGCGTTCGGCCTCGTCGTCCCACAGCACGAACATCAGCCCGACGGGCGGAGCGAACGGATAGCTCTGGCCGACCTCGACGCCGGGCCGCGCACCGGCCGGTGCCACCAGGTCCAGCACGGTGATCCGGTCGTCCACGACGCCGGACAGCGCCGCGGTGACGCCGAACCGCGCCGAGAGCCGACGCAGTTCCTCCCTGGCGGCCGGACTGACCCGCATCGACTCCTGCGCCCGGTGCCCCAGCGTGATCAGCGACGGACCCAGCCGGTACGTCTTGTCGGCGGCGTCACGCACCAGATAACCCGCGTCGCACAGGGAGGTGACGATGCCCAGGCAGGTGGGCTTGCTCAGCCCCACGCGGCGTGCCAGCTCCGAGACACCGAAGCGCTCCGCGGGACGTGCCGCCAGGTAGTCCAGGATGCGCACCACCCGATCGGTCGGGGGGGATGCGCGCCCGGACGGCACAGGTGTGGACACGGCAGCAGCGTACCTCTTGTTCCATATATGTACCGTAACGGTCGATATATTGACTCTGCCTAGAACGGGTTCTAGTTTCGAGGCGTGTACTCACAGCCACTGATCGACGCCATCGCCGAGGCGGAGCGGCTGGTCGCCGACGCCCCCTTCATCGAATCCGAAGCCGACCTCCTCGAGGGCCTGCAATACCTCGCCGGATGTGTGGCCGCCTGCACCCATCTGGCGTTCGACTATGAACGCGACCACCCGTTCCTGCACTCGGGGACCGGTCCGTTCACCAAGATGGGCCTCGACAACCCCGATGCGCTGTACTTCGGCACCCGCGTGCAGGCCAACCACGAGTACGTCATCACCGGGAAGCGCGGCACCACGACCGATCTGGCGTTTCAGATGCTTGGCGGGGAGTACACCGACGACAACGTTCCGCCCAGCCAAGCCGCGTTCGATGACCGCGAACTCGACATCGCCGAGGACGGCACCTTCGAATGGCGGGTGGTGCCGAACAGCCCGTCGCAGTTGGTGATCCGCGAGGTCTACAACGACTGGTCCGCGCAGCGGGGGCACATCAGCATCGCGCGCACCGACACCGCCGGCACCGCCCCGCCGCCGCTGACTCGCGAGACCATCGAAAGGCGTTACGCCGTCGCGGGTAAGCAATTGGTGCAGCGGGTCAAGACGTGGCTGCAGTTTCCGCAGTGGTTCTACAACAACCTTCCGGTCAATACGTTGACCGAGCCGAGACTGACGCCGGGCGGGCTGGCCACGCAGTACTCCTCGGTGGGGCATTTCGACCTGACTCCGGATCAGGCGATGGTGATCACGCTGCCGGTGTCCGACGCCCCGTATGTCGGCTTCCAACTGGGCAGCCTGTGGTACATCTCACTGGACTACATCAACCATCAGACCTCGCTGAACGGCACCCAGGCACAAGCCGATCCGGACGGAAAGGTCCGCATCGTGGTCTCCGACGGCAATCCCGGCGTGACGAACTGGTGTGAGACGCTGGGGCACCGCAAGGGGTATCTGCAGTTCCGGTGGCAGCGGTTGTCGCGGGCGTTGACCGAGGCCGACGGGCCGACGGCGGAAGTGCTGGACCTCGACAAAGTGGCGGCCGCGCTGCCGTACTACGAGTCGAACAAGATCTCCGACGAGGATTGGCGCGCGCGGATCGCGCTGCGGCAAAAGCAGATCGGCGACAGGATGGTGGGCTAGTGCTGGAGAACAAGATCGTGGTCATCAGCGGCGTGGGGCCGGCGCTGGGCACCACGTTGGCGCGGCGGTGCGCCGAGGCGGGCGCCGATCTGGTGCTGGCCGCCAGGACCGTCGAACGACTCGAGGACGTCGCCAAGCAGGTCGCCGACATCGGTCGTCGCGCCGTGACGGTCGGCACCGACATCACCGACGAGGCGCAGGTGAACAACCTCGTCGAGGAGACGCTGAAGGCCTACGGCCGCGTCGACGTGTTGATCAACAACGCGTTTCGGGTGCCGTCGATGAAGCCGCTGGCCGAGACCACCTTCGAGCACATGCGCGACGCGATCGAGCTGACCGTGTTCGGCGCGCTGCGGCTGATCCAGGGCTTCACGCCGGCGCTGGCCGAGGCCAACGGGTCGGTGGTGAACGTGAACTCGATGGTGGTGCGCCACTCCCAGGCCAAGTACGGCGCGTACAAGATGGCGAAGTCCGCGCTGCTGGCGATGTCGCAGTCGCTGGCCACCGAGCTCGGTGAGCAGGGCATCCGCGTGAACTCCGTGCTGCCCGGCTATATCTGGGGCGGCACGCTGGAGGCCTACTTCAACCACCAGGCAGGCAAGTACGGCACGACGGTCGAGGAGATTTACAACGCGACCGCCGCCGCATCGGACCTTAAGCGGCTGCCGACCGAGGACGAGGTGGCCTCGGCGATCCTGTTCATGGCCAGCGACCTGGCCAGCGGTATCACCGGCCAGGCGCTCGACGTCAACTGCGGGGAGTACAAAGCCTGATGGCACGCACCGACGTCGGCACCGTCGAGGACTTGCACGCGTCCGCGACCAAGGCATGTGGCCTCGACGATTTCGGCACCGACGACGACAACTACCGTGAGGCGCTGGCCGTGCTGCTGGAGTCGTTCCGGCGGGACGCGGACCTGACCGAGTTCGGCAGCAAGATGCAGCGGTTCTTCGTCCGCAACGCGCTGGTCGCGCGGCTGCTTTCGGAGGCGGCGTGGAAGCAGCACCCGCAGCACGCCGACGTCGTCATCGAACGGCCCATCTTCGTGACCGGCCTGCCGCGCACGGGAACCACCGCGATCCACCGGTTGCTCACCGCCGACCCGGCGCACCAGGGCTTGGAGCTTTGGCTTGCGGAGTTTCCGCAACCTCGCCCTCCCCGCGAAACATGGCCGGACAACCCGGCGTTCGCCGAACTGGACGCGCGGTTCAAGAAGGCCCACGACGAGAACCCCGATTACACCGGGCTGCACTACATGACCGCGGACGAGGTCGAGGAATGCTGGCAGCTGCTGCGTCAGTCGCTGCACTCGGTGTCGTACGAGACGTTGGCCCACCTGCCGACGTACTCGCAGTGGCTGGCCGAACAGGATTGGATCAAGCCGTACCAGCGGCATCGCCGCAACCTGCAGCTGATCGGTCTCAACGACCCCGAAAAGCGTTGGGTGCTGAAGAATCCCAGCCACCTGTTCGCGCTCGACGCGTTGTTCGACACCTATCCCGACGCGCTGATCGTGCAATGCCACCGGCCCGCCGAGACCATCATGGCGTCGATGTGCTCGCTGTCGCAGCACACCACAGCGGGCTGGTCGAACTCGTTCGTCGGCGCCCAGATCGGCGAAGACGCGATGGAAACCTGGTCGCGAGGCCTGCGGCGGTTCAACGCCGTTCGCGCCGACCACGATCCGGCACAGTTCTACGACCTCGACTACTTCGAGTTCGTCAAGGATCCGGTCGGCAGCGTCGAAGGCATCTACCGGCACTTCGGCATCGAGTTCACCGACGCCGCGCGCGAGGCGGTGCAGCGTCGCCACACCGAAAGTCAACAGGGTCCCCGCGCCCCCAAGCACACCTACTCGCTGGCCGACTACGGCCTGACCGACGAACAGGTTCGAGAACGGTTCAAGGGCCTGTGACTTCCCTCCGGCGAGGCGACGCGTGGGCTCAGCTCGCGGGTCAGGCCGTCTTGTTGGCCAGCGTGTCGATGCGATCCAGTGCGTCCTGAGCCAGCGCCGCTACCTCGAGGCCACCGGCCGGCCCGCACGTCGCGATCTCGACGGCGGCGTTGTGCGCGGCCACCAACGCGTTGTCGCACGCCCAGTCGGTGGCTTCGAAAGACCACAGCAGGATGTCCGGCGAGCCGGACGCCACGCCGGGAAGCAACACGAAACGGTATGTGCGACCGTTCATGTCGGTGACCGTGACCGCGGTGTCGCGGCACCCCTCGAGGGTGTGCTTGGCCTGCGACAGCGCGTCTTGCGCGGAGTAGTCGGCGCGATAGACGGCGACCAGGTCCTCGACGTACACGGGGCTGCCGTCGTGCACCGTCCAGTGTCCGCCGTCGGTCGCCGCCGGGTCGAAGTCGACGAGGAACGGCGGATCCACCTCTCGGGCCACCCCGCTGCACTCTTCGGGTTCGACAGTGGCGAACAGGTTGCCGTCGGTGTCGTCGACCTTGTCGCTCAACAGGTCGCCGATCTGTCCCGCGGTGATCGGCGCGACCGGGGCGACCGGCTGCGGCCGCGGTGCGTCGGTGACCCGCGTGCAGGCGACGAGCGCCAAGCCCGCCGATAGCACCGCCGCCCGTGCACCCATATGCCGCAGTGTGAGGACGATGCCTCGTGCCGAAATCGACGTTTTGGCGGGATCTACTCGGGCGGATTCATACGGTCAGGGAAACATTTCCTGACCGTGGAGGTT
>NZ_ATDN01000026.1 GCF_004014805.1 Mycolicibacterium elephantis DSM 44368
AGCCCAGATCGACAACGATCACCGCAGCCTGGCCCAGCGTCAGCACGACGCACTGCTCGCCGTGGGGCGCATCGCGTTGATGAGCGGTGAACTCGGCCAGCTCAACGGGCTGCCGGTGTCGATCATCATCCGAACCACCCTGCAAGACTTGGAATCACGCGCCGGCATCGGCACCACCGGCGGCGGCACCGTGATGCCGATCGCCGAGGTGATCCGGCTGGCCGCTCACGCCAACCACTACCTGGCCGTCTTCGACAAAACCACCGGAAAAGCGCTGGATCTGTTTCGCGCCCGGCGCACCGCCTCACCGGCCCAGCGGATCATGCTGATCGCCCGCGACGGCGGATGCACCAAACCCTGCTGCACCATCGGCGCCTACGGCTGCCAAGCCCATCACGTGGAGGCCGACTGGACCGACGGCGCCAACACCAACATCGACGAACTCGGACTAGCCTGCGGACCCGACAACCGCAGCGTCGACCGCAACGGCGGCTGGAACACCCGCATGAACAACCACTGCGAAGTCGAATGGCTCCCACCACCTGACCTCGACACCGGCCAAGCCCGACTCAACTACTACCACCGACCCGAACGCCTCCTCCGACCCGACGACCCACCCGACAACCAAGTCACCGCAAACGAACCCACCGACGAAGAACAAGTCACCGAAAGTGACTCGGATGCCGCGGCATCAATCAACCAAGCCGACGAACCCGGCGGCCCGGCACCCCCAGGAGACCGGGCGGCCTGACCGCCGACGCAAGAGATAACGGCGCCTCGGATAATCCGACGGCGCGGGAATTAACATGCCCGCATGTATGGACGACCGAGAAAGCCCGCGCAGGTTGGACACCGGGACGTCGACCAGCGAGGGCCGCGGACACGCGGCCTTTTTTCGTGGAGGCTCACGTAGGCCAGGCAACCAAGACCAACGCGCTGATCGCACCCATGGCGATCAGGAGCGCCACCAGCTGATTGATCCGCACGCGCCCGTATACGACCGCCGGGCTTTCCCGCAGCGGTTCGAGAAAGAAGCGGCCCGCGCCGTACCAGGCGAGGACGGCCAGTGCGCAACTGCCCGCGGGTGATTCCGTGGGCCACAGAGCGAGAAAAGCCACCAGGCCGAGGACCCACCACGCCATCTCGAGGAATTGCACCGGAACGCGTCGCTTACGCACACCAACGGTGTCATGCAGGAAAACCCCGAACGGCCCGTCGGTCTCGCGCCCGCCGCAGCAGCCGTTGAACACGCACCCCAGCCGAATCCAGAAGCCCCCCGCGAGTACGCCGACGGCCATCTGGTCCCACAAGTCAGCCGCGGGGACGCCGATGACGGCGGCAGCGGCGAGCGAGGTGGGGACGAACGTCAGCAGCGCACCGAAGACACCCATCCCCCCGGACGCGGTATGCCACAACGTGCGCGGCGAGTCCGCACCGAGGTAACGCGGCGCATGGACGAGGACGTGATACACGCGTGCGCCTATCAAACCCGCGAGCGCGGATCCCATCGCCGCCAGCCCGACGGGCAGCGGCGACAGTCCGGCCGCGTCCGCGGCCGCCGCGGTTGTCAGCGTCCCGACGCAGATGCCAACCGCCAGAAACACTTTGTAGGAGTTGACCCGCCGCCCCGCGATCGTGAAGAACCGCGGAAACCCGGAAACGGCGAGTTCCGGTGCGCCCGCTTCAGGCCGCGACGACACCGACGGTCCTCAGGAGTTCGAACCCGATCCCGAGCGCACCGGCCGTGAGCGCGACGTCGGCGACGTTGAACGCCGGCCAGAACCTTAGGCACACGAAGTCAGTGACCGAACCCCGCAGCGAGCTTTCGATCACATTGCTGAGCGAGCCGCCGAGCAGCAACCCGACAAACATGTGCGAAGTCGGCAGCGCCGCTGCCGCGACCAACAGCGTGCCCGCCGCAACCGCCCAGAGCAACAACGCTTTCGAGGCACGCACAGCCGACCGATACCACCACAGCCGTCCCGCGACCATCCGCAGGGACCCGAACGGCCCCAGCCGCACGCTTGCGAACCGCCCGCTGCGAACCAGAAGCTTCACCGCTTGATCGACAGCCAGCACGACGACTGAGGTCAGTACCAGTTGCATCGGTCAACCGCTCGTGACCGATTCCGGTCGGTCGTGATCGTGCGCCGTTCCGAATTGGATATGTTCCACGCATCCTTCGGCGTCGATCTTGACTGTGGTGGGCCAGCACCGCACTCCGTAGCTGCGGGCGATCCGCTGCTGGGGGTCGTGCGCGAGGGGATAGGTCAGGCGCAGCCGCTTGCGGATCTCGTCGACCGCCTCGCTCTTGGGGCCGCCGTGAAAGCCGGTGATGAACGGCGCCTCTCGGCCGTCCTGATGCAGCCGCTGCAGCCGTTGCAGCTCCGAAAGGCAGGGCGCGGACCACGATTGCCAGAAGGTGAGAATCACCTCGCGGCCGCGAAGACGGTGCAGTGCATATTGCTGCTCGCCGTCTTCGAACCTGACGTTCGGCGCCGTGTCACCCGGGGAGACCGCCAGCGCCAGGGGGCGAAAGCGTGACGGCGCCGGCGGGGCGGCGTACTTGTCCAGCACGGCGACGAGCTCTTCGGGCTGAGGCTCGCCCTCATGCTTCCAGACGTACTCGCGCCTGGCGTTGAGCAGAAACGCCGACGGCATGCTGGAGACTCCGAACGTCTGCGTCCAGCCGCCGTCGTCGTCCTGGGTGATATGCACCGTGGGAAGAGCGTCGTGCGGCAACCCGAGTCGGCGTTCCACCTCGCCGCGAGGCGCGTCGAACGTGCCGGCCGGCACCACGACGGTGACCACCAGCGACGAGCTGTCGCGCGCCCGGCGCAACGCTTCGAAAAGCGGATCGAGCGGCCGATCGCTCCGACCATCGACGAAGTACACCAACGCATTTCGCTGGAATGAGGTGTCCCCTGGGAAGGCGGCCACGCTGGTGTGACCGGCGATCGCCTGGCTCAGGGGGACACTCTCGGCCAGATCCGGCCGCCAGATCGGGATCGTGACGGGCTGCCACCACGACGGAATGTCCATCGCGAACTCCGGCTGCTGCACCTGACACGTCGTACCGGCCGTCACGGTGGACAGCTGCCCGGACGGGGTGATCTGCGTGCCCTCGATCCGCAGGCAGATCTGGCTGACGTTGGTGAGCCCGGCGGGCTTGGGGAGAATGAAGCTGTGCGCGTCGACCACGGTTTTCTGCACGCCTGACCAGATGGTGGCGGGATGCGAATGCTCCACCCACGTCCAGACGAACCGTTCGATGGTGCCGGCGGGAATCCAGCTGTTCAGCGCTGTGAACGCCGCACCCCCGTGAGTCTCCTCGACCGTGACCACCGGTGGGCGGCGGTTCTGGCTGCGAATCTCACCGCGTACCAACACGACTTCTGGCGTGATGTCGACGGCCGTGTAGGAAGCTGATGCGGCGGTGTCGAATGCGCGCAGCCCGCGGGTGAGCGCGCTTCTGGCGTCGTCGAAAACCTGGCGGATCGCCGGGCGGTTCTGCGCCAACGCGTCGTCGATTTCGGCCTTTACGACGCTGGTCGCCCTGCTGTGCGGAATGAACCACGACTCGTCGACTTCGGGTTCGCCGGCGCGTTCGAGGCTGATTCTCTGGCTGCTCGTGTCCAGGACGAGTACGACTCGCTGTTTGAAGCTGACGAACCCGTTGGGTGCCCACGCGGTGTCGGTCTCGGCCGCGACCCGCCCGGCGATCTCGATCGCACCGGTCTTGAACGTCAGCGTGGGCCCGGACGTGAATCGCAAGCGGTACTTCACCGAAACGGAACCCCCGAAGATGGTGCTGATCGTGATGGTCAGCGGGGGTCGGTTTCTGACCGCCTGCCGGATCGCCTCGACATCGATCAGGGTGTTGACGTGTTCCTTGCTCACCGCGAAGCCGAATCCGCTTGAGCCGAGGAAGGATTGCGTGAGGCTCTGCAATCCGCTCGGTGGAGACGGAGCTCCCGACAGCTGGTACGGCAGAGCGATCACCTGATGGGAACCGGACCCGATGCCCTTGAAATGAGCGAACGCGAAGTCGTGGGGCAGATCGACGGGCAGCAGGGATACACCTTCGCGGATGAACTTGCGAACCTCAGCGGCGATCCGGCTCACGGCCGGCGGGGCCAATCCGCTGCCGGGCGCGGCGATGAAGTCGATCTTGGCGTCCTGCGCCGACGGCCGGATGAGCAGCCGACGTCCGGTTCCGTGCGGTATCTGGCTGACGTCGAACGTGGCGCGCACCTCGCCGTGCACCGACTGCGGCAGCTCCGTTGTACCGGGGTCCGGGTAATACTGCGCCCGAACGGCCGCCCGAATGACGACCTCGGTGGACGAGCCGTCCGGCACCCCGACCGTGACCGACGAGATCTGCAGTTTGGCTCTGCCGCGCACCACGTCAGGGGGCAGCTCGATCACCCAATCCCGATCGAACCGCTCGAACGCGTCCTCGAACATCCTCAACGTGCCAGGGGGTGCGGTCGCCGTCAGTTGGGCGCGCAGATCGGCGAGCCCGCGGCCCGAGCTCGCGCGCTGGTAGGCCACCAACCAATCCGCGAACGCCCCGACGTCCGGGCGTCTGCGGCGAGGATCACCGATGCGGGTGGACACACTGTGCATCAGCTTCAGCGGCGTGTCCCGGTCACCGTTCTGGTGCAGGGTTCCCAACAGGGCGTTGATCTGTCGCACGGCGATCTGCACCGCCGCGGGGTAGTCGCCGGTGAACGGATTGGCCATGGCTGCCTCGCTACGAGATCGGCGTGAGCCGCACAGCCAGCGCGGCGTAATCGACACCGTCGGCGCGCTGTGCGGTGAACGGGACCGACGCGTTTCCCGGCGCATCTCCGATGAGGATGCCGATGCCGTTGGCCAGACCGGTGAAACGCGACGTCTGGTTGTAGTTGGTGATCGCCCCCGACGCGGTGGTGAACATCTGAACGACCATCTCGTATACGGCCGAACTGACCGTCTGTGACAGCGACGTGCCAGCTTCCGTGCCGGCATCTGCGGTGACGGCGCCGAACGCGGACACGGCGAGGTAGGAAACCGAGCATCCTTCGACGGTGATGGACGCCGCACCCGCGCGCTCAAGGGACACCGCTATCGGTTGGTCGCCGGTCGGAGGGTTCAGTAAACCAAAGAACTCGTGGTAGACGAAGGTGCCGTTTATCGCCGTCAGAGCCGCGTTGTTGAGGCCGACAACGCCGAGTGAGGTCATCGGGTTGCCGCCGTAAGTCGCCGTGCGGGTAGGCGATCCACTCGGTGGCAGCAACCCGCCCCGGTGCGCCCACCGCATGCCGACGACGACCGCTGTGGCAGCGGCAGAGGCGGTATGAGTCCATGTCACCGTGGCGCTGGTCGTGCCCGCCCCGGAACCTCCGGCGCCTGCGGCGTCAAAGGTCGGCGGCGGAAGCGTGGTACCCGTGACAGGGGCAGACGCCAAGGATTCGTCGCCGTCGGCGAATATGGCCCTCGCCGTGTACGTATAGCTGGTGGCTGGCTCGAGTCCGGGGTCGTCGTGGCTGAGCAGCGACGCGGCCACCTTGAACCGAAAGGGCGGATCCGGGGGTCCCGTCGGGTTGACTTTGGTCCGTTCGAACTCGATCTCCGTTGCCGTTTCGTCGATCATCCACGTCAGCGTGATGACGGTCATGGTTTTTCCGGTGGCCGACTCGATCACCGGTCCGGCCTCCTCGAGACGGTCGAGGCCGAAAACCTTGTCGCAACCGGCGAAGCCGAGCAGCAGGACGACCGGCACGACGATGGCCGGAACGATCAGCGCGAGCAGCAGCCACTCGGTCATTAGGGGATTGAGCATATTCCTGAGGTGTGCGGGGCCGGGGTCCTTTGACCCAGATGGCCGGACCCTTTTTGACGGCGCGACCCGGAGTCGAAATTCGGCCGGTGCCCTTGACTGGAATTGGTTGGCAGCGAATCGGTTTGGCCGCCGGGACCGGCGAACTTCAGGTGCACTCACTGAGCGGCTCGGCCGAACCCCTACACCCCGAAATCGGCTGCAAGAGCCTCGATCTCATCGACGTGTGGCGCCCGTGGCGGAGCCGGCAGCTGGTCCACATCACCACGGTCAGGTCGCGGCGTCCGTCACGGCTGCCCGGGCCGTGTAGAAGGACGCGGCGTCGACAATCGCCGCCAACGGGAGTGCTACGTCGGTGCCGGTGTCATGGCCGGGTCGGTGTGCTCGACGTCCCGCCCGACCGCGGCGGAGGCGCTTCCGTCGCGGACTTGTCGTCGATCGGTGAGCTCCGCAAAGCTGTCTTCGCGTCGTTGTGCGCACCGCTGAGTCCAACACTGCTGGCAGCCGTTTCGCCGCCAAGGCATCAGGTAGAGCTAGCAAACTAGGCGTCGGGATTTGCTTGATATTGTCGCGTGCGTCATATTCAATGGCTTCCCTGGGCGGAGGTTTGACTCCGCGTTCGAGCGCTCGTGCCCGCGAGGAATCGTCGCAGCAACCGGGAGGAACTCACGTTTTGACGGTGAAGGCGCATGACGCGACAGCGGTTGACGTAGCGACTGATACCGAAGGCGACCGACTGCGCGACGCCGATGCGAGCCTCACCGGCAACGATGATGACGTCTCGGCGCACGCTGTAGCCGTTGCGCCGAAACGGAACGCCACGATTCGAAGTGCCCGGCTCTGGCGTGTCCTCGACCGGGCGGATTCCTCGTTGCAGACGTTGGGTCGGTTCTTCGACCTGGCCATTCAGTCCTTCCGGCATCTGATCGTGGACGTGATCCGGCTGCGACACCCATGGCGCGACACCATCAACCAGGCATGGTTCATCATCAGCGTCACGGCGATTCCGGCGTTGCTGGTGTCCATCCCGTTCGGCGTCATCGTGGCGGTCCAGGTCGGCAGTTTCATCCAACAGGTCGGCGCCTCGTCGATCTCGGGTGCGGCAGGCGGGCTGGCGGTGATCCGCCAGGGCGCACCGATGGTGGCCGCTCTGCTGCTGGGCGGTGCGGCGGGTTCGGCAGTGGCGACCGATCTCGGCGCCCGCACGATCCGCGAAGAGGTCGACGCGCTTCGCGTCATGGGCGTCGACCCGGTACCACGGTTGGTCGCCCCTCGCCTGGCCGCGATCGTGTTCGTGGCGCCGGTGCTGTGCTCCTTCATCATCTTCATGGGGTTGGCGGCGGGCTATGCCATCAATGTCGGCTTCCAGGGCGGTACGCCGGGCAGCTACATCGCGTCGTTCGCGTCGTTCGCCAGCGTCAGCGACGTTGCCGTCGCCATGCTCAAGACCTGGCTTTTCGGCGTGGTCGTGGTCCTCGTCGCCTGCCAGCGCGGTCTCGAGGCCAAAGGCGGTGCGCGCGGAGTGGCCGATGCGGTCAACGCCTCCGTCGTCATCGGCGTGGTCGCGGTGTTCATTCTCAACCTGATCATCACGCAGGGAGTGTCGATGTCCATGCCCCTGAGGATGGGCTGATGGCGCGGGTATCGCTGCCGTCGCGGCACCGGCCCCGTGTCCTGCGGGGGCCATGGTGGGCCGTCGAACGCGGCGACGCCCTGATCCAGCGCCTCGGGCACCAGGTTTCGTTTCTGCTTCAGGTGATTGCGGCGATTCCGCACACGCTCAAGCACTATCGGCACCAAACCGGAGTGCTGTTGGTCGACGTGATGTGGGGCAACGGGTCGGTCATCGTCGGCGGCGGCACGATCGGCGTGCTCGTGCTGATGGGCGCGGCGGTCGGCGCCTCGGTGGGCATCGAGGGCTACGACGCCCTGGACATGGTCGGCATGGGCCCGCTGACCGGGTTCATCTCCGCGTATGCGAACACCCGCGAGATGGCACCGATGATCGCGGGAATCGGGTTCGCGGCGCAGGCGGGGTGCCGGATGACGGCCGAGATCGGCGCCATGCGCATTTCAGAGGAGATCGACGCGCTGGAAGCCCTTGGCATTCGCTCGATCCCGTTCGTGGTCACGACACGGGTGCTCGCCGGGATGGTGACCATCGTGCCGCTCTACGTGGTGACCTTGGTGCTGAGCTACGTGTCGTGTGCGCTGGTCGTCAACGTGCTGCACGGGCAATCGTCCGGCACCTACTACCACTACTTCAACTCGTTCATCCAGCCGTCCGACGTGGTGTTCTCGGTGCTCAAGGCGCTCATCTTCGTGACCCTGATCATCGCCATCCACGGCTACCAGGGGTACTACGCCGGCGGCGGCCCCGAGGGCGTCGGACGGGCCTCGGGCCGGGCCATCCGCGCCAGCATCGTCATCGTGGTCGCCGCCGACATGGTGCTGACGCTGTTGTTCTGGGGCGACAGCGCCGGCATCCGGATATCGGGATAACCCATGCCGAGTTATCCAGACCAAGGAGGACGGACGCCTGGCTCGCGCTCGTTGCGGATCCGTGGCCTTGTTGCCGCGGTGCTGCTGGGCGTCGCGGGTACCGGGCTCTACCAGCTGGGCACCGGCGGCTTCGCCGACACGTTCACGCTGACGGTGATGGCCGATGAGATCGGCGAGGGGCTGACGCCGGGTGCAGAGGTGAAGTTCCGCGGCCTGACGATCGGATCGGTGAAGACCCTGGAATCGGTCGGCTACAACAAGCAGAAGATCACGCTGACGCTCGAACCACGTCAAGCGACCGCCCTGGCCGCCGACACGACGGCTAAGTTCATGTCATCCAACACGTTTGGGTTAGCCGCGGTCGAGCTGGTCAGTAGCGGGACCGGTCCTCGACTGAACCGAAGCCACACGTTGGCGGTGGACACCAGTGTGGAGTCGGCCTCCATCAGCGGACTGCTTCGAGACGGCCAGAAGTTCGCGCGGATCATGGACTCACCCGACGTCGACCACATCATCGAGGTGGTACGACGGCACGCCGACCTGACCGAACCGGTGACCCGGTCATACTTCGATCTGATCAAGATGTTGAGCGACTCTCAGAAAGTGCCTTTCTCACAGTCGCTTTCGGTGTTTGCCTCGGTGATCAACGGCGTCAGCGACGCGGTCCCGCTCATCAGGCTGGCATACGATTTGCTCAACGGGATGGAGTTTCTGGCGCATCCGGACGGCGTCGAGCGCATGAACATGATCATGGACCAGACCGCGACACTGCTCTTCGACTCCGAGGCCATCTTCGCCAGGAACATGCCGTGGCTCGTCCCGTTCTTCGGCGGTGTGGTCAGCGCGTGGTTGCCGCTCTCGTACACCATCGGGAGCACGGCACCGGCCTACGACCGGCTCTCGGGCCTTCTGGACCGAACCAGTGCGGCATTCCCGATCATCGACGGCAAGACCCGAATGCGACTCGACCTCACCATCGACACCATGCCCGGGCTGGCGGCGGCACTGCCCGCTGCGACGCCGGGGCCACCGCAGGACGGTGAGCGATGAGAAGCGTTGCCAGATCGGTGATGTGGCTGACCGCTTTCACCGCGGTCGCGGTGGTGTGCATTCTCGTCGTGCTCACCGCCCTGCGCAGTCCGGTCACCGGCGCGGCCGCCCGCTACACCGCCGAGTTCTCCGATGTGTCAGGGCTCTACGTGGGCGATGACGTCCGCGTCTCGGGAGTGCAGGTCGGCAAGGTGGAAACCATCCGTCTCGACGGCCGCATCGCGAAGGTGGACTTCACCACGCAGGCAGCGCATCCGGTGTTCGCCAACACCGTGGCTGCGGTGCGGTATCAAACCCTGATCGGTCAGCGTTATGTCGAGCTCGTGCAGCCCGCCGAACCGGCTTCCCAACTGCCGGGGGGCGGCACCATACCCCTCGGACAGACCATTCCATCCTTCGATGTGGCCAAGCTGTTCAACGGGTTCGAGCCGATGTTCCAAACCCTCGACCCGGCCCAGTTCAATCTGCTGGGAGAGAACTTGCTGCGGCTCATCCAGGGTGACGAATCCGGCATCGGCCCGTTCCTGCATCATCTCGACGTCATCGCCAAGTTGGCGGTGGACCGCCAGGCGGTCATCACCGTGATGATCCGCAACCTCAGTGCGATCTCCGCGGATCTCGGCGGCAAGTCACAGCAGTTGTTCCAGCTCATCGCCCAGCTCAACGAAGTCCTGACCAAGTTCGGTTCCAAGGCCGAGGAGTTCCGCGCCACCCTGGACAGCACGCTGCCTGTCCTGCGAAACACCACCCACGTCCTGCGATACGCCGAGCGCACCTTCGACGGGACGACGGTTCCGCTCTACGACCTGGTCAGCCGGATGTGGCCGCAGACCCCGACGATCATCGCGGGGCTTTCGCTGGCCCCGTCCCTGATCCAGGGAATGCGGAGCTGGCTGGTCGACGAACAACCTGCGACGCCAACGTTTTCCTGCGCCAACGGGGAAGTGACCCTACCGGGGATCGGGCAGGTGTCGTTCGGGCAACAGAACCTGGTGGTGTGTCGATGACGGCACTCGGCGATCGACTCACCGCCTTGGGTAAGCGGCTGAGCAGGCGGCGCGCTGTGCTCGATGAACGCGCCGCCGCTTCCTACAATCGCCGAAACGGCATCATCGGTGTCGTCGTCATCGTTGCCTCGCTGGCCGCCACCGCGATGGCCTATCTGAACCCTTCCGATCAGACCGGCTACACCGCGCACCTGCCCAACTCGGCGGGCGTGCAGGTCGGCGACCAGGTTCGCATCGCAGGCATCCCGGTCGGGAAGGTCACCGGCGTTCGGCTCGACGGCGGCCTCGTCGAGTTGAGGTTCGACGTCGAACGATCGGTGCCGGTCGGTTCGGAGTCCACCCTCGAGGTCAAACTGCTCACCCCGCTCGGCGGCCACTACGTGGCGCTCGACCCGAAGGGAACTGTGCCGCTCGGCCGCAACACAATTTCACCGGATCACGTCACGTTGCCCTTCGAGATCAACGACATCATCGAGGCCGCCACCCCGGTGGTCAAGGACGTCGATGGCCAAGTCATCCATGACACCTTCGCCGAGGTGGCCAACGCGGCCAACAAGTATCCGGATGCGGTGCGGAACCTGATCCGGTCGGCTGACGCCTTGACGGCGGCCATGAGCAAGTCCACCAGCGACTTTCACCGCGGCCTGGACTTCGTCAACGACGGGCTGCGCGCCACCGTCGCCGCTCGCGCACAACTCGTCACGCTGTTCGAACAGTTCGACCTGCTCGGCAGGATGTACACCACCAAAGCCGTCGATATCGTCGAGTTCTTCAGCCTGATCAAGGAATTGGCCCGCATCCTCGATCGCATCACGGTGTTCTATGGCCGCGAGATCGCGCCCATCGCCGAGGGAATCGAGGACATCGAGGACACGCTGCGCGCCCACCCCGAGCGTTGGGGCATGGCTCTCGACGGCCTGGCGCAGACCCTCAACATCATCGTCCCGATGCTCAGCGGCAACGGGGTGGTGTTCGACGAGAGCAACCGGTTGGTCCCCGGGCAGGATCTGTGCCTGCCCAACATCATGAGGCACTGTTGAGATGACGGCGATGTCTGCGATCGGCACGCGGTTACGTTCTCCGCGGGGCGTCGCGGCAGTGCTCGCCGTCGTGCTGGTCACCGCCGCCGGGATCGCGGGCGTCAAGATCTTGGGGCCCACGACCAGCAACACCCGGTCGATGTGCGCGGAGTTCACCGACGCGGTCGGGCTGTATCCCGGCAACAAGGTGGCGCTGCTGGGGATCGAGATCGGTTCCACGATCGCGATCACCAACAAGCCCGACCACGTTCAGGTCGCCTTCACCGTGCCTGCCGACCTCGACCTGCCCGCCGACGTCGGTGCGGTCACCTACTCGCAATCGATTGTCACCGACCGCCATATCGAACTGACCAAGCCGTACACCGGGGGTCCGAAGTTCACCGGCCCCGGGTGTATCAAGCTGAACTCCACCAAGACGCCGGTCAGCATCAGCGAGACCTTCTCAGCGATAGGTGAACTCACCGACGCGATCTTGGGATCCCAGCCGGGAGAGGATCCCTCCGACGCTCCCGGCGTGCAAGCGATCAACGAGAGCTTGAGTGCCGCCAACCGTTCGCTGGAGGGCACCGGGCCCGACATCAACCGGGCGATGCGCAATCTGGCCACCATGCTCGGCGACCCCTACAAGGCCGACGCCGACTACCGGCAGTTGTTCGAGAACAGTGAGATCCTCACCTCGGAGTTCCTCGCGAACTGGGACAGCTTCGCCTCAGCCATCCGAACGCTTCCGGTCACCACCGAGTTGATCGAGGGCCTGTCGGACAATTTCGGAGCGGCGATGAGTCACATCTCGCATCTGCTGCCGATCCTGGTCGACGCCGTGAGCCGGTTCGGGCCGCGGATCTACGACCAGACCGATTCGCGGTTCGCCTGGCTGGCCGACGTGCTGGACAGGCACGCCCCCGCGATTCTGGCCATGATCAATTCGTGGCCCCAGTTCAGCCACTGGCTCGCCGACATCTACGAGCCGGCGTGGGGCACCCACAACGTCACCTACATCCCGCCGCAGGTTTCGATCTCCCCGTCACAGGCGGGCGCCATCTGTGAGGGGTTGCGGCAGCGCGATATCCCCGGGGCGGACGCGGCGTGCGCGTCGGGCATGGAGTCCGATCCCGTCACGCTCGGCCTGACCAATCTGATTCTGGGAGGGGCGCTGTCGTGATCCGACGTCCGATCAACGCCATCTGCGCGGTGGTGGCCGCGGTGGCTATCGGCGCGACGGCGGCATGCTCGCTGGATCCGACGCGGCTGCCGGTGCCGGGCGCCTATCTTCCGCACCACGCTTACCGGATCGGGATCGAGTTCTCGAGCGTGCTCAACCTGCCCGCTCGCGCCAGGGTGGATTCCGGCGGGGTTCAGGTCGGGGTGCTCGACCGCGTCGAGCTCGACGGCACCACAGCCGTTGCCTACGTCGAGATATCCGGTGACACAGAGCTTCCCGAAGGGACTCGTGCCGAGCTTCGCCAGGCCACCCCGCTCGGCGACATCCATATCGCGTTGCTCCCACCACAAGGGCCGCCCGGGGCGATGTTGCGTGACGGCGACACCATCCCGTTGCGTGACACCGCCCCCGCCGACAACGTCGAAAACCTGCTGCGGTCCATGTCGAACCTGGTGGCCGGCGGCGCCATCGGCACGCTTCAGGACACCGTGGTCAACGCCAACAAGGCGTTTCCGCAGGACCCCGTCGAGTTGACCCGGATGCAGCACACCGTGTCCGATGTGCTCGGCGACCTGGCAGCCAACCAGGACACCATCGAGGGCATCCTCGCCGGCATGGAGAACGTCAGCACCGCAATGGCGGCGAACACCGCCGTGTTCAACCGCCTCGTCACCGAAGGCCCGGCCAAACTGGAAGGGCTGTCGGCGGTGACGCTGGCGATTCTCGACGTGGTCGGGGCGTCTCGCGACGTCGGCGACCTCGGCGGACAACTCATCAACCCGGTCGCAGGCGACCTGATGCAGATCCTGTCCCACCTCACGCCGATGGTCGGGACGATGGCGACCGCCGACACCACCATCCCGGTGATCGCCGACAAGTTCGTCGCGCTGCTGCGCTACAAGCTCATCGGGTGGTTCCGCGACGGGGGCCCGAAATACACCATCTCCGAACTTCATCCGCCGACCGGCAACGAGGGCGTGGATCCCGCGGACAAGGCCGACCAGGCGGTATCGGCGATGCAGGCCATGGGGCTGCTGCCATGAAGTTCAGCGCCCGCGCCACGCTGGCCATCCTGGCGGTGATGACGCTCGCCGGTGCGGTCTACATGGCGTTCGGCGTGCTGGACATGAACCCGGCCAAAGGCGTCACCCGGCTCACCCTGATGCTCAACACATCCGGCGGCCTGATGCCCACGTCGGATGTGACGATGCGCGGCATCAAGATCGGCCGCGTCACCGATATCCAGACCACACCGACGGGGCTGGCCGTCTCGATGGACATCGACCGCGCGCACCCGGTCCCGGCGGGCAGCGCGATCAGCGTGCAAAACCTCTCCGCCGTCGGCGAACAATACATCGACTTCGACCCGGAACTGATTGCGCCGCCGTACTTCAGCGATGGGGCAGTGATCCCCGCGGATCGCGTCGCGCCGATGGTGACCACCAGCGATGTGCTCGCCAGGGTCAACGCCCTTTTCACGGCGCTGGACCTCGACCAGATACACGCCGTCATCGACAACATGTCCGCAGCGTTGGCCGACAACGACGCCACCCTCGACGCGCTGGCCACCACCGCCGCGTTGACCGCCAAGGTCATCCAGGACGACAAGGCGGCGTTGGCCACGCTGTTCCGCAATGTCTCCACGTTCACCACCAACATGGATGAAATCGACGCCGGCGAAAAGATCAGCGAGACAGGCAGACTCCTGCCGCGTTCCGTGCCTGCCTTTCTGGCGCTGATCGAGGAGATCGAAACCCTTTCCCATACCGGCCTCGGCGTGGTGGGCCCCACCGATCCAGTCGGGATCCTGGTGGGCAAGATCGGCGAATACCTCGACATGCTGTCCGGCCCGCTGGGCACCTTCGCGGGCGTCCTGCAGCCCGCGCTGGCCCCACTGCACGACATTCGGATCGACGCCGGGCACTGGCTGGACTTCTGGGAATCGACGTTCACCGACACCGGCAGTGTGCGGATCCAGCTCAACGTGCCGGAGTGGCACCAGTGAGACCCGAACGATGCGACAGCACAGAAGGTAGAGAAGGTACCGACATGACCGACGCGGCCGAAACCGACGAGAGAGCCGAACACATCGGGCCCGAGGACGCCAACGCCGAGTCCGGTGAGGCCGCCGAACCCACGGACGACGAGGGCTCGGCGCCCACCGAGTGTCCGAAGACGCGGCACTGGTCGAAGAGACCCGGGCTGTGGGTGGCCGCCGCCCTGGTGGCAGCCGTGCTCGGCGCCGGCGCTTTCGGGTTCGTCAAGTATCAGCAGGTGACCGACGAGGTCGCGCAGCTGCGTCAGAACCAGGCCGATCGCGACACGGTGGCGCAGTTGGCCGAGGACTATGCGATGAAGTCGCTGAACTACACCTTCGAAGACCCCGACGCATTTTTCGACACGGTCAAAGACGGTGTGTCACCGTCACTTCAGGACAAGTACACCAACGCGGGCGACCTGCTCAAAGCCGTCATGCTGCAGGCGCAGGTCAGCTCCACCGGTGAAGTGCTGGCCGTCGATCCCGTCGCCCAGCCCGACGGCTCCTACCAGGTGGTGGTGTCGGCCCACCAGACCACCCGCAACCTGCAGAACCCGACGCCCCAGGTGTCGATCATTCTGCTGCGGGTCACCGTGCACAAGGCCGGTGACGCGTGGCAGGTAGCCGACATCGGCCCGGAGACCGGCAGCAAACAGCCTGTCGCGCAACAGATCCCGATGCTCGAGCCCCCGGCAGCCTCTGGGCCGACGCCCGGTCCAACACCGGCCCAACCTTCACCGCCGCGATAGGGGCGCAGCCGTGAAAAGGTTGGCACTGCTTCTCGCCGTGGCGGCGGCGAACGCGGGACTCGTGTGCCCGGCCGCGACCGCCGACCCCACGCTGCCGCCGTGCCCGCAGACGGCGGCCGTCATCTCTCCGCAAGCCACCACCGCGCAGGTGGACTGCTCGCTTCACTCGGGTGCTCTCGATTTCGCCGTCACCTACTGGCGGGTGCCCGATCTGCCGCGGCCCGGCGCGGTGAAAATCACCGTGACCGACGTCTCGGGCGAGCTGGTGCAGACGATCGACGAACTACTCGAACCGACGAGCCCGGGCGGCGTCGGGCTGCAGGACGTCGACGACGACGGCCGCGAAGAGCTGATCATCCCGATCGCCCGGAACCTGTTCAACGGCACCGCGAACACCCGGTTCTCGGTGTGGCGCGCACCGGGTGACCGGCTGCACTACGAGCGCACCCAGATGGTCGGGCAGGCGGTCTATCCCAGCGGCGACGGATACCTCGTCACCAACGGCGGCGGGTTGGTCAGTCGAGACCTCACCTTCTATCTGCCGACCGGTGCGGGATACACGCTCGTCGTGGTGCTGACCATCGAGGCCCAGGAAATCGACCCGCACACCCGCCGGGTCCTGACCGTCAGCTGTCGCGCCCATCAGGAGGACGGCCTGCACGCGGTCGCCATGACCATCCGCCAGGCCGAGGAGGCGTTCTGTGCGTCGCCCGCCGCGAACGCCATCTGGCCCGACGCAGAGCGCATCTCGGTTCGGCGCTGGCTACCGGGGACCCGCTAGTGCGCGCAGTATCGGCGAGCCGCCGCCAGCAACTCGTTGGCCTTGGCGAGGTCGCCGGCGAGGAGGTCGGGTCTGGCCGGCCGATACGGGTCACTGTCGTCGATCTGCGCCGCAAGCATGTCCGAGCGGATCCGGAGGTCGACGGCCGCCGCGCTCGTCAGGCCGTACAGCGGCGACAGCGCGCTGCGAATCCGGCCGGCCACGTAAGGCGCGGTTCCGGATGGAAAGACCTGGTTGAGCTCCGGCTGGAGCCGGTCGGCGACGGGCAGGATCGCGCTGCACTCGTCAGCGTTCGCCGCAGCCGGGGCGGTGGTCAGGTGCATGCACGCAGCGGCGAGCGCGAGAACCAGGCTGCGCGTTCGGTGTTGCATCGGCTCCAGCTTCGCATTGCCCGGCGCGGATTGCCGGCCGGATGCACAAACACCGACGGCGTTCGCTACCGTCGGATCACCACACCACGGAGGTTTCATGGCCGGAAAGATCCCCTTTGTCGACTATCTGGTCCTCGACGACGGCGAACCGCATCTCGTCGCGCAGGAGTGTGCGAACTGCGGCGCGCGGTTCTTTGACCGGCGCAACGCATGCGCCGGCTGCTTCGGGACCGAGTTCAGCACAGTGCCGGTCGCGACCGAGGGCACGGTGCGGGCGTTCACGATCGTCACCTTCGCCGCCCCGGGCATACCGACGCCGTTCGTGGCCTCCGTGGTCGATTGCGACGGCACGCAGGTCCGGGCGAACCTCATCAACGTCGAGCCCGACCCCGAACATGTCCGCGACGGGATGAAGGTGCGCCTCACCACCTATCCGGTCGGCACCGATTCCGAAGGCACCGAGGCGATCAACTTCGCCTTCGAGCCCGTGAACTGACCACGAATGCAACCGAGGGAGCGACGATGAGTGCCAGCGACGACGTATGGATTCTCGGCATCCGGATGACCAAGTTCGGCAAGCATGCCGACCTGGACACCGTTGACTTGGCCGCGGAAGCGGCGCTCGGTGCGCTCGCCGACGCCGGGATCACCATGGCCGACGTCGGTGTGCTGGCGGCCGGAAACCTGATGAACGCCAGCGCCGGAATCGGTCAGCAACTGCAGAAGCAGATCGGTCAGACCGGTATCCCGGTGTACAACGTCGCGAACGCATGCGCGACCGGCGCCACCGCGCTGCGCACCGCGATCATGGCGGTGAAGGCCGGCGAGGTCGCCTACGGCATGGCCGTCGGTGTCGAGAAGCTGTCCGGCGCCGGGCTGCTCGCGGGCGGAAGCAAGGCCGACGACTCCGACGTATGGCAGCCGAAGGGCCGTTACGGCGCCGTCGCCCCGATCGACGGGCGCATCGGCACCGAGACGATGCCCGGCGTCTTCGCGCAGATCGGCACCGAGTACGGCCACAAGTACGGCGGCACAAGCTTCGAACTGTTCGCCAGGATCAGCGAGAAGAACCATGCGCATTCGACCCTCAATCCGCTTGCGGCATACCAGAAGCGGTTCACGCTCGAGCAGATCATGAACGACGTGATGATCGCCTACCCGAACACCCGACCGATGTGCTCGGCCAACTGCGACGGCGCGGCGGCCGCGATCGTGTGCAACGGCGAGACCTTGAGGTCGCTGTCGCTGGAACAACGTCGCCGCGCCGTGAAGGTGTCCGCATCGGTGTTGACCACCGACCCGTACGAAGACGGCTGTCAGGTGCTGCCCAACGTCAACACCCTGACCCGGCGGGCCGCCGCGACCGCGTACGAGCAGGCCGGTATCGGGCCCGGCGACCTCGATCTCGTCGAACTGCACGACTGCTTCGCCACCGCCGAGCTCGTGCACTACGACAACCTGATGTTGTGCGACGAAGGGGGAGCCCCCGACTTCTTCAATTCGGGCGCAACCTGGCGCGACGGCTCAACCCCGGTGAACGTGTCCGGCGGCCTGCAGTCCAAGGGCCATCCGATCGCGGCGACGGGCATCGCCAACATTTGGGAGATCTGCCATCACCTGCGCGGCGAGGCAGGGGACCGCCAAATCGAGAACGCCAAGGTCGGCTTGGCCCACGTGATCGGGCTGGGCTCGGCCTGCGGCGTGCACGTGCTGGAAAGATCGGCCGCCTAAGCCGCGGGGAGAATTCACGTCCGATCCAGGTCCCACTGGCCGAAATCGGCCGCCAGAACCTCGTTCTCGTCGACCTGGGTGCCTCCCATGGGGATGCCGGTATCCGGTCCGGTGACCACCACAGCCTGATACAGCACCGCTCGCGGTTCGCGCTTGCCGGCGGACCACGCTCTCGTCTGCCACGCCCACCAATGCCCGGACGACGTCGAAGGCCCGATCACGCCGTCATCGATCGCCCACGCACACACCCGCGAGTGCCCGTAGACGCCGGTGCGGTTCACTCCGAGAACCGAGTTGACCCCTCGAAGCCAGTCTGCGGCAACGCTTTTCCAGGTGTCGAGATCGATGTCCTCGTCGATACTGAAGAAGATGGGCGCCGAATCCGGACCCCCTGCGGCGGCGTGTAGCCGCAGCGCCGTTCGAGCGTCCGCCACGCCGCCGTCGTATCCGCGGGTGTAGTCCGAGGGCGTCGGCCAGCCCGGTTTGCCGTACTGATAGCAGCTGACGACGTGCAGGCCCGCCGCACGCAGCGAATCCGCGTATTCCCGGGTGACGGGCTTGAAGTCGAAGTCCGCGCCCGGCCGTAACTCGGACACGTAGACCAACGCTCCGTCATAGCCCGCGGCCTTGATCTGATCGGCGGGCACCTGGCGGTGCGTGAAGTCGACGAGCCGCAGTGACTGCGCCGACGCCGTCGGCGCGGTCAGGGTCGCCGCGGCCACGAACAGGACCGGCGTGGCGGCGGCATACCTGAGAACCTCACGCCGCGGCCAAGCCCGCGGTCCGTCACCATCGACCCTGTCGGACACGGCGCGATGCTAACAACCGTCGCCCTATTCTGAGGGTCGAAGCGTGCACCCTCACCCGACGAGGCGGCAATGGTCAGGTTCGCAGCACGACCCGCGCGGGCCCTCGTTGCTCTGAGCACCGGGTTGGTCGCCCTCACCGGCATCACGTCGTGCGGCGATGCGCCGCCGCCGCCACGAGCCGGCCTCAGCCCGTCGGCCACGCACGCACCGCCTGCGACGACGACCAGACCTACGCAGCCACCACCCGCACCGGACACTCCCGACATCCCTGAGGTGTCGAAGGTCATCAACGATGCGCTCGAAGCACACCGGTTGCCGGGAGCTGTGGCAGCGATCGGACACGGCGGCAAGCTCGTCTTCCAGCGGGCCTACGGTGTGCGCAAGCTCGCCGGTGAGCAAGGGCTCGACGGCCTGCCCGCACCAGCCGAGCCGATGACGGCGGACACGATCTTCGACCTCGCGTCGTTGACGAAACCTCTCGCCACCGCCACCGCCGTCATGCAGCTGTACGAACAGGGGAAGGTCGGCGTCGACGATCCCATCCAGGACCACCTGCCGGAGTTCAACCCGACGAACGACCCGCAGCGCACACGGGTGACCGTGCGGATGCTGCTCACGCACACCTCGGGCTTACCGGACGTCCTCGACCTGCGCGGCACCTGGGGATTCGACCACGCCGACAAGGCAGAAGGAATCCGTCGCGCGCTGAGCGCACCGCTGCAATCCGAGCCCGGCGAGGTGTTTCGCTACTCCGACATCGGCTTCATTCTGCTCGGCGCGCTGATCGAAAAGCTCACCGGTGAGCAGGAAGACGTCTACGTCCAGCGACACATCTTCGCGCCGCTCGACATGCACGACACCCACTACCTGCCACCGGCGAAAGCATGCGGGCCCCACAAGATCAGGGGAGTGGCGCTGGTGTCGGCGCCGGGAAAGCGTCCCGAAGCTTGCCCGGCGAACACCTGGAGCACGGATCTGCTGCCGCGCATCGCCCCGACGGCGCTCGACGAGGAACACCGCGAGGATCCCCGCGGAAATCCCAACTTCGGACGCCTGCTGCGCGGAACGGTGCACGACCCGGCCGCGCGCCGCATGGGAGGGGTGGCCGGATCTGCCGGGGTGTTCTCCACCGTGCACGACGTCAGCCGCTACGCCCAGGCCCTGCTCGACCGGCTGGCGGGCCGTCCGAGCCGGTTTCCTTTGCAGCAGGCCACTTTGCAGCTGATGACGGCGCCTCAACAGCCCGGCCATTCGGCCGATCAGCTCCGGACGGCCAACGCGGCCGCCCGAGAAGTCGGCCCGAGATACCCGGCGATCAGGGGACAGAACCTGCGTGGCTTCGGCTGGGACATCGACACCGGTCACTCGCGACCAAGGGGCACCATCTTCCCGATCGGCAGCTTCGGCCATACCGGCTTCACCGGAACCTCGCTCTGGATCGACCCGGGTTCAGACACCTACGTGGTGCTGCTCACCAACGCCATTCACCTGCGGGGCAGCCGGCCGGTGTCGGATCTGCAAGGCGCAGTGGCGACGACGGCGGCCCGGGTGCTGGGCCGCTAGGTCAGCGCCTGCCGGTGGCCTCGACAGGTCGGCGCGAAATCATGGCCCAGGCGGCCAGACCGGCCGCAACGCCGGCGAGGACATGCCAGGCGCCGTGGTACTGCCACAGGCTCTCAGGCCTGCACAGCGGCGATGCCGAACGCCCCGCGGCGTAGGTGATGAGCCCCAACGCGAAGACCCCGGTGGCCGCAGCCCAGGGCCGGCGCCGCTCGACGAGCCGGCTACGCGCCAAGCCGGCGACGCACACCAGTGCCAGAGCGATGATCGGCCAGTCGTGCGCAGCCTGCGCCCATGCCGGCTGGGGTCCGTGGTAGGCGAAGCTGCCGAGCCCGACGGCGACGGACGTCAGCCCGGCAAGCCCCGCCAGCACGGCCCTTCCTCGGATTGCCGACCACAGCACGACCACCCCGAAGACGATGAACGTCAGGCTGGTGATCGCCAGCACGGGCTGCGCCATCGCCGCACGGGCAATGCGTTCGCAATCCGTGTGCCCGAGGCTCGAGGTGGCGATGAACAAGTGCATCAGCGGCCACCGTAACCCGCCCGTGGCGTGAGACCATCGGGCGGTGACTGTCGTTATCGCACTGCGCTGCGCCGATGGCGTGGTGATGGCATCGGACTCGCAGATCACCGATCCGGGTCGCGGGTTGAGCTATCCGGCGCAGAAGCTTCACCGGATGGGCGAGCACGCGGCGTGGGGCGGCAGCGGATCGCGGGCGGTGCTGTACGACCTGGAAGAGATCTTCCACGCCGAACCCGACGCGATCCTGGAGGCCGGCGACATCGGCCGCGCCCTTCAGCAGCGCGTGGTGCCCGTGCTCAAGCATCACTACGCCAATTTCATCGAGGACGTGCCTGCCGCACAGCAGAGCGGCGCGACACCGGCCACGTACGTCCTGGCGGCGGGCTACGCGGGGGACCGGCCGTTCATCATCGACATCGACCCGCATGGGCTGATCGGGCACTACGAGGAGACCGGGTTTCAGGCGGTGGGCAGCGGTGCGCCGATGGCGCAGCAGGCATATGCCCTGCTCGCGAACTTCCGGATGACCGAACGCAGCGTCGACCACGGTCTGCTCGCTGCGCTTCGGGTGCTCGACGCGCTGGCCGTGTCATCGCCCAGCGTGGGTGGACCGATGGACCTGTGCCGCATCACCCGCGACGGGGCACATCACCTCGATCCCAATGAGGTCGACGGGATTCGCGCTCAGGTCGACCGCTGGCTGAAACTCGAGCAACGCGTGCTCGACGACCTGTTCGATTGAACCGCCTTGACGCACGACTTCGGTAATGCCTTGCGCTGTACGCTATTTCAGCACGCTCTAGGAGATCGTCAGCAGGATGTGGTCCACACTGGCTCGGGTGTCGGACGGTAGGGCGCCGGTCATCTCCTCGACAAACCGGCGGGCCAGTTCCCGGACCTTGATGTTGGTTTCCTGTGATCGCCAAACGAGGATGTCGAATGCCCGGTCTGCGCTGATGCCGTAGGCGGCCATGAGCAAGCCTTTGGCCTGCTCGATCTGGGCGCGGCCTTCCGCCACTTTGGACACCGCGGCGGAGATGTCGGATTGCATGGTCTCGGTGTAGTCGACATAGAAGCCGGAGGTGCCGACCACATCGCCGCGCTCGTCGATCATGCGGTCACCGATGACGATGACCCAGTGCGTGCCCCCCGCGGTGTCGACGATGCGGTGGCGGCTGCTGAACGGCTCCCCGCTCATCACCCGCTCCAACACCGCAGCCACCTGTTGACGGTCTTCGGGGTGCTTGTGGCTGAGTATCAAGTCGGTGGTCGGCTTCACCGAGCCCGGCTCGTAGCCATGCATCCGCTCGATGTTCTCCGACCACTCCCAGTGCTGATCGGCGATGAAGAAGCGGAACCGGCCGACCCGCTGCGGTTCACCGGCGCCCACGGCAAGCTCGACTGCTTCGTGGTCGATGTCGATATCCGAGTCCGGTCTCGTCACGCTTGTCAATTCCTGGGACAGGGCGGTCCCGGCCCGACGCCTCACGCCGCCGTGGTGATGAATATCGTCCCGAGGATGTAACGGCATGACGTCCTTCCCCGTCAGTCGACCTCCAGGCAAATGCGATATTGAAAATCTATGGTCCCGCGAATAGATTTTGTATAGCACCGCCACTGGGCTTGTGCAATACCGCAGGCATATGTTCACCTTTGGGCGGCACATGTTTCCGATCGAGCACATCAGGACTTTGCGCACGAGATGACCGACGATGATGTCAAAGACGGGACCCGCAAGGCCGGCCCGCCCCCGTCTGATCTCGGGGTGTACGGAATCTCGGTAGCGGCCGAGTTGTCCGGCATCAGCGGACAATCGTTGCGGCTGTATGAACGCCACGGCCTCCTGCAGCCCGCACGCAGCCCCGGCGGTACCCGGCGCTACAGCGCCGACGATCTCGTTCGACTGCAACGCATCAGCGAACTGGTCGAGGCGGGCGTCAACCTCGCAGGCATCGCCCGCATCCTCTCGCTCGAGGACCGCAACGCAGCCCTCGACGAGCGCAACGTCACCTTGGAGGGCGACATCGAGGCGTTGCGCGAGGAAAAGACCGGCGAGTAGGTCGCCAAAGCCGTCCGGCCGGGCCCATGACCATCGTCTGCCCGCTGCGCAGCGAAACAAACGCCGAACCGCTGCGCGGTGTCCCCGTCCCGCAGACCGCCCGTTGGCGGGCCGTCACTATGTTGTATCGATGGCCGGCGCTGCGCTGCGCCACGTGAACCGACCTATCAGGAGTGGCCAATGGGCGTCTATGCCGTGACGGGATCGGCCTCTGGAATGGGCCGTGCCGCTGCCGAACAGCTGCGCGCCGACGGTCACACCGTGGTCGGCATCGACCAACGGGACGCCGAGGTGGTGGCCGATCTGTCCACGCCGCAGGGTCGTTCGGCCGCCGCGGCCGCCGTGCTCGGCCGTGTCGACGGCCGACTCGACGGTGCCGTACTCGCCGCCGGTGTCGGCCCGCTGCCGGGAACGGAGAATGTTCCACTGATCCTGTCGGTCAACTACCTCGGCGTGACCGAACTGCTCGACGCATGGCGGCCGGCACTCGCATCGGCCGGTCGAGCGAAAGTCGTCGTGGTGGCAAGCAACTCGACCACCACCATGCCGATGGTTCCCAACCGTGCCGTTCGTGCCTTGCTGCGCGGAGACGTCGATCGAGCCGCCCGGGCCTTGCGGGTATTTCGTTCCGCCGCACCGTCATTGGCGTACGGAGCATCGAAGATCGCCGTGGCGCGCTGGGTGCGGCGCAAGGCCGTCCGGCCCGAGTGGGCCGGAGCGGGTATCCGATTGAACGCACTGGCTCCCGGCGCGATCTTGACGCCGTTGCTCGAGAAACAGCTGGCCACACCTCGAGAAGCCAAGACGGTTCGGGCGTTTCCGGTTCCGGTCGGCGGTTTCGGCAACCCCCATCAGCTCGCGAAGTGGATGGTGTTCATGCTGTCGGACGCGGCGGACTTCCTCTGTGGCAGCGTTGTTTTCGTGGACGGTGGCTCCGACGCCTACTTCCGCGCCGATGACTGGCCTACCCGGGTGCCGACCCGCAAGTTGGCGCGTTACGGCCTGCGGTTCTGGCGCGGAAGCCGACGACAATCGGCCCTCGGGCCACTTGCGCAGTCGCCCTGACAGCGACCTCGGCGTTCCGATCCACCGGACCTGGACCGTGCATCGGCCGGACTCGACGGGACCGGTCCGACGGTTCTGCTTGCCACACCGGTCCTGGTGGCCGAGGCGGCCGCGCGGGGTGGATCTGCAGCTCTCCGGATATCAGCGTGCTCACGCTGGCGTCCGACCCGGCGTGAGCACGCACCGCATGTCCTCTGCCGCGACGGTGGTGAGAGGATCCGTCTGACAGTTCAAAGGAGCCGAGCATGACCCAAAGCGCTGCACCCGCCCTCACCGGCATACACCACATCTCGATCACCGTCACCGACCTGGAGGCCAGCCTGGCCTGGTATCAGCGGCTGCTCGGCGCCGATCGGTTACCGGTGAAGTTCCCCCATTACGGCCGGGAGGACACCGGCTACGCCGAGCTGCTCGTCGACCAGCGGTCCGGCCTGGTGATCGGGCTGCACACCAACACCGCCAACACCGGAGAGCAGTTCGACGAGGCCCGCACCGGCCTGGACCATGTCGGGCTGAACGTGGCCAGCCGCGAGGACCTGCAGGCGTGGACGGCGTGGCTGGACGAACTCGGCATCGAGCATTCCGGCATCAGAACCGAAGACACGCCGTTCCCGTTCTCGACGGTGGTGTTTCGCGACCCCGACAACATCCAGCTCGAACTCTTCACGATGGGGTGAGCCCCGTCTCGGGGGGTCAGCAGGTCAACAGCATGCAGCCCGCGATCGGCCCGCCGCCGGCCGCGGCGACCGCCACTTCGGGCCGCCGGGTCAGTTGACGCTCACCGGCCTGGCCCCGTAACTGCAGGCACGCCTCGTGCAGCAGCCAGTAGCCGTGCATCCGGCCCGCGGACAGCTGACCGCCGTAGGTGTTCAGGGGCAGCGCCCCGTCGAGCGCGATGCGGGTCGCTCCCTCCACGAACGGACCCCCTTCGCCGTCGGCGCAGAATCCCAGCGCCTCGAGCCAGGCGATCGTGAGAAACGTGAATCCGTCGTACAGTTCGGCGACGTCGACATCGGAGGCCGTGAGATCGGTCCGCGACCACATCTGGGCTGCCGCGTCGACCGAGGCCATCTTCGGGAAGTCGTCGCGATGAAACCACCCACCCGAACCGTATGAGCCGCCGATGGCCTCGACGGCCACAGCGGGATTCGGGCAGTCGGCCGCGTAGTCGGCGTGGGACACCACCACCGCGATCGACCCGTCGACCGGGACGTCGCAGTCGAACAGCCCGAACGGTGTCGACACCGGACGTGCCGCCAGATAATCGTCCATCGTCATCGGCTCGCGGTAGGCCGCTCGCGGGTTGAGCGCGGCGTTGCGCCTGCTGTTGATCGCCAACCAGCCCAGCTGTTCCTTGGTGGTGCCGTACAGCTCCATGTGCCGGCGGCAGTGCATCGCCAGCCAGTTGGCCGCCGAGTAGGCATGTGCGGCCAGCAACTCGTCGATGTCCTCGAACGGCTTGAGTCTCCTTCGCGTTCCAGGCGTGTGCGGCTCGCTCGCAGGGTTGGCCAGCGGGTTGGGCCCCGATGACGACGGTGATTCGGTCATCGTGCCGCCGAGCATCAGGACCGTGCGATACACCAGCACGTGTCGGGCCCGCTTCTCGGCGACCGCGCGGCACGCCGACATCACCGGGGTGAGCAGACCTCCGGTGTCGAACCCGGAGGTGCGGTCGGGCACGTCGATGCCGAGCGCGGTGGTGACCTCGGCCAGCGGGACATCGCCCAGCGAGGCGATGCCGTCGATGTCGCTCGTGGCCAGGCCGGCGTCGTCGATGGCGGCGCGGGCGGCCTCCAGCGTCAGCTCCAGCCCAGGGATACCGGTGCGCCGCCCCACTCGGGAGAGGCCCAGACCGCTGATGACGGCGTCCTTTTCGAAGTGGCTCATCGGCAGACCATCCGTTTCATCCGGCTGTTTTTTGTGACGGCGACTGTGCGGAATGTACTTTGCTTGTCATGCCCGGCGATGCTCCACCCGATGCCCCACCCGACGTTCCGGCGCGCATCCTGCCCGCCCTCTCCGAACACAACCGGGCGTTCTGGACCGGCGGCGCCGACGGGCAACTGCTGATCGCGTGGTGCACCGCATGCGCGCGGTGGGTGCATCCTCCGGCGCCGGACTGCCCCGAATGCAACGGCGCGCTCGTCGCTCGACCGGTGTCGGGACACGCACGGGTTTTCAGCTACACCGTCAACCATCAGCCGTTCAACCCAGCGGTGCCGGTACCGTACGTGGTCGCGATCGTCGAACTCGACGAACAGCAGGATCTGCGCATCGCGACGAACATCGTGGGCTGCGACCCGGATTCGGTATACGTCGGCCTTCCGGTCGAGGTGCGCTTCGAACGCCACGACGTCGGCGACGACGCCGTTTTCGTTCCGGTGTTCACTCCGCGTTAGCCTCCGGCCAGCCCCATCAGCTCGGTGACATGGTGGTCGCGTCCGGCCGTGTAGCCGCCGTCCACAGCGATCGTCTGTCCGCTGACGAAACTGGCGTCCGACGACAACAGGAACGCCGCGACGGCGGCGACCTCCTCGGCGCGGCCGAATCGGCGCAGCTTGTGCTCGTGGCGCAGCGCCTCGCGCGGCGTCTCCATGCCGGGCAGCCCGACGACCGCGTCGAACATCGGCGTCTCGATGAAACCGGGACAGATCGCGTTGACCCGAATTCCGCTGGGGCCGTAATCGATAGCGGCGTTCTTGGTGAGCAGGTTGACGCCTCCCTTGGACGCGTTGTACGCGCTGCCCCCGGCGGTGCCCTCCAGGCCTTCGATACTCGCCAGAGTGACGATGGCGCCCCGCTCGCCGCCGATCCGGCTCTGCTGCATCATCTGGGCCAAGGCCGCCCGCATCACCACGAAGGTGCCTTTGAGGTTGATGTTCAACACCCGATCCCATTCGTCGTCGGGCAGCAGGTGTATCGGACCGCCGCCGGCGACGCCCGCGCAGTGCACCACCCCGTCGAGGCGGCCTGTCCCGGCCACGACGGCATCCACGGCCGCGGTGACCGCGTCGGCGTCGAGCACGTCGGCGCGCCGGTAGGTGAACCTCTCAGCCGTACCCGCGGGGCCGGGCGCCGAATCGATGCCCACCACGACGGCCCGCTCGGCGAGCAGTCGCTCGGCAGTCGCTTTGCCGATGCCCGATGCGGCACCGGTGACAAGAACACCCTTGCCGTCAAACCTGTTCATTCTCACCCTTTTCCGCATCCTTCTTCCGTAGCGGAGCCAGCAGCGCGTCGAGCCCGTATTCGAACACCGCGTCATAGTCGGTGGGCGACCGCAGGGCGGCCACCAGTTCCTGGTCGGGCCAGTCGTCACCCCACAGCGTGGGATCCTCCTCCTCGTGCTTGGCTCCTCGCACCGCGGTGAACTGCATCACCGCCGAGGAGATGACGTGCACCTGCACCGCCCGAAGAAACAGCGCGGCGTCAGCGCCCGTCACACCCAGCTCGGCCAACTCGACGGCGAGGGTCTGCTGGATCGGCAGGAACAGCAGCGGCGTGCGGTCGCGTTCGTGCGCGACGGCAAGCAGATGCTGCCGCTCGATGAGCGCGCGACGCTGCGCCCGTGCCAGCGACGCGATGCGATCAACGGGCGTGGCGCCTTCGACGGGCAGCCGGGCCATCTGGCCGAGCAATCGGTCAACCAGGCTGTCCAGCAGCTTGTCTCGTCCCCCGACGTGCCAATAGATCGAGGTGACCGCCACCCCGATCTCCTCGGCGAGGCGGCGCATCGTCAACGCGTCCACACCGTCGAGCTCGATGAGACGCGCCGCCGTCTCCAGGATCGCCTCGGCGTTGACATTGTCCTGGCCGCGTGCGCCTTCGGTCTTGGCGGCCTTGCGTGAGGTGCCGGTCAGGGTGTCTCACCCCCGGTGATCCGTTCGGTTTCTGGAAGATCCAGATAGCGATCGAGGTTGCGGTGCATGTTGATCACGCGCCGTTCCTCGTTGGACAGGCTCAGGTGGGTGAAGCCCGGCTGGTGCATCCCGCGCTGCACGCCGGGCAGCACCGTGATGTCCTGGGTCAGCACCACACCGGGCTCTGCTTCGCCTGCGGTCATCCGGACGTCGGCGGGTTTCGTCCTCGGCGCACCGGGCGGCATCCGCGTCCACAACATCATCACCAGTTCCCCGTGGTCGGGATCGGGTCCCGGCAGCGAGTGCATGGTCGTCAGGTGGTCGGCGTTGGTCAGCAGCGTCATGTTCGGGAAGACGTTGTACTGGTGCAGCCGCATCAGCTGATCGGTGCTGGCCCAGCTCAACTCGACACCGCGTTGCGCCGCGAACGCCCGTGTGCGTTCGGCGATCACCTCCGCCACCGACTCGCCGGGCAATGGCCGGCCGTCGGGTAGCGGGGTGCCTTCCCCGACACCCATCAACGCGCCCTGCGTGTAGACATAGGCGTCCCACACGTCACGGCTCGAAAGCGTCTCCTTGAGCTGCGGGCTCTGCACGCCGTAGAACTGTTCGGACTTGCCCGTGTGTCCCCAGATCAGCTGCGGCGCATGCACGTCGTCCATGCACCGGCGAAGCTCAGGGTGCAGCGTCTGAATGTGATAGGTCTCGCTGTAGCCGTCGGCGATGGTCTTCCAGTTCGCCTCCACCTCGATCGTCATCGTGGCGTAGCAACGGAATTCGCCCAGCCGGTTCCACGCGACGTCCGACGGTACCTGCTCCAGGTATTCGACGAGGGGCGGCGCGGCACTGTCGAGGTTGACGAAGACGAGCCGCTCCCAGGTGTCGACGCCGGCGGCGTGCAGCGGCAGTTCCGCCATCCGCAGCGCGCCGAAGCCCCTGCGGTTGGGCACGCGTTTGAGCGCCCCGGCCAGATCCCACGTCCAGCCGTGGTAGCCGCACGTGAGCTCGGTCAGGCCGGAACCCGTTCCCGCACAGAGCGTGTTGCCGCGATGGCGGCACACGTTCTGAAACGCCCGGAGCGCGCCGTCGTCGCCGCGAACGATCAGCACCGAGTACGGCCCGCACCGGTACTCGAAGTAGTCGCCGGGCTCGGCCACATGGTCGACGGAGCAGGCCAGCTGCCACACCATCGGCCACATCCGCTCGACCTCCAGGGCGGCGAAGGCGGCCGAGTGATACCGCTCGGCCGGTACCAGGGTGGGGCGCTGCGGCGGTGGGCCGATCGCGTCGCCGCCTCGGTCACGGCGCTGGCCGGCGTTGTCTGCCGGGCGCGCGGTCTGGGTCGTCATCGACGCATCCTGCCTGTCTGAACTCGACGACATCGGCCTGTAACGGTGTTACATTGCCACTGTAGCCGAGGAGTGAATCGTGTTCGATCTCAAAATCACCGGCGGAACGGTCGTAGACGGAACGGGCGCCGATCGATTCCAGGCCGACATCGCCGTTGCCGACGGAAAGATCGTCGAAGTTCGCCGCCGCGGCCCGCATGACCCGCCGCTGGAGGGTGAGGCGAAGGAAACGCTCGACGCGACGGGAAACGTCGTCGCGCCCGGATTCGTCGACATCCACACCCATTACGACGGGCAGGTCAGCTGGGACGATCTGCTCGAGCCGTCCAGCACCCACGGCGTGACCACCATCGTCATGGGCAACTGCGGCGTCGGGTTCGCGCCGGTGCAGCCCGGCCGCGAAGAGTGGCTCATCGAGTTGATGGAGGGCGTCGAGGACATTCCGGGTTCGGCGCTGGCCGAAGGCATCACGTGGGGCTGGGAGAGCTACCCGGACTATCTCGACGTGATCGGGCGACGTGAGCTGGCGGTGGATGTCGGCAGCCAGATCGCGCACGGAACGGTCCGCGCGTATGCGATGGGGGAGCGCGGCGCCCGCAACGAGCCCGCGACACCCGACGACATCGCGGTGATGAGCCGGCTGGTGCGGGAGGCGGCCGAAGCCGGGGCGCTGGGCTTCTCATCGTCGCGCACGCTGGCGCATCGCGCCATGGACGGCGAACCCGTTCCTGGCACGTTCGCCGCCGAAGACGAACTGTTCGCGCTCGGGCGGGCGATGGCCGCCGGCGGTGCCGCGGTGTTCGAGCTCGCCCCGCAAGGCGCGGCGGGGGAGGACATCGTCGCGCCCAAGAAGGAGTTGGAGTGGATGCGTCGGCTGGGCGCCGAAATCGATTGCGCCATCAGCTTTGCGCTGATCCAGGTCGACGCCGATCCCAACCTGTGGCGCGAACAGCTCGAGATCAGCGCGGCCGCCCACGAGGCGGGTAGCCGGCTGTACCCGCAGATCGCGGCGCGCCCGTTCGGGATGCTGTTGGGCTTCCCCGGCCATCATGCGTTCACCCACCGGCCGACCTATCGGCGCCTGAAGGCCGAATTCAGCCGCGACGAGCTGGCCGCCCGGCTGGCCGACCCCGCCGTCAAGGCGGCGATCCTCGCCGAGGAAGACCTGCCGATCGACCCGAACGTGCTCTTCGACGGGATGTTCGCGTTCGCGCAGCATTCGGTGGACCGGCTCTACGCGCTCGGGGAGCCGCCCGACTACGAACCCACGCCCGATCGCACGGTCGCCGCGATCGCCCGCGAACGTGGTGAAGATCCGCTGACGACCATGTATGACCTGATGCTCGAATCCGACGCGGGCGCAATGCTGTTGCTGCCGCTGTACAACTACGCCGACGGCAACCACGACGCGATCCGGGAGATGCTGACCCATCCCGCGGGCGTGCTCGGACTGTCCGACGGCGGCGCGCACTGCAGCATGATCTGCGACGCCTCCTATCCCACGTTCCTGTTGACGCACTGGGCGCGCGACCGCCACCGCGGCAAGCAGCTGCCGTTGGAATACGTCATCCGCAAGCAGGCCCATGACACCGCCGAGCTGTTCGGGCTCACCGACCGGGGCACGATCGCCGTCGGCAAGAAGGCCGACATCAACGTGATCGACATGAACGCCTTGACATTGCACGCCCCGCGGATGGCCTACGACCTGCCCGCCGGCGGCAATCGCCTGGTGCAGGGCGCATCCGGTTACCGCGCCACGATCGTCAACGGTGTGGTGACCCGGCGCGACGGCGCCGACACCGGTGCGCGCCCCGGCAGGTTGGTGCGCGGGGCGCGCTGAGCCGGTCAGCGATGCGTGGACTGTGACGCCGTGACCCGTGCCCGGCCGATTCCCGGGCCGTGTTCGGCCTGCGCGAGGCGGGCCAAGGCCAAGGCGCCGACCAGCAGGCCGAAATCGCGCAATGCGACGTCGTAGAAGCCGGACAGCGTCAACAGGTTGACGATGATTCCGGCGAGCCACAGCGCGACCACGTAGGCGCCGATGCGCGGCGCGACGGCGACCAGTACGCCTGCGGCGATCTCGATGACGCCCACGATGCGCATCGCGGTCGCCGCGTCCCCGGGCACGATGCCGTCGATCCACGGCGCGAGGTAGACGGTCCAGTCGACCATCACGTTGGTGAACTTATCCAGGCCGAACAGGATCGGGGCGGCCGCGAAAACCGTTCGCAGCAGGATGAATGCCTGGTAAACAGGGTCTTTGATGCGGCTGTTCGGATCAGAAATGCTAGCGCTCATGTCGGGACTCCTGTCTAACGGATAGTAGTCTCTACGTTAGAACTGTCGGATCTCTATCGTCAAGAGTGTTCTCTCTTAGAAGGAGGCGATTTTGCCTCTCGCCGAGCGCGACACATCGGTGATCGCCGCGCTGGCCGATCCGCTGCGGCGCCGGCTGTATCTGTACGTGTGCGCGCAGGCGGACGCGGTGAGCCGCGACCAGGCCGCCGAGGCGGTGGCGGTGCCGGTGCACCAGGCGAAATTCCACCTCGACAAGCTGGAAGCGGAGGGGCTGCTGGAATCCGAGTACGCACGGCTCGGTGGGCGTCGCGGACCGGGCGCCGGCCGGCCGTCGAAGCTGTACCGCCGCGCGGCCGGCGAGGTCAGCGTCTCGCTGCCGGACCGCGACTACGAGTTGGCCGGGCGGTTGATGGCCGACGCCATCGCCGAAGCGGCCGAGACGGGCCAACCCGTGGTGGACACGCTCTACCGGCTCGCGGCCCGCGAAGGCAGCGCGATCGGACGCCGAGCCGCCGAGGAGAAGGGTCAACCGGAGAGCCCGCAGGCGGCGCTGCGCCTCGCCGTCGAAACACTGGCACAGCACGGGTACGAGCCCCGCGAGGACGACGCCCGCGTGCTGCTCGTGAACTGCCCGTTTCACCGTCTCGCACAAGCCCATCGGCAGCTGGTCTGCGGGATGAACCATGCGCTCATCTCGGGGCTGACAGCCGAGTTGAAACCGCACTGCCCCAGCGCGGACCTTGACCCGGCGAACGGGCGATGCTGCGTGGTGCTGACCGCGGGCACGCGATGACCGGCTGGGTGTAAGGAGAACGTGTGGTCACGTTGGACCGGCTGGTGAATGTGCTGGGCAGCTACGGTGTTCGGCTGCGCTTCTGCCCGGTGCCGCGCTCCACCGAGTTGAGCAGCGTCGTCATGCCCGAGGCCGTCGGCGGTCGCACCGTGGTCGGTGACGTGCTGTTGGCGATCGGCGCACGCTCGGTGAAAGAAGCGGTGCGGTGGGCGGTTTCGGCAAGGGCGATCGTCGTATTGCTGCGCGGCGGTGACGATGACGCCACGTTCTCGGGAATGGCAGAAGGCGTCGCGGTGATGGCCGTCGATCCGGCAGTGTCCTGGAGCGAGCTCGCGGCTGTGGTGTACGGCCTCGTGTTGGAGGGCCGAGAGACCGAATCGGGGCGCGGCCCAACCGATTTGTTCGCGCTCGCCGACAGCCTCGCGGAGGCGACGGGGGGCGCGGTGACCATCGAAGACCAGCTGGCGCGGGTGTTGGCGTACTCCAGAAACCAGCGCAACGCCGACCCCGCGCGGGTCGCGACGATCATGGATCGGCAGGCACCGGAGTCGCTCAGCGAGTTCTTCAGGGCACACGGGGTTTACGCCCATCTGGCGGCTTCGGACGATCCGCTCTTTGTCGGGGAGCACCCAGAGCACGGGGTGACGGGCCGCATGGTGGTGGCGGTGCGCTCGGGGCGAGAACTGCTCGGTTCGGTCTGGGTGGCGTGTCCCGCACCGCTGAAAGGTCAGGCGCGCGCCGCGCTGGTCGACGGTGCCCGCACGGTCGCTCTGCACCTGTTGCGGTCAAGGGCCAGTGCAGATCTCGAACGGCAGGTGGAATCCGAACTGGTCATTCGACTGCTCGAGGGCAGCGCCGACACCGCATCGTCGGTCAGCCGCCTGGGGCTCTCATCCGGGCCGCTGCGCGTGATCGCGATCCAGGCAGCCATCGGCGCGGAACGAGACGCCGCACTGCTTCTGGCGTTCGACCGGGCCACCGCCGGGTTCGGCTGGTCGCGTCCTGGCCGAAGCGCGCTGGCGGGCAACACCGTCTACACCATCCTGCCCGGTGAGGACCTCGATGCCGCCCGGCGTTGGATCGCGGGTCTGCGCGCCGCCCTGCCCGAACGGGTCACATTGTCGGCAGGCATCAGCAAGCCCGCGCAACTGACGGAGTTGCCTGCGGCGCGCCAAGAGGCCGACGAGTGCCTGGCGCTGCACCAGAGTTGTTCGGCCGACACCGCACCGCCTGCCTACGACGAATCGTGGGACCAGATCCTGCTGCAGCGGCTGCGCACCGCGGCCCGGGCGGGACGATCACCCGATCGCGGCCCGGTGGCCGAACTCAGGAGGCACGACGAGGCGCACGCCAGCGGCTATGTGGCGACGTTGCGCGCTTGGCTGGAAGCCCTCGGCGACCCGGCCGAAGCCGGTCGTCGCCTCGGGGTGCACGAGAACACCGTGCGATACCGGCTGCGCAAGATGAGCGAGATCACCGATCTGCCACTCGACGACGCCAACAAACGGCTGGCGATGATGATCGAACTCGCCGCCACCGATGTCCATCAGCCGGACGGCCGCCCCGGCGCGGGCCACGAGCCACGCAGCAACGAATAAAGACCGCACAGCACGCCTCTTTGCGGGGTTGAGCAAACTCCAATATGTCTCCAATATGTCGTTGTCGGATCGCCACAACCTGGCGGCGCAGCGTTGTTCGTTCCGGGCAATGGCGTGGCGGTCGGCGACGGCACCATGGAAGGTGCGATCCAGATTCTCAGCTGTGGAGGTGACGATGGGCGGCGTCGACCGGTTTGACGGTGGACCCCGATCGGCGGTTGTCGTCGGTGCGGGCATCGTCGGGCTGTCGACCGCGTGGTTCCTCCAAGAGCGCGGCGTCGACGTCACCGTCGTGGACCGCAGCGGGGTCGCGGCGGGCGCCTCCTGGGGTAACGCCGGATGGGTCGCTCCCGCGCTGACGATACCGCTGAACTCGCCGGCGGTGCTGCGCTACGGAGTGCGCTCGCTGCTGGACAAGTCCGCGCCCCTGCACATTCCGGTGAGGACCGACCGCGCACTCGCGACCTTCCTGATGCAGTTCGCCGCGAGCTGCCGCAAATCGACCTGGCGGCGCGCGGTGCGGGCCAACGTTCCTCTCAACGAAGAAGCCATCGAGGCGTTCGATGTGCTGGTGGCCAACGGGGTCGACGCCCCGGTGACCGACGCGCCGATCACCGCGGTCTTCCGCAGCACCGATGCCGCCGAACGCATGCTGGCCGAAATGCGCGAGCTGGAGAAGGCCGGCCAGGAACTCCACGTCACCGGGCTGTCGGGGGAGGCGCTGCGCGAGCAGGTGCCGTTGATCTCCCCGGCGGTCACCGCCGGGCTGAGCATCGACAATCAGCGCTTCGTGGATCCCGGCCGGTTCGTTCACGCGCTCGGCCGCGCGGTCGTGGAGCGGGGCGCCACCATGCTCACGAATGACGTTTCGGACGTTGACAATTCGGGCGGGGCGGTCAAGGTGTCGATCAGCGGCGGTGACGTGCTCACCGCGGACGCCGTGGTGGTCGCCGCCGGCGCCTGGCTCTCGCGGCTCATGCGTGGTCGGCTGCGGGTCCCGGTGCAGGCCGGTCGCGGCTACTCGTTCACCGCGCCCGTCGACCGGCCGCTGGTCGGGCCGATCTACCTGCCGGACGCGCGGGTGGCATGTACGCCCTACCAGGGCGCGCTGCGCGTCTCGGGCACCATGGAGTTCCGCGACCCCGACGACGGGGTGGACACCGAACGCGTCGCTGCGATCGTCGCCTCGGCAAGCCCCTTGTTGGAGGGTGTGCGGTGGTCCGAGCGCCGCGACGTCTGGGTGGGTCCGCGTCCGGTGAGCCCCGACGGCAGGCCGCTGATCGGTGAAGTGTCGCGCGGCATGTACGTCGCGGGCGGCCACGGAATGTGGGGGTTGGCGCACGGACCGGTCACCGGCCGGTTGCTGGCCGAACACATCACCACCGGCAAGCAACCCGAAGCCCTACGCGAATTCAACCCGTTGCGCCGAACCGGTAGGTAGCCTGGCGCAATCCGGGACCTTCGCCCAGCACGGGCGGTCATGTCGTCTCGGCGGCGCCTTCAGGCCATCGACTCGACGACCCGTTATCGCTTATCACCACCGTTGAAAGGACGAAAATGACATCTTCCCAAACTGTTTGGATCACCCCGGCGGCACACGAGCGGCTCCAGGAGGAGCTGGCCACCCTGCAGCAGCTGACCGATGAAGTGGCAGACGAGGAGGGCAGCGACGAGAACACCGCGGCGATCCAGCGTGCCCGTCGCGCTCGGATTCAAGAGATCCATGACCTGCTGGTCAACGCCGTCGTCGGGGAGGACCCGCCCAACGACGGGATCGCCGAGCCCGGCATGGTCGTGACGGTGCGTTTCGACGACGACGATGACACCGAGACCTTCCTGCTCGGAGTGCGCGGCGCCGAGTACGGCGAAATCGAGGTCTACTCCGTGCAATCGCCGTTGGGCTCGGCCATTGTCGGCGCGCGCCCGGGCGAGAAGCGCACCTACACCCTGCCCAGCGGGGCTACCGCCACCGTCACGTTGCTCAACGCGGTCCCGTACGGGATGCACGCGGCCGAGGACGCCAAGGCCGACGCGAAGTAACCGGCGGTCAGCTGCTGCGGTCGGCTTCGATCCGCGCGTCGGAGCCGACCGCTGAATCCTCGTCGTTCTTATGCCTGCCGACGTGTGATTCGGCGCGCATCCGGGCGACCATGTGCGGGTAATGCAGCTCGAACGCCGGCCGCTCCGAACGGATCCGGGGCAGTTCGGTGAAGTTGTGCCGCGGCGGCGGGCAGGACGTCGCCCACTCCAGCGAGTTGCCGTAACCCCACGGATCGTCCACGAGAACGGGTTCGCCGTAGCGCCAGCTCTTGAACACATTCCAGGCGAACGGCAGCACCGACACACCCAGGATGAACGCGCCGATCGACGAGACGACGTTGAGCGTGGTGAACCCGTCGGAGGGCAGGTAGTCGGCGTAGCGCCGCGGCATCCCCTCATCGCCGAGCCAGTGCTGCACCAGGAACGTGGTGTGGAAGCCGATGAAGGTCAGCCAGAAGTGCAGCTTGCCCAGCCGTTCATCGAGCAGCCGACCGGTCATCTTCGGGAACCAGAAGTAGATGCCGGCGTAGGTGGCGAACACGATCGTGCCGAACAGCGTGTAGTGGAAGTGCGCCACCACGAAATACGTGTCTGTGATGTGGAAGTCCATCGGCGGGCTGGCCAGGATCACGCCCGTGACGCCGCCGAGCACGAAGGTCAACATGAAGCCGACCGCGAACAGCATCGGCGTCTCGAAGGTCAGCTGGCCTCGCCACATCGTGCCGATCCAGTTGACGAACTTGATGCCGGTCGGCACTGCGATGAGATACGTGGTGAACGCAAAAAACGGTAGGAGTACGGCACCCGTCGCGAACATGTGGTGCGCCCACACCACCATGGACAGCGCGGCGATGCCGAGCGTCGCGTAGACGAAGGTGGTGTACGCGAAGACCGGTTTGCGGCTGAACACCGGCATGATCTCGGTGATGATGCCGAAGAACGGCAACGCGATGATGTACACCTCGGGGTGCCCGAAGAACCAGAACAAATGCTGCCAGAGCAGCACACCGCCGTTGGCGGGGTCGTAGACGTGGGCGCCGAGGATCCGGTCGTAGGCCAGGGCGAACAGCGCCGCGGTCAGGACCGGGAACACCATCAGCACCAGGATCGACGTCACCATGATGTTCCAGGTGAAAATCGGCATCCGGAACATCGTCATCCCGGGCGCGCGCATGCACACCACGGTGGTGATCATGTTGACGGCGCCCAGGATGGTGCCAAGGCCGGCCACACCCAGACCGAAGATCCACAAGTCACCGCCGGCGCCGGGCGAGTGGATGGCGGTGCTCAACGGGGTGTAGCCGGTCCAGCCGAAGTCCGCCGCCCCGCCGGGGGTGATGAATCCGCCGAGGGTGATGAGGGCGCCGAACAGGAACAGCCAGTAGGAGAACGCGTTGAGCCGCGGGAACGCCACGTCGGGCGCGCCGATCTGCAGCGGCAGCACCAGGTTGGCGAACCCGAACACGATCGGTGTGGCGTAGAACAGCAGCATCACCGTGCCGTGCATGGTGAACAGCTGGTTGTACTGCTCGTTTGGACAGGAACTGGAAGTCCGGTGGACGTGAGCTCGGCCCGCATCAGCAACGCCATCAGCCCGCCGATGAAGAAAAACACGAAGCAGGTGACGCAATACATGATGCCGATCAGCTTGTGATCGGTGGTGGTGACCAGCTTGTAGATCAGATTTCCTCTGGGGCCCAGCCGCGCCGGAAACGGCCGACGGGCCTCGAGTTCCCCTACTGCGGGTGCTTCGGCGGTCAACAGGACCTCCTTCGACTGATGGCGAGGAGTCGCACCTGCCATGCTAGATAGTCCGGGACGCCACCAACAGCCTATTGGCGAATGTCGGGCCGCATGCGTCGCGAGTCAGGCCACCGTGTTTCCGGCATCCTCGCCGACCCGGTGTCGAGGAAACGACGCGACGATGGCCTCGACGGGCGACCGCCACGTCAGCCCGAAGTCACGGATGGTGGCCGAGTCGTCTGTCGGCGTCGCCGCGGTGAGGAGAAGGGCGGCCTCGTAGCTCAGCCCGTCACCCATCGGCACCATTGTCGACAGCGCCTCGGCGAACCTGCTTCCCGCCCGGAACATCGCGGGGCTCACCGGAATCCTGGTGAACCGCTTGCCGGAGCCCCGCTCGAGCGCGGAGATCATGTCGTTGAACGGCACGAGGACCCCGCCGCAGACATAGCGGTGAGGGCCGCGACCGGGCGCCATGATCGCCGCGTGCACGTCGGCAACGTCGCGGACGTCGATCATCTGCATGCCGCCGCGCAACCGGGGCGCGACACCGAACCGCGTGATCGGTGCCCACCCGCGTTCGGTGACGCCTGGGGCGGTGTGAAACGCTGGGCCGACCACGCTCGAGGGGTAGGTGACCACGACTGGGGCGCCCTGGTCTTGGAGCCGTCGCGCCACGCGGTCGGCGTAGGCCTTGGTTTTCGCGTAGTCGCTCCGGCCCGCCGTTGTCGGGGTATCCGGACCGATGACGCCGTCGGGCGGAGGAAACAGCGCGCTGTAGCTGCTGATCGAGACCACCGGGTCCAGTCCGGCGTCGACCGCGCGGGTCAGCACCGCTTCGGTGGCGTAGGCGTTGACCTCCCACATCAAGGCACTGCGCCGGCTGTCGGTGCCGACCACGCCGGCCCCATGCAGCACCGCATCGCAGCCGTGCAGCAACGCGTCGACCGTGCGCGGATCCCGCACGTCGCCGGTCAGCAGTTCGATGTCGCCGATCTCCGCGAAACGCGCCAGCACCGGCGCGCCTTCTTCGGTGGGGGCGACCAGCAGACGGATCCGGTGGCCTTGGGTGAGCAGGGCGCGTACGCAGTGAGCGCCCACGTATCCGGTTCCGCCGGTGACGCCGATAAGCACCGTGCAATATTACGGTGCCGCCGGTAGCGAAATTCTGCGGGCTCGTGTCGCGCGGCTCGCGAATCGGCGCGGCGCCGCCTATGCGCGCGCGGTGTTCTCGACGATGATTTCGCAGGCCGCTTCATAGAACGCGCTGATCAGCGTGGAGTAAGACAGTTCGAACGGGTAGATCATGTGTACGTCCAGCGGTTGCGGTGTCCACTGCGGCAGGACGGGCACCATCGTGCCGGCGCGCAGTTCGGCGGCACAGATGATCTGCGTCGGCATGGCGCCGATGCCGAGCCCTTCGAGGATGTACTGCTTGCACACCTGAAAGTTGTTGGCGCGTGCCCGCACCGGCGGCGAAAGCTCGTGTCGGCGCTTGCCCTTGGCCACGGTCAGCTTGCGCTGGGGGCCGAAGTTGAAGTCGATCAACGGTAGGTCGTTGAGCTGGGTCGGCTCGGTGATCGGTTCGGCGAGTTGCCGGAGAAACTCCGGAGAGGCGCAGAGAAATAGCTCGAGGCTGAACACCTTTCGCGCGATCAGCGTCGAATCCTGTAGTGGTGCAGTGCCGAACACCACGTCGAAACCGTCGCTGACTGGGTCGACCATGTCGTCCACCAACCGGATGTCCAGCCGTGACTGGGGATGGCGCCGCAGGAAGGTGGCGCCAACCCGCGAGGCGTAGTCGACGCCGACGAAGATCGGTAGCGCGACTTTCAGCTCGCCCTGAGGTTCCAACTTGCTGCCCTCCACCAGAGCGCGCACGTCGTTGGCCTCGGCGAGGATGTTCACCGCGTGCGCATAGATCTGTTCGCCCAGGTCGGTGACCGTGAGTTGGTGGGTGTTCTTGCGCAACAGCTTTACGCCGAGGTCGGATTCCAGCTTGCTCAGCTTGCGGCTCACGGTGGACTTGGGCATGCCGAGCAGTGCGGCCGCCTTCGAAAGGCTGCGGTTTTCCACCACCTTGCCGAACACCAGCAGGGCGTCGAGTTCGAACTTCGGGGTGTGTTCCATGGGTGTTCCGAATATGCAACGAAGTGTTGCGGGCGTGGGCCGTTTTCTGCGGCCTCGGTCTGCCCATCGAACGAAACGGCGGCCCCCACGTCGCCGAGGGGGCCGCCGCGTCGGCCCTGCTTAGTTGCCCGAGCCGCCGCCCGAGCCCGAGCCGGAGCCGCTGCCGCTGCCGGAGCCGGAGGCCGAGCCGCTGCCGCTGCCGGAGCCCGAGCCCGAGCCGCTGCCGGAGCCCGAGCCGTTGCCGTTGCCCGCGCCAGCGTCGTCGTCACCGCCGGTCGCACCATCGTCACCGGTGGTGTCGTCGTCCGCGTCGGTCGCGTCGTCGTCACCGGTGGTGTCGTCGTCCGTGTCGGTCGCGTCGTCGTCGGTGTCGGTCGCGTCCTCGTCTTCGTCGGTGACGTTCTCGTCGCCGGCGCCTTCTTCCTCGGACGCGTCGTCTTCGCCGGTAACGTCTTCCTCGGACGTGTCGTCTTCGCCGCTGACGTCCTCGTCGATCGCGTCGGTCTCGTCGTCTTCGCCTTCGCCGGTGCCGATGACGCCGCCGTCGCCGGAACCGTTGGTGCCGGACAGGCCCTTCTGGGAAACGACGTCGACCAGGACGGCGTCATTGCTCAGGCTGAAGTCGCTCGGCGACCCTTGCGCGCCAGTGGTTGTCGCGGTGGCCACCGGACCGGTCAGCGCAGCGGCGATCTGGTTGGGCAGGGTCACCGTGAGGTAGTCGACGATGCCGCCGTTGATCAGGCCTGGCCACGCGCCGGTGGCGAAGCCGGGCGTGTATCCGTTGACAAACGCGTTGAGCACCTTGGCGGGCAGGTTCACCAGCTCGATGACCGCGGACTGGAAATCCCCGGCGGTCAACGCGATCCGAGTGGCATCGAAGATCTCCGCCGTCTGGGCGACCGCCGTCAGGAACGGCGCGACCGCCGCCTTGGTGACGGCGAACTCGGAGACGACGTCGAGCAGTGCAGGCAGTCTCTCCGCGCCAGGAAGGCTCGCCAGGAAATCGCTTGGGATTGAGAACAGCGGAATCATCGGGCGCAGCGCACCCAGGAAGTCGAGAACGAAGTAGACGTCGGCCTCGGCGAACGCCTCGACGAACTGACCCTCCGCCAAGTAGCGCAGCGTATTGATCAGCACCGTGGGGAATTTCATGACGGTATCCGTCAGGCGCTCAACCGTGTCGGTGAGAGCCGTATCGATGACGCCACCGTAGTTCGTCGGGAAGTTGACGATCTGGGTCAGGAGAGGAACCGGGTTCAGTGTGTTCTGCGCGATGATGTTGACCAGTTCCAGGTAGATCTCGGGGCTACTGATCGCCCCCAGCAGCGCAGGCACCGACTCCGAGATTCCCACGCCCAGGGTCTGCAGGCTCTCCATCGTCGCCGTGATGGTCTCCTGCCACACGATGAGCGGATTGGTCGCCGCGGTGAGCGCAACCGCCGCATGTGCGGCGCGTTCCTGAATGTCGGGGAGGGCCGGGGTTACCGGGCTGACGGCGATGACGCCGGCACTTGCCATCGCGACGCCAGCAACCATGAACTTGGTGCTGCGACGAGTCGACCGTGGCTGGCCGGATGCGAGGTCAAATGCCGGCGGGTCAGCATGATATGCGAGTTGCACGTTTTCTCCTGATAGTGCGCCTAATTTGCCAAGTGGCAGGGGAAGATTAGCTTAGGCTAACCTCACACACAAGTGATTCGCTCATCTAAGTTGACGTGTGTTTTGGGGAGCCCAGATGGCGGGCAGCATCGTGCGGAACGGGTAAACCCGCTGCCCATAGGCGGTACTTACCGAGTCACGCATTCGGCGATCAAGAATTTACAACACCGTCACCCGTCGTGGGGCGCTACCTCTACTGGGTCCGAGGCCGGCAAGCCAGCCACGGTGCCCCGTCTGCTGTGGCGCCTATCGGCAGTTGCTAATCAGCGACTTCTAGAGCCCGACTGGACATCGACACCGCTCCACCGGCCTCCTCGATCGTCGTCGCGCCGGCCCCGGCGAGCAAAATCGTCTTCGGCGTGGCCCGCCGTGTTCGCCCATCCGCGTCGAGCAACGATCGACGTCCTTGATCCGCCATCGGGGTTGCTACCCCCTTCAAAGCCGCTCAGAAGCAATGCTTTTCGCTGGTCGTCACATTTCTGGTGTTCCAAAAATGCAACAGGGTGTTGCGTTTCTGGACCTATTTCGGGGGGCACGGGGCTGTTAGCGTCGCCGGCATGAGTCACGACAGCCTGGTGACCAAGCCCGCCACTGGACATTGGACGGACGCGTATCCCGAACTCGGCCGGGGACCGGTGTCGCTCGAGGACTGTGTCTCCGAGGAGTTCTACGACAAGGAGCGCGAGCACATCTTCCGAAAGAGCTGGCTCTACGTCGGACGGGTCGAACGAGTGCCGAAGTCGGGCAGCTACTTCACCCGCGAGCTGAGGTTCCTCAACACCTCGATCATCGTCGTGCGGGGCAAGGATGGGGTGATCCGCGCCTTCCACAACATCTGTCCGCACCGAGGCAACAAAATGCTCTGGGAGGACGACCCGTTTCAGGAAGTCGAAGGCCGAGCACCGTTGCTGTACTGCCGATTTCACGGGTGGCGTTACAACCTGGACGGATCACTGCACTCGACGACGCGCAAAGACCTGCTGTTGGACTTCGACGCGGACAATTGCCGGGTGCCTGCGGTGCAATGCGAAGTGTGGGAGGGCTTCATCTTCATCAACCTCAACCCACACAACACCGAGTCGCTGCGCGACTTCCTCGGCGAGTTGGCACACGGCATCGAGGGCTATCCCTTCGACGGTCCGCATCAGGTCTACAAGTTCACGGCCGAACTGCAGTGCAACTGGAAGATCTTCCTCGACGGGTTCGCGGAGAGCTATCACGGACCGTATCTGCACGCGTCCTCGTTCGGCACCTTGACCGCCGAGGCCAAGGAGGCGCTGGACAAGCCGAACCCGTTCACCGACGCATTGGCCTACCAGCTCAACGGCCCGCACCGCATGTTCTCGTTCTCCGGCGAGCCCTCTCGAAAAACGCCGTACTCCAAGCCCATCGAATGCGTCTTCGAAGCCAGCGCGGCGGGGCCGTGGAACAAGCGCACCGATCGCGGTCCGATGCCGCCGGGGCTGAACCCCACCCGGTCGGACAAGTACGGCTTCGATTCGTTCCAGTTCTTCCCGAACTTCGTGCTGATCTTCGGTGCGTCGGGGTTCACGGTGCACACCCACTGGCCGACCGGGCCGCACTCGCATCTCTTCGAAACCGAGATGTACTACCAACCACCGAAGACCTACAAGGAGCGGCTCGGCCAGGAGCTGACGGTGACGTTCCTCAACGACATCATCCTGGAAGACGCCAGCCCGTCGGAGGGCCTACAGGCGATGCTGAACAGCGGTGTGTTGACACACTTCACGATGAACGACGAGGAGATCCTCTTGCGGCACTTTCACAAAGTGGTCGCAGACTATGTGAAGGCCGGCGAAGAGCAGAAGGCAGGCAACCGATGAATACCTCTCTGCCACGGGAGTTTTCACACCTGGAGCATCTTGTGCCCGAGTGGGCGATCGAGGATGGGCACGAGCGTTATGTGAAGCGCGTGAACAGCCCCATGGCGGAGATCCAGGCCTTCTATGACCAGATGTTCCCGTGCGCTGAGGAAGCGCTCGCCTATGTCGACAAATTCGACTACGCCGAACCGCTGCCCGAGGATGTCGCCAACCTGCGCAACCTGCTCTACTCGCTGATCACGGTGTCGTTGGCCGTGGAGCTGTGGAAGCAGCCGCGCGTGAAGCATTCCGCCAACACCATTCTCACGAGGGTGAGCTGATCCAGCATGGAAGTGACCTCTACCCAGCTCGATGTCGTCGACCTCACCCCGAGGATCGGCAGCGAGATCAGGACCGATCTCGACACCCTGCTCAGCGGCCGAGAAGCCGCCAACATCCGCGCCGTCCTCGAACAGCGCGGTGTGGTGTTCTTCCGCGGCCTCGACATCACCGACCAGCAACAGGTCGCCATCGCCAAGACTCTCGGCGACATCGTCGCCAACGAGGGTGAGGACGGCATCTACAAGATCTCGCTGGACAAGAACGTCAACCAACGCGCCCAGTATCTGAAGGGCTCGATGTTCTGGCACTTCGACGGTTCGCTGCAGCCCTATCCCAATCTCGCGACGCTGCTTCGGGCGGTGAAGCTCGCTGAAAGCGGCGGCGACACCGAATTCTGCAATACCTATGCGGCATACGACGATCTGCCACAGTCCGAGAAGGACGCCATCGCCGAAATCCGAGTGGTGCACAGCGCAGAGCGTTCGCAGTACTACGTGACGCCGGAGATGAGCTATGAGGAGGTCGCCTTCTGGCAGAAGTCGCCGACGAAGGTGTGCCCGTTGGTGTGGACGCACCAGTCCGGCCGCAAGTCGCTGCTGCTCGGTGCGACGGCCGACTACGTGGTGGGCATGCCGGTCGAGGAGAGCCGCGCATTGCTTGCCCGCCTTCGTGATTGGGCAACCCAGCCGCAGTACGTCTACCGCCACCGCTGGCAACCGGGCGATCTGCTCATCTGGGACAACACCGGCACCATGCACCGGGCGCTTCCGTACGCCGAGGACAGCGGACGGTTGATGCACCGCACCATCCTGGCGGGTGAGGAGCCCCTGCTTTGACGCGCCGAGACGGCACCGAAGACACCCACCCACCCTTGCTGACCCCGCTGACCGCCGACGAGTGGAGTGCCGACGAGTACGAGGCGCTCGGCGCGCTGATGGGGATACCCGGCGACCAGGTGCCGCGGGCGGGTTCGGGTCACCCGAGGGACCCGCTGAACTTCGACATCATCGGGGTTCTGGTACGCCACCCCAAGATGGCGCGGGTGTTTCTGAGCTACAACGCTTTTCTGTTGCAGCAAGGCGAGCTTCCGCTGCGGCTACGCGAGCTGGCGGTGCTCAGGCTGGCGTACGTTCGACGGTCGGCGTTCTTCTGGGGCGAACATTTCCGGGTCGCCACCGCAGGTGGCTTACCGGAGGCGGACATCGCCCGCGTGGCGCGTGGCGCAGATGGATTCGACGGCGTGGACCGGCTGGTGCTCGACGCGACCGACCAGATGCTCGCCGACGGACGCGCCGACGCGTCGACGTGGCAGCGCCTGGTCGATGAGATCGGCACCCATCAGGCGATGGAGCTCATCTTCGTCGTCGGCACCTACGCGATGCTGGCGACGGCGTGTGACACCTGGCGGCTCACCCCACCGCCGGGCAGCCCCGAACTGCCCTAGGCCGACGACGCCAGCGCCGCCCGGTCTTCCTCGGCGAACGCGTCTTCGAGCTGGACAGGCTCGTAGTCGACGTCGATCTCAGCCAGCGGCCGTCCGCGTGCGCTGCCGATCGTGCCGAGCCGACGCATACCCTTGTCGGCGGCATAGGTCTGGAACTCGGCCATCGTCAGGCCGAAGGGGATCTCGTCGTAGAGCGCGAACGCGTCCTCGGTGTTGCTGAGCGCCAACGGGATCAGTTCGTTCATCCGCGTCTCGAACACCGTCCAGTTGGCGTCGTCGGCGGCGACGTGACGCCGGCACGTGAACGTGCCCCAGGCCATGTGGCGACGCTCGTCATCGCCGATGCGCCGGACCAGCTCCTGCATGCCGGGCAGGATGCCGCGGTCCACGCAAATCCGGTGCCACGCATAGTATCCCGTCAACGCCATCATGCCCTCGATGACATGGTTGTAGGTCGCCGAAGCCCGAACCTGGGCGGCCGGCGAGGGATCGGTGGCCAGGGTGTCCAACGATTCCGGGAGCTCCTCGTAGAACATCTGCCGATACGACGGCAGGTCGTCGAGGTAATGCTGCAGGTCCCCGGTCATGCCCACGGCGTCCAGCCACATCCGGAACACCTGGGTGTGTTTGGCTTCCTCGAACGCGAACTGCGTCAGGTACATCTCGTCACCGAGTCGGCCTTCGGCGCGCATGGCCGCCATGAACGGCTGGATGTCCTGGGTGACCGCTTCCTCGCCGGCGATGAACTGTGCGCACAGCCGGGTGGCCCAGTCGCGTTCCAGGTCCGACAGCGCCTCCCAATCCTCGCGGTCCCGGGAGAAGTCGATATCGGCGGGATCCCAGAACTTGGCGTTACCTCCCGCGAACAGTTTCAACGGCAGGCTGTCCCAGTTGAGTCCGCCCTGGGCGAGTGAATGTGAGAACTTACGTGTCATGGGCTCTGACCTCCGCGGCCCATCCTAATGTGAGTCAGCTCACAATCAAACGGCGAGGTCACCCGCTCGGCGACCGACCGCGCGTACGCCACGCCCGGTATCCCCGGTGGGTGGCGAAGGCGCCGACGATCGCCGTGACGCACCAGACCGCGACCGCCGCGTAGACCAGTGGCGACGACAGGTCGGAGATCGACGCGCCGAGCGCCGTGTAGACGAACGCGCGCGGAGCCGACCCGATGAACGCGCCGACGGCCATCTGCCACAACGGAACTCCGAACGCGCCGAACGCATAGGACGCCAGCGCGTCGGAGACGCCGGGGATGAACCGCTGCCCGACGACCGCCCAGAGCCCGCCGCGTGCGATCAGGCGGTCGAGGATGTCGGCGCGCGGCGGGCCGAGGAGGGCTCGGGCGCTGTCCCTGCCGGCCCGGCGCCCGATCAGGCTGGCGATGGTCGCCGTCCCGACCGTCGCGCCGAGCGTGACGAACACCCCGAGCACCGGCCCGAACAGCAACCCGCTGCCGGCCGCGAGAATCGGCCCGGGCACGAACAACGCGCCCAGCACCGCCGAGACGACCACATACGCCAGGGGAGCAGCGGGTCCGGTGGCGCCTACCGCGTCTCGCACCGCCTCGACGTCGATGACCCGGGCGACGGCGACCAGATAGAACAGCCCCAACAGGAATGCGACGACCGCGACGAGGCGCACTGCGTGGCGGCGCCGAGACGGGGGCGCCGGGTCATCGTTGTCGGTCATGTCGGATGCGATTGTTCCGCACCCGGCGAGCGGCCGTCGCCGCGGTCAGGGCTGCGGATAGGGCGCCCAGCGCCGGTCGTAGCCGGCCTTGCGCAATGCGAGTTGCTGGGCGCGCTCGGCTTCGGTGATGAAGTCCTCCGGCGGCAGGAGTTTCCGCAGCTCCTCGTGCGTCATGACCTGCTGGTCGACGATGCGCGGGGGATTCTCGTTGTCGGGATCGGGATCGAGATTCTGGAACCGGATCGAGATCGCGCCCTGGTTGAGGCCGCCGGTCGAAACCCAGTTCGCCGCACCGGGATCGGTCGGGGAGATGAAGAACGTGTACGTGCCGTCGTCGTTGGCGATGGCCTGCTCGTTGTTGAGGCTGGTTTGTTGATTCCAGTAGTCGTCGGTGATGGTCCAGATGTTGTAGGTCGGGACGATGAAGTACTTGGCCGTACCGGGGTCGATGGTGAGCACCAGCACTTCGTCGTCGGCAAGCTGGAAGTGGCCCGTGCTCTGCAACTGGTTGGCGAGAAACTCAGCGTTGCTGGACGGCTGGGCCAGCACGTTGGCCTCGCGAGGCTGCCCGGTCTGCGGGTCGGTACTCGCCAGCGCCATGTACTTGGCCTGCTCGTTGACGCCGCGAACGATGAGGATCGCCGCGGTGAACACCCCGCGCAGTATCGGCGGCATGAAGGGCAGCGGCGGGATCAACGACACCAGCGACGTCAAGAAGGGGTTGGTGCTGACCTGCGGGCCGAGGAAGACGAAGCCGCCGATCTGGGCGAACAGGCTGTTGGGCGGGCCGGAGACACGCTTGATCGACAGGCTCATCGGCGTCTCTTCGTTCCAGTTCCCCAGGGTGTCGCGCGCGGCGATGATCGTGGAGCCGGGCGTGAGCTGCAGATGGTTCTTGCGGCCGTTGGCCGGCTCGGTGCTCACCGTGATGACGAAGGTGCCGTCCTCGTTGATCTCGAGATCGTCGAGGGTCATGATCGTCGAAGTGGTGCCGGCCAGCCCTTCGAGCACGCTGAACGTGACGTCGGCCGGCATCCCTTCCTCGGAGAGATCGTGGAACCGGCCGGTGATCACATACGTCGACGATGCGCTGACCGGCATGAACCGATAGATCGTGTCGGGGTTGTCGTAGAGGATGCGCGAACCGGGCACGTGCTGCCCGTACCAGATGTGGGGCGGGGCGACCTGGGTGACCACCGTCGGGGTCAACGGGTTGAGCAGTTGCTGTTGAAACGCCGCGGCCATGGCGTACTCGTCGACGGCACGGTTCAGCGCGGCCAGGCTGCCCTGGTCCAGGCCGCCCGGATACTGATGCCGCGCTGCCATCCAAAAGCCAAGTCGCAAGATGCTTTTCATGAACACTACCGGCAGCGAGCGGGCAGTCTGTCTGGCGATCCGTTCGGCGGCCAGCTGCTGCGGGGTGCCCAGCGGGCTGACGGTGTCGCCCGCGAGGGTCTGCGACGTCGTCACGGTCTGCGCTGCCGGGGTGGTCGAAGAAGTGCTCGTGACGCCGATCTCGCGCCGCGCCCATGCCAGCATCGCCCACAGCGCGGCCGGCGGCTGCGGCGTAGTCGCACCGTCGGCGGCCTGCGAGCCGAAACCCAACGCGGACAAGACCGACGAGACCACTCCGTCGACGGTCGCGGCGACAGGTTCACTGACGACGGTGGGCTCGGGTGCGTCGGTGATCACGGCCGCGACGGTGTCCGCCGGTTCCGGCTCCGCCTCGACGACGGCGGCGTCAGCCGCTGCCGTCATCGGCGGTTGCTGGTCGTCGCTCGGCTCGATGGCGCGCGAAAGCGCGTTCACGACCGGCGATAGCGCCTGAACCGCGTCGAAATCGGTTGCGTCGTCGGTTTCGTCACCGCCCTCGCGGTCGCCGTCGGGATCCAGGGTCTTGGCCGCGTCGGCATCCTCGTCCTCGACCTCGTCGTCGGAGTCCTGGACCGGGGACTCGTCCGAGTTCGACGGCGTCGGCTGTTCATCCTCGTCGTCCTCGCCGATGAGATCGTCATCGTCATCGACGGGATCGTCTTCGTCCTGGATGGAATCGCCGGTGTCTTCGTCGGTGTCATCGGCGACCTGCGTGTCATCGTTCGACGGCGTGGCGTCGGAACCGACGGCCGATTCCGACACCGAGGAGCTGGTGGCGTCGGCGCCGTCGGAGCTGCCGCCCTCGGCGACGGCGACGCCGGGGCAGTTGGCGACGGCGACCCCGATCCCCAGCGCGACGGCCAGCCCACCGACCCTTCCGATGAATCGTCCGTAGGTGTTCGCAGTCATCGTCAACGAAGGCGTCCTTCCGTCAATCCTCGAACGAGGCAGCCACTGGTCTGACCGTATGGGCGACCGACACCTTCTGCACGCACTTTCGACGGTTCTGTTTGCTGCACGGGCCTTCCACGAACCCGACAATTCATGTACCGTTTGGTACATGATTACCGATTGCGCCATCGAGATCGACGCGCCTGCCGACGTGGTCTGGGAGGTGTTCAGCGACGTCGAACGCTGGCCCGAGTGGACCGCTTCGGTCACCAGACTCATCGCGTTGGACGATGCGGAGCTCGCCGTCGGCAGGCGGTTCGAGCTCAAGCAACCCCGCATGCCCAAGCTGGTGTGGGTGGTGACCGAGCTGCGGCCCGGCAGCGGGTGGAGTTGGGAGCAACGGTCGCCCGGAGGGGTGACGGTGGCGCGCCACGACGTCGTCCCCATATCCGACGGGCGTACCAAGGTGCGTCAGCAGATCGACCAACGCGGTCCCGTCGGCGTCGCGGTCGGCGTGCTCATGCACCGGATGACCAAGCGCTACCTGGACTTGGAGGCCGCCGGCTTGAAGGCCCGAAGCGAGCAGCTCCACCGCCTCGATGGCCCGGCCTCCTGACGTCGAGCGTCGGCAGGAGCTGCTCGACGCGATGGTCGCCGAGTTCGCGCGGGCCGGAATCGGGGATCGTTCGCTGCGGGAGGTAGCCGCGGCCATCGGCACCAGTCACCGTATGCTGCTGCACCACTTCGGATCTCGCGACGAACTGCTGTTGTCGATCGTCGAGGAGGTCGAACGGCGGCAGATGGCGCTGCTCAGTGAGCTACCGCCCGAGCCGGATCGGGCGATCGTCGCGATGTGGACGAACCTGCGCAGGCCGGAATTACGTCCCTTCGAGCGTCTCTTCTTCGAGTGCTATGCGCGCGGCGTGCAAGGCGAGCAGCCGTTCGCCAGGATGCTGCCCGGTGCCGTGGACGCCTGGTTGGCCCGCGCCGCGAGTAGCGCACCGGGGTTCGATCCGGCGTTGACACGGCTCGGGCTGGCCGTCGCCCGAGGACTGCTGTTGGACCTGGTGGCCACCGATGACGTCGAAGCTGTCGACGCGGCGGCCAACGCGTTCGCCGACCTGGTTCGCCGGTCCGGTCCGGTGTGACTGGGGAGTGTGATGGTTCGGTCACTCCTCGCTGCTGCGGCGATCGCCGATGAAATCCAGCAGGCGGGGGTCATCGGATGTGAACCGGTCGGCCTCCTCCCCGCCGTCGCAGCGCAACAACGCCACCGTGACCGACCCGTCGCGGCGCGACACGACCTCCCACACCGCGCCCGCGTCCTGCCAACGCTGAAGTTCTGCGACCCGATCGTTGTCCATCGTCCTACCATCCCACGCATGAGCAGGCGCCCGACCATCACGCTCGCGCGGGTGTACGACGACCCCGCCCCCGAGGAGGGGGAGCGGGTGCTCGTCGACCGGCTCTGGCCGCGCGGCATGCGAAAGAACGACCCCAGGGTCGGCCGTTGGTTACCGGCGGTGGCCCCCTCGACCGAGCTGCGGCGCTGGTACTCGCACAAGCGTGAGCGCTTCGACGAGTTCGCCACCCGCTACGCGGCAGAGCTCGAATCCGGCGATGGCGCTGAGGCGCTCGCCGAGTTGCGCGCTTTGGCGCGCAAGAAGCCGGTCGTGCTGGTGACCGCGTCACGGGATCTGGACATCAGCCAGGCGGCGGTCCTGCGCGAGCTGCTGTCCTGAGAAAGCCGCTCGCACGTAGGTAAAGCTTGCCTAACTTGTTGCGGTAGGGTGGCGGTTCGATGACCGACATGAAAGAGGTGCCGAGCCCCGTTCTGCCGCGCGAGCTGACCAACGTTCCCGACGAGGTGCGCGCGGTGGCAGCGCCGTCTGTTCCGCTCGTCGCCGAGCCCTACGCCGCACGTCTCGTCGATCCCGACACCGATGCGGAGATGATCTCGGAGTGGATGAACCGTCCGCACCTGGTCGAAACCTGGGAGTACGACTGGCCGCCTGCCCGGTGGCACCGGTACTTGACCGCGCAGCTGGAAGGTCAGTACTCGCGCCCGCTGCTCGGCTACTTTCGCGGCAAACCGTTCGGTTACATCGAGCTCTACCGGGCGGCAAAGGATTCCATCGCCACCCGGTATGCCGCCGATCCGCACGACATCGGTTTGCACGCCGCGATCGCCGATCTGAGGTTCGTCAACCGCGGAATCGCGCCGATCGTGCTGCCGCGCATCGTCGCGGGCATCTTCGAGATGGAACCGCAGTGTCATCGCATCATGTTCGACCCCGATCACCGCAACACCGGTGCGCGACGGCTGTGCGAGTACGCGGGATGCGAGTTCCTCGGCGAGCACGATATGCCCAACCGCCGCATGGCCCTTTATGCGTTGCCGCGCAGCCAGGATGCCGGCTAGCAGTTCTACGGCAGCTGGTTGAACTCGGCGTAGCCGTCGTAGTCGGGCTTCATCGCCGCGGCGACCAGCTCCCACAACACTTCGTCGGTTCCGCCGCCGACCCGCGCCAGTTTCATGTCGCGCCACCACTTTCCGAGGGGTGTCTCATCGAGGAGATAGCCCGAGCCGCCGAAGATGTGCATGCACTCCGAGAGCACCTCCTCGCCGAGGCGCGCGGCGTTGACCTTGATGGCGGCGGCCGCGCGCAGGTCGAGCCTTCCGGTGGCGGCAATCCCGTCGAGGGCGTACCGCAGCATGTCCACCCGTGCCTGCAGGTCGGCCATCCGCATGCGCAGGGCCTGATGCTCGTAGAGCGTGTGGCCGAACTGCCTGCGATTCATCATGCGGGCCAGGGTGATTCCCAACACCCGCTGACACGACGACGACACCTGACCCGCGATGGACAGACGTTCGTGGGCCAAGCCCCAGGAGATCGCCGCCAGCCCGGTACCGGCGCGAGCGACCAGCGCGTCGGCGGGCACCCAGGTGTCGATGTGTACCGCGGCGGTGTCCAGCGGCCCGGCGCCCACCTTGCGGTAGGGCGTCTGCACCTCGCACTGCGCGAGCGGTACGGCGATGACGACCACGCTGCCGTGCCTGCTGTTCGGGTCGTGGTCCACGCTACGGGCGACCACCATCACGTGATCGGCGATCGGCGACAGCGAGACGAACTTCTTGATGCCCTTCACCTCGAAACCGTCTCGCACCGAACGCACTTCGGTCCCGACGATCTGGAGGTCCGAGCCTCCGGACTGCTCGGAGGCGCCGATGCACAGTACCGCCTCGCCGCGGATGGCCCGCTCGGTGATGTCGCGCAGGTAGTCCGACTTTCCGAACCGGCGCAGGATCGCGATCGCCGAGTCGTGGAGGCTGACACCGACGGCGATGCCGGCCGAGCCCAGCCGGCCCAGCGCCTGGGCCAGCGCGATGATCTTGGCGACGTCCGGCTGGGGACCGTTGGACCACTTGTGTGCGAACACGCCTGCGTCGCCGAGGTATTCGATGAGCTTGCGGGGAAAGCGTTCGGTCGCCTCGGCCTCGGCGGTCCAGGCAATGACCCGATCGTCGAACACCCGATCGAGTAGCTCGGAGTAATCCGCCGTCACCGGCGCGTCCGCGGTTGCGGTCATCGGTTGGCACCTTCCAGCGTTCGTTTGACTTCCAAACGGCGCAACTTGCCCGACGAGGTGCGGGGCAGTGCACCGGGTTTCACCAGCACCACATCTGCGGGCACCACGCCGCACTGCGCCGCGACACGCGCCACCACGGCGCTGCGCGCGGCCGGTGCGTCGTCGCCCTTGAACTCCGCGGCGATGACCAGCCCCGGCCGCGAGGAGGCCTCACCCGTGCCGATCGCCACCACACAGCCGTCGCGCACGCCGTCGATCTCACCTGCGATGCGCTCGATCTCGGTGGGGAACAGGTTGCGGCCGGCTACCGTGATGAGCTCTTTGGCGCGGCCGCAGACCACCAGTCCGTCGTCGGTCAGGTAGCCGAGATCCCCGGTGGGCAGCCATTCTCCCGGATCGATCGCAGCGTGGCCGAGGTAGCCCGTCATGAGCGAGCTGCCTCGCACCTCGACCTCGCCGACCTCACGCCCGCTCACGTCGGTGGTGTGTGCTTGTTCGGCATTGCAGCGGACCTCCATACCGGCAATGGGATGACCCAGCACCGCGTAGCGGCGGACGGCCTCGCTCGCGCCGGCCGTGACGGCCACCTCGTCGACCCGAAGACCGGTGAGCGGCTCGGGAATGGTTACCGCGCAGGTGGATTCGGCCAATCCGTAGGAGGGTGCGAGAGAAGCCGGGTCGAAGCCGAAGCGCCCCATCTCGGTGGCGAAGCGTTGGTAACCCTCGCAGTCGACGGGTTCACCCCCGTTGAGGACGAAGCGGAGGTTGCCGAGGTCGAAGCCGGACAGGCTGCCCCCGTACTTGCCGATCAGGTTGTATGCCATGTTCGGCGCCGCGGTGACATCGGCCCGACTCTCGGTGAGCCACTTGAGCCAGCTGAACGGCGAACCGGCGAAGGCCCGCGTCGGCGCTTGCCACAGCTCGGCCCGGCCCAACATGGCCACCAGGACGAACGTGAGGCCCATGTCGTGATAGATCGGCAGCCAGCTGTGCAGCCGACTGCGCTGATCGACGCCGACCCTGCCGACCAGTCCACGCAGGTTGGCCAGCGAAGCCGCAGGCGAAATCTGTGCTGTGCGAGGCGTTCCCGTCGAGCCGGCGGTGCCCTGCAGGATCGCGACCTCGGCACGATCCGGGCCCTGATAGGTGGTCGAGCGGCGCGGGTGCGCGACCTGCCCGAGATCGTGCACGACGGGTGCGTCGGTGTGCTTGCGCAACAGGGTCAGCTCGGCGCCGTGGCCGAACACGGTGGTGACGCCGATGGAGCGAAAGCGCTCGAGGGTGCTCACGGCCCACTGGTCGGGGTCGGCACGCCGGATCGGCCCGGGCAGGACCGAGATCGCGGCGCCTGCGAGGAAGGCCCCCGGGATCGCCGCGATGAACTCCACCGTCGGATCACCGACGAGGCCGACCGTCGCGGCCCGGTCGTCGGAGATGCGCTCGGCGACGTTTTCGGCACGCGCGTACACCTCGGGCCACGGGTGGCGAGCCCAGTCGCCGCTGTCGGTGTCCAGCACCGCGACACCGGTCGAGGCGTCCCTCATGGCCGCCGTGAGCGCCGCGGCTAGTTCAGTCACGAATTCGACTGCGCGGCAGGTACCTTCGCGAGGATCGCCGCTTCGAGATCGCCGACGGTGTCGCAGCTGAGCAGGTCTTCCTCTTCAAGCGCCACGCCGAGGCGGTCCTCGATCGCCACCATTCCGACCGCGAAGGCGACCGAGTCCAGGCCGACGTCGTCGATCAGGCGGGATTCGCGGGTGACCCGGCTGATGTCGACGTTCATGTCGTCGCGCAGGATTTCGGTGAGCGCGGCGCTTACTGCTTCTGGAGTTGAGGGCTTCACGGCGAGCGACGGTACACCGCCGAATCGGGTAAGGCTAGGCTTACCTCCACCGGTATCGCCTACCCTTTTCGGCGGAAAGGGGTGATCCGTTATCGGTTCGAGTCGATCGACGTCGAGGTATCTGCGTTGGCTGTTGCGGGGCGCCGCGACGGTCGTCATCGTCGCCGCCAGTTGGTGCGTGGCGATCGTCGCGGCCGCCGTCGCCGCGGTGTGGCTGGCCGACGTCCGGATCCTGGCGGCTGTGGCGCTTGCCGTCTGTCTGGTCGTCGCTTGGGTAGGGGCGTGGTACACCGGCCGCCGCCTCGATCGGCGGCAGAGCTACGCGGTGGTCACGGCGGTGGCGAGCGTGCTGGTCTTCGCGGTCGCCGCCGCGACGATCGTTGCGCGTCCGTTGCCGAGCGACCCACGGGCGGACCAGCCCAGCGCCGCGCCCGAGGACGTCCGTTACTGGGATCTGACCACCGGATCACAGCTGGCCTACCGGCATCTGCGGGCCACCGGCGCCGCACGACCCACCCCGGTAATTTTCGTCGGCGGCGGACCGGGCGAAGCGGTCGTGAACAATCCGGCGAAGGCCGACCCCTACCGCGAACTGACCCGTCTCGGTTACGACGTCTACCTCTACGACCAGATTGGCGCCGGCCTGTCGGCGCGGCTCAGCAACCCGGCCGACTACACCGTCGATCGCCATGTCGCCGACCTCGAGGCGATCCGTAGGGCACTCGGCGCCGACCAGTTGACCCTGATCGGCGCATCCTGGGGCGGCAGCTTGGTGGCCAGTTATCTGGCGGCCCACCCCACCCGGGTCGCGAAGGCCGTCCTGACGTCTCCCGCACCGATGGACTACGCGCGATGGCCCGACGCCGGAGACATCGCCGCCCACCTGCCCGACGCGCAGCGGCAACGGGCGGAAGATCTGATGCCCGGCAACCCCCGATTCATCACCTGGTACGGGCTGGGCATCGTCAATCCGGTTGCGGCGCACAACTTTATCCCGGACGACGAGGCAGATGCCTTCTTCGACACGTTCCTGAACATCGTCCGGCCCGCGACCGTGTGCGATCCGGACAACCTCTCCGACGTCTACGAAACCGGAAACGGGCTGTATGCCAACGTGTTCACCACCCGCGACGCGGCATCAGGGGCCCAATCGCACGTGCAAGCACAACTCGAGACCAGTCCGACCCCGGCGATGATCATCACCGGCGAATGCAACTACATCCCGTGGGCGCCGACCGCCGAGTACGCGACCACGCTGCCCAACGCGACCCTGTTATGCCTGCCGAACGCAGGACACGCCGTCGAACTCGATCGACCCGACCTCTATCGCCGGGTGGTCCAGGACTTCCTGCTCGACCAGCCGCCGGCCATACCGGCCACCCCGCCGACCCAGCCGTGTACGTCAGAGGTTGTGCCGGGCTAACCGCGTGCCGCCCAGTCGATCGCCGTCGTCGATGGACACCGCGGCAGGAACCACCTCGCTGGTGACCAGGCCGTGTTCGGCGGTCACCTCGTCGACGATGGCGAAGCAGGCGGCGATCCGCTCGGGCGCGTCGACGATCACGGTGCTCACCGGGACCTGGCGGGCCAGCTGAATCAGCTTGTCGCCGTGCGGTTTGTGATCGCCGTGGAAACCCCAGATGCCGCGCAGCGCGGTCGCGCCGCTCACCGCCGCGGAGTCATGCAGGCGCCGCACGAGCGCGCGGTGGATCGGCACGCCGTCGTACAGCGTGGCCTCCGACGTGCGGATGGTCAGCTTCTGCGACAGTGGCAGCCCGTGCTCGTCGGCGGGCGGCAAGACTGTCGGGCGTGCCAGAAGCCTGCCGTCGCGTTTACACAGCTGCGCTCGCTCCACCGTCATCACCGGATCGTCCAGTACCGCGCGCAACGCCGACATCGCGTCGTCAACCAGCGTGGCCTCGCCGGTCGCGGTGATCATTATCGGAACGTGGCGGTTGCGACTGAAGAACCGGGCCTGCTGGCGTCGTCCCAGGCGGGTGCCGTCGACACCGAGAAATGCTGTGGCGCTGGCGAATCCATGCCGGTATAGGATGTCGCACGCAGCGCGGTGGGCCGGCTGTCGTGCCGCCTTGTCGTAGCGGCCGACGTATACGGTCAGCGTCACGGTCTCGGCCGTCGTCGCATCGAACCGGTCGGCGGGGCGGACGCGCTCGAGGGTGACCAGGCCGTTCGTCGTCATCGCGACCGCCTGCTGCGCGAGGCCCTCCATCTTGTGCGCGGTGTCGACCGCGGTGACGACGATGGGCGGATCCTCGGAGAGGCTCAGCGAACGGTCGGTGCGCAGGTGATGACGCGGGCCGAAGCTGGCGATACCGCGCAGCACCACGCTGACCGCGACGGCGGCGTCGGCGTACAGCTCGGCAAGCGCCTCGGCGAGAAATCGGTGTTCGGCCCGGTGGCGTTCACCGAAGTAGCAGGTGAGCTTGACGTAATCGTCGGTCACAGGCGCATCCCCAGCCACAGACCGCACGCCGCCGCGGCAAGGCCCAGTGCGACGCTGACACCGATATTGGCCACCGCGGGCCAGAACTGGCGCTCCTCGCTGAGCCGGTGCGTCTCCAGCATCCACGTGGAGAACGTCGTGTAGGAGCCGACGAACGCGGTGCCCGCCAGCAACGCCATGTGAGGGCTGAGCGCCATGCCGGCCAGAATGCCGAGAAGCAGCGCACCGCTGATGTTGACGACCAGCGTGCCGTAGGGGAATGCGCCGCCGCTGCGTTTCGACACCGTGCGGTCGACCAGGAAGCGCAGCACCGCCCCGAGGCCGCCGATCAGTGGGACGGTGGCCCACACCGCGACCGTCGTCATCCGCGCACCCGAACGTGGCGCACCAGGGCGGTGGCGATGTAGAGGGCGAGCAGTCCCACGGCGATGCTCGCCGCGAGGTAGCCGGCGGCCAGCGTGTAGTGGCGGTGCTCGAGCATCTTGAGGGTTTCGACCTGCATGGTCGAGAACGTGGTCAGGCCGCCGCACAGCCCGGTGCCCAGCAGCGGGCGGCGGTAACTGGACACAGGCAAGCGTTCGAGCAGCCGGGTGGTGAAGTAGCCCAACAGAAATGCGCCGACGATGTTGGCGACGAACGTCGGCCACGGCCAGTGTCCCGGGTCGGGTGCGGCGAACGCCTCGAGTGCCGCGCGGGCGACGGTGCCCAGCGCTCCGCCCACGAACACCGCCACGAGTTCGCGGACGTCGTAACCGGGCACATCGCAAAGTATGGCGGTACCGCCGGGCATCACGTGTCGGTGTGGAGCACAATCGGGTCCATGGCCGCCAATCCACGAGCCGGTCAGCCGGCGCAGCCCGAAGACCTCATCGACGTCGCTGCGGTGGTCACCGCGTACTACACGACGGAACCGGACCCGGACAATCCCGACCAACAGGTGGCGTTCGGCACGTCCGGGCACCGCGGGTCGAGCCTGGACGCGTCGTTCAACGAGGCGCACATCCTGGCGACCACGCAGGCGATCGTGGAATATCGCGCCGCACAGGGCACCACCGGCCCGCTGTTCGTCGGGCGTGACACGCATGCGCTGTCCGAACCGGCGTGGGAGTCGGCGCTGGAGGTGCTGGTCGCCAACGACGTTGTGACGATGATCGACTCGGCCGACCGCTACACCCCGACGCCCGCGGTCAGCCACGCGATCCTGACCTACAACCGCGGCCGCACCGACGCCCTGGCCGACGGCATCGTCGTCACCCCGTCGCACAACCCACCTCGCGACGGCGGCTTCAAGTACAACCCGCCCAACGGCGGTCCCGCCGACACCGATGCCACCGGGGCGATCGCCAAACGCGCCAACGAACTGCTGGCCGGGCGGCTCAAGGAGGTGCGCAGGATTCCGATGTCCCAGGCGATGAGCCGCGTGAAACGTCACGACTACCTCAACACCTACGTCGACGACCTCACCACCGTCGTCGACATGCACGCGATCAGCGCGGAGGGCATCCGCATCGGCGCCGACCCGCTCGGTGGCGCCAGCGTCGACTACTGGGGTGCGATCGCCGAGCGGCACAAGCTCGACCTCACGGTGGTGCATCCGTACGTGGACCCGACGTGGGCGTTCATGACGCTGGACACCGACGGCAAGATCCGGATGGACTGCAGCTCACCCAACGCGATGGCGCCGCTGGTGGCCAACCGCGACGTGTATCAGATCGCCACCGGCAACGACCCAGACGCCGACCGGCACGGCATCGTCACACCCGACGCGGGCCTGCTCAACCCGAACCACTACCTCGCGGTGGCGATCGACTACCTCTATACGCACCGGGCCGACTGGCCCACAGCGACGGCGGTGGGCAAGACCGCGGTCAGCTCCTCGATCATCGACCGGGTGGTCGCCGGCCTGGAGCGCAAACTGGTCGAGGTGCCGGTCGGCTTCAAGTGGTTTGTCGACGGATTACTCAGCGGCGCAATCGGTTTCGGTGGTGAGGAGAGTGCAGGCGCGTCGTTCCTGCGGCGCGACGGAACGGTGTGGACCACCGACAAGGACGGCATCATCCTGGCCCTGCTGGCCTCTGAGATCCTCGCGGTCACCGGCTCCACGCCGTCACAGCGCTATACGGCGCTCGCCGAAAAGTACGGCGCGCCAACGTATGCCCGCGTCGAAGCGCCTGCGGATCGCGAACAGAAGGCACGGCTGGCGAAGTTGTCGCCCGAGCAGGTCACAGCCACCGAGCTGGCGGGTGAACCGATCACCGCCAAACTGACCGCTGCACCGGGCAACGGCGCGCCGCTGGGTGGTCTGAAGGTGACGACGGAGAACGCCTGGTTCGCCGCGCGCCCGTCGGGCACCGAGGACGTCTACAAGATCTACGCCGAATCGTTCCGCGGGTCCGAGCACCTGGCGGAGGTGCAGGAAGCTGCCAAGGAAGTGGTCAGTAAGGTCGTCAAATAAAGTCGGCGTGTGAGTTTTTCCGCGCCGGGCGCGCGCACCAAGGAGCGGCTGCCCGGCGAAGTCTGGGTGCTGATCGCCTCGAACGCCGTGATCGCGGTGGGCTACGGGGTGGTGTCGCCGGTGCTGCCGGAGTACGCCCGCCACTTCGGAGTGGGGATCGGCGCGGCGACGTTCGTCATCACCGCCTTTGCCGTGATGAGGCTGTGCTTCGCTCCCGCGGCTGGTCAGCTGGTGCAAAGGCTGGGGGAGCGGCGCATCTACGTCAGCGGACTGCTGATCGTGGCGCTGTCGACGGGTGCGTGCGCGTTCGCGCAGACCTATTGGCAGCTGCTGCTGTTTCGGTCGCTGGGTGGGATCGGCTCGACCATGTTCTTCATCTCCGCGCTGGGGCTGATGATCCGGATGAGCCCACCCGACGCCCGTGGGCGGGTGGCCGGCATGTTCTCCTCGGCGTTTCTGGTCGGCTCGGTGGGCGGCCCCGTGCTGGGCAGCCTGACCGCCGGATTCGGGCTGTCCGCGCCGTTTCTGATCTACGGCGCGGCGTTGACGATCGCGGCGGCGGTGGTGTTCATCAGCCTGCGGCACTCGTCGCTGGCCGCGCCCGAGGCGGACACCCAGGTCAAGGTGACGTTCGGCCAGGCGTTCCGCAACGGGGCGTACCGCGCCGCGCTGCTGTCGAACTTCGCGACCGGATGGTCGGCGTTCGGGCTGCGCATCGCGCTGGTGCCGCTGTTCGTCGTCGAGGTACTCGACCGCGGCGTCGGCACGGCGGGGCTGGCGCTGGCGACGTTCGCGATCGGCAACGTGCTCGCCGTCATCCCCAGCGGGCATCTGTCGGACCGGGTGGGACGGCGGATCCTGCTGATCGTCGGGCTGACGGCGGCGGGTGCGGCCACGATCGCGGTCGGTTTCAGCGACAACCTGACGGTGTTCTTGGTTACGGCGCTGCTCGCCGGCGCGGCGACCGGAATGTTCACCTCGCCCCAGCAGGCCGCCGTGGCCGACGTGATCGGCAACAAGGCGCGCGGCGGCACCGCGCTGGCGGCGTTCCAGATGATGGCCGACCTCGGTTCGATCGTGGGTTCGCTGCTGGTGGGGCTGATCGCCCAGCACCTGTCGTTCGAGTGGTCGTTCGTGATCAGCGGGGCGATTCTGCTGGCCGCGGCGGTCGGGTGGCTGTTCGCACCTGAGACCCGGCGGCCATCGGCAGAACACACACCGGCGCGACCGCTCGGCCCCGAAGCCGCAGGAGAGCTGCCGTGACCGGCCATTTTGAACGGTAACCTGGCAGTGGTGTAACTTCGATGGGCACGACACGGGGCTATGGCGCAGCTGGTAGCGCACCACACTGGCAGTGTGGGGGTCAGGGGTTCGAGTCCCCTTAGCTCCACTTCTCAGAAGCCCGCTTCGGCCGTTGGTTGGGGCGGGTTTTGTCGTTTCGTGGGGCGTTGGCGCCGTGGCGTCTTGGCGTCCGTTCGTGTGGGCGTGTTGGTGTCGGCGCCGTCGAATGTGTCGTGGCGCTGTGATGTTTGGCGCGGGCGGTCAGGCCGCCTGGTCTCCTGGGGGTGCCGGGCCGCCGGGTTCGTCGGCTTGGTTGATTGATGCCGCGGCATCCGAGTCACTTTCGGTGACTTGTTCTTCGTCGGTGGGTTCGTTTGCGGTGACTTGGTTGTCGGGTTGGTCGTGGGGTCGGAGGAGGCGTTCGGGTCGGTGGTAGTAGTTGAGTCGGGCTTGGCCGGTGTCGAGGTCAGGTGGTGGGAGCCATTCGACTTCGCAGTGGTTGTTCATGCGGGTGTTCCAGCCGCCGTTGCGGTCGACGCTGCGGTTGTCGGGTCCGCAGGCTAGTCCGAGTTCGTCGATGTTGGTGTTGGCGCCGTCGGTCCAGTCGGCCTCCACGTGATGGGCTTGGCAGCCGTAGGCGCCGACGGTGCAGCAGGGTTTGGTGCATCCGCCGTCGCGGGCGATCAGCATGATCCGTTGTGCGGGGGTGGCGGTGCGTCTGGCGCGAAACAGATCCAGGGCTTTTCCGGTGGTTTTGTCGAAGACGGCCAGGTAGTGGTTGGCGTGGGCGGCCAGCCGGATCACCTCGGTGATCGGCATGGCGGTGCCGCCGCCGGTGGTGCCGACCCCGGCGCGAGACTCCAGGTCCTGCAGGGTGGTTCGGATGATGATCGACACCGGCAGCCCGTTGAGTTGGCCGAGTTCACCGCTCATCAACGCGATGCGCCCCACGGCGAGCAGCGCGTCGTGCTGACGCTGGGCCAGGCTGCGGTGATCGTTGTCGATCTGGGCT
>NZ_ATDN01000027.1 GCF_004014805.1 Mycolicibacterium elephantis DSM 44368
GCCGCCTCCCGCGCCGGTCGACATGCTGGCCGCACCACTGCCCGAGGCCCCGCCGCCTCCGCCGCCCGCCGACCCCTTCGCACCGCCGCCGCCTCCCGCGCCGGTCGACATGCTGGCCGCACCACTGCCCGAGGCCCCACCGCCTCCGCCGCCGGCGCCCGCGCCTGCGGCCCCGCCGATCGAGGACACGGTCGCGCAGACCGTCGGCGACTGGGACGTCGTCGATGAGGGCTTGGTGCCTTCTGAGCAGCCGCAGCTGTGGTCGCTGAATGCCCCGCAGAGCCCGGCGCCGGTAGACCCGGCGCTGCAGCCGGCTCCCCCGGCGCCGCCCGCGCCGGCCCCCGTCGACCCGCTGGCGCCGCTGAACGCCGTGGACATCCCCGCCCCGGCGATGAACGTGGCCAACCAGGTCGTCAGCGGCGAGGTGCCGTTGCCGCCGGAAGGGGTGCCGCACCTGGCCAGCCCGGAGAACCTGCCGCCGGGCACCACGACGGATCGTTCCCAGGCGTCGACGCAGAGCCCGAACGTCAGCTATCTCAAGGAGATCTGGCACGCGATCCAGACCCAGGAGATCACCGGGACGGATGCGCTGCTGGCGCTGACCCAGCGTCCGCTGACGACTCCCGACACCCCGGGTGGCCCCGCGCCGAACCTGCCGGTCGCTCCGCCCGCGCCCGCGCCGCCGCTGCCTCCGGCCTGACCGGACGGCGCACGCACACTACGCGGAGTTCACCCACTCCTCGGTGCCGTCGGCGAAGAACTGGTGCTTCCAGACGGGAATCCGGTCTTTGACCATGTCGACCAGCCGCGCGCACGTCTCGAACGCGGCCGCGCGATGGTCGGCGGCCACCGCGGCGACCAGGGCGGCATCGCCGATCTGCAGCGCGCCGATGCGGTGGCTGACCGCGATCGCGCGCACGCCGTGACAGTCCGCGGCGATCTCGGCGGCCACGTCAGCCAGCGTCTGCTGCGCTGAGGGATGCGCGGAGTACTCCAGCCGGGTGACCGTGCGCCCGCCGTCGTGGTCCCGGACCACCCCGGCGAACCCGACGACCGCGCCGGCCGACTCGTGGGCGACCAGCGCCTCGTGTTCAGCCAGCTCGATGACGTGTTCGGTCACCTCTGCGCGCAGCACATCGGTCATCGTTGGTGGTCTCCGCCCGCCAGTTGATCCAGGGCGTGCTCGAGAACGTCGTCGAGCACGCCGAGGCCGTCCTTCACCCCCCCGGGCGAGCCCGGCAGGTTGATGATCAGGGTCCGGCCCCGCACGCCACAGACGCCCCGCGACAGAATCGACGTCGGCACCTTCGGCAGCCCGGAGCGCCGGATCGCGTCGGCCAGCCCCGGGATCTGGTAGTCGACGATGCCGGCGGTGGTGTCCGCGGTCCGGTCGGTGGGTGAGATCCCGGTGCCACCGGAGGTGATCACCACGTCGGCGTTTTCGTCGATCGCGCCGAGCAGGGCCTCGGCCACCGCAGGCCCGTCGGCGACGACCACCGGTGGCGGGGTGACGATGTCGCGTTGGTTGAGCCAGTCGACGACGATCGGGCCGCACCGGTCCTCGTACACGCCGGCCGCGGCCCGTGTCGACGCGATGACCACCCGCCCGGATTTCACGTTCGCGTCCATGTCCCGGTCTTGCCGCCCTCTTTGCGCAACACCCGCACGTTCTCGATGCGGGCGGCGGGGTCGACGGCCTTGATCATGTCGTAGAGCGTCAGCGCGGCGAGGCTCACGGCGGTCAACGCCTCCATCTCGACGCCGGTGCGGTCGGTGGTGCGCACGGTCGCGGTGATGGCCACCTCGGTGTCGCCGATCTCGAAGTCCACGTCGACGCCGGTGAGAGCCAGTTGATGGCAGAGCGGAATGAGGTCGCTGGTCCTCTTGGCGGCCAGGATGCCCGCGACGCGGGCGGTGGCCAGCGCGTCGCCTTTGGGCAGCCCGCCCGACGCGATCAGCGCGACGACGTCTGCGGTGGTGATGAGGGCGCCCGCCGCTACGGCGGTGCGCTTGGTGGCCTCTTTGGGGGTCACGTCGACCATGTGCGCCGCGCCCGTTTCGTCGACGTGGGAGAGGCGGCGCCCGGCCGAGCCGGGCTGACCACTCTCAGCGCCGTCGGACACCGTTACCTGTTGACGACGGTGACCGGATGTAGGTAGGGCAGGTCGTCGGGCGGCAGGGGAAACTCGAGATCCCCGAACGGCGACAGCGCGCCGGTGCGGTCGGCGGCGAGCTCGCTCACCGCATGGTCGTCCTCACCGTCGATCGCCGGCCAGCCTGGGTCGACGTACTGCTTCTTCTGTCGCTTGTTGTCTGCCACGCTCACATTGTGGCAAATACGGTGGCCAGTAGCGACACCGGCGTGCTGGCCTACTCTTGTCGGCAATGACCGAAAACGCGGCGGAGGGCGGGAGCGAAGCCACCGGGGAGTCGGCAAGGGTGGTGCCGCTGGGCGCCTGGTTGGCCGACCTGCCCGACGAGCGGCTCATCCGGCTGCTGGAGCTGCGACCCGACCTCACCCAACCGCCGCCGGGCACCATCGCCGCCCTGGCGGCCCGCGCGCAGGCGCGGCAATCGGTCAAAGCCGCCACCGACGACCTCGACTACCTGCACCTGGCGGTGCTGGACGCCCTTCTGGTGCTGCATGCCGACACCACGGGTGTGCCGCTGACCAAGCTGCTGGAGCTGATCGGCGCCCGAGCGCCGCAAGAGGCCGTCGTCGCGGCCGTCGACGGCCTGCGTGAGCGCGCGCTGGTGTGGGGCGACGACACGGTGCGGGTGGCCGCCGAAGCGGCCGCCGGGTTGCCCTGGTATCCCGGCCAGACCAGCGTCGAAAACACCGACCACACCGATCTCTCCGACCGGCTGGCCGCACTGGACGAGGCGCAACACGAGCTGTTGCGCAAGCTGCTGGAAGGCTCACCGGTCGGCCGCACCCGCGACGCCGCGCCGGGCACCCCGCCCGACCGCCCGGTGCAGCGCCTGCTGTCGGCCGGGTTGCTGCGCCAACTGGACTCCGAGACGGTGATCCTGCCGCGGCTGGTCGGCCAGGCGCTGCGCGGTGAGCTGCCCGGGCCGGTGACTTTGACCCCGCCCGACCCGGTGGTCTCGACCACCACCGCCGCAGACGTCGACGCGGTCGCGGCCGGAGCGGTGATCGACCTGCTGCGTGAGGTCGAGCTGGTGCTCGACACGCTCAGCGCCAACCCGGTGCCCGAGTTGCGCAGCGGCGGGCTCGGCGTCCGCGACCTCAAGCGACTGGCGAAGAACACCGGCATCGAAGAGCGCCGGCTCGGCCTGATCCTCGAGCTGTCTGCGGCGGCCGGGCTGATCGCGGCGGGCATGCCCGAGCCGGAGCCGCCCGGCGACGCGGGCCCGTACTGGGCGCCCACGGTCGCCTCCGACCGGTTCGTGGAATCGCCGACGGCGGCCAAGTGGCATCTGCTGGCGTCGACCTGGCTCGACCTGCCGGGCAGGCCCGGTCTCATCGGCAACCGCGGCCCCGACGGCAAACCGTATGCCGCGCTTTCTGACTCGCTGTTCTCGACCGCGGCGCCGCTGGATCGGCGTCTGCTGCTGGAGGTGCTGGCGGACCTGCCGCCCGGTGCGGGCGTGGAGGCGAGGGAGGCGTCGCTGGCGATGATCTGGCGCAGGCCGCGCTGGGCCGTGCGACTGCAGCCCGCACCGGTGGGTGACCTGCTGACCGAGGCACATGCGCTCGGCGTGCTGGGACGCGGCGCCATCGCCAGCCCGATACGGGCCCTGCTGGCAGGCGATCCCCCCGAGGACGTCGTCAAGGCGATGGACAAAGTGCTGCCCAGGCCGATCGACCACTTCCTGCTGCAGGCCGACCTCACCGTCGTCGTCCCCGGTCCGCTGGAACGCGACCTGGCCGAGCAACTGGCCGCGGTCGCCGACGTGGAGTCGGCGGGCGCGGCGATGGTGTACCGCATCAGCGAAGCGTCGGTGCGCCGCGCCCTGGACACCGGCCGGACCGCCGGTGACCTGCACTCGCTGTTCAGCAGGCACTCCAAAACCCCGGTGCCGCAAGGGCTGACATATCTCATCGACGATGTGGCCCGCAGGCACGGCCAGCTGCGGGTCGGCATGGCCGCCTCGTTCGTGCGTTGCGAGGACGCCGCCCTGCTGGCGCAGGCGGTTGCCGCGCCGGCCACCGACGCCGTGGAGCTGCGGCTGCTCGCCCCGACGGTCGCGGTGTCGCAGGCGCCGATCGCCGAGGTGCTCGCCGCGCTGCGGGCCGCCGGGTTCGCGCCCGCAGCCGAGGACTCCACCGGCGCCATCGTCGACATCCGCGCCCGGGGCGCGCGGGTTCCGGCGCCGACGGGCCGGCGCCGCGCGTATCGACCGCCGACGCCCACCACCCAGACGCTCAGCGCGATCGTCGCCGTGCTGCGCAAGGTCGCCGCCAGCCCCGCGGGCAACATGCGCCTCGACCCGGCCGTGGCGATCTCGCAGCTGCAGGAGGCCGCGCATCGGCAGACGTCGGTGGTGATCGGCTACGTCGATCCCGCGGGGGTGGCCACGCAGCGGGTGGTGGCCCCGGTCAACGTCCGCGGCGGCCAGCTGACCGCATATGATCCGGCCACCGGGCGGATGCGCGAGTTCGCGATCCACCGCGTCACCTCGGTGGTCTCGGCCTAGCCCTGTGTCTTCGCGGCGAGCGCGCGTGTCTGAGGGCGACACGCCGCGGCAAAGCCGCAGTTCGCGCACGCTCGTGCCGGCCGGTGTCCGGGGCATCCGGATAATGGACGGGATGACCAGGCAGCCAGAACCGATGGGGAGTCGCGCATGACCGACGGCCCCTTGATCGTGCAGTCCGACAAAACGGTGCTGCTCGAAGTCGACCACGCCCAGGCCGGGGAGGCACGCGCAGCGATCGCTCCGTTCGCCGAGCTGGAGCGCGCGCCCGAGCACATCCACACCTACCGCATCACGCCGCTGGCGCTGTGGAACGCCCGGGCGGCCGGCCACGACGCCGAGCAGGTGGTCGACGCGCTGGTGAGCTTCTCCCGATACGCGGTGCCGCAGCCGCTGCTCGTCGACATCGTCGACACCATGGCGCGCTACGGGCGCCTGCAGCTGGTCAAGCATCCGGCCCACGGGCTCACCTTGGTCAGCCTGGACCGCGCGGTGCTCGAAGAGGTGCTGCGCAACAAGAAGATCGCGCCGATGCTGGGCGAACGCATCGACGAGGACACCGTCGTCGTGCACAACAGCGAACGCGGGCGCGTCAAGCAGATGCTGCTCAAAATCGGCTGGCCCGCCGAGGATCTCGCGGGATACGTGGACGGCGAGAAGCATCCGATCAGCCTGGCCCAGAACGGCTGGCACCTGCGCGATTACCAGGAGATGGCCGCCGAGTCGTTCTGGTCGGGCGGCTCCGGCGTCGTGGTCTTGCCGTGCGGGGCGGGCAAGACGCTGGTCGGCGCGGCCGCGATGGCCAAGGCCTCGGCGACCACCCTGATTCTGGTCACCAACACGGTCGCGGGCCGGCAGTGGAAACGCGAGCTGATCAACCGGACGTCGCTCACCGAGAACGAGATCGGCGAGTACTCCGGCGAGCGCAAGGAGATCCGGCCCGTCACCATCGCCACCTACCAGGTGATCACCCGCCGCACCAAAGGTGAGTACCGCCACCTGGAGTTGTTCGACAGCCGTGACTGGGGGCTGATCATCTACGATGAGGTGCACCTGCTGCCCGCTCCGGTGTTCCGGATGACCGCGGACCTGCAGTCCCGGCGCCGGCTCGGGTTGACCGCGACGCTGATCCGCGAGGACGGCCGCGAGGGCGACGTGTTCAGCCTGATCGGGCCGAAACGCTACGACGCGCCGTGGAAGGACATCGAGGCCCAGGGCTGGATCGCGCCCGCCGAGTGCATCGAGGTCCGAGTGACGATGACCGACAACGAGCGAATGCTCTACGCGGTCGCCGAACCCGACGAACGCTACAAGCTGTGCTCGACGGTGCACACCAAGATCGCGGTGGTGAAGTCGATTCTCGACAAGCATCAAGGCGAGCAGACGCTGGTGATCGGTGCCTACCTCGAACAGCTCGAGGAACTCGGCGCGGAGTTGAACGCCCCGGTGATCCAGGGCTCGACCAAGACCGCGGAACGCGAGGCGTTGTTCGATGCGTTTCGCCGCGGTGAGGTCTCCACGCTGGTGGTGTCCAAGGTGGCCAACTTCTCGATCGACCTACCCGAAGCCAGTGTGGCGGTGCAGGTTTCGGGAACGTTTGGTTCGCGCCAGGAGGAGGCCCAGCGACTGGGACGGCTGCTGCGCCCCAAGGCCGACGGCGGCGGTGCGGTCTTCTACTCGGTGGTCTCGCGCGACAGCCTCGACGCCGAGTACGCCGCGCACCGTCAACGTTTCCTCGCCGAGCAGGGCTACGGATACGTGATCAAAGACGCCGACGACCTACTCGGCCCGGCCATCTAGGCCACCCGGATCAGGTGTGTCGCCCAACGTCTTTCGCGACGGTCAGCAGCACCGCGGAATCCTCGAGGGCTTCCAGCGCGTGACGGCTGCGCGGAATGACGATGTGATCGCCCGCCGAGCCCTCCCAGCCGTGCTGTGAATCGGTCACCCTGACCCGGCCCTGCAGCACATACAAGGTGGCCTCGCCGGGACTTTCGTGCTCGTCGAGGTTGGTGCCCGCCGTCAGCGCGATCAACGTCTGGCGCAGCGAATGCTCATGGCCGCCGTAGACGGTGTGCGCGGCGCGGCCACTCTTGGCAGCGCGGGCCTTGTCCAGCTGCTCGCGGGCGAGCGCGACGAGTGACATCTTCTCCATGTCCTGAATCCTGCCACCTCGCATTCGCGTGATCTCGCCGGGTCGGTGCGGTCACCATGGCGAATGCCGGCGGCGATGTCAATACTCGATGAAGACTGGACCCGGAGAGGGGATCGATGACGTCGCCACTGACAGACCTGGGTCTGAGCATTCCGGTGATCGCCGCACCGATGTCGGGCGGGCCGACCACCCCCGCGATGGTGGTGTCCGCCGCCCGCGCAGGCGGGCTGGGTTTCGTGGCGGCCGGCTACAAGACACCGGAGGCGCTCGCCGCCGAGATCTCGGCCGTCCGCGCCGCGGGGGTCCCGTTCGGCGTCAACCTTTTCGCCCCGAACCCCGTTCCGGTGACCGTCTCGGCGTACACGCGGTACGCCGACGCGCTCAGAGTCGAGGCCGACCGTCTCGGGGTCACGCTGCCCCGCGACCCGGTCGAGAACGACGATGAGTTTCGCGCCAAGGTCGACCTGCTGCTCGCCGAGCCCGTGCCGGTGGCCAGCTTCACCTTCGGCATTCCCGACGCCGACGTGATCGCCGGCCTGCGGCGCGCCGGCACCATCGTCGTGCAGACGGTCACCTCGGCGGCGGAGGCGCAGGAGGCGGCGGAGGCAGGGGTCGACATGCTCGTCGTGCAATCCCATGTCGCCGGAGGGCATTCCGCGACGCTGCATCCGCAGCGGGCCCCTGACACGCGCGGCATCGGCGAACTGGTGCGCGCGGTGATCGACACGGTGGGCCTTCCGGTGATCGCGGCGGGCGGCCTGTCGACCGCGACGGACGTGTCCGGGGTCCTTCACGCCGGGGCGGCCGCGGCGATGGTGGGCACGATCCTGCTGCTCGCCGACGAGAGCGGCGCCTCACCGACCCATCAGCGGGCACTGACCGATGCGGGCCGCACCGAAACGGTCGTCACCCGCGCCTTCACCGGCCGGCCCGCCCGCGGTCTGCGCAACGCGTTCATCGACACCTACGAGTCTCAGGCTCCGCTGGGCTATCCGGCCATCCACCACCTCACCAGCCCGCTGAGAAAGGCGGCCGCGGCCGCCGATGAGCCCGAGCTGCTGCATCTTTGGGCCGGCACCGGCTACCGCGACGCGCGACGGGCGCCGACCGAGCAGATCCTGACCGAACTCGCTTCGGCTAGTTCAGCGCCGGAATGACCTCGCGTTCGAACAGCTCGATGCCGGAGCGGTCGTAGGCGGCCTCGGGGAAGTAGAGGATCGCGTACTCGCAGCCGAGCTCGCGCATGCGCCCGAGTTTCTCGACAACCTGTTCCGGTGTGCCGCTGGCGGATTCGGGTGCGGTGACCGAACCCAGCATGGCGTCCACTGCCGCGGCGTCGGCCTTGGCGACCTGACGGGCACGGAGCCGCTCGACCCGAGACTTGACGTCGGCCTCCGACTCCCCGATCACCGAGTTGAAGTTGGCCGACCGCACGATCGCGTCGTAGTCGGTGCCGACGGCACGGCAGTGCTCGGCCAGCACTTGGGACTTGTGCGCGAACCCTTCGGGTTCTGAGGTGAAGTTCGTGTAATGCGCGTATTTCGCGGCGATGCGCAACGTCACCTTCTCGCCGCCGCCGGCGATCCAGAGCGGAATACCGCTTTCCTGCAACGGTTTCGGCGCCACGATCGCGCCGTCGACCTGATAGTGCTTGCCGTGGAAGGTGACCTGCGCGTCGCGCCAGGCGTCCCGCATGATCTGCACGCCCTCATCCAGCCGGCCCAGACGCTCACCCGCGGAGGGAAAGCCGTACCCGTAGGCCCGCCATTCGTGTTCGTACCAGCCGGCGCCGATCCCCATCTGCACGCGCCCACCGGAGATGATGTCGGTGGTGGCGGCGACCTTGGCCAGATAGGCGGGATTGCGGTAACTCATCGCCGTGCACATCTGGCCGAGCTTGATGCGCGACGTCGTCGCCGCGTAGGCGGCCATCAGCGTCCACGCCTCATGCGTTGCCTCGAGGGTGGGCACCGGCACGGTGTGGAAGTGGTCGTAGACCCACAGGGAGTCCCAGGACGCGGTGCCGTCGGCGTATCCGGCGAGGCCGCGCATCACCTGCCAATGCTCTTCGGTGGGGATATCCACCAGATCCAGTCGCCAGCCCTGCGGGATGAACAGTCCGAAGCGCATGGCATCCGACTCTAGGCGACTGAACCCACCATCGGCGGCGAACGCCACCCTCCGAAAACCTTCTCCAGATGGGCCGCCACCGCAAGCGCCGTCGCGTCCTCCCACGGCCTGGCGACCACCTGCACTCCGATGGGCAGCCCGTCTTTCGAGGTGCCGCAGCGGACGACGACGGCCGGCCAGCCGGTCAGGTTGTGGACCATCAGGTGGGAGAAGTCGGAGACCTCGACCAGGCCGTGATGATGGGGTTTGGCCGCGGTCGGCATCACCGGCCCGACGATCACGTCGTAGTCGTCCATGAACGTCAGCATCTCGATGCGGTACGCGTCGATGTCGGCCAGTCGCCTCCTCGCCTCCGACAAGGAGAAGTCGACACCTCGAGCCTGTTCGAGGAATTCCGCGAGCTCTTCGGACGGGTCGGTCGCGTCGATCGCCGCGAGGTCGGCCTCGAAGCCCAGCCCACGGTCGCCGCCGAGGAAGACGGACTCCCACAGCAATTTCATCGTACGTCCGAGGCAGGCGGGGGCGTCCTGCACGACGGACCGGGAGACCTCCGCCAACGCCCGAACCGCGTCGGTGACCACGGTCGCGACGTCGTCGTCGGGTGGGGAGATGCCGTCGTCCAGGTAGGTGGCGACCCGCATGCCCGCCACGTCGACGTCGTCCGGGTCCCCGAGCGGGGCGGGCACGGCGTACGGGTCGCGCAGATCGGGTCCGTTCATGATCGACAACCCGAGAAACAGGTCTCGTACCGACCGTGCGAGCGGGCCGTAGCAGTTGAACGGGCCGAAGATGCCCAGCGCGTCGCCGAACACGCTGCCGGTCCGCGGGATTCGGCCATGGGTGGGTTTCAGGCCGGCGAGTCCGGTGTTGTGGCACGGCTGACGGATGCTGCCGCCACCGTCCGACCCGACACTCAGTGCGGCACCACCGGTCGCGACCAGCGCGGCCGAACCTCCGCTGCTGCCGCCCGGCGTTCTCGACAGGTCATACGGATTGTTGGTGCGTCCGTAGAGGTTGTTGTTGGATTCACCGCCCCGGCCCATCTCGGGAACGTTGGTGAGTCCCAGCACGATCGCGCCCTCGTCGCGGAGCCGCGCCACCGCGGTCGCGTCGCGGCTGGAGCGAGCACTCAGCGCCGGGCTCCCGCCGGAGCACTCGAGCCCGGCGACCAGCATGACGTCCTTGACGACGACCGGCAGTCCGTGCGCGCGGCCCAGCGCAGCGCCGCGCGCGGCTCGGTCGTCGGCCGCCTCCGCGGCGCTCAGGCATTCGTCCGGATCGACCGCCTGGACGAGCGCGTTGAGCGCGGGATTGAGTGCGTCGATGCGGTCCAGGTGGGCCTGGACGACGTCGCGGCACGAGACGGCCCCCTCTGACATCAGCTGCACCAGCTGATGGGCCGGTAGATGGCAGAGGTCCGTCATGCTGCTCACCTCGAATCGGATACGTCGCAGCTCCACCACGACGACGACGGTTGGCTCGTCAGGACCACATTGGTGGTATATGGTGTGGCTCACATGAAAGTTTTCATGTGAGCTGTGCCACATAGGAGGCGGTCGTGGGCCGTGAGTTCGAGACGCATCCGGGACGCACAGGTAGTGCCGTGGGCGTCCGCTGGTTTTATGTCCTTCTTCTTGTCGTCATCGCCATCGCGGCAGTCGCCGGCATCGTGAGCACCGCGGCGATGGGGCAGACGCAGGTCGCGATCATCATCGGCCTCGTCACCATGGCGTTCTTCTCCCGGGTGGCGGCCTGACGCGCATCGCCGGTACCTGAGGGCGCCCGCCGCTAGCCTGGCGGGATGGCCCTTTCCAAGGAAGAACGCGAACAGTTTCTCGCAGAACCGCACATCGCCGCGCTGTCGGTGAGCGCTGGTGACAGGCGCGGTCCGCTGACCGTGCCGATCTGGTATCAGTACAGTCCCGGCGGGGAACCGTGGGTGATCACCGGGGCCGGCTCACGCAAGCATCGGCTCATCGAGGCGCAGGGTGAGTTCACGCTCATGGCGCAGCGCCTGGAACCGTCGGTGCGCTACGTGACGGTCGACGGCCCGGTCAGCCGCATCGAGCCCGGCACCGACGAACAACTGGTCGAGATGACCAAGCGCTATCTCCCGCCCGACAAGGTGGACGCCTACCTCGAGGTCGCCCGCCGCGAGCACGGCGAGGCCGTCGCGATCTACATGCGGCCGCAGCACTGGTTGTCCGCGGACCTCGGCTCGATCTGAACGTTCTCAGCGGGGTTGATACAGCGCCGCGACGGCGGGCAGGCTGACCTTCAACGCCGGGTTGCGCGGCAGCTCGTCGACGACGGTGAAGGCCACCGGCACGTTGTACACCGGCAGTTGGGCACGGACCAGCTCGGCGAGTTCTTCTTCGGAGGGCGCGGCCGTTGCGTCGGCGACTTCGATGGCCGCGAACGGCACCTGGCCCAACCGCTTGTCGGACACTCCCACGACGCAGGCGTCCTTGACGGCGGGATGCGAGATCAGCACGCGCCGGACGTTTTCCGGCAGCACCTTGAACCCGCCGCGGTTGATCGCGCCATCTGCCCTGCCGTGCAACGTCACGAACCCGTCGACGTCGACCGAGGCGATGTCGGTGGTGCGGATCCAGTCGGGGCCGATCGGGGCGACTTTCGCCTCCAGCAGCCCCTGCTCATCCGGCGCGAGCTCGGCGCCGGTTTCGGGGTCGACGACGCGAAGTTCGGTGTCCGGCAACGCCCTGCCGACGCTGTTGCGCTTGGCCGCGCCGAACTCCGCTTGCAGCTCGGCCGTCCACGCGCACAGTGATCCAGCGAATTCCGTTGCACCGTAAGCTAATACGATGGGGATGCCGTAACGCTGCTCGAACTCGTCCCGGGTCTCGGGGTCGAGCGGGCCCGACGCACTGATCAGAAACTCCAGCGACGCCAGGTCCTCTTTGTCGACGTCGGCGTCGAGCAGCATCCGGATCACCGCCGGCTGCACGCCCGAACGCGGGATGCGGTGCTCCTTGATCGCCGCCACGTACCCGTCGACGCTGAACCGTTCCAGCATCACGATCCGTCTGCGGTTGTAGACGCCCGCGATCAGCTGGCACACCCCGATGCCGCCGAACTGCCAGTAGGCGAGCTCCGGCGGCGCATCCGCTGGGGCTTGCTCTCCGCTGGTGACGCTGAAGACCGTGCGCCGCAGCACGTCGGTCTTGATCGACTGCCGTTTCGGCGGCCCGGTGGTGCCGCTGGTCAGGATCTGCAGTGCCACATCGGGTTCGGCTTCGGCATGCGCGCGGCCGGCGTCGCGCCTGTCCAGCCCCGCCACGGCCGTCACGGTCGGTGACCGCAGCGAGATCGCCACGCCCGCACTGCCGGCCCGTCCCGCGGCGGTGATGACCTGTTGGGTCCAGTCCTCGACGTCGGCGACGACGGCCGACAAGCGCAGCTGTTCGATGTCGCGGGCGATGGATTCGGGTGACTGAAACGAGTAGATCATCGACACCGGCCGCCCGGCGGCGAGGAAGCCGATGATCGCCGCGGCGTGCGGTATCCGGTTGCGCACCACCAACCCGACCGGGGCACCGTCGGCCACGCCCGCATCGCGCAACGCGTCGGCGATCGCGCGTCCGTAGGCGGTGATCTCATTGCCGGAATACCAGCGGCCCTCGTACTGGATGCAGGGCCGGTCGCCGTAGCCGGCCAGCCCGGCCGCGAAGGTTTCGGTGAAGCTTTCAGCCACGGCTTGACCCTAGTCACCGCCCAGCCGCAGACCGGCGAGCGCTCACCCGTGTACGGTCTGCGCCGTACACGGGTGAGCGCTCGGAAGTTGTCCTACAGCAGCGAGTCCGGCGGGGTGAACCGCTCGCCGTAGCGGGCGGCCAGCTCCTTGGCCCGCGCGACGAAGGCCTCCTTGCCGCGGCCTGCCGGACCTTCGTAGCCGACGATGAACTGGGCGCTGCCGCCGGTCCACGGCGGGAATCCGATGCCCATGATCGAGCCGATGTTGGCGTCGGCCGTCGAGGTGATCACGCCCTCGTCGAGGCACTTCTGGGTCTCCAGCGCCTCGGCGAACAGCATCCGGTCGATCATGTCCTGCAACGGGATATCGGCGCTGCCGGACTTGAACGTCTCCCGCAGCCCCGGCCACAACCCGACCCGCTTGCCTTCGGCGTACTCGTAAAAGCCGGCGCCCTTGGCGCGGCCGGGCCGACCGAGCTCGATCATCTTGTTGACCACCGCCTCCGCCGGGTGCGGTTCGTACGTGCCGCCCGCGGCCTCGACACCCTTGCGGGTCTCGGTGGCGATCTTCTGCATCAGCTCGAGGTTGAGTTCGTCGGACAGCTGCAGCGGCGGCGCCGGGTATCCGGCCTGTGAACCCGCCTGCTCGACGGACGCCGGCTCCACACCCTCGCCGAGCATGGCCAGCGCCTCGTTGACGAACGTGCCGATGACGCGGCTGGTGAAGAAGCCACGGCTGTCGTTGACGACGATCGGCGTCTTGCCGATGGCCAGCGTGTAGTCGAAGACCCGGGCCAGCGCTTCGTGGGATGTCTTCTCGCCCTTGATGATCTCCACCAGCGGCATCTTGTCGACGGGGCTGAAGAAGTGGATTCCGATGAAGTCCTCCTGGCGCTTCACCCCGGTCGCCAGACCGGTGATCGGCAGGGTGGACGTGTTGGATCCCAGGATCGCGTTGGGCTCGACGATGTCCTCGATCTCCTGGAACACCTTGTGCTTGAGTTCCTGGTTCTCGAAGACGGCCTCGATCACGAAGTCGACGCCCTTGAGGTCGGCGGCGTCGCCGGTCGGCTTGATGCGATCCAGCAGCGCCTTGGATTTCTCTTCGGTGGTCTTGCCCCGCTCGAGCGCCTTTGCCTCGAGCTTCTCGGAGTAGCCCTTGCCCTTCTGCGCGGCCTCGAGGCTGACGTCCTTGAGCACCACGTCGAAGCCGGCCTTGGCCGAGACGTAGGCGATGGCCGCGCCCATCATGCCCGCGCCGAGCACGCCGATCTTCTTCGGCCGGCTCTGCGGAATCCCGTCGGGCCGCGAGCCGCCGCCGTTGATGGTCTGCAGGTCGAAGAAGAACGCCTGGATCATGTTCTTGGCGACCTGGCCGGTGACCAGCGACGTGAAGTAGCGGCTCTCGATGCGGCTGGCGGTGTCGAAATCGACCTGCGCGCCCTCGACGGCAGCGTTGAGGATCGCCCGCGGGGCGGGCATCGGCGCGCCCTTGAGCTGCTTCTTCAGCAACGCCGGGAACGACGGCAGGATGCTGGCCAGGCCCGGGCTGCTCGGCGTGCCGCCGGGCATCTTGTAGCCCTTCTGATCCCACGGCTGGGTATGGGCGTCCGGATTGGCCTTGATCCAGGCCTTGGCCGCGGGCACCAGCTCCTCGACGCTGTCGACCAGTTCGTCGACCAGCCCGATCTCGAGGGCCTTGCCCGGCTTGAACCGGGTGCCCTGGCTCAGCACCTCCATGAAGGCCTGCTGGATGCCGAACATCCGCACGCTGCGCGTCACGCCGCCCGCGCCGGGCAGCAAGCCGAGCGTCACCTCGGGGAAACCGAGCACGACGCCCTTGACATCGGCGGCGATGCGGTGATGACATGCCAGCGCGATCTCCAGGCCGCCGCCAAGCGCGGCGCCGTTGATCGCGGCGACGACGGGCTTGCCCAGGGTCTCGAGCTTGCGCAGATCGGCCTTGATGCCCTCGACCTCGTCGAAGATCTCGCCGGCGTTCTCCGGGCCGGCCTGAATCATGCTCTTGAGGTCACCGCCGGCGAAGAACGTCTTCTTGGCGCTGGTGATGACGACGCCGGTGATCGAATCCTTCTCGGCGACAAGGCGTTCGACGGTGTTGTGCATCGACGCCTTGTAGTGGTCGTTCATCACGTTGGCCGAGCCGGTGGGGTCGTCCAGCGTCAGGGTGACGATGCCGTCGGCGTCCTTGTCCCACTGAATGGTGTTCTCGGTGCTCATTGGGGATGTCTCCTAAACCCGCTCGATGATGGTGGCCACACCCATGCCGCCGCCCACGCACAGCGTGATCAGCGCGCGTCGCGCACCACGGCGCTCGAGCTCGTCGACCATGGTTCCGGTGATCATGGCGCCGGTGGCGCCCAGCGGGTGACCCATCGCGATGGCGCCGCCGTTGACGTTCAGCTTCTCGTCGGGGATGTTCAGATCCTTCTGGAACTTCAACACCACCGACGCGAACGCCTCGTTGAGCTCGAACAGGTCGATGTCGTCGACGGTCAGGCCGGCGCGGTCGAGCACCTTGCGGGTCGCCGGCATCGGGCCGGTGAGCATGATGACCGGGTCGGCACCGCTGGTCGCGGTCGCCACGATGCGGGCACGCGGCGTCAAGTTCTGAGCCTTTCCCACCCTTTCATTGCCGACGAGCACCAGCGCGGCGCCGTCGACGATGCCCGAGCTGTTCCCGCCGTGATGGACGTGGTTGATCTTCTCGACCCAGTGGTACTTCTGCAGCGCCACGTCGTCGAAGCCGCCCATCGCGCCGACGCCTTCGAACGCGGGCTTGAGCTTGGCCAGGCCCTCCATGGTGGTGTCGGGGCGCATGTGCTCGTCGTGGTCGAGGATGACAAGGCCGTTCTGGTCACGCACCGGGACGATGGACTTGGCGAAGTAGCCGCCCGACCACGCCGCGGCGGCCCGCTGCTGGCTGCGCAGCGCGTAGCGGTCGACGTCCTCGCGGGAGAACCCCTCGATGGTGGCGATCAGGTCGGCGCCGATGCCCTGCGGCACGAAGCCGACGCTGTAGTTGGTCTCGGGGTCGGTGGCCCAGGCGCCGCCGTCCGAACCCATCGGCACGCGGCTCATCGACTCCACACCACCGGCGAGCACCAGGTCGTCCCAGCCGGAGCGCACTTTCTGCGCCGCGGTGTTGACCGCCTCGAGGCCCGAGGCGCAGAACCGGTTGAGCTGCACCCCGCCGGTGGTCTCGGGCAGGCCGGCGGCGATCGCGGCCGTGCGGGCGATGTCGCCGCCCTGGTCACCGACCGGGGAGACGACGCCGAGGATGAGGTCGCTGATCAGGTTCTCGTCGAGATCTGGATGGCGACGGCGCATCTCGTCGATCAGGCCCGTGACCAGGTTGATCGGCTTGACCTCGGTGAGCGAGCCGTTCTTCTGCTTGCCGCGAGGCGTGCGGATGGCCTCGTAGATGAACGCTTCTTCGGACATGGGGATATTTCCTGTTCAGGTTGGCGGACCGGATACCTGTCCTATGGACTCCTATGGACGGTAGTCCTGCGACCCGCAGCCTAACAGTCTCGGCCAACCTGTTGGTTGGGCAGGCCTAGAGCAGCCCGCATCCCGCCGAACGTGGGTTACCGGCACACGAATCGCGGGGATTGCGTGTCGGTAACCCACGTTCGCCGCAGCACCTACGCTCGACGGCTATGACAGTCAGCCGGCTGCAGCCCTATGCGGTCACGATCTTCGCCGAGATGTCGGCGCTGGCCGCCCGCATCGGCGCGGTGAACTTGGGCCAGGGCTTTCCCGACGAGGACGGTCCGCCGCGGATGCTCGAGATCGCCAGGGATGCGATCGCCGAAGGAGCCAACCAGTACCCGCCCGGGCTGGGCATCGCGCCGCTGCGGGAGGCGATCGCCGGGCAGCGCAAGAGGCTCTACGGCCGCGAGTACGACCCCGACACCGAGGTGCTCGTGACGGTCGGCGCGACGGAGGCGATCGCGGCGGCGGTGCTGGGACTGGTGGAGCCCGGCTCCGAGGTGCTGCTGATCGAGCCGTTCTACGACTCCTACTCCCCCGTCATCGCGATGGCCGGCTGCCAGCGGCGCGCGGTGCCGCTGATACAGGACGGCGGCGCCTTCCGCATCGACATCGAGGGCCTGCGCCGCGCGGTCACCCCGAAAACGCGGGCGATGATCGTCAACTCACCGCACAACCCGACCGGCATGGTCGCCGGCGACGACGAGTTGCGGGCACTGGCCCAACTCGCCGTCGACGCCGACCTGCTCGTGCTCACCGACGAGGTCTACGAACACCTGGTGTTCGACGGTCGCCGCCACATCCCGCTCGACAGCTACTCGGGAATGGCATCCCGCACGGTGACGATCTCCAGCGCGGCCAAGATGTTCAACGTCACCGGCTGGAAGATCGGGTGGGCGTGCGGCACAGCGGATCTCATCGCCGGCGTGCGCGCCGCCAAGCAGTACCTCTCGTATGTCGGCGGTGCGCCGTTCCAACCCGCGGTGGCGCATGCGCTCAACGCCGAAGAGGCCTGGGTCGCCGCGCTGCGGGAATCCTTACAGGCCAGGCGTGACAAGCTCGGCGCCGCGTTGACGGACATCGGGTTCGGGGTCGCCGAGAGTTCCGGAACCTACTTTCTGTGCGCCGATCCGCGACCGCTCGGCTACGACGACAGCGCCGCGTTCTGCGCAGAACTGCCTCACAAGGCCGGCGTCGCGGCCATCCCGATGTCGGCGTTCTGCGACCCCGGCGCCGAACATGCCGGCGCGTGGAGCCATCTGGTGCGCTTCGCGTTCTGCAAACGCGACGGCACGTTGGACGAGGCGATCCGGCGGCTGGAAGTGCTGCGCCCCAAGTAGCCGCGGCGCGGCGCCGAGATCGACGTTTTGGTGGGATCTACTCGCACTTTTCCGCCGAAATGTCCCTTTGGGCGAAAAGGGCACACAACGGCTACGGGCGTGCCATCACCCGCTGGCGCAGGTTCTCCGTCGCGACGTCGAGCACCATCTTCTTCGCCCGCCGCAGCAGGAACTCGGGAATCGGCGCAGCCAGATCGATGATGATGTCGAAGCGCACCCGCGTCCGATCCTCGCCGACCGGGGTCAGGTTGTACTCCCCGTGCTGCCCACGCTGCTGCAACGTGGCCTTGGCATCCCAGACCACCCAGTTGTCGCCCCAGTGATACTCGAGCACTTCCTTATCGGTGATCCCCATGATCTTGAACGTCGCCTTGACGTGGTGCGGACGCCCGTCGGGATGGCGGTCGAGCACCTCGGTGTGCTTGTGCACCGAGGACCACGACGGCACCGCCTCGATGTCGGCGAGCGCGTCGAGGATCGCGTCTTTGGGTGCCTCAAAGACGACTTCTCGCGACGCGCGGACCGCCATGGGGCAAAGCGTAGCTAACTCATCGCCCCAGTGTGTCGGGATTTACAGCTAATTAACGCTACCAGCGAATGTCCTCGATGGGAGTGGTCGCCTGCGGCGGCGGGCCCACCGGAGGCGCCGGCGTGCGGGAGAACCGCGGTGCGGGTGCGGCCTGGTCGACGCCGTTGGCCTGCACCAGGGTTGACCGAGCGCGCAGGTGATCGTTCTGCGCGGCTTCGGTCCAGGTGAGCACGGGGGTGACGCACGCATCGGTGCCTGCGAAGATCTCGGTCCACTCGTCGCGGGTTTTGCTCGCAAACCGCTCCGCGAAGAGCTTTCGCATATCGGGAAAAGCCGCGACATCCAGCTGGTTGGGCACGTCGTCGGGCGTGAGCCCGAGGCCGTCCAGCAGTTGGGCGAAGAACTGGGGCTCGATCGCCCCGACCGCCATGTACTTGCCGTCGGCGGTCTCGTAGGTGCGGTAGAACGGGGCGCCGCCGTCGAGCAGAAACGACTCGCGCTCGTCGCGCAGCGTGCCGGTGGACTTCATCGTCCACGCGATCTGCGCCAACAGCGAGACGCCGTCCACCATCGCCGCGTCGATCACCTGGCCCTTGCCGGAGCGCTCCCGCTCATACAGCGCCGACACGATGCCCACCAGCACGAGCATCGATCCGCCGCCGAAGTCGGCGACCAGGTTGAGCGGCGCGACGGGCGGCCGGTCGCGAAAGCCGATGGCCGAAAGCACCCCGGTCTGCGACAGGTAGTTGATGTCGTGGCCCGCGGTGTGCGCCAGCGGTCCATGCTGTCCCCACCCCGTGATCCGGGCGAAGATCAGCCGCGGGTTGACCGCCGCGCACTCGTCAGGCCCGATGCCGAGCCGCTCACAGGTGCCCGGGCGGAACGCGTCGATCAGCACGTCGGCCTTGGCGGCGAGATCCAGCAGCGCCCCAGGGTCCTTCTTCACGTCCAGGTCGACGACGCGCTTACCGCGGTGCAGCAGATCGACGTTCTCCGCAGGCATCTGCAGCCCGCCGGGTCGTCGCACCCGCACCACGTCGGCCCCGAGATCCGCCAACACCATCGCCGCATGCGGACCCGGCCCGATCCCGCCGAGTTCGATCACTTTCACCCCGGCCAGGGGTCCACTGTTCGTCACCGAAAGCAACGTAGCCCGAACGGTTGACGTCGACGCCAATATGGTCACTTCCCGGCTCTCGAGGTCATACGCTTGGTCGATCAACCAGCCAGTTGAGGCCGCCGCGGCAGCGGAGAACGAAGCGACGCCGGGGACGGAGGTTTGCCGGTCCTGTGGAGCTGCGCCTCATGTGGGCGCCCGGTTCTGCGACCGGTGTGGGGCGCCGCTGGCCGCCTCACGCGACCCGGCGGAATACAAGCAGGTGACGATTCTGTTCGCCGATGTCGTACGGTCGATGGACATCGCCGCCGCGCTGGATCTCGAACGGCTGCGCGAGATCATGACCGAACTGGTGGACCGGGCGGCGACCGTGGTGCGTCGTTACGGCGGCAGCGTGGAATACACCGGGGACGGTGTGATGGCGATCTTCGGCGCCCCGATCGCGTTGGAGGACCATGCTTTTCGCGCATGCGTAGCCGCGCTCGCCATTCAGGAGGAGACGAACCGGCTGGCGGCCGACGTGCAGCGCCGCGACGGTGTCGCGCTGCGGTTGCGGGTGGGGTTGAACTCCGGGCAGGTGATCGCCGGGGAGATCGGCTCGGGTGCGTTGGGTTACGCCGCGACCGGTGAACCGATCGGCTTCGCCCAGCGGATGGAGTCGGTGGCGCCCGCCGGCGGGGTGATGCTCTCGGAGTCGACGGCACGGTTGGTCGAGCATCTGGTGGTGCTTGCCGACCCGGAGTTCGTGCGCATCAAAGGGGCCGAGGAACCCGTGCGGGCGCGACGGCTTCTGGAACTGAGCTTGCGGGACCGCCTGGTCGGCCGCGCCGAAGTGGGTCTGGTCGGCCGCAGCTGGGAGATGGCGGCCCTCGACGCGCTTCTGGGCTGCACCATCGATGGCCGCGGGGGCGTGGTGAGCGTGGTGGGCCCCGCCGGCATCGGCAAAAGCCGGGTGGCGCGCGAGACCGCAGCGCGTGCGGCCGGTCGCGGAGTCCAGGTGTACTGGGCATTCTGCGAATCCCACGCCAGCGACGTCCCCTTCTATGCCGTGGCCCGCCTGTTGCGCGAGACCAGCGGTGTCGCCGGACTTGACGACGCCGCCGCCCGCACCCGGCTTCAAACCCGGTTGCCCGACGCCGACCCCGAGGATCTCCTGCTGCTCGAAGACTTGCTCGGCATCGCCGACCGCGAGGTGCCGCGGCCCTTGATCGACCCGGACGCGCGACGGCGCCGGCTGACCGCACTGATCAACACCACGGCGTTGACGGGCACCGAACCGACGCTCTACGTCATCGAGGACGCGCACTGGATGGACACCATCAGCGAGTCGATGCTGGCCGACTTGCTCAGCGTCATTCCGCGAACCTCCTCGATGGTGCTGATCACCTCTCGGCCCGAGTACCAGGGAAAGCTCACGCAAGTGCACGGTGCCCAGACGATAGCGCTTGCCCCACTGGCTGATTCGGATACCGAGGCGATGCTCGGACAGCTGCTGGGGTCTGATCATTCAGTGAGCGGACTGGCATCGGTCATCGCCGAGCGGGCCGGGGGCAACCCGTTCTTCGCCGAGGAGATGGTGCGTGAATTGGGTCAACGCGGCGTGCTGGCCGGCGAAACCGGAAAGTACATCTGTCACGCGGACGCCGCCGATGTCGCGGTGCCCCCGACCGTGCAGTCGACCATCGAGGCACGCATCGATCGGCTCGCCGTCGCTGCCAAGCGCACTCTGCACGCGGCATCGGTGATCGGGGCACGGTTCGAGGCGAAGTGGCTTGCGGCGCTGGGCATCAACCCGGTGATCGACGAACTGCTAAGCGCGGAGCTCATCGATCAGGTGAGGTTCACGCCCCATGCGGAGTACGCCTTCCGCCACCCGTTGATCCGCGCGGTGGCCTACGAATCACAACTGAAATCGGACCGCTCAGAGTGGCACCGGCGTCTGGCCACCGCAATCCAAGAGTCCGAACCGGATTCGGTGGAAGACAACGCGGCGCTGATCGCCGAGCATCTGCACTCCGCCGGCGAACTGCACGCCGCGTATCACTGGCACATGCGTGCCGGCGCCTGGTCGACGAACCGCGACGTCGCCGCCGCGCGGGTGAGTTGGGAGCGAGCACGCCAGATCGCCGATGCGCTGCCCGCTGACGACCCTGAGCAACTGTCGATGCGGTTCGCTCCTCGAACCACGTTGTGCGGCACCGCATGGCGGGTCCACATGGAAATCGCCGCGGCCAGCTTCGATGAACTACGCGACCTGTGCACCGCTGCCGGAGACAAGGCGTCGTTGGCCATCGCGATGGCGGGTTTGGTGATGGATCACACCTACCACGCCCGCATCCGCGAGGCCTCGCAACTGGCTTCGGAAGCCATGGCGCTTGCGGAGTCGATCGGCGACCCCGACCTGACGGTGGGGTTTTCCCTGCCAGTCATCTACGCCAAGATCGAAAGTGCGGAGTGGGCCGACGTGCTGCGATGGTCCCAGACCGTCATCGACCTCGCCGGAGACGACCCCTCCAAGGGCAACCTCATGGTGGGGTCTCCGCTGGCGGGTGGCGAATGCGCGAACGACGCTGGGCCTGGCGTTGGTACATCGCCACACCGCGACCGAACGCGACCGCGGCCAACGACTGCTCACCGACATGAGCGACGTCTTCGTGCGGCGCGAACACAATCAGGCAGAGCTGCCGATCCTCACCGCCTACGTGGCACGCGAGACGGCTCGGCAGGGTAACCCCGACGACGCAATCCCGCGCATCCGTGCCGCCGTTGACGAACTGTTCCGCGAGGGGCGGCTGCTGTGTTGGACCGTAACCGCGACGGCCCTGCTGGTGGAGACCCTGCTCGACCGGAACGCCGAGGGCGACGTAACCGAGGCGACGGCAGCCGTCGAGCGGCTGGCGCAGGCTCCCACCGACGACGGCACTGCGGTGCGCGACATCTGGCTCCTTCGGTTACGGGCTCTGCTGGCGCGCGCGGCCGGCGACCTCGATGGTTACGCGCACCTTCGCGACCGCTATCGCGCGATGGCCGAGGAGCTCGGCTTCGACGGCCATATCGCCTGGGCCGAGTCGATGGCCGAAACCATCGGGTAGCCCACGTTTTCGCGTAGGTGGTCGCCGGTCGGTCCGGCGAGATTCTCAGTGGTGCGCTACTGAAGCCGGTGGGCACCAGATAGGTGACAGTGCTGCGGATTGTCTAGCGCCCGTTGAGATTGCGACGCGGCAGAATGTTGGCCAGTTCGTCGCGGCTGGTCGTCCCGGTCTTCATCATGGCCCGGTAGATATGGCTCTCGACGGTGCGCACGGATAGCGTCAGCCGTTCGGCGATCGCCCGATTGGACAGTCCCTCACCGACAAGCATCACGATCTCCGCTTCTCGATCGGTCAGCGGCAGCGCCTCTGAGGCCTGGCGCAGCGCAGGGGTTCTGATGCCACACTGTGCTGCCAGTGCTTCCGCTCGCGCCGAGCAGCCAAGCGCGGATCCGCGCTTGTCGTGGCGGCGGTACACCAGCGCGGCGTGGGCGGCCGCGTCAACCGCCGCGACCCGGTCACCCATGCTCTCGAAATCCTCTACCAACGAAGCCAATTGACCCGCGTCGCCGTCGCTCAAGGCCGCGGCGAACCGTGCCGCCAGCCCGACCCTGGGCCCGTCGACCACCGACTCGAGCTCCTGCAAGCGCGCGGCGCACGTTCGATCTCCGAACTGCACCGCGGTCTGCAGACACAGCACCTCGGCTCCGAACTGTCCTTTCGCCGAGCATCGTTCGGCCGCTGCGCGCATATCGGCGATCGCCTCGCTGACGGCCCCCTGACCCGCGGCTACCCACGCCCGCGCGAGACTTCGCTCGAAGTCCAGCGGCCGGAACCGGCGTTGCACCTTCTCCGCCGTAGCAAGCGCGGCTGCCGCCTCCGCCGTCGCTCCGCGCATCGCCAACGCGGTCGCGTGCGGGAAGAGGTATCGGTAACCCCAACCGAGCGGATGCGACACCGACAGTCCGTCGACCGCGCACTCCAGCAACGAACAGGCGCTCGACAGATCCCCCGCGCCGAGCGCGGCGCGTCCGGCGATCGCGGCGCCGAGCAGTTGCGCGGCCCCTGGCAGGTCCGCCGCCTGCTGACGGGCACGTTCAGCCACCTCACGCGTTCGCTCCACGTCGCCGGCCAGCAACAGCGCACTGACTTCGGCGTCGGCGATGTTGAACCTCATGTGCGGGGCATCCAGCGTCCGAGCGGCGACGTCATGGCCTGCTTCTGCAGTCGCAACGGCCTCGTCGGCACGACCCGCGTCGGCCGATATCTGTGTCAAGACCCACGACACTTCGGCACCGACAACGGGGATATCCTCCAGCGCAAGCTGTTTGGATACTTCTATCGCCTTGGCCGGCTGATCCATCGCAAACCAGTAGACCGTGACGAAGGCGTCGACGTAGGCGCGCGCATCGGCAAGTGCGCTACCAGCGGCCTCATCGATCAGCTCCTTGGCCCGTGCGGGATCGCCCAACGCCCACAATGTGTTCGAGCACCTCAGGAACGCCAGTTTGGCGCGGTCGCGACCGGTGAGCTGATCGGCGCGTATTCCGGCGAGCACCGCCTCTGCCTCCTCGCCGCGGCCCAACCACGACAAGGCGTGCGCGCGAACAAAATTGGGTTCAGCACCCGCCCCCGCCTTGATCGCAGCCTCCGCAAGCCGGTCGGCCAAAGCCAATTCCCCCAACCACACAGCACCGTACGCGGCTTTCACCAGCAACTCCGTGTCCGGAGCGAGGTCGGATTCGAGGCTCAACGTCGCGCGACGCACGACGCCCCGGATGTCGTCAGGATCGGTTGAGGCGGCGAGTTCCGTTGCGACCAGTCCGCGTAGCCGTCGCAGCCGGCTCAGCGGCGCCCGACTTCGGCGTACCTCGCCGTACAACGGATGCGCCAGCCGCGCTTCGATACCGTCGCCTGCGGCCTCGAGGGTGACGAGGCCTCGGGTTTCGGCCTCCTCGACGGCGACGGCATCGGTGATCCGTGTCAGCGCTGCGAGTTCGAGTGGCTCCCCGACAGCGAGGACGTCGATGACGTCGCTGACCGGAGCGGGAAGGGCTCCGATGCGGGACTCGAGCAGTTCGATCAGTCCCGGAGGCATGACAGGATCACCGGTCCAGCGCCAGCGCTCGTTCTCCTGGACGAGCCGACCGCCCGCCACTTCCTGCTCGATGATGTTCTTCAGATACAGCACATTGCCGCGGGTGAGCTGCCACAGTCGTTGTGCGGAGTCGGGATCGACAGGCCCGGTCAGCGTCGCCGACAACAACGCGGTTGTTTCGTCGAGCGTCAGTTGTTCCAGATCGATCCGGTCGAACCGGTTCTTCGTCCATATCTCCTGGATCCCAGGTGGAATCGATTCCCCGTCTCGAATGGTGAAAATCACTTTCGCCGCGTCGCGCTGCACGATCTGATGCACGACAAAGGTCGACAGGTCATCGAGCAGGTACACATCGTCGACCCCCAGAACCACCGAGGCGCTGTCCGAAGGCGCGGTCAGCGATTCGATCACCCCACGCAGCAACGCGAAGGTGTCGGTGACATCCGAAGGAGCCCACGCCGTGAAGGCACCGAGCGGTATCGCCCTTGCCGACGCCGCACCGCCGGTCCAGCGCGTCTCGTATCCGCGTGAGGCAGCGGCCGACAACGCCTCACGGGCGATCCGGCTTTTCCCTGCGCCCTCCGGTCCGCAGATGAGCACACCCGAGACGTCCGGTGCCGAGATGGCCGCCTCGATGGCGAGCATCTGCTTCGTGCGGCCGACCAGCGGCCACGACAACTCCACGCAGCGAGCCTAGAAGCGGCCGAACCACTTCACGCGGTATTTCTCGACTTCAGCCGCCCTTTTTTACCTTGAGAACCTGCTTGCGCAGCCCGTCGGTGGCCGTCTCCATGGCGCCCTTGATGGCGCGCTTGAGGACGAACCCGGGCAGGGGCACCGCCAGGTCGATGCTGATGTCGAACCGGACCTTGGTCTTGTCGCCGTCGCGGGTCAGCGTGTACTTGGCGTCCTGAGCCTTCAACTGTCCCGCCGAGATCAGCGTCCAACTGGCGCTGGTATCGGTCCAGGTGTACTCGACCACCTGTTCGTCGGTGATGCCCGCGGACTTGACCTTCATCTTCACCCGACGGGGCCTGCCGTCGTCGTATGACTCCAGCACCTCGGCGCCTTGATACTGCGAGGACCACGTCGGCGTCGCTTCGACGTCGGCGATGACGTCGAGAATCTCCTCGGGACTCGCCTCGATCACGACCTCACGGGAATCGCTGGTAGCCATGGCGTGACGATAATCGCGCCGCCGGTTACCCGGGCGGCTTTGGAGCGCTTACCGTCAGGGCATGGAGATGTGGGAATTGGTGGCGCGCGAGCGGATCAGAGACACGCTAGCCCGGTACAACTGGTCCGGCGACGCGATGCGGCTCGACGACCTCGCGGCCGCGTTCTGCGAGGACGGCGAGCTGGAGTTGCGGGGCTCAGAGTCGGTGCGCGGCCGGCGCGCCATCGTCGACTTCCTCGGCGGCGCCGTCGCGGCCCCCAACGCGGCGGCCGAGGCGTCCAGCGTGAAACGCATCGTGCGGCACAACGTGACCAATATCCGCTTCACCGAAGTGACGCCGAAACAGGCGCGAGTTGCGTGCTATTTCACCGTTTTCACCGAGATCGGGCTCGACCACTTCGGCCGCTACCGCGACGAGTTCGTACCCGTCGACGGGGAGTGGCTGATTCGCCATCGCTTCGTCTCCACCGACTGGAGCGCGCCGAACTCGACGATGGCGCGCTGACGCGGCTCGCACGCCGCGCCTCGCCGCCTCGCGAGATGTACACGAGGGCCGTGGTTGCGGCGTCGATCACGACCCTGGTGTGCAGTTCGCGAAACCGGAGTCGCATCTGCGGGCTTCGCGTCGGTAGGCTCGTCAATCGTGGACGCTGCCGTGGACCCGACCGTCCCGCCCAGCGGCACCGGCTGCGTCGAGTGCGACGCCGTAGGCGGCTGGTGGGTGCATCTGCGTCGCTGCGCGGCATGCGGTCACATCGGCTGCTGTGAGGACTCGCTGGGTCAACACGCCACCGCGCATTGACGCGACACCGGCCATCCGGTCATTCGGTCTTTCGAACCCGGCGAGGACTGGTTCTGGAACTACGCCACGGACGACTACTACGACGGCCCGCGGCTTGCTCCACCCGATTGCCACCCAGCCGAACAACCCGTCCCCGGACCGCGCGGCAGGGTGCCCGAAGACTGGATGAAGCGGCTGCAGAGTCGCGGGCGCTGACTTTGGGTACTCCGCGGGCATGAAGAAGGACAGCCCCGACACCGTGGAATCGAACAAAGGCCCGGCGGACGCCGACGACGACGTGCTCAGCGATCCCGCGAAGGGTTCTGAGGATCGGTCCGACTGGTCCGACGAAGGCGGCGCCACCCCGAGCGGGCCCGCCGAGGACACCGAGAGCTAAAGCGACGCCGCCAGCGCCGACAAGGTCTCGGCGGTAGTGTATTTCGGCGTCCAGCCCAGCTGCGACTTCGCCTTGGCGGTGTCCATCACCACCGACGTGCGGCCGACGTGCAGCCACTCCAGCGCGGACGGAACGAACGGCAGCCGGGCCACGATCCCTGACGCCAGCGCCGCCGCGACCTTGGGCACCCGCACCGGCCGTGCGCCGAGCTCGCGGACCACGTCGCCCACCGAGACCACACCGTCACCGGCGATGTTGTACGCGCCCGGCGGCGCGGATGTGGTGGCCGCCAAGGCGATTGCCGCGGCCACGTCGTCGTGGTGGACCAGTTGCAGCGGTATACCCGGATTTGGGATCGGCGGCTTCAACAGCGGCAGAACCCGGTTGAGGAGCTTGACCGGCCCGGGCAGATGCGTCCACGGCATCGCCTCGGCGAGCGCGGGCGCGTTCGGCCCCGCGACGATGCACGGCCGCAGCACGTAGACCTCGAGATCCGATCCGTCGGTGATTTCGGCCAGCGCTGCTTCGCACGCGGCCTTCTGCTCGGAGTAGTAGTGCTCGGGCGACCCGCGCGCCGGCACGTCCTCGGTGATGGGCACCGGGTTGTCGGAGTGATAGCCGTATGCCGCCACCGACGAGGTGTAGACCAGGCGCCTCGGGCGCCCGGCGGCCACCGTCGCCTCGAACACGTTGCGGGTGCCTTCGAGGTTGACGCGGGCGCTCTCCTCCCGCGAGCCCATGATGATGAACGCCAGGTGGACGACGACGTCGGCGCCTGCGACCAGCTCGTCGACGGCCTTCCGGTCCAGGATGTCGCCCTGTCGGTAGGTGGTCTTCGTCCAGCCGTGTTCGGCCGGGTCGAAGGGCCGCCGCGCCATGCCGACGATCTCGTCCACCTCGGCGAGGCGCTCGAGGGCCTGCACCGCCGACTTGCCGATCTCGCCGGTGGGCCCGGTGACGGCCACGGTGATCCCCATGCCTGTCGCTATTCCCGGCGGGCCGCGTCAGGAAACAGTCTCAGGACATGTCGGCCAGCGCCTGTTTGGCGGCGTTGTAGCCGGGGATGAAGGTGATGCCGGGCCCGCCGTGGCATCCGGCGCTGCCCAGATAGAGTCCCTCGATCGGAATAGGTTGGTCCACATAGCCTTTCGGGCCGGGCCGGTTGGGGCCGATCTGATCGGGGTGAATCAGGCCGTGGCAGTAGTCGCCGCCCGGTGCGCCGAACATGGTGCCCATGTGTTTGGGGGTGAAGGTGGTGTGCCGCAGGATGAGGCTTTCGAAGTTCGGCGCCAACCGGGTGATCTTCTCGATGACGCGCCTGCCCATCTCGACTTTCATGTCGCCGTAGCTGGACTGGGTCTCCTCGATCGGGAACCACAGCGAGAACGCCGAGGCCGCGTGTTTCCCCGGAGGCGCCAATCCCGGGTCGTTGACCGACGGGATCTGCAGCGCGATGGCCGGGTCGGCAGGCACGATCCCGCGGCGGCAGTCCTCCCACTGCTGCTGCAGTTCCTCCGGCGTGCTGAAGATTCCGATGTTCGACTGCATCGCCGGGTCGTTGAGCAGTTCGTAGGGCGCCGCGAACTCCGGGACACCGTCGAGGGCGAAGTGCATCTGTAGGTAGCTGCCGCGGTGGTCGATGCGGGAGAACCGTTGCCGCACATCGTCGGGCACCGCGGCCGGGGCGATCAACTCGGTGACCGTGAAGTCCGGTGCGATGCCGGAGACGACGACGGGCGCGGTCAGCGTCGAGCCGTCCTCGAGGCGCACCCCGCGCACCCGGCCGTCGGCGACGGTGATCTCGTCGACCTTGCTGCGCAGCCGCAACTCACCGCCGCCGGCCTCGAAGACCGAGCACAGATGTTGCGTGAGCGCCCCGATGCCGCCGCGCACCTTCTTGACGAGCAAGGCGTTCTCGTCGGGCACGGCGAATCCGTAGGCCAGCGCCGCGGCGGTGCCGGGGGTGGCCGGTCCGCGGTAGGTGGTGTTGCACGCCAGTAACGCCAACATGCCGCGCAGCGCACCGTGCTTCTCGCGGTCGGGCAGATAGCGATCCACCACATCGGTGACCGACCCGAACAGCAGATCCGTGATCGCTGATCGTTCGAATTCGTTTGTGGCACATGCGTACATCTCGTCCAGCGTCTTGGGCGGCCGGCCGGCGTCGAAACGGCCCAGCGCCCGCGTCGGCGCCTGGCACCACGCCATCAGCCCGGCCATCCCGTTGACCGCCTCCGCGCCGTGCACCTCGTTGACGTGCGTCATCAGCTTCATCGGGTCGGTGTAGTAGACGAACGGCTCGTCGCCGACGCCGCGCAGCGACACCGACATCACGTCGAGGTCGACCGTCGGCAGTTCGTCGAGCCCCAGTTCCCGGCTCACCGTCGCCGAGGTCGGGATCTGCACCGAGCCGGCGATCTCGAATTGAAACCCGTCGAACAGTTCGACGGTGGAGGCCATCCCGCCGGCATAGAGCTTGGCGTCCAGGCACAGCGTGCGCCTGCCCGCCTTCTGCAGCAGTGTCGCCGCGGTCAGCCCGTTGTGACCGGCGCCGATGACAATCGCGTCGAAGTCCGTCATTCGCCGAGGCTGGCACGCGGGCACAGTTTTGTCAATATTGACAAAACATCGGCGTCAGATCGTGTCGCCGATCCCCGACCGCAGCGTTACCAGCGCCTCCCGGCACAGTCGCGCGAGTTCCGGTAGCGAGTCCTCGCTGCCGCTGTAGCCGAGCATCCAGACCTCCATCGCGCCGAACACCGCGGCCGCGATGCACCGGGCGGTGACGGTGATGTGCATGCGCTCGTCGGTGCCGGGCGCCGGCGCGCCGTGTCGGGTGAGGTGGTCCTCGATGGCGTCGGCGAACTCGGCCTCGACCTGGCGCATGTGCCGCACAATGCGGCCGGAGTCGAGTTCTTGGGCGCGCAGGGCCGCGGCGCGCACCACCGCCCAGTCGTCGTACGGCGATGCCATGATCGCCGCGAGAACGGATTCGATGAGCGGTTCGTCGGCCGAGCGCTCCGCCAGCGCGGCCCGAAACCATTGCAGCCCTGCGTCGTAGTCGGCGAACAGCAGATCGTGTTTCGACGCGAAGTGGCGGTAGAAGGTCCGCAGCGACACCCCGGCGTCAGCGGCGATCTGTTCGGCGGAGGTGTCCTCGACGCCTTGGGCGAGGAACCGGACGAGGGCGGCCTTGCGCAGCGCTTCGCGGGTGCGCTCACTGCGCGCGGTCTGGGCGGCCCGGGCCATTCGGGTAAGTTACCCCAGCCGGACTTATGTCAATATTGACAAAACTTCGGAATTTGGTGAGAGACTCCCCGTCATGGTTTCGCTTCTTGTGCACGCCGTCCTGGGGGTGGCGGTGGTCTGGTTCACCATCGCGTCCAACCCCAAGATCTTCAGCAGGCCCGCCGACGGGCCGCGGTTCTCCGCGGTCGAGATCGTCTTCTGGGCAGTCGGCCTCGCGTCGCTTCCGCTGTTGTGGTACCACAACATTCAGTTCGTCAACGAGTACGCGAGCGCGGCGTCGAACCCGTTCTGGGGGCCGGGCAGCTGGCAGGAGTTCATCTCGCTCGGCTACACCAACCCGGCGGCCAGTTCGGCGAGCGCGGACTACACGATCATCAACGTGATCCTGCTTCCGCTGTTCACCATCATCGACGGGCGGCGTCGCGGGATTCGTCATCCCTGGCTGTACTTCGTGTCCAGCCTGTTCACCAGCTGTGTCTTCGCCTACGCGTTCTACTTCGCCACCATGGAGCGCCAGCGCCGACACCAGTTGGCCGCCGCCGAGGTCAAGTCGCCCGCCTGAGTACGGCCGCGGTCGTAGGGTGCGACCATGACCGACGATCTGCGGCAGCGTCGCCTCGAGGTGATCCGCGAGCACATGGACACCGAGGTGACCAAGGAGTTCGACCGGACGCTGGCGACGTTCAACGGACATCCCCATTACGAGATCATGGCCACCGGCCAGGTTTTCGACGGCGACGACGAGGTGATGGGGTACTACCGCACGACGCGCACCGCGTTTCCCGACCAGCGTCATGACAACGTCCGCTACCACGTCGCCGACGACACCGTGATCGTCGAATTCGACTTGCTGGGAACCAATCTCGGCGAGTTCTACGGCCTGCCACCGACCGGTAAGGCGTTTCGCGTGCCGATCGCGGCGGTGTTCTTCTTCGACGGTGACCGCATCGTCAACGAACGCATCTACTTCGACTCGGCCAGCTTGGTCAGCCAGATCGGACGAAGCGAACTGCTGTCCCTCGTCGGCACGGGCGAACTGTGAAGGTTCACCACCTCAACTGCGGGACGATGCGCCCGGTGGCCGGCCCTGAATTGGTCTGTCACGTGCTGCTGGTGGAGACCGACAACGGGTTGGTCCTCGTCGACACCGGATACGGGTTGGCCGACTGCAACGATCCGGCCCGTCGCCTCGGCCTTCCGCGCCGGATCCTTCGGCCCGCGTTGGACCCCGCCGAAACCGCCGTCCGCCAGATCGAACGCCTGGGATTCGGCCGTGACGACGTCCGCCACATCGTCGTGACCCATTTCGACGTCGATCACATCGGCGGACTCGCCGATTTTCCCGATGCCCAAATCCATTGCACCGCAGCCGAGGCAGCCGGGGCGATGCATCGTCCGTCGCGCAGCGAGCGGCTGCGGTTCCGGCCCGCCCAGTGGAGCCACGGCCCCAAGATCGTCGAGCACGATCCCGACGGCGAGGCATGGCGGGGGTTCGCCGCGGCCAAGCCGCTCACCGAAGTCTCGCCGGGCATCGTGCTGGTATCACTGCCCGGCCATACCCGCGGTCACGCGTGCGTCGCCGTGGATGCGGGCAGTCGCTGGCTGTTGCACTGCGGTGACGCCTTCTACCATCCCAGCACCCTCACCGGTGCTTCAGCAGAGCCGCGCGCACTGCTGGCCTCCGAGAAGATGATCGCCTACGACCGGAAACGCGTGCGCGACAACCATGCTCACCTGGCCGAACTCCACCGGCGCAACGAACCCGACCTGCTGTTGCTGTGCGCGCACGATCCCACACTGCTGGAGCACGCACGGGCTACCGCGTCGTGATCCCTACGAAGCTGAGCGGCGCCGTTGATAGGACTCGATCCACTTCAGCACGTCGTAGTAGCGAGTCGGCGCCAACCGACCGAGCAGGTCGAACATGCGGGCGTCGGGTCCGATGAGGATCCGCGCCTTTCCGGCCTCCACGCCGCGGTGGATGACTTCGGCCGCCTGGTCGGGCTTGGTCATGGTGATGGCCGCGAAGTCCTCTGCGATCTGTTCCAGGGTACGACCGCGACCGTCGGGATCTTCGCGGTAGCGCGCGTTGCGCACGATGTTGGTGTCGACGCCGCCGGGGTGCACGGTGATCGCGCGGACACCGGTGCCACGCAACTCCTGTCGCAGCGCGTCGGTGAACCCGCGGACCGCGAATTTCGATGAACAGTAAGCGCTTTGACCAGGCATACCGACGAGACCGAAGACGCTCGAGGTGTTCACGATCGCTCCTTCGTTCTGGTCGACGAGGATCGGCAGAAACGCCCGCGTCCCGTTGACCACGCCACCGAAGTTGATGTCCCACACCCACTGGTCGTCCTCGGGTACCGCGTCGAGCACGGCGGACCCGACCGTGACCCCGGCGTTGTTGAACACCGCGCCGATCGGTTGTGGCGCCCACTGCCGAACCTGGTCGGCGAAGTCGCGCTGCGCCGCCGCATCACGGACGTCGAGCACCCGCAGCAGCGCGGGGCCGCGCAACAACGCCTCGGTCTCCTTCAGACCTTGTTCGTCGACGTCGGCGATCGCCACCGGGCAGCCGTGCGCGGATAGTCGTTGCGCCAGGGCACGGCCGATTCCTGACGCCGCACCCGTGATGACGGCGGTGCGGCCGCTGATCGTCAGGTACCGTTTGCCCATGTAGCCCCCTTGCGTGCGGTGTCCCAGGTAGACAAAGGTACGGGCTGGTACCGGAGTTGACAAGACCGCGGGTCGCGTCAACCAGCCGGCGGGGTCAGAAGCGCGATCGACGCCTCCACGGCCTCATCGGCGATATCGGTCATGCGGCCGCCTTCCTCCACGGTGATGGCGACCAGCTCGCGCAGCCCGCCCAACAGCATGATGATGCGCGGACGCGACACCGGGCCGATGCCCGCGGCCCGGAACTCACTGGTGTCACCGAGGGCATGCACCATCGCGATGAAGTTCTCCATCGCTTCGCGCTGGAGTCCGCGCGCCGCGCTGCCCAGGGAGGGTACGTCGCGAATCCAGCTCAGCATCAGCGCCGCACGTGATTCGCCCGAGGCGATCCACGCCTCGATGGCCTGGCGGACCTGGGTGCGCCACGGGGCTTCCGCGTCGACAGCGGCGGCGATCTTGGCGACCTGATCGGCGTTGGCCTCCGTCAGCAGCGCGACAAAGCAGGCGTCCCTGCTGTCGAAGTGCTCGTAAAACGTGCGCCGCGAGGTCTTGGCGCGGCGCACGATGTCGGCCACGGTGGTCTTCGGGTATCCGACGTCGGCGATGCACTCTTCAAGGGCGTTGAGCAATCGCTGGCGGAAGTCGGCCGTCGTCACGCTATTCATCCTGGTGGCCAGGGCCGGGATCGAACCGGCGACCTTCCGCTTTTCAGGCGGACGAGATAGCCACTGACCTGCGGTTTATCTGCGTCTTTGCGTCGTATGCGCCGCATTGAGCAGGGCTGACGTACTCAGCCTGTCCGGCGAACGGACATAAACCGGACACGGTGCTTGCACTCCCGACCAGGAGCTTCCGCGCCGCCGCGTGCTTCGTGGGCAGCCTCGGTAGCTCCGGGGAGCAGGCACCCCGATGCCCAGCATCGCACCATCAGCAACCGGCCCGACACCCTCGACGCATGGCCTGACATCGGCATCACAACACCCGTCATTCGGGCGCGGTTCTGTCGGTGCCCCGGTTGACGGGAAGTCGCGAGCGCCCGAGGCCGCCGAGGCCGCAGGGCGCGAGAGCGACAGCGGTCGGCTGGACGTCACCCGGGGCACCGGCATCGACCCGGCCAGGGCCGGCGGGCTTGTCATATGTGCCGAAAATGTCCGCGGCCGACTCGGCGACGGGATCGCGACCGGGGAACTGCGGGCGATCGACGCGTTGGGGCTGCGGTTCCCGAGCCCCGAGACGGTCACCGCGGCTGCGGCACTGTTCGAACCAGCAGCACCGTGGGCTTGTGGGCCTGGGCGCCGAGACACCGAACCCGAATCCGGACGGTTTCGCATCACTGTCGGTCCTGGCGTCGTGCGACTCGGGTGGACCAATCCCGTCCGTGCCGAGAAGTCCGCAGAACGGGCCGTCGGTCATCACCAACGTGACGTTGACGATGCGAAGCTGCATGTCAGAAACGACCTCGCACTCAATGCCGAGGATGGCGATCAGGCCGTCGTGTCTCCGACACGACGGAGTCATACGGCAGGTGACCCGGACTCAGCTGGCGGTGTCATCACCGAGTGGTCCCGAAAATCACGTTCGGCGATGTGCCGCACGTTCGCCGAACTCGACTACACCCCCTTGGTGGAGTCGGGTCGTGTCCCGGCCATGATCACCCTGACCTATCCCGGCGACTGGGAGGTCGTCGCCCCAGATGGGGCGAGTGTGAAGCGGCACATGGTGTTGTGGCGCAAACGTTTTCAACGCGAGTATGGCGAAACGGCGCGCTACATCTGGAAACTGGAATTCCAACGGCGCGGCGCACCGCACATTCACCTGTGGATGGCACCGCCCACGTCGTTGGGTCGCTCGGGTCGCAGTTTCAGCCAGTGGCTCTCCGAGACGTGGACTCACGTCGTGGACCACCCCGACCCGAAGCAGAAAGCCCGTCATCGAATTGCCGGCACCGCGATCGACGTCCGCAACGGACTGAAAGCCTGCGACCCCAAACGGCTAGCCATCTATTTCACCAAGCACTCATCACCAAATCTGCACGGCGACAAGGAATACCAGCACATTGTGCCCGAATCGTGGCGTCAGCCCGGCCGCGGCCCCGGCCGATTTTGGGGTGTATACGGGCTCAAGAAAGCCATTGCTGTCGTCGAGGTCGCCCAGGACGCCTACTTCACAGCTCGTCGAATCGTGCGGCGCTGGTCACGCAACCAAGCGGTGTACGGGGATTCGGCTGACCGCTTCCCCACTGCTGTGGTGCCGCGCATGGCCACGCGCCTCGTCCCTCGCGTCAACCGCGATACCGGCGTAGTGGAGCACCGGCGCGTCGGGCGACGACGAATGCTTTGTAACCAAGGCGGATTGGCCGGCGGATACGCACTGGTCAACGACGGACCGAGCTTTGCAGCCCAGCTTGCCCGTGCGATCGCGTAATTCCGTCCTACGCCGCTGCCGGGCTTGTGCCGTTGCGCACACCTCCCTGCAATTCGGACATCGCGTGCGCAACGACCTACTTGACCTATTCGCTCCGTGGACGTGGGATGGGTGGTCTGCGTGCATTTCGCAGCGCTGTGACCCACTCATGTGGGTACAGCACCTGGACACTCGGTTCGAGTTGGTCCGCTCGGCAGGCTTCGCGAAATTCGCGGTCACGGGTTACGCAGTACCTCGGCGATTCGAGGACGTCGCCAGAGGACGCAGCAGTGCGCATCACGCAACCGTCTTCGTGGTCCAACGGCGGATGGTTGAGCGGATCAATGACCCTGCCCGCCGTACCGCCATGCGTGAAGTCGAACACCAGGTCGTAGACCAGCTTCTCCAAGAGATCCTCGGCGTTCGCCTGGGTCCAGCCTCTGCCCGCCGCGTCGGTGGCGTTCTCATGGACCTTCTTGACCACGAGGTCATCAATGTGCTCGCTGGTCCACACCTCTAGACGCTCGCTGGACCCGCTCGCTCCAACCTGCCCTGTCTTGGACATGAGTACCGCGCGAAGACTGTCGAATCGTGCGTCGGTCGGATGGGGAAGCGCATCGTTCCAATGCCCAACCGCTGCCGCTTCGAGCTTGTCCCATTCAAAGGGCTGCGTGATGAGCCCGGCGAGGTCTACGTAGATGTTGACATCGAAGACGACAACCGCAGGCGGCGATTCCCCCACCGTGTCCGCTGTCGAGGATTACCGAGCGGGGCGCGTGCGCGTGCGCGTGCGAATCACGGTCGGGTAGTCACAGACACCCGCCGTCTCCGTCTGGCCACGACCGATAACAGGAGTGGGCGCAGGATGTTGTGCGGGGGCGCCCCAGAACTGCGCGGTCACGTCCGCGATCCCGACGCCAGCGACCAAGGGCTGAGGTGCGGCGACAACGGTCCAGCCGAGGTCAGTCCAATCGCCGTTTGACGCCTCGTCGTCACAATCGTTTCCGAAAGCACGGCGATCCAGGAATTTCGTACTCACCAACTATCTCGCCTCCTCCCGTGCTGTACTGCGGAACTTGCCTGCCAACTCTTCTGCGACATTACTAGCAGTTTGTTGAGCTTCGGTCACCCGTTTCATAACGTCAGATACATCATCCACACTGCCACCAGTTCGCCAGAATCCGACCTGGTCGACGTACACCGAGACAGGCGGGACATCGCGCCCGGGTTTCGTCTGATGAGCGATTCTTGCTCGTTCATCCACAGGCATCCTGTTTCCAAGTCTGCTCATGTTGGGATGACGTAGCCTGTCCAACAACTCCTGATCCTGGACGATTCCCCACTCTACCTGGACTTTCATGGTCTCGGATGTGAGATCCACAACGGCAGAGCCATCCGTGACTCGCCATAAGGCCGAACTGCCGAAGACATCACCCGATGCGAGCGTGCCAAATTGGGCGCACCGCTCGTAGTAGTCGTCGCCCTCTAGCGGGACCACTCCCGTAGACAGGTACTGCGTCGCCAATACGGATGACGGTGCCATCACTTTGAACACCCCCTCGACTGCAGGCATCAGCTTCTCGATGGGGACACCAGAAAGGCCAGATTCAAGGGTCATCCCTCCTCGCTTGACCGTTATGCGCAGGTCAGGAGCAAGAAGCGCAACCCCCAGCAACTGCTTGTCGGGGTGGTCGATAAATGCGACTGGCTCGATGTTCTGCTCGAACCAGTCCAGCAGCGCAAGGTGCCGCCTGGTGTAGGTGAGGATGGGCGTCCATTGGAACTGGAAGCTGGACAGCCAGTCCTGGTACATAGCGGAAGAGTACCCGTTTCCACCTGTGCGCTCGCGCGCTATCCGTCCTGCATATGACCACCAAAAATCGCGAGCACAGCGAGTACTTGACGGACATGCCGCGGCGATGCGGCGGCCAACGACGTCACGATCCGCGTCCTGGCGAGGGGATGGGACGACGGTGGCTTCACATGAGTCGGAGAGCGTCGGTCCCCACCCCTACGCTTCGCTGATGGCGAACAAGCGCAATCGAGCCCGCAAGGCGAAGTCCAAGGGCCCGGCTGGCCCCCGTCTAGCGCACGAGCTGTTCTCCGAACTCAACGCAACCTTCTACGAGGACGACCCGAGCGAGTACCTGCTCACCAAGATCGAAGCCGTGACGTTGATGCTTGCACCGGACGAGGCGCTGGCCCCTGCGTACGCTTCCGAGCGGGTCATCGGCGTGACCCGCCGCAGCATGACGCCGGTGCCGTCGAAGGAGGCACGCGATCGTTACGTACGCACCGAGTGCGTCCTGGTCCTCCACCACGGCTGCGAGACGTTGCTGCGGCTGTTCTTCGCCCACGCTGAGAAGCAGGACTGTCCGTGGCTGGGCATGGCCGCGTCGGTCAGCTTCGTCGAGTTCAAGGAGAAGGTCTTCGCCGGGCTCAAGAGCGGCTTCGACCGTGACACCGTCGCCGTCGTCTTCCTTGGTGGCGCGGACCCGACCGTCGCGGCCATCGAGGTCGGGGCAGACGAGTTCGAAGATTCGGTGTCCGCGCTGCAGCTACTGCTGGAGTTCGCCGCCGAAACGGTGCTCTCCGAGTCGTTTCTGTACAACTCCGCCAAGCACGGCCTGACGATCGTGCAGACCGATGAGAGCACCCAGATGGCGTTGACACCACCCGGCGGTGATCCGGTTCGACTGCTAGCAGGTTCGCAGTTCGCGTACCTGCACAAGCCCCGGTCCCCCGGCGCGAAGGGCGGAACGGAGTGGTTCGTGTCGATGACCCTGACTCTCCCTGACCAGGACATCGAAGTGTCTTTCCTGATTCAGCAGGCGGTGTCGTCGCTGTGGAACGTCGCACGGCGCCGATACACAGGGCAAGCCGGCGAGGTGTCCATCATCTCCACCCGCGCGGTGCGCGATGCCATGCACGGCCCCGTCTTCGAGGCGGGGCACCCCGTGCGCACGACGACGCACGAGCTGGCGAAGAAGGACGACGCTGGCAAGATCCTCGGCGTCGACATCGATTTGTCCGGGCCGAGCCTGCCCGATGAGGACATGTGGGAGCCAGGAGCAGCCACCGACAGTTCTCCCCCGCGGCGGGTGGTTCTGCCGCTACGGCAGCAGGACCGACGGATCATCAGCACGTCCAGCCGGAAGCTGCTCCCGATATCACCGAACTGGTCGTCGCGCGTGTGACGGTCCGGGGGCTCGATGACCGTGTCTGTCTCCTTTGCGCTAGCCTCCCGCCCTGTCGCGGGACGACCGACGACCTATTCGCTGAGACATCTCGTCGGCATCGTCGGCGGCACCACGACCGAAACTAACCGTCGACCTGCTCGGCATGGGTGCAGCCGCGATGCAGGCAGTAATGACACGCCCGCAACTTGTCGGTGGCCTCTGGCAGTGTTTTGCTGTGAGCCGGCCGCTATGCCGGGAGGACTTCCAGCCAAGGGGAGCACAGCGTGGTGCAACGAGCCTTCATCAGCTTCGACTACGACAACGACGCACGGTTGAAGGACCTGCTGATCGGCCAGTCGAAGAATCCCGACTCGCCGTTCGAGGTGCACGACTGGTCCATCAAGACGGCCTCTCCGACATGGCGTGAAGAGGCCCGGCGCCGCATCCGTGCGAGCCGGTTGGTGATCGTCCTGTGCGGCAAGTACACCCACCTTGCAACGGGTGTTGGCGTTGAGCTCGGCATCGCCCAGGCGGAGGGCGTGGACTACTTCCTCCTCGCCGGATACAAGGAAGGCTCGACCCGTCCGACGACGGCGAAGGCGACCGACAAGATGTACGACTGGACCTGGGAGAACCTCAAGAAGCTTGTGAACGGCGCGCGATGAGTGAGCCAGCTGAAGCACTGCCCGACCCGCGGGTCCTGGACATCTACAAGCTGGCCGTCGAGATGGCGGACCGTGTCTCAGCCCGGCGAGCGTTGGCCAATGCCTTCTTTCTCACCGTCAACACCACCCTGGTCGCGGTGGTCGGGTTGTCTACCACGCAGCCGGATTCCACGCTGCGGTTCATCGCGGTGTGCGTGGCCGGTGTCGCCGTGTCCGTGTGCTGGTGGCTCCTTCTCCGTGCCTACCGCAGACTCAACTCGGCCAAGTTCGCGGTGATCAACAAGATCGAGGACGAGCACCTTCCCGTCAAGCCATACACCGACGAGTGGACGGAGCTGATGCCCGACGACGAGGAGACCACCCGCCGCGCGCGGCTCGGCAAGGCCTTCCGCGAATTGGGTGGCGTCGAGCGCATTGTGCCAATCGTCTTCGGACTGCTGTACATCGTCCTGCTGGTCGGCAGACTGCTGGCATGAGCTACCTCGACGCCGACGCTGAACTGATCCGAAGCTGCCTGCCCACTGGCACCGGCGTACCCGAGGACGCTGATGACCTATTCATCCTCTACGCCGTGCTCATGCGCGCCAAGGGCGAAGGCACGCAGGCATCCGATGTGCACGACGCCTGGTCGGCGTGGATGTCTCGCACCGAACCGGACCACGAGTCAGTCCGCCCCTACGACCAACTGGCGCCCTCGGTCCAAAAAGAAGACGCACCGTTCCTCATCGCAATCCGCGACGCCGCCCGAGCTCGTGCCGAAGGCCGCTGACACCCTCACAGCTGCCCCGCTACCCTGCCCTGTCTGTTCGAAGCGAACACGGACTCGGCATGTCGGATCACGGTGACCGTCCCCACCACCGCTAGCGTCGATGGACTATGACAGAGGTTGGCAGTGGCGACGATAAATCCACGTCGCCGCGTCAGCTCACACCTGCTGACCTAAAGCCGGGCACTCCTGCGTGGCGTGTGAACGTGGCGATGTGCGCCCACCAATTTTTCGGGCTGGTCCACAACCCGGAAGTTGCGGCGGCGATCGGCAAACCCGAACCACCACCACCGCCGGCTGACCCGGATAGCGGCCCGCCCAAGACCGTGCCCTTCGAGCCGTGGTCGGTCGCCGACTTCTCCAAGTACCTGCACACCCTCGGCCTGCCCGCCGCAGGCGAGGCTGTCACACTCCACCGCATCCTCAGCTCGATGGAACGCGCCGGGCTTCTGCTGCCACTCGGCTGGAACCCGCGATTGCCAATCATGGGCCAGCAGTACATCTCGCAGGGCGCGATATCGCAGGGACAGCGCGGCGGCAACCTGTGGCTGTCCGACGTCTTCGGTGCCGAGCTCATCATCCCGAGCTACAACGCCGTGACCGTTCAACTCGCCGGTCACGACAACGACGGTAACCCGGTCGACAGCTGGGGTACCGGCCTCGTCGTCGACCACAATCACGTCATCACCAACAAACATGTCGTGACCGGACTCGCGGGCACCAGCTCAGGTCTGTCCGTCTACCCGGCACGCAACCACGTTGAAGCCGAGCTGGTGAACTTCTCGGCCACCGCTCATCCACACCCCACGCTCGACGTCGCGGTGATCAAATTCGAGATGCCCGAGGGCAAGTACATCCCGCGGCTTGGCGGCCTGGCGTTCCGTGATCCCGACTGGGCTGATGAGGTCTACGTGTTCGGTTACCCGCGGGTGCCGATGACTGCGGAGATGGCGATCACGGTGCAGCGCGGCGAGGTGGTCAACCCGGCCACCACGACCATCCCCGACCGCCAGAAGATCTTCCTGTACTCGGCCATCGCGCGGCCGGGCAACAGTGGCGGTCCGATCGTTGCGCAGGATGGCCGCGTGATCGGTCTCGTGGTCGAGGACTCTGCGGAAGCACCATCGACCGGCACCGGACCGAACGCCGCACCCTTTTATCGCGGCATCCCGTCGAGCGAAGTGATCCGCGCGCTCGACGAACTCGGCTTCGGCGGCATCGTGGAGATGGACACCCTCCTATAGGCAGAACTCGGGACGTGTCAACGAGCAAATCCTTAATCCGGCCAACGGCATCGTCCCTGTCGGCCCCTTCGACTACCGTTGTCTGGCTGTCGACATGGGAGGCCAACGTGCTGCTTGAGGAGTTCAAGCCGGGGCTGCGTGTCGACGGGTTGATCCCCGCCGCGGTGGTCACCGTCGTCGCTGCACAGTGGCATGGCACGGACGCGCTCGAGCTCACCTACAAGACGGCCGCAGGCGCGCTCGGACAACAGGTTCTCTTCCGCACGGACGAAGCGAAGCTCAGCGTCGCCCAGTCCGGCTCCCGAGCCTTCGACGCCCCGGCAGCCGACTTCAAGCTGGTCGCCGAGGCCCAGCGCATCCAGTTGGCCGGCTTGTTCGACCCGATGCTGGCCGTGGCCACCAGCGACGTCCGCCCGCTCCCCCACCAGATCCGCGCGGTGTACGGAGAGCTGCTCCCCCGCACGCCGCTGCGGTTCCTGCTCGCCGACGACCCGGGCGCCGGCAAGACGATCATGGCCGGTCTCTACATCAAGGAGCTCATCCTCCGCGACGACGTCAAGCAATGCCTCATCGTCGCGCCGGGCGGCCTGGTCGAGCAGTGGCAGGACGAGTTGTTCTTCAAGTTCGGGTTGCGGTTCGACCTGCTGACCAATCAGCTGATTGACGCCAACGTGAACCTCAACGTATTCGAGACCAACCCGCTGCTGATCGCCCGCATGGATCAGCTGTCCCGCAACGAGGAGCTGCAAAAACAGCTCAAGGACACCGAGTGGGACCTGGTGATCGTCGACGAGGCCCACCGCATGGGGGCGCACTACTTCGGCGCCAAGCTGGAAAAGACCAAGCGCTTTCTACTCGGCGAACTGCTGGGCTCGATCACCCGCCACTTGCTGTTGATGACGGCCACGCCCCACTCCGGCAAGGAGGAGGACTTCCAACTCTTCCTGACCTTGCTGGACCGCGACCGCTTCGAGGGCAAGCACAAGAAGACTGCCGACACCAGCGGCATCATGCGCCGCATGGTGAAGGAAGAGCTGCTCACGTTCGAGGGCAAGAAGCTCTTTCCGGAGCGCATCGCGGAGACCGTGCCCTACGAGCTGACCGCGCTGGAGTACGACCTCTACGAACAGGTCACCGCCTACGTACGCGAGGGCATGAACCGCGCCGACAAGATTGGCGGCAAGCGCAAGAACACGGTCGGGTTCGCCCTGACCGTGCTGCAACGTCGGTTGGCGTCCAGCCCCGAGGCCATCTACCGCAGCCTGGTCCGACGCACCGAGCGGCTGGAACGTAAGAAGCAGGAGATCCTCAACGGCACCTACGTCGAGAAGGAGCCCAGCATTGACCTCAGTGCGCTGGATGCCGACGAGTACAACGCCGAGGAAATCGAGGACATCGAGGAAGAGCTGCTCGACGCTGCCACCGCAGCCCAGACAGTTGAGGAACTCGACGCCGAACTGCTGGAACTCGCCGACCTAACGAAGGTCGCCAAGCAGGTCCGCGATTCGGGCACCGACCGCAAGTGGACCGAGCTGAGCACGATCCTGCAGGACAATGCGCTGACCACCGACAATGATGGGGTGCCGCGCAAGTTCATCATTTTCACCGAGCACCGCGACACCCTGGACTACCTGACCGCCAGGATCCGCTCGCTGCTGGGCAAGCCGGATGCTGTCAAGGCCATTCACGGCGGTGTACGCCGACTGGAACGCCGGGTGATCACCGAGGAATTCACCAAGAACCGCGGCTGCCAAATCCTGCTGGCCACTGACGCCGCCGGCGAGGGTCTGAACCTGCAGGCCGCGCACCTGATGGTCAACTACGACCTGCCGTGGAACCCCAACCGCATCGAGCAGCGCTTCGGCCGCATCCACCGCATCGGCCAAGAAGAAGTGTGCCGACTGTGGAACCTGGTGGCCAGCAACACCCGCGAAGGTGACGTTTTCGTCCGGCTGCTGATCAAGGTCGAAGAACAGCGAAAAGCCTACGGCGGCAAGGTGTTCGATGTGCTCGGCGAAGCGTTCACCGAGACCTCACTGCGCGACCTGCTGTTGGAAGCCATCCGCTACGGTGACCAGCCCGAAGTGAAAGCCAAGATGCACGAGGTTATCGACGCCCAAGTCTCCGAGGGCCTGAAAGAGCTGCTCGAAGAGCGCTCCCTGGCCGCCGAGCATCTCGCCGAAGCCGACCTGGTGAAACTGCGTGCCGCGATGGACGAGGCCCGGGCCCGGCGCCTGCAGCCGCATTACATCGAGTTGGCCTTCAAGGCGGCGTTCACCCGGCTGGGCGGGCGCATCGCCAAGCGGGAACAAGGCCGCTACGAAATCGCCAACGTCCCGGCAGCGATTCGGGCCGGCAAGTTCGGGCCGATCGCCACCAAATACGACCGCATCACCTTCGACCTCAGCCAGGTCCAGCCCGACGGGTTGGCCCGCGCCGACCTACTGGCACCGGGTCACCCGCTGCACGACGCCGTGATGGACGAGGCCATCCGCCGCCACGGCGGTGTACTCAACAGCGGCACCGTGTTGGTGTCCTCCACGCTCGAAGAACCGCACCTTCTTGTGGGTGTCGTCGAGGAGGTTGCCGACGCCACCGGCGCCACGGTGTCGCGCCGCTTCGGGTACGCCTACGTCGACAGCTTCGGAACCGTGAGCCCCGCCGGCCCGGCGCCTTACCTTGACTGCGTGGCCGCCCCCGATGTGCCTGCGGTTGCTTCGGCCCGCCAACTGCCGTGGCTGGCCGAGGCTGAGGACAGGGCCATCAGCTGGATTATAGCTAACCAGCTGCCGGAATACCTTGCCGAGGTGCAGCCCCGGCGTGCCGCCGAACTGGCGAAGACCCGCGAGCTGGTGACCAAACGCCTTGAGCACGAACGCGACCGACTGCTTCTTGACGCTGCGGTTGCGGCCGAGAAGGAGCAAGCCGGCGAGAAGCCGAAGGAGTCCGCCGAGAGCCTCAACCGCAAGGCCGTCGACCTCGACGCACGACTGCGCAGACGGTTGGAAACGGTCGACCAACAGACACTGATGTCGACCAAGCCACCGCGCATCCTCACCGCGGCGCTCGTCCTGCCGATCAGGATGCTCGAAGCCGATCTGCCGCCGTCTGCACCGATACACGCGAAGGAAACCAAGGATGTCGAACGCCGCGGCGTGGACCTGGTGCTCGCGCGCGAGCAAGTACTCGGCCGCACACCGGTGGAACAGGCCTACAACAACAAGGGATTCGACATCCTGTCGTTTGCGCCGAACGGTGACACCTACCGCATCGAGGTCAAGGCGCGTATCGACGGCGCGAAGGACTTTTTCGTCACCCACAACGAAGTGATGGTCGGCAAGAACGCGGTGCCACGCTACCGGCTCGCCTTGGTGACGGTCGACCCGCGCGGGCCACAGCACGACGAGGTGCGGTATCTCGATAATCCGTTCGCGACAACCGAACTCGGTGATTTCGACTCGACCGGTATCCGAGGTGACTGGGCGAAGATGTGGGCAAAAGGAGTGAATCCGTACTGATGACAGATCAGGACATGGCGGCCAAACCTGTCCGCAAACGCAAACTGATCGAGGTCGCGCTTCCGCTGGAGGCGATCAACCGAGAATCCGCACGGGAGAAGTCGATTCGGCACGGCCACTCATCGACCCTCCACCTGTGGTGGGCGCGACGACCGCTCGCCGCCGCGCGGGCCGTACTCTTCGCCCAGCTGGTCGACGACCCGTCGTCGCGTCCGGACGAATTCCCCACCGAGGAGCTACAACGTAAGGAACGCGATCGCCTCCACGCGCTGATCGAACGGCTTGTGGTGTGGGAGAACGTCCGCGACGAGAAACTCCTCGCCGAGGCGCACGCCGAGATTCTCAAATCGACCAACGGCAACCCACCGCCCATCTTCGACCCGTTCGCCGGCGGCGGTACCATCCCGCTGGAAGCGCAGCGACTCGGGCTCGAAGCGCACGCCTCGGACCTGAATCCCGTCGCGGTGCTGATCAACAAGGCGCTGATCGAGATCCCGCCGAAGTTCCGGGACGCACCGCCAGTCTTCCCAGGCCTCGCGGAGTCGGAAATCCGTAACTGGAAGGGCGCCGAAGGGCTCGCGGCCGACGTTCGCGCCTACGGGGCCTGGATGCGTGACGAGGCCGAGAAGCGAATCGGCCACCTATATCCAAAAGCCACGTTGCCCGATGGATCGAAAGCGACTGTCATTGCCTGGATCTGGGCTCGCACCGTGACCTGTCCAAACCCAGCATGCGGGATCGCGATGCCGCTGGTGCGTAGTTGGTGGCTCGGCAAGAAAAAGGGGAAAGAGGCATATGTCGTTCCGCGGGTCGTAGCCGATTCATCACACCCATCTGGTCAGCGAGTCCGGTTCGAGATCGGACACGACGCGAAGCGGGCGCCTGCGACCGAAGATGGAACAGTCGGCCGCACGGGAGCGCATTGCGTCGCATGCAAATCCGCGGTTCCGCTCAACTACATACGTGCCGAGGGACAAGCCGGTCGGATGAACACGCAATTGATGGCAATAGTCGCAGAGGGCAATCGCCAACGGGTCTATATCGAGCCGAGCGCTACACATGAGGCTGCCGGCGATGTTAACCGCCCCGAGGACGTCCCAATGGGCGAATTGCCGAAGAATCCTAGGGATTTCAAGACACCCAATTACGGCATGACCAAGTGGGCCGACCTCTTCACCAACCGCCAGCTCGTCGCGCTCACGACGTTCAGCGACCTGATAGCCGACGCGCGCGAACGCATCCTCACCGACGGCGGCTCACCCGAATACGCCGACGCCGTCGCGACGTATCTGGGGCTGGCGGTCAGCAAGTTGGCCGACATGAACAATTCGATAGCTCGATGGAAGCCGTCGATGGACCAAGCAATCGCCCTGTTCGCCAGACAAGCAATCCCGATGGCATGGGATTACGCCGAAACTTATCCACTGTCGTTACGAAGCGCTGGTGGATTGGTCACCAGCATTGCGGGAATGACAAAGGCGCTGGAGGCAACCCCAATGGGTCCGCCCGCGATAGCCGACCAGACCGACGCTACAACTGCGACATATACCGGCCTAGTGCTCGCCACAGATCCGCCCTATTACGACAACATCGGCTACTCGGACCTGTCTGACTTCTTCTACGTCTGGCTACGACGATCCCTTCGATCGGTATATCCAGGGCTGTTCTCAACCATGCTTGTGCCAAAGAGCGCAGAGCTGGTAGCTAACCCATACCGCCACAACGGCAAAGATGGCGCACGCCAGTTCTTCGAGGCTGGATTCCGCTCCGTGTTTGCACGCGCGCGGGAATCCGCGAAGTCAGATTACCCAATCACCGTGTGGTACGCATTCAAGCAGACCGAATCTGACGATGATGGCGATGCCTCGACCGGCTGGGAGACCTTACTTGACGGAATGATCAAGAGCGGCTGGGAGATCACGTCGACGTGGCCGAACCGTTCGGAACTCGGTAACCGGATGATCGCTAGCGGTACCAACGCACTAGCTTCTTCTATCGTTTTGTCTCTCCGTCCGCGGGATGCAGATGCAGGCACAACCGACAGGCGGGGATTCATCGGTGTCCTTGAGTCGGAGTTACCTGACGCGCTTCGCAAGCTCGAACAGGGACAGATCGCACCCGTCGATCTTCCGCAGGCAGCAATTGGCCCAGGGATGGGCGTGTTCAGTCGATTCGCTGCTGTGCTTGAGCCAGACGGCACAACTATGACGGTGCGCTCGGCACTTGCCCGAATCAACGAAATCCTCGACCTGGTACTCAACGAGCAGGAGGGCGACTTCGACTCGACATCTCGCTTCGCGATCGCTTGGTACCGTCAACACGGCTACAGCACAGGAAAATTCGGCGATGCCGACAACCTTGCGCGTGCCCGGAACACTAGCGTCGACACCATGGATCGCGACGGCATCCTGATGTCGCGCGCAGGGAACGTCGCATTGATCAAGCCGTCAGACCTTGACGCGGACTACGACGTCGTCGCCGATCGGCACACCAGCAGCTGGGAAGGCCTGCATCACCTGATCCGAATCCTTGAGCAGGATGGCATCGCGGCCGCCGGCGAGTTCCTGCGGTCGGCTCTGAGCCGTGAGGACCGAGCAATCGAGGCCGACCTCGTCAAGGAGCTTGCGCATCTGCTTTTCCGTATCGCCGAGGGCAATGGGTGGACCAAGGACGCGTTGAGTTTCAACAACCTCGTGACGAGCTGGCCGGAGATTCTCGACGCCGCACAATCGGAGACGAAGTCTTCTGGAGCGCAGGCTTCATTCGACTATACAGAGGACGACTAGATGGGCTTTCAGACACCAAAGTATGAATTGAAGAATCTCCTCATCTGGACAACGAGCGGCAAGGTCCAACTTCCCGATTTTCAGCGCGGCTACAAGTGGGAAGACGAACGGATACGCCAACTGCTCGTCACCATCCTGCGGGGCCATCCGCTTGGCGTCGTGATGATGCTGGAGGCCGACAACACCAACGTGCGGTTCAAGCCACGCCCGATTGAGGGCGTCAAAGTGGACACAGACGCACTGGAGTGGCTGCTCCTCGACGGTCAGCAGCGGCTCACCTCCCTGACACAGGCGCTTACCGGCACCGGAATCGTCGCCACCAAGGACGCGCGCGGCAAGTTCCTCGAACGCCGGTACTACCTCGAAATAGCCAAGGCCCTCGAAGGGGACGAAAGCATTGACGAGGCAGTCCGGTCAATCCCAGGCGATGGCGTTGTGCGCAGCAACTTCGGCAAAGACATCGATCTGAACCTTTCGAATGAAGACCTGGAACGCAAACACGGCTATTTCCCACTCCGACTGCTGTACGACCCCTACGCGGCCACCACATGGCTATCGAAGCTGAGCGACATCGCTGTGATGCCGCAGATGATCGCCGAAGTGCTCAACCCTGCAGGCTCATATTCGATTCCAGCGATAGTGTTGGACGACTCCACCAGCAAAGCTGCTGTGGCGACCGTCTTCGAAAAGGTCAACATCGGCGGCTTGCCATTGAACGTGTTCGAGTTGTTGACCGCCACCTATGCCGGCGATATCGACTACTACAACGCTCATGGCGACGACTTCAGGCTCAACGACGACTGGACGGGCACGAAAGAGAGTCTCAAAGCTTATTCCGTCCTAGCTGGGCTGGAGAACACAGATTTCCTCCAAACCGTCAGCCTGCTCGCGTCGTTACACGGCCCTGGCGCGACGACCGCGCGCAAGGAAGACATCCTCAATCTCAAGCTGTCCGACTATCTGAAGTGGGCGCCGCTTGTCCGTGAAGCACTTGTCTGGTCCGCGGGTTTCCTGGATTCTCTGCACATCCACGTTGCGGGCGATCTTCCTTACCCCAAGCAACTGGTGCCGCTGACCGCCATCAAGGTCATCCTCGGCAACGACGCTGATGTTCACGGCGTCCACCGGAAGCTTCAGCAATGGTTCTGGTGCGGTGTCCTTGGGGAACTGTACGGCGGAGCGATCGAGAGTCGATTCGCCAGGGACGTCGAGCAGGTACCGAAGTGGGCCGCAGTCGACGATTCATCTGTGCCACAACCGAAGACAGTCGAGGATGCCAACTTCTTTGAGTCGCGACTCCATTCCATGCGAACTCGAAACTCGGCCGCCTACAAGGGCGTGTACGCGTTGCTCATGGCCAAGGACACCCGCGATTGGATGTTCAACCAGCCATTCGACAAGGCCGCGTTCCTTGCAATGCAGGTCGATATCCATCACATATTCCCTAAGGCCTGGTGCGCGAAGAACGGCATCGACGACGACCGTCGCGAAAGCATCGTGAACAAGACCCCAATGGCCAAGAAGACCAACATCCGGTTGAGCGGCAACGCGCCGTCTCACTACATCAAGGGCCTTGAGTCAACCGTCGGTATCCCCGCTGACGAGCTCGACCAAATTGTCGCCAACCACCAGATCGACGTATCTGCGCTTCGCGCTGACGATTTCGATTCATTTTTCGCGGCGCGGCGGGAAGCACTGTCCCACCTCATCGAACAAGCGATGGGCAAGCAGGTGGCTCGCGAAGCAGCCAGTGGAGGAATCGAGAACGCGGACGCATTCGAGGCCGAACCCGAAGACCCGGACGACGAACTCGACGACGAAGTGCTCGCGGAAGGCGGAATGTAGACATGGCACTGAGCAACCGCGAACGCATCGACCGAATGTTCGTCGCGATGGCGCCAGTTCTCGACGACTTCATTGCATCGATTGTCGGCCAAGGGAATCCATCGCTGGGGGCGGAGTGGACGAAACTAGTCCAGGGTAAGGACGTCAAGAATGGCGTGCCGGCGACTAAGACTTACGAACCACTCGACCCCCAGGTCCAGTTCCGCATGCTCACCGAGGCCAACATCACGGGCGGGTACCGGAAAGGCTGGTATCCGTTCGACGAAGCGCTGGGTAAAGCGGGCAAGTCGTATGCGATCGAGCTGCGGGAGGTGCGCAACACCTGGGCCCACCACGGCAGCACGTTCTCCGACGACGACGCCTACCGCGCCCTGGACACCGGGGAGCGGCTGCTGAAGCTCGTCGGCGCAGCCTCCGTGGCCGACGAAGTCCGCAGCATTCGGTTGAACCTGCGGCGGGTGACGGCCCACAAGGACGACAAGAAGGTCCTCAAAGCCGCCGTCGACAACCCAGAATCCTCCGGCCTCAAGCCGTGGCGTGAAGTCCTGCCTCCCCACGACGACGTCGCAACCGGCAACTTCGCCGCATCCGAGTTCGCCGCCGACCTGTACAAGGTGGCGTTCGGCGGCGAGCAGGACGCCGACTACGCCGACCCCGTCGAGTTCTTCAAACGGACGTATCTGACCGAGGGTTTGATCGACTTGATCGGTCGCGCCGTGCGGCGGCTCTCCGGCGATGACAACGCGCCGCCGGTCATCAACCTGCAGACCAACTTCGGTGGTGGCAAGACTCACTCGATGCTGGCGCTGTGGCATATCGGATGTGGGCTTCCCGTCGGCAAATTTCCTCAGGAGACCCAGGACCTGCTGACCGCCAACGGCTACACCGGCACGAAGGTAAATCGGGTGGCGATCGTCGGAAACCATCTCAGCCCGTCCGGCGTGGTCAAGGACGACGGCACCCGGGTTAACACGATCTGGGGTGAGCTGGCATGGCAGTTAGGTGGCGCGGAGGCGTTCGCGTTGGTCGCCAAGGCGGATGCCGATCGCACGCACCCCGGACCGGCGCTCCACGAACTGCTGGCGAAGTACTCGCCGGCGGTCATTCTGATCGACGAGTGGGTGGCCTACGCGCGCTCCCTTGTTGGTCGCGATGATTTGGCTGGCGGCACTTTTGACGATCAGTTCACCTTCGCGCAGTCGCTGACTGAGGCTGCGAAGGGCACGTCCGGTGTGCTGCTGGTGATTTCGATTCCCGCTTCGTCAACCGGAGATGACGGCGACAAGATCGTGGCGGGCAACGCCGAGGAGGTCGGAGGCGCAAACGGTCTGGAAGCACTGAAGCGGCTGCAGAATGTTGTGCGCCGGGTGGCTGATCAGTGGCGTCCGGCGTCGTCGTCGGAGGCGTATCAGATTGTGCGGCAGCGTCTTTTTAAGCAGCCCGATGCGGCGGCGCTGGCCGCGATCGGCGCGACCGCGCGAGCCTATGTCGAGATGTACCGCAAGTACAGTGACGATTTTCCCCGCGACTCACGAGATCCCGCGTACGAGGACCGGATCAAGCGGACTTACCCGATCCACCCCGAACTGTTCGACCGGCTCTACGAGGAGTGGTCGTCACTGGAACGGTTCCAGCGCACACGTGGCGTGCTGCGCCTGATGAGCACGGTCATCCACGCCCTGTGGACAGGCGAAGATGCTTCACCACTGATCATGCCCGGCTCCATCCCGCTGGCTACCGCGAACGTGAATTCCGAACTCACGCAGTATCTGCAGGACTCCTGGAAGGCGATTATCGATGCCGACGTCGACGGCCCCAACTCCGAACCCGCGCGCATCGATGCGGCGAAGCCACTGTTTGGGCAACGTTCGCTGACGAAACGTCTTGCGCGCACCGTGTTTTTCGGAGCAGTGCCGACCATCGGCTCGGCGCACAAGGGCTTGGAAACCCAGCGCGTGTTCCTCGGCACCGCCGTGCCCGGCGATGTGCCGGGGAACTTCCACTCGGCGCTCACCCAACTCGGCGACCGCGCAACCTACTTCTACTCTGGCTCGGGCAAGTACTGGTACGACCTGCAGGCCAACATCACCCGCACTGCCAAGGACCAGGCCGAACGGCTGCACAAAGAGGATGTGTGGGCAGAGATCGTGCGGCGTTTGCTGGGTCAAGCTAAGACCCGCGGCGATTTCGCCGGCGTGCACGTGTGCCCGGAATCCAACGCCGACATCCCTGACACCGACGAAGCACGTCTCGTCATTCTGCACCCGAAGGTGGCTCACAAGCGGGGAGCCGACTCGGCGGCAAAGGAATTCGCCAAGCAAGCCACTGAGCATCGGGGAACCGCCAACCGGACCAACCGCAACATGCTGGCCTACCTGGCCGCCGACGAGGCACGCCTCGACGAGCTCGACTCCGCGGTGCGTGAGTACCTGGGCTGGACGCATGTGTTGGGCAACGAGGCCGATCTCGACCTGACGCAAAATCAGAAAAACCAGGCGACCCAGCGGCAGACCCAGGCCGACGGGACCGTGAATTCGCGTCTGCTGCAGACGTTCACGTGGGCGCTGGTCCCCACTCAACCTGATCCGGGCGCACCGTTCGTGATCCGCGAGACCAAGGTCGAGGGGCAGTCCCCCGCCCTGGCTGAGCGGGTATCGCGTCGACTCGGCAGCGACGGTGACCTCTCGATCCGGCAGGCCGCGGCGACCATCCGCCTCGCGATCGGCAAGGTGCCCCAGATCTGGAAGGACGGCCACGTCTCCCTCGGAGCGCTATGGCGACTGTACAGCCAGTACCCGTACATGCCGCGGCTGCGCGACCGGCGGGTGCTGGACGAGGGCATCGTCGATATGCCGATGATCTGGCATGCCGATGCCTTCGCCCTGGCGACAGGTTTCGACGAGGCGGCTGGTCGCTACATCGGGCTGTGGACGCCCGACGACAAGGGGGCCGCACCGGCGGCGACGGATTCGCTCCTTCTGGTGCGACCTGACGTCGCCGTCGAGCAACGCGAAACCGAAGTGACGCCACCAGGCCCGGATGATGAGGCCACACCGGCCGAGGACGACGACAAGACACCAAAGCCACCAGTCGATATCGCGTTCCCACCCCAGAAGACCCGTTTCTACGGAGTCAAGACCCTCAGCGCCGACAAGATCGCTCTCGACTTCAAGAACGTTGCGGAGGAGATCATCGCCCACCTCCGGGACACCGGCACCAAACTCATCGTGAAGATCGAAATCGAAGCAACCGACGCGACCGGCTTCGATGAAGGCAAGATCCGCACGGTGTCCGAGAATGCGCAGACGCTGAAGTTTGACCAGTCAGGCTTCGAGGAGAGCTGAAGCGCGATCACAACCGCAACGCGACGGCCCGTTCATCAAGGAAGACCAGCAGTGCGCAGACCATCATCAACCCCTGAACCGCATTGCCTCTCGTGAACTGCTTCGTGCTCACCGAGTGCGCAGTCCCGTTGCGGCTAAATGTCGTCGGGACAGGATCACCCTTGTCGGGATAGAACTGCTGCCACGCCTGCCACACGGGCGCGAAGGCGATGTACTCATGCGCGGTGAACTCGTCGTATGCCGCATTCGTCGTCGTGCGACCATTCGGCGTGTACAGATACCTTGCCTTTCCGAAGTAGGTGTTCACGATCGAGTCCACGAGTGACCCTGTGAGAGCCTGGGCCGCAGCCGTGTGTCCCTCATCGAGAGCATCGAGCGCAGCAATGGCGATCGACACGTACGAAGTGACCGCCTCCGACCTGCAGCCCCCAACCGCAGCGCGGCAGTCCGCCGAGATGGCCTTGCACCGACGGCCGAGAATCTCTCGTCGTTTCGATGCGCCGTTAGCGCGGATTAGTGCCTCAGCGATGGACGGGCGCGGCACGCCGTAGAGCGCGATGCCGTCCACCATGACGACTTGTTCGACCTCTTCGAAGCGCAGCCCCTCGATTCCGCGGAGATTCGACGGGTAGAAAGACCGCTGGATTGCCTCAAGCGTCGGGCCAATGTTCTTGAGCCACGTCGCCTGATTCGCGGCGAACTGCTGCGCGATCTTCGCGAAAGAGCTGCTTAAGCCAAAATCAACGTTCTTCGTCAACTCCGCGGTGATCGCGTTTAGGTGCGGCTGTGCCAACACCGTGGATTTGAAGATGTCACTGTCGATGGCTGCGAGCGGTTTCTGCAGGTTCGCCTGCGCGCCGAGGAACGCCTTGATCGAGTGCTGACTTATCGCCCGCTGCGCGTCAGCCAGCCGGGTCGCCTTGGCGATTGCCTGCATGGTGGACTCCGGCAGCTTGAACGCTTTTGTCATCGCAATATCTGCAGCCAGCTTCGAGACGGCTGGGCTCAAAATGTTCTGCACCCTGAATTCGACGGGCGAGATGGCGCGACGCATAGTCTCCATGAACTCGCGAAGCGGCTCACGCTGCGGGAACGTCCCGGGGAGTGGTGTAAGTGATGGCGGCGTGTCGGTCCCTGAC
>NZ_ATDN01000028.1 GCF_004014805.1 Mycolicibacterium elephantis DSM 44368
AATTCAACCCTAAGTCACGCACCGGCGATACTGGCGACATGGACCGGCGGGGGGGGTTGCTGACACGCGACGGCTGCGCGATCTGCGCGGACGCCGCCACCCAGCTCATCGCGAGCAGTTGGACTATTTGAGTTACGGCAGGGTCATGGACACCACGCGAATGCACAATGACCTTGGTTTCAACCCGAAGTGGACAACCGCGGAGGCCTTTGACGACTACGTCCGGGGTCGCGGATTGACTCCGATCATCGACCCCGGCTGGGTACGCTCAATGGAGAGTCGAGCCGTGGCAGCGGCGCAACGGTGGGGAAGGTAGAGGCGCACTTTACATACAGCTGGGAGAAGGTAACGAACGTGGCGGGCGAGCCCAAGGCGAAAGTCATTCCGCTGCATAAAAATTCAAGTCGTGCAGCGGCTCAGCGGCGGTCCGCCGCGCGTGCCGAGGGTGCTCGTCGCCGACATCCTTCGGTTCTCTCCGATCCGCCCGGCGGCGCGTCATCCGAGCAGATCGCCGCCGTCATCCACGAGATCGACGAGCACCGCGGCGTGGTCGCGGGTGCCGCGGCCACCAGCGAGCAGACGCCCAACGAACTCGCCAAACACATCGCGGCGGTGGCCGAGTTCATCCGCAAGCGGATGACCGGTGACTATCCGGTCGACGAGTTCGGCTTCGACTCGCACCTCAACAACGCAATCTTTCTGCCTTTGCTGCGGGTGTTCTTCAAGTCCTGGTTCCGGGTTGAGGTCAGCGGGATCGAAAACCTACCGATCTCCGGGGCGGCGCTCGTGGTCGCCAACCACGCGGGAGTGCTGCCGTTCGACGGGTTGATGGCGTCGGTGGCCGTGCACGACCATCATCCGACGCACCGCGATCTGCGCCTGCTGGCCGCCGACCTGGTCTTCGATCTGCCCGTGCTCGGTCACGCCGCGCGCAAGGCGGGGCACACCATGGCCTGCACCGGCGACGCGCACCGCCTGCTGGCCGCCGGTGAGCTCACGGCCGTCTTCCCGGAGGGCTACAAGGGGCTGGGCAAGCACTTCAAGGACCGCTACAAGCTGCAGCGGTTCGGCCGGGGCGGGTTCGTGTCGGCCGCACTGCGCGCCAAGGCGCCCATCGTGCCGTGCTCGATCGTCGGCTCCGAGGAGATCTATCCGATGATCGCCGACGTCAAGCTGCTGGCCCGCCTGCTCGGGTTGCCGTATTTCCCGATCACGCCGTTCTTTCCGCTGGCCGGGCCGGCGGGCATGGTGCCGTTGCCGTCGAAGTGGCACATCCAGTTCGGCGAGCCGATCGAGACCGCCGGCTACGACGAGTCGGCCGCCGAGGACCCGATGGTCACCTTCGAGCTGACCGACCACGTGCGCGAGACCATCCAGCAGACCCTGTATCAGCTGCTGGCCAATCGCCGCAACACGTTCTTCGGCTAACCCGGCGCGCGCCGAATCGTCAACTGCCCTTAGCGGTTTGCTTGGCAAGCATCTTCTTGAGCGCCTCATCGCGGGCCGCCGCGATCTGCTCGGTGACCTCGTCGGCCTCGGTGTCGGAGGCGGCCTCGCCCATCACGGTGACGACGCTGGTGATCACCGGCTTGCCATCGGCGTCGGTCACCTCGCCGCGGATCTCGGTGACCACCGCGCCGTGCGACTCGGTCACCGAATCCAGATAGGAATCGAAGTACAGCCGGTCACCGGCCAGGATGGGCCGGTGGAAGGTCAGCTTCTGGTCGCGGTGTAGCACCCGTTCCATGTTGATCGGCACGTCGAACTGGTTGAAGATCTCCAGCTGCACGCGCCGGCCTGCGACCGCCAGAAACGTCAGCGAGGCGATCAGCGAGTCGTGGCCGCACTCCTTGGCGGCGTCCTCCCAGTAGTGGGCCGGATGCTCGTCTTTGACCGCCTTGGCGAACTCACGGATCTTCTCCCGGTCCACCTCGAAGTAGTCCGGGTAGCGGTAGTGGGTTCCGATGATCTTTTCGGCAATGCCCATGACGCGATCTCTTCTTTCGATGTCAGCGGGCGCGAGCCTATCAGCGCCGTCGCGCCGGGCCGTTCACTTGGCTTCCTGGCGGCGCGACGCGATGGCCGCCAGCGCCCCGCCGACCGCGCCGAGAGCCAGCGCCGACGGCACCCCGATCCGCGCGGCCTTGCGGGCGGTGCGGAAATCACGGATCTCCCACCCGCGCTCACGGGCGAGCTCGCGCAGGTCGGCGTCCGGGTTGATGGCCACGGCCGTGCCGACCAGCGACAGCATCGGCACGTCGTTGAAGCTGTCCGAGTAGGCGGTGCAGCGCTTGAGGTTGAGGCCCTCGCGGATGGCCAGCGACCGCACCGCGTGCGCCTTGCCGGTGCCGTGCAGGATGTCGCCGACCAGCCTGCCGGTGAACACCCCGTCCACCGACTCGGCGACGGTGCCCAGCGCACCGGTCAGCCCCAGCCGCCTGGCGATGATGGCGGCCAGTTCGTAGGGGGTCGCGGTGACCAGCCAGACCTGCTGGCCCGCGTCCAGATGCATCTGGGCCAGCGCGCGGGTGCCCGGCCAGATCTTGTCGGCGATGATCTCGTCGTAGATCTCCTCGCCGAGCGCCACCAGTTCGGCGACCGACCGGCCCTCGATGAACGCCAGCGCCTTGCGTTTGCCTTCGGCGACGTCGGCGCTGTTCTCCCGGCCGATGAGCTGGAACTTGGCCTGCGCGTAGATGAACTTGGCGATATCGCGGTAGGTGAAGTAGTCGCGCGCGGCCAGCCCGCGGGCGAAGTGCACCATCGACGACCCGTGCACCAACGTGTTGTCGACGTCGAAGAACGCCGCGGCGGTCAGGTCGAGTGGCGGTGGCGGCGGAGCGCTGACCTCCTCGGTGGCCAACTCCGTGACAGCCGCCTCGGCGCTGGCCTCACCGGCGACCTGTTGGGCTTCGGGCGTGGTCGGCCCCGCCAGCTGCTCCGTCTCGATGCGGCCGGAATCGGACACGAATTCAACCCTAAGTCACGCACCGGCGATACTGGCGACATGGACCGGCGGGTGGAGTTGCTGACACGCGACGGCTGCGCGATCTGCGCGGACGCCGCCACCCAGCTCAGGCGGCTGGCCGACGAGCTGGGGTTCGCGCTGACGATCACCGACGTCGACGCCGCCGCGGCCGCCGGAAACGCCGCGCTGCGCGCGGAGTTCGGTGACCGGCTTCCGGTGGTGCTGCTCGACGGCAGTGAGCACAGCTACTGGGAGGTCGACGAGCCACGACTGCGGGCGGACCTGGCGACATGAACGCCCGGGCCGGCACGCCGCCGAAACTGCGTTTCAGCAGGAAAAGTTCGAGAGCGACCCTGCGAGAATGCAGTTTCGACGCGGTATCGGCGAAATTTGGTTACCTAACTGTCCAGCGGCTACCGTGGATGACATGGTGATGCGGCCGTGAGCGTGTTGCTATTCGGTGTTTCGCACCGCAGCGCGCCGGTGTCGGTCCTCGAGCAACTGAGCACCGACGAGGCCGAACAGGCAAAGATCGTCGACCAGGTGCTGCAGTCCCCGCTGGTGACCGAGGCCATGGTGCTGTCCACCTGCAACCGGGTCGAGGTCTACGCCGTCGTGGAGGCGTTCCACGGCGGCCTTTCCGTGATCGGGCAGGTGCTCTCCGAGCATTCCGGCATGTCGCTGAGCGACCTGACCAAGTACGCCTACGTGCGCTACGCGGAGGCGGCCGTCGAGCATCTGTTCGCGGTGTCCAGCGGCCTGGATTCGGCGGTGATCGGCGAACAGCAGGTGCTGGGCCAGGTCCGCCGCGCCTACGCCGCCGCCGAGGCCAACCAGACCGTCGGCCGCACCCTGCACGAGCTGTCCCAGCGCGCGTTGTCGGTGGGCAAGCGGGTGCACTCGGAGACGGGCATCGACGCCGCGGGCACGTCGGTGGTGTCGGTGGCGCTGGGCATCGCCGAAACCAAGCTGGGCTCGCTGGGCGGGCGCACCGCGGTGGTGATCGGCGCCGGCTCGATGGGGTCGCTGTCGGCCAAACAGCTCATCCGCGCCGGCATCGAGAGCGTGCACGTGGTGAACCGGTCGGTGACCAGGGCCCGGCGCCTGGCCCAGCACGTCCGCGCCCAGGGTGTGGTGGCCCAGGCCTATCCGCTCGATCACATGGCCGGTGTGCTCGGTGAAGCGCACGTGGTGATCTCGTGCACCGGTGCGGTGCGGCCGGTGGTCTCCCTGGCCGACGCGCACCGCGGCCTGGCCGGACGTTCCGAGCGTGAACACCTGGTGATCTGTGACCTCGGCATGCCCCGCGACGTCGACCCGGCGATCGCCGGCCTGCCCGGGGTGTACGTCGTCGACATGGAGCGCATCCAGAGGGAACCGTCGGCGCGGGCCGCGGCCTCCGACGCCGAGGCCGCCCGCGCGATCGTGGCCGCCGAGGTTGCCAACTACCTGGCGGGGCAGCGCATGTCGGAGGTCACCCCGACCGTCACCGCGCTGCGCCAACGTGCCGCCGACGTCGTCGAGGCCGAGTTGCTGCGGCTGGACAACCGGCTGCCGGGCCTTGACGCCGCGCACCGCGCCGAGGTCGCCAAGACCGTGCGCCGGGTCGTCGACAAGCTGCTGCACGCCCCGACCGTGCGCGTGAAGCAACTGGCCAGCGCGCCGGGCGGCGACAGCTACGCCGAGGCCCTGCGCGAACTCTTCGAACTCGACCAGCAGGCCGTCGACGCGGTCGCCGCTGGTGAATTGCCTTTGATGGCAACCGAAATCGACAAACCCGAGTAACGCTTGACAACACGTCGCCCCAAACTTCGGATCGGCACCCGCGGCAGCCTGCTGGCTACCACCCAGGCGGGAACTGTCCTGGACGCCCTGACCGCCCGCGGGTACGACGCCGAGCTGGTCATCATCTCCACCGAAGGCGATCGCAACCTGGGCCCGATCGCCGACATCGGTGTCGGGGTCTTCACCGCGGCGCTGCGCGAGGCCATCCACGACGGCCGCGTCGACATGGCCGTGCACTCCTGTAAAGATTTGCCAACCGCTGCCGACCCGCGGTTCATGATCGCCGCAACGCCGCCGCGCGAGGACCCTCGCGACGCCCTGGTGGCCCGCGACGGGATGGTGCTCGGAGAGTTGCCGGCCGGGTCCGCGATCGGCACATCGAGCCCGCGGCGGATCGCACAGCTTAGAGCATTGGGTCTCGGTTTGGAAATCCGCCCCCTAAGAGGCAACCTAGATACCAGGTTGAACAGGGTTAGCAACGGTGATCTCGACGGCATCGTAGTCGCACGTGCGGGACTGTCCCGCATCGGGCGGCTGGCCGATGTCACCGAGACTCTCGAGCCGGTGCAGATGTTGCCAGCGCCGGCTCAAGGTGCGCTCGCGGTGGAGTGCCGCGCAGACGACACCGAGCTTGCCGCGCAGCTGGCGGAGTTGAACGACGCCGACACCCGCGCAGCGATCACCGCTGAACGAGCCCTGCTCGCCGAACTGGAGGCGGGTTGTTCCGCACCGGTGGGCGCGATCGCCGAGGTGGTCGAGTCCATCGATGAGGACGGCCACGTCTTCGAAGAGCTGTCGCTACGCGGCTGCGTGGCGGCGCTGGACGGATCCGACGTGATCCGCGCGTCCGGGATCGGCACTCCCGATCGGGCACGAGAGTTGGGACTCTCGGTGGCCAGGGAGCTGTTCGAGCTGGGGGCGCGCGAAATCATGGCGGATCGCACTGAGCTGTAGAGCGGAGTGACGAGAGATGACAGGCCAGAGTAGCGGCCGAGGTCGCAAGCCGAAGCCGGGCCACATCACGTTCGTCGGCTCAGGCCCGGGAGATCCCGGCCTGCTGACGTTGCGGGCCCGCGCGGTGTTGGGCAACGCCGCCCTGGTGTTCACCGATCCCGACGTGCCTGAGGCGGTCCGGACCCTGGTGGGTTCCGAGTTGCCGCCCCCGGCGGGGCCAGAGCCCGCCGAAAAACCCAAGGACGCCACGGACACTGAAGCCACTGAAGCCGGCGACGACGAGACGTCGACCATTCCCGGCGGCCCGGACATCCGGTCGGCCGTCGGCGATCCCTCCGAGGTCGCCAAGGCGCTGGCCACCGAGGCCCGCACGGGTGTCGACGTGGTGCGGCTGGTGGCAGGTGACCCATTGTCGATCGACGCGGTGATCACCGAGATTTCCGCGTTGGCGAGAACGCATTTGAATTTCGAGATCGTGCCCGGCCTGCCCGACACCACCGCGGTGCCCACCTACGCCGGGCTGCCGCTGGGGTCGTCGCACACCGTCGCCGACGTGCGCGGCGACGTGGACTGGGGGGCCCTGGCCGCGGCGCCCGGACCGCTGATCCTGAAGGCCACCGCCACGCACCTGCCCGACGCGGCGCGCACGCTGATCGAGTACGGGCTGACCGACACCACGCCCGCGGTGGTGACCGCCAACGGCACCACGTGCCAGCAGCGGTCGGTGGAGACGACGTTGGCCGGCCTGCTCGACAAGGCGGTGCTGGAGAAGCCCGCGGGCATCGAACCGGCTGGCCCGCTGGCCGGTCCGCTGATCGTGACGATCGGTAAGACGGTGAACCACCGCGCCAAGCTGAATTGGTGGGAAAGCCGCGCCCTGTACGGCTGGACGGTGCTGGTGCCGCGCACCAAGGACCAGGCCGGCGAGATGAGCGAAAAGCTCATCGGCCACGGCGCGATACCGATGGAGGTGCCGACGATCGCCGTCGAGCCGCCCCGCAGCCCCGCGCAGATGGAGCGCGCCGTCAAGGGACTGGTCGACGGCCGGTACCAGTGGGTGGTGTTCACCTCCACCAACGCGGTGCGCGCGGTGTGGGAGAAGTTCAAGGAGTTCGGGCTGGACGCCCGCGCCTTCTCCGGGGTGAAGATCGCCTGTGTCGGTCAAGCGACCGCGGACCGGGTGCGCGCCTTCGGCATCGAGCCCGAGCTGGTGCCGTCGGGAGAGCAGTCCTCGCTGGGCCTGCTCGAGGACTTCCCGCCCTACGACGACGTTTTCGACCCGGTGAACCGAGTGCTGTTGCCGCGCGCGGACATCGCGACCGAGACGCTTGCCGAGGGGCTCCGGGAGCGCGGTTGGGAGATCGAGGACGTCACCGCATACCGCACGGTGCGTGCCGCACCGCCGCCCGCGCACACCCGCGAGATGATCAAGACCGGTGGGTTCGACGCGGTGTGCTTCACCTCGAGCTCGACGGTGCGCAACCTGGTCGGCATCGCGGGTAAGCCGCATGCGCGCACCATCGTCGCGTGCATCGGACCCAAGACGGCCGAGACCGCAACCGAATTCGGTCTGCGTGTGGACGTGCAGCCGGAGGTCGCCGCGGTGGGCCCGCTGGTCGACGCGCTGGCCGAGCACGCGGCACGGCTGCGGGCCGAGGACGCGTTGCCGCCGCCGCGCAAGAAGAGCCGTCGGCGGTAGCCGCAGGAGGAGCCGCAGTGTTCCCGCGTCACCGCCCCCGCCGGCTGCGATCCAGCGCGGCGATGCGCCGACTGGTTGCTGAGACATCGCTGGAGCCAAGGCATCTGGTGCTGCCGATGTTCGTCGCCGACGGCATCGACGAGCCGCGGCCGATCGCCTCGATGCCGGGTGTCGTTCAGCACACCCGGGACTCGCTGCGCCGTGCCGCCGCCTCCGCGGTGGCCGCAGGCGTGGGCGGCCTGATGCTGTTCGGGGTGCCGCGCGAGGAGGACAAGGACGCCGACGGGTCGATCGGGGTGGCGCGCGACGGAATCCTCAACGCCGCGCTGCGGGATCTGGCCAAGGATCTGGGCGACGACACGGTGCTGATGGCCGACACCTGCCTCGACGAGTTCACCGACCACGGCCACTGCGGCGTGCTGGACGCGACCGGCCGGGTGGACAACGACGCGACCAACACCAAGTACGTCGAACTCGCTGTGGCACAAGCGGACTCCGGTGCGCACGTGGTCGCGCCGAGCGGCATGATGGACGGGCAGGTCGCGGCGATCCGCGACGGCCTGGACTCCGCGGGGCACACCGACACCGTGATCCTGGCCTACGCCGCGAAGTTCGCGTCCGGCTTCTATGGGCCGTTCCGCGAGGCCGTGGCCTCCAGCCTGAGCGGCGACCGTCGCACCTATCAGCAGCAGGCCGGCAACGCCCGCGAGGCGAGCCACGAGGTGCAGTTGGACATCGACGAGGGCGCCGACATCGTCATGATCAAACCGGCGATGGGCTACCTGGACATCGTCGCCGCCGCCGCCGAGATATCGCCCGTTCCCGTTGCGGCCTACCAGGTTTCCGGGGAGTACGCGATGATCAGCGCCGCCGCCGCCAACGGCTGGATCGACCTGCGGACGGTCGCGCTGGAAACGCTGACCGGCATCAGGCGCGCCGGTGCCGACATCGTGCTGACGTACTGGGCGGCCGAGGCCGCCGGCTGGCTGGCGTGACCTGGGAACCCGAGGGGCAGGCAGCGCAGCCCGAGCCGCAGTCGCCCGCGGGCAGGCCGCCCGACGTCGACACCGGGTTCTGGCTGTGGGTGATCGCCCTTCCGCTGATGGTCACCGGCTATCTCGTCGACGTATTCGGGTCGGCCGAACGTGACGTGCCGTTTCCGGTCGCGGTCATTTCGGTGATGTTCGTCGTGGTCTTGTCGGCGGTGGTGCTGACGTTTCAGATCCTCATGCGCCACGGCTACCGGTGGGCCCGCACGCTGCTGACCGGCGGCGGCGTGGCTTCGGTGGTGTACATGGCCAGCAGCCTGTTCACCGACGAGCGCCACGCCGTCGCGGCCCTCACATATGCCGTGTGCGCCATCGTCGGATCGGTGTTGATCATCGGCGGAGCGGTGCTGTTGCACCGCAAGGACGCCCAGGCATTCTTCACCCGTTAGGCTGACCCGAAATGACCGCTCCACAGCCGCGACCCGGCCTTGTCACCGCCGCGTTCTGGTGCTGGGCCGCTGCCGCGGTGATGCTCATGGTGGGCGGGTTGCTGACGGCCTCGGTGAGCCTGCCCGCGGTGTTCCGCGGGGCCGGCGTCGTCACCGCGGTGGCCGGTGCCGTGCTGGCGTATCTCGCCGGTCGAAGCCGCACGGGCGACACCCGGTTCCACCGGGCCGCGGTGGCGCTGGCGGTGGTGACCGCGGCGTGGGTCGGGTTGACCGCGGCGCTCGGCGTCGTGCACCTCCTCACGCTGTTGGCGATCGTGCCGCTGATCGCCGGTGCCGTCTTGATCACGCGGCGAGGTGAGGCCGTGCAGGAGGAAGCGACATGACCGACCGGAGCGAAACGCCGCCCCAGGTGTTGTTCTACGAACCGGGCGCGAGCTGGTGGTGGGTGCTGGCCGGTCCCGCCGCCGCGGTCGCCATGGGCCTGATCCAGGCGTCGGCCGGATACGGCTTCCAGTGGCTGGTGCCCGGCATCTTCCTGGTGCTGGTGTCGGGTTTTCTGGCGATCCAGGTCAAGGCGGCGCGCATCCACACCTCGGTCGAGCTGACCCCGGAGACCCTGCGGCAGGGCACGGAGCTGACCAGCATCGACGAGATCGTGCGCGTGTATCCGGAGGCGACGGGCTCCGAGACCCCGAAATGGCAGTCGTTCCGGGCGCTCGGCGAGCTGACCGGCGTGCCGCGCGGCCGGACCGGGATCGGCCTGAAGTTGACCAACGACCGCGGGGCGCAGGCGTGGGCGCGTAAGCACCAGCGGCTGCGCATGGCGCTGACCCAGCTGGTCGAGGAACGCATACCGCCGGACCGCGCGTCGTGAGGGCATCGGTTCGCGCCGTGGTCTTGCTGGTGCTGGCCGTGGCCGCGGCCTTCGGGTGCGTGTTGAGCTGGCTGGCGGCGAGCTCGACGGTTGTGGTGGCTCCCGTGCTGGAAGGCGAGCCCAGCACGACGTCGGTGGTCTACGACGCGCCGCTGCTGGGCCTGTCGCTGGTGCTGGCGACGGCGGCGGGCGTGCTGGCCGTGCTGGGTGTCGCCCGGCTCCGCTGAGCCCTCGCCGGCTCCTTGCGCCGAGACCGACGAAATGGTGGAAACCACTCGCACTTTTCCGCCCGTTTGTCCCTTTCGGCGTGAACACGCGCGCAACGCCCGCGGGTGAGAGGCCCCTCACAATCGCTTGGTACAAAGTGCAGAATTTGTAACACTGTTGCACATGACCGAGCTGGTGGAGAAGACCGAGGACCTCGACGACGCGCTGCCACTGGGTCCGCAGTCGCTGGTCTGGCGCTATTTCGGCGACAACCGGATGTTCCTCATCGGCCCGCGCCCCGCGGTGCTGCAGAACATGCTCGCCGAGCTCGGCCAGGGCGTGCTCGACCACTCGGTGTTCTTCGACGACACCGCGGCGCGGGTCAAACGTTCGCTGCCGCCGATCTTCAACACCGTCTACGGCAGCGACGACGACAACCCGGGCACCCAGGTTCGCGACTTCCACACCGAGATCAAGGGTGAGATGCCCAGTGAGTTCGGGGCAGGCCAGCGCTACCACGCGCTGGATCCCGAGACCTACTTCTGGGCGCACGCCACCTTCGTCGAACAGGTGCTCTACTTCGCCGACACCTTCGTCAAGCGGCTCAGCCGCGAGGAGAAGGAGCAGATCTACCTCGAGTCGAAGACGTGGTACCGCCGCTACGGCGTCAGCGACCGGCCGATGCCGGCCACCTACGCCGAGTTCGAGCGGTACTGGGAGCGGATGCTCGACGAGATCGTCGTCGCACATCCCACCGCCAAGTACGGCGTCGGCTATGTGACCAAGGGCTTTCCGTGCCCCAAGGGCGTGCACCCGCTGGCGTGGCGGCTAATCGCGCCGCTGTTCAACCCGCTGGCGGCGTTCCTGACCACCGGCGGCCTGCCGCCGCAGGCCAGGGATCTGCTCGGCCTGCCGTGGAGCGAGCGCCAAGAGCGTCGGTACCAGCGCTTCGCGGCGATCTGGCGGTCCCGCCCGGTGAACTGGCTGTGGGACCGGCTGCCAATGCGCCTGCGCTACAACGGCTATGCGTGCAAGGGTTATGCCAGAGGCTGACGCCACCACACGGGCCATCCTCGACGCCGCCGTCGTCGAGTTCGAACAGCACGGGTTCCGCCGCGTGGCCCTCGAGGACGTCGCCCGCCGCGCCCGCGTCAGCCGCACCACGATCTACCGGCGCTTCGCCAACAAGGACGAGCTGATCGCCGCCGTCATCGAAGACGAAAACGTCACGTTGTTCGCTGACATCGCCACCGAACTGAAACAGGCCGCGCCGCAATCCAACTACTACGTCGAGGCGTTCACCCATTCGATCCTGAAGTTCCGCAGTCACCGGGTGTTGCACCGGATGGTCACCGACGAGCCGGCGTTGGTGCTGCAGTTGGCCAACCAGCATTGGGACGCGGCGATCGAGCGGATGGCCGACGCGCTGCGGATCATCTTCCCGCCCGGCTTCGCCGACCGGATAGGCGAGGACGCCGTCAACGAACTCTCCGACACGATCCTGCGCTACGCGGCGATGGTGTTGCTGCTGCCCAGCGGCACCGCGCTGGACACCGCCGAGGACCTCCGGGCCTTCGCCACCCGCCACTTCCTGCCCAGCCTGCCCGCCCCGCTGCGCACGGTGTCCGCCTAGCCCGAAAGCGGGGGGGTCGGAGGGCGCTGACCGGTTTTGTATGCACCCGGCGGGGGCAGACATTAGGCCATGAACGACGAAAGACGGCAAAGCGCCGAACCCCGCACCGACGAGCATCATCAAGTGCTCGACAAACCCGAAGACCCGCCACCCACCGAGAAGCCGGAGGTGACGGACGAACACCGTCAGAAGGCCAAGGAGATGGCCAAGGATTACGACGACGACCGCCCGACCATCACGATGCCCGGAACCGGCGGCGCGGTCGCGGGCACCGCTGTCAACGACTGGGTGGACGACGAGGGCAACCCCAAGTTCAGCGACCAAAAGGGCGACGAGTAACCCGCGTAGAGTGCCCGGCGTGACCTCCCTGCAGCAGATCGCGCCCGCCTTCGTCGAGATGGCGCACTCGATCGTCTGGGCCTCGGTGGCCACCGTCGACGCCAACTGCCGTCCGCGCACCCGGATCCTGCACCCGATCTGGGAGTGGGACGGCACCGACCTGTTCGGCTGGGTCGCGACGGTGCCCAGCCCGGTGAAGAAGGCGCATCTGGCCGCCCACCCTGAGGTGTCGGTGAGCTACTGGGCCCCCAGCCACGACACCTGCAGCGCCGAGTGCCTCGTCGAGTGGTACCTCGACGACGAGACCCGCGCCGCGGTCTGGGACAAGTTCGCCACCGGCCCCGAACCCGTCGGCTATGACCCGCGCATCATCGAGATGTGGCGCGACGGGCCGACTTCGGATCAGTTCGCGGTCCTGCGGCTGCGCCCGTACCGGATCCGCGTGATGGCGGGCACCGTGATGACGAAAGGCCAGGGCGCCCCGCTGCTGTGGGCGGCCTGACCGAGCAAAGCACCGACCCGCTCGCGTGCCGCGTCGCCGCTGGGTCATGATCGAAGCCATGACGACGACACTGGACCTCAGCAGCCTGCCGTTGGTGCCGAAGAATCCCCTACCGTTCTGGCAGCTGGTGAAGCTGGTCCGCAGGCTCGACACCGGTCAGGAGGCGATCCGCGACGCCGGCGGCCGCATCACCCGCATCCAGTTCGGACCGAAGTGGCTGTTTCCGCCGATCGTCGCGGTGATGTCGCCCAACGCCATGCGCGACGTGCTGGGCCGCAAGGACGCGTCCTCGGAGCGGTGCATCATCCACGAGGAAGTTCAGCACATGGCCGGCGACAGCCTGTTCGTGCTGCCCAACGAACAGTGGCGTCCGCGCAAACGCGCGCTGCAACCGGTGTTCACCAAGCAGAGCGTGCGCGATTTCGGCGGGCACATGTCGGCGGCGGCGCAGCAGTTCGTCGATCGCTGGCCCGACGGCGGCGAGGTCGACCTGGACCTGGAGTGCCGCAAGGTGGCCATGCAGTCGTTGGGCCGGTCGGTGCTCGGCATCGACCTCAACGAACGCGCCGAGACGATCGCGCGGTGCATGCACGTGGCGTCGTCGTACACCGCGGACCGGGCGCTGCGTCCGGTGCGGGCACCGCGCTGGCTGCCGACGCCCGCGCGGCGACGCGCCCGCGCCGCCGTCGCGGCGATGCGCGAGATCACCGACGAGATGGTGCATGCGTGCCGGGCCGATCCGGACCGGGACGCACCGCTGGTGCAGGCGTTGATCGCGGCCACCGACCCCGAGACCGGCAAGCCGCTGTCCGACGAGGACATCTCCAACGACCTGCTGATCTTCATGCTCGCCGGGCACGACACCACCGCCACGGCGCTGACGCACACGCTGTGGATCCTGGGGCACCATCCCGACGTGCAGGCGCGGGTGGCCGAGGAGGCCGCCGCGATCGGCGATCGGGAGCTGACGCCACAGGACGTACCCCGGCTGGAGTACACCGTGCAGGTGCTGCACGAGTCGCTGCGGCTGTGTCCGCCCGCCGCGGGTGTCGCGCGCCTGGCGACCCGTGAGATCGCCGTCGACGGCTACCGGGTGGAGAAGGGCAGCCTGCTGGCGGTGGGTCTGTACGCGCTGCACCACGATCCGGAGCTGTGGCCCGACCCGATGGTGTTCGACCCCGACCGATTCAGCCCGGAGAAGGTCAGGGCCCGCGACCGCTGGCAGTTCCTGCCGTTCCTCGGCGGCGGCCGGCCGTGCATCGGCGAACACTTCGCGCGGTTGGAGACCACGCTGGCGTTGGGCACGATCCTGCGGGCCCTCGAAATCCGTTCGGTCGACGACGAATTCCGCTGTGAGGTGCCGTTCACCACGATCGCCAAGGGCCCGATCCCGGCCCGGTTGCGCCCGCGCAGCTAGCGTTTCCCGGCGCCGATCCCGACGGAAATGGGGTAGTTCACTACCCCAGCCGCTGACTAACGCGCGAAATACGTTGCCTCCTGACAGTCACACCACACGGAGGAGCACGATGGTGAAGCGTCGGGTATTGGTCGCGGCAGGCGGGGTAGCGGTCGTCATCGCTGGTTTGTCCGGCTGCTCGTCGGACGACGAGGCCCAGGCTCCCGACCCGGGCACCGCCAGCGCCGCACCGGCGGGATCGAGCGGCGGCGGTACGACGGTCCTGATCGACGGGCAGGATCAGAACGTCGAGGGAACCGTGGTCTGCAGCGCCATGGGCGGCAACATGAACATCGCCATCGGCGACGCGATGACCGGCATCGGCGCGGTGCTGAGCGAAGACGGCTCGACCGTGCAGTCGGTTGGCCTCGGCAACGTCAACGGGGTGACGCTGGGCTTCCAGAGCGGCACCGGTCAGGGCGAGGCGAAGGTCGAAAAGAACGGCGACACCTACAAGATCTCCGGCACCGCCACGGGCGTCGACATGGCCAATCCGATGCAGCCCGTCAACAAGCCCTTCGAGATCGCGGTGACCTGCCCGTAGCACCGCGAGGCAGAACGGCGCGGACGGAGGACGACATGGCACGGCGCAACTCGACATCGACAGCAGGCGACAACGCCAAGATCACGGCCGCCGCGGCGGCAGGGCTGCTCGTGGTGGGCGGCGTAAGCATTGCGGCTCAGGAACTTCCGTCGTCGATCTCCGCTGTTCCCACGGACACGGCGCCGGCCACGGCGTCTCCGCCCACGGCATCTCCGCCCATGGCGTTGACGTCATACCAAGCGTGGAATCCGTTGATGCCGAACGGATTTCTACCGGTTGTCGGCGACCACAAGGCGGCGGAGGATGCGGGGCACGGCGTCACCGTGTTGACCTCCGCTGTCCAACAATTCACGGCCAGTGCCCACTCGGCGAGCCCGGCAGGTCCCACCTTCTTCGCGCCGCTGGTGTTCGCGACACCGCAGGGAAGTTCAGGCGGCAACAACGGATTCTCGGCGTTGCCGGCGTCGAACAGCCAGGCGCTGTCCGCCACGACGTTCGGTGGCGGGGCGTTTATGGGCCTGGTCGGCCCGGGCGGCCTGTTGATCGGCGACGGCCTCGATGCCACCTGCGCGGGCTGCCCGGGCGGCGACGCCGGCCTGTTGTGGGGTAACGGCGGCGACGGCGGCGACGGCGTCTTGGTCGGCCAGGCGGGCGGTGCGGGCGGCCGCGCCGGGTTGCTCTTCGGCAACGGCGGCGCCGGGGGCGACGGCGGGCCGGGCGGCGACGGCGGTGACGGCGGCGATGGTGCGCTGCTGTTCGGCAACGGCGGTGCGGGCGGCGACGGCGGAGCCGGTCTGGCGGGCCTCGACGGCGATCTGGTGTGGGACGGCGTGAGTCGCGCCCCCGACGGCGCGGACGGCGAGGACGATTTCGTGTTCGGCACGGCGCAACCCGGAGGCCCGGGCAGCCCCGGAGGCCCCGGTGTGGCCGGTGGTGACGGCGGCGACGGCGGAGACGACATCGAGATTCCCGATCCCGCAACAGCACCCGACGGCGGGGACGGTGGCGCAGGAGGCGCCGGCGCACCGGGCGGCAACGGCGGAGACGGCGGTGATGCGCTCAGCCTGGGCAGCGATGCGACCGGCGGCAACGGTGGTGACGGCGGCGACGGCGGAACAGGTGCCGACGGCGGCAACGGCGGGAACGGCGGTTTTGCGATCACTCAGGGCAACGGCGTGACCCTGGTCTCCGGCAGCGGCGGTGACGGCGGCGACGGCGGTGCGGGCGCACCCGGCGGCGCCGGTCAGAACGGCGGCGCCGGGGGAAACGGTGGCAAGGGCGGCATCTTCGGCACCGGTGGCGCCGGTGGAAGCGGCGGTCAGGGTGGTGACGGCGGCGACGGCGGCGACGGCGGAAACGGCGGCAACGGCGGCCACGGCGGCGGCGCGGTGTTCCCCGCCGACCCGAACACCGACGTCACCGTCGGGAGCGGTGGAGCGCCGGGATCTGGCGGTGCGGGCGGCCCGGGGGGTGCGCCCGGTGTCGGTGGGCCGGGCGGCACCGGAGGCACCGGCGGTCAGGGCTCGGGCCAGGACGGTGCCGACGGTGGTGACGGCGCCGGCGGCAGCGACGGAGCCGACGGAAGCGACGGCAGCCCCGGCTGATGTCAATCGGGTGGCGTCACGACCCCTGCAGCAGCGAGATGAGCTGATCGCGGCCGTTGACGCCGACGCGCTGAGAGGCCCGGAACAGATGCCCTTCGATGGAGCGGATCGACATGGTGAGCCGCTCGGCGATCTCCTTGTTGGACAAACCTTGTGCGGCAAGCGAAATGATCTCACGCTGACGGGCCGTGAAAAGCTGCGGCGTGCTCACGGCGCGTAACGCGGGAGTCTGGGCCCCTTGGCACTCGTCGGCCAGCCGAAGGGCGATGGCGGACGCGGTCAGGGCCGCCCCCCGTAACCCGGCGTGCTGGTATGCGACGACGGCGTGTGCGGCGGCATCAGCAGCGGCCAGCCGATCGCCGAAATCCTCGTAACGATGTGACGCGTCGAGCAGAGCGTCCCCGTCGCCCGCGGCCAGCGCTGCGGCGTGAGCCGCGGCGGCGGGTGCGCGCGGTCCCTGCACCTGACTCGCCAACTCGGCCAGCCGGGCGGCGGTGGTGTGGTCGCCGAACTGTGTCGCCGTCTGCAGCAGGACCACTTCCCAGGCCGGGCGGTCGAGCTCGAGTTCTCGCTGCGCGGCGCCGCGCATGATCGAGATCGACTGCGACACGGCGCCTTCCGCCGCACACACCCAAGCCTGTGCGAGAGACAGGTACGGGTCGAATATGCAGGCGTCGGGATCGCGGGCCCACCACTCGATGGCGTCGAGCTCGCGCCGTGCCTCGGTCGCCATCCCGGCCACCGCGGTCACCGTCGTCAGCCACATCCGGCCGAAGGTCTTCACCATGCGTCCGCTGTCGCCGGTGCCGAGATAGGCCAGCGCGTCTCGCAGCGACCGCCGCGCATCCTGCAGAGCACCCCGGCTCATCGCGGACAGGCCGACCATCACGCGGTGCCACGATTCCTCGAACGGCACGTCGAGAGTGTCGCGTCTGATCCGGGTGATGACGGCGTCCGACTTGTCCAGCACGCCGCCGAGCCGGTAGCCATGCGTCTCCTGCAGCGCCAGCCGGCGCAGCAGGTGCCCGGACTCTGGCGACTTGTCGGCGACCGCATAACCGTTCTTCGCCGCGGTCTCGATCTCGTCGATCCGCCCGAGGTCGCCGAGCCCGGAGACGAACACCCAGGCCAAAAAGATCTTCGCGACGTCGTTGTCCAGCCCGCCCGCCTCGGCGGCGAACGCAATGTCGACCGCGGCCCTGGAGTGCCCGCGCACCAGCTGGATCAGTGCCCGAAGCGCGGTGGCGACCGCCTGCGCGGCGCCGTCGTCTGCGGGCAGCAGGTCGAGTTCGCGTTCGGCGCGGTCCACCTGACCGAGGATCAGCGTGAAGTTCATGGCGCGAAGGATCGCGATCTGGGTTCGTTCCAGGCCGGAGGCCTGTTCGGCGTGTTCGGCCAGGACCTCCTCGGCTCGCACGCCGCGTTCCTGCCAGGTGATCGCCATCGCGTGCGCGATCTTGGCCCAGGGTCCACCGCCGACGGCCACCGCGCGCTCGGCGAGCGTCTCCGCGAGCCGATGATCCAGCAACTGCATGGCCGCCGCCGCAGCGGACAGCAGCAGCTCGGGGTCGGGGGCGAGGTCGGAGTCGAGGGTGAGCACCGCGCGGCGGATCAGGCCACGGGGGTCCGACGAGCCCCGTCGGGCCAGCTCAGCGGCGATCCGCCCGCTCAGCCGGCGCAGCCGCAGCGTGCCGGTGTGGCGGACCTCGCCGAGCAGCGGATGGGCCAGCCGCACCGACGCGGGCCGAACGCTGGTGTCGACGCTGATCAGGCCGAGCGATTCGGCCTCCGCCACCGCGTCGACGTCGGTGACGGCCTCCAGCACGTCGGTCTCCAGCGGCTCGGCCAACGCGAGCGCGTCAAGCACGGCGTGAACGGAGGCCGGAACCTTCGTCATCCGCGCCTCGATCAGTTCGACCAGCGTCGGGGACAGCTGCGGGTGCCCGTCCCACAGCCACACACCGGAGCACCGCGACATCCGTCCGGCGTTCACCTCGTTGTCCAGCAGGTGACGCAGATACAAGGCGTTGCCCTGGGTGTACTGCCAGAGTCGTTGTGCGCTGAACGAATCCACCGGCCCGGCCAGCACGTGCTGCACCAGGTCGGCGATCTCCGGCAGCGAAAGCGGCTGCAGTTCAAGGCGTTCCAAAAGCTGGTCTTTCCAGATCGCGGTGATCGCATCCGGCGGCGACTCACCCGAGCGGATCGTCAGGATGACGGTGGCCAGTCGTCGTGTGACGAGCTGGTTCACGGTGAACGCCGACAGCTCGTCGAGTAGGTGAGCGTCGTCGACGCCGACGATGACCTCACCGTGTGGCGCACCGCCGATCAGCCCGTCGATGACTTCACGGACCCGCCGCAACGGGTCCGGGCCGAAGTCGCTGGCGATGTCGATGAAGGCGCCCAGCGGGACGCTGCGAGACGATGCCGTGCCGGCGATCCAGTGTCGGCGGGCTCCGCGCGGCCCGCAGTGCGCGACGGCTTCGCGCGCCAGCCGCGTCTTGCCCACGCCGGGCGAACCGGATAGCACGATCCCGCGGGCGCGATGCGCCGCCCGCGTGGCCTCGGCGATGACCGCCAGTTCCTCTGATCGCCCCACCAGCGGCCAGCCCTGGATCACCGGAAAATTCTAGCCGCTACCGGGGCGTTCACGTCGGTGTCTGCTTCGATGCGGTGGCGAGCTTGGCCTCCGCAACCCGCATGAACGTCGGCAGCGCGTCCAGTTCCACGCCCACCCGCTCGGCGATCACCTCGTCGTCGACCCCGGCGTCACGCAACCGCAGCGCGGTCGCGTACGGCAACGGCAGTCGTGCCAGCGGGTCAGCGCGGCGCGGATCGGCCGACATGAACCAACATTGACCGCTCCGGCGGGGCAGCGCTGGGGTAAACCCCTACCCCAGTTGTTGCCCACTTGTTGCCCAAAGGGACATTTGGCACGAAAAGTGCGAGTAAAAGTCGACAAGACGTCGATCTCGGTCCGCGGGGTGCAATGGGTATGGACACTGTCAGCTTCAGGGTGGCGTTCCTCGTCGTGTGGTTCGGCACCGGGGCGATCACGGGACTTTGGCTGGCCCGGCGCGGCCACGACATCCGCTGGATCCCGATCGCGTTGGTGCTCGGCCCGGTCTTCGTCCCGATCGCGCTGGAACGCGCGGATCGCGGTGGGTCGCGGCGGGTGTCGAAGGGCGACGACGACGCATCACCGAGTGGGGCGGCTGGGCCGCGCGTCCTGGTGGGCTGGGACGGATCGGCGCAAGCGGCGGCCGCGCTCGACGCTGCGCAGCGACTGTTCGGCGCCGGTGAACTCGTCTTGGCCGAAGTGGTGCCCTACGAGGCCGCCGAGGACCCCCAGCAAGTGGTGGTGGCCTCGGCCGACGCGGAGTTGAACGCGGTCGCGGCCAAAATAGGGCCGGCTGCCAGCCCGCCCCGGCACGAAGTGCTCGTCGGCGCCGCCGGAGAGGCGCTGGCCCGCCGAGCCGAACAGCTGGAGGCCGACGTCATCGCCGTCGGCCGGCGCGGCAGTGGCCTGAGCCGCCTGCTGCTCGGCAGCGTCTCGTCCTATCTACTCGAGCACTCCTCCGTGCCGGTGCTCATCGTCGACCCGGCACACGTGCACCAAACAACCGTGTGAGCCGCAGATCAGGCTGCGCGGCGCAGCAGCACCGCCTGCTCGAACGGCATTCGCCCGAAGAGGAACCGAGCCACACCGGTGACGTGCTCGGCGGCCTCGGCTTTGCTCACCACACGGGGATCGGTCACGGTGAACGTGCGGCCGTGCCGCCTTATCCGGGCGTTGCCGGCGGCGGTGATGTTCTTCAACCAGTCGCGGTTCGGCCCGTAGGTGAGCAGGATCGCGATTCCGTCCGAGGTGGAGAACACCGTCAGCGGCGTGCGATACGGTCTGCCGGACTTGCGGCCGACGTGCTCGAGGATGCCGAACGTCGGCGCTCAGCCCGCCCACAACCGCTGGATCGGGTTGGTGACGTGTCTGTTGAACCGCGCCAGCCATTGCGGGAGTTGCATAGCAGCCATCAAACTGGGAGAGATGGCCTACCTCAAGCCCGGTTGGTTCACGACCAAGATCTTCAACCCGATCGCGAAGGCCACCGGGATGGGCGAGACGCTGACGGTCACCGCCCGCCACACCAAGAAGCCCCAGCGGATCCCGGTCATCTCCGTCGACGTCGACGGCGCCAAGTACCTGGTGTCCACCCGGGGCGAAACGCAGTGGGTGAAGAACGTGCGGGCCGATCCCAACGTCAAGATCGGGTCGACCGAATACGTCGCGCGTGAAATTCCCGAGCAGGACCGCCCGCCGATCCTGGCCGCATACCGCAAGAGGGCCGGCCGGGTGGTCGAGGGCTATTTCGAGCGGCTTCCCCACGAGGCCGACCATCCGGTGTTCGTGGTGACCCCGAAACGCTGAGATGAACTACACCCTGTAGTTGACGGTTTGCACGGTGCTGGGACACTGGTGGCCATGCGTGCTGACCAGATCTCCACCGAGGTATCGGCGCGGCTGTTCGCCGACGCCAGTGGGGTCATCCCCGGCGGGGTGAACTCGCCGGTGCGGGCCTTCGCCTCGGTCGGCGGCACCCCCCGGTTCATCACCTCGGCCAGCGGCTACTGGCTCACCGACGCCGACGGCAACCGCTACGTCGACCTGGTCTGCTCCTGGGGCCCCATGATCCTCGGCCACGCCCACCCGGCCGTCGTCAACGCCGTGCAGCGTGTGGCCGCCGACGGCCTGTCGTTCGGCGCCCCGACCCCGTCGGAGACCGAACTGGCCGCCGAGATCGTGGCCCGCGTCGCCCCGGTCGAGCGGGTGCGGCTGGTCAACTCCGGCACCGAGGCCACCATGAGCGCGATCCGGCTGGCCCGCGGCTACACCGGCCGGCCCAAGATCATCAAGTTCGCCGGCTGCTACCACGGGCACAGCGACGCGCTGCTGGCCGACGCGGGCTCGGGGGTGGCGACGCTGGGGCTGCCGTCCTCGCCGGGTGTGACGGGCGCCGCGGCCGCCGACACGATCGTGCTGCCCTACAACGACGTCTCCGCCGTCGAAGAGGCGTTCGGCCGGTTCGGCGACGAGATCGCCTGCGTCATCACCGAAGCCAGCCCCGGCAACATGGGCACCGTGTCGCCGCGGCCGGGCTACAACGCCGCGCTGCGCCGCGTCACCGCCGACGCTGGCGCGCTGCTGATCCTCGACGAGGTGATGACTGGGTTCCGGGTGAGCCGATCCGGTTGGTACGGAGTCGATCCCGTCGACGCCGACCTGTTCACGTTCGGCAAGGTGATGAGCGGCGGGCTGCCGGCCGCGGCGTTCGGCGGCCGCGCCGAGGTGATGGACCGGCTGGCCCCGCTCGGACCGGTGTATCAGGCGGGAACGCTATCGGGCAATCCGGTGGCGATGGCCGCTGGTCTCGCCACGCTGCGCGCCGCCGACGACGCCGCCTACGCCGCGCTGAACGCCAACGCCGACCGGCTCGCCGGCCTGCTAGGCCAGGCGTTGACCGAAGCCGGTGTGGCGCACCAGGTTCAGCGCGCCGGGAACATGCTGTCGGTGTTCTTCACCGACCAGCCGGTCACCGATTTCGCGTCGGCGCGGGCATCGGAGACGTGGCGCTTCCCGGCGTTCTTCCACGGTCTGCTCGACGCGGGCATCTACCCGCCACCCAGCGCCTTCGAGACATGGTTCGTCTCAACGGTATTGGACGACGAGGCGTTCGAGCGCATCGGCGCGGCCCTGCCCGGCGCCGCGCGTGCCGCAGCGGAAGCGAGCCGGCCCGAATGAGCAGCAGGACCACCGTGCACGTGATGCGGCACGGCGAGGTGTACAACCCTGACGGCATCCTGTACGGCCGCCTCGACGGTTACCACCTGTCCGAGCGGGGTCACGCCCAGGCGCAGCAGGTGGCCGAGTACCTGGCCGACCGCGACATCGTGCTGGTGGTGGCCTCACCGCTGCAGCGCGCACAGGAGACCGCCACCCCGATCGCCAAGCGGCTGGACCTGCCGATCGAAACCGACGAGGATCTCATCGAATCGCTGAACATCTTTGAGGGCCAGCGGGTCTCGCCCGGTGACGGGGCGCTGCGCGATCCCCGCAACTGGCGGCACCTGTGGAACCCGCTGCGGCCGTCCTGGGGGGAGCCGTACCACGAGATCGCCGCCCGGATGCGACGCGCCGTGGAGCGGGCCCGCGAGGGTGCGCACGGCCGTGAAGCGGTGGTGGTGAGCCATCAACTGCCCGTGGAGATCCTGCGCCGGTCGCTGACCGGGAAGCGGTTCGCGCACGATCCGCGCAAGCGCCAGTGCGGCCTGGCGTCGCTGAACTCGTTCGTCTACGACGGTGACACGCTCGTCGACTGGTACTACCGCGAGCCGGCGCAGCAGTGAAGCGATGGGTGGTCCTCGTGGGCGCGGTCGTGGCCGTGCTCACCGGATGCGCCACCGGTGACGACGCCGTCGCGCAGGGCGGCACTTTCGAGTTCGTCGCACCCGGCGGGCAGACCGACATCTTCTACGACCCACCCGAAAGCCGCGGCCGCCCAGGGGCGTTGACCGGCCCCGACCTGATGGACCCGGCCAAGACCATTTCGCTCGACGACTTCGAAGGCGAGGTCGTGGTCATCAACGTGTGGGGGCAGTGGTGCGCGCCGTGCCGCACCGAGATCACCCAGTTGCAGCAGGTGCACGACGCGACGCGTGATCTCGGCGTGCGGTTCCTCGGCATTGACGTCCGCGACCACAACCGCGACGCCGCACGCGATTTCATCATCGACCGCGGCATCACGTTCCCGTCCATCTACGACCCGGCGATGCGCACGATGATCGCCTTCGGCGGCAAGTACCCGACCACGGTCATCCCGTCGACCGTGGTGCTGGACCGCCAGCATCGGGTCGCGGCGGTGTTCCTGCGCGAACTGCTCGCCGAAGACCTGCAGCCGGTGGTGCAGCGGCTGGCCACCGAGTCGGAGCCGAAGACGTGACCGGGTTCGCCGAGATCGCTGCTGCCGGACCGGTGCTGCTGGCGCTGGCGGTGTGTGTGCTGGCCGGCCTGGTGTCGTTCGCCTCGCCGTGCGTGGTGCCGCTGGTGCCCGGCTACCTGTCGTATCTGGCCGCGGTCGTCGGGGTCGCGCCTAAGGACACCCCCGACCTCTCCCGCCGAAACCGACGCTTTGGTCGGAAAGTCCCGGAGGAATCCGCCAAAACGTCGGTCTCGACGAGCACGGAGACTCCCCGAGTCGCTCGCGGCGTGCGGATGCGGGTCGCCGGCGCGGCCGCGCTGTTCGTCGCGGGGTTCACCGTCGTGTTCGTGCTCGGCACCGTGGCGGTGCTGGGCATGACGACGACGCTGATCACCAGCCAGCTTCTGCTGCAACGCATCGGCGGCGTCCTCACGATCGTGATGGGGCTGGTGTTCGTCGGCTTCATCCCCGCACTGCAGCGGGACGCGCGCTTCACACCGCGGCAAGTGTCGACCGTCGCCGGCGCACCGCTGCTCGGCGCGGTCTTCGCGCTGGGCTGGACCCCGTGCCTGGGCCCCACCCTGACCGGGGTCATCACCGTGGCGTCGGCGACCGACGGCGCCAACGTGGCCCGCGGCGTCGCGCTGGTGCTGGCGTACTGCTTCGGGCTCGGAATCCCGTTCGTGCTGCTGGCCTTCGGCTCCGCGGGCGCCGTTCAGGGGTTGAGCTGGCTGCGCCGGCACACCCGCACCATCCAGATCGTCGGCGGCATCCTGCTCATCCTGGTCGGCATCGCGTTGGTGACCGGGGTGTGGAACGATTTCGTGTCCTGGGTGCGCGACGCCTTCGTATCCGACGTCACCTTGCCGATATGAGTGCCATCGACAGCCGAGCAGACGTGAAAACCCCTGAAAGCAGCGGTTCTAGGGGGTTTTCACGTCTGCTCGCCGAAAAAGTCCGCAACACCTGGCGCACCCTGACGTCGATGGGCACCGCGCTGGTGCTGCTGTTCCTGCTCGCGCTCGCCGCGATCCCCGGCGCGCTGCTGCCGCAACGCAACCTCAACGAGGCGAAGGTGCAGCAGTACATCGGCGAGCACCCGACGATCGGACCGTGGCTGGACCGGCTGCAGGCCTTCGACGTGTTCTCCAGCTTCTGGTTCACCGCCATCTACGTGCTGCTGTTCGTCTCGCTGGTGGGCTGTCTGACCCCGCGCACGATCGAACACATCCGCAGCATGCGCGCCACCCCGGTGCCCGCCCCCCGCAACCTGGGCCGGCTGCCCAAACACCACACCGCCACCGTCGCCGCCGACCCGCAAGCCCTGGCCGCGACCATCACCGAAAAGCTGCGGGGCTGGCGCAAAACCACGCGCGTGACCGACGACGCCACTGAGATCTCCGCGGAGAAAGGCTATCTGCGCGAGTTCGGCAACATCGTGTTCCACTTCTCGCTGCTCGGCCTGCTGGTCGCGGTGGCGGCGGGCAAGATGTTCGGCTACGAGGGCAACGTCATCGTCATCGCCGACGGCGGCCCCGGCTTCTGCTCGGCCTCACCGGCCGCGTTCGACTCGTTCCGGGCCGGCAACACCGTCGACGGCACCTCGCTGCATCCGATCTGCCTACGCGTCAACACGTTCGAGGCGGACTACCTGCCGACCGGACAGGCGACCTCGTTCGCCGCCGACATCGAGTACCAAGCCGGCGAGGACCTGAGCACCGGCACCTGGCAGCCCTACCGGCTCAAGGTCAACGAGCCGCTGCGGGTCGGCGGCGACCGGGTCTACCTGCAGGGCCACGGCTACGCGCCCACGTTCACCGTCATCTTCCCCGACGGGCAGACCCGCACCCAGACGCTGCAGTTCCGGCCCGACGACTCGCTGACGCTGCTGTCCTCGGGCGCGATGCGGTTCGACCCGCCGGCAGGCACCTACCCCGACCCCGACGAGCGCCGCAAGAACCAGATCGCCATCCAGGGCCTGTTCGCGCCCACCGAACAGCTGCACGGCACCCTGCTGTCGTCGAGCTTCCCGGCGCTCAACGATCCCGCGGTCGCCATCGACGTCTACCGCGGCGACACCGGCCTGGACTCCGGGCGCCCGCAGTCGCTGTTCAACCTCGACGCCCGGCTGATCGAACAGGACCGGCTGACCAAGGTGGCGCGCGTCAACCTCGGCGCCGGCGAGTCGACCCAGCTCGACGACGGCACGGTGGTGCGGTTCGACGGCGCGGTGCCGTTCATCAACGTGCAGGTGTCTCACGACCCCGCCCAGGTCTGGGTGCTGGTGTTCGCGATGACGATGATGGCCGGGCTGCTGGTGTCGCTGCTGGTGCGGCGACGACGGATCTGGGTGCGGATCACCCCGGCCGACCCGGGTACGGTAAGCGTCGAGCTGGGCGGGCTGGCCCGCACGGACAACTCGGGGTGGGGCGACGAGTTCGAACGGTTGACCGAGCGGCTGGTGCCCGACGGGTTTGACGGCGCGGCCCAGCGGTCACGAGAAGAGGTCACATGAACACCGACATCGACATAGGACTGGCCCGCTACTCGGACTGGGCGTTCACCTCGTCGGTGCTGGTGCTGGTGGGCGCGCTGCTGTTGCTGGCCATCGAGCTGGCCTACAGCCGCAGCCGCAAGGTCGAGCGGCGTGAGCTCGTGACGGCGTCGGGGCCACCTCCCGTCGCGCCCGCCGACAGCGCACCCGGCGTCGTCGCCGAGCGGCCCAAGCGCCCCGCCGACGAACGCATCGGCGGCGCCGGGCTGGCCCTGGCCTACCTCGGCACCGGCTTGCTGCTGCTCTGCATCGTGCTGCGCGGGCTGGCCACCTCGCGGGTGCCGTGGGGCAACATGTACGAGTTCATCAACCTCACCTGCTTCTGCGGGCTGGTCGCCGCGGCCGTGGTGCTGCGCCGCCCGCAGTACCGCACGCTGTGGGTGTTCGTGCTCGTCCCGGTGCTGATCCTGCTGACCGTGTCGGGTCGCTGGCTCTACACCAACGCCGCCCCGGTCATGCCGGCGCTGCAGTCTTACTGGCTGCCGATCCACGTGTCGGTGGTCAGCCTCGGCTCGGGCGTGTTCCTGGTCGCCGGGGTGGCCAGCATCCTGTTCCTGGTGAAGATGTCGCGGCTGGGTGCCCCCGGGGCGGACGGCCTGGCGGCCCGCATCGTCGCGCGGCTGCCCGACGCGCAGACCCTGGACCGGATCGCCTACCGCACAACGATCTTCGCGTTCCCGGTGTTCGGCTTCGGCGTCATCTTCGGGGCGATCTGGGCCGAGGAGGCGTGGGGCCGCTACTGGGGCTGGGACCCCAAGGAGACGGTGTCGTTCATCGCGTGGGTCATCTACGCGGCCTACCTGCACGCCCGCTCGACGGCGGGCTGGCGCGACAAGAAGGCCGCCTGGATCAACGTCGCAGGCTTCGTCGCGATGGTGTTCAACCTGTTCTTCATCAACCTCGTGACGGTGGGTCTGCACTCGTACGCGGGTGTGGGGTAGCGTGCCCGAACATCGCGCGCACCGCGCCGCCGACACCCCGAAGCCGGCCGAAAGCGGTTTCGTGCCAACGGGTTTCCGTGGACAGGACCGGTTCCGCGACCCGGCCGCCGACCCGCCGCCGGAGTGGACAGCCCCGACGCCGCCCAAAGGGCTGCCGCTGCCACCCGCGCCGACGCCACCCGCGTCGGCGCCACCCGCGCCGGCGCCGACCGAGCCGCAGGAGGACCCGCCGCCGTTCCTTGATCTGTCGGCGGTGGCGCTGCTGCGCCAGCCCAAACGCGCCCCTTCTGAGGGCTGGCGCAAGTGGCTGTATCTGGCGTCGTTCAAGCTGATCAACCTGGGCGAGGGCCCCAAGGCCCAGCGCAGGCAGATGCTCGTCGCGCAGGTGCAACGCCCCCTGCGCAGCTGCTACCGGATCGCGGTGCTGTCGCTGAAGGGCGGGGTCGGCAAGACGACGATCACCGCGACGCTGGGTGCGACGCTGGCCTCCCTGCGCGGGGACCGCGTCATCGCCGTCGACGCCAACCCCGACCGCGGCACGCTGAGCCAGAAGGTGCCGCTGGAGACCCCGGCCACCGTGCGGCACCTGCTCCGCGACGCCGAGGGCATCGTCGCCTACAGCGATGTGCGCGCCTACACCTCACAGGGCCCCAGCCGGCTGGAGGTGCTGGCCTCCGAGAGCGACCCGGCGGTGTCGGAGGCGTTCAGCTCCGCCGACTACACCCGCACGCTGGAGGTGCTCGAGAAGTTCTACAGCCTGGTGCTCACCGACTGCGGCACCGGGCTGATGCATTCGGCGATGGCCGCGGTGCTGGCGAAGGCCGACGCGCTGGTGGTGATCAGCTCGGGTTCGGTGGACGGTGCGCGCAGCGCATCGGCGACGCTGGACTGGCTGGACGCGCACGACCATCAGGACATGGTGCGCAACTCGATCGCCGTCATCAACGCGGTGCGGCCGCGATCGGGCAAGGTCGACATGCGCAAGGTCGTCGACCACTTCAACCGGCGTTGCCGCGCGGTGCTCGAGGTCCCCTTCGACCCGCACCTGGAGGAGGGCGCCGAGATCAGCCTCGAGCGATTGAAGCCCGAGACCCGCCAGGCGCTGCTCGAACTCGCGGCCGTGGTCGCCGACGGGTTTCCCGGCGCGAAAGCGAAACGCCCCGCCGGATAACCGCGCTCAGGGCCTGGGGTTGTCCTCGCTGCCGAGACGGCGCAGGAACTCGGGATCGTCGTCGGGCCCGATCACGCGCGTTCGCGGGCGGCTCGCGGACGCCCGCGTCAGCCGCCAGCCCACGTACGTCAGCCCGGCCAAAACGGAAAGCAACAGCAAGTACGCCACGGCGAAAATAACCTCCTTGCCGGAGATGATACGCGCCATCGGTAGGCTCGGGCCGTGTCGGATGGTCGCCCCGGAACCCGTCTGGTCGTCGACGTGCTGGCGTACGCGGCTGCCCGGCTGCTGCTGGTCGCCGCGGTGGCCGCGGCGATCTTCGGTGCCGCACGGTTGCTCGGGCTCGACGAGTTTCCGCTCGTGGTCGCGCTGCTGTTGGCCATCGTGATCGCGTTGCCGCTCGGCATCTGGATCTTCGCTCCGCTGCGGCGCCGCGCCACCGCCAGCATCGCGGCCTTCGACGAGCGGCGGCGCAAAGACCGGGAGCAACTGCAGGCCAGGCTGCGCGGCGAAGACCCGCCGCCGTCCTGACCGCGGCCGATTATCCGTAGTTCAGTGCGGGTAGTCGACGGACATGGACTCTGCCAAGGATTTGTACAAACGATGGATATATGAGGTCTGGGCGGGGATACCTGTCGCGGCCGAGGTGGTGACCGAGGATTTCGTCGGGCACTGGCCGGACCGGGTGGTGTGCGGGCCCGCGGCGCTGCAGGACGTGGTCGACGAGACCCACCGGATGCTCGCCGACCTCAAGTTCGTCATCGAGATCGAGCCGTTGGTCGAGGGGGATCTGCTGGCAGCCCGCTGGATCGGCACGGGCGCGGCCAAGGAGGGCCCCAAGCGATTCACCGGCAACGACATCCTGCGCGTCGCCGACGGCCGGTTCGCCGAATACTGGACCGGAACGTCGGTCGCCTGACTATCCGGCCGCGTCCTGCAGCAGTTGACGCAGCTTCTCGACCGGGTCCCCGGTCTGCGGGTGCAGCAGCAGGGGTGGCCGCTCGGTGTCGAGTTCGGGCGCACCGGGCGCGAGCATGGCCGCGGGCGGAGGAGGCGGCGGCGACGCCGTTGGCGGCGGGGGCGGCGGCGGTGCCGTCAGCCCGGCCATCTTGGCGGCCAGCCGGGCCGCGGTGTCGGCGCGCACCGCGCGCCGCTCGGAATCGGGGTCGGTGTTGTCCTCGAAGCAGCCCTGCGGCGCGTCCGTGACGAGCGCCGACGCGCTGCGGTAGCGGTCCCGCGCCGCATCCGGCCGGCCCTCCCACGCGGAGATGTCGCCCTGCCGCTCGCGCACCAGTGCCAGGTTGACGCGCACCGGGCACGACTGCGTGGCGTCGGTACGCGACAACGACTCGGAGAACGCGGCATCGGCGTCGTCGAGCCGGTTCGCCAGCACGGCGAGGGTGCCCGCCGCGAACGGCGCCTTCGCCGGTTCGATCACGTTGAACACGCCCAACGTCGCCACGTCGCCGCGTAGCGCCCCCAAAGCCCGTTCGCCGTAATGCGATTCGGCGGCCTGCCCCGCGAACACGACCGACAACATCTTCACCGCGGCAAGCAGCGCGACAACGACCAGCGGCGCGGAGATCACCAGCAGTCGCCGCCGCAGCCGCAGCCGCCGAGGCAGGTGGCGCGTCACGACATCACCTCCCGGCGCGACATCCGGGCACGGCGCAACTCGCGCATGCTCAGGTAGCTCTCGAACAGCAGCAGCACCGCCGCGACGATGGTGAACACCCAGTACAGCTCGGTGCGCCGGCCGACGTCCGTCGGTTGTTGCACGACGGTGTCTTCCGGTGCGGCCTGCGTGACGGCGACGTCGTCGTCGGGGTTGAGATAGGACACACCGAGCTCGTCGGCGATGCGGCGCAGCGCCGGTTCGTTCAGCGGCGCGCCCCGGCCGAACACCGCCCCGCCGTCCACCGACCCGGCGACGGGGTCGAACTCGCTTTGCGGCGCTTGCGATCCGGGGGCTCCGGCGCCGAAGTAGTACACCAGGTTCTGCGAGCCGGGATACTGCTGGCCGGCCGCGATCAGCTGGTAGCGCAGCACGTTGGCGGCCGCTGCCGCGTTCACCACGTCGCCAGGTTCGTCATACGATGTGAGCGAGGCGATTTCGGGTTGCAGGCTCCACGCGTCCTGCGACAGCGGCCAGTCCAGCGAGGGTCGCGACGCGAAGCTGATCACCGCGAACCGCGCCTGCGGATGGTGGGCGATCAGGGTCTGGATGTCCTCGCTGATCGCGTTGGTGCTCTCGGTGGACCGGTCGACGACAAAGAAGACGTTGGTGTTGTCGCCCGACTGCGCCGTGGTGACGCTTTGCGGGCCACCGTGACCGAACCCGGGGCGCGCCGCGGCGATCAACAACAGCAGAAGCGCAAGCGTCAGCCCGGACCACCGCCAGACCGTCGCCCAGCGGTGCCCGGGCCCGGTGGCCAGCGACCGCATGGTGATCAACCGCAGGAGCACGACCGCCGCGGCGATCACGATCAGGAACGCCGCGGGAACCACGGGAGCGAACGTCATCGCCGCAACACCACCAGCGCCAACGCCAACAGCAGTGAGGCCACCGCCGCCACGGCCAGCGGGACGTTCGGCGAGTCGCCGTACCAGGCGGTGACGGTATCGGCCTGCGCCGTCGGGTCCGGCGGGTTGGCTTGAACTCCGTCGAGCGCGCGGATCATGCCCGCGTCGCCGGTGTCGAGCGAAACATACTGCCCGCCGGTCGATTCAGCGATGTCGCGCAGGCCGCCGCCCGGTGAGGTCGCGAGCAGGTTGACCTGGATGCCGGCCTCGGCAGCCATGTCGGTCACCTGCTGGTGGTCGAACAACGCGGCCCGCGTCTCGCCGGGCGCGCGAAGCTCGCCGGGACCCAGGTAGATCAACGAGCGCCGGTGGGGGCTCGGGGCGCCGAACGACGGAAACCCGGTGATGCACAACGCCAGCAGGTCGGCGACGCTGGGCGCGTAGTCGAGGTAGGACACGGCGGGTGAGAACGACGCGGCGGCATTGCGCTGGGCGGAGGACAGCTCGGAGTCCGCGGGCGCGCGCCCGACTTCGGCGATGTCGGTGAGCTTTTCGGCGGCGTACGAGTAGTCGCGGGTCAGCGGGATGACGCGGCGGTTCGGCGATGTCAGCCCGATGCGTTGGGTGCCGTAGGTACCGGCCTGTGCGGCAAAGTGCGAAAGGAATGTGGCGGTTGCCGAATCGGTGATGGGTTGGCCGACGCAGAGCATGACGTCGTGCGGCGCCTCACCGGTGCGCGACGATGACCACCATCCGCTGGGCCGCGCGCTGGCCAGCGTCGCCGCGGTGAACAGGATCAGCAGCAGCGTGACCGTCGCGACCACCGACAGCATCCTTCTCCGTGCCACGCGGGCGTATTCGGGGAGCCGCGTCAACCGTGACGTGTTCGCGAGCGGACGCAGCTCGCGGATCTCTCGGTCCATCGCAGGCAGCACCGCCAGCGCGACGGCCGCGGCAAGACAGATGAAGCCGACCACCGCCACCGGCCACCAACTCAGGGCCATGTGCGCACCAATTCCCCAGCCGCCGAGCCGGTCTGGTCGACATCCACCGGTGAGGATTCGTTGAACTGCGCGTCGTTGAGCGCCTCGAACACCGCCGCAGCCGGCGCGAGCTCACCGGAGGATATGGCCTCGACGTGCATGTACTGCGCCGGGCTGCCGGTCGCCTGATGCAGAAAGCTGCGCAGCGTGCGGCTGATCTGCGCGGCGGCGTGCGGTGCGGGCAGGTCTCCGCGTCGATGCCGTGCGGCGATGTCGTCGATGGTGCGGGCGAAGCGGCGCCGCAACAGCGTGGCGTGCCAGGACCGGATGACGGGCATCCTGCGCAGCCGCTCAGCGGGCAGCGTCCATACGAAAACGACGGTGTACCAGCCGATCACGAGCAGGATCAACAGGAGGGCCAGCCACAGCCACCATCCCGAGTAAGGGCTTGGGCCGATGACGAAGCGCAGCAGGTCATCCGGCACGGGCGAACACCTCGGTCAACGCGACGAGTCGGGGCCGAATCTGGTTGCTGGCGCCGATCGTGGCGTAGGGGATCGCGCGAGCGGTCATGTACTCGTCGAGCCGGTGCGCGCGTGCCTGCTCGGCGCGCCGGTAGGCGGCCACGACGCGCGGGCCCAGCGCGGCACTGTCGAGCACCAGGCGGCCCGAGCCGACGTCGTAGCCGTCGTGGTCGCCGACCGCGGGCATGTCGGAGACCATCGCCCACAGCACGTCGTGGCGGGACCGCAGGCGCGTGACCGCCTCGTCGAGATGATCGTCGATCTCGGGTTCGTCCGAGACCACGACGATCAACATCGAGTGGCGGTGATGGGTTGCCACGTAGTCCAATTGGCATGCGATGTCGCTGACGCCCGGCTCGGCCAGGGTGTGCGCGTAGAAGCGGTGCAGCATGTTCTCGATGTGGGTCTCGCCGCGGCGCTGGCGGATGTTGACACAGCCGCGGGCGTCGCCGTACACCATCCCGATCTGATCGGCGCGCCCGAGTGTGACCAGCCCGAAGGCACCGAGAACATGCGCTGCCACATCGCGTTTCGTCTCGCCGCTGGGGGTCAGCGCCGACATGTTGCGACCCGCGTCGGCGACCAACAGGATCTTGTGGTGCCTCTCGGAGACGAACCGCTTGATCAGCACGTGCCCTGAGCGCGCGGAGGCTTTCCAGTCGATGTCGCGGACGTCGTCGCCGGGCACGTACGGCCGCAGCTCGTCGAACTCCAGGCTGCGGGTGTGCAGCAGCGCGTAGCGTCCGCCCTCGAGCAGCCCGCGGGTGTCGGTGCCGAAGTGCGCTTTCGCGCGGTTGAGATGGTGGCCCACCGTTAGGGCACCCGGATCGCCTGCAGGACGGCGTCGATGATGCGCTCCGAGGTGATGCCCTTGCTGGCCGCTTCGAACCCGAGGATCAGCCGGTGCCGCAACACCCGGTGCGCCAGCTTGGCGATGTCATCGGGGACGACGTGGGCGCGACCGGACAACACCGCGAGGGCACGCGCGCTTTGGCAGAGCGCGATGGTGGCGCGGGGGCTGGCGCCGTACTCGACGAGGCGGGCCAGCTGGGCGGGCAGGAACTCCTCGGGATGGCGGGTGGCGCCGACGAGCCGGCCGGCGTAGAGCATCAGTGCCGGGTCCATGTGCACCATGCGCACGACCTCCTGCGCGCGTCGCACATCGTCGAGCGTCACGACCGGCCGGGTGCGGTGGTCCTTGTCGTACAGCCCGGCGTCCATCCGGAACATGACCTCCACCTCCTGCTCGGCGGAGGGGTAGCCGAGGATCTCCTTGAGCATGAACCGGTCGGTCTGCGCCTCGGAGAGCGGATAGGTGCCCTCCTGGTCCACCGGGTTCTGGGTGGCGATCACCAGGAACGGCTCCGGGATGGGGTAGACGGCGCCCGCGACGGTGGTCTGGCGCTCCTCCATCGCTTCGAGCATCGCGCTCTGCGTCTTGGCGCTGGAGCGGTTGATCTCGTCGAGCAACACGATGTTGGTGTGCACGGGGCCGAGTTGGGTGACGAACGAGTTGGTCGCGGACTCATACACCTGGGTGCCGATGATGTCGCTGGGCAACAGGTCCGGGGTGCACTGGATGCGCTGGAACCCGCCGTGGATGGATTCGGCGATGACGCGCGCGGCCGTCGTCTTGGCCAGGCCCGGCACGCTTTCGATGAGGACGTGCCCGCCGGCGAGCAACCCGATGAGCAGTGACTCACGCAGGTTCTCCTGGCCCACGACCTTGGCCGAGAACGCGTCCGACACCGCGGCGGCGATGCGGTGCGCGTCGGCGATGTCGCGGCGGTCGAGCTGAGTGCGTGCTGCGGTCATTCAGGGCCTTTCGGGGATGCTTCCAGGATGCCTATCGGGCGGCGGACAGCGTTGGTTACCCCGGCGAGGGTAGGCGCACACGTCTTGTCCGTCCGATTGACGTCAACTAAACTTGACAGCGTGATCGAGATCGACGCGTTGACCAGCACCGACCCGGCTGTCGGGCTCAAGGCCGTGCGCGCGCTGCAGCGACTTCAAGAGCATCTGGAGGCGATCCACGTCGCGAACGCCCGCGAACAGGGCTGGAGCTGGCAGGCCATCGCCAGTGCGCTCGGGGTGAGCCGCCAAGCCGTGCATCAGAAGCACAACAGGAGGAAATGACATGTTCGAGCGGTTCAGCCGCAGCGCCCGCGTCGCGGTGACGCTCGCCCAAGAGGAGGCGCGGGAGCTGGACTCGGAAGTGATCGGGGCTGAACATCTGTTGGTCGGCGTCCTGCAGAGCGCCGGGCGCGAGCTGGCCGGTCTGCTCAGCGGCTACGGGTTGACCGCCCAGGCGGTACGTGCGCGGCTGGATGCACGGTCTCCGTCGGGTGATCCGCTGTTCGACGAGGACGCCGAGGCATTGAGGTCGATCGGGATCGACTTGCATGCGGTCCGTGACCGGGTGAACCGCGCGTTCGGAAAGGGCGCCTGGGACAGCGCGTTTCGCCGGTCCGGTCGCCGCAGGCGTCGTGGCCATGTTCCGTTCACCAAGCCGGCCAAGAAGGCGCTCGAACTCTCGCTGCGAGAAGCTCTGGCGCACAAGAGCAGAAGCATCGGATGCGAGCACATGATGCTCGGTATCCTGCGCGGCGGCGACAAGTTCACCGTCAATCTGATCACCGAGCACGTGGGTGTCGCGCAGTTGCGTGCCGGCATCGCCGCGCTGCTCGAGCAGGCGGCGTAGCGACGGGCGAACAGACGCCAACACCCCCTAAATGGCCCACTTTCGGGGGTATTGGCGTCTGCTCGCCGGGAAAACGTCAGCTCAGGAAGCGCTCGATGTACGGGCTGAACCGGGCCTGCAACTCGCGCTCGTCGAGACCGAACATCTGCGCCGAGGTGGCCACCCGGCCGAGCCGACCCCGCTGGTGACCCTCGAGATAGCCGAGCATCGCGGCGCGCGCCTCGCCGCCGAAACTCTCCCCGGCGAGGTCGTAAATCGTTGCGGCGGTGCCCATTTCATCGGCCATGAAGTCGTCGAAGCGCACGTCGATCGAGCGCTGCGACGGTATCACGTCGCGGTCGCGGATGAGCGCGCCGAGCATGCGCTCGAGCCGGTCCACCCAGGACGCCGCGATGCCGTCCACCGGCACCGGCGAACAGTGCATGCGCGCCGAATAGGCCAGCATCGCGAGCATCGACAACACGACCGGCAACGGGTCGCGGTGGGTGACGATCACCACGACGTCCGGGAACACATGATTCAGCACCGGCAGCTGTTCGAGATGCTGCGGCGACTTGAGCAGCCAGCGTCGCCCGCCCCGCAGGAACTGCAACGCCTTCAGCTGCGTCTTCAGGTGCTCGTAGTGCGGAGTCTGATCGTGGGTCAGGTAGTAGTCGCGCCAGCGCGGCACGTGCGCGAGCGTCTCGAACAGCATCGACGAGAAGTCGTTCGCCAGCAGCTGAATCTCCTCGTGCACGTGGTCGGTCGTCATCTCGTGCATCAACGCGAAATGCGGCATCACCGCGTTCATGAACTCGACGGCGGCGTCCATCCGCACGCGCCGCGGATCCGGCTCGACCCCGATCTCCGAGGGCAGCGGAAACGGCTCGTTGCTCTCCCAGTAGGGGATGGTGCGGAACGTCGGCCCCGCCGCGAGCAGGTTGTGCAGGTGGGTGGTGCCGGTACGGGGCAGACCGGCGATGACGATCGGCGCCACCAGCTCGATGTCGTGGATCTCGGGATGGCGGTGCAGCAGGTCGGTGAGCAGCAGCCGGTTCTTCAACCACTGCAGCAGCTGCGCGTGGAAGTTCACCACGCCCGCCGCATGCAGATTCGGGATCTCTTGCAGCGCAGCGAGAAACACGTCGAGGCGCTCGCGGTAGTCGTCGGCGCCGAAATCGTCGAGGCCTGTCTCGGCGACGGCCTTGGCGTGCAGCACGTCGGCGTCGAGCGGGCACTCCGGCGCCATCGACGCCATCATCTGCCGAAGCGGTTCTATCTCCGCGGGAAATCGGGGGTCGGCGAGGTCATCCAACTGCACGGGATCGGCTGTGGCATCGGTCACGCCGAGTTATGTTACTGTCAGTTTCGTAATGACGGTGGAGATTGGGCGGCCCCGCGACCCGCGGATCGACGGCGCGGTCCTCGCGGCGACGGTCGAGCTGCTCGCCGAGACCGGATACGCAGGCCTTTCGGTCGACGCGATCGCCCGCCGGGCGGCCACCAGCAAGCCCGCGATCTACCGCCGCTGGCCGAGCAAGGCCCACCTCGTGCACGAGGCGGTGTTTCCGCTCGGTGAGGCCACCGACCTACCGGACACCGGATCCGTCGCCGCCGACGTCCGCGAGATCATGCGCCGGACGGTGGCCGTGCTGACCACCCCGGCCGCCCGGGCGGCACTGCCCTGGCTGGTCGGTGAGATGGCCGCCGATCCCACGCTGCACGCGGCGCTGCTCGAACGCTTCGCCGACATCCTGGGCCGCGGGCTGACCGACTGGCTCGACGCCGCGGTCGCGCGCGGCGAGGTCCGGCCGGAGGTGACCGCGGCCGACGTCGTCGACGCGATCGCCGGCATCGCGTTTCTGGCCCTGATCACCCACGCCGACACGCTCGACGACGCGTGGGTGGACCGCACCGCCGAACTCATCACGAAAGGGATCAGCGCATGACGCAACACGAATCAACTTCCGCGGCGAGCCGCGAATCATCTAAGGCTTGGCGCGAACTCCTCGACACGCTCGGCGAACTCGACAAGGCATTTCTGGAGGGCGACCGCGCCGTCACCGACGACCGCCACATCGCCGACGGCTACCGCATGCTCGCCACCACCCTGGGCGTCGCGATGGACACCTATCTGTTCGCCGAACCGAGCCGGCCGGTGTGGGTCGAGCTCAACACGCCGCATCGCCGCGACCGCCGCTGGGGTGGCGACAACACCGACGCCTACTACTACATGTGCCCGGTCGACCCGAAGCGGCGCTACCGGATCAGCGGCAATCGCGGTGACAGCGTGTACTTTTCGGTGACCGCCTACAACGAACCGTCTCCGGGCGCGTGGTCGGACCGGATCGTGGCGATCGTGCGCGACGACGACCTCGACATTGATGCCGACGGCAACTTCTCGTTCGAGTACGGGCCGACCGACGGCGGCGTGGTGCTGGTGACCCGCGACTACCAGGCCGACCCGGCCACCGGCCGGCCGGTGTCGTGGCGCATTGAGGCGCTCGACGAACCCGATCCCATCCGCCACGGCGACGCCGAGACCGCGGCGGCGCTGCGGGCCGGCGCCGCGTGGCTGCGCACGATGTTCGCGATCGTGCCGCTGGCGGTCGGGGTTCGCGTCGACGACCACCACACGCTGGGCCACGAGATCTCGCAGGTGGCAAACGAATTCGCCGAGCCGTACCAGGTGCCCGACGCCAACTTCGGCTGGTCGGCGCGCGACGCCTGCTACGCCTACGGCAGTTTCGTGCTGGAGGAGGACGAGGCGCTGGTCATCACGCATCGGCCGCCGGCGTGCCGGTTCTGGAACCTGGTGGTGTGGAACCAGTTCATGGCGGGCATCACCGACGCCAAAACGTCGATCAACGGCTACAGCGCGGTGCCCAACTCGGACGGAACCGTCACCGCGGTGATCTCCCGCGGTATGACCGCACACCCGAATTCGATTACCACCGTGGACTATCCGCGCGGCAACCTGGCGTTTCGCTGGTTCCTGGCCGACGAGGTGCCCGCCCGTCCGCAGGTGCAGCTGGTCAAGGCCGCCGACGCCCCCACGAGCGTCACCTAGCCAGGGCCAGGGCAAGGGCGATCGCGACGGCCCACACCAGCATCGTCAGCCCGGTGTCGCGCAGCACCGGGATCAACGACTTACCGCCGAGGTTCCTGCGCACCGGAAGTGCCGCGCGCACCGCCAGCGGAAGCGCCACGAAACCGACCGCGGCCCACGGCGTCGCGCGCATCAGCGCCAGCGTCAGCGCGAACGCCGTCGCGACCAGCAGCTGATAGAGCACCCTGGTGCGGCCGTCACCGAGCCGCACCGCCAGCGTGATCTTGCCCGTTTCCGCGTCGGTCGGAATGTCGCGCAGGTTGTTGGCCACCAGCACCGCCGACGACAGGCAGCCCATCGCGACCGCGCACGCCACCCCGACCCAGTCCACCCGCAGCGCCTGGGTGTACTGCGTGCCGAGCACCGCGATCAGGCCGAAGAACACGAACACCGCGAGTTCGCCCAGCCCGGAGTAGCCGTAGGGCCGCGATCCGCCGGTGTACAGCCACGCACCGGCCAGGCACACCGCGCCGACCGCGATCAGCCACGGCGCGCTGAACCACGCCAGCACCACGCCGGCGACCGCGGCCACCGCCAGGCTCGCCAGCGCCGCGGCCAGCACCGCTCGTGGCGCGGCCAGCCGCGAGCCGACCAGCCGCAGCGGCCCGGCCCGCACGTCGTCGGTGCCGCGGATCCCGTCGGAGTAGTCGTTGGCGTAGTTGACCCCGATGATCATCGCCACCGCAACGAGCAACGCCAGCAAGGCCTTCCACCAGCTCGCCGCGCCCAGCCAAGCTGCGGCTCCGGTGCCTGCGATCACCGGGGCGATCGCGTTGGGCAACGTCCGGGGGCGAGCACCCTCGACCCATTGCGCGAAACTGGCCACGAGGGCCATCGTCCCATGACGGACAATGAGGCAATGCTCGGAGTCATCGGAGGCAGCGGCTTCTACTCGTTCTTCGGCGCCGACGCCCGCAGCGTCACCCTCGACACCCCCTACGGCGCGCCGAGCGGGGCGATCACCATCGGCACCGTCGGCGAGCACGAGGTCGCGTTCCTGCCCCGTCACGGCGTCAACCACGAGTTCTCCCCGCACACCGTGCCCTACCGGGCCAACATGTGGGCGCTGCGCGCGCTGGGGGTGCGTCGGATCTTCGGGCCGTGCGCGGTCGGCAGCCTGACCCCGGATCTGGGGCCGGGCGCCACGGTGGTCCCCGATCAGCTCATCGACCGCACGGCCGAGCGCAAGGACACCTACTTCGACACCGGCGGAATCCACGTCAGCTTCGCCGACCCGTACTGCCCGTCGCTGCGCGCCGCGGCCGCCGAGCTGCCCGGCGTGGTGGACGGCGGCACCATGGTGGTGATCCAGGGGCCGCGGTTCTCCACCAGGGCCGAGAGCCGATGGTTCGCGAGCCAGGGTTTCACGCTGATCAACATGACCGGATACCCCGAGGCGGTGCTGGCCCGTGAACTCGAAATGTGTTATGCCGCAATCGCTTTGGTGACTGATGTGGACGCCGGCATCGACGCCGCGAGCGCGGTCCGCGCGGTCGACGTGTTCGCCGAGTTCGAGCGCAACATGGTGCCGTTCCGCAAGCTGGTGCACGAGGCGATCGAGAACGTCGCCTCCGACCGCACCTGCACCCACTGCCTTGCGCACGAGGGTGTCTCGCTGCCCTTCGAGCTGCCGTGAGAGTTCTGCTGACGGGCGCGGCGGGCTTCATCGGAGCCCGGATCGACGCCGCGCTGCGCGACGCCGGCCACGACGTCGTCGCCGTCGACGCCATGCTGCCCGCCGCGCACGGCTCCGGGGCGCAGGCGCCGGCCGACTGCCAGGTGGTCGACATCCGCGACGCGTCGGCGCTGGCCCCGCTGCTCGAGGGGGTGGATGCGGTGTGTCACCAGGCGGCAGTCGTCGGCGCCGGGGTCAACGCCGCCGACGCGCCGTCCTACGGCAGCCACAACGACTACGGCACCGCGGTGCTGCTCGCCGAGATGTTCGCGGCCGGATGTGAGCGGCTGGTGCTGGCGTCGTCGATGGTGGTGTACGGGCAGGGCCGCTACGACTGTCCCGAGCACGGCCCGGTCGACCCGCACCCGCGGACCCGCGAGGACCTCGACGCCGGAGTGTTCGACCACCGCTGCCCCATGTGCGGGACGCTGGTGCAGTGGCAACTGGTGACCGAGGACGCGCCGCTGCGGCCGCGCAGCCTGTACGCCGCCAGCAAGACCGCTCAGGAGCACTACGCGCTGGCATGGGCCGAGGCCACCGGCGGGGCGGTGACCGCGCTGCGCTATCACAACGTGTACGGGCCGCACATGCCGCGCGACACCCCGTATTCGGGCGTCGCCGCGATCTTTCGTTCCCAGCTGGAATCCAGGGATGTGCCAAGGGTTTTCGAGGACGGTGCGCAGATGCGCGACTTCGTCCACGTCGACGACGTCGCGGCGGCCAACGTGGCGGCGGTGGCGGCCAGGCTCGACGGGTTCACCGCGTTCAACGTGTGTTCGGGGCACCCGATCTCGATCAAGCAGGTGGCGACCGAGCTGTGTGAGGTGCGCGGGGACGCCCCGCCCGTCGTCACCGGGCAGTACCGCAGCGGCGACGTCCGCCATATCGTCGCCGACCCGACGCGGGCGGCGCAGGTGCTGGGATTTCAGGCCGTCGTGGACCCGCGCGACGGACTGCGTGAGTTCGCGTTCGCGCCGTTGCGGTCCTGATGCGCCGCGCGGTCGTCGTTGTCGTTATGGTCACGCTTGTGACATCGGGACTGTTCGGGTTGCTCTGGTCGCAGCAGCGGCGGTTGATCTATTTCCCGTCGCCGGGTCCGGTCCCGTCGGCGGCGACGGTGCTGTCCAACGGACGCGACGTCGTCATCGAGACCGACGACGGAATCCGGTTGGGCGCTTGGTATTTTCCGGTTGCGGGGGAGGCGCCCGCGGTGTTGGTGTTCAACGGCAACGGCGGTGACCGGTCGATGCGCTGGCCGCTGGCCGCGGCGCTGAACCGGATGGGTCTTTCGGTGTTGCTGTTCGACTACCGCGGCTACGGCGGCAATCTCGGCAGCCCCTCCGAGGACGGGCTGGCCGCCGACGCGCGCGCCGCGCAGGAATGGCTCGCCGCGCAGCCGGGCGTCGAACAGATCGTGTACTTCGGCGAATCCCTCGGCGCCGCAGTGGCCGTCGGGCTCGCCGTGCAGCGCCCGCCCGCCGCGCTGATCCTGCGCTCACCGTTCACGTCGCTGGCCGACGTGGCCGCGGTGCACTACCCGTGGCTGCCCATGCGGCGGGTGCTGCTCGACCGGTATCCGTCGATCGACCGGATCGCGTCGGTGCGGGCGCCGCTGCTGGCGATCGCCGGCGACTCCGACGACATCGTTCCCGAGCAGCTGTCCCGACGGCTGTACGAGGCGGCCAACGCGCCCAAACGCTACGTGGTGGTGCCCGGCGCCGGGCACAACGACCGGGCGCTGCTCGACGGCACCAGGATGCTCGACGCGATCGGTGGGTTCCTGTCATCGGCCGGTGTGCTTTAGCAATACTGGCTGTGTGAAACCCGCCATCTGCGAGCAGTTCGGAATCGACTTTCCGCTGTTCGCCTTCAGTCACTGCCGCGACGTGGTGGCCGCCGTGACCAACGCCGGAGGTTTCGGCGTGCTCGGCGCGACCGCGTACACCCCCGAACTGCTCGATCAGGAACTGTCCTGGATCGATGCGCACGTCAACGGCAAGCCGTACGGCCTCGACCTGATCGTGCCCGCCAAGTTCGAGGGCAAGGGCGAGAAGCTGTCCAGCAGCGCGCTGGCCAGCCGCATCCCCGAGGAGTACCGCAGCTACATCGACGAGCTGCTCGCCGAGCACGGCATCGAGCCCGACGAGTCGCCACGCACCGGCCCGCCGATGCTGTCCGGCAACACCGGCGAGGACCTGCTGCAGGTGGCGATGAGCCATCCGATCAAGCTGATCGCCAACGCGCTGGGCGTGCCGCCGGACTACATGATCGAGGCGGGCAGGAGCAACGGCATTCCGGTCGCGGCGCTGGTCGGCGCCAAGGAGCACGCGGTCAAGCAGGTGCAGGCCGGTGTCGACCTGATCGTCGCGCAGGGCACCGAGGCCGGCGGGCACTGCGGTGAGGTGACGACGCTGGTGCTGGTGCCCGAGGTGATCGAAGCAATTGAGGCCGCCGGCGCGAAGGTGCCGGTGCTGGCCGCTGGCGGCATCGTCACCGGCAGGCAGATGGCGGGCTGCGTCGCGATGGGCGCCGACGGTGCCTGGACGGGCTCGGTGTGGCTGACCACCGAGGAGGCCGAGACCGCTCCGTACACCGTGCAGAAGTTCCTCGCGGCGTCATCGCGCGACACCGTGCGCTCGGCGGGACGGACGGGAAAGCCGGCGCGCCAACTGGTTTCGGACTGGACGCAGGCCTGGCTGCCCAACAACGGCGGCCGTCAGCCGTTGCCGCTGCCGCTGCAGTCGATGCTGGCCGAACCTGTGGTGCGGCGCATCGACGTGCTCGCCGCGCAGGGCAATCCCGGCGCGCAGGCGTTGGCGACCTACTTCGTCGGCCAGGGCGTCGGGCTGATGAACAAGGTCAAGCCCGCCCGCGAGGTGGTGCGCGAGTTCATCGAGGACTACCTGGCCGCCACCGAACGGCTGAGCAACTCCCTGCCGGATTAGTCGGCGGTTTCGGTGTAGGTGATCCGCACCGAGATCGGGTCGCTCTCCATCGCGCGCATGGTCGCTGCCGTCGCCGCCTGGCCGACCCGGCCGCGGCCGCCGAAGCTGCGGGCGCGGGCGCGCACGTCGTCGTCGGGCTCGAAAGTCGCGATGCCGCTGCGCCATTCGTCGCCGACCCGCACCCGCACGTTCGGGTTGGCCGCGATGTTGTGCGCCCATCCGGCGCGGCGGCCGTGCTGGGAGATCACCCACACGCCCCCGTCGTCGGCGCGCCCGACCAGCGGCACCCGTCGCGGTTCACCGCTCTTGCGCCCGACGGTCTCCAGTTCGACCATCAGCGGCGCTCGCAGTCCGAGCCGGTCCAGTAGCGCGACGGCCGGATTCATCACCGTCCTTCCGAGCTGCCGCTCCCACTTGAACTTGCGCAGCGCTTTGTCCGCGGGTCGGGTTGTCATGCGCCCTCCTAGGGGTTGAGTGATCTCTGAACCACAACCGCGAGGCCGCGGGCCCGATTCCCGATAGCCTCCAAAAGGTGTCGGTGACTGTGGTGCTGCCCTGTCTCAACGAGGCCGCATCGCTGCCCGGCGTGCTCGCCGCGATGCCCGCCGGCTACCGGCCGCTGGTCGTCGACAACAACAGCACCGACGACACCGCGCAGGTGGCGCGGCGGCACGGCGCCGACGTCGTCGTCGAACCCCAGCCGGGATACGGGGCGGCCGTGCACGCCGGGGTGGTGGCGGCGACGACGCCGATCGTCGCCGTGCTCGACGGCGACGGCTCCCTCGATCCTGGTGACCTGCCCCGACTCGTCGAGGAGCTCGAGCGAGCCGACATGGCGATCGGCCGACGACGCCCGACCCCGGGGCTGCGGTGGCCCTGGCACGCGCGGCTGGGCACCGCGGCGGTGTGCTGGCGGCTGCGCCGACGCCACGGTCTGCCGGTGCACGACATCGCGCCGATGCGGGTCGCGCGGCGCGACGACCTGTTGAGCCTGGGTGTGGCGGACCGCCGGTCGGGGTACCCGCTGGAACTGCTGGTCCGGGCGGCCGCCGCGGGCTGGCATGTGGTGGAGCGCGACGTCGCCTACGGGCCGCGGACCGGCGGGAAGTCGAAGGTCAGCGGATCGCTGCGCGGCAGTGTGGTGGCGGCCCTGGACTTCTGGCGGGTGATCTCGTGACGGTGCTACCTGTGGTCGGGCTGATCGTCGCCAAGGCGCCGGTGCCCGGGCTCGCCAAGACGCGGCTGGCCGCCTCGATCGGCGCACGGGCCGCCGCCGACATCGCCGCCGCCTCACTCCTGGACAGCCTCGACGCCATGATCGCCGCCCCGCTGCGCAACCGGGTGGTCGCGTTGGCCGGTGACATCGACGCCGGCTGCCGCGCCGACGAGATCCGCGAGTGCCTCACGGAATTCACCGTGGTGCCGCAGCGAGGCGCGGACTTCGCCGAACGCCTCGCCAACGCGCACCACGACGCCGCGGACGCGACCGGCCACCGCACCCTGCTGCAGATCGGAATGGACACCCCGCAGGTGTCGGCCGACATGCTCGACGAATGCGCGCGTGAACTGCTTGGCGCGCAGGCCGTTCTCGGGCTCGCGAAGGACGGCGGCTGGTGGGTGCTCGGCGTGTCCGACACCGGGATGGCCGAATGCCTTCGCGGCGTGCCGATGTCGCGCTGGGACACCGGTGCGCTGACCCTCGCGGCGTTGTATGCCGGGGGAATCGACGTGCGGCTGGTCGCCGAACTCGCCGACTTCGACACCGTCGAGGACCTCGAGGCCGTGCGCCGGGTCTGCCCCGCGGGCAGCCGCTTCGTCGAGGCGACCCGTGTGCGCGGGCGCTGGCCGGCTGCGGGCCCGTCACCAGTTGGTCAGGATCAGGTGGTTGAGGGCTAGCGCGCCGACGACGTTGAGCGCCAACCACCAGCGATGCGACCGCTGCGGCAGTAGCGCCGCCGCGGCGGGCAACCACACTGTGAACGGCAGCCAGATCCGTTCTGTCTCGGCCTTGCTCAGCATCGACAGGTCGGCGAACGCGATCGCCAACAGCACGCCGATCACCACCAGGTGCAGGCCGCTGCGCCGTTTGATCGCCGCGATGTCGAAGACGCGCCCGATGCCGGCCACACTGCCCAGCCCGATCGCACACACCACCGACGCCAAGTTCGCCCACGACCAGTACTGGAACGGCCGGTCGTTGGCGATGCCCTGCCAATAGCGTTCCTGCACAAGCAGATAGCCGTCGAACCACCAGAACCCGGCCGCGGCGAACACCACGACCACCGCGACGGCCGCCACCACCGCCGGGACCAGCACCCGCAACGCCGACCGCCACGACGGTGCACACACCAGCACCACCAGCGCGGGCAGCGCCATCAACACCAGGCCGTAGTTGAGAAAGGTCCCCCAGACCAACAACAATCCGGCACCCACGGCGGCCAGCCCAGGCCATGGCCCGCGCCCCCGAACCGCCAACGCCAACAACGCGATACCCCACGCCGCCACGCCTGCGAAGTAGCCGTCGGCCGATACCGCGATCCAGATCGCGGTGGGCGCCACCGCCACGAACGGCGCCGCCAGCCGCGCCGTCTGCTCGCCGGCCAACGCGCGCACCGCGACCAGGACAGCCGCCGCGGCGCTGGATCCCACGAGCAGGCACAGCAGCGCCGCCCACGCGCCGCCGCCCAACCCGATGCGGTCCAGCCACACGAACGTCAGCAGCGCGCCCGGCGGATGCCCCGACACGTGCGTGATCCACGAATCCGGTTGATAGTCCAGAATTCTGTCGGCGAAGGTGCGCACCGCCTCGGGGATGTCGGTGACGGTGGGCACTTGACGCAGGTACTCGTGCCGGGCCGTGAGCCGGCCGGCGAAACCGCGCTGCCAGCCGTCGATCATGGCCAGCGAGAACGCCCAGGCGCACGCGGTCACCCATGTCACCCACGGCAGCGCGCGCCACGGCAACCGCTGTGCGAGTGCCGGGCCCCACAGCACCGCGGCCACGCCGAGCACGATCGCGGGCGCCGTGCCCCAGCCGACGTGCGCGTTCCACCATCCGAAAATCGGTGCGGTGTCGGCGAAGGCGTGCAAGCGACTGGGTGTCGCGTTGATCAGCGGCGTGACGATGCCGAGGTCCAGGTGCGGGACCACGAACGCCGCGAGGACCAGCAGCACCCCGACGGCGACCGCCACCGCCTCCCTGCGACTCGTTCGCATGCGGTCACCTTAGTGGTGATCTCGGTGTAGTTCGTCACGCTCACCGTGACGAACTGCACCGAAATCAGTACAGGCGTTCGCGGGTCTTGGCCTCGCTGTAGTAGTCCTCGAGCTCCGCGTCGCTCCAGTCGCTGCGTAGAGCCTTGAGCAGCTGCGCGACACTGGGCAGCGCCGAGGGGTTCCACGTCGACGGGTTCCACGCGTCCGAGCGCAGAAATGCCTTGGCGCAGTGGAAGAAGACCTCGTCGACCGACACCTCGAGGGCGAGCAGCGGTCGACGGCCCTTGATCGCGAGCGCATCGAAATAGTCGGCGTCGGACAGGATTCGGGCCGTGCCGTTGATGCGCAGCGTGTCCCCGCGGCCGGGGATCAGAAACAGCGTGCCGACATGGGGGTTCTGCAGCACGTTGCGGTACCCGTCGACGCGCTTGTTGCCGGGCCGCTCGGGGATCGCGATCGTCGTGTCGTCGAGGACGTGGACGAACCCGGGCGGATCGCCCTTCGGCGACACGTCGACGCGGCCGCGCGCGTCGGTCGTCGCCACAAAACACAGCGGGGAGTGCGCCAGCCAGTCGCGCTGCACGGGCGAGAGCCGGTCCTTCACCTTGTTGGCGACGTAGACGTCGGGCTCGCCGACGACCGCCCGCAGTTCCTCGATGGTCCCGACTTCGCGACGCATCGTCACATCATGCCGTGGCCGGTGAACCGGGCCGCCAGCGCCCGGCGGTCCACCTTGCCGATCCCGCGGCGTGGCAGCTTGTCGACGACGTGGATCTCCCGCGGTGCCGCGGTGACGTCCAGCGTCTGCGCGACGTGCTCGCGCAACGCCGCCACCGTGGGCGCGGCCGCCCCCGGCGCGACGACGACGGCCGCCGCTACCCGCTGGCCCAGCCGGTCGTCGGGCACCCCGAACACCGCGCACTCGGCCACGGCCGGATGCGTCGCCAACGCCGCCTCCACCAGCTGCGGCAGCACGGTCAACCCGCCGGTGCTGATCGCCTCGTCGACCCGGCCCAGCACCGTCAACCGTCCTGAGTCATCGAGCGCACCAAGGTCGTCGGTGCGAAACCAGCCGGACTCGGCGAACGGATCGGGCTCGACCGGGTTGCGGTAGCCCTTGGCGATGGTCGCGCCGCCCAGCACCACGCGGCCCTGGTTTGATGTCCCGGCTCCAGCCTGGATCCGCACACGCACCCCGTCCAGCGCCACCCCGTCGTACACGCAGCCGCCGGCGGTTTCGCTCATCCCGTAGGTGCGGACCACCGCGATACCGGCCTCCGCGGCGCGGCGCCCCAACTCACCGGGCAGGGGGCCGCCACCGATCAGCACCGCGTCCAGCGACGCGAGCGCGGCCGTCGCCGCCGCATCACCCAACGCCTTGGCCAGTTGCACCGCCACCAGCGAGGCATACCGGCGGCCCGGGCCCAACGACGACACGGCCGAAACCAGCTCGGCCACGGAGAAACTCGGCGTGATCGCCGCCGGTGTCGTGCCCGCGACGACGCTGCGCACCAGCACCTGCAGCCCCGCGACGTGATGGGCGGGCAGCGCGAGCAGCCATCGGCCGGGACCGCCCAACCGGGCGTGCGTGGCGTCGGCGCTGGCCGTCAACGCCGCGGCGGTCAGCATGGCGCCCTTGGGAACCCCCGTGGTGCCGGACGTGGACACCACGACGGCGACGTCGTCGTGGATCTCGTCACCGGCGCGCAACGACGTTGTCAGCAACGAGGTTTCGCGCGCGTCGTCTGCTGGAACCGGCAGCACGGACAGCCTCCCGTCGAGCGCATCCGCCACGACGGGCAGCATCGACAGCGCCGACGCATCGGATGCGACGGCGACGGGGCGCAGGACGGCTATGCGTTCTCCTCGGGGTCGCGGGGGCCGTCGAGCGGCCAGCCCTTGGCGGCCAACCGGCTCCGAACCCGCTCGACATCGTCGACCGACGGCAGGTCGTCGGTGATCTGGGTGATCAGCACACCGATGTCGGCGTTGTCGAACTCGCCGCGGTTCATCAGCTCGCGCGCGACGGCCTTGACCTCGTCGTCGGTCAACCGCCGCTTGAGCAGCGCCAACAACGGAACCCGGTCAGGGCCGGGCACACCCTCGGGGTAGCCGTCGGTGATCCATGCCACGATCTTGGCCAGAAACTTGGTCACAGTCGCTCACGATGTCACGTGGGCTGCGCGCCGAGCAGGTACAGCCCGGTCTGGTGCCCGATGAAGTCACGCGCGATGAACAGCACGCCGACCACGGCGGCGACGACGACCAGCGCGAAGATCACCCAGCTCAGCGCCGTGACCATCGGATTACGTTGGGCCGCAGAGTGCTCGGTGGCACCGGCGCCCTCGGCGTTGAGCCGCACCCCGATCGCGAACAGTGCGGGAAGCCCGGCCCCGATCAGCAGGCCGACGGCCAGGATCTTCAGCGCTGCGATGTAGTTGAACCAGTCGCTCACGGTTGCTCTCCGGTCATACCGGCTCGGGCATCTTGACCGGCGCCGGCGTAGGCGGCACGGATGGCACGGCCGGTGCGGGCGGAACCGTCGGCAACGCGGACGACTCCAGCGGCGCCCGGCGCTCGGTACCCGCGGTGAGCGTGCCCTCCCAGTCGTTGTTGACGTTCTCATGGTCGATCGGCGCCTTGCGCGACTGCCGCCAGATCGCCAGCGACACCACCACCAGCAGCCCGAATCCGACTGCCGCGCCGGTGTATCCGCCGATGGCGTTCACGAGCCAGTACGTGATGGCACCGACAAGCCCGGCGGCGGGCACCGTGATCAACCACGCCGAGGCCATCCGGCCCGCCACCCCCCAGCGCACCTCCGCGCCGCGCCGGCCCACGCCGCTGCCGAGGATCGACCCGGTGGCCACATGGGTGGTCGACAGCGAATAACCGAAGTGGCTGGACAGCAGAATGATTGCGGCCGATGAGGATTCGGCCGACATGCCCTGCGGGGGCTTGATCTCGACCAGGCCCTTGCCCAACGTGCGGATGATGCGCCAGCCGCCGAGATAGGTGCCGAGCGCGATCGCCACCGCACACGACAGGATGACCCAGAACGGCGGCATCGGCGCGGATTCGTTCACCGACCCGTAGGCGATCAGCGCCAGGAAGATGACGCCCATCGTCTTCTGCGCGTCGTTGGTTCCGTGTGCCAGCGACACCAGCGCCGCGGAGCCGACCTGCCCGTAGCGGAACCCGCGCTCGGTGCGCTTCTCCGGAACACCGCGCACCATCCGGTACACCAGCCAGGTGCCGACGCCGGCGACGATGGTCGCGATCACCGGGACGAGCACCGCGGGCACCAGCACCTTGGACACCACACCGTGCCAGATCACGCCGTGGCCGCCGACCGCGGCCAGCATCGCCCCGACCATGCCGCCGATCAGCGCGTGCGACGAGCTCGACGGCAGGCCGAACAGCCACGTCAGCAGGTTCCACACGATGCCGCCGACCAGCCCGGCGAACACCAGCTCGAGGCTGACCAGGCCCGGATCGATGAGTCCTTTGGCGATCGCCGCGGCCACCGCGGTCGACAGGAACGCGCCGATCAGGTTGAGCACCGCCGACATCGTCACGGCGACCTTCGGCTTGAGCGCCCCGCTGGCGATCGAGGTCGCCATCGCGTTGCCGGTGTCGTGAAAGCCGTTGGTGAAGTCGAATGCAAGTGCCGTGATCACCACGATGATCAGCAGGAACAGCTCGAGGCTCACAGCGTGGATTCTCCGGGTGGCATCTGGCTATCCTCTGGTGTCGCGCCGTAGCGGATGGGTTTCGGGAACCTGCACGAAGATGAGGAGAACCCCGTCTGGGTCGTGGACATGCATCTCATGTAAACCCCACGGTTCCTGCCGGGATTCCCGCGCGATCGGCACCCCGCGTTCGGCCAGCTCCTTCTCGGTGGCGTAGACGTCGCGCACCTGCAGCCACATCGCGCCGCCGGCGTCGGGGGTGCCGTGATCGGCCAGCTCGATGAGCGACTGACCCGCGTAGAAGACGGTGCCTGCGCCGTAGTCCCTGGCGATAGCCAGGCCGAGCTCGTCGCGATAGAACCGCAGCGAGCGTTGGTAATCGGCCGGTCGGATGAGCATCCGGCTGGCCAGGATCTCCATACAGACGTGTGTAGCACGTCCGTGCCGTGATCCAATCGCGACACCCGGCGCGTCACTGAACTCGCCGATCGACGTCACACCAGTAGGGCTCGCGCAGCTGGCGTTTGAGCAGCTTGCCGCTGGGATTGCGGGGCAGCTCGGCGGCGAAGTCGACCGATTTGGGCAGCTTGAAACCGGCCAGCCGCGCCCGGGCGAACCCGATCAGCTCGGCGGGGTCCGGCGCGGCCTCGGAGGCGGGGACGACGATGGCCTTGACCGCCTCGCCCCAGGTGTCGTCGGGCACGCCGACGACGGCGACGTCGGCCACCTGCGGATGATCCATCAGCACGTTCTCCACCTCGGCCGGATACACGTTCTCGCCGCCGGAGACGATCATGTCCTTGATCCGGTCGAACAGGTACAGGTAGCCGGCGTCGTCGAGGCAGCCGACGTCACCGGTCTTCAGCCATCCGTCGGGGGTGAGCGTGGCGGCGGTCGCCTCCGGGTTGTTCCAGTAGCCGAGCATGTTCTGCGCCGAGCGGGTCCACACCTCGCCGACCGCGCCGGGCGCCAGGTCGTGGCCGTCGGGGTCGACGACACGAAGCTCCACCCACGGATACGGCTTTCCGCACGACCGAAGTGGTTCGGCGGCACGGTGATTCAACTGCGTGATCGATCCGGTCGTCTCGGTCATGCCGTAGACCTGGATGAGGTCGCAGCGAAACCGTTCGAGGGCCTTCACCACCACGTCGTCGGCGACCGGTGACGCGCCGTAGACGATGACGCGCAGGCTGGACAGGTCCGCCGACTCGACGCCGGGGGTGGCCAGCAGCCGCTGGATCACCGCGGGCACCAGCAGCATGTTGGTGACGCGGTGACCGGCGATCGCGGCCAGGATGGCGTGCGGGTCGACGTCGCGCAGCACCACCGTCGGGCAACCGACGTACAGGCCGACCAGCGCCCAGCCGGTGCCGGCCATGTGGAACAGCGGCATCACGGCCAGGCTGACGGCGTCGGCGCTGAACTGCCACGTCTCGGCGCATCCGACCGTCTTGGCGACGAAGTTGGCGTTGCTCAGCACCACGCCCTTGGGTGCGCCCGTCGTCCCCGAGGTGTACATCATCACCGCGGGGTCATCGGAACCCGTTGTGGCGCCGGGGTCTTCGGTGGGGTGCGGGCCCAGCCAGTCGTCGAACGCCGGCCACCGGTCGTGCTCGCCGATCGCCACCACGGTGTGCACGGTTTCGTCGACGATCGCTTCGAGGTGACCGAAGAACTCCTCGCCGACCACGACCACTCCAACGCCGGCGTCGGCGATGATGTGTGCCATCTCCGGGGCGGCCAGCCGCCAGTTCACCGGCACGGCGATCGCGCCGAGTTTTGCCAAGCCGCACAGGACTTCGAAGAACTCGGCGCCGTTCTTCTCGACGAACGCCACCCGGTCACCGGGGCCCACACCGGCCGCGCGGAACGCCTGGGCGGCCTGGCTGGAACGCGCGTCGAGCTCGGCGAAGGTGATGGTGCGCTCACCGCAGATCAGCGCGACGGCGTCCGGGCGCGTGGCGCCGTGGGCCCGCACGAGGTCGGCGATCGTGGTGATCTCGGGGTAGGCCATCGACGTCAGGGTTGGACTCGCTGCCGCTTCATCAGCGCGTTGAGCCAGTTCGGGGCGACGGTGTCCAACGCCCTTGCCGTCATCGCGATTCGCGGCGCGATCCGCACCGGCCGCTTACGCGCGGCGAGGATCATCCAGTCGGCCGCCTCGGCTGCGGTGAGCGCGGGGGCGCCGTCGTACTCCTTGGTCGGCTCGATCATCGGGGTGGCGACCAGCGGGTAGTACAGCGTCGTGGAATGCACGCCGTGGCGGGACCATTCGGTCTCGATGACCCGGCTCACCGTCGACAGCGCGGCCTTGGAAGCGTTGTACACCGAGAACAGCGGCGCGGCCTCGCTGAGCACTCCCCACGTCGACACGTTGATGATGTGGCCGTCGCCGCGCTCGCGCATTCCGGGGCCGAATCCGCGGATCAGCCGCAGCGGCGAGTAGTAGTTGAGCGTCATCGTGCGTTCGACGTCGTGCCAGCGGTCCAGGGAGTCGGCCAGCGGCCGGCGGATGGACCGGCCCGCGTTGTTGACCAGGATGTCGATCCCGCCGAGGTCGTGCTCGACCTTGGCCACCAGCGCGTCGACCGCGTCCAGGTCGGCCAGGTCGCACGCGTGTGCCGTCGCCGCGCCGCCGGCCTTGGTGATCCGTGCCACCACCGCGTCGAGCAGCACCTGCCGACGCGCGGCCACCACCACGGTGGCGCCGCGCCGCGCGAACTTCTCGGCGGCGGCCTCGCCGATGCCCGACGACGCCCCGGTGATCAGCACGCGTTTGCCGCTCAGGTCGACGTCGGCGAGGTCGGGCCGCAGCATGACCAGCTGCGGCGCCACCGGTGGGCGCATGGTCGCCAGCACGACCTGCTCGCTCAACCGCCGCAGCGGGCTCTTACTCACGAGTCCGGAGTCTAGGTCTTCGCGATTTCGGCGCGCTAATTGTTCTTCGTGGGCAGGTTGTGAACGCGTAAGCGTTCGATGGGTGCCTTG
>NZ_ATDN01000029.1 GCF_004014805.1 Mycolicibacterium elephantis DSM 44368
GCCACACGCGGACACGCGACCGCTCTTACACCACTCCACGGGACGTGACCCTCGACCGTCGCGTCGTCGACACCTTCGGGACGTCGGGTCTTCTGTGTTTGCAGCTCGGTCATGAAAGGTGTGATACCCAATAGGCGTCGGATTGCATCACACAGCAAAGCCGCCGCGGTTCGCATTGACCGGCGCGAAGACGGGTAGAAGTAGGTGGTGACGGAGATGACGGTCGCCGCCGGTGATGACCTCGTGGTGTTGGTCGACGAGGCCGGCAGGCAGGTGGGCAGCGCGGCGAAGTCGGTGGTGCATCACCGCGCGACGCCGTTGCACCTCGGGTTCTCCTGTTATGTGTTCGACGCGGGCGGTCGCATTCTGCTGACGCGGCGGGCGCTGACCAAGCGGACGTGGCCGGGTGTGTGGTCGAACTCCTTCTGTGGGCACCCCGCGCCGGGTGAGCCGGTCGTCGACGCGGTGCGACGCCGTGCGCGCCAGGAGCTCGGCCTCTCGCTGGACGCCCTGGAGTGCGTGTTGCCCGAGTTCCGCTACCGGGCGGTGGCGGCCGACGGCACCGTGGAGAACGAGATCTGCCCGGTGTTCTACGCCCGCACCGCGGAGCCGCTGCAGGTCGACCCCGACGAGGTGATGGACTGGCGGTGGGTGTCGTGGCGCGACCTACGGTCCGCGGCCGCGCTGGGGTGGTCGATCAGCCCGTGGGCGGCCGAGCAGGTGCCGCTGCTGGATGCGGTCACCTGCCGGAGTCGGCGTCGCGATTGAGCCCGGCGAACCGCAGCGCGAACAGCCGTTCCGCGTAGGCCAGGTCGTCGCGCCAGAGCCGGGTCGCCGCGCGCCGCATCACCGGTGCCACCAGCGGCGCGCCGCGTACGGCGTGCACGAAACCGGGCCGATCGGAGTGGGCGATGACGGCCTCGATGACCGCGGTGCGCGGTAGCCCGTCCGGCCCGTTCCCCAGTGGCGTGGCGTGGGTCTCCACGGTGCTGCCGGAGCCCTCGCCGTCGATGATCCGCATCACGATGGTCCGCGGCTCGGGACTGGTGAACTCGGCCACCACGGGTACGCCCAGCCGCCCGATGCGGAAGGTCACCGCGACCAGGAAGCGGTCTGCCGTTGCGCAGACATCGTCTCCCGCCGGTGGGCTGGCGAGCACGTCCAGCTCGGTGAACGAGTACGGGTGAAACCAGGAGCCGTGCCACGGATCCATCCGGTTCGCGATGACATCGCGCGGTTCGCAGGTGCCGTCCAGCCGGGCGACGGCATGCATCCGGGGTGCGTCCGGACGCTCGGGAAGCACCGGCCGCTCCGTTGGGGTCTCCGCGCCGACGCTGTCGAGCCGTACCCACGCCAACACGCCGTCGTCGTGAGCGGGAAACGGGCTCCACCCGGCTCGGCGTCCACCCGACAGTCGCAGCCCGTGCCAGGGACAGATCAGAACACCGTCATCGACCTTTCCGGTCGACAGGTCGGCGCCCAGATGGGGGCACGCGCCGGGACCCACATGCAGGGAGCCGTCGGCGCCGCGCCATGCCACCAGTTCCTTACCGGCGACGACCGACCGTACCGGTCGGCTGCGGATGCTGTCGCTGGCGGCGAACACATACCAGTTGCCGCTGGGCCGAGCCTGGGACCGTTGCAAGGCGGCCTCGATGACCGCCGGCGAAGCGTCGCGGTGGGTGGGCCGCTGCGCCGGCCACCGCGACGGCGGAAGTAGCTGGAACGGAAAGGTTTTCGACAGCCTCGATCGCATCTCAGCCAGCAGGCTCATCGCGGATGCGCCTTTCGCTCAGACGGCGCAGGACCGCTGAGCGGCCCCGCATCGGGACGGTGTGCAGGGTGTGGCCCATGATGCCGAAGCGCGCCAAGAGCCGGTTGGCCGCCGCCCAGCCCGTCGTCGCGGCGCGCTCCATCAGCGCCACCGGCAGGTCGATGCGGATGCCGTCGCCGGCCAGCATCAGCGCTTCGTGGGGTGTGGTGACACCGGGCCGCCCGGCGAAGTCGCCGGGGGCGAAGCGCGGGCAGTCGTCGTGACACAGCACCCGTTCCCCTACCACGCGGGCCCGGGCGGTCTCTGGATACAGCTCGTGGAGGCGCTTGACGAGCTGCTCGGTGACCTCGGGTCCGGCGGCGGCGTAGGCGTGCAGTTCGACCACCGACCCGCCGGTGCGGACGCGCCAGTCGGCGGCTTCTCGTTCATACCGCTCGAGCACGCTCACATTGTCCAGCGGCGGCAGCCCGCCGGTGCCCAGAAACGGCGCACGGTCGGGGTTGACCGGGCGATCCAGCCACAGGCGCTGCACCACGAACGGCGGCGCGGTGCACAGCGCGGCGATCCGGTCGCGCCAGGCCTGGTCGCCCAGGTTTCCTGAGTTGCCGACGATGCGTTGCAGCGCGGTGACATCGGTCGCCAGCACCACGCCGTCGGCGTGCAGTGTCGCACCGGTGCTGCAGCGCACCTCGAACCGGGTGCCCTCGCGCACCTCGGTCACCGCGACCCCGGTACGGAATCGAACGCCCCGCGTCTCCAGGTAAGCCCGCAGCGGGTTCCACAGCGCCACATCGAAGTTCGCGGCGGCGACGTCGAAAACGAGCCCCTCGCTGGAGCCGAGGAAGTAGATGTGGAACATGGTGGCCAGTTCGGCGGCCGACAGTTCGGCGGGCCTGGCGAAGAAGCTGCGGCTGAACACCTCGAAGGCCAGATGCCGCGCGGCCTCGGGGAAGTTGATCGCGCGCAGGAAGGTTTCGGCGTCGACGTGGTCCAGCCGGTGGTAGGTGCCGGGCACCGACACGGCGGCCAGCGGCGCGGCCGCGCGGGCGTTCAGGCGTACCAGGTCGCGCAGCCGGAACGTGGGGCTGCGCACGGCGAACGCCAACGCGTTGAACGGCGGCGTTCGCGGCAGTCCGCGGAACGTGTCGCGGCGCCCGTGCGCGTCGACCAGCGGGTAGTCGTCCACCGGCGTCAGCATGGACAGCGTCGGATCTATGCGGCCCAGCAGTTTTCGAAGGTTGTAATACTGGCGGAAGAAGGCGTGGAAGCCCCGGTTCATCGCCACCGGGGTGCCGTCGTCCAGCGTCTCGGTCCAGCCACCGACCCGGCCGCCGAGTTGGGGCTCGCGTTCGACGACGTCGACGCCGACACCGCGTTCGGCCAGTCCGGTCGCCGCGGCCAACCCGGCGATACCTCCGCCGACGACCACGACGCGCGGTGTGGTGGTCAACGCGGCGGCGTTCGCGGCGCCGGGTGGTGCGGTCAACGTGACGCGCCGCGGATCGGTCATGGCATCGGACATGTGGAGGCCTTCGCGAGGAAGGTGTGCACGATGTTGTGTTGCCATCCCGGCACGGTCTTGCTGTGAACGTCGGTGAAGCCGTTGCTGCGCAGGCGGTTACAGAACGCCGTCACACCGTCGAAGCGGTTCACGCTGCGCCGCAGATACGTGTAGAGCGACGCGTCTCCGGTGCGGAGCCGACCCGCGGGGATGATGACCGTCGCGCACACGGTGTTCCACACGGCCGCGGCGAAGCGGGAGTCGCTCACCGAGTATTCGTGCACGGCCAGCGTGCTGCCCGGCCGCAGCAGCGCCCGGAACTTCTGCAGCTGGGCGTCCGGGTCGGCCAGGTTGCGCAACAGGTATGCCGCGAAGATTCCGTCGAAGGGGCCTTCGACTCCGGCCTCGGCGAGGTTCTCGATGCGGCTGTGCACGAACCGCACCGACCCCGGCCAGCGCTTGGTCCGCGCCTCGGTCAGCATGCCCGCCGAGCCGTCCACCGCCACGATCTCGGCCAGCGGCGCGACGCGCAGCAGCGCCGCGGTGGAAGCCCCGGTGCCGCAACCGGCGTCGAGCAGACGCAACCCGCGGCCGTTGCCCGGCAACATCATCCGCCGCGCCGACAGCCGCAAGTGGCTGTGGTAGCCCGGGTTGGCATCGACGAGTCTGTCGTAGCTGCCTGCCGCCGCGTCGAACGCCGCGGGCACGTCGCCCGGCTCGCTGATTCCCCGGGAACTCACGACGCGTCCGCCTGACCGTCACGCAACCGCTGGCGTTCCCACAACAGCAGCACCGCGGTGACCAACGCCCAACCGAACAGGAAATCCTCGACGGGAATGTCGAAGGGAAACCGGATCCCGCTGGTGTGGCGCTCGTCGTAGATCACGATCGGCGCGCTCAGTTTGGTCAGCCAGCCGTCGACGGGAACCTGAAACGCCGTCACGATCGCCATCGACACCCAGTAGGCGGGCCGCCGGAGCAGCCCGGTGTGCAGCACGGCGACCTCCCATATGCACACCAGGATCACCGCCAGCACGGCGGGAAGCGTGTAGCCCAGACCCGTCATCGCCGGCGCACCGACTTGCGCCGCGAGCGTTCGATGATGGTGTCGACGGCGTTGTAGGTGAGCAGCCCGCACAGCGGAATCACGAAGAAGAACAGCAACTCCTCCACCGGCATGATGCCGGGCACGTCGACACCGGTCACATACGACGGGTTGTAGCTCCAGACCCCGGCGAGGATGGCCACCACGTCCCAGGTGATGAACACCGCCGCGACCGGAAGGATCGCGGCGGCCGCCCGCCGGGCCCGCCGGTAGACGCCGGCGCCGAACAGCTCGAGCGGGGCGGTGATCGCCAGGCAGGCGGCGAGCACGAGCAGGTAGTGCCAGCGGTCCACGTCTAGAGCCTGCCCTCCTGTAGCCGGGTGCGCCACGCTTTGACCAGGCCGCCGGCGGCCACCCGCAGCCGGCGGCCGTTGCCGACGGTGGCGCGTTGGCTGAAGATCGCGAAGTCCAGGTCTTCGATGCGGTCCAGGATCTGTGAGTACAGCGTCAGGGCCGCCGATATGCACGGCCTCGACCGGGGGGCCAGCAGCGCGATGCCCTGCTGGGCGTACTCGTAGATGCGCCGGGTGGTGGCGTGCTGCTCGACCAGCGCGCGGCGCACCCGCACATCGGTGCGACGGTGGTCGTGACACCACGACAGCACGTCACGGTCGACGTGGTGGGCGGCCAGCTCGTCGGCAGGCAGGTATACCCGGCCGCGCTGGAGGTCCTCGTCGACGTCACGCAGGAAATTGGTGAGCTGGAAGGCTTTTCCGAGCGCGGCGGCGTACGGCGCGGCCTCCTCGCGGGGACCGACCGTGCCGAGCACCGGCAGCAGCTGCAGCCCGATGACCTCCGCCGAACCGTGCATGTACCGGTCGAGTGCGGCCCGGTTCGCGTAGTCGGTGACGGTCAGGTCCATGCGCATCGAGCTCAGGAAGTCGTCGAACAGCTCCCAGGGGATGTCGTACTTTCTGGCGCTGTCCACGACCGCGGCCAGCGCGGGATCGTCGTCGTCACCGCGGTCTGACACCATCCGCGAAAACAGTTGGGTGCCCAGGTGTTGCAGGTGTTCCGCGCGCTCGGCGGTGGTCAGGCTCGGGTCGAAATCGTCGAGGATGTCGTCGGCGCGGCGGGCGAAGCCGTACAAGGCGTGCACCGCCGGACGTTGCTCGGGGGCAAGAAGCCTGGTCGCCAGATAGAACGTGCGGCCGTGTTCGGCGTTGAGCCGGCGGCAGCACCGATACGCTTCGCGCAGCGCGGGGTCTCGCACGCCGGCCGCATCCAGTTCGGAACTGATCATGTCTGCACCACCTGTGAATTCCTGTGCCCGGCAGGCACTCCGGTGATCCGGTCGGCGGCCAACCGACCGGACAGCAAGGCTGTCGGCACTCCGACGCCGGGCACCGTGGACGACCCGGCGAGCACCACGTTGTCGATGCCGCGCACGATGTTGGCCGGTCGGAACGGCCCGGTTTGGGCGAAGGTGTGCGCGAGCGCGAACGGGGTGCCCGCGGCCATGCCCTGCCGCTCCCAGCCGGCGGGGTCGACCGTGTGCAGGAGTTCGGCGTCGACGCCCAGGTGCGGAAGCCGGTCGACGACCCGGTCGAGCATGTGCTGCGGGTACGTTCGGCCGCTGTCGGCCCAGTCGACCTTTCCCACAACGGTATTCGGTGCCGGTGCGAGGATGTAGAGCAGGTCTCGACCGGGCGGGGCCAAGCTGGGGTCGCTGGCCGTGGGCCTGGTCACCAGCAGGGACGGGTCGCCCATCACGCGTCCGTCGTCGATGATGTCACGGAACGTCTGGTCCCACGAGTCGCCGAAGACGATGGTGTGGTGACCGGCTCCTGCCGGAGCGGGCTGCCCGGCCCGGCACCCGACATGCGCGACGACCGCGGACGGGGCGTGCCGTAGCCGCAGAACTCGTCGCGGCGTCCGCCCGAGCAGACGGTAGGTGTCGGGAAGCTCGGTGGTCAGCACCACCGCGTCGGCCGCGATGCGTTCCCCGGTGTCGGTGTGCACCGCGGTCACTCGGTCGCCGCGGCGTTCCAGGCTGGAAACCGCGCGCCCATAGCGGAATTCAACGCCGGCGTCGGACGCGGCAGCGGCCAGCGCGTCGGGCATCGCCCGCATCCCGCCGCGGGGGAAGTAGACACCGGCGACGGTATCCATGTAGGCGATCACGGCGTACACGGCCAACGCGCGCTGCGGTGGCACCCCGGCGTAGAGGGCTTGGAAGGTGAAGACGCGGCGCAGCCGCTCGTCGGAGATGAACCGACGCACCATGCGGTCCCAGCGCCGGAAGCCGCCGATGGCGGCCAGCCGCGCCAACTGGGGGGTCAGCAGCGAAAGGGGAGAGTCGAAGTTCGCCGCGATGAAACCGTCGAACTCGACGCGGTACAGCCGGGTGAGCCAGTCGCGCAGCCGCCGATAGCCTTCGGCCTGTCCGGCGCCCGCCAGCCGTTCGACCTCGGCGGCCATCGCGGCGGGGTCGCTGTGCACATCCAGGCCGCTACCGTCGGCGAACGACGCGTGGTAGCAGGGTTGGACCGGCATCAGCTCGAGGCGGTCAGCCATGGATTCGCCGACCGCGGCGAAGGCGTCCTCGACGATGTCGGGCATGGTGAGCACGGTCGGACCGGTGTCGAGGCGGTATCCGTCGACGTCCATGCGGCCCACTCGGCCGCCGGGGTGTGTCCCGCGCTCGACGACGGTGACCGCGCGTCCTCTGCCCGCCAGTTGCAGCGCCGCCGACAGCCCGGCCAGGCCGGCGCCGACCACCACGACGTGGGAGCAGCTACCCTCGACGGTCCGCACGGTCATCCACCGCCCTCATGCCGCTCGTGTTGTGCATGTTGTGGCCATGTCCACCAACGCCTTTCGAACCGGCTCCCGGATCTGCGGTGTCCGGATGCCGTCGGTCGCCCGGCATACCCGCTCGTCGATCATCTGCTCGACCCACTGAACCGCTCCGGTGGCGGCGATCAACCGGCGCCACCGTTCGATGTCGGACTGGTCGAGGTCTTGTGCGCCCATCAGCTCGGCCAGCTGGCGACGCAGCGAGGGGTTCGCGAGGTGGTACGCCGACACGACAACGCTGGTGGCCTTGTGCTCGGACAGGTCGACGCCTGCCGGCTTTCCGGTGACCGCGGGCGATCCGAAGACCCCCAGCAGGTCGTCGCGCATCTGAAACGCTTCGCCGACCGCCTCACCGTAGACACCGAGCGCGGTCAGCACGGGACGGCCGCATCCGGCCAGCGCTGCACCGATTTCCAGGGGACGGCGCACCGTGTAGTTGCCCGACTTGCGCCGGGACACGTCGAGCACCTGGTCCCAGGTGGGAAAGCCGCTCGAGTCGTTGACCAGGTCGGCGAACTGACCGACGGCCAGTTCGGTGCGCATCTCGTCGTAGCGCGGCCAGGCGCGCGACAGCGCCACGGCCGCCACCCCGCTTTCCCGCAGCATCTGTTCGGCCCACACCAGACACAGGTCACCGAGCAGGACAGCCGCCGCCTCACCGAAGCGGTCCGGCGAGCCGGTGAGTCCGCGTGCCCGGTGCCAGCGCGCGAACGCGATGTGCGCGGCCGGCCGGCCGCGGCGCAGCGTGGAGCCGTCCATGACGTCGTCCTGCAGCAGCGCGAACGCATGGAGCAGCTCCATGCTGGCGGCCGCCCGCAGCGCCGCGAGGTCCTCGTCCTGGCCGCACAACCAGCCCAGATACATGAACGTCGAGCGCAGGCATTTTCCGCCGGTGAGAAAGCTGCGCAGAATGTCGCCGGTGACCTCCACGCCGGTCATACCGAGGTGGTCGGCGCCCCGTTCGGCGACGAAGCACGTCACCGCGTCACAGACGGCGTCGCGGATGCCGCTGCGCCAGGTGGCAGACGACGGAGGCGCTGAGACCAGAGCGCATGTTCGTCCGTCACCTGTGTTCAACGGCTTGTCCTTTTCTCGTCCGGCGTTGAATCCACTACCCACTTCGCGCAGAAATGAACCGCCGAACCGCTCCGCCGCGCCGGTCTCACGCCGCAGCCGTTGCCTGGGGCGCGAATGACGCTGTTGCGCCGCGGCTATCACGTCATCGGCGTCGGTTGAGCAGCCAGATGTGAGTGGAGAGCACGGTCGCGAAGGCGCACCACGCCGGATAGGGCGCCAGCACCAGCGCGTTCCTCCCGCTGGCTGCTGTGGCCCTGCGCGTCAAATCGGCGCTGCTTGCCGTCAACGCGGCAGCCGTCACCGCGGCCAGGCCGAGCCGTCGTCGGCTGAAGAACACCCAGGACCAGCCGGCGTTGAGCACCAGGTTGACCGCCAGCGCGGCGGCGAAGGTCTTGCGCCGGGCGTCGTCGGCGACGCCTCGGCTGTCGTCGAGTGCCTGCGCGGACACCAGCGCGATGTCGGTGTAGAGCAGCGGCCACACCACCGGGAACACCGTGCTCGGCGGTTGGTACGGCGGTTTGCGCAGCTTCTCGAACCACGACGACTGCGGGTTACGGCCCGTGGCCGTGCCACCGGCGAGGGCGGTAGCGGTGACGGCGGCTGCTGCCACCCCAAGTGTCTTGATACGCAAGGTAACTCCGTTCGACGGTGGTTTACGGCCGGTGCACGATGGCGCTTGGCCGTGCAAAGAGTACCCAGGTGACGGGCCTTCGACTCCTCTCCCGACGTGTGCCGCCCGGCACACCCGCCCCGCGCCGGCAGGGCCGTTTAGCCCGCCCGAGGCAAGGGAACACCACGGGGTGCGTGGGGAGACTCCCCCGTTCGGCCCGGCAAGCGGGCAAGACCGATCCACCGCATAAGGGGAAAGGCGACCGATGACAGAGAAGAACAGCGGCCCTCAGGAAGGCGTCAAGGGCGCCGTCGAGGACGTCAAGGGCAAGGCAAAGGAAGCCGTCGGCACCGTGACCGGTCGAGACGACATGGTGCGCGAGGGTAAGGCCCAGCAGGACAAGGCCGACGCCCAGCAGAACGCGGCGAAGAAGGAAGCCGAGGCCGAATCGGCTCGAGGCGGTGCGAAGGCCGCCGAGGAGCGTCAGAAGTCCGAGCAGTAGGGCTGAGAAGCCCGAAGAACAAGCCCGAAGAAGAGGCCCAGCCGGTCATCCGGCTGGGCCTCTTTCTACTGTGCCTGAGTTAACTGCTGGGACGCTGACGTTGAGCATCGGGATGCTCTGAGTACCAACGGTCTTCGACCTTTCGCACTCGCAGATGCTCGATCAGCAGCCAGCCGAGCGACACGATGAACAGGCCGGCAGAGATGCAGCCCAGCGTGACGCCCACGTTGTGGTGGGTGGTCGCGTGCGCGGCCAAGGCTGCGACGAAGGCGACCAGCGCCAGGCCGAGCACGACCAGCGCGGGCATGTTCTTGCTGTCTTTCATCGTCTCGCCGGCGTGCGGGCGTGTCGTACGTGAATGGTCGACAGGATCTTTCGGGCTTTTCATGACTTCTCCTCTCCCGCGTAGAACTACCCGACTGCGCAGGTTAAGAAACCGCCGATATCACTGGTAGGGCGGATATTGATCATCACGCAGCACCGTGGCGAGGTGGACGGCGTTGCGTGCCAACGCCGCGGTGGTCTTCGCCACCGGCGCGGGGACCTCGTCGAGATCCTGGTAGTCGGTGGATTGCATCGCCTCGCCGACCCGGTAAGTGCCACCCTGCGGCGGAACGCTCATCGTCACCACGAGCAACATCAGGGTCAGCAGGAGCCAGCCCGCGCCTTGCCACGCCCAGAAGGACTCCCGCTTGCGCCACGCCTGGTAAGTGCGGAAGAAGGCGAACAGCGCGCCGAACAGCAGGATGGCCGGTGCACCCAGTGCCAGCAGGGCGCGCTGCGGTGCGCCGCAGGCCACGGTGTCGGCGGTCGATCCCGAGCAGGTACTCATCCAGACGGCAGCGGTCACCAGAAACGCCACTCCGATCGCCCCGACGATCACCGTGTGGCGGACCGCCTCGCGCACGTTCGAGTCGACGTGCCGCAATTCGCCTTGGTTCTGACGCACTCCCGTTTCTCCCCGGTTCGCTGGTCGCAGTGTCGTCCTACGACGACGCGAAAGAATGTTCCCGACCTCTTGACCAGCTAAACCTCAGGATTGAACGCGATAATGCGCGGTCAACAGCAATCTGTCGTAGGTGGACCGGGGCGGCAGCTCTTCCTCGTAAGTGAGCTCCAAGAAGTCCTTCACGATTTGCTCGGCAAGCAGTCGCAGCTTGGTGTTGGTCTCCTGCGAACGCCACTTGAGCAGTTCGAACGCGGATTCGGCGTTGATTCGGTAGATGAGCATCAACATGCCCTTGGCCTGCTCGATGAGGCCGCGCGCCTCGGCGATCTCCGCCACCGCCGCGGTGACCATCTTGTTCTGCCGCTCGGCCATCGCCGGCGTCACGTCGACGTAGAACCCGTGGGTCCCGATCACGTCGCCGGCATCGTTGAAGATCTTGTCACCGACCACGACGACGTGATGCGTCTCGCCATGGGTGTCGATGATCCGATGGCGGGTGGAGAAGGCGCCGGCGGTGAGCTTGATCTCCTCCAGCGTCGCGGCCACCTGCCCGTAGTCGTCTGGATGCTTGTGCGACAGCACGAGATCCGTCGTCGGCTCGACCGTGCCCGGTTCATACCCGTGCATGCTCTGCACCTGTGGGGACCATTCCCAGCGCTCGTCGGCGAAGTAGAAGCGGAACCAGCCGACACGCTGCATGTCTCCGCCGGCAAGGACGTGCTCGACGGACTTCTGCCCCTCGAAGTCGACGAGGTCGTCAGCCATGAATTGAAGGCTAACCCTGTCCGGGCAGGTAGACATCCAGCCTGGTCAACACTTCGCAAAGTGGACAGGCGCAGGGGGCGAGCGCAACGGTATCGCGAGCCCACCCCGTGGTGCGATCATGGACCGTGGGCTTTGTCGGCGAGCTCGTCGCGCCCGTCTGATGTGCCCATACCGCGGAGAGGTGCGGCTCCCAGCGAGATTCGAGATCGCACCAGTTGAGGAGGTCCCTGATGCCTGGCGCACCGACGGATACACCGGCGGCCGGCCGCCGTTTCCCCGACGACTTCTTTTGGGGCACAGCCACAGCGGCCTTCCAGATCGAAGGCGCATGGAACGAGGACGGCAAAGGCCCGTCGATCTGGGACACCTTCGGCCATGCCGGCAAGATCAGGGACGGCTCCACCGGCGACGTGACCGTCGACCACTATCACCGGTACAAGGAAGACGTCCAACTGATGAAGGCGATCGGGGCGACGGCGTACCGGTTCTCCATCTCGTGGCCCCGCATCTTCCCGGACGGGGTCGGCCGGCCGAACGCGAAGGGACTGGACTTCTATCGCCGTCTGGTCGACGAACTGCTTGCCAACGGCATTGAGCCCTTCGCGACGCTGTATCACTGGGATTTGCCGCAGGCGTTGCAGGACAAGGGCGGATGGCAGTCGCGGGACACGGCCAAGGCCTTCGGTGATTACGCCGGCTACATCGCGGGGCAGCTCAGCGACGGGGTGCGGCACTTCTTCACCATCAACGAGTTCTCCAGCTTCGTGGAGCTGGGTCACGGCGTGGGCATCCTCGCTCCCGGCCTGCAGCTGCCTTCCGGTCAGGTCAACCAAGTTCGTCACCATGCCGTGCTGGGCCACGGCCTGGCTGTGCAGGCCATTCGCGCTCAGGCCCGCGCGGGGACCAAGGTCGGGCCGGCGGAACAGATCATCGGCACCGCTCCCATCATCGCGACGCCCGAGAACATCCGGGCCGCCGCAGCCGCATTGCGGGACTTCAACGCGGGCTACATGACCGTGATGATGGAAGGCCGTTACCCCGACGCGTTCCTCGCCGGGCAGGGGGCGGACGCGCCGACGTTCACCTCCGAGGAGCTGCAGATCATCGGTAGCCCGGTGGACTTCATCGGCACGAACATCTACATGGTCCACGCCTTCGTCCGGGCATCCGGCTCGGAACCGGGGTACGAAGTGGTCGCAGGAAGCTCCATGGTGCCTCCGCCGGCGCGGCCCTATCAGCCGTCCCATGCCCGCGCCCAGTATCCGAACTCAGAAATCGCGTTGAGGCTCAGCCCAGAGTCGATGTACTGGGGGTCGCGCCTGCTGGTCGACGTCTGGGACGCCAAGGAAATCTTCATCACCGAGAACGGCATGCCGACGACCGCCGAGGAAGACGCCGAGGGGTTCGACACCGGCCGCATCGTCTGGCTGCGCGCTTACCTGACTGAGCTACAGCGGGCGACCGCCGACGGTGTGCCGGTGCGTGGCTACTTCCACTGGAGCCTGATGGACAACCTCGAGTGGGGCGCGGGCATGCAACCGAAGTTCGGGCTCTATCGTGTCGACCTCGCCACCCAGCAGCGGATTGCGAAACTCAGCGCCACGTGGTTTCGCGAAGTCGCCCGCCACAACGCCGTCGTGTAGTCGTGAAGAGACTCGCCTCGACGCGTCTCGACGGCCCGCTGATGTCAGCGCCCGTGCCTACCATTCGGCTGTGAGGTTGCGGCTGTACTTGTTCACGGGCGTCGTCGCCGGCGTCGGCGCATATCTGCTCGGCCTCGGTGTCGGTTGGAGCGTGGCACTCGGCGTGCTCGCGCCGCTGGTCTTGGCGGCGACGCCGTCGTTCCTCGCCGGCACCTTCGCCGGGCTGCGAACCGCGCATGACCCCGCCGAAGCCATGTCCGGCACCGAGTTCGAGGACCACGTCGCGCGGATCGCGCGATCCTGCGGGCTGCCGGTCATCATGACGTCACTGACCGGCGACTGGGGCGTCGACATCATCGTCGGGAAACGCCCCAACCGGTTGGCCATCCAGTGCAAGCGTCAGTCGCGTCCCGTCGGCGCCGCGGCCGTTCAGGAGGTGGTGGCCGGCGCGCCCATGCAGGACTGCGCCAAGACGATGGTGGTCACCAACAACGACTTCACCCCTGCGGCAAGGAAACTCGCGGAGTTACACGGCTGCGAGCTGGTCAGCGGCGCCGAGCTGCGCCGGCTGCCGGCGACGATACGTCGCCTCACGCAGCCTGCGGCTCCGACCGAGATCAGCTGAGGGCGTCGCGCACCGCGCGGATCGCGGCGTCGATCTCCTCGCGCGTGACGGTCAGCGCCGGGCGGAACCGCACGCCGTCCGGCCCGGTCGGCAACACGATCACCCGGCGGTCCCACAGTCCGCGCACCAGCGCATCCCGCTGCGCAGCCGACGGCAGGCTGAACGCGCACATCAGCCCGCGCCCGCGAACGTCGAGCACCACACCGGGAAACTCGGCGGCCAACTCCTGCAGCCGAGCGAGCAGGTATCGGCCGGTGTCGGCCGCCCGCCTCATCAACCCGTCGGCCTCCATGACCTCCAGGACGCGCCGTGCCCGCACCATGTCGACGAGGTTGCCGCCCCAGGTGGAATTGAGCCGCGAGCTGACCGCGAAGACGTTGTCGGCCACCTCGTCGACCCGGCGGCCCGCCATGATCCCGCACACCTGAGTCTTCTTGCCGAACGCCACGACATCTGGCGTCACACCCAATTGCTGGTAGGCCCAGGCGGTTCCGGTGAAGCCACACCCCGTCTGCACTTCGTCGAAGATCAACAACGCGTCGAACTCGTCGCACAGTCGGCGCATCGCCGCGAAGAACTCGGGCCGCATGTGCCGGTCGCCGCCCTCACCCTGGATCGGCTCGGCGATGAAGCAGGCGATGTCATGCGGATTGGCTTCGAACGCCGCGCGCGCCTGGGCGAGCGAACGCGCTTCCACCGCATCCATGTCCGCGTCCTGCCGCACGACGGGCGCGTCGATGCGGGGCCAGTCGAACTTCGGAAATCGGGCGACCTTGACCGGGTCGGTGTTGGTGAGCGAAAGCGTGTAGCCGCTACGACCGTGGAACGCGCCGGTGAGATGTAACACCTTGGCGCCCAGGCCCGCATCGATGCCGCGTGACTCGTTGAGCCGGCTCTTCCAGTCGAACGCCACCTTCAGCGCGTTCTCGACCGCCAACGCGCCGCCTTCGACGAAGAACAGGTGCGGCAGCGCGGGGTCACCCAGCACGCGGACGAACGTGTCGACGAACCGCGCCATCGGCACGGTGTAGATGTCGGAGTTGCTCGGTTTGTTGACCGCCGCCTGCGCCAGCTCCGCGCGGAACTGCTCATCGGTCAAAGCCGGGTGGTTCATGCCGAGCGCGGACGAGGCGAAGAACGTGAACATGTCGAGGTAACGCACACCGGTGCGGGCGTCGACCAGATAGCACCCCGCTGAGCGTTCGAGGTCGAGCACGAGGTCAAGACCGTCGAGCAGCATGCTGCGGGACAGCACCTCGTGCACGTCGGACGCGGCGATGTCATGCTGCGCGAAAACAGCGGTCATACGGCGATTTTACCGCACATTTTATGGATATAGCGGTAGCAGACCGTATATATTCCTGTCAGGCCTATGGTACGTGCTGTCGCCCGTCGTAGAAGGTCTGCAGGATGACTGTGCTGCGAGTGCGGACGTTGGCCGCGGTGCGGATCTGTTGCAACAGATCCTCGAGCGCGCGCGCCGAGCTCACCCGCACCAGCAGCACGTAGCTCTCCTCGCCGGCCACCGAGTGACAGGCCTCGATTTCCGGGATGTGCTCGAGCCGGGCAGGCGCATCATCGGGTTGGGACGGATCGAGAGGGGTGATGGCCACGAACGCCGACAACTGGTGCCCGACGGCTTCGGGCTCGATCCTGGCCTGGTATCCGGTGATGACACCGCGTGCCTCCAGGCGTCGCACCCGCGATTGCACCGCCGACACGGACAGGCCGGCACTGGCCGCCAGATGGGCCAGGGTCGCGCGGCCGTCAGCGACCAGCTCGCGGGCCAGAATCCGGTCGATATCGTCCAACTGCACTGGTTCGTGCGGGTGTTCGTCGAATTCACCCATGGCGGCACTGTATCCGAGGCGGTGTCCGCGATCTGCCGGCCATTCCCACGACGTCGAATTGGAGGCGGCATCATGACCGAGAGCCGAACCGCTCCGCTCCCCACCACCACCGCGCTGAGCGCGAGGGTGCGCAGTGCGATGGACGCGCTCGGGGTATCCGTCGAACTCGGCGAGCCCACCGCGGCCGGACTGCCCGCGAGCACACCGATCACCGGAGACGTGCTGTTCACCCTGCCGGAGACGACGCCGGAGCAGGCCGACGCCGCCGTCGCACAAGCGGCGCAGGCGTTTACGACGTGGCGCACCACTCCGGCCCCGGTGCGGGGCGCGCTGGTCGGCCGACTCGGTGAACTGCTCGTCGAGCACAAGGAACATCTGGCGACGCTGGTCACCGTCGAAGCCGGGAAGATCACGTCCGAGGCGCTCGGCGAGGTGCAGGAGATGATCGACATCTGCCAGTTCGCCGTCGGTCAGTCCCGTCAGCTGTACGGCAAGACGATCGCCTCGGAGCGGCCCGGCCATCGGTTGATGGAGACCTGGCATCCGCTCGGGGTGGTCGGCGTCATCACGGCGTTCAACTTCCCCGTCGCCGTGTGGTCGTGGAACGCCGCGATCGCGCTGGTGTGTGGGGACACCCTGGTCTGGAAGCCCTCCGAGCTGACCCCGCTGACCGCGGTCGGCTGCCAGGCGCTGCTGGAACGGGCGGCCGCCGACGTGGGCGCTCCCCAGGGGGTGAGCCGGCTGATAGTCGGCGGGCGGGAGATCGGCGAGCGGCTGGTCGACGATCCGCGGGTGGCGCTGTTGTCGGCCACCGGTTCGGTGCGGATGGGCCGACAGGTCGGCCCACGGGTGGCGCAGCGGTTCGGCAAGGCGCTGCTGGAACTCGGCGGAAACAATGCCGCGATCGTGACGCCGTCGGCCGACCTCGAGCTCGCGGTGCGCGCGATCGTGTTCTCGGCCGCGGGCACCGCCGGTCAACGGTGCACCACGCTCCGGCGTCTGATCGTGCACTCTTCGATCGCCGACGAGCTCGCCGACCGGATCGCTTCGGCCTTTCGGCAGCTGCCGGTCGGTGACCCGGCCGCCGACGGCACGCTCGTCGGCCCGTTGATTCACGAAACCGCCTACCGCGACATGGTCCGCGCGTTGGAGCAGGCGCGCAGCGACGGCGGCGAGGTCTTCGGCGGACGGCGCCACGACTTCGGCGAGGGCTCGTACTACGTCTCCCCGGCGCTGGTGCGGATGCCCGCGCAGACCGAGTTGGTACACACGGAGACGTTCGCGCCGATCCTCTACGTGCTCACCTACGACGAGCTCGACGAGGCGATCGCGCTGAACAACGCTGTACCGCAGGGCCTTTCGTCATCGATCTTCACCACCGACCTCCGGGAGGCCGAGCGGTTCCTGGCCGCCGACGGTTCCGACTGCGGCATCGCCAACGTCAACATCGGCACCTCCGGCGCCGAGATCGGCGGCGCGTTCGGCGGTGAGAAGCACACCGGTGGCGGCAGGGAGTCCGGATCGGACGCGTGGAAGGCGTACATGCGCCGGGCCACCAACACCATCAACTACTCGAGCGACCTCCCGCTGGCGCAGGGGGTGCACTTCGGCTAGGACGTCTCCAACGCCTTGGCGCAGCCGTCGAGGACGGCGCGAAAGCTCCAGCGGAGCAGGCGCGAGCTCACCGGCTCGAAGGCCTTCCCGCCCGACCAGAGCGGATGGGTGTATCTGGTCACCCAGTCGACGTGTGTGCCGGCACCTGCGTCGACGGGGCTGAACGTCAGCGTGCCGCCTTCGTGGACGAAACCCGGAACCGACCGCAGAATCCGGTAGGAGTAGCTGCGCGGCGGGTCGAACGCCGTGTACTCCTCTTCGAACCAGATGCCCGCACCGGTCACGACACGCACCGCGCCTTTTCTCGGCTCCGACGACCCGTCCGCCAGCTTGGCGCCGAAGACGGGGGGCGCCGCCTTCAGGCTCTTCGGGTCGGCCAGCCAGTCGAATACGCGCTCGGGCGGCGCCGCGATGGTGCGTTCGACGTGTAACTCCATCATCGCGCCATTCTAGGTCGAGTGCACATGCGGCCCAATGGGGTTAGTTCGGCGGCACCAGCATGCTCTGCCACGTGCGTTCCCCGTTGGCCGGGGCCAGGTCCTGCTGTGTGTAGACGTTGCCGTCCGGCGCCCGGTAGCTGCCGGTGGTGGGGTCGTAGAACGCGGTCGCGACCGGCGGCACCTCCGGCGGCGCCTGCGGGATGTCCTGCCCGGACAGGGTCGCGTTCGGATCGCCCTTCCAGTTGAACCCGTCGTTGAGCGGCACATACTCCTCGCCGCTCCGACACATCTTCGCGGTGGGCGCGCGCTTCCCCGGCTTCATCATGCAGGGTAGATTCCTGGCGCCGCGCACGGCATTCCACGAGTTCTGAGGTATCCGGCAGTAGAGATCGTCGACCGGCCGATCCGGGGTGTCGGTCAGCGTCGGGATCCGCTGTTGCTGCGCGGGTATGTATCCCGTGGTGCAGGGCGGGGGCAGGTTGAGGTTCAGGTTGAACGACAGGACCAGTCCGGGGTTCGGGGTGTTCTGGTTGGCGACGGTGCCGGCCTGCATGACCGCGACGCCCATGGGCAGCAGCACCAGCAGCTGTTCGATGCCCGGATGGTAGGTGAGGGCGAGTTCGCCGATGCCCAGCAGGTTGTTCATCAGCACGGGCACGGTCGGGTTCAGCCGTTCCATCAGTTGGCGGGCCTGGTCGGCGGCCGCACCGCCGTGTTCGATCAGGCCGGCGACGGCGCTGTCGTGGGTCTTGAGCTGCCGGGTGAGGTCGGCGGCATTGGCCGCCCACGCCTTGATGGCGTCGGCGGTGTCGGCCTGCGAGTCCAGCACCGGTTGCGCCTGGTCGATCAGCGACACCATCGGTTCCAGGTTCGCGCGGGCGTCCATGGCCAGCTGGGTGGACCCCTGCACGATCCGGGAGAGTTCGGGCCCCAATCCGCCGACGGCGGCGTAGCTTTCGTCGACCACGGTCTTGACGTCGTCGCGCGGAATGGCCCGCAGTCCGCGGTTGGCCGCATCGAGCAGCGCGCCGATGTCGGGCGGGGTCGACGTGTCTTCGATCCCGATGACGTCGCCGTCGCGCAGCGGCCGTTCGTGGTCGCTGCGCGGCAGCAGCGCGACGTACTGTTCGCCGATCGCCGACGTGCTGTGCACCCTCGCTTCCAGGTCGGACGGGATCGCAACATCCGAGCGCAGCGAAAGCACCGCGTCCACCCCGGTTTCGGTGATGTTCACCGCGGTGACCCGGCCGACCTCGGTGCCGCGGTAGGTGACGTTCGCGGTCTCGTAGAGCCCGGCCGCCTCCGGCAGTTGCACCGTGACGGTGTAGCGGCCGAGCCCGATCATGGCGGGCAGCTTGATGTAGCCGAAGATCATCACCACGCTCGCGATCACCGCGACGATGGTGAAGATCGACAGCTGCGTCTTCACGTGCCTCGTCAGGCGCATGTCACGGCCCCTGGTCGAGACGGTAGGGAACGACCAGCGGATTCGCCGCCGTGTAGGGGCTCGGTAGTTGGCCGATCGTGCGGCCCCACTGCATCTCCAGCTCGGTCAGATCGCCCTCCCACCGCGTGCCGGTGAACAGGTTGTTGTCGATGCGGCTGAGCGTCAGGTCGACGATCGCGGTGATGTTCGCGTAGTCGCCGCGAATCCAGTTGGCCAGCGGCCCTTTCGGCCACGGGAAGGTGCCCAGGAAGTCCAGCGAGCGGGTCAGGTCGGGGCCTGCGTCGGCCAGCGACTGCAGCACCGGTGCCACCGCTTCGAGTTCCTTGACCAGATTGTCCTTGCTCTGGTTGACGGTGTCGGTGGCCAGCGCGCTGAAGCGTCCGAGCGCGGTGACCGCGTCGGCGAGTTGATCTCGGCGGTCGGCGAGCACCTCCAGCGCGTCGGGGATGCTGTGGATCGCCTTGTCCAACACCGGCTTCTGGTCGGCGACTTGGCTCACCAGCCCGTTGAAGCTCTCGGTGGCGGAGATGATGTCACCGGTCTGGGTGTTGAGCCGGGCGGTGAACTGGTCGATCTGTTCGATCAGCCCGCGCAGGTCGGCTTCGCGCTGGTGAAAAGCGGTCGCGAAGGCCGCGGTGATGTCCTGCACCTGACCGATTCCGCCGCCGTTGAGCAGGAGCGACAGCGCCGCCAGGGTCTGGTCGGTGCCCGGGTAGGCGCCCGCATTCCGCAGCGGGATCAAAGATCCGTTGCGCAGCTTGCCCTCCGGCGGAACCCCGACCGGAGGAGCCAGTTCGATGTGCAGCGAACCCAGCAGGCTCGTCTGCCCGACCTTGGCCGTGGCGTTGGCGGGCAAGTCGACATCCGGATTGAGGGTCATCGTCACCAGCGCGTGCCAACCCTGGCGCTCGATCTTGGTGATCGTACCGACGTTGGCGTCGCCCACCCGCACGCGCGAGTTCTGCTGGATGTAGCCGACGTCGGGCAGCTGCGCCTGCACGACGAAGGAGCCCGGGCCACCGCCCTCGGTGCCGGGCAGTGACAGCGAGTTCAGACCGTGCCACTCACAACCGCTGAGCACCATCGCGGCCATCGCCGCCAGCACACCGGACACGGAGCGGCGCAGCAGGTTTCGTCGGCTCACGGCTGGCCTCCGGGGACCATTATGCCCTCGAGCCCGGCGCTCGGATCGGTCGGTGTCGCAGGCACTTCCGCCGGAAGCGCTGGGCCATGCGTCTGCGCCGGTGGCGGGGGCGACGGTCGGTAATCGGGGCGCAGCCAGTCTTCGGAGTAGGTGAGCTCGTTCGGTCGGGCCGACTGACCGACGACGTAGTTGGCGCCGAGCGGCAGGAAGTTGTACTGGCGGTTCTTGATGATCGGAGCCAGGTACTGCACGCACAGCTTCGCGGACTCCTCGTTGTTCTTCCGCGACGCGGCTTGGATACCGCCGCACAAGAACGAGATCGGGTTCGCGAAGTTCTGCAGTGTGAGGGCTCCGGTGATGCCCTGCTGCGTGGGTTGGTAGATGTTGATGAAGTTCTGCAGGGTGTTCGGGAACAGGTGCAGCGATTGCTCGACGTCGTCGATGCTGTCGTGGACCGCGCTGGTGATCGACGCGAGCTTGTCGGCGGCGGTGCCGATCGCGTCCTGGTTCTCCGAGAGGAACGCGGTGGCCTCGGTGACCACGTGGTTGAGGTCGGCGATCGCGTCGCCGACACCGTCGGGAGCGCTGTTCAACGCCCCGGTCGCTGCGGCGAGGTTCCCGTTGAGCTGACGCAGCAGCGCCGAGCTGTCGTGCAGCGCGGAAACCACCACCGACAGGTTCTTCACGGTCGCGAACGTGTCGGCGCTGTGATCGCCGAGAATCGACAGTGCCCGTGCGAGTTTCACCACGGTGTCGTGGATGTTCACGCCCTCACCGCGCAGGTTGTTCGCGGCGGTGTCGACGAACGCGCCGAGGGTGCTCACGCCGCCGGGCTGCGTCGGCGCCAGCGCTTCGGTGAGCTTCTCCAGTTGCAACCGCAGGTCGTCCCACTCGAGGGGGACGGCGGTGCGGTCCTCGCCGATGACCGCACCGTCGGCCAGCTTCTCCCCACCCGTGTATGCGGGCGTGAGTTGGATCGCGCGGGCGGTGACGAGTTGCGGAGAGACGATCGCGGCCCTCGCGTCGGCGGGCACCGAGTATTTCCCGTCGACCCAGAACGTGATCTTCACGCGCTGCACCTGCGGTTCGATACTCGTTATCCGCCCCACCGGCACACCGAGGATGCGCACTTCGTCGTTGACGTAGAGCCCGTTGCTGTTCTCGAAGTAGGCGGTCAGATGAATTCGGTTGGCGGCAGCCACCGTTCGCCAGATCACCGCGCTGCTCGCGGCGAGTAGCAGCGCCAGCGTCACGGCGAGGCCGATGCGTAAGCGGCGCGACGTCATCGCTGGCCTCCCTCACTCGGCGGGCCGGGCGGCGGTCCTCCCGGCGGGGGTGCCTGCGGTGGCTCGCGGTGCGGATAACAGCCGGGTCCCGGCAACGGCAGGTCGGGCGGGCCGCAGCCCTGGTCGCCGGGATTGCCGGTGATCGCGTCGGGCACGGTCAGGCGTGGTTCGCCACCTTGGCCCGTGCGGGGGTACGGCACCGGCAGCGGCGGGGTGGCCCGCTGACCGACCTGCGGATCCGTGCGTTCGGAGGGCAACAGCACGTTGGGATCGAGCCCGAGGTCGGAGAACGCCGCGTCGACGAACGGCTGAATGAACTGTCCCGGCAGCAGGTTGGCGATGTAGGCCTTGAAGAACGGTCCCGAGGCCACCGACTCTCCCAACGACATCGCGTACTGGTTCAGGTATTTGATCGCCTGCTGCAGACCGGCTTTCCGCGCATCGACGATGGCCAACGCCCCGTTGAGCTTGTCCAACGCGGGACGCAACCGGGCCTTGTTGTCGGCGATGAAGCCCGACAGCTGCTGGGCGAGGGCGGACAGATTGCCCGAAAGCTGCCCCAGGGCATCGCGTTGTGCCAGCAACTCGGCGAGAAGCGCGTTGCTGTTGGCGACCAGCTGGCCGACCTGGTCGGCGCGCTCTGACAGCACCGCACTCGCCTGGTTGGCGTTGGCGAGCAGGCTGCGCAGCGCCGTATCCCGCTCGGCCAGCGTCTGGGAGAACCGGCCGACACCCTCTACGGCGTTGCGGACGTCCGGCGGCGTGTCCTTGAACGTTTCGGCCAGAGTGGCCAGCGACTCCGAAACTCCTGTGGTGTCGAGGCTTTCGATCGTGGCGGTCAGATCACCCAGGGCATCGGGCAGCTGGTAGGGCGACTGGGTGCGCTCGGCCGGGATGGCGCGGCTGAGCCGTCCCTCACCTCGCGGGGTGATCTCGAGCACCTTGGCGCCCAGCAGGCTCTTGGTTCGGATCTTCGCCTCTGTCTGCTCGCCGAGCCGCACGCCCGAATCGACCTTGAATTTCACCAGAACCTGTGCACCTTCGAGGTCCACCGACGACACCTCGCCGATGCGGTATCCCGCAACCTGTACGGGCGCACCCGCTTTCAGGCCACCGGACTCGACGAAGTAGGCGGAGTACTTGTCGGTGCTGTTGAGGAAGGGGAGTTTGTCGTACTGCAGCGCCAGCGCGACGATCGCGATCGTGACGGCGATTCCGATGATGCCGATGATCACCGGGTTGCGTTCCTGGAAGGATCTCATTTCGGCGCACACCGTCCCGTGCTCTGCCCGGCCAACTTGATGTACACCGGTTGACCGCCCTTCCCGTTGACCTTGAGCACCAGGTCGCAGAGGTAGAACGTGAAGAAGTCGCCCATGATGCCCAGCCGGCTGAGCACCTTGTAGGACTCCGGCAGCGTCTCGAGGTACTCGTCGAACCATTCGTGGTCGGCCGCGACGATGGCAGCGACGCGATCGGTTTGCGCCACGGTCTCGTTGGCCGCGGGCCGGGAGCGCACGAGCAGGTCGGCGAGCGTCGCCGACGCGGCATTGGTGTAGGCGACGGAGTTGGCGATCTCGGTCTTGCGATCCGCCAGCCCCTTCGTGAGTTCGGACAGCTTGTCGACGGCCTTGGCGAACTGCTCGCTCTCACCGGCGAACGAGCCCGTCACGGCGTTGAGGTTGATGATCACCTGCCCGATGAGCTCGTCGCGGTCGGCGAGCGTGCTGGTGATCTGCGCGGCCTGGCTCAGGAATGCGCTGACCGTGGCGCCTTCGCCTTGGAACACCGAAATCAACTGGGCCGACAGCATGTTCACCTGCTCTGGGTCGAGCGCGCGGAACAGCGGGCGGAAGCCTCCGAGGAGGGTGTCGAGGTCGAGCGCCGGTTCGGTCAGGTTCGCCGTGATCGTGCCGCGAGGGGGAAGGGGCCTGGTTGCGCCGGTGCCCTCCAGCAGGGCCAGGTACCGGTCACCGATGGGGTTCTCCCACCGGATCGCGGCCTTCGACGCGTCGGTGAGCTCCACGGTGGGGTCCGTCGAGAACTCCACCACGGCTTGGGAATTCTCGTTGATCGAGATGCCCTTCACCTTGCCGACCTCCACGCCGGCGATGCGGACGAAGTCGCCGGACTTCAACCCGCTGACATCGGTGAACTCGGCGCGGTAGAGCCGCTCGCTGGAGAACCGGAACTGCGAGAAGATCGCGAGCAGCCCCGCGGTGCCGAGCAGGCACACGACCACGAAGACGGTGAATCCGATCGCAGCGCGTCGCAGGCTGGTGTTCACGGGTTCGGCTTCCTAAGCTTTCGGGGGCTTTCGGGGCTCACGGCGCAGGCGGCGGGACGGGTGCGGGATCCACGGGCAGCCCGGGATACAGCGGCGTGCCGTCAGCGGCGTACCAGGGTGCGCCGTAGGGCGGCCCACCCGGGTAAGGGGGCGGCGGGCCGGGTGCCGGGCCGGGCAGGCACTCGCCGACGTGCGGCGGTTCGGGGACGGCGCGGGTGACGGGGAAGTAATCGGCCGCGCAGGTGCGTCCGATCCCGGGATTCGGCCGCCAGTCCAAGCCGGTGCCGAAACCGGTGTTGGTCACCAGTTGGCGTACCGGGAAGTTCTTGGCGGCATCGGGCAGCGACCCGCAGCCGGGCTTACCACCGGGTCCGCCCTTGGCGGCCACGATCGGCAGGTTCTCCGGATACCGGTACAGATCGTCGCCGAACGAGATACCCGCATCGAGGAACACCGTCCGGCCGTCGCCGCCGAACCACTCGTTGCCGGCCTTGTCCAGAAAGACCTTCGCGCCCTGGATCGTGCAGGTGTATTCCGGGTTGTACTTGAGCAGCAGGTTGGTCGTCGGCTCAAGCACGTTGATGCCGTCGACGATGCTGTCCTTGTGGGGTGCCAGCAGCTCGGTTCCCCGGTTCGCGAAGCCGGCGGTGCTCAACAGCAACGCATCCAGATGTGCGGCGTGAGCGGTGATTGTGTCCGCCGTAGTGGACGCCGCGTCGATCGACGACAGGATGTTCGCCGCGGCGGAAGCGTAGGCGTCGCTGAAGGCCCCGAACGAGCGCCAGTCGGCGGCGACGGTGTCCATCCGCGGATTGACCGCCTGCAGCACCTGATACGCGTCGGTGGTGGCCCGCCCGATGCGTTCGCCTTGACCGCGCACGCTGTCGGCAACCGTGCTCAGAACGGAGTTCAGCTTCGCCACGTCGATTTGGTCGAGGAGTCCGACGAGGTTGTCGAATACGGTGTTGACCTCGGTGGTGACGTTGCGTGACCGCAGCACCTCACCGGCCGTCAACCGCTGTGGGCTCGGGTCCTCGGGATAGATCAGCTCGACGTACTTGGCACCGAATGCGGTGGTGGACTTGATTTCTGCTTCGACGTTCGCGGGAATGCGGTCGACTTGCCGTGGGAAGATCTCGAGCTGGAGGCTGGTGGGCTGACCGCCGCCTTCGACTCCGGCGACGCGCCCCACCTCGACGCCGCGCAGCTTGACCTTGGCGCCCGATTCCATCACCAAACCGGTGCGTTCGGAGACGAGCGTGACGGCCAGGTAGCGGTTGAAAGTTCCTGCGAACAACGCCATGCACAGAGTCATCAAGCCGATGATGGCGCCGAACATCGCGATCGCCCACCAGACCGGGTGGATGCGCTGTGCCCGTTCCGCGAGTGTCATCGCGCTATCCCGCCAAGTGGAAATTGCCGGACTGACCGTAGATGGCCAGCGAGACGAACAGCACGACGAAGACCGCGGCGATCATGGACGTGCGGACCGCCCGTCCGACGGCCTCCCCCACCCCGGCCGGACCACCGGATGCGGTGAACCCGTAGTAGGTGTGCACCAGCATGATCACGACGGCCATCAGCACCGCCTGAAAGAAGGACCAGATGATGTCGGTCGGGTTCAAGAAGGTGTTGAAGTAGTGGTCGTACACGCCGGAGGACTGCCCGTAGACGACGGTCGTGCCGAATCGGGCCGCCAGAAACGCCGTCGTCATCGCGACGCAGTACAGCGGCATCACGACGACCACGCCCGCGATCAGGCGATTCGACGCCAGGTAGGCGACCGCCCGCACGCCGATCACCTCGAGCGCGTCGATCTCCTCGTTGATCCGCATCGCGCCCAACTGCGCGGTCGCCCCCGCGCCGATGGTGGCGGCCAGCGCGATCCCGGCGATCACGGGGGCGATCAGACGGACGTTGAAGAAGGCCGAGGCGAATCCCGTCAGCGCTTCGACTCCCACGTTGGCGAACTGGTTGTAGCCCTGGACGGCGACCAGCGCCCCGGTGGACAAGGTCAGAAATCCGACGATGACAACCGTTCCGCCGATCACCGCCAACGCGCCTGTGCCCAAGCTCATCTGGGCGATCAGCCGCACCGTCTCGCCCTTGTAGTGCACGATCGCGTCCCTGGTGGACACCAAGGTCTCGAAGTAGAACTGCGCCTGCCTGCCGACGCGGGTGAGCCCGGCCGTGAGGTCGTGGGTGAGCCGGTGCAGTCGCGGCATCCGCGTGCTGGGGACCGCGGCGGTCACAACGTCACCTTCACACCGACGGCGGTCGCGACGATGTTGATCGCGAACAGCGCCACGAAGGTGAACACGACCGTTTCGTTGACGGCGTTGCCGACGCCCGCGGGCCCGCCGCCCACGGAGACGCCTTTGTAGCAGGCGATCAGTCCGGCCGCCAGCCCGAACAGGCTCGACTTGATCAGCGCCACAACGACATCGGGCGCCTTCGTGATCACCGTCAGACCTCCGACGAACGAACCCGGCGTGACGTGCTGAACGAAGACCGAGAACGCGAAGCTGCCGACGAGGCCGACGAGGATCACCACCGACGACAGCAGGGTCGCCACCACCGTGGCCGCGAGTACGCGCGGCACGACCAGCGCCTGGATCGGGTTGACGCCCATCACCTTCAACGCGTCGAGTTCCTCGCGAATGGTCCGCGCCCCCAGATCAGCACACATCGCCGTGGCGCCCGCTCCGGAGACGACCAGCACCGTGACGACCGGGCCGATCTGCGTCACCGTGCCGTATGCCGCTCCGGTCCCCGAGTAGTCGGCGGCGCCGAACTCGACCAGCAGGATGTTGAACGTGAACACCAGCAGGACGGTGAACGGTATCGCCAACATCAACGTGGGGAACAGCGATACCCGAGCGACGAACCAGGACTGAAGGATGAACTCGCGCCAAGCGAAGGGACGGCGCGGAATCGACACCAGCACGTCGAGCGCCATGGCGAAGAAGCCGCCGACGGCCCCCAGCGGCTTGCCCGCTCTCGTCGTACTGAGCTTGTCCAGCCGGGCACTCAGGCTACTCATCCCGGTGTCCGACGCACTCTCGCCACCGAGCAAGTGAACTCATAGGAAACCCATCCTGACATGCGGCGATCACAACCTAAACCTAATGACATGCGGTATTCTCCGCCGGGGTGACAATCTACTAGCAATAGGTTTAGTTGCCAAGCCCGAGTTGTGGACCCATTCGCATTCGGGCGCAGCTGGGCCGCTGCGCACTCACGGCGATGTCAGGCCGACGGCTTCTCGGCGCCGCGCGCGTACTCGTCGCTGAAGATCAGGCCGTAGAGGAAACTGCGGATCCTGTTCGCGAACAGCTCCTTCACCGTGAACTCATTGGCCTCGAGTGCTGCGGTGAGGTTCGGATGCTCCTCGGGGCTCACCGCGGGGAAGAGGGCACCGCGCGTGCGGGGCTTGCGTACCGCCTCGCTCAACACCGCACCCACGCAGAGCGTTTCGACCCCGTCGAGGATCTGCACGTGCAGGTGCACCGGCACGCCGGAGTCGTGGAGGTAACGTGCCGCATCCTCGAATCCGGGCACGAGCAGTTCCCGGGGCAGGTGCTTGATGAGGACCGGCGCCGCGTTGCGGTGGCGCAGCACCGATTGCCGAAAATTCAGCCCGAGGCTGACGAAGTACTCCGGCCAGTCCGGACCCGGCGGGCGCCGCGGCCGGATCACCGACTTGCCGGCGATGTGGCGCGCCACCGCGATGAGGATGTCGTCCTTGCTTCCGAAGTGGTGGTAGAGCGAGGGCGCCCGCACACCCAGATGCTGCGCGAGTCGGGGCAGGCTGAACGCGTCGAGTCCCTCTTCGTCGATGATCTCGATCGACGCCTCGACGGCGGCCGTGCGGCTGATCAAGGGCTTTGACGGCCGGGCCATGTCAGTGAGTTCCTAAACCTCGGGGCGGCGCACCGCCGGGTGTCTCGGCTAGCCAGTATAGGTAGCGCGGGGCGCGAAAAACGGGTCTCGACCGTGCGTTTCGTCGAGTCGTTCGACCTGGTAAGCGATGATTCCATGTAGCTCACGCAGCTCAGTTGCGCGGGGTCCGGCCCAGTCGGCGCCGCCAGTCATGGGCGCCGAGGAGGCGTACCGCCCGCCCCATCAGCCGGGACCGCCAAGGCGCCACCGGGTACCACAGCGGCTCGGACTTCAGAGCGAACCGCTCTTCGACCACGGACTGCTGACGACAGTACTTCAGGACGCCCGCAGCCCCGCCGAACCGCGTGCCGAGCCCGGAGTTCTTCCAGCCGCCCATCGGAATCGGCATCTGGAATGTTGCCACCAGCGCATTGTTGACCGACACCGATCCGGCCTCGATGCGTCGCGAAAGCTGTTCGGCCTTGCGACGATTCCGCGTCCACAAGCTGGAGCTGAGACCGTAGTCGGAGTCGTTGGCCAGCGCGACGGCTTCGTTCTCGTCGGCCACGCGCATGATCGCCAGCGTCGGGCCGAAGGTCTCTTCGCGCATGCACCGCATCGAGTGATCGACGTCGACCAGCACCGTCGGCGCGAAGCCGTTGCCCGGCCTGCGCTGCCCGCCGGTGAGGACCCGGGCTCCCTTGGCGACGGCATCTTTCACATGCTCTTCGACGATGTCGGTCTGGGCGGGGGTGACCATCGCCCCGATATCGGTGGCGAAGCTTCCCGGTGCGTCCATGCCCTGGCGCAGCGCGGCGACCCGCGAGGTCACCAGCGCGACGAAGTCGTCATAGACCGGCGCCTCGACGTACACTCGCTCGACTCCCACGCATGCCTGCCCCGCGTTCGTCATCCCGCCCCACACCGCGGCGCCGGCGGCCCTGTCGAGGTCCGCGTCGGCCAGCACGATCATCGCGTCCTTGCCGCCCAACTCGAGGCTGCACGGGATCAGGCGCTCGGCGCAGCGCACCGCGATGGCCCGGCCGGTGCGCACCGAGCCGGTGAACATCACCATGTCCACCTGGTCCACCACGGCGGCGCCGGCCTCCTGGTCGCCGTTCACCGCCGCAAGGACCGGGGGCGCGCCGATGTCCTCCCGCCAGCCACGCACGACCTCGGTCCAGGTCAGCGGCGTCACCTCAGAGGGCTTGGAGACCACGGCCGCACCGGCGACCAACGCCCCCACCGCGTCCATCATCGGGCCGGCCAACGGGCCGTTCCACGGCGTGATGAGGCCGACGAGTTGGTGCGGGCGGACCTGCACGCGCAACCGGCGGACCGCGTTCGCCACACCGGCGGGCTTGACCTTGCGGTCGGCGAGGAAGCGCTCGGCGTTGGCGGTGAAATAGTTGATGACGTCCAGGGCGACCGACATCTCGAGAGACGCGTCGGCCCACGACTTTCCGGTCTCCTGCTGCACCAGTTCGAGCAGACGTCGCTCGTTGTCGAGCAGCCAATCCAGCCAGCGCAGCAGGTGGTCGCTGCGCCCCCGTGGCCCCAATGCCTCCCACTGCGGCTGAGCGCGACGCAAATCGTCGCAGACCGTGGCGATCTCGTCGGCGCTGAGAGCCGGCACCTCCCCGACTTCACGTCCGTCCACCGGACACCTGACGGAGAGCACCGGCCGCCCGGAACGTCCGTCCGGTCGTCCCGTCACTGCAGCCGGACCTGACATCGTGTGACTCCCTCGGATGATCGGAGGCGATTTACCTAACATCGTAAGTTTTGTCGGCGCCGAAACGCAATGTGACACCGCTATGGACTCGCCTTCAACCTAACGCCTATAGTTTTAGGTGTCGTCGCAGGCCCTCGAGGAGAAGTGCCACATGAGAGTTCGCCTTGACCGCTCCAAGTGCGCTGGGCACGCGCAGTGCTTCGCCGTCGATGCCGACCTCTTTCCGATCGACGACGACGGTTACTCCATCCTGGAATCGCGCGAGGTCGCGCCCGGCGACGAAGAGGTCACCCGCGCAGGCGTCGCGGCATGCCCGGAACTGGCGCTGATCCTCGAAGAGGACTGAGCGCATCCTTCGTTTACAACTGACAAATGACGTATGATGTCAGCATTGGCTCGGTGATCAAGGGAGGCGAATGCCTCGACGCAGAGACGGCTCCGGTCTCAGCAAGGACGTCGACGAGGCGCGCGAGCAGATTCTGGCCGCCGCGGAAGCGGTCATTTTGCGCTACGGCATCCCCAAGACCACGATGGACGACATCGGCAAAGAGGCCGGTGTATCGCGGCCGACGGTCTATCGCTACTTCGGCGATCGGGACGCGCTGGTCGCTGCCCTCATCGAGCGACGCGCACGCATGCTCTTCGAGCGGGCACGAAAATTCATCTTGAGCCATGACACGTTCGCCGAGCAGTTGGTGGAGGGCCTGGTCTACCTCGTGGATCGCGGCCGGAAGGACCCGATCGTGCGCATCCTGGTCAGCCCGGAGCACATGGGCATGACCACCCCCATCGTCGGCGGAACGAACCTGGCCACGAACCTCACGGCGGAGATGTGGGAGCCGATCTTTCGCCGCGCGATGGAACGCGGTGAGATCCGCGCCGACTTCGATCTGGGGGCCGTCGCGGAGTGGCTCGCGCTGGTGCAGTACATGATGGTGGGACGGCTGGATTTCGCCCGTTCGAAAGACCCCGATCACCGCGACATGCTGCGCACGTTCGTGCTGCCGGCGTTTCTTTCGTCCGAGGCCGGCTGAGCACAGCGCCGACCCTTGCCGCACTGCCGATTCCCCACCTCGAAGGAGCATCCCGGATGACGTCGCACCCCGAAGCCCCGAGCTTGTTCATCGACGGCCGGTTTCGCCCGGCCGCCAAGACGATACCGATAATCGAGGCGGCTACCGGCGCGCTGCTGGCCGACGGGCCCTGCGCCACGGAAGCCGACGTCGACGACGCCGTCGCCGCCGCCAACGGGACCGCAGCCCAGGCTTGGCGTGCGTCGGATCCGCGCGACCGCGCGGACGTCCTGAGGCGGTTCGGCAAGGCGCTTCGGTCGCGGGCCGAGCACACCTCGGTGCTCGTCTCCCGCGAGAACGGCATGCCGATCACCCTGTCGCGCAGCGTCAACGGCGCATTTCCCTCCGTGCTCGCCGGGTATTACGCGAAGATGATCGGCGCGTGGGAGGCCGAGGACGTCCGCCCCGCGCTGATCGGCCACACCATCGTGCGGCGGGAACCGGTCGGCGTCGTCGGTGCGATCACCCCGTGGAACTATCCACAGGCGTTGGCCGTCATGAAGATCGCACCGGCGCTGGCCGCGGGCTGCTCGGTCGTCCTCAAGGCTGCCCCCGAAACCGCTCTCGACGCAATGGTTTTCGCCGAGGCCGCCGATGAAGTAGGCATACCGCCGGGCGTGCTCAACATCGTGCCCGGCGACGCCGCCGCCGGCAGCCGGCTGGTCTCGCACCCCGATGTCGACAAGATCGCCTTCACCGGCTCCACCGCAGCCGGCCGAGCCATCGCAGCCGAATGCGGCCGGCTGATCCGTCCGGTCACGCTGGAGCTCGGCGGCAAGTCCGCCGCGATCATCCTCGACGACGCCGACCTGACGGCCACGGTCAACGGACTGCGCACGGCCTCATTCGTCAACAACGGGCAGACCTGTCACCTGAGTTCGCGCATCCTGGTACCCGATTCCCGCTACGCCGAGTTCGTCGAGGCGATCGCGCAGCTGGCGAGCGACCTGGTCGTCGGTGACCCGCTGCAGGAGAGCACCGAGATCGGTCCGCTGGTCAGCCAGCGACAGCGGGAGCGGGTGCTGGAGTACATCCAGCTCGGCATCGACAGCGGCGCCAAACTCGTTGCCGGCGGCGACGTTCCGCAGGACCAGCCGAAGGGCTGGTACGTCTCGCCGACCGTGTTCGCCGATGTCGACAACGCCGACCGGATCGCGCAGGAGGAGATTTTCGGCCCGGTCCTGACGATCACCCCCTACACCGACGACGCCGAGGCGGTGCGCATCGCCAACGACAGCGAGTTCGGGCTCGCCGGGACCGTGTGGTCGCAAGACACCGCGCGCGCCACCGACATCGCACGTGCCATCGACACGGGTTCGATCGGGGTCAACGACTACCAGCTCGACATCCAGTCACCGTTCGGCGGCGTCAAGGCGAGCGGGTTGGGCCGCGAACTCGGTCCCGAAGGCCTGGCGGCCTATCACCGCACCAAGTCGATCTACCGGGCGGGCCCCGCCTGAGCGAATCGTCCGCTCAGCGGACCCCTGCCCAATCGTCCGCTCAGCGGACCCCTGCCCAATCGTCCGCTCAGCGGACCCTGCTGAACTTGTCCGCGATGTCCCGATACGCATCGCGGATCTCGCGTTTCGCGATCTTTCCACTCGGCAACCGCGGCAACGGATCCGAGTTCAAGACCACGTAGCGTGGCACCTTGTAATCCGAGAGGACCCGCTCGCAGTGCGCGATCACGGCGGTCTCGTCCAGGTGGTGTCCTTTGGCGACGGAGATGATCGCCGCCGGAGTCTCCCCGAACCGGGGATCGGGCGCGGGGATGACCGCGACTTCGGCGACACCGTCGAGCGTCGCGATCGCGGCCTCGAGCTCGACCGGCGAGATGTTGATCCCGCCCGAGATGATCAGGTCCTTCATCCGGTCCACGAAGGTGATCCGGCCCTCGGCATCGCTGACGCCGGCGTCACCGCTGTGTAGCCAGCCGTCCCGGATCGCCGCCGCGGTGGACACCGGGTCGTTCCAGTAGCCGGGTGTCACGCCGGGGCCGCGCACCACGATCTCACCCTGCTCGCCGGGTTCGGCGAACGAGCCGTCGGAGTTCATGACCCGGACCTCTGTGAAGATCGACCCGCTGCCACACGAGTCCGGATGCTGGAGCGCTTCCGTTTTCAGGGTCGCGGTGGCAACCCCGCCCGATTCGGTCATGCCGTAGATCTGGCGCAGCAGCACGCCCTTCGCCGCCCATCGCCGCAGCAGGTCCGGTGGCACCGCAGCGCCCCCGACGATGGCGGTCTGCAGGCTGGAAAGGTCGGCTGCGTCGAATTCGGTTGCCCGCGAGAGACTTTCGAAGATCACCGGCACGCCGAACAGGGTCCGCACCTTGTGCTCCTCGATGAGTCGCACCGCGCGCGAAGGGTTGAGTTCGGGCTCGACGATCAGGCTGCCACCCAGCACGGTGGTCAGCAGCAGCCCGTATACCAGGCCTGGGGTGAACGCGAGCGGCAGCACGAGCAGGCTCACGGTGCCGGGGCGGAAGCCCTCCTCGGTCAGCGTGTTCTCCAGCACAATGCTGAGCAACGTCTGGTTCGTGAGGATGACACCCTTGGACAGCCCGGTCGAGCCGCTGGTGAAGATCACCGCGATCGGGTCGTCGAGTGCGCGCTCGACCCGGAAGTCGTCCTGGTCGCCGTCGCACAGCGCGTCGACGATGTCGAAACAGAGCACGGCGAAACCACCGTCGCCCTTCAGCGCCTCCTCGGCGGCGGCGAGCGTCTCGGGTGCGGAGATCAACATGCTCAAGCCGGCGTCGTCGGCCACCTTGCGGATCTCGGCGGGCTTGAGCCGCGCATTGAAGGGCACCAGCACTGCTCCGGACTTGATGATGGCGAGCGCGACCACCGGCCACTGCAGCACGTTGGGTGCCAGCAGGCCCACCCGGTCTCCGGGCGCGACGCCGGCGTCGACCAGCGTGCGTGCCAGCCGGCCGGACCAGTCGTGCAGTTGCCGGTACGTCAGTTTCTCGGGGCCGACGCGGATCGCGACGTCGTCGCCTTTGGTCTTAGCCCACCAGTTCAGCGCGGACCCCACGGTCGCGGCCATGTCCCTCCTTCACGATCCCGGCGGTGGTGCACCGGGTTCACACCGTCTGTAGCGATCCAAACACCGTCGAGCTCACCATGGGTGCCATGGGGCCACCGATCAGCAGCGAGATGTCGGCATCGGCAACGGGGTTCGGCGAGCCGCCACGGATCTGCCGGACCGCCTCCAGCACGAGGCCGATGCCGTGGACGAAGCCCTCGGCGATGTTGCCGCCCGCGGTGTTGATCGGCAGCGCGCCCGCGGGCACCGTCAGGTTGTCCACCGTCATGAACTCGCCGGCCTCGGGACCGGACGGACAAAGCCCGTGGTCGATCATCGCGGCCACCGCCGGGCCGGTGAAGTTCTCGTAGACCTGCGCGACGTCGACATCGGCGGCGCTGATACCCGCGCCGTCCCACAGCCGCCGCACCATTGCCGGATGGAAGCCCGCCGAGGTGTAGCGCTCCTCGTTCTCGGCCGACTCGTTCCATCCCGCCGCCGCCCCCTGCACCCCGGACAGGATGACGGCGGGGGCGCCGGCGTACTCGTCGTGACGGCCGGTCGCGGCGACGAGAATGGCTGCAGCACCGTCGTTTTCGCGTGAGCAGTCATAGAGGTGCAGCGGCTCGGAGATCAGTCGGCTGCTTGCGTAGAGCTCATGGTCGAGCGGCTTGCCGTATGCGACGGCCCGGGGGTTGTTCTGGGCGTGGTGGTAGCCGGCCATCGCGACCGCCTCCAGCGCCGACGGCGGCACACCGTCGACCTCGAGCATCCGCTGCGTGCGCAACGCGCAGATCTGGGCGGGTGTGACGACACCGTGCGCGGTGTAGAGCGTGCCCAGGTGGCCCTTGGCGAACGCGCGCCGTCCGTCCACCGCCTCGGACAGGCCGCGGTACACGGCCACGCAGTTCGCCTGTCCGCTGTAGACCGCCGCGGCCGCACAGTTGACCGCGGCCGCGAGCCCGCCTCCCCCGCCGCCCCAGATCTGCGTCGACCACCGGACCTCATGCACGCCGAGTGCCGCACCGATCGCCAGCCCCTCCGACGAGTCCTCGGAGTAGGACACGAACCCGTCGATGGTGCGCGGATCGCAACCCGCATCGGCGCAGGCCGCCAGGATCGCCTGCAGCACCAGCTGAGCCGAGGTGCGTTCGCTGGTCCCGCGCCGCAGATACTCGGTGGTGCCGACTCCGACCACCGCGGTCGCGCCCCGGAAGCCATCGCTCACGCCCGCGCTCCGTCCAGGCGCCACCGCACCAACGGCCAGTGCCGGTCGTCAGGCGGTTCTTGGATCGTTCCGCGCACCGCGGCTCCGATGGTCGGGGTGATCCCGTCGGCATTCTCGAGCACGCCCAACAGCCGGCACCCCCCAGCGGCCGGCAGCTCGACGAGCACCACTACGTAGGGCAGGTGCCCGGTGGCCTCCGTGGTAAAGGCCTGCCAGGTGCGCGTCCAGGTGTAGACGGTGCCGACGGGATCGACAGGCTCCCAAGTGGTTTCGAAGCTGTGGCACCTAGGGCAGATCGGCCGGGGCGCCCAGATCCAGATCGCACAGTGCGGGCACCGCTGCAGGAGCAGACGGCCGTCGCGCAGTCCGTCCCAGTGCGGGGCGTCCACTCCGTCCCAGGCCGGGCCGGTCGCGTCGATCCACGGCGGCGTTTCGGGAATGTTGCGCACGGCCAATACCCGCCAAGTGCCGTCGTGGAATCTCACCCATCGGCTGCGCAGTTCGAACCAGGTGTCGTCGGGTTGGGTATAGCGGATCACCGCGTCGAAGCGCGCATCGCCGGCGTCGGCGATTCGGCGCACCTCGGCCGACTTCAGCTGGGCGGGAACGTCGGCAGAGCCGATCAGCTGCCCGATCCGGTCGGGGAGGAAATCGGCCAGCACCGCGGGATTGTCCCCGGCGGCAACCGCTTTGCCGTGGGCCTCCACGGTGCTGACCAAGTCTGCGGGCACGGCGGCGTCGAGTTCGATGGTCATCGGCGACCACGGAACTGGAAGCACACGTCGGTGCGGTCGTGCTGGAAGCCGGCGATCCGGCAGGCGTTGACCCATGCGGCGTCGCCGGAGTCGACGTACACGACCACGCCGCTGCGCCCGGCCTCGTGGGCAAGGGCCGCAGCACCGACGAGCAGTCGCCGGCGCGCCTGCGCAGGTGCGTTCGGCGCCGCGCTGACGGCGGTGATGGTCGCGCACATCCCGAATTCCTCTGACCTGACGGGATGGCCGTCGAGCGCGATTACGCCGACCACACGGCCCGCCTCGCGCAGCGCGAACAGCTCACCCGGTGTCGAGGCGTCCACCCACTCGCGCGTGTCGTCGGCCGTCGCGGCCGCAAACGGCTCCAGGACGGGTGCGGCGGTGGCCTCCTGCGCGCACTCCGTCGATCGGATCAGCTTCCACACCCGTTGCGTCCGGGGAATCAAAAACCGGTCACCCAGCCGTCCTGCGGCGGGATGGTTGCCCTGCGCCCATGCGGTGATCGTGTGCGCCCCTGTGCCCAGCCACCCGTCGGTCCCGGCGGCGTCCAGGCCCACCTGCTCGAGCAGCAGGGTGGTGATCCCGATCGAGCGCAGCCGCGGATCGATCACGATGGCGCTCTGCGCGCTGCCGTCGGGGTCGACGACGAGCCGGAGCAGCCCGGCGATCCGTTCCGGTTCCTCCGCCGCGCCCAATGCGGTGCTGTGCGGCAGCATCCAGATCACCAGGAGCTTGATCCGGCTGTCCGCGGTCTGCATCGCGCGTTCGACGTCACGGAAGTTGATGGTGCTGTATTCCGGTTCGGCATCGTATGTCGCGGCCCGATCGAGTAGGTCGGCCAGTTGCGCGGCTTCGTCGGCGTCGAGCCGGGTCCGCCATTCGTACTTGATCATCGTGGCGACGACGCCGCGCCCGCGGCAAGCAGTTTGCGGGTCTCCCTCCGGAACACCTGGTTGGCGGTTTCGTTGCGGCCCAACAGCATTTCGCCGGCATCGGCGCTGGTCATGCCGCGCTGTGCGTTGCGCAGCAAGGGGAAGTCCTCGTCGTGCAGCACCGCCAGCAGGATCTGCCAGTTCTTGTCCCACCGCTTGTTCCAGTGCTCCTCCTCGAGGCCCGAGGCCTCCAGGGTCGGCACGATGAGCCGCTGCTCCATCCGCGAGCGGGTCGGGTCATTCTGGTCCGGCCGGAAGGTGAGCAGCTGGAAGTGATCGGGTTGGCGCAGCAGCGTGCTGTTGGGCAGCAGGAAGTGCGTCTCGGTGACGTAGGCTCCGAGGTCGCGGTCGCCGGGGTCCTCTTCGAGCCAACGGTCGATCGACTTGCGGGGCGCGATGAAGCGGCAGTGCCTGCCGAAGTCCTCGAACGCCATCACGTTGGTGTGGATCACCTTTCCCGCCGTGTTCGGGTGGGCGTACTGGATGTGGTACCCGTCCAGGAAGGCGTCCTGCATGATCTTCCAGTTGGTGGGTTCTTCGAACCCCGCGGACCGGACGCATATCAGCGTGTCGAGTCGGTAGCCGGCGAGGATCGCGTCCATCTCGGGACCGAGCCAGGCGGCGACGTCGATGTCGGCGTGGGCGTTGTCGACGACCCAGATGAACCCGTGCCGTTCCTCACACGGCACCTCGACCAATCCGTGCTTCTCCCTGTCGACCTCACCGAAAGTGGCATCACGGGTGATCATCCGCAGTGAGCCGTCGGGGTCGTAGGACCACCGGTGATAAGGACAGGAGAAGAACCGGCAGCGACCCTTTTCGTTCTCCTCGAGCAGCGCACCGCGGTGCCGGCACAGGTTGACGAAAGCCTTTATCCCGCCGTCTTTCTGGCGAACGACGATGATGTTGTTGCGCGGCATCGCGACGGTCAGGAAGTCGTACGGCTTGGCGATCTCCGAACCGTGCGCCACGATCGACGGCACGACGCCGAAGATGAGATCGCGTTCCGCCTGGGCCAGCACCGGGTCGGTGAACTCGTCGGCGCTGAACCTCACCACCTCGTCGAACTTGTCGGTGGTCTCGTTGCGGAGCAGCTCCAGTGCGCGACGGATGCGATCCTGACGTGGCAGTGACGTGGTCATATCGGCCTTCTACTTCTCGCTACTTCTCGGGGGTGAACGTGATCGGCATGCGCATGCAGCCGCGCACCTGGCTGGAGTGGAAGACCGGCGGGTCGGCCTCCACCAGTTGGTAGTCGGGGATGCGACGGTGCAGCTCCTCCAGCGCGATGCGCAGCTCGAGGCGCCCCAGGTGAGACCCGAGGCATCGGTGCGCGCCCGCCCCGAAGGACAGGTGCCGGTTCGGGTGCCGGGTGACAGTGAACTCGGTCGGGTCGGGGAACTCGCGGGGATCGCGGTTCGCCCCGCACAGCATCAGGATCAGTTGATCGCCCTCGGCGATGTGCACCCCACCGAGTTCGACGTCTCGGGTGGCCCGGCGGCCGGGGATGACGGCCGCCTCGATCCGCAGGATCTCCTCGACCGCCTTGGGGATCAGCGTCGGATCCGCGATGATCGCCGCGCGCTGGTCGGGGTTCTTCGACAGGTGCAGGATCGTCCAGGCCAACGAGCCCCGCACGGTGTGCAGGCCGCCGATCAGCAGCAGGAAGAACATCCGGTTGAGCTCTTCGTCGGTGAGCAGACGGGTGCCGTCGGGCAGCGCCACCTCGGTGTGGACCAGCGTGGAGGTGATGTCGTTTCCGGGATTGGCGCGGCGGTCCTCGACGATCTTCTGGAAGTACCCGAACATCGTGAAGCCGGCCATCATTCGGGCCTGGTTGGACTCCTCCTCGGTGCCGCCGGGCTTGCCGACCAGGATCGTGTCGGTCGCCTCGGTGAACAAGGGGGCATCGGACAGCGGCCAGTCCATCAGCGCGAGGAAGACCCGCGCGGGCAGCTCGTGGGCGAACTGCGAAATCCACTCGGCCTCACCTTTGTCGGCGAACGCGTCGAGCAGTTCGTTGACGACGGCGCGGATGTCGCCGTCGAGCTTCTTCATCCGCTGCGGGCTGAACAGCGGCTGCAACGCCTGGCGGTACGCCGTGTGCTCGGGCGGGTCGAGCTCCAGCGGGATGAACTTGCCGATGTCGCTGGTGACGAGGTTGTTCGGATAGCTCGAGAACGTCTCGGGGTCGACAAGGACCTGGTGAATCTCCTTGTAGTGGGTGACGATCCAGTGACCGCCGTAGGCCGAGGAGTACACCACCGGCCCCTTGGCGGCCAGCTCGGCGACCCGCTCCTGCATCACGTCGACCGGCGCGGCCAGGCTCGGGTCGTAGACGTCGAAGTCCACGATGAGTTCAGCGGGCACCTTTTCAACAGTGGTCATCTGATCTCCGATCGAAAGTTGTTGCCGTGATGCGTTTCTCAGGACGCCGGTTCGGGGTTGAGGTCCTCCGGGAACCACATGCCCACCCGGGCCAGGGTGCCGCCGTCGGTCGCACCGATCGTGGCGCCCGAAATGTAGCCGGAGTCATCGGACGCCAGGAACAGGGCGACCTTCGCGTTGTCGCGCAGTGACGGCGGCCGCGGAACCTTGAGCGGGATCGGCGAAGCGGTCGGGTTCCACGGACCCGCTGTCTCCTCGTAGGACTGCCCGACCACCGGCGCGCCCGGCGGCATCAGGAAGTTGGGTGACATGCCATGCGTGGGAGCGATCGCGTTGACCCGGATGCCGTACCGGCCGAGATCGAGGCTCAGCGCGCGGACCAGGCCGTTGACGCCTGCCTTGGTCGCGCAGTAGAGGGCGATCTTGGGGTAGGCCACCAGGGACGCGGCCGACGAGGTGGCGAGAATGACGCCACCGCCGTTGGCCTTCAGGTGCGGAACCGCGGCCTGTGCGGTGAACACCACGCCGCTGAGGTTCACCCCGAGCACGTGCTGCCAGTCCGCCTCGGTGAGATCCTCGAACTCGACCGGGTCCTCGAGACCCAACGCCGCGCCGCCGCCGCGGGACACTATTCCCGCGTTCGCCCACGCGATGTCGAGCCGACCGTAGTGCTCGACGGCCGCGTTGACGGCATCGGTGATCTGACGCTTGTCGGCGACATCGGCGGTGATGGAGACGCCGTCGCCACCGGACTGCTCGACGAGCTTGCGCGTCTGCTCGGCGCGCTCGGCGTCGATGTCCACGACGGCGATCCTGGCGCCCTCGCCGCTGAACAGCACCGCGCTCTCACGGCCCAACCCCGAGCCCGCGCCCGTGATCAACGCAACTTTGCCTTGCAGTCTCATGACCCTCCTCCGGGTATCCGCGGTGGTGTTCGCATCGAGGTATCGCAGGAGGCCCGTCCGTGAGTCGGAGATGGCTGGTGTGACCCCTACCACCGGTTCGGCGAAAACCTTACGACAATAGGTATAAGACGTCAATCAAGAAATGTCAGCTGACGCCGATGGGACATAAATTCGCACTTCAATGGCGTGTAGCTACGCTTGCACGCCAGGTGTCCGACCGCGTGCGCCTAACCGATTTTGGGCTACAGGATGGGTCTGCCGCCGGTCACCGCGATGCGCGCACCGGTCACGTAGCTGGCTTCGTCGGAGGCCAGCATCACGTAGACCGGTGCCAGCTCGACCGGTTGCCCGGCGCGGCCCAGCGGGGTGTTCTCCCCGAACTGCTTGACCTTCTCTGGCGGCATCGTCGATGGGATCAGCGGCGTCCAGATGGGGCCAGGCGCGACGCTGTTGGCGCGAATGCCCTTCTCGCCCAACATCTCCGCCAGGCTCGCTGAGAAGTTCGCGATCGCGGCCTTGGTCGCCGCGTACGGTGCCAGCTTCGGGTTGGGCATATCGGAGTTCACCGAGGAACTGCCGATGATCGACGCACCGGCGCCCATGTGCGGCAGCGCGGCCTTCACCAGATAGAAGTAGGCACCCACGTTGAGCCGGAAGGTGTAATCCCATTCCTCGTCGCTGATCTCGTCGAGGGTGTCGTGGGTCATCTGGTAGGCGGCGTTGTTGACGAGCACATCGATGCCGCCGAACTCCTCCACGGCCCTGTCGACCACCGCCCGGCAGTGCGCCGGGTCGGAGAGATCCCCGGGCATCAACACGCACTTGCCGCCGGCGTCGCGCACGTAGCGCTCGACCTCCTTGGCGTCCTCGTCCTCGTTGAGGTACGCGATCAGCACGTCGGCGCCTTCGCGCGCGTAGGCGATCGCGACCGCGCGACCGATCCCGCTGTCCCCGCCGGTGATGATCGCCCGCTTGCCTTCAAGCCGGCCCGAACCGCGGTAGCTGGTTTCGCCGCAATCCGGAACGGGGTCCATCTGCGCCTGCGCACCGGGCGGTGATTGTTGTTGTTCAGGGAAGCCCATCTGTGTTCGCCCTCCTCGACGGCTGCTCGACACGCAGGTGATTACCCTGATCGGCGCCGTCGAATCGGGTTGAGGTCACGGCATCACCAGGTTGTTGCACATGTGCCAATTAAGATGTCCGTATGTCTGAACCCAGGCGGCGGCTATCTCCCGACGACCGGCGCAACGAACTGTTGGCGCTCGGCGCCGAGGTGTTCGGGCAGCGGCCCTACGACGAGGTCCGCATCGACGAGATCGCCGAGCGTGCAGGCGTTTCCCGCGCCTTGATGTATCACTACTTCCCCGACAAGCGGGCGTTCTTCGCCGCGGTCGTGCGCGCCGAGGGCGAACGGCTGTTCAAAGCCACCAACACCCCGCCGAAACCCGGGCAGAGCCTGTTCGACCAGCTGCGCGAGGGCGTGCTGGCCTATCTGCGCTACGACGAGGAGCACCCGTACGGCGCATGGGCGGCCTACGTGGGGATGGGCCGCCAAGACCCCGTGCTGCGCGGCATCGAGGACGTCGACAACGTCCGCCAGGCAGACCGCATCGTCGCGCGGATACACGCCGCGGCCGGCGAAGAGCTGGACTCCAAGGTGGAGCGGGACCTGCGTATCACGGTCTACGGCTGGCTGGCGTTCACGTTCGAGATGTGCCGTCAGCGCCTGATGGAGCCCTCGATCGACGTCGACCAGGTGGCTGCGGCGTGTGCGCACGCCCTGCTCGACGCGATCGAGCGAGTGCCGGGGATTCCGGCGAAGTTGGCCGATGCGGTCGCCGGTAAGCACCGATGACCTCCGAGCGCGCGGAAAATGATGCTCCTATTGATGTCAAGCGATTTGGAGCCAGGTTCTGTAGGTTTCA
>NZ_ATDN01000030.1 GCF_004014805.1 Mycolicibacterium elephantis DSM 44368
TTCCCTCACCACTTGACAATGCCTCGCACTTTCCCGCCCGTTTGTCCCTTTCGGCGAGAAGCGGCGGTCCGCCGCGGTCTTGGGGACGGTCGTCGCGGTGTCCTCGTCGGTGAATTCCTTCGTCCAGCACGCGAACTCGAGGGTGATGCCGTCGGGGTCGTGGAAGTAGAACGACCGCACGTAGACGCCGGGATGCACGGTGGGCGACACCTGCATCTCGCTCTCGTCGTGGTTGAGCACCGGGCCGACCCGCACTCCTTTGTCCTTGAGCTTCTGGCGGTACTCGTCGAACTTCTCGGCCGGTACGTGAAACGCCAGGTGGTTCATGGTGCTGACCGCGCTGACGATGTCACCGATGCCCGGAATGGCCGCCGGCGAGGAGATGCCCGGCACCCGGTCCGGCGCGTCGGCGAACCAGAAGAACGCCACGCAGTCGCCGTTGCCCGCGTCGAAGAAGAAGTGCTGCCCCATGCCGCCCGGCAAGTCCAGCGACTTGATCAGCGGCATCCCGAGCACATTGCTGTAGAAGTCGACGGTCTTCTCCATGTCCGAACAGACCAGCGCCACATGGTTGATGCCGCCGAGCTCGAATTCGGAGTTGGGGTTGTCGGGCTTGATCATGCCGCGCCTCCTCGGGCGAAACTCTGGCCAAGAACGCAAACTGAATCTAACATCAGGTTCAGTTTCGAGCAATGGCCCGCGAAGGAGTCCGCCCGAATGACCGTCACGCCGCGCACGCCGCTGCCGACCGTGCGCGGCAGACAGACCAAAGCCGCCATCGACGCCGCCGCGCGCGCCGTGATCGCGCGCAAAGGCATTCTGGCCACGACGATTTCGGATATCGCCGCCGAAGCGGGCCGCTCCACGGCGTCGTTCTACAACTACTACGACTCCAAGGAAGCCATGGTCCGCGAGTGGGCCGTGCGATTCCGCGACGAAGCCAAAGAACGCGCCCGCGCCGCGACCGAACCCGGGCTGACCAACTGGGAGCGGTCCTACCAGGCTGCCGCCGCGCACTGGACCACCTACCGCCACCGACTGGCCGAGATGATCAGCGTCTCCCAGCTGGCGATGGTCAACGACGACTTCGCGCAGTACTGGCAGGACATCTGCGCGCTGCCCATCGCGTTGATCACCAAGATGATCAAACACGCCCAGCGGCAAGGCTTCTGCCGCGACGACGATCCCCACCTGACCGCGGTGGCGCTGGTGTCGATGCTCAACCAGTTCTGCTATACGCAGCTGTCGGGCGGCGGGAGGGACCCCGACGACGAGGCGTGTATCACCACGCTGGCCAACATCTTCTACCGCACGATCTACTTCGAGGGGCCCCCATGAGCAGAACGGTGAGCGCCGGTGCGCCGGGCGTCGTCCGCGAGTTCGTCGGACTCGATTCCTCCACCGCCCGGCGGGCCGGCGCTGGCGGACACCCGTGCCAGGGGCTGTATCACCGCGGAGTGGGACGCAAACCCAAGGTGGCGATGATCGCCACCCACTACCAGATCGACTTCTCCGAGCACTATCTCGCCGACTACATGGCCACCAGGGGCATCGGGTTCCTGGGCTGGAACACCCGATACCGCGGCTTCGAGAGCAGCTTCCTGCTCGACCACGCGCTGGTCGACATCGGCGTCGGGGTTCGCTGGCTGCGTGAAGTGGCCGGCGTGGAAACCGTTGTACTGTTGGGCAATTCCGGCGGCGGTTCGCTGATGGCGGCCTATCAGGCACAGGCGGTCGACCCACATGTCACACCGCTTCTCGGAATGCGGCCCGCAGCCGGCCTCAACGAGTTGCCGCCGGCCGACGGTTACGTCGCCAGCGCCGCGCATCCCGGAAGGCCCGACGTGCTCACCGCCTGGATGGACGGTGCGGTGATCGACGAGAACGACGCCGTCGCAACCGATCCCGACCTGGACCTGTTCAACGAGAACAACGGCCCACCGTATTCACCGGAGTTCGTCGAGCGCTACCGCGCGGCCCAGATCGCCCGCAACCACGCGATCACCGACTGGGCCGAAACCGAGCTCAAGCGGGTACGCGCGGCCGGCTTCTCGGACCGGCCGTTCACGGTGATGCGGACCTGGGCGGACCCGCGCATGGTCGACCCGTCGCTGGAGCCGACCAAGCGACCGGCCAACATGTGCTACGCCGGTGTCCCCGTGAAGGCCAACCGCTCGGCGCACGGCATCGCCGCGGCGAGCACGCTGCGCAACTGGATCGGCATGTGGAGCCTGCGCCACGCGCAGACGCGCGCCGAACCGCACCTCGCCCGAATCGACTGCCCCGCACTGGTGATCAACGCCGAGCAGGACACCGGCGTGTTCCCGTCCGACGCCCAGCGCATCTACGACGCGTTGGCGAGCACCGACAAGACGTTGCGTTCGGTCGACACCGACCACTACTTCACCACGCCGGGGGCCCGCAGCGAGAAGGCCGACCTGATCGCCAAGTGGATTGCCAGGCGATGGCGTTGACTGTCGGCTCTTCGCGCGAGCGCTCATCGCTAAGAGTCCTCGCGCACTTCTCACCGGGCGCCAAGGTCGCCGAATTCCTTGCCCCGTATACCGATTGGCTCGACATCCGCTACTGCGCAGAGGATGACGACGAGACGTTCTACCGCGAGCTACCCGACGCCGAGGTGATCTGGCATGTGCTGCGCCCGATCTCCGGTGCGGATCTCGAGCAGGCCAAGCGGCTGCGGCTGGTCCACAAGATGGGCGCCGGCGTCAACACCATCGACGTCGACACCGCGACCCGGCTGGGTGTCGCCGTCGCCAACATGCCGGGCGCCAACGCGGCGTCGGTGGCCGAGGGCACGGTGCTGCTCATGCTGGCCGCGCTGCGCCGGCTGATCGAACTGGACCGGGCCACCCGCGAAGGCCGGGGCTGGCCGTCAGATCCCAGCCTCGGCGAGGCGGTGCGCGACATCGGCGGCTGCACGGTCGGGCTCGTCGGTTACGGCAACATCGCCAAGAGGGTCGAGCGCATCGTCGTCGCGATGGGCACCCCGCCGTCGGAGGTGCTGCACACCAGCACCCGAGACGACGGACATCCCCACTGGCGGTCGCTGCCCGAGCTGCTGGCGGACAGCGACATCGTCTCGCTGCATCTACCGCTGACCAACCAGACGCTGGGCCTGCTCGATGCATCCGCGCTGGCCCGGATGAAACCCGAAGCGGTGCTGGTGAACACCTCGCGCGGCGCGATCGTCGACGAGATTGCGCTGACCGAGGCGCTGCGGGCCGGACGGATCGCCGCCGCCGGCCTGGATGTGTTCGCCACCGAACCGGTCTCGCCGGACAACCCGTTGCTGACGCTGGACAACGTGGTGCTCACCCCGCACGTGACGTGGTACACCGTCGACACCATGCGCCGCTACCTGACCCATGCAGTCGAGAACTGCCGACGGCTGCGGGGGGGTCGAGAGCTGCAGAACGTCGTCAACACGGTCGAAGGGGTGACCGATTAACGCGCCGTCGCCGCAAACGCGCACCGTGCGCAAGGTCGTTGTGCGCCTGGTGCCGTTTCTGATGGCGATGTACTTCGTCAACTACCTGGACCGGACCAACCTCGGCATCGCGAAGGCCAGCATCAGCGAGGACCTGCAGCTGTCGACGACGATGTTCGGGTTCGCGGCGGGCATCTTCTTCATCGGATACGTCTTGGTGGAGGTGCCGTCGAACCTCGCGCTGCACAGATTCGGCGCGCGGCGCTGGCTGGCCCGCATCGCGGTGTCGTGGGGAATCATCGTGGTGGCCATCGGGTTCGCGCCCAACGCCGCGACGCTGCTGGTCCTGCGCTTCTTGCTCGGGGTGGCCGAAGCCGGGTTGTTTCCCGGCGTCATCTTCTACCTGAGCCGCTGGTTTCCCACCGCATATCGGGCCCGCGTCGTCGCGATGTTCATGTTGGCCATCCCGATCGCCGCCGCGGTCGGCACACCCCTGGCGGCCTGGTTGATCCACGTCGGCGACGACCTGTTCGAGGCAGGCTGGCAGTTCATGATGATCTGCTGCGGCATCCCCGCGGTGGTGCTCGGGGTGGCGTGCTGGTTCTACCTCACCGACCGGCCGGCCGACGCGCACTGGCTCTCCGACGAGGAGCGCCGCTGGCTGACCGAGGTGCTGGCCGCCGAGGAAAGTCAGGTCAACGAGCGCTTCGACTTTCCGCTGCGACGCGCACTGGGCAGCATCCCCTACTCCTGCGCGGCGGTCGGCATGTATCTGTGGTCGCGGCACGCCGACCGCACCGCGGAACACGTCTGGCACGTGGGGATCCCGATGCTCGTCGGCGGCCTGACCATTCCGGTCGCGCTGTATCTGGACGGTCCGGTGCTGGTGATGATCGCGGTCACGGTCGTCGCGGTCGGGGTGTTTGGCGCGATCCCGAGTTTCTGGGCCTTGCCGTCACGGTTTCTGACCGGGGTGGCCGCCGCCGGGGCGATCGCGTTGATCAACTCGATCGGCAACCTCGGCGGGTTCGCCGCGCCGTACGTGACCGGCGCGTTGGTCGACCTCACCGGAAGCGAGCGGGCCGGAATGTGGACGGTGGGCGCGGTGATGGTCCTGTCCGCGGCGGTGGTGGTCGCATTGCGCGCCACACCTGCTAGGGACCGACGCTCGCAAGGTAGCCTCGGTCCCAACCGACCGGTTAGTTTGGGGTCAGAAGACACGAGGGAAGGCAACCATGCCGATCGCAATCACGACTGAGCACAACGACCTCGCCGATTCGGTGCGGTCCCTGGTGGAGCGGGTGGCGCCGTCGGAGGTGCTGCACGAAGCCCTGGAGACACCCATCCCCAACCCGCCGCCCTACTGGAAGACGGCGGCCGAGCAGGGGCTGCAGGGTGTTCACCTCGCAGAATCCGTCGGCGGACAAGGGTTCGGCATCCTCGAGCTGGCCATCGTCCTGGCCGAGTTCGGCTACGGCGCGGTGCCCGGTCCGTTCGTGCCGTCGGCGATCGCCAGCGCGCTCATCTCGGCGCACGACCCCGACGCCAAGCTGCTGAACGACCTGGCGTCGGGCAACGCCATCGCCACCTACGCCATCGACTCCGGGCTGACCGCCACCCGCCACGGCGAAGACGATTCGGCGAGCCTGGTCATCCGCGGCGAGGTGCGCGCGGTGCCGGCCGCCGCGCAGGCCTCGGTGCTGGTGCTGCCCGTCGCCGGGCTCGAGGAAGGCACCAGCGGCTCCAAGTGGGTGGTGCTCGACGCCGACCAGCTCGAGATCGAACCCGTCAAGAGCGTCGACCCGCTGCGGCCGGTGGCGCACGTGCGGGCCAACGCGGTCGAGGTCGGCGACGACCGGGTGCTGCACAACCTGAACCCGACCCTGGCGCGCGCGCTGATCACGACGCTGCTGTCGGCCGAATGCATCGGTGTCGCCCGCTGGGCCACCGACACCGCGTCGGAGTACGCCAAGATCCGCGAGCAGTTCGGCCGCCCGATCGGGCAGTTCCAGGCCGTCAAACACAAGTGCGCCAACATGATCGCCGAGACCGAGCGGGCCACCGCCGCGGTCTGGGACGCGGCGCGCGCGATCGACGAAGCGCGCGACGGCGGCGAAAACGGCGCGCAGGAAAGCGCTTTCGAGTTCGCCGCGGCCGTCGCCGCCACCCTGGCTCCCGTGGCCGCCCAGAACTGCGCCCAGGATTGCATCCAGGTGCACGGCGGCATCGGCTTCACCTGGGAGCACGACACCAACGTCTACTACCGGCGGGCGCTGGTGCTGGCGGCGTCCTTCGGCCGCCTCGCCGACTATCCGCAGCAGGTCGTCGACGTCGCGACCAGCACCGGACTGCGCCAGCTCAACATCGACCTCGACCCGGAGACCGAGAAGCTCCGCGATGAGATCCGCGCGGAAGTCGCTGCGCTGAAAGCGATTCCGCGTGAGGAGCGCAATACCGCGATCGCGGAGGGCGGCTGGGTGCAGCCGCACCTGCCCAAGCCGTGGGGCCGCTCGGCCGGGCCCGTCGAGCAGATCATCATCGCCCAGGAGTTCGAGACCGGTCGGGTCAAACGCCCGGCCATGGGGATCGCGGCCTGGATCATCCCGTCGATCGTCGCGTTCGGCACCGACGAGCAGAAGCACCGCTTCCTGCCGCCGACGTTCCGCGGCGAAATGATCTGGTGCCAGCTGTTTTCCGAGCCGGGAGCCGGCTCGGACCTGGCCAGCCTGTCCACCAAGGCCACCAAGGTCGACGGTGGCTGGCGCATCACCGGGCAGAAGATCTGGACGACGGGCGCACAGCACTCGCACTGGGGTGCGCTGCTGGCCCGGACGGATCCGAGCGCTCCGAAACACAACGGCATCACCTACTTCCTGCTCGACATGAAGAGCAAGGGCGTGGAGGTCAAGCCGTTGCGGGAGCTGACCGGCAACGCGATGTTCAACACGGTGTTCCTCGATGACGTGTTCGTCCCCGACGACATGGTCCTCGGCGAGGTCAATCGCGGCTGGGAGGTCAGCCGCAACACGCTGACCGCCGAGCGGGTTTCGATCGGCAGCAGCGAGCCGCCGTTCCTGGCCAACCTCAACGGGTTCGTGGAGTTCATCAAGGACGGCCAGTTCGACCAGATCGAGCAGAACCACGCCGGTCACCTGATCGCCGAGGGCTACGCGGCCAAGGTGCTCAACATGCGCTCGACGCTGCTGACCCTCGCCGGCGGCGACCCGATGCCCGCCGCGGCCATCTCGAAACTGCTCTCGATGAAGACCGGTCAGGGCTACGCGGAGTTCGCGGTCGCGTCGTTCGGCACCGACGGCGCGATCGCCGAGCCCGGTGAGATCCAGGGCACGTGGCTGGAATACCTGCTCGGCAGCCGCGCCACCACGATCTACGGCGGCACCACCGAGGTGCAGCTCAACATCATCGCCGAGCGGCTGCTCGGGCTGCCCCGCGATCCCTAACCGCCCGGAAATGGGTTGCCTGCGGGCGTAGCCTGGGGTTGTGAGCGGCTTCAAGGTCCGGTTGGCAGGCGCCGCGGCCGCGGTCGGGGTGCTCGTCGCGCCCTCGATGCTGGTCGACCCGCCCGCGGTGCAGCACGAGGCCGAACCCTGCTACAACGGCATCGTCCCGGGTAACCCGTGGGCGACGTCGTGCAACTTCGGGCCCCGTCCGCCGAGGGTGCGTGGCGGGCTGCCCGATCAGACGGCAGTGATCGCCTGCCGCGGCTGGCCCGGCTGCCTGTCCTGGTACATCAACGGCCCATGATGATCGTTTAGCAACCGCGGCTACGGAAACTCCTCAAACATGACCAACGACGCTGAGAAGCGGTTCGACCGCCCAAGTGCGTTTCGAGCGGCCGCCGCCTACACCGCTGTCGTGGTCGCGATCGCGGCTGCCGCGTTCGCGATCTACGCGTTCATCGACCGGACCTCGGTGGTCGGAGCATCGACCGTGCCCGCGATCCTGCTGGTCGGCGGCATCGGCGCGTTCGTCAGGACCTACCACCTGTGGAAGGAAGAGACCGGCGGCTGGGTGGCGTGGCAGGGCGCCGGCTGGTTCCTGCTCATCCTGATGCTGGTCTGCCTGTCCATTCCCGGCGCAGCGCTGATGTCGTCCAACTGACCTGCCCGGCGAGCAGACGCGAAAACCCCCAAAACACCCCATTTTCGGGGGTTTTCACGTCTGCTCGGCGGACTAATCGTCGGCACCGCCGACAGGCATCTCCCGGAGCTCGCGTTTGAGGATCTTGCCGGTCGGGTTGCGGGGTAGCTCGTCGAGGAAGACCACCTCACGCGGCACCTTGTAGCGCGCGAGGTGATCGCGGACGTAGTGCTTGATGTCATCCTCGCCGATGTCGGCGCCCTCGGCCTTGACCACGAATGCCCGCAACCGGTGCCCCCACTCCTTGTCCTCGACGCCGAGCGCGGTGGCCTCCACGACGTCGGGATGGCCGCTGATGAGGTCCTCGACCTCGGCCGGGAACACGTTCTCGCCGCCGGACACGATCATCTCGTCGTCTCGGCCGCTGACGTACAGCAGACCGTCCTCGTCGAAGTAGCCGACGTCGCCGGAGGACATCAGGCCGTCGACGATCTGCTTGTGGCCGCCGCCGGTGTAGCCCTCGAACGGGAAGAAGTTGCCGACGAAGATCCGGCCGACCTCGCCCCGCGGCAGTTCGTTGCCGTTCTCGTCGAGGATCTTGACCTGGACGCCCTTGACCACGGGCCCGACGGTGGCCGGGTTCTTCTGCAGATCCTGGGGCCGCGCGATGGTCGCGAACGCGATCTCGGTGGACCCGTACAGGTTGTAGATGACCGGTCCGAGCGCCTCCATGGCACGGGTGGCCAGCTCGGCGCCGAGTTGCGATCCCGACACGAACACGATGCGCAGCGACGACAGGTCCGGTTTGCGTTCCATGCTCTCGAGCGTGTCGAGTATGCGCGACAACATGACCGGCACCACCACGATCGCCGTCACCTTGTACTTCTCGATGTCCTCGAGCACGGTGGCCGGTTTGAAGCGGCGGCGCAGCACCAGCGTGCTGCCCAGCATCATCGCGATCGTGGCGTGCAGGAAGCCGAGCGCGTGAAACATCGGCGCCGGTAGCGACGTCAGCTCGTTGGCCTTGAACGGCACGTGCGAGAGCACGCCGCCGATGGGCGCCAGCGTCGGCGGGGTGCTTCGGTTGGCGCCCTTGGGCGTTCCGGTGGTGCCGCTGGTCAGGATGATGACCGACGAGTGCTTCGTGGCCTTGGGTGCGGGCCGCCCGGTACTGCGGGCGATGACGTCGGCCAGCGTCTCGTCGGTGGAACCCGACGGCTCCTCCTTATCGGGGTTCTTGCCCAGCGCACGCAATTTCCCAAGGGGCGGTTCGGCTTTGGCGACGGCGGCGGTGTACTCGTCGTCGTAGATGATCAGCTTGGCGCCTTCGCGCTCGGCGACCTCCTTGATCTGCGGACCGGAGAACTCGCTGTTGAGCATGATGACGCGCGCTCCGACGCGGGCGGCACCGTAGAACGCGATCAGGAACCAGCGGTGGTTGCGCGCCAGCAGGGCGACCCCGTCGCCGCCCTTGACGCCCATCGCCAGCAGGCCGTTGGCCACGGCGTGCGCGGCGTGGTCGAGTTCGCCGAAGGTGATCTCGCCGTCGTCGTCGATCACCGCCACACGGTCCGGGGTACGGCGGGCGTTGAGCGCCGGGATCATGCCGAACTCGCCCCAGCGCCGGATGTCGGCAAGCATCGCGGCGATGTTCTGGGGCGGCTCGAGCTTGAACGCTCCGGCCTCGAACATCTTGATCAAGTAGTGCAATTCAGCCGAGCCGCGTTCGAGAAGCTGCTGCGCTTTGGCCGCGGCCTGCAACGGGACATCTGTCAGCTTGGGCATACCGCCACAATATGTGACTTGCGTCGCACGGCGGTGGGAATGCTGCGCGGAACTACCATGACGGCATGGCCGGTCCGCGAACGCTCGAGGTCGACGGCCGGCAGGTGCGCATCACCAATCCGGACAAGGTGATTTTCCCGGATCTCGGCGTCACCAAGCTCGACCTGATCCACTACTACCTCGCGGTCGCCGACGGCGCCCTGCGCGGCGTGGCAGGCCGCCCGATGATCCTCAAGCGGTTCGTCAAGGGCATCACCGAGGAGGCGGTCTTCCAGAAACGCGCACCGGCGAACCGACCCGATTTCGTCGACGTGGCGGAGCTGAAGTACGCCTCGGGAACGTCGGCGGCCGAGGCGGTCATCTCGGATGCCGCGGGGCTGGTGTGGGCGGTGAACCTCGGCTGCGTCGACCTCAACCCGCACCCGGTGCGCGCCGACGATCTCGCCCACCCCGACGAGTTGCGGGTCGACCTGGACCCGATGCCCGGGGTGGCGTGGCGCCAGATCATCGACGTCGCGCTGGTCGCCCGCGAGGTGCTCGAGGACCACGGGCTGACCGCGTGGCCCAAGACCTCGGGGTCGCGCGGCTTCCACATCTACGCACGCATCCAGCGGCGGTGGCCGTTCAAGTTCGTCCGCCTCGCCGCACAGGCCGTCGCGCGCGAGGTCGAACGGCGGGCACCCGAACTCGCGACCGCCCGCTGGTGGAAAGAGGAACGCGAGGGCGTGTTCGTCGACTTCAACCAGAACGCGTTCGACCGCACGGTCGCCTCGGCGTACTCGGTGCGCGCCACACCGGACGCGCGGGTGTCCACACCGCTTCGGTGGGACGAGGTGCCCGACTGCGACCCCGCGGCGTTCACCATCGCGACCGTGCCCGAGCGGTTCGGGGCCGTCGGGGACCCGTGGGAGGAGATGGACGACTCGGCCGGTTCGCTGGACGCGCTGCTCGATCTGGCCGACCGGCTCGGTCCCGCCGAGAAGGCGCCCCGCGGAGCCAGGAAGGGCTCGGCCGCGAAGGGCGCCGGCCGCCGGGTGTCCTCGAAGCCGCTCATCGAGATCGCGCGGACCAAGACCAAGGACGAAGCGATGGCGGCACTCGAGCAGTGGCGGCAACGTTACCCGTCAGTAGCCGAAAAGCTCCAGCCCGCAGATGTTCTCGTCGACGGTATGCGCGGGCCCAGCTCGATCTGGTATCGCATCAGGATCAACCTGCAGCATGTGCCGGAAAAGCAGCGGCCACCGCAGGAACCGTTGCTCGCCGATTACAGCCCGTGGGAGAACTACTCGGGACCGCAATGGCTGCACCGCGACTGACGATTTGCTAGCCCGGCCGAAAACGGCTTCTTACCAAAGTATTAGCCACCGCTCCCGGTTGCCTTAAATTGGCCGCCTACCTTGGTCTTCAGGTTGAGGACCTCGAGAGGAGGCAGTGATGTACGGAAATCCGACATTCGACTGCGCTGGGGCCCAGATTCACGCGGTTTGTCGGCAACTGGCCACAGTGGTCACCATCGACGGTGTCATCGACGACGACAACATCGAACGGGTGACCGCGTTCGCCAAGCGCTTCGTGCTCGCCGAAAAGGCCTTCCTGCTCGACCTCAGCGGTGTGACTTCGTTTACGCCGCAGTCTGTTTCACTTCTCTACGCCCTTGACGACAGCTGCTACGACGCCGAGGTGGACTGGTCGATGGTGACCAGCGCCGCAGTGCAGGACGCGCTGGGCGGCGTGGCGGCCGGCTTCCCCGTCGCGGCCTCTGTTCACGACGCCCTTCATCAATTCGCCGCAGGCATCGACGAACGCCGCCGCCTGCTCCCGTTGCTGACCAAGAAGACCGCATAGCGGAAGAGGTCGATCATCGTGTTACTGGATATTCGCTGGCTGGGATACCTGGTCGGTTGGCGGCACACCCCGGCCAAGCGGGGGCATGCGCTGGATCGTTGACGGCATGAACGTCGTCGGGTCACGCCCCGATGGCTGGTGGCGCAACCGCGCTGAGGCGATGGCCACGCTCGTCGGCCACCTGGAGCGGTGGGCGCCCGAAGGTGACCAGGTCACCGTGGTGTTCGAGCGTCCGCCGTCACCGCCGATCGAGTCGTCCGTCATCACCGTCACCCATGCGCCGCGCGCAGCGGCGAACTCCGCCGACGACGAGATCGTGCGGTTGGTGCAGGCCGACGCGCACCCGGCCGACGTCGTCGTCGCCACCTCGGATCGCACGCTGGCCGAACGGGCACGAGCGGCCGGCGCCTCCGTCTATCCGGCGGAGAGGCTGCGCGAGCTCGTCGATCCGCGCTGAGGACCGGCCGGCGCCCAGTCGGGTGAGCGGCCGAGATGCAGGAGCAGCCGATCGAGGTCGCTTGCCGCCGCACCGGCATCCAGCGCGCGGGCGAACGGAGACTTCGGTGCGGTGCGGATCTCGCCGTCGGGCACGGCCAGCGCCAGCGGCAGCACGGCGCTCAGCACGTCGGCGGAGGGGGTGAAAGCCACCCCGAGCGAGCGGGCGACATCCCACCCGTGCACGACGTAGTCGACGAAGTGAAATCCGATGGCCATGGCGCCCGGAAACGTTGCCCCAGGCCCGAATTCGGGCATGGCGAAGCCGGCTTCGAGCACGCCGTCGGTGTCGAACGCGGCGAGCACATCGGCCGCCGCTGCCGCGTACGCACCCGTGGGGTCGGCACGGACGGCGCCGGCCACGGTCTCGGGGTCCCACACCGCCAGGTCGGCACCGGCGCCGCGGGCTGACGCCGCGAACCCGCGATGCTGGACGGTCATGTGTGTCAACAGGTCGGCGAGGTCCCATCCCGCACACGGCGTCGGGCGGTGCAGGTCGCCGACCGTCACTTCGGCGACGATGTCGACGGACGCGGTCACGGCTTGTCGATGGAGTGGGCGGATATCGGTGTCATTCGTATGCATGCGCTTACGATATGCGTTAGTAGATCATTGGTCAATGCCTAATATTCGGTGATGCCTGAGGCCCGCCGTCCCGACCTGGGGGTACTGCTCGCGCCGCTGATCCGCGAGTTGATCGCCGCCGAACGGCCCGTGCTGGATGCGCACGGACTGTCGATGTGGGGATACAGCGTGCTTCTGGCCCTCGACGACGCGCCGGTGCGCACGCAGGCCGCGCTGGCCGCCGCGATCGGCGCCGACAAGACGCGCATCATCCCGACGCTCGACGAACTGCAGGCCAAGGGGTACATCGAGCGAAGGCCCGATCCGGACGACCGGCGGGTGCGGTTGCTGGCCATCACCGAAGCCGGCCGGGCGGTCAAGGACGCAGTACAGGCCGACATCCAGCGCGGCGAGGAGAGGTGGCTGTCGGTGCTGTCGCCGGAGGAACGACGAGTGTTTCTGCGCGCGCTCGCCAAGATGACGCGGGTGGGCGGCAACCCTAGGCTCGACGGATGAGCCGCCTCGACCGCTTCTTCGAGATCTCGAGGCGGGGGTCGACGGTCGCGCGTGAGCTTCGGGGCGGCTTGGTCACGTTCATCGCGATGGCCTACATCATCGTGTTGAACCCGATCATCCTCGGCGGCACCGACGATGTCGCCGGGAACAGCCTGGAGTTCGAACAAGTCTCGGCCGTGACGGCGCTGGCCGCCGGCGTGATGACCATCGTCTTCGGGATCGTGGCGCGGCTGCCGTTCGGGTTCGCCGCCGGGCTTGGTATCAACTCGTTCGTCGCGACCACCCTGGTCGACTCGCTGACCTGGGCCGAGGCCATGGGCCTGGTCGTCATCAACGGCCTGATCATCGTGGTGTTGGCCGCGACCGGGCTGCGCAGGCTGGTGTTCGACGCGGTGCCGATGCCGCTCAAGCTCGCGATCACGGCGGGCATCGGGCTGTTCATCCTGTTCATCGGTCTGGTCGACGCCGGCTTCATCGCCTCCACCGGGGAGCCGTCTCCTCCGGTCGGGCTCGGCAGCGACGGCAGCGGTTCGATCAGCACGGTGCCGACGGTGGTGTTCATCGGGACGCTGCTGCTGACCGCGATCCTGGTCGCCCGGCGCGTGCCGGGCGGCATCCTGATCGGGCTGGCCGTGGGCACCGCGGCCGCGGTGATCATCGAGGCGATCTGGCACCTCGGGCCGGCCACCGAAAAGCCAGGGGGCTGGTCGTTGTCGGTGCCGACCCTTTCGGGTTCGCCGTTCGCGCTGCCCGATCTGTCGCTGGTCGGCGCGGTCAGCCTGGACAGCTTCGGACGCATCGGCGCCATCGCGGCGGTGATGTTCGTGTTCACCCTGGTGTTCGCGAACTTCTTCGACGCGATGGGCACCTTCACCGGCTTGTCCCGTGAGGCCGGGCTCGCCGATGAGAAGGGCACGTTCCCGAGGCTGCGCTCGGCGCTGATCGTGGAGGGTGCGGGGGCGGTCGTCGGCGGTGCGACGTCGGCGTCGTCGAACACGGTCTTCGTCGAATCGGGCGCGGGCATCGGCGAGGGTGCGCGCACCGGGCTGGCCAACATGGTCACCGGCGGGCTGTTCCTCTTGGCGATGTTCATCTCGCCGGTTGCCTCGACCGTGCCGACCGAGGTCGCCGCGGCCGCGTTAGTGGTCGTCGGGGTGATGATGGTGTCGCACCTACGCAACATCGACCTCACCGAGTTCTCGGTGACGCTTTCGGTGGTGCTCACCGTCGTCACGATGCCGTTCTCCTACTCGATCGCCAACGGCATCGGGGTCGGCTTCATCGCCTGGGTGGTATTGCGTTCAGCCGCAGGCAAATTCCGCGAGATCAGCCCGCTGCTGTGGATCGTCGCGGCGGGTTTCCTGCTCTACTTCGCCCGCGCCTGGGTCGAGTCGCTGATCGGCATGTGACGAGCAAGCTCAGCTGTCGGCTTCCCCTTCGCCGTTGCGCTTCTGCTTCTCGGCGTCCGCCAGCCCTTCCATCTGGTCGGCCTGAGCGCGCTTGTTCGCGGCGGCGACGCGTTTGTCCGCCGAATCGTTGAGCTTCGCGGTGGCGGCCGCGGCGGCCTGCTGCTCGGCTCTGGTGATCTCGGCGCGTTCCTTCTCCTTGGCCGACTCCACGGACTTCTTACGCCGCTCAGCGGTTTCGTCGGCCCGCTTGCTTCCGGCGGTGACTCGCTTCTCCGCGTTCTCGACCGCAGCGCGGTTTCGCCGCTGGGCGTCGGTCTGCGCCTGCTTGATCTCGCGGTCCTTGTCGGCGCGGGCCTGCCGTTTGGTCTCGGCTGCCTGCTCGCGGGTCTGTTTGAGGTCGGTGTTGGCCTGCTTGACCCGCTCGGTGGCCGTCTCCTCCAGCTGTACCGCACGGCGCAGCGCGTCGCTGCGCTCCAGGAGCGCGGTGCCGCGCTGTTCGACCTCCGGGGCGTCGATCACGCTGCCCACGGTGACGTCGAGCTTGCCGAGCGAGCGCTCGTAGAACAGCCGCGCCGGAGCTTGGGCGTCCATCCTGGCGACCACCCGATCCTCGATCACCTGCAGCGGAAACCGGGCCAGCTGGTATTGAAAGCGCAGTACCGCGAACGGAACGTCGGTGATCTTCATCGTCAGTTTCCTTCCTGGTCGCGCGGCACACCTGCGTCGTCGGCCAGTTCTTCGGCGCGCTGACGGGCACGGGCGGCGTCGGCGCGGTCGTGTGCCGACGCCCGCACCGATGACCACTGGTCGTCGAGCGCCTCGTCGGTTTCGGCTTGTGCCGCTGCGGTCTCGACGCGCTCCTGCGTCCTGGCCTCCTGGACCTGGCGTTGCGCGTCGTGTTCGGCCTGTCGCCGCTCGGCGGCCAGGTCCTGATGCGCAGCCGCTGTTACGGCCCCCTTGTCCGCGACCCGCTGCCGATCGGCCTGCTGCTTCTCGGCCGCGGCCTGCGCCTCGACCTCGGTGCGCTCTGCAGCGCCCTCCAGCCGCGCTTCTGTCGCCTCTGTCCGCGCCTGCTGTGCTTGGGCATCCGCCACCGACTCGGTGGTGCTGGCCTCCTTGCGCTTGCGCGCCTCGGTCTGTTCGAGCTGGCCTTCGGCGGTCAGCGAATCGTTGCCGGTGACGGCGCCGACGATCTCTTTCGCCTTGCCCTTGACCGACGTGATCAGCCCTTTGCGGGCTTGGTCAGCCTTGTTGTGTTGGGACACTGAAATCCTCCTGAAATGTCTAGGGAACGGGTTTCACCGATCCCGCCGCGCTCAAACACGATGTGCCAAGCGCCACTACACGTGCCGCGTACGGCCGGGGACCAGCCCCGTCCCCACGGTGGACGCGGCCGCCGGACTGCCTTGTGTACCTGGGTTGCCAGTCGCCGAATAGCCGATCGGGGGCTGTTGAAACCCGTATCAAAGGTTTGGCAGGCACGCGCATCGGTAACGTTCGCGCCATGGATGAGCTGTGGGAATGCGTGGTCGTCGGCGGCGGTGCGGCCGGGCTGAGCGCCGCGCTGGTGTTGGGCAGGGCGCGCCGACGCACCCTGCTGGTCGACGCGGGACTGCCGAGCAACTCGGTGGCGCAGGCCATCGGCGGGCTGTTGGGACACGATCGACGCCCGCCTGCCGAGCTGTATGAGATCGGGCGCCGTGAGCTCGCGGAGTATCCGAGCGTGCGCTACCGCGAGGGCGAGGTGGTCAGCGGTACGCCGGACGGCGACCGGTTCCTGCTCGAACTCGCCGACGGCGAGCAGGTGGCGGCCAAGCGGGTGGTGCTGGCCACCGGAATGCAGTACTGCCCGCCCGATCTGCCCGGGCTGGACACGCTGTGGGGCAAGTCGGTGTTCCAATGCCCGTTCTGCCACGGCTGGGAGATGCGCGACGAGCGGCTAGCCACCCTGGCCACCGGCGAGGAAGCCGTCCACTCGGCGTTGATGTTGCGGGGCTGGAGCGACGACGTCGTCCTTCTCACTGACGGGGCGGCCGAGCTCGACGACGACGCGCGACGCCGGTTGTCGGCAGCAGGCGTCCCGGTCGATGAACGCCGCGTCGTCGAACTCGTCGGCCACGACGGGCAGCTGTCGGCGATCGCGTTCGCCGATGGCGGCCGGCTGCCGCGGGACGGGCTGCTGGTGGAGGCGCCGCTGCGGCAGCGCTCGCCGCTGGCCACACAGTTGGGCGCCGCCTGCGCCGAGAGTGGCCTTGCCCCGGACAGCGTCGCCGTGGACGACCTGCACCGAACCAGCACTGCCGCCGTGTTCGCCGCCGGCGACCTCTGCGCCGAGCAACCGTATGTGGCCGGCGCCATCGCCGCGGGCTCGCAGACCGCGATGATCGTGGTTCAGAGCCTGTTGGCCGACGAGTTTGCGCTGCCGTATCCACCGGACGGTGAATAACGCTCAATCAGCTTGTGTTTGTACAGCTTTCCCGCATCGGTGCGGGGTAACTGCGGCTCGAAGGCGATGAATCGGGGGCATTTGTAGTGCGCCATCCGCTCTTTGAGCCAACCGATCAGCGTTTCGGCGAGGTCATCGCAGGCCAGGTCCGGGTCGGCCAACTGCACGACGGCCATGACGCGCTGGCCCATCACCTCGTCGGGAACGCCGAACACCGCCGCGTCGACGACGAGGGGATGGCTGATCAACATGTTCTCGGCTTCCTGCGGATAGATGTTCACGCCGCCGGAGATGATCATGTGGTGGCGACGGTCGGTGAGGTAGAGATAGCCGTCCTGATCGAGGTAACCGACGTCGCCCACCGTGACCCAGCCCTGCGGTGATCGCGCGCCGGCGGTCTTGGCCTCGTCGTTGAGGTAGGCGAATTCGTATCCGCCCTCGTAATAGATCTCGCCGACCTGCCCGGTGGGCAATTCGACCCCGGTCTCGTCGAGGATGTGCGGCGTGCCCATCAACGGCCGACCGACCGATCCCGGACGGCGCAGCCATTCCTCGGCCCGGATGAAGGAGATGCCCGCGCCTTCTGAGGAACCGTAGTACTCGTCGACGATCGGCCCCCACCACTCGATCATCTGACGCTTGATCTCGGGAGGACACGGCGCGGCGGCATGCACGACGCGCACGAGGCTGGACACGTCATAGGCCGCCCGCACCTCCTCGGGCAGCCGCAGCATCTTGACGAACATCGTCGGCACGAACTGCGCGTGGGTCACCCGGTGGCGCTGAATGCACGCCAACGCCTCCTCGGCGTCGAACCGCTCCATGATCACCGTCGTGGCCCCGGTGGCCTGAGCGCACATGGTCCACATGGCGGGGGCGGTGTGGTACAGCGGCGCCGGGCTGAGATACACCGATTCCTCGTCCACGCCGAGCTTTTCGAACACCGGTGTCGACGGCTTGGTGCCGCGCACGGGACCGCGGCCGTTGCGTGGGCGTTTGATGCCTTTGGGCCGGCCGGTGCTGCCGGACGAATACTGAAGCAGATCGCCTTCCTCGTCGATGCCAAGAGGTGTGGTCGATTGATCTGCAACGCATTCCGGGTAGCGCCACCACCCTTCAAGGTCGGTGTCGGCGATCAGCGTGACGGCGGGCAGGCCGTTCGGCAGGTGATCGGCCAGTGCCGCGCAGACGTCTCGGGTGCCCGCCGAACCGATCAGCGCCTTCGCCGCGCAGTCGCTCACGACGTATGCCACCTCGGCGGGGTTGAGGTGGGTGTTGAGCAACGTGTAGTAGAGACCGCTTCGGCGGGCGGCCCACATCATCGCGTGGACGTGCTCGTTGTTGTCCATCAGGATCGCGACGGTGTCCCCGGGGGCGAGCCCGTGGCGGTGCAGCAGATGGGCGATCTGGTTGGCCCGTAGGTCGAGTTCGGCGTACGTGACCACCGCGCCGCTGGAGTTCAGGATGATCGCCGGTTTATCCGGGGAGACTTGATCGTTCAGCCGCATCAGCGCACCATCACCGCGTCAAGGGTAGACCGCGGAACCTGGCGGCGGGGCGATATGAGAATATCTATTCTCAAAGGACGTCGTGGCTCGGGGGCCGTATCGGAAAAGGACCTGGCAATGGGTGGACCACCAGTCGATCTCGACGGAGCGCGAACGCTCATCGTCGGCGCGTCATCCGGTATCGGCCAGGCCTTCGCGGTTGCCGCCCATGCCCGTGGCGCCCGGGTGGCGCTGGCAGCGCGGCGCATCGACGTACTGAACAAGACGGCGGCCATGCTCGACGGCTCCGCGCACGAACTCGACGTGTCCAAGCCCTCGACCATCGAACCGGTCGTCGACCACGTCGCCGATGTCCTCGGTGGAATCGATGTGGTCGTGTTCACCAGCGCGGTGGTTCCTTTCGCCCATATCGAGGAGACCGACATCACCACCTGGGTGCACGCCTACACCGTCAATGCCGTCGGGGCCTCCCACGTGCTGCGGGCTGCGCTGCCCCATCTCTCCGAGAATCCCGTCATCATGGTGGCGTCCAGCCATGACGTCGGCCGTCCACGTGCCGGCGTCGCCGCCTACAACGCGAGCAAGGCCGCCCTCGACGAGATTCTGCGCGCCTGGCGCAGCGAGCACCCCGAGTTGCCGATCATCAGGGTCAGCGTCGGGCCGACGGAGGACACCGAGATCCTGCGCGGCGCGGACCGTGATCTGCTCGCCGAGCTGTACCGGGCGTGGGCGCACCACGGTCAGATTCCCCGGCAGATGTCGGCGGTCTCGGATGTCGCCGAAACCCTGGCGTCGCTGGTGGCCGCGGCCCGTCGCGCACCGACCGTGGTCCCCGAGATCGTCCACCTCGCCCCGCGAATCACCAGGCGTTGAGCTCAGCGGGCCTTGGCCATCCCTTGGCTGGTCCCCGTCCCAACACCTGGTCCATGGACGAGAACACTCCTTTTACCACCCGGAAATGGTTACTCTCACCTCGGCGCACAGTTCTTCAGCGAGAGATTTGTAGATGTCTGTACTGCGAGTGATCCAGTGGGCGACCGGTGGAGTCGGAACCGAGATGGTCACCACGATCCTGGACCACCGGCCCGACCTCCAACTGGTCGGCGCCCGGGTGTATTCCGATGCCAAGCACGGTGTCGACGTCGGCACCCTGGTGGGCAGGCAACCGATCGGCGTCAAGGCCACCACCGACGTCGAGGAGATCCTCGCGCTTGACGCCGACTGTGTGCTCTACGCGCCGCAGTTCACCGACATCGACGACGTGTGCCGGCTACTGGAAAGCGGAAAGAACGTCGCCACACCGTCTTTCCTGTTCCATCCGCGGCGCATTGCCGAGCCCGACCGTGACCGACTGTTGGCCGCCTGCCAGAAGGGCGGTGCGACCGTGCACGGCAGCGGCCTCAATCCGGGCAACCTGTCCGGCGTGCTGCCGCTGGCACTGTCGGGGATGAGCCGCACCATCGACAAGGTCACACTGCAGGAGCGCGCCGACTGGTCGCTGTGGGAAAGCACCGACATCACGTTCGACGGCATGTGGTTCGGGCGCCCGGTCGAGGACCTCACACCGACGGGTAACGACTTTCTGGCGTTCAACTCGGGTCTGTTCACCGAGCAGACCTGGTTCCTCGCCGACGCGCTGAACGCCGGCATCGACGAGGTCACCGTCGACGTCGAGGCGGTTCCGGCGACCCGTGACCATCAGATCTTCGACCACCTCGTGCAGGCGGGCACCACGGCCGGGCAACGCTGGACCTGGGCGGGCAGGCGAGCCGGTGAACCGCTCATCGAGATCGAGACGCTGTGGACGGTCGGCGGCGACTATCCGCCGCACTGGCCGAAGCCCAAGGACGGGTGGACGCTGACCATCGAGGGCGAGCCGTCGATGCAGACGCACTTCTTCTGCCTGGCCAGCTTCAGCCGGCCGGCCTCGATCGAAGACCACGTCCGCTCCGGGCTCGTGGCCGTGGCGTTGCAGGTGGTCAATGCGGTGCCCGCGGTATGCGCCGCGCCGCCTGGTTTCGCGACCATGGCCGACCTTCCGATGATCCGCAGCTATACGGGCTTTGGGAACTAGTACGGGAACACGTCAGTCCCACACCACGTCGAGGCGCGGCGGTGAGCGGAACATCATCCCAGCCACGAACGGCGGTGGTGCGTCCGGATCCAACCGCAGACCTGGCAGCTCGTCGAACAACGCGTTGAAGATCTTCGTGGTTTCCAGGCGGGCCAAGTGCATGCCGAGGCAGACGTGCGCGCCGTGCCCAAAGCCGATGTGAGGCTTGCGCTCCCGATGGATGTCGAACTTCTCGGCGTCATCCCAACGGGTTTCGTCGTGGTTGGCGCTGCCCAGGCTCAGCATCATCGTCGCGCCCCTCGGCAGCTCGACCCCGGCCAGCTCGGTGTCACAGGTGACCTCGCGCATGAAGTTGAGCAGCGGTGTCTCCCAACGGATTCCCTCTTCAATGGCCTGCGGCAGCAGCGAGCGGTCCGTCCGCACCGCGTCGAGCTGGTCGGGATGGGTGAGCAGCCCAAACGCCAGGCTCGCCGTCGACCGCGCGGTGGTCTCCGCGCCCGCCGGCAGCAGGTTGCGCATGAACCCGTAGATCTGCTCATCGGACATCTTCACGCCGTTGACCTCGGCCGCCGCGAGAATGGACACCATGTCGTCCTTGGGGGATCTGCGCTTGTCGGCGAGGATTTCGACGAAGTACTCCTTCATCTGCGCGGATGCGCGCATCGCACAGTCCATATCGGCGCGAAAGCCCAGCAGGTCGATCGCGAGGCGGTGAAAGTGCAGAACGTCCGACTCCGGTAGGCCGAGCAGCGCAGCGATCACCCGGACGGGAATCGGCGAGAACACCGCATCGACCAAGTCGGCGCGCTTGGCGTCCTTGAACTTCGCGATGGTGCGGTCCACCAGCGGGCCGACCAGTTCGACATCCCACCGTTTCATCGACGACCGCGCGAACGCGAACTCATGGAGCTTGCGGTAGACGGCGTGTTCGGGCTCCTGCATCTCGAGGATCGTCGGTCCCTGCAGCGGCCGCACGACGTCTTCGTAACAGCGCGTGCTGAACGTGATGTTGTCGGTGAAGACGGCCTTGACCGTGTCGAACGTGTACGCGGTGAACGTCGGTGGCCCGTCTCCGGAGTTTCCGGCGACGCCCATCTCCGGCCAGCCGGGATGGATGGGCCCCTGTGCGCGCAGTTCCTTGAGCAACGGATACGGCGACGCGTCACCGTCGGCGCCCATGCCCGCGTTGAACTTCTCCTGCGCGTCGCGGATCTGCTGCTCGAGGTCCTCGGTCGCCGGCTCTACCACGCAGTTCAACATACACCCTGATGGTTGCGGTTTGAATAGGGTAGGTTGATCAGCCGGGGGAGCGATCTCGCTTCATCAAAGCGCAACCAGGAGCAGTTGATTGGCTATTCGGGTAGTTCAGTGGGCCACCGGCGCCGTCGGGCGGGCCGCGCTCGCCGAGCTCATCGAGAACCCGGATTTCCAGCTGGTGGGGGTGCTGGTTTACGACCCGGCCAAGGCGGGATTGGACGCCGGTGCCCTGTGTGGCCTGCCCGCCACCACCGGCGTCGTCGCGACGACGGACAAGGACGCGATCGTCGCGCTGGGGGCCGACGTGGTAATCCACGCGGCGAGCAAGGCCCACGCCGTGGAGACGAACGCCGAGGACATCTGCCGGTTGCTAGCCGCCGGGTCCAGCGTGATCACCACGACCTCCTACAACCACCTGCCGACCTACGGCGCCGACGTCGAGGCCGCCTTCGCCCGCGCCTGCGCGGAGGGCAACTCGCGGTTTCACGCCGCGGGCGAGAACCCCGGGTTCATGTTCGAGCGCCTTGTCACGACGATCACCGGGCTGAGCAAGAGCATCGACCGCATCGACCTCTACGAAGCCGTCGACGTCTCGGGCATCGACAGCCGCCCCATGCTCGTCGACCTGATGGGCATGGGCCGTCCGCCGGAGGACGTGAGCGCCGACTCGCCGATCATCGCCAAGCTCGACATGGCCTACCGTCAAGCGCTCAACGCCACCGCCGATGTTCTCGGCATCACGCTCTCGGACATCGCGGTCAGCGTCGAGTGCACCACCCTCGACCGCCCCATCGAGATCGCGGTGGGCACCATCGAGCCTGGCTTGGTTGTGGGCCAACGGTTCTCGTGGACAGGGCGGTGGCACGGTCGTGAGCTGCTGGCGATCCACGAGGAGTGGGTGTTGACCCGCGATTTGCCGCAGTGGGGGCTGCGCCCGCTGGCCGATGGTGAGAAGGCGCCGCTCATCCGGGCGGTGATCAAGGGCGTGCCGAGTTTCGAGCTGCAACTCGATGTCGGGTGGGACGAGGTACCGTCCGGGTTCGAGGGCGCAAACCCGGGGCACCTGATGATCGGGATGAGTGCGGTGCGCGCGATCCCCGACGTGCTGGCCGCGCCGCCGGGAATCGTCGCCGCGCCCGTGTTCGGCGCGATCCAGCTGTACACGCGCTCGCCTTGACTCGCGCCGAAATTTGCGCCAGGGCTGCGATTTCCGCCGTATCGCGACCCTCCGGCAGATTTCGCGGTTCAGGCTCGGCTCAACTCGTTCGCCAGGGGTTGGTCCAGGAGTCGATCGCGGCGACCTCGGCGACGGGTTTACGCCGCACCGGGTGGTGCTGCCCGACGGGCCAGCCCGCGGTGATCAGCGTGGCGATCCGCCAGTGCGGCGGGATGCCGACGAGTTCGCGCAGCTCGCTGTCGCATGCGTCCTGCCACAACGTGATCGCCGCGCCGAGACCCTGTGCACGCGCGGCCAGCAGAAAGTTCTGCACGGCCGGGAAGATCGATCCGCCCTGCTGCAGGTCGCTGGCGCCCGGCTGTGGCTCGACGCAGAACAGCACGCAGACCGGGGCGTCGCCGCCAACGTGCATGTGTTCGTACATCGCGCGCAGTACCCGCGCCTTCGCATCGGTCGCGTCCGCGGGCGGTGCGTCGAACCCGTAGAAGTCGGTCATCGCCTGCCACGTCTGCCGCGCGGCCGCCGAGATCACCGCGCGCAATTCGGCCGAGCGCACCACGACGAAGCGCCACGGCTGCTGGTTTCCGCCGGACGGCGCCCAGGTGGCGGCATGCAGACACTTCTCGATGACGGCATCGTCGACGGGTTCACCGCGATAGCACCGTACCGCCGACGCGGTGCGCATCACCGTCCACAGATCGTCGGTCATCGCGGATACGTCGGCGCCAGCGTGCCCGTCCAATGGCCGCCCCGGACCGGACCGGTGACCAACGGCAGGTCCAATGTCGACAGCAGACCCGGTGGTGCGGCGATGACGGCGGGAATGGCGTTGAGCTCACGCATCACCGTGGCGTAGGTCAGCCCGCGCATATTGTTTCCGCGGCCGTGCATTTCGACGTCGACGGTGTAGGTGGGCAGACCGTCGACGATCACCCGGTATCCGCCGTGTGGTGACGGATGACGTGGCCAGTCCGGCGCGGCGGGTTCACCCATGCGGGTGATGTGTTCGAGCACGACGCGCTCCTCACCGTCGACGACGCCGGCCAGCTTGAACCGCATGCCACCCATCGTTCCCGGTTCGATCCAGCCCGACGCCACCTCGTAACGCTCGGTCGCCAGCCACTTCTCGATCGTCGTCTTGACCTCGTCGAGCGGAAGACCCACCCCGTCGGCGACCAGGTGGACCGTCGGCGCCCACAACGCGGCCAGGCGCGTGGTGTCGAAGAGCGGCGCGGGGTGGTCCGGCGGATGACCGAAACCCATGAAGTCGAACATGATCTCGGGCTGGTTGATCGGGGCGTAGTCGAGGATCTCCAGCATGGTGATCGTGTCGACCCGGCTGCTGAAGCCCGTCATCGTGAGCGCGATGACGTCGTTGGCCCAGCCCGGGTCGACACCGCTGTTGAAGAAAGTGGTTTTGCCCTCGGCGCAGGCGGCCTCGATCAGTTCGACGGTTTCGGTGTCTGCGGCGGGCGGGTAGCACAGCGGCACCAGTGACGTGGTGACCACATTCTTGCCGGCTCGCAGGCAGCGTGCGATGTCCTCAGCGGCCTCGCGGTAGCGATAGTCGCCGGATGCGAAGTAGGCGACGGCATCGGCGTCCAGGGCCAACGCCTCCTCGATGTCGCGGGTCGCGATCACGCCGGTTTCCGGCATCCCGCACAATGCGCCTGCGTCCATGCCGTCCTTGGCCTCGGCGTGCACGACGACGCCTGCCAGATCCAGCCCGGGGTGCGCGATGAGCGCGCGCAACGCGCCGACACCGACTTGACCGGGACCCCACAGGATCACCCGCGGGTGCCGTTGGGAATCTGACATGTCCACCCTTCCCGGCTGCGCCTTCCAGCCGCCGTGAGAACATACCTTCTCAATAACCGACAAGACCATTGCCACTATGGCCCAATCCGGAGGACACCATGAGCGATTACGAGTTCTTGAAGTGGGAGACGTTCGACGACGGGCAGATCGTGCGGATCTCGCTCAACCGGCCCGAACAGCGCAACGCGCAGAACCGCGGAATGCTGGTGGAACTCGACGAGGCGTTCACCCGCGCCGAGGCCGACGACGGCGTTCGCGTTGTCATCCTCGCCGGTGAGGGTCCGATGTTCTCCTCCGGCCATGACATCGGTTCGAAGCAGGCCCGCGCCGAGTTCTCGCCGGGTCCGGGCCAGCACCCGACGGCGGTGATCAACGGGGGAACGCGCGAGGGCGCCGAGAAGATCATGCTGCAGGAGTGGCACTACTTCTTCCAGAACAACCTGCGGTGGCGCAATCTGCGCAAGATCACGATCGCACAGGTGCACGGGGATGTCTTCTCGGCGGGCCTGATGCTGATCTGGGCGTGCGATCTGATCGTCGGCAGTGAAGAGGTGCGCTTCGCCGACGTCGTCGGCACCCGGTTGGGCATGTGCGGGATGGAGTACTTCGGCCATCCATGGGAGTTCGGTCCGCGTCGCACGAAGGAGTTGATGCTCACCGGCGATGCGATCGACATCGAGGAGGCGTACCGCCTGGGCATGGTGAGCAAGATCTTCAAACACGAGGAGCTGGCCGAGCGGACGCTCGAGATGGCCCGCCGCATCGCGACCGTGCCGACGATGGCGGCCCTGCTGATCAAGGAATCGGTCAACCAGTCCGTGGACAGCATGGGCTTCTACAACGCGCTGCAGTCCTGCTTCAGCCTGCATCAGCTCAATCACGCCCACTGGGTCGGGGTGCGCGACGACAGGCGCGCCGTCGCCGGCGAGGAGCAAGGGGTGCCGAACTGGCGCACCGCGCCCCCGGTGGTGATGTCGGTGAAGGACCAAGTGCGGGCGGACGGGTGACCGCCGTCGGAGAACCGATGCCGGTGACCATCGAGGGACACCTGTTCGGCCGGCTGCCGTTCTACGACGTCGTCGACACCGATGACACCGTCATCGTCGACCTCCATCACCGGCCGGATCTGGTGAACACCCGAGGGGCCTTGCAGGGCGGTCTGGTCGCCACCCTCATCGACATCGCCGGAGGCCGACTGGTGGTCAAGCATGCGGACGTCGGCGCAGGCGTCGGCACCGCAGACATGTCGATCCACTTCGTGGCGCCGATCGTGGGCGGGCCGGCGCGAGCGACGGCCACGCTGGTGCGAGCAGGCAAGCGGCTGATCGTCGTCGCGGTCGATGTCGTCGACGTGGCCAAGGACCGGCACGCTGCCCGTGCGACGTTGAGTTTCGCGGTGATGGAGCCACGCGGGCCCGGTCAGCCCGCCACCGGCCCGTAGCGGGCGTCGGCCACCCGGTCCAGGGCGACGCCGGGCTCGCCGTACACCATCGCCCACCCACGCACGCGCCGGTAGTACAGCTGTGCGTCGCATTCCATGCCAAAGCCGTAACCGCCGTGGATGTGCAGGCTGCGATAGGTGGCGTCGCGCGCCGTCTCGTAGGCGAACGCGAACGCCATCGCCGCGAGCTCACTGGTGCGCGCGGGTTCGTCGACGAACGCACATGCCGCCTTCAGAGCCAACAAGCGCGCTCCGTCGGCCGCAGTCGCGCTGTCCGCCAACGGATGTGACACCGCTTGAAAAGTGCCGATCGGCGTCCCGAACGCGTGGCGTTCCTTCGCGTATTCGACGCCGATCTCGACCGCTTTCTTGGCCGCACCGGCGAGCGCCGCCGCGGTCAACGTGAGCCACAGATCCAAGGCTTCCGAATGCAACCGAGACGCGTCCTCGCCCTCGGCGAGCACGGCGGCGTCGTCGTCGATCTCCACATCGGCGAGAGGCAGCGATCCGAGATTCTGCACGGGGCGACGGGTCGCGCCCAGTGGCGCAACCACAAGACGCCCGTCGGCCAACGCGATGACCGTGTCGGCGACCGCGCCGGCCGGCACGAGTTCCAGCGCGCCGCCGCGGGCGGCGCGTGGTGCGAACGTGACGAGTCGCTCGCCGGCCAGCACCCGGCCGAGCAGATCGGCGCCGTCGTCACCGCACCGGGCGAGCAGGCGCGCGGCGACCTGAGCTTCCACCACCGGCGCGGATGCGACGGCGCGGCCGAATTGCTCGGCGATCAGCGCCAAATCGAGTTCGGACGCACCGCCACCGCCTGCGGCTTCGTCGACCGCCATGTCGACGGCGCCGGTTTCCGCCAGCGCCTTCCACAGCTTGTCGTCGAAGCCGAGCGGTTCAGCGGCCCGCACGCGCTCAGACGTCGACTCCCGCCCGTAGATGGCCGCGAACACCTCGACAAGCTGCCGCTGCTCGTCGGAAAGACTCAGGTCCAAGATGTGGGTCCGTTCCCATGCGGATATGAATGCTCTCAGAATTGAGAGTAACATTATCGCCCACGTCGCCCGTCAGCCTCGTGAGACAGGATCGGTTACCGTCCATGCATTTTCAGCTCGATGCCGAGACAGAGGCATATCGCGCGGAGATCCGCGCCCATCTACAGGACGTGATGACCGCCGAATTCGAGGAACGCCTGTACCGCAGCGGTGTCGCGCACGACGACGCATTCGCCAAGGGACTCGTCGACAACGGCTTCTTCGCGCCGACCTGGCCGTCCGAGTACGGCGGCCAGAACCGCACGGAGTGGGACGACCAGGTACTCAAAGAAGAACTGATGCACGCCGAAGCCCCGGTGTACCTGTCGGAGACGACGCGGATGGTGGCCTCGATCATCCGCCAGGTGGGCCAACAGTCGATGAAGGACCGCATCCTCGCCGGCGCGATGAAGGGTGATCTCACCATCGCGCTCGGATTCACCGAACCGGAATGCGGGTCTGACGTCGCGGCGGCGACCACCAGGGCCATGCGCGACGGCGACGAGTGGATCATCAACGGCTCCAAGATGTTCACCACCAACGGTCACATCGCCGACTATGTCTTCCTGCTCGCGCGTACGAGCCCTGAGAAGCCGAAGCACAAGGGCCTGACCATGTTTCTGGTGCCGCTCGATTCACCGGGGGTCGAGGCGCAGGCCGTCTGGACACTGTCCGGCGAGCGCACCAACATCACGTTCTACAGCGACGTCCGGATCGGCGACGAATGGCGCATCGGGGATGTCGACGCCGGATGGCAGGTGTTGAGCCTGTCGCTGCAGGACGAGCACGCGTCGGGTTGGGGACCGCATATCGCCCGACTGCTGGCGCACGCCGAACAATGGGCCGCCGCGACGGTGGCCGACGACGGCGTGGTGCGGCTCGCCGAGCCCGACGTACGGCGGCGGCTGGCGAGAGTCGCCATGGAGTACGAGGTCTCGACACTCCTCCAGCGCCGTTGCGTATGGATGGCCGAAGCGGGTCAGGTGCCGGTTGCCGAAGGGCCGATGGCCAAAGTCTTCAGCACCGAAGCCCTGGTTCGCGCGAGCCAGGACATCGTCGAACTCGTCGGACCGGACGCCGTGCGCAGCTACTTCGAGCCGTCCGCCCCGGAGCAGGGCCGGTTCGAATACCTGATGCGGTTCTCCGTGGGCACCACGATCTACGCGGGCACCAGCGAGGTGCAGCGCTCGATCATCGCTCAGCGCGGACTGGGCTTACCCCGTTAGCTTCTTGGGCTTGCGGGCGGTGCTCCGCTTCGCCGCGGACTTGGCGGCGACCGCCTTCGGCTTGGCCGTGCCCGCGGGCGGGGTGAGCGCCTGCAGGCACCACGCCCACAGCTGGTCCTCGGTGAGCTCTGCGCCCTTGCCACCCAGATGGAACACCCCGATCTGAGCGAGCGCGATGAGCGTCGAGTTCAGCAGTGTCGTCAACTGCGCGGGGGTCATGTCCCTGCGCACCAGTCCGGCGCGCGAACACGCCGTGAGAATCTTTGTCAGCAGCTTCTGGTGCGGCTCCCAGATCTTGGCGAAATCGGCGGGGCGCTCGATCTCGAGGCTGAGGTTGTAGATCGTCATCACGCGGCCGCCGATCGCCTCGGAGGATTCCGCACGGGAGAGAAACCCCCGACAGAACGCCTCCAGCTGCGCCATCGGGCCGTCAGCTGCCGCCGCGGCGACCTCGTGCCGGATCGCCTCGATGAACTGGCTGGTGGCGTTCTCGTAGAGCGCCAACAACAGCTCTTCCTTGCCCGCGAAGTGTTGGTAGAACGCACGCAGACTCAGGTTGGACCTGTCGATCAAAGTCTGGATGGTGAAGTCGGCCCTGCCGGACTCCTCGACCAGCTCGAGTGCCGTGGCCAAGAACCGCGAGCTGCGGGCCAACGCACGGGCCCGCGCCTGGCTCAGCCGCCTCTCGATCGTCCGCTCCTGCCAGCTGGGCGGCATTTCGGTGTCGGACTCGACCAGCTCGAGATCCGCTTCGGGTTCCTGTCCGGTGCGCTTCTTCGACGTCATGATGCATCTGAGAATACGCGTTCTTGACGGGGCGGGGCGACCTACGTACACGGGTATGTTGGCCGCACCCCCCGACCCCGGTCCACATGCGCTCGCCCACGGCCCGCCGCGCAGCGGGATACGCTACGCTGAAAACGGCCATTCTCGCTTGTGGGAATCAGAGTTTCGCGTGCCGCTATTCAAAGGAGTGCAGCATGAGCGCAGACATCCTGATCGTGTCTCCGGACGACCACCTGGTCGAGCCCGCCGATCTGTGGACCAGCCGGCTGCCTGAGCGCTATCGCGACATCGGCCCGCGGATCGTCCGGCACCGCGGACGCATGGATCCGACGGTCACCTCCGATGTGTCGTTCATCGACGACGAGAACGGTCGGGACGCGGACATCTGGCATTACGAGGACGCGATCGTGCCGATCCCGCTCATCAGCGCGGCGGCCGGATACGACATCGACGAACTCACCACCGACCCGATCACCTACGACGAGATGCGCCCCGGCTGCTTCCGCCCCAAGGACCGACTCGCCGACATGGACATCGCGGGTATCGAAGCGTCCGCCTGTTTCCCCAACACGCTCGTGCGCTTCTGCGGCCAGCGCTTCCTCTACGGCAAGGACAAGGATCTCGCGCTGTTGTGCGTGCAGGCCTACAACGACTTCCAAATCGACGAGTGGGCAGGCGATTCCGACGGCAGGCTGATCCCCCTCGGCATCATTCCGCTCTGGGACGTCGAGCTGGCCGTCAAGGAGGTCGACCGGGTCGCGGCGAAAGGCATGCCCGCGGTCTGTTTCTCCGAGCTTCCGACACGGCTGGACCTGCCGTCCATCCACAGCGGCTACTGGGATCCGTTCTTCGCCGCATGCGAACGCAACGACGTCGGGATCATGCTGCACATCGGCTCGAGTTCGTCGCTGACCAAGTCCTCCCCGGACTCCCCGCACGTCGTCACCAGCGCGCTGATGGCGGTCAACTGCACCATCGCGCTGGTGGACTGGCTGTTCTCCGGCAAGCTCAAGCAGTTCCCGAAACTCAAGCTGGCGTTCGCCGAGGCCCAGGCGGGTTGGATTCCCTACTACCTGCAACGGGTCGACGAGGTCTGGGAGGACCGGCGGGGATGGGGTGGCATCCACCCGTTGTTGACCGAGCCGCCGAGCACCCAGGTGCCGGGACGGGTGTGGTTCTCCACCTTCGGCGACCCGGTGGCGTTTCGCATTCTCGACCTGATCGGCCCGGACCAGCTCATGTTCGAGACCGACTACCCGCACAACGACACGAACTGGCCGAAGAGCCTCGAGGTCGCCAACAAGGCGACGGCGGGACTCGACGAGGAAACCAAGCGGAAGGTCTTGTCCACCAACGCCAAGAACTTCTTCGGGCTGACGTAAATCTCTACAGCGCTTGCCAGTTCGGTTTGCGCTTCTCCAGGAACGCCCGCGGGCCCTCGATGGCGTCCTTGGTCAAGGCCACCTTCATCCGGTAGTTCTCGGCGAGCAGTTCGGCTTCGTAGATCGGCAGCGTCAGGCCCTTGCGGACGGCCATCCGAGAGCCGCGCACCGCAAGCGGCGCATTGGAATTGACGATATCGGCGATCTCCCACGCCCGGTCCATGAGGGTGTCGTGCGCGACCACCTCGGTGAAGATGCCCAGGTCGTAGCAGCGCTGCGCGTCGAGTTGCTCGTGCCTGCCCATCAGGATCAACCGCATGGCCACGGGCAGCGGCAGGATCCGGGCGAGCCTGACGCCTTCCCGGCCCGATGTCACGCCGATGCTCACGTGCGGGTCCATGAGCGACGCCCGCTCGGACGCGATGGTGATGTCGGCCGTGGTGACCAGGTCCATGCCCGCACCGCACGCGATGCCGTTGACCGCGCAGATGATCGGTTTGGTCATCTGCAGCCACGGGGGTGTCGCCTCCTGCGGGGCATCCCATTGGCGCATCGAGCTGAGGATGGGCTCACCCTGGTTGTCGATCCCCGCCGCGTTCTCCATGTCGTGGTCGGCGGCCTTGTTGACGTCGGCGCCCACACACAGCGCCCTGCCTGCGCCCGTGACGATGACGGTCCAGATGTCCTGCGAGCGTTCGATCTCGGCGTACACCTCGGCGAGCTCGGCGATCATCTCGTCGTTGATCGCGTTGAGCACCTCGGGGCGGTTCAGCGTCACACACGCGGTATGACCGGAGACCTCGAACGTGACGGTGTCGTAATTGCTCATCTCACTCCACAGCTGCGGTGTCACGGGCGGTCGGGCGGATGCCCAGAATCTCATGGAATCGATCGCAGTAGCGCGGCCACACCTCGGGATTGAGCAGCCGAGGTGGCATGCGCCCGGCGAAGATCGTCTGCCACTGCGTGGCGGTGGCGACCGCGATGTCGCGGGCCGCCTCCTCGGTGATGCCCGCGACGTGCGGGGTGGCGACGACGTTGTCGAGCCGCAGCAGCGGGTTGTCCTGTCGCGGCGGCTCCTCGTGGAACACGTCCAGCCCCGCGCCGGCGATCCCGCCGTTGACCAACGCGTCGTACAGGGCGGCCTCGTCATGCACGGGCCCACGTGCGGTGGTGATGAAGTACGCCGACGGCTTCATCGCGGCGAACTCACGAACCCCGAACAGCCCGCGTGTCTCTTCAGTCAACGGGCAGGTGACCTGAACGAAGTCTGACCGCTCGACCAACTCGGTGAGCCCGACGAGCGCCACTTTCTTGGCGGTGGCGGTCTTTTCGTCGACGTAGGGGTCGAAAACCAGGACCTCCATGCCGAACGGCGCGCACAACTGAACGAGCCGTCCCCCGATGGCGCCGAGGCCGACGACACCGAGCGTCTTGCCGAGCAACTGTGTGCCCCGCAGCGCCAGTCGATCACCGAGCGGGCCGCCGCGCAGCGCCCGGTCAGCCGCGGTGATCTTCTTGGCCAGGTCGAGCATCAGTCCGAGCGCGTGTTCGGCCACCGCCTCGGCGCCGGGACCCGAGTTGTTGCACACCGCGATTCCCGCGCGTGTGCACGCTTCGACATCGATCACGTCGTAGCCGGCGCCCGCCGAGCACACAGCAAGCAGTTGCCGACAGCGCTCCACCAGCGGCTGTCCTGCCAGCCACTGCGCACCATTGGCGACGGGGACGACGTCGGTTCGGGTGGCGACCTGATATCCGTGTGCGGATTCCAGTGCCGCCCAACCCTGCTCGTCAGACGCGTTGAGGTCGAGCTTGACGACCTCGATGTCACCTCCCGCCAGGATGTCTGCGGCGACCGGATCGGTCCATCTCTCGTAGACCAGCCGGGGGCGGGTTCTCATCGTTTGATTTTAGGTTTTGCCTGCGCCGCCTTGAACATGTTGGCCAACTCGTCGTTCACGTTCTTGTAGTCGTTGCGCGCGATCGTGCCGTCACGCCCCGGCACGGGGTCGTAGCCGAGCCGCAGATCCTTGTTCTCCATGTGGAAGTACTCCCGCCCGATGGGCAGGCGGCGGTCCTCGCGTGGCACCTCCATCCATGCCCGCAGGAAGCAGCGCGCCTTCTTCGGGTCGGTGCTGCTGACGAAGTCGGACCGCGAGTGGCACATCGCGAAGTTGTTGGCGACCGCGGCCTCGCCGGACTCCAGGCGGAACTCAGCCTGCTGCTCGACGAGGATGGTGCGCAACAGCTCGATGGCCTCGTTCTGTTCCGGGGTGAACTCCCTGCCGAGCGTGTGCATTGCGGGCAAGATGCTGCTGTAGGTGAAGTTGATGCAGATCCGTCCGTCGATCTGGGAGAACACCGGTACGTCGTACGGTGTCACGTCCGGTTGGTCGTCGGGTTGCTCGCTGCGCCGGTGATGCGGGAAGCCCTGGTAGAGCACGGGCAGCAGGTCGGGACGTTCGGACAGGATCCGGTTGTGCGCGGCGGGCCCGCTGGCGAACTGGCTTTCCCCGCCCCGCGCGGCGGGGTAGACGCACAGCAGCGACAGGATGTCTGCCGCGTCGTTGTGCATCGCGAGCTCGGCACTCGACTTTGTTCCTCGCGCGGGCTGCACGCCGTTGGGCAGCACCTCCTCCTGGACCCGAACCATGCGGTGCCCGAAGGAGTTGTTGGACACCAGGTAACCGAGGTGCGTGCAGAATGCCCAGTAGATGCGCTCCAGTTCGTCGATCGAATGCTGTTCGACCGGGAATCCGCGCACGCACGCCAAGCCTTTGCCGAACATCACTTCCCGATACAGTCGGGCGAGGTCGTCGTCGAGATCGGGATGCCGGGCGTCCTCGGGTGTGATGTCGTCGCGATCCTTGTGCGCGGTCTTGGCCAGGATGGACTCCAGCGCGACGACGTTGCGCGAGGACAGGTCGAACGCGAAGTCCTCCTTGCTCGTGAAATCGGCGCCGGTCCACGCCATCGGGTCGGTGACTTGCTCGGTGTAGATCGCGGTGGGCATCCGTCCTCCTGTTGTGGTGCCGAGACTTTCGGTTATCGGCTCGCCGTGTCACTCTCGAGCTCACGCAGAGCGTGCGCGCGGGCAGTGGCCGCCTCGGTCATCATCCCGACGTCGGTTCCAGCCGAGATGAAGCGCAACCCCAGCCCTGCGAAGCGTTTTAGCAGGTCAAGGGACTTTATCCCGGCTACTCCCAGCGCGACACCATGTGCGCGACAGGCCGCTGCGACCGAGTCTACTGCACGATGGAAATGCTCATTCTCATATTGTCCGTGGATGCCCATCTCAGCGGTCAGATCGCTGGGACCCAGCAGAATCATGTCCACGCCGTCCACGGCCGCGATCTGGTCGCACGCCGCGACCGCGTCGGGCGTTTCGATCATTACCGCCACCACCGTGCGGCGTTCGAGGTCAGCGGTGAGCTCGGTCGCCGGACGCGGCGCATAGCCGCTCACCGCGTTGGGCCCGGAGATGGACCGGTGACCCACGGGGGGAAACCGCGCGGCGTCAACAATCGCCTGCGCTTCCTGACTCGAGTTCACATGCGGCACAATCACTCCCACCGCTCCACCGTCGAGGACGCGGGCGATGACACTCGGGTCGTGTGACGGCACCCGGACCAGCGCTGGGATACCGGCCCCCAGGGCGGCGACACACAACATTTGCGCGGTCTCGAGCGAGCACGAGGTGTGCTCCAGGTCGACATACACGGCGTCGTAGCCGCAGGCGGCCGCGATCGCCGGAACGTCGGGGGTACGGGCGTTGAGCAGTGCCAGACACAACACCAGACGATCGCCGCTCAGGGCGTCTCGCAGCGGTACCGGCACCAACTCACGGTAACCGACTGAGAACGGGGATTCCACTATCTCGTTAACGCCATTATCACCTGTGGTAACCATTACGTATGCCCCAAAACCGGGTCGCGGTCGTCGGTGCCGCACTGTCAGATTGCGGACGAACGCCCGACAAGACCGCAATGGCGCTGATGGCCCAAGCCGCACGACGTGCCGTGGCGGATGCGGGCCTGACGAAGGACGACATCGACGGCCTCGGCGCCCACGGGACGCTGTTGCCACCCGTCGAGGTGAGCGAGTACCTGGGCTTGCGACCGGCGTGGGTCGACGCCACCAATGTCGGCGGATCGTCGTGGGAGGTCATGGCCGGGCACGCGGCGGCCGCGATCGCCGGGGGCGAGATCGACGTCGCCCTGCTGACATACGGGTCGACCGCTCGCTCCGACGTCAAACGCCGGGTCCGGCCCTCGGCAGCGGCGCTGAGCACCGGTGGCGCCATGCAGTTCGAAGCGCCCTATGGCGCCACGCTGATCGCCAAATACGCCATGGCGGCCAGGCGCCACATGATCGAATACGGCACCACCGAAGAGCAGCTGGCCGAGGTCGCCGTCGCCGCGCACGAGTGGGCGGCCATGAACGAGAACGCCTTTGAGCGGGACCGGATCACCGTCGCGGATGTCGCTTCGGCGCCGATGCTCGCCGACCCGTTCACGGCCAAGCACGTGTGTCTGCGGACCGACGGCGGCGGCGCGGTCGTGCTGGCCGGCGAGCGGGTGGCCAAGGACTGCGCCAAGGAGCCGGTCTGGATTCTCGGTGCGGCCGACGCGGCGTCGCACGTGAGCATGAGCGAGTGGGCCGACTTCACCACATCGGCGGCGGCACAGTCGGGTCCACGCGCCTTCGCGCAAGCCGGGGTCAGCCCGGCCGACATCGACGTCTGCCAGCTCTACGACTCGTTCACCTCGACGGTGCTGCTCACGGTGGAGGACCTCGGGTTCTGCGCCAAGGGCGAGGGCGGTCCGTTCATCGCCTCGGGTGCGCTGCGGCCCGGTGGTGCACTGCCCACCAACACCGACGGCGGCGGCTTGGCGTCCTGTCACCCAGGTATGCGCGGGATGTTCCTGATGGTCGAGGCGGTTCGGCAACTACGCGGTGAATGTGGGGACCGGCAGGTCGACGGCGCGCGCCTGGCCTGCGTTCACGCGATGGGCGGCTTCTTCACCCACAGCGCGACGATGATCCTCGGGAGGCAGTGATGGGCACACCCGTTGGTCCGAACCGGCCGACTGTCGATCCCGACAGCGAGGCCTGGTGGGCCGCGATCCAGGACCGCACGCTGATGGTCAACCGCTGCGGGTCATGTGGCCGAAACTCCTTGTATGTCCGCCCGTTCTGCCCCCACTGCTGGAGTGAGGACGTGAGCTTGGCGTCCGCGAGCGGTCGGTCACGCCTCTACACGTGGAGCGTGATCCGCCAGAACGCTGCGCCTTTCGACGCGGACCTGCCCTACATTGTCGCGATGGTCGACCTCGAGGAAGGCCCCAGGCTGATGACCGTGGTCGCGGACTGCGGTGTCGAACAGCTCTGCGCGGGAATGGAACTCGTACTCGCCTTTCGCGAGGACGCCGATGGATTTGTCGTACCGGTCTTCCGGCCGGTACCCGAACACAGTGAGGATCGGAAATGAACAAGGACGAGATGATCTTGGTCAGCGTTGATGATCACATCGTCGAG
>NZ_ATDN01000031.1 GCF_004014805.1 Mycolicibacterium elephantis DSM 44368
TTCCCTCACCACTTGACAATGCCTCGCACTTTCCCGCCCGTTTGTCCCTTTGGGGGAAAATTAGCGCACGAGCATGCGCAGGCGTTGCCAGCCGCGCACCGTCGACGTCGGCGCCAGTTGCGCGCTGTCGTAATCGATGTCCCACTCCGGCCACCGGTTGAGCAGTTCGTCGAGCGCGACCCGGCCCTCCAGCCTCGCGAGGTTCGCCCCCAGGCAATAGTGCAGCCCTTTGCCGAACGTCAGGTGGGAGACGTTGGGCCGGTGGATGTTGAAGGTGTCGGGATCGGAGTAGCGGCGCGGGTCCCTGTTGGCGGCGCCGAAAAGCAGCAGCATGGCGGACCCGGAGGGCACCGTGGTGCCGTAGCACTCGAAATCGCGTGCCATGTACCGCGCGACGTGCGGGCCGGTCGGCTCGAACCGCAGCGTCTCATCGATCGTGCGGGTCAGCAGCGACCGGTCCTCGACGACCTCGCGCCGCTGATCCGGGTGTTCGGCAAGCACTTTGGCCAGCCAGCCGATGAGGCGCCCGGTCGTCTCGTTGCCCGCGCCCGCGACCACCTGGGTGTAGTGCAGCACCTCTTTGCGGGTCAGCTTGCGCGTCACCCCGTTCTCGTCGGTGAACTCGACGTTCAGCAGCGCGGTCATCAAGTCGTCCGACGGGTTCTTCGAGCGCCACTCGACGTAGTCGGCGTAGATGCTGCCGTCGGCGATCTTGTCGGCGTTCACCACCTTCATCGGGGCGCCCGGCTTTGTCCGCAAGTTGGCATCGTTGGCGTCGCGAACCGAAACCTGTTCGGACTCAGGAATGCCCAGCAGCATGCCGATGACCCGCATCGGCATCATCGACGCGAGTTCAGCGATGATGTCGAAGCTGTCGGATCCGACGAGCGGGTCGAGGCAGCCGACGCAGTAGCGCCGGATCTGGTCCTCGATCTCGGCCATCCGGCGCGGGGTGAACACCCGGGACATCAATCCGCGCAGCATCGTGTGGATCGGCGGATCCTCGAACATCATCACGCCCTTGGGCATGTCGAAGTCGGACTTGATGAGTTCGAGGATGTCGCTGCGCTGGTTCGAGAACGTCTCCCAGTTCGACAGGGCCTTCTCGACGTCGGAATGGCGTGACAACGCCCAGAAGTCGTAGCGCTCGTTGTAGTAGATCGGCGCCTCCTCGCGGAGGCGCGCGTACGTCGGATACGGGTTGGCGGTGATGTTGACGTCGTAAGGGTCGTAGTAGACGTCGGTATCTGAGCCGGGACTGGCGACGCTCATGACTTCCTCTGCTCCAACCGGCTGCCGGCGGCCGCCCCGCCATGCACGCACCCTCGTTGTTGGGCGATCGCCCAGCACTTATGCTGGGCCCATGTCTAGCAGCCCCGTTGACCAGCGGTCAAGGGTTCCTCGCGAGTCGGCGACGCGAAAGGCGCTGATCGAGGCGACGGCCCAGGTGATGCTGGAAGACGGGTACGCCGCGGCCACCTCGCGGCGGGTCGCGGCCAGGGCGGGCGTGAAGCCCGCGCTGGTGCACTACTACTTCCCGACCATGGACGACCTCTATCTCGCGGTGCTGCGGGCGGGCGCCGAGGCCAATCTGGCCAAACAGCGCCAGGCGTTGGTCGAGGACCAGCCCCTGCACGCGCTCTGGCGGCTCAACAGCACGCACGGGGCCCAGCTGTGGATGGAGTTCATGGCGCTGGCCAATCACCGCAAGGCGATCCGCAGCGAGATCGCCGCATACGCCGACCGCTTCGGCGAGGCCGAGGAAGGCGCGATGAGGCTTGCGCTGGCTGCGCACGGAGTCGACGTCGAGGAGTTTCCGCCCGTGGTCATGTCGATGATCCTGACCAGCCTGGCCCGCGTGCTGCTCCTCGAGCGTGGACTCGGCATCACCCGAGGTCACGCCGACGCGCAGGCGTTCGTCGAACGCCATCTGCAACGGTTTGAGGTCCCCACAAGGTGACCCAAAACGCAAGGTCAGCATGGGAGTGACCAGCAACACACTGACTTGAGCTAACCTAGGCCGGAATGAGAAGTTATACGGGCTAAGTACGCACGGCTGAACGCAACCACATACGAAAGCAAGGGGCGCGACAGAATGGACGGCACAGGTCGGGGGCGCGCGTGATCGGCCTCGCCAAGAAGGTGTGGATTCCGCTCGTCATCATTCTGGTGATCGGCGTCGCGGGATTCACCGTGCAGCGTATCCGCACGTTCTTCGGTGCCGAGGGCATCATCACCACCCCGAAGGTGTTCGCAGACGACCCTGAGCCGTTCGACCCGAAGGTCGTCACCTACGAGATCTTCGGCACCGGCACGTATGCCGACATCAATTATCTCGATCTCGACGCCAAGCCGATCCGCGTAGACGGCGCGTCGCTGCCGTGGACGCTGACCTTGCAGACGACCGCGCCTTCGGCCGCTCCCAACATCGTCGCCCAGGGTGACGGGCAGTCCATCACCTGCCGGATCACCGTCGACGATGAAGTCAAGGACGAGAGAACCTCCACCGGCGTGAATGCCCAGACCTTCTGTTACGTGAAATCCGCATGAGCGTGCCGACGAGCGAGGCGCCCACCGACGCCTTCCCTCCGGCCAGGCACACCGCACGCCCGTTCATCCCGAGGATGATCCGCAAGTTCGCGGTGCCGATCATCCTGGCCTGGATCCTGCTCATCGCGGTGCTGAATGTCGCTGTGCCGCAGCTGGAGACGGTCGGCCAGATGCGTGCTGTGTCGATGAGCCCCGAAGAGGCGCCGTCGATGATCGCGATGAAGCGCGTCGGCACCGTCTTCGAGGAGTACGACTCCGACAGCTCCGCGATGATCGTCCTGGAGGGCGAAGAGCCGCTCGGTGACGACGCCCGCGCGTTCTACGACAAGATCGTCGCCGCGCTGGAGGCCGACACCGCACACGTCCAGAGCGTCCAGGACTTCTGGAGCGACCCGCTGACCGCCGCGGGCGCACAGAGCAACGACGGCAAGGCCGTCTACGTGCAGGCCTACCTCGCCGGTAACCAGGGCGAGAGCCTGGCCAACGAATCGGTGCAGGCCGTCCAGGACATCGTCGCCGCGGTGCCGCCACCGCCCGGCGTCAAGGCGTACGTGACCGGCCCCGCCGCCTTGAGTGCCGACCAGCACATCGCCAGCGACCGCAGCATGCGGCTGATCGAGGCCGTCACCTTCACGGTGATCATCACGATGCTGCTGCTGGTCTACCGCTCTATCGTCACGGTGCTGGTCACGCTGGTGATGGTCGTCCTGCAGCTGAGCGCGACCCGCGGGGTGGTGTCCTTCCTCGGGTTCCACGAGATCATCGGGCTCTCACCGTTCGCGACCAACCTGCTGGTCACGTTGGCCATCGCCGCGGGCACCGACTACGCGATCTTCTTGATCGGCCGGTATCAGGAAGCCCGAGGTGCCGGCGAAGACCGGGAATCGGCCTTCTACACCATGTTCGGCGGGACGGCCCACGTGGTGCTCGGCTCGGGTTTGACGATCGCTGGCGCCACCTTCTGCCTGAGCTTCACCCGGCTGCCCTATTTCCAGTCGCTCGGTGTGCCGCTCGCGATCGGCATGGTGACCTGTGTGTTCGCCGCGCTGACCCTGGGTTCGTCGATCATCACCGTGGCGAGCCGGTTCGGCAAGGTGCTCGAACCCAAGCGGGCGATGCGGGTGCGCGGATGGCGCAAGATCGGCGCCGCCGTCGTGCGGTGGCCGGGCCCGATCCTGGTCGCCGCGATCGCGTTGTCGCTGGTCGGTCTGCTGGCCCTGCCGGGCTACCGCACCCACTACAACGACAGGACCTACCTGCCGGCGGACCTGCCGGCCAACCTGGGTTACGCGGCCGCCGACCGGCACTTCTCGCAGGCGCGGATGAACCCCGAACTGTTGATGATCGAAAGCGACCACGATCTGCGCAACTCGGCGGACTTCCTGGTCATCGACAAGATCGCCAAGGCGACCTTCCGGGTTCCGGGGATATCCCGCGTGCAGGCCATCACCCGCCCCGACGGCAAGCCCATCGAGCACACCTCGATTCCGTTCCTGATCAGCATGCAGGGCACCACCCAGCAGATGAACCAGAAGTATCTGCAGGACCGGATGGCTGACATGCTGGTTCAGGCCGACGAGATGTCCAAGACCATCGAGAACATGGAACGGATGTCGGCGCTGACCGTGCAGATGGCCGACGTCACCCACTCCATGGTGACGAAGATGAAGGACATGACGGTCAGCGTCGCCGAAATGCGCGACAGCATCGCCAATTTCGACGACTTCTTCCGCCCGATCCGCAACTACTTCTACTGGGAACCGCACTGCTACAACATCCCGATCTGCTGGGCGTTCCGGTCGGTCTTCGACACCCTCGACGGCATCAACACGATGACCGACGACATTCAGAACATGCTCCCGGACATGGAGCGCCTCGACGAGCTGATGCCGCAGATGGTCGTGCTGATGCCGTCGATGATCGAGACGATGAAGACCATGCGGACGATGATGCTGACCATGTATGCCTCCCAGAAGGGGCTGCAGGATCAGATGGCCGCCATGCAGGAGAACTCGACGGCCATGGGTGACGCGTTCGACGCGTCCATGAACGACGACTCCTTCTACCTTCCGCCGGAAGTGTTCGACAACGAAGACTTCAAGAAGGGGATGGAGAACTTCATCTCCCCCGACGGGAAGTCGGTGCGCTTCATCATCTCTCACGACGGCGACCCGATGACCCCGGAAGGCATCGCCCGCATCGACGACATCAAGCAGGCGGCCAAGGAGGCGATCAAGGGCACCCCGTTGGAGGGATCCAAGGTCTATCTGGCGGGCACGGCCGCGGTGTTCAAGGACATGGCCGACGGCAACGTCTACGACCTGACGATCGCGGCGATCGCATCGTTGGCCCTGATCTTCATCATCATGCTGCTGATCACCCGAAGCGTGGTCGCCGCGGCGGTGATCGTCGGCACGGTGGTGGTGTCGCTGGGCGCCTCGTTCGGCCTGTCGATCCTCATCTGGCAGCACATCCTCGGGATCAACCTGCACTGGATGGTGATGGCGATGTCGGTCATCATCCTGTTGGCGGTGGGTGCGGACTACAACCTGCTGCTGGTGGCACGCCTGAAAGAGGAACTGCACGCCGGCATCAACACCGGCATCATCCGGGCGATGGGCGGCAGCGGCTCGGTGGTGACGTCGGCGGGCCTGGTGTTCGCCTTCACGATGATGTCGATGGCGGTCAGCGAATTGACCGTAATCGGGCAGGTGGGTACCACCATCGGGTTAGGCTTGCTGTTCGACACACTGGTGGTCCGTGCCTTCATGACGCCGTCGATCGCGGCGTTGATGGGCAAATGGTTCTGGTGGCCTCAACGGGTCCGTCAGCGACCCGTACCATCGGCGTGGCCGAAAGTTAGAGAGTTCGCAGAGGCGGGTCAAGAAGGAGGGCAGCGTTGAAGCGCTCGATAGTCGGAATTGCCTTGACCGCAGCGGCGCTGGCGTTCGCAGCGCCCGCATCGGCTGATGTCGACAGCGCCTTCGCTGCGGAACTGCACACCTACGGGATCTACGGTCAGAAGGACTTCAACGCCTGGATCGCGAAGATCAGCTGCAAACGGTTGCGCAACAACGTCGATCACAACGCCAACGACTCCGCGAAGTTCATCTTCGAGCAGTTGCAGCGGGGTAGCACCACCGAACAGGCGTGGCAGTTCCTCGGCGCAGGACTACGCACGTATTGTCCAGACAAGCTGCCGATTCTCGACGACGTGGCGCGCTAGCAAGGAGTCCGAACAGTGTTACGCAAGTTCAGCATCGCCCTCGCCGCCGTGGCCAGTGCGGCCGTGATCCTTCCGGCGACCGCGTCGGCGGACGCCACCGAGGACTATCCGATCCCCAGCCGGATGCTCAAGACGACGTGCACGGTCGATCAGTACATGGCCGCGGTCCGCGACACCGACCCGGTGTACTACGAGCGCTACATGATCGACTACAAGAACAAGTCGCCGCAGGTCCAGCAGGGCGCCCGGGACCGCATCTACTGGTACTTCTCGATGGATTACCCGGGTCGCCGTGCCTACTCCGAGAACGTCGCAACGAACATCTACTACGAGCAGATGGCGTTCGCGTGGCCCAACTGGGCGAAGCTGTTCTTCAACAACAAGGGCGTCGTGGCGCACGGCACCGAGATCTGCGCGAACTACCCGCCGCACGATCCGTCCGTCTGGGTCTGGTGACCGCGGCCGCTCGACGCTTACGGTAGCGCGCTGAGCACCGACCCCAGCGCGTCGGTCATCGGGTCCTGCGCCGTGGCAACCGGATTGGGAATGGTCGGCGGGGCCGGTTCCTCGACCGCCGCTGCGACGGAAGCCGCGGTGACGGTCACTGCTCCGGCGTCGGCACGCACTGGCTGACCAGCCTGCACCACTCCGGGGACGGTCACGACCTTCAGCGACGACCCCGGAGCATCCGGCGGCACCACCGGAACCGAGACCACCGAGGTGCTGGCGGCCGGTTGCTCCGACGACACGGCCTCGGGCTGCCCGCCGAGCGCCGGCGTCACCGCGAAGAACGCCACCACACCGGTCACCACGAGGGTCGCCGCGCGCAGGTGCGGGCCGAGCCCAAGGCGACGACGCGCGAGCCTGCTGGGTGACGCGGCGTCGCGGACCGTTAAACCGAGATCCGACAACCATTTCCGAAGCATCGACGCTTGGTTTTCGACGTCGTCTGGGTAGCTCAGCGACTCGGACTTCACCACATGACCGCTTGCGTCGGCGATGGCCATGGCGCCGCGGACCGCCGCCTGATGGCCGGCGAGGTCGTCGCCGGCAGTTTCGGAGGCAACGTCGACGCGGTCGTGGTCGAGAATGGGCGCGTCGGCGCCTGTTCTGTCGTGCAGCGCCCAGGACAGCCCCGTCGCAGTCATCGAAAGCCTGAGCACTGTCTGCACCGCTGCCCCCATCCCTGTCGAACCGCCGAGCGTTATAGCCAATATCGCTGCTGAGGCGATTGCGTTACGGACGCGTCAACGTCGGGGTTGCTCGGCGACGCGTCAGACGGCGGTTTCGGAGGCCACCGATCCGGCCCCTAGAATGTTGCGCGCTGCCACCGTCGGTCACCGACGTCGCAGGCCCGCAGGGGTAGCGCGCCGAATGGAACCCGAATCTGGTAAAAACTAAGACGGCCTAACACGCTAGGGAGGAGCTCCGCCGAGGTGATTGGCTGGTGAGCACCCCAACCGTCGATTCCGCACCTGCGGCGCAGCAGCCTCTGCGGTCCACCATGGCCACGTGGATTCGCCGCCTGGCGGTTCCGATCATCATCGCCTGGATCCTGCTGATCGCGGTCCTGAACGCCACGGTGCCCCAACTCGAGGTCGTCGGGCAGATGCGCTCGGTGTCGATGAGCCCCTCCGAGGCGCCTTCGGTGATCGCGATGAAGCGCATCGGCACGGTCTTCGAGGAGTTTCAGTCCGACAGCTCGGCGATGATCGTCATCGAGGGGCAGGAACCCCTCGGCGACGAGGCGCGGGCGTACTACAACGAGCTGATCGACAAGCTGCGGGCCGACACCGGGCACGTCGAGCACATCCAGGACTTCTGGGGCGACCCGTTGACCGAGGCCGCCGCGCTCAGCGCCGACGGCAAAGCCGTCTACGTGCAGGTGTATCTCGCCGGCAACATGGGCGAGTCGCTGTCCAACGAGTCGGTGGATGCGGTCAAGGCCGTCGTCGACGGGTTGCCGCCCCCGCCGGGCATCGACGTCTTCGTCACCGGCGGATCGGCGCTGGTGGCCGACCAACAGATCGCCAGCGACCGCAGCGTCCGCATCATCGAGATGGTGACGTTCGCCGTCATCATCACGATGTTGCTGCTGGTCTACCGGTCGATCGTCACGGTGCTGTTGACGCTGGCGATGGTGGTCCTGGCGTTGGCGGCCACCCGCGGCGTGGTGGCGTTCCTCGGCTACCACGAGCTCATCGGGCTCTCGACGTTCGCGACCAACCTGCTGGTCACCCTGGCCATCGCCGCATCGACCGACTACGCGATCTTTCTCACCGGCCGCTACCAGGAAGCCCGCACGATCGGCCAGGACCGGGTCACGGCGTTCCACACCATGTATCGCGGCACGGCGCACGTCGTGCTCGGGTCGGGCATGACGATCGCGGGCGCGACGTTCTGCCTCTCCTTCACCCGGCTGCCGTATTTCCAGTCGCTCGGTGTGCCGCTGGCCGTCGGTATGACGACGGCGGTGTTCGTCGCGCTGACGCTGGGCGCCGCGATCATCATCGTGGCCAGTCGCTTCGGCCTGCTCGAACCCAAGCGCGCGATGCGGATTCGGGGCTGGCGCAAGATCGGCGCCGCCATCGTGCGCTGGCCGGCCCCGATCCTGTTCGCGACGGTGGCGATCTCGTTGGTCGGCCTGCTCGCGCTGCCCGGCTACCAACCCAACTACAACGATCGCCAGTACCTGCCCCTGACCTACCCGCCAACGAGGGTTTCGCCGCGGCCGAACGCCACTTCTCCCCCGCCACCATGAACCCCGAAGTGCTGCTGGTCGAAAGCGACCACGATCTGCGCAACTCCGCGGACTTCCTGGTGATCGACAAGATCGCCAAGGCCGTGTTCGACGTGCCCGGCATCGGCCGGGTCCAGTCGATCACCCGGCCGAACGGCAAGCCCATCGAGTTTTCCACGATCCCGGCCCAGATCAGCCTCGGCAGCGTCACTCAGGACCTGAACCGCAAGTACATGCAGGACCGCATGGACGACATGCTGGTGCAGGCCGAGGAGATGCAGACGACCATCGACACGATGACCAGAATGATGGCGTTGATGGGCGAGATGAACGCGACCACCCACAGCATGGTCGAAAAGACCCGCACCATGACCATGGACGTCGCCGAATTGCGGGACCACATCGCGAATTTCGACGACTTCTTCCGCCCGATCCGCAACTACTTCTATTGGGAACCGCACTGCTACAACATCCCGGTCTGCTGGACGCTGCGGTCGATCTTCGACACCATCGACGGCGTCAACATCATGACCGACAACGTGCAGGCGCTGCTGCCCGACCTGGAACGTCTCGACGCGCTGATGCCGCAACTGCTGGCGCTGATGCCCGAGCAGATCGAGACGATGAAGAACATGAAGAAGATGATGCTGACCATGCACGCCACCCAGGCGGGCATGCAGAATCAGCAGGCCGCGATGTCGGAGAACCAGTCGGCCATGGGCGACGCGTTCAACAACTCGTGGAACGACGACACCTTCTATCTGCCGCCGGAGATCTTCGACAACGAGGATTTCAAGAAGGGCATGGAGAACTTCATCTCCCCCAACGGCCATGCGGTGCGGTTCATCATCAACCACGAAGGCGACCCGCTCAGCTCCGACGGCATCGACCGCATCGACGCCATCAAGCAGGCGGCCAAGGAAGCCATCAAGGGCACCCCGCTCGAGGGCTCGACGATCTACCTGGGCGGTACCGCGTCGGCGTTCAAGGACATGCGCGACGGCAACGCCTACGACATGCTGATCGCGGGCATCCTCGCGCTGGCGCTGATCTTCACGATCATGCTGCTGATCACGCGCAGCCTCGTCGCGGCCGCGGTGATCGTCGGCACCGTGGTGCTCTCGCTGGGCGCCTCGTTCGGCCTGTCGGTGCTGCTGTGGCAACACATCCTGGGCATCGAACTGCAGTTCATGGTGATGGCCATGGCGGTGATCATCCTGTTGGCGGTGGGTGCGGACTACAACCTGCTGCTGGTGGCCCGCCTCAAGGAGGAACTGCCCGCCGGCGTCAACACCGCGATCATCCGGGCGATGGGCGGCAGCGGTTCGGTGGTCACGTCGGCGGGCCTGGTGTTCGCCTTCACCATGATCTCGATGGTCGTCAGTGAGCTGACCGTGGTCGCTCAGGTGGGCACGACGATCGGGATGGGCCTGCTGTTCGACACGTTGGTGGTCCGCGCCTTCATGACGCCGTCGATCGCGGCGCTGCTTAACAAGTGGTTCTGGTGGCCCCAGGTGGTGCGTGCGCGGCCGAAACCCGTGCCGTGGCCCGAGCCGTCAGCTCGGCGCTGAATCCTCGGCCGGCTGCGGGCGTCTGCGCAACGCGCCCCACAGCCCGACGCCGATGCCGATGACCGCGCCGCCGAGGCCGATGGCGCGCTGTGACGGCTTCATCCGATCGTGTACCCCGATCCCGCCCAGCAGGTCGGCGGCGTCGGCGCCGCCGGAGGCGAGAAACCAACCCCGGGTGTCGCGCCCGCGCAACGCGGCCGCCGTCAGCAGCCCGCCGATCAGCGCGTCGCGGTAGCCCATCGAGCGCAGCAGCAGTTGCGTCGTCGGCGCGGGTTCTTCCGGATCTCCCCATAACCGGTTGGCGCGCAGCGGGTCGACGAGAAACGAGATGCCTGAGGCGAGGCGGATGCCGCCGGCGATGAGCGCGGCACGGTTGATCGACATGGCTGGAGCCTAAGCGGTCACACCCCGTCGGCGGGCGGAAACGCAGACCGCCCGTGCTCTCGCAGCCTTGCATGGCGCAAGTATTGCGTAATGCAATACTTAGACCCGTCGAGAACGAAGTGGAGAAGGCGAGATGGACGAAGCATCGATAGCGGCGGCGATCCTGAGCGGACCCGATGCGATCATCGCGGCCGACCGCGACGGCGTCGTCACCTTCTGGAACGCTGGGGCGCAACGGATCTTCGTTTTCACCGCCGAGCAGGCGGTGGGAGAATCGCTGGACCTGATCATCCCGGAGCGGCTGCGGGCGCGGCACTGGGCGGGCTGGAAGCAGGTGATGGCCACCGGGCAAAGCCGTTACGGCGCTGGTGATCTGCTGGCCGTCCCGGCCCTGCGCCAGGACGGCACGAGGATCTCGGTCGAGTTCACCATCCATCCCCTGCGCGATGCGCACGGTGACATGGCCGGTTTCGCGGCCACGCTGCGCGATGTCACGGCGCGGTTCGAGGAGACGCGGCGGTTACGCCGACAACTCGCTGCGCTGTCCTGAACGGCGCCCTTTCATCCGACTCTCGCGTTAACCGCCCGACTGGAGTAGCGTTTCTACAACCGACAATTGTAGAAACAGTAGAAGGGGAAGCGGAACATGGCTATCGCCGATCGCACGTCGCGCACCGTATGGGAAGGCGCGCTCGCCTCCGGCAAGGGACGGCTCGATTCCGGCAGCGGGGCGCTGACCGGCCTGGACGTCACGTGGGCCGCCCGCACCGAGCAGCCCGGCGGCAAGACCAGCCCGGAGGAACTGGCCGCCGCAGCGCATTCGTCCTGCTTTTCGATGGCGCTCGCGCTCAAACTCGGCGAACACCAGATCGAGCCACAACGGCTGGAGGTGGCCGCCAAAGTGACGCTCGACGAAGTCGACGGGCTGCCGACCATCGTTTCCTCGGAGCTGGAGATCAAGGCCGCAGTCGAGGGAATCGACGCCGCAGATTTCCAGAAGGTCGTCGACGAGGCCGCCGCGCTGTGCCCGGTCTCACGGCTGTTCGCCGGCGCGAAGATCAGCGTGAACGCCCAACTGCTGGCCAAGGAGTCGGCATGAGCGCCACGTTGAGCGCGGCGCTCGAACACGAGCACCGCATCATCGACCGCGGAATCGAGATCTTCGCCGACAGCGGCGACAACCACGTCACCGCCGAGCAGCGAGACGCGCTCGTCAACGCGGTGGCCGTCTTGCGGCGGCACATCTATCTCGAGGAGGAGTACCTGTTTCCGCCGCTGCGCGCGGCCGGCATGGTTGGCCCCGTCATGGTGATGGTGCATGAGCATGCGCAGATGTGGCCGCTGCTCGACCAGATCGACGAATGCCTCGCCGACGGCGACGGCGCCAAGGCCGCCCAGCTGTGTCGAGAACTGCTGGCACAGCTGGGGTCGCACAACTGGAAAGAGGAGCGGATCCTCTACCCGCAGGCCGACGACACACTGTCGGCCGCGGACCGCGACGAAATGTCCGACCTGGTCGCGACCGCCCAGGTCCCCGAGGGCTGGGTCTGCCACGGCGCGGTGAAGGGAGACCAAACAGTCTCCTGATCGAGGCCCCCTTTCCCGTCCGCCGAGCGCGCCCACAGTGCAGACTGTGAGCACGGCTTATCGGCGAGCACGGAGGAGGCTGACGTGGCGGCGCTCATTGAGGATCCCGGCATCGTTGTCGGTGTCGACGGATCATCGACGTCGAAGGCGGCAATCGCCTGGGCCGCCCGCGAAGCGGCGCTCCGTGATGTCGCGTTGACGTTGGTGAACGTGATCAACCCGATCATCACCACGTCCCCCCACGTCCCGCTGCCCGTCGACCTGCAACAGTGGCAACAGGAAATGGTCGGGCACTACATCGAAGACGCAATCAAGCTCGTCGACGAATACGCCACGGAGCGCCGGCCCGCCAAGGTCAACAGCGAGGTGTTCTTCGGGGCCACGGTGCCCACCTTTGTCGACATCTCGGAGACGGCGGACATGATCGTCGTCGGCAACCGCGGCCGCGGCGCGGTGAGCAGGCTTCTTCTCGGCTCGGTGACCTCCGGCATGGTGCATCGTGCCCGCTGCCCCGTCGCCGTCATCCGCGATCGGGAATCGCTGTCCGCCGAAGCGGCCGGCGCGCCGGTTCTCGTCGGCGTCGACGGCTCCCCCGGCGCCGACCACGCCACCGACATCGCGTTCGAGGCAGCGTCGCTGCGGGGCGTCGACGTGGTGGCGTTGGAGGCGTGGAGCGACACCGTCATCGACCTGCCGGGCCTGGACTGGGAGACGGTGAAGGCGCACGAGGAACAACAACTGACCGAGCGGCTGGCCGCCTGGCAGCAGCGCTATCCCGACGTGAAGGTGAAGCCGGTGGTGGTGCCCGACGAGCCTGCGCGCCAGATCATCGAGCATTCGGAGTCCGCGCAACTGGTGGTCGTCGGCAGCCGCGGCCGCGGCGGGTTCACCGGCATGCTGCTGGGATCGGTGAGTTCCGCTGTGGTGCAGGCCGTGCGCACGCCGGTGATCGTCGCCCGCCCGCGAAAGTAGGTCAGGGCCGCATCAGCGCCCAGGTCATCAACTGTGCGACGTGGCCGGCCACCACATCCGGCGGGGTCCGGTCGGCGAGCAGATGCATCGTCACCGCCCCGTCGGTAAGTACGTCGGCTCCGACACCGGATCGGGACATCGGGTGTCCGCAGACGACCCGGGAGCGATGACCGACCCATTCATGCGGAACGAGAGCGCTGAGCGAGCGGTGCAGAACGCGCTCATCGCCTTCTGCCCGTGATATCGGTCGGGCTGACAGGATTTGAGCCTGCGACCACTTGACCCCCAGTCTCAGAACCGGCGAAGTGGCCGAAGCGGCCGGAACAGCCCGTCGAGAGTCAAACCTGTTGGGACGCAGGCTGCTTTGCTCCCGCGCAGATGCGGGCGATGGCAGCTGCGGCGAGGAAACCTCCCATGGTGACCAGGCCGGTGAGGTCGCCTAGGCCGTTCTTGGCGAGGAGCACGAGAACCACGCCCGCGATGACGATGAGGACGCCGGCAACGGTCGACCGGGCACCGGTGGCCGCAACGGGCGCATCCCACCACGGGAGTGGACGATGCTCAAGCGGCGAGAGCGACACGAACATCGCGAACATCACGACCGCGAACACCACGGCCCGCAGGGCGAGCATCGCCCAGAAGTACGGCGCATCAACGTCATACGCGTCAAACCCGAGGGCATGGAGGGTGAACGTGGCCACCGCGATCGCGGGGATGTGCCACAGGTAGAGGGTCATCGCTCCCCCGTTGCCCATCGCAACCAGGTACCAGATGCGGGGCCGCTCAGCCCACTTCCCGATCGCCTTTGCGGCGGCCACAAACAGGAACGACATCCACGTGCAGTGCAACGCGAGCAGCAGCGTCGGCGGTGAGACGTTGGAGACCCGCTCCGTGCCGGTGACCACGAGCGAGACGTCGTAGGGTCCGGCGGCCGCGAGCACGGATTGTGCGGCGAACGCGGATACGGCGGCGATGAGTGCGGTGCGCGGCCCGACCAGGTGTCGCGCGTACGCCACGCCGATCACCATCGGGATCAGCCAGACGAACACGAAGTTGGCGATGCCCGCCATCGGCTCGCCCACGGCGAAGCGGAGCGCGTCGAACGCCGCGGAAATGGCGATCAGCGCGCCGACGGCGAAAGCGACGGTGCGGCCGGTCGACATGCGGGTCAGCGCTGGGACGAAGGCCAGCACGACGAGGTACACCCCGAGGAACCACAGCAGCGCCACGCACTCCCGGCCGATGCGGACGGCGGAGTCGGCGCCGAGAAGCTGATACGTCACCAGGACGCCGATCGAGCACGCCGCGAGATACCAGAAGACGGGTCGGCATAGCCGTTGCGCCCTCTTGACCAGCCAGGTGCCCCACGACGAGCCTGGATGCCAGCCGTAGGCGCCTGCGGCCCCGCCGGCCAGGAAGAACAGCGGCATGACCTGGACGATCCAGGTGATCGGTGCGATTGCCGGTATCTCCCCGAGCAGGTTGCCGATCCGCAGGCCGGTGTCATCGATGGTGGCGAGCAGCAGGGCGCAATGCCCGAACATCACCACCACCAGTGCGGCGAGCCGGGCGACGTCGACGGCGCGGTCGCGGTCGGCAGGCGTTTCGGCCGCCACCTTGCCGACAGCGGATCCGGACCTGGTGGGTGTCATGCGATCAGGATGCCGCGCCGTATGCGACCACGGAATGAGTAGTACTACGCGAGTCGCCGCGCAACACTCCGCGGTAGCGACATGTCGGGGACGCCTCAGCGACACCGAAACCGCTGGACGCGGCCGTGCCGTTGGGGCGCGAAACCATAAGAGACCACCAAGTCTGCAGGCACCCCCTGCGTGCGCAGAAAGTGCCTCTGACCTGCGTCGGGCTGACAGGATTTGAACCTGCGACCACTTGACCCCCAGTCAAGTGCGCTACCAAACTGCGCCACAGCCCGGACGCCGCCGCGATCAGCGGCAGCGGTCGAAAGCCTACCGCAGAGCGCTGGGCTCGCCCCAACCCACCGTCGCCGTCGTCGCCGTGTCCGCGGCCACCTCCAGCGTCTGCTCCACGGGCACGAACCGGGGTGCGCGCGACGTGCGCCACGCCACCATGAGCAGCGTCGCCCACGCCACGGCGATCGTGGCGTACACGCCCGTCGACCACGGCCATTCGATGCCGAAGTAGTGGACCAGCTTCTGGCTGTTGGTCAGCACGATCACGCCGCCTACCGCCGTGCCCAACAGCGCGGGGCTGACACGGCTGACCAGCCAGGCCGCGAACGGCGCCGCGACCACCCCGCCGATCGCCAGGCCCGCGACGATCGGCAGGTTCGCGATGAACTGTTCGCGCAGGCCGACGACGAAGCCCGCCGACGCCGCGGCGGCCACCAGAAACTCCGATGCGCTCACCGAGCCGATCACCGTGCGCGGCGAGGTCTTGCCCCGTGACAGCAGCGTGCTCGTCGTCACCGGCCCCCAGCCGCCACCGCCGGAGGCGTCGATGAACCCGCCGAACAAGCCCAGCGGGCTGAGGAACCGCGCCCGGTGCGGGGTCTGACCGTGCCGCAGCACCGGCGGATTGCGCAGCGAGAACCTCAGCACCACATAGCCGCCGATCGCCACCAGGATCGCGGCCATCAACGGCGCCGCGTGCTCGGTCGACAACGACGACAACACCGTCGCGCCGGCGAACGCCCCGACGGCGCCGGGCACCCCGAGCTTCAGCACGATCGACCAGTCGATGTTCTTGAACCGCCAGTGCGACAGCCCGGACGCCAACGTGGTGCCCACCTCGGCGAGGTGCACCGCGGCGCTGGCCTGGGCGGCGCCGACCCCGCTGAGCACCAGCAGCGTCGTGGCGGTCACCCCGAACGCCATGCCCAGCGCGCCGTCGACCAGCTGGGCGCCAACGCCGACGAACGCGAAGATCAGAAGCGAACGCATAGGGTTCGGCGGCTTTCGACTACGGGGTCATGCACTCGGCGTGACCGAAGGGACCAGTGGGGCGCGGGTCAGTTGTGCGCGCAACACCACTCGTCGAAAGCCATCAGCCGACGTGACGGCCAGAACGGCTCCAACGCGCAGAGGGCCGACGGTGCGACGCGGAACTCGCGTTCAGCCACCTGATCTCCCTCTCGCGGAACGCCGGTTTCCCGGCAGCCTACCCAAGGCGTTTACACCGTCAGCAATCGGTACAGGCCGATTGTTCCCACGACGACGATCACTGCCCGCAACGCGTTCGGGGACAGCCGCCGGCCGTAATGCGCGCCGAGGTAGCCGCCGATCAGCGATCCGACCGCGATCAACCCGGCCGCCTCCCAGCTGATCCGGTCGAACGCCACGAGGATGTACGCCGCGGCCGCGACGACGTTGACCACCAACGACAGCAGGTTCTTGGCCGCGTTCATCCGCTGCATGTCCTCCGGCAGCAGCGCGCCCATCGCGGCGATCAGCATGATGCCCTGCGCCGCGGTGAAGTAGCCGCCGTAGACGCCGATCGCGAACGTGGCCGCCACCAGCGCCGCCATCCGCGTCGCGGACAGGTCGTCGGCGGACCGCCCGGCCGCCTCGGCCCGCTGCCGCGCATAGGCCTGAATCCGCGGGCCCACCACCACCAGCGCCAGCGCAACCACCAGCAGCACCGGCACCACCTGCTCGAACACCGTCTCCGGCAGGTGCAGCAGCAGAAACGCGCCAAGGCCCGCGCCGATGAACGAGGCAGGCAGCTGCCACGCCAGCCGTCGCCACTGGCCGCGCAGCTCGCGCCGGTACCCCCAGGTGCCCGACAGGCTGCCCGCCACCAACCCGACCGCGTTGGACATCGTCGACGTCACCGGCGGATACCCGAGCGCCACCAGCGTCGGGAACGTGATCAGCGTGCCGGAGCCCACCAGCGCGTTGATGGCGCCGGCGCCGACGCCGGCCAACGCGATCAAGATCATGTCGACGACGGGCACCGGGCCACCCTAATCGCAGGGGGTCAGCGGGAGCGGGCGCTCCGCTTCTCCCGGACCCGCACGTTGATGCGGATCGGGCTGCCCTCGAACCCGAACGTCTCCCGCAGCCGCCGTTCCAGGAACCGCCGGTAGCCGGCCTCGATGAACCCGGTGGTGAACAACACGAACGTCGGCGGACGCGCGGCGGCCTGGGTGGCGAACAGGATGCGGGGCTGCTTGCCGCCGCGCACCGGCGGGGGCTGCGCGGCGACGACCTCCTTGAGGAACGTGTTCAGCCGCCCGGTCGGCACCCGGGTGTCCCACGACTCCAGCGCCCGTTCCAGCGCCGGCACCAGTTTCTGCACCGCCCGGCCGGTCTTGGCCGAGATGTTGACCCGCGGCGCCCAGTGCACATGCGCCAACTCTCGGTCGATCTCGCGCTCCATCAGATACCGGCGGTCCTCGTCGACCAGGTCCCACTTGTTGAACGCCAACACCAGCGCCCGGCCCGCCTCGATGACCATCGAAATCACCCGTTGGTCCTGCTCGGTCAGCGGCTGCGACGCGTCGATCAACACGATGGCCACCTCGGCGGCGTCGATCGCGCCGTGCGTGCGCACCGACGCGTAGAACTCGTGCCCGCTGGCCTGCCCGACCTTGCGCCGCAGCCCCGCGGTGTCGATGAAACGCCAGAGCTTGCCGTCCATTTCGATCAGCGAGTCGACTGGGTCGACCGTCGTTCCCGCGACGTCGTGGACCACCGAGCGTTCATCGCCCGCGAGCCGGTTCAACAGCGAGCTCTTGCCGACATTCGGCTTGCCCACCAACGCAACTCGACGCGGGCCTGCCCCGCCCGAGGAAAGCCCCGACACTTCGGGCAGCGCCTCGATGACGTTGTCGAGCAGATCGGCCACCCCGCGGCCGTGCATTGCGCTGATCGGGTGCGGCTCGCCGAGGCCCAGCGACCACAACGCGGCGGCGTCGGCCTCTCCGCGTTCGCTGTCAACTTTGTTGGCCGCCAGGAACACCGGCTTACCCGAGCGCTGCAATATCCGGGCCGCCGCCTCGTCGGCGGTGGTCGCTCCGACCACCGCGTCGACCACGAAGATGATCGCGTCGGCTGTGCGCATCGCCACCGAGGCCTGCTCGGCCACCAGCTGTTGCAAGCCCTTGGCGTCGGGTTCCCATCCGCCGGTGTCCTGGACCACGAAGCGCCGGCCCGCCCACTCGGCGTCGTAGGAGACCCGGTCGCGCGTCACGCCGGGCACGTCCTGTACCACCGCCTGGCGCCGGCCCAGGATCCGGTTCACCAGCGTGGACTTGCCGACGTTCGGGCGCCCGACGACCGCGACCACGGGTGGTGCCGCCGTGGCCTCCTCGACCGCCTCCGCGACGTCGTCTGGGCCTATCTGCCAGTCGCTTTCGTCGCTCCACGTGCCGTCGCCGGTCATGGCGTCGCCCCCGTGCGCTCCCGAACGAGTGCCAACAGCTGCTCGACGACCTCGGCGGCCGACATGTCGCTGGTGTCGATCACCACGGCGTCGTCGGCGGCCCGCAGCGGCGACACCGGGCGGTTGGAGTCCAGGTGGTCGCGGCGCTGCACATCGGCCAGCACGGCCTCGTAGTCGTCGCCGAGGCCTGCGGCGATGTTCTGCTCGTTGCGCCGTCGCGCGCGCACCTCCGGCGAGGCGGTCAGGAAGACCTTCAGGTCGGCGTCGGGCAGCACCACGGTGCCGATGTCACGGCCCTCCACGACGATGCTGCCCGGGCCCGACGCCAGTTCCCGCTGCAGCCCGACCAGCCGCGCCCGGACAGCGGGCACCGCCGAGACCGCCGAGACCGCCTTGGTGACCGCCTCGCCGCGGATCTCGGCCGAAACGTCCTCCGCGTCAAGGTATGCCTCGTCCTTGTCGGGATCGTCGCCGACCGACAGCGGCACGTCCTTGGTGACCGATTCAATGGCCGGGGTGTCGTGCAGATCCACGCCCGCGCGCATCGCGGCCAGCGTCACGACCCGGTACATCGCGCCGGTATCGAGATAGCGCGCACCGAGTGTACGCGCCAATCCCCTTGATACCGTGGACTTTCCGGTCCCCGCCGGGCCGTCGACGGCGATCACCAGCGTCTCGCTCACAGTCCGACCGCCTTGTACAGCTCGCCGAGTTCCTTCTGGGTCAGCACCCGGATGCTGCCCGGCCGCTGATCGCCCAGCGAGACCGCGCCGATGTCGGTGCGCACCAGTTCCTGCACCGGAAAGCCCACGGCGGCGAGCAGACGACGCACGATCCGTTTGCGCCCCTCGTGCAGGGTCACCCGCACCAGCGTCTTGCCCGGCACCTTGTCGACCACGGCGAAATCGTCCACGCGGGCAGGACCGTCGTCCAGTTCGACACCGGCGCGCAGCTTGCGTCCGAGCCCGCGCGGCACCGTGCCCAGCACGGTCGCCAGGTAGGTCTTGGGCACCTCGTAGGACGGGTGCATCAGCCGGTGCGCCAGCTCACCGTCGTTGGTCAGCAGCATCAACCCCTCGGTGTCGGCGTCGAGGCGGCCGACGTGAAAGAGCTTCTTGTTGCCCCGTACCCGGTGCTCGACCAGGTCGCCGATGCACGGCCTGCCCCGGTCGTCGGACATCGTCGAATGCATGCCCTTGGGTTTGTTGATCGCCAGGTGTACCAGGGTGTCGTCCACCACCACCTTGGCGCCGTCGACCCGGATCACCGACACGTCGGGATCCACCCGGGTGCCCAACTCGGTGACCACCCGGCCGTCCACCTCGACCCGACCGTCGAGGATCATCTTCTCGGCGACGCGGCGTGAGGCAATTCCGGCCTGTGACAACACTTTCTGCAGTCGCACACCGTCGGAATCAGCCATCCGAATGCTGGTCCACGTCAAATGACATCGGCTGTTCGGGCGGCGCAGCGCCGTTGAGCTTCATGAAACGCGGTTCCTCGGTGAGCGATTCGCTCAGATCGTCGATCACGTCGACGTCGGGAAGCAGCGGCGCGATGTCGGGCAGATCGGCAAGCGAGGTGAGACCGAGGCGCTCCAGGAACAACTCGGTGGTCGCGAAGGTCACCGCGCCGGAATCCGGGTCGGTGCCCGCTTCGGTGATCAGCCCGCGCGCCATGAGTGTGCGCATCACCGCGTCCACGTTGACCCCCCGCACCGCGCTGACCCGGGCACGGGTCACCGGCTGCCGGTACGCGACCACCGCCAGCGTCTCCAGCGCGGCGCGGGTCAGCTTGGACCGTGCCCCGTCGAGCAACAACCGTTCGACGTAGGGCGCGAAGCGGGCCCGCGTGTACATCCGCCATCCGCCGCCGGCCTCGCGCAGGTCGATGCCGCTGTCGCGGGCGCTGAGCTCCTCGGCCATCGACCGCAGCTTCTCGGCCACCCGGTGCGCGGGCTGTTCGGTGGCCACGGCCAGCTGCTCGACGGTCACCGGGGTGTCGACCACCAACAACAGCGCCTCCAGCACCGCGCCGAGTTCGGAATCCTCGAGTTCGGGCGCGGTCGCGACGTCGATGCCCAGGTCGGCGCCCGTCGTCGGCTCAGCGTCGTGGTTGTCAGTCATTGTCAGTCATTGTCAGTCATAGTGGTCTACTTCCGCCGCGAGGTGTTGTTCGGTCGGGCGTTCTCCGGTCCACGAAATCTGGAGCACACCAAGCGGTTCTGGTTGTTCGAATGCTACTGCCCTGGCGCGGTACAGCTCGAGCAGCGCGAGGAACCGGCCGACGATCTCGATCGGCGCCTGACAGTCGGCGACCAGCTCGCGAAACGACGCCCACTGCCCCACCCCGCGGTTCTCGAGCAGCACCATCAGGTTAGCCACCTGTTCGGGCACCGACACCCCGACCTGGTGCAGGTGGTCGGTTCCCACCGTCGGCACCGGTCGCGGTGTGAAGGCGGCGGCGGCGATCTGGGCGAAGCTCTCGGCGTCGACGCCCAGCATCACCTCGGGCAGCAGGTCTTGGTAGCGGTCCTCCAGCGACACCGCGCGTGGGTAGCTGCGCAGCGCGGCGGCCTCGAGTTCGGCGAACATCTCGGCGACGTGCTTGAACGCCCGGTACTGCAGCAGCCGCGCGAACAGCAGGTCACGCACCTCCAGCAGCGCGAGGTCCTCCTCGTCGTGCACTTCTCCGGCGGGCAGAAGCCGCGCGGCCTTGAGGTCGAGCAGTGTCGCGGCGACCACCAGAAACGCCGTGGTCTCCTCGAGTTCGAGCTGCGGGCCGATCGCCTTGGTGTAGGCGATGAACTCGTCGGTCACCTGGTGCAGCGCCACCTCGGTGACGTCGAGCCGGTGCGCGAAGATCAGCTGCAGCAGCAGGTCGAAGGGACCCTCGAAATTGCTCAGCCGGACCTGGAACCCCGACTGTTCCGTTTGGTCCGATTGGGTCTGGGCGTTCACGCGCCAAACCGGTCGATGACTTCGCGAGCCAACGCCCGATAGGCCGCCGCACCACTGGATTTGGGCGCCCACGTGGTGATCGGCTCGCCGGCCACACTTGTCTCCGGGAACCGCACCGTCCGCGTGATCACGGTGTCGAACACCAGGTCGCCGAACCGCTCCACCACTCGGGCCATCACCTCGCGCGAGTTTACGGTGCGCGGGTCGTATCGGGTGACGAGGATGCCGCTGATCTTGAGCTTGGGGTTCAGCCGGTCGCGCACCTTGTCGACGGTGTCGGTCAGCAGCGCCAGGCCGCGCAGCGAGAAGAACTCGCACTCGGTCGGGATGATCACGCCGTCGCTGCAGGCCAGGCCGTTCACCGTGAGCAGTCCCAGCGACGGCTGGCAGTCGATCAGCACGTAGTCGTAGCGGTCCAGCACCGGATACAGCGCTCGGGCCAGGGACTGCTCGCGGCCCACCTCGTTGACCAGCTGGATCTCGGCGGCCGACAGGTCGATGTTGCTGGGCACCAGGTCCATGCCCTTGACCCGGGTGTTGACCAGCACGTCGTCGATCGACACCCGCGGCTCGACGAGCAGGTTGTGCACGGTGTGCTCGAGCTCGTAGTGCGGGACCCCCAGCCCCGCCGACAGCGCCCCCTGCGGATCCAGATCCACCAGCAGCACCCGGCGCCCGTATTCGGCCAGGCTGGCGCCCAGGTTGATGGTCGACGTCGTCTTGCCCACGCCGCCCTTCTGGTTGCACATCGCGATGACCTTGGCCGGGCCGTGCACCGACCTGGGTCTGGGTTCGGGAATCGGCCTGGGCGGACGGCCGGTCAGGCCCACCGTGGCGTCGTCGCTGTCGTCGCTCATGCGCCACCACCCCTGGTCAGGTACCGCAAGCGCATGGCGAACATCCGGGCAAGTTTAACGGGACAAGCGTCCCTGGATGGTCAGACCCGCTGGGCAACATGCGGGGCGACCGGGCGGACGGGCGGCATAGGGTGTCCTCATGGGACTGAAGCAGAAGGTGCCGTTCCTTCGCTGGTCGGTCTGGCGCTTCGCATTGGGTTTGCCCGGCATGATGAAAACGGGTCAGATCGGCGACGGCCGCGAACAGGCCTGCGCGGCCTTCGTCGAGCAGAATGCGCGCCGCGGCGACGTCGACGACGTGCTGTCCGCCATCGACGACTTCGCCTACAACAAGTCGATGCTGATGAACGTCGGCGATGAGAAGGGTGCGCTGCTCGACGCCGCCGTCCGCCGGGCCGACCCGCGACTGGTGCTCGAACTCGGCACGTACTGCGGATACGGCGCGTTGCGGCTGGCGCGTGCGGCCCCGGCCGCCCGGGTGGTCTCCGTCGAGTTCGCCACGGCCAACGCCGAAGTGGCCCGGCGGATCTGGGCGCACGCCGGGGTCGACGACCGGGTCTCGTGCGTGGTCGGCACGCTCGGCGACGGCGGCAAGACCCTCGACGTGCTGGCCGCCGAGCACGGCTTCACCGCGGGTGCGCTGGACGTGATGTTCATCGACCACGACAAGCGCGCGTATTTGTCGGATCTGCAGAGCGTGCTCGACCGGGGATGGCTACACCCCGGTTCGATCGTCGTCGCCGACAACGTCCGGATCCCCGGCGCCCCGAAGTACCGGGCCTACATGGCCGAGCAGCAGGGCAAGCTGTGGAACACGGTCGAGCACAAGACCCACGTGGAGTATCAGTCGATGCTGCCCGACCTGGTGCTGGAGTCGGAGTACCTGGGCCAGTGACTGTCCCTTTTGGGCACTAGCAGGTGATTTCCATGCAGCAGGTGCAGGTGATCAACCCGTTAAAGCGGTATCGGCGCCTGATCAGCGGGCCCGCGGGTGGGCGCCGGCCCAGACCTCCCGCAGCGCGGTGACGGTGACCATGGTGTAGATCTGCGTCGTCGTCACCGAGGCGTGGCCGAGGAGTTCCTGCACGACGCGGACGTCGGCGCCGCCGTCGAGCAGATGGGTGGCGAACGAGTGCCGCAGCACATGCGGCGAGACGGCGGCGGTGATGCCGGCCCGTTCGGCCGAGTCCTGCAGCACCTGCCAGGCGCTCTGCCGCGACAGCCGCCCGCCGCGGGCGTTGAGGAAGATCGCCGCGTTGCCCCGGCCGCGACGCGCCAACTCGGGTCGGCCGCGCACGAAGTAGGCGTCCAGCGCGGTGACCGCGGGCCGGCCGATCGGCACCAGCCGGTGCTTGCCGCCCTTGCCGCGCAGCAGCACCGACCGCGCCTGCGTGTCGACGTCGTCGACGTCGAGCCCGACGGCCTCCGAGATGCGGGCACCGGTCGAGTAGAGCAGCTCCAGCAGCGCCCGGTTGCGCAGCGTCAAGGGCCCGTCGGCCTCGCTGTCGCCGCCGGCGGCCTCCAGCAGCGCCAGCACCTCGTCGATCGTGAGGCTCTTGGGCAGGCGGCGGCTGGAGGTGGGCGGCTTGACGGCCGAGGCGACATCGACCGGGGTGAGCCCCTCGGCGGCGGCGAACCGGTGCAACCCGCGCACGGCGATCAACGCCCGCGCCGCCGACACCGCCGACAGCGCGGTCGTTCCGGTATCGGGGTCGCCGCGCCGCAGCGCGACCAGGAAGTCACTGACGTCGGTTTCGGCCACGTCGGCCAGATCCGCGATTCCGCGCAACGTCAGGTGTTCGGTGTAGCGGCGCAGATCGCGGCGGTAGGAGCTCAACGTGTTGGCCGCGACGCCACGCTCGATGGTCAGGTGGTCGAGGTAGCCCTGGACCTGGCCTTCCAGCGCCGTGCGCAAGGTGGTCACAACAGCCCCTTGCGCCGCGCGAACGCGGTCGGCCGGTCCGTCCAGGGGGTGTCTACGGGTCGCAGCGTCGAGACATCGGTGACGGTGTAGGCGGCCAGAATCCCGCCAACCGCAACGGAATTGACGATCTCGCCGACCAGGACCATCTGCACCGCCTGCTCCAGCGGGTACCACTGCACCGTCAGGTCGGCCTCCTCGTCGTGGGCCTCGGGCCTGCCGACGTCGGTCAACCCGGTTGCGAGGTACACGCGCACGCTCTCGTCGGAGAAGCCGGGCGCCGAGTCGAGGTCGACGAGCGTGTGCCACGTCGTCGCGGTCAGGCCGGCTTCTTCCTTCAGCTCGCGTGCGGCGGTGATGTGGGGTGGTTCGCCGCCGCAATCCAGCAACCCGGCGGGCAGTTCCCACAACCGCCTCCCGAACGGGTGGCGGTACTGGTAGACGAGCATGACGTTGCGGTCATCGTCCATCGCGAGCACCGCCACCGCGCCGTAGTGTTCGACCACTTCGCGGCGCGCGATGTTGCCCCCGGGCATCCGGACCTCGTCGCCGCGGATGGCAAAGATCTGTCCGACGTAGATCGTTTCGGAGGCGACGGTCTCGAAGTCGTGCTCAGCCACGGACTTGCGACTTTTGCAGCTCGGGCTCCTGAATCAGTTGCCCGATCTCCTCGGGATGCTCCGCTCCGTTTGCGTGCTCCGGGATGTCCATCCCCGGAAGCCGTTCCTCTGCCTTGTAGTTCAGCGCCGCGCCGACGAACGCGACGAACAGCGGATGGGGCCGGGTGGGGCGGCTCTTGAGCTCCGGATGCGCCTGGGTACCGACGAGGAACGGGTGCACGTCGCGGTCGTACTCGACGAACTCCACCAGGTGGCCGTCCGGGGAGATGCCGGAGAACCGCAGCCCGCTCTCGGCGATGCGGTCGCGATAGGCGTTGTTGACCTCGTAGCGGTGCCGGTGCCGCTCGGATACCTCGGTGGCCTGGTAGGCCTGCGCCACAATCGAACCGGGCGCCAGCACGGCCGGATAGGCCCCCAGCCGCATGGTGCCGCCCAGATCGGCGGTGCCGGCGACCGCGTCCCGCTGGTCGGCCATCGTGGAGATCACCGGGTCGGGGGTGTCGGGGTCGAACTCGGCGGAGTTGGCCTCGGTCAGCCCGACCGAGCGCGCCGCCTCGATGACGATGCACTGCAGCCCGAGGCACAGCCCCAGGACCGGGAGCTTGCGTTTGCGGGCGTAGCTGATGGCGCCGATCTTGCCTTCGATGCCGCGGATCCCGAACCCGCCTGGGATCAGCACCGCGTGTACGTCCTGCAGCGCCGCGGCCACGCCGCTCTCGGTTTCACAGTCGTCGGAGGCGACCCAGCGCATCTCCACCTTCGCGCGGTGCTTGAACCCGCCGGCCCGCAGCGCTTCGGCCACCGACAGGTAGGCATCGGAAAGGTCGATGTACTTACCCACCAAGGCGATTCGCACCGTCTCGTGGGGATCGTGCACGCGCTGCAGCAGGTCGTTCCACTGCGTCCAGTCGACGTCGCGGAACGCCAGGTTCAGCCGGCGCACCACGTAGGCGTCGAGTTCCTCCCGGTGCAGCACTTTGGGGATGTCGTAGATCGACGGGGCGTCCGGGGTGGAGATCACGCCGTCGATGTCGACGTCGCACATCAGGGCGATCTTGTTCTTCAGCGGTTCGGGCACGTCGCGGTCGCTGCGCAGGATCAACGCGTCGGGGGTGATACCGATGCTGCGCAGCGCGGCCACCGAATGCTGTGTCGGCTTGGTCTTCAGTTCGCCGGAGGGCGCCATGAAGGGCACCAGTGAGCAGTGCAGGAAGAAGCAGTTCTCCCGGCCGACCTCGTGGCGGACCTGGCGCGCGGCCTCCAGGAACGGCAGCGATTCGATATCGCCGACGGTGCCGCCGATTTCGGTGATCACCACGTCGGGGCGGTGCCCGGAGGGGTCGGGCTCGGCCATCTCCAGGATGCGCCGCTTGATCTCGTCGGTGATGTGCGGAATCACCTGCACGGTGTCGCCCAGGTACTCGCCGCGGCGTTCCTTGGCGATGACCGTCGAATAGACCTGTCCCGTCGTCACATTGGCCGAGCCGGTCAGGTCGCGGTCGAGGAACCGCTCGTAGTGGCCGACGTCGAGGTCGGTCTCGGCCCCGTCCTCGGTGACGAACACCTCGCCGTGCTGGAACGGGTTCATGGTGCCCGGGTCGACGTTGAGGTAGGGGTCGAGTTTCTGCATCGTGACGTGCAGACCCCGGGCGGTGAGTAGCTGGCCGAGGCTCGACGCGGTCAGGCCCTTGCCGAGAGAGGAGACGACCCCGCCCGTGACGAAGAGGTGCTTGGTGGCCGATTGCGGGTGCTTGCGAAACGCTGGCAAGAGCAACCTCCGTGACGACGGGCAGGGCTTACTTTTCTAGGCCGATTCCTAGAGCTTGGGGCCTGCCGACCCACGGAACCCCACCTTAACACCGACACCGACAAGCATGCGCTGACGCGCCGTCGGGGCTGGCCGGAGGATGTCACTGCGGGACGGTGACCGAGGTCGCACCCGCCCCGATGCCGTACTGACCAGGCCGGGCGCCGTTGACGAGATCGCTGAGCGCCAGCACCGAGGTGATCCGACCGGCCTCGACGTCGACGTCGTCGACGGTGCTCACCGCGGAGTTCAGTCCCGCGTCCGACCGGGTCACCGCGACGGCGGCGGTGCCCGAGGCGGAGCCGTCGCGGCCCGCGAGCACGGTGCCCGACCCGTGTGGAGCCAGCCCCGCGGCGAACCGGGCGACGGTGGAGCCGCGGTTTCCGGCGTCGTCGCCCAATGCGCCTCCGGTGATGATCAGCGCGGTGTCGGCCGCGCCCATGCGCTGGTCGCCGTAGGTGATGAAGCCGGTGTCGCGCAGCGTCGCCAACACAGTCTCGCGTTGCGCGTCGTCGACCGGCGTCACCTTCGGATCCTTGTTGATCAGCAACGTGATTCCCAACAGGTCGCCGGCCTGCGACCCCTGATCCACCGAGGTCGTGCTCAGTTGCTTGCCCGCGGGCACGATCGGGGAGTTCACCACCGACAGCAGTTTGTCGGCGGAGTTGGCGGTGACGAATTCCTGTGTCAGCTCGATCGTCCCGGTGACCGTCGCGCCGGCCTGCCCGATCAGGCGGGTCAGCGCGTCGACGTCGCCGTCGGCGGCGTCGGGGGTGCGAAACAGCACCACCGACTTGTCCTTCATCGTGTCGCGAAGGATCCGCGGCGACATCTGCGCATCGAATTCCTCAACGGCGCTGAGCTTTTCGTTCAGCGCGTTCTTGTCGGTGTTCAGCGTGTCGATCTTGACCTGCAGGTCGCGCTTGTCGTCCTGCAGACCGGACAGCACCGTGTTGGACAGCAGACCAGACCCCAGTGCCACGCCGATCGCCAAGGCGAGGAAGACGGCGGCGAGTGAGATCGCGTGTGTGCGAAGGGAAATCACGCGTGACTCCTAGGTGACCCAACCCTGTACCCAGAGCAGGAACCGATTCCAGTAATCGGCGACCCAGTCCAGCAGGGCCGCGTCGGCGCGGGCCACCCACAGGGCGACGATCACCGCTACCAGCATGGCGAGCACAAGCAGGGCGATCGCCCCGCCCGACACCCTGCTGCGATACAGGGTGGCCACGGCTTTGGCGTCGACCAGCTTCTCCCCCACCTTGAGCCGGGTGAGGAACGTCGACGGGTTGCTCTGCTGGCGGGAGCGGTCGAAGAACTCCTCGATGCTCGCGCTGTGTCCCGCGGTGACGATCAGCGAGGCGCCGTGGTGGTCGCAGAGCAGAAGCGCGAGGTCGGCAGCCGAACCGGCCGCCGGGAAGGTCATGGCGCCGACGCCCAGGTCCTGAATCCGTTCCAGCCCGGGCGCGTGGCCGTCGGCGTCGGCGGGAAGCACCACCTGCGCACCGCATCGGAGCACCTCGGCGCTCATCTTGTCGGGATCGCCGACGATGAGCTGGGGCCGATATCCGGCCTTGCGCAGGATATCGGCGCCGGAGCCGACGCCGACCAGCACCGGTTGGTACTCCTTGATGAACGGCTTGAGCGCCTTGAGGTCGGCGGCGGCGCCGGTGTCCTCGGCCACGATCACCACGTGGCGGCGGTTGAGGTCCGCGTCGATGTCGGGAATGCCGATGCCGTCGATGAGCAGTGGGCTTTCGCTGCGGATGAACTCGATCGTGTTGCCCGCGAACGCCTCGAGGTGGGCGACCAGCCCGCTCTTGGCCTCGTGCATGAGCTCGTGGATGTCGTGGTCGGTGCGCTCCACGCCCTGGATCAGCAGGCGGTCCCCGGAGTAGACACCGCCGTCGTGCAGCCGTATCCGGGCGCCGTCCTTGACCTTCTTGAATACCTCATCGCCGGTGTTGTCGATCAGCGTGAGGCCGTTGAGGACCAAGACCTCGGGGCCGAGGTTGGGGTAGCGCCCGGAGATCGACGGCGAGGCGTTGACGACCGCGGTGACGCCGGCTTCCACGAGCGCGTCGGCGGTGATCCGGTCCAGATCCAGCGCGTCTATGACGACGATGTCGCCCGGCGTGATTCGTCGGAGCAGCCTCTCGATGTCGCGGTCCACTCGGGCGGTGCCGACGATGCCCGGGCGTGAGGCATTACGAGATAGCAGGGCTGACATCTTCATGGGAAGCGATTCTGTCGAGATCACCGCGCTATCTGTCGGAGGCGCGCCGTATCATCCATCCCTTTTGTCACATGCGTAACACGTCACCGGAACGGCTCGAACAGTTCCACGAGGTTGCCGGCAGGGTCGCAGATCAGCGCTTGCCGGCCGCCTCGGCCGGTGATCGGCTCGCCGCGGAAAGGCACGCCGGCGTCGGTGAGCTCGGAAACGGTGTCGTCGAGATCATCGACCTCGAGCTGAAATCGATTCCAGCCACCAGGAACCGGCCGGCTGCCGTCGCTCAGGGTGTGGCCCGCGCCGCCGCCACCGGCGGGTGTGTTCAGCAGCAGTCGCAAGTCGTCGCGGCGCAGCATCGCGAACCCGGGGCCGGGACGCATGGCCACCTCGAAGTGCAGCGCAGTCGTGTAGAACCGCACGGCGGCGTCGAGGTCGTCCACGATGTATCGAACGTTGATGCTTGTCATAATCGCACCTCCTATAAGTTACGATACACAAGTGTCCCAAAGACGTCAGGTCGATCCACGCGTCGAGCACTCCCGCAGGGTGATCCTGCGTGCCGCCCTGGACGAGTTCGCCTCGGCGGGTCACGCGGGCTTCCGGATGGAGGCGGTCGCGGCGCGCGCGGGGGTGGGCCGCAGCACGCTCTATCGGCACTGGCAGGACAGGGATGCGTTGATCGCCGATGCGCTCGAGACCCTCAACGTCCAACCCGACCCCGCCCTCGAAGTGCCCACCGGCAGCGCCCGCGAGCGGGTCGAGGTCCTGCTCGGACATCTCGCCCGGGCCCTCAGCGATTCGGCGGTTTCGGCGTGCATACCCGCGCTGGTGCACGCCGCGGAATCCGATCCGGCCATCCGCGAGTTCTTCCAGGGATACTCGAGACGCCGCCGGCAACGCCTGACCGATGCGATCGCCGCAGGTGTCGCCGACGGCGAGTTTCCGGCGCGCGTCAATCCGGACGCGGCATCGGTGGCGCTGGCGGGCGCGTTGTTCTACCGCCGGTTGGCCACCGCCGAACCGCCGGATACACGGTTCATCGCCGCCCTGATCGACACGGTGCTGGGTCGCTAGCCGCCCTCGGCGCGTTCTTTCTGCGCCGCTTCCAACAGCTCCCTGGCGTGCGCGCGGCCGCTGTCGGACTCGCCCAGCCCGGCCAGCATGCGGGCCAGTTCGGCCACCCGCGCCTCGTCGTCCAGGCGCCGCACCACGCTGGCCTTGGCGCGGCCGTCGCCGCTGTCGACCACGAGGTGGACGTCGGCGTAGGCGGCGACCTGCGGCAGATGGGTGACGACGATGACCTGGTGCGTGCGCGCGAGCCTGGCCAGCCGGCGGCCGATCTGCACCGCTGCGCGGCCGCCGACGCCCGCGTCGACCTCGTCGAAGACCATCGTGGTGCCTTCGGCCGATGCCGACAGAACCACTTCGAGCGCCAGCATCACGCGTGAGAGCTCGCCGCCCGACGCGCTCTTGTTCAGCGGGAGAAGATCGGTGCCGCGGTGCGCCGCGAAACCGAACTCGACGGCGTCGACGCCGTATTGGCCGGCGTGCACCGTCTGACCCGACGGCAGGGTGATCGGTGCCGTGTCATCGGCGCGCGTTGCCAGCGGCGCCACCGAGACCGTGAACTGCGCGCCTGCCATGGCCAGCCCCGACAGCTCGGCGGTGACGGCCTTGGACAGCCCCTTGGCCGCCTTTGTCCGCGCCTTGGTGAGTTCGGTCGCCGCGGCGACGACCTTGGTCTGCAGCTCCCCGACGCGGCGCTCCAACTCGGCCAGCGCCTCTTCGGAGACGTCGAGCTGCACCAGCCGGTCGCGCGCCTCGCGGGCCCACTCCAGCACACCGTCGATGTCGGCGGCGTACTTGCGGGTGAGCGTGCGAAGCTCCGCCTGCCGCATCAGCTTGACCTCCAACGTGCTGGCGTCGCTGGGTAATTCGCTCAGATAGTCGCCGAGTTCGGAGGCCACGTCGGCGATGATCGTCTGGGCTTCGCCGAGCCGCTCGGCGAGTGACCGCAGAGCGGAGTCGTCGGTGCTCTCCAACCCCGACTTGGCCTGTCCGACGCTGCCGACGGCCGAAACGGCGTCGTGCGCCGGATCCTCGTCCGGCGCACCGGACAACGCGGCGCGGGCGGTCTGTGCGGCATCGCGCAGCGCGTCCAACTCGGAGAGCCGCCTGATGTCTTCGACGAGCGCGTCGTCTTCGCCGGGTTGTGGTGCGACGGCGTCGATTTCGTCGAGACCGAACTTCAGCCGATCGGCTTCCTGCGCCATCTCCCGCGCCCGCTGGGTGCGTTCCGCGAGGTCACGACGGGCCGCCAGCCAGTCGTCGCGCACGGTTCGGTAACGCTTGAGCTGGGTTTCGATGTCGGCGAAGCGATCCAGCGCCGCACGCTGCTCATCCGGCCGCATCAGGCGCAGTTGGTCGTTCTGGCCGTGCAGGGTGAGCACCTGGGCGGTGAAGCCGCTCAGTGACTTCGCGGGCACACTGCGCCCGCCGAGGTAGGCGCGCGACGGCCCGTCCCTGCTCACCGAGCGAGCGGCGATGACGCTGCCGTCGTCGTCGCGTTCAGCTCCCGAGGAATCCAGGATCTCGTCCACCAGAGCAGCCACACCGTCACCCAGTTCGGTTGTGGTGAACCGGCCTTCGACGACCGCGCGGTTGGCGCCGGTGCGCACCCGGGTGGCGTCGGCGCGGCCCCCGCCGAGCAGGTGCAGCCCGGTGACCACCATCGTCTTGCCGGTACCGGTCTCACCGGTCAGCACCGTGAGCCCGCGATCGAACTCGGCGGTCGCGGTGCTGATCGCGCCCAGTGCCTCGATACGGATCTCGGATAGCACTACTGTCCGCGCCACCCCGTGACCGGCAACCGGAACTTGCGCACCAGACGATCGGTGAACGGCGCGCTGTCAAGGCGGACCCACTTCACCGGGGTGCCGCAACGCGTGACCTCGACGCGGCCGCCGGCGGGCACCACCATCTCGCGGCGGCCGTCGCAGAACACCAGCGCGTCGTGGCCGTGGCTCTCGATCTCGATCGCGATCGCCGCGTCAGGGCTGGTGACCATCGGCCGCGCGAACAGGGCGTGAGCGTTGTTGGGCACCACCAGGATTGCCTCCAAGTCCGGCCATACGATCGGTCCACCCGCCGAGAACGCCCACGCGGTCGATCCCGTCGGCGTCGCGACCAGCACGCCGTCGCAGCCGAAGGATGACACGGGGCGCCCGTCGACTTCCAGTACCGCGCCGAGCACGCCCAGTCGAGGGCCCTTTTCCACGCTGGCCTCGTTGAGGGCCCAGCCACGGTCCACGATCCTGCCCACGTGGCGCACGACGACGTCGAGGGTCATGCGGTCTTGGACACGGTAGTCACGCTTGATGATGCGCTCGAGCACGTTGTCGATGGAGTCGGCCTCGGCCTCGGCGAGAAACCCGATCCGGCCCAGATTGACGCCCAGCACCGGGATCTCGACATTGCGGGCCAGCTCGGCGCCACGCAGGAAGGTGCCGTCGCCGCCGAGTACCAGGACCAGCTCGCAGCCCTCCGCGGCCCGTTCGTCGGCGTCCACCACTTCGATTCCGACACCGAGCGCGCGCATCTCGTCCGGGGAGAGCTGAGCCGGTCCCCGGTCGACCGCTTCGGCCGACAACATCCGCAATACGATTCCGTTGTCGCCCAGAACTTTATGCACGCGGCGCGCCACCTCGGTGACGTCTTCACGCCCAGTGTGTGCGACGAGGAGAACGGCGCGTTCGGTCACTGCGGCCCCTCCGCGACGGCGTCCGAGATCGCCTGCACGAGCGCCTCACCCCGCAGGCCGGCGTCGGTTTGGGCACGCAGGTGCAGGAAGTATTCGACGTTACCGGCGGGCCCGGGCAACGGGCTCGCGGTGACGGCCACGGTGTGCCACTGCAGTTCGGCTGCGCGGCGGGCGACGGCGAGCACCGCGTCGGCGCGCAGCGACGGGTCCGCGACCACTCCGCCCGCGCCGACTCGGTCTTTGCCAACCTCGAACTGCGGCTTCACCATCGGAACGATATCCGCGTCGGGCGCCGCGCACGACGTCAGCGCCGGCAGCACCGTGGACAGCGAGATGAACGACAGGTCGGCCACCACCAGATCGACCGTGCCGCCGATGGCGTCGGCGGTCAACTCGCGCACGTTGGTGCGTTCCAGCACCGTCACCCGCGGGTCGCGGCGAAGCGACCAGGCCAGCTGGCCGTAGCCGACGTCGACGGCCACCACTTCGCGGGCTCCCCTGTCGAGCAGGACCTCGGTGAAACCCCCGGTGGAGGCCCCGGCATCCAGACAGCGCCGGCCCTCCACCGTCAGCCCGAACCGATCCAACGCCCCGATCAGCTTGTGGGCCCCCCGCGACACCCAGCTGCGTTCGTCGGCGTCGACGGTGAGGTTGGCGGTGACCGCGACCGCGGTGGCCGGTTTGACGGCGGGCATCCCGTCGATGCTCACCCGTCCCGCCCCGATCAGTTCGGCTGCCTGCTGGCGTGAGCGGGCCAGCCCGCGTCGTACCAGCTCGGCGTCAACACGTGTCCGCCGCGTCACCGACGGTCACCCCTTCTCGACCGATTCGAGCGCCTGAACCAGCAGCTCGTGCGCCTCCTCGAGCCGGGCGGCCAGGGCGTCGATGTCGGCGTCGGCCAACTCGACGCCGTCTTGGGCAGGATCGGGCAGATCGGCGAGCAGCTCGGCGATCTGTGCGCGAATCTGGTCGGGGTCCGTACTCATGTCGGTACTCACGCTAGCCGATGCGGCGGGCCGAGCAGGGACCACCGCTGCAGCGCCTGTCGGGCGGTGTCGTCGCCGGCGCGCAGCGTGACCGCGCTGCCGTCGAGACCGGCGTTCCACACCGCACTGGCGGTGGCCCTGACCACCGACAGCTCCTCGACCGGATCCCGACCGGTCGAGGAGACCACCACGTCGGAGGAGTCGACGACGACACGCCAGGCAGGGTGTGCGTCGATGCGCAGCGCGTCGGCGCGCGCGTACAGCGAACGGAGGTCGGTGGCAAGGTAGTCGGGTCGTTCCCCGACGGCGGCGCGCACCACCTCGTCGGCGGTGCTCACGCCGCTGAGCACCATGAGGCTCGGCAGCCGGGCTGTGTTGGCGCCTGCGATGTCGGTATCGAGCCGGTCGCCGACGACCAGCGGCGCGCGAAAGTCGCCGCGCGCCAACGCGTCTGCGAACAGGGTGGGATGCGGCTTGCCGGCGACCTGCGGTTCGGCGCCGGTCGCCGCGCGCAGTGCGGCCACCATCGACCCGTTGCCCGGCAACAGTCCCCGTTCGGACGGCAGGGTCAGGTCCACGTTGGCGGCCACCCACAGCGCACCGCTGCGGATCGCCAGCGCGGCTTCGGCCAGGTCCGGCCAGCCGGTCTGGGGCGAGTGTCCCTGCACCACCGCCACTGGTCCGTTCGTCCATCGGCGAACCGGTTTCAGCCCGACCCGGCGTACTTCGGTGGCCAGCGCGTCGGTGCCGACGACGAGAACCAGTGCGCCGGGACGCAGCTGCTCCCCCAGCAGGTTGGCGGCGCTTTGCGCGCTGGTCACGACGTCCTCGGGGGCCGCGGCGAAGCCCATGGCGACCAGATGTTGGGCGACCTCGGCCGGCCCCCGCGACGCATTGTTGGTGACGTAGAGGGCGCGGGCGTTCACCGTCGCGAGGGTGTCGACGGCCCCGGTTGTGGGCTCGTGCCCGCGGAACACTGTGCCGTCGAGATCGAGCAGCAGGCAATCATGTTCCTCGACAAGGGCGCTCACGTCAGCTGAGCTCCGTGATCCGCTCTTCGGCGTCGGTGGCGCCGTCGACGTCGGCGGCCGCGGCGTGGATGAACCACTGCAGGGCGTCGCTCTTGCGGCCAAGGGTCAGCAGCGTTTCGGCGTAAGCGTAGAAGAGCCGGGCCGCGGTCTGTCCGGTGCGAGCGGGATCCAGCGGCGGTGACGACAGCAGCGCCAGTGCTTGTTCGTGCTGCCCGAGATCAGACCGGGCCCCGGCGACGACGATGCGCAGCTCGTCGGCATCGTCGCCGGTGAGCTGCGCGGCCTCGTCGCTGCGGGCCAGTTCGATGGCGCGTTCGGGACGGCCGACACCGCGTTCGCAGTCGGCGATCAACGGCAGCAGCGTGGATCGGCTTCCCATGCGCCGCGCGGCACGCAACTCCGCGAGCGCCTGCGCCCAGTCACCGCAGTGGTACGCGGCGATGCCGACGGCCTCCCGCACGGCGGCGATCCGGCCGGCGCGGGTCTTGGCGGCCTGGGCGTGGGCGAGCGCTGCCTGGGGGTCGTCGGCCAGACGTTCGCCGGCGGCCACCAGATGGCGAGCCACCAGATCCGCGGTGGCGCGGTCCAAAGTTGTGAGCTCCCCGCGGATTTCGGGCGAAAGCTGCTTGGCCTCGATGTCCTCGGGGATCGGCGGGCCGGCCTGGCGCTGTGGTTCTCGATCATGTTTCGGTTGTGCGCGACGAGCCCGGTTGGGGCCCGATGAGCGCGGCGCCGAATGTCCCGAAGGGCGCCGCCGGCGCTCACCGTTGCCGCCCTGCCTGTCTTGAACCACGTATGCCTTTCTACCGGACTGGGTGACGCTGCGATAATTCGGCATGAATTCTCGCAAAAAGAATTACCCCCCACGCAATTGTGGGGGGTAATCCTAATTTGTGTTCGGCGGTGTCCTACTTTTCCGCCCGTGTGGGGCAGTATCA
>NZ_ATDN01000032.1 GCF_004014805.1 Mycolicibacterium elephantis DSM 44368
GCGGGCGCGGGCGGACCCGCGGGCACGGTGGTGGGCGGTCCCCACGGGATCGTGATGCCGGGCGCTATCTCGAGAGTCGGCTGGATGACCGTCTCCGACGGCGGCGTGGTCGGCGACGGCTCCGAGGGTTCGGTGGTTCGCGGTGCGACCGGGGCCCGTGGCACCCCCGCATAGCCGCCGATCTCCTCGGGTTTGGGGAACGTCTCGACGTCGGTGCCCTTCAACGCCCCGTCCATGGTGGCCTTCCAGATGTCCGACGGCAGACCCGAACCGTAAACCGGTGAGCCCCACTTGGTTTCCAGCGGTTTGGTACCGTCGACAGTGCCCACCCAGACCGCCGTCGACAACGACGGCGTGAACCCCACCATCCAGGCGTCGCGGTTGTCGCCGGTGTCGCCCAGCTGGTTGGTGCCCGTCTTCGCCGCCGAAGGCCGCCCGCCGGCCAACGCATGGCCGTTAGAGTACGCGGCGATGGGCTGCATCGCCGCGGTCACGTTGTCGGCGACCTTCTTCTCGATGCGCTGCTCGCCCTCGGTGTCCTGCTGCGACGCGTCGAACAACACGTCGCCTTCGGAGTTCACCACTTTCTGCACGAAGTGCGGCTTGTGGTACACGCCCGACGCCGCAAGTGTGGCGTACGCCGAGGCCATGTCGATCACTCGAGTCTGATACTGGCCCAACACGATTCCGTTGTTCGGCGGGCCGCCCTGGCCGTCCTCGGACAGGGTGTGTTCGACACCGGGGAAGCTTTCGGCGATGCCGGCCTGGTGGGCCGCCTCGGCGACGTCCTCGGGGCCGTTCTTCAGTTTCAGCATCAGCCGGTAGTAGCTGGTGTTCAGCGACCGCTTCAGCGCCTCGGCGATGTTGCAGGTGCCGCAGCTGTTGCCCTCGACGTTGCTGATCTTGATGCCGTTGACCTCCAACGGCGAGCTGTCGACCTGATAGCCCAGGCCCATGCCTTGCTGCAGCGCCGCGATCAACGCGAACACCTTGAACGCCGACCCGGTCGGCAATCCGGCCTGGGCGAAGTCGAAACCGTTGGCGTCGTCGCCGCCGTAGTACGCCTTCACCCCGCCGGTGCGCGGATCGATCGACACGATCGCGGTCCGCATGTCGGGGTCTTGGCCCTCGAGGTACTCCGCGGCGGCCTCCTCAGCGGCCTGCTGCGCCTTGGGATCGATGGTCGTGGTGATCTGCAGACCCTCGGTGTTGAGCGTCTTCTCGGAGATGTCGAACAGGTCGAGAAGCTCCTGTTTGACCTGGCGCTCGATCAGCCCGTTGGGGCCGGTCGTCAAATTCTGCGTCTGCGCCAACTCCGGCGGCAAAGTTTCCGGGAACACCTGAGCGGCACGCTCGCTGGGTGTCAGCGCGCCGATCTCCACCATGCCGTCGAGCACCCAATTCCAGCGGTTCTTGGCGCCTTCGAGGTTCACCGCCGGGTCAAGGCCGGACGGCCGCTGGATGAGCGCCGCGAGCAGCGCACCCTCGGCGACCGTGAGCTGCTCGACCGGCTTGTTGAAGTACGCCTTGGACGCCGCGGCCACCCCGTAGGAGCCGCGCCCGAAGTAGATGATGTTCAGATACGACTGCAGCACTTGGTCTTTGGACCATTCACCCGACATCTTCGTCGAGATGACGAGCTCCTTGGCCTTGCGGATCAAACCGCCAACGCCCGCACGTTCCGAGCCCACCAGTGCGTTCTTCACGTACTGCTGGGTGATCGTGGACCCACCCTGCAGGTTCTCACCCGCCAGGTTGTTCTTGACCGCGCGGGCGAACCCGGTGAACGAGAACCCGGGGTTGGAGTAGAAGTTGCGGTCCTCGGCGGCCATCACCGCGTTGCGCACGTGCACCGGGATCTGGTCGATGTTCACGTCGATCCGGTTGCCTTCGGGCGGAACGATTTTCGCCAGCTCACTGCCGTCGCTGGCGAGGATGGTCGACACCTGGTTGGTCCGGATGTCGCCCGGCTTCGGGACCTCCACGATCAGGTACGCCATCGCGAACGTCACCGTCGGCAGCACCAGGAACAGCACCGCTGCCGCCAACAGGCCGCGGCGCACCCACGTCCAGTTGACCGGCTTGCGCTGGCTGGGCCGCGGTGGCGGTCCACCCGTCGGCGGTCCTCCGCCAGGTGGCCGTCGCGGCGGTGGGGGAGGCGGCGCGGGTTTGGGCGCAGGGGTGCCGTCGAGAGCCGCCTTAACGACGTCGATCGGATCCCGCAGATGCGGCGGTGGCTCGTGCACCGGCGGCAGCACGGAGGTGCGCCGGTCGTCGGGCGCACCCGGTCGCGGACGGTTGGCGGCCGGCGCGTCCTGCGGCGGGCGATGCCGTCCGCCGCCGTCAGCCAGCCTTGATTCGGGCTGGCTCACGCCATCAGCCCCGCGTCCCCCGCGGGGATCGTTGACTGACCGGTCGTGGCGCCCTTCGCTATTCACTGGCCGTGCGCGCACGATCGCGCGCCGTCTGGGTACTCCGCGACGCCCGCCTGCCCCGTGACGGGCCGGTCGGCGGAACAGCGCCGAGTACATACGACTTGACCAGGTGATTCCAACTGCAGGTGCGGCATACCTCCACCACGTGTACCGAAAACTCGTCGTATCGGGACGCCAGCAGGACCAGCTCCTCGGCGGAGCGCGCGGAACCTGACACGGCACCCAGGTGGTCACCGAATACCCACGACACCAAGGTCAGCTGTTCCTTGCGGCAGATCGGGCACATCACCGAACTAGGCTTCCCGTGGAACTTCGCGGCTCGCAGCAGATAGGGGTTGGCGTCACAAACCTCGGAGACGCCGGTGCGCCCCGAATAGACCTCCGCCAGCAGGGACCGTCGCCGAAGCGCGTAGTCCACCACCTGTCGCTGCAATCGCACGAGGACCAGAGTACGTCGGTGCGGAGGAGACCGAGGCGCGACGTGCTTCGCCCCGCGACATCGAAAACCATCTCTTACGATCTCGTCGTGGCTTCTGGCAGCTCAGCGTGGCGGACATCGGGGATGCGGGCCAAAGACAGCGACCGGGCCGAGATCTGCCAGATTCTCGACACCGCCCTGGCCGACGGGCAGTTGTCGATGACCGAGCACGGCGAACGCGTGAAATCCGCCACTGCCGCCACGACGCTGGGTCAACTGCAGGACCTGGTGGCCGATCTGCAGAACGCCAAGACGCCCGCGGTCCCGATGATCACCAAAGTGGTCAACCGGCAGGTGGCCCAGCCGGTCAACTGGGGCATCCGCCTCGCGGTGGCGGGCGTGCTGGTGGTCGTGGGCATCGCGATCGGCTGGGGTCTGTTCGGGGGAAGCTCCTCACCGCTGGGCGCCTCCGCCGATCCCGGCGCCAAACCGGACGGCATCGCGCCCGTCGTGCTCACCCCGCCTCGACAACTGCACTCTCTGGGCGGCCTCACCGGCCTGCTGCAGCAGACGAAGGACCGGTTCGGCGACACCACCGGGTACCGGTTGACCGTGTATCCGGAGTACGCGGTGCTGAGCCGGCCGGACCCGAACGAGGACCGACGCGAGCTCAACTACACCTACCGCGGCGGCTGGGACGATCCGTCGTCGTCGTCCAAGAGCAGCAACGCCAGGGTGGTGGACCTGGGCCGGTTCGACGTCAAGACGGTCGTCGGGGTGCTGCGCGGCGCGCCGGAAACGCTCGGGATCAAGCCGGCGGACGTGACCAGCACGTATCTGACCGTCGACCCCACCAGCGACCCGGCCACACCGGACGATGTGTCGGTCTCGGTGTACGTCTCGAGCGATTTCGGCGGCGGTCACATCGAGTTGGCCCCGGACGGCAGGGTCAAGCGGATCAGCTATCCGTCGGGGTAGGGCAGGCGTTCGCGTACGGGCCACCCGCAGTTCGCGTCGAATATATCGGCGCGATACTATGGGCCGAGGTGTCGAGCCGCCGTAACGGACGAGCAAAGGAGGTGTCCCCGGTGCTTGAATTGGCCATCCTGGGACTCCTGCTGGAGTCTCCGATGCACGGCTACGAACTCCGCAAGAGATTGACGGGGCTGCTCGGGGCGTTTCGCGCGTTCTCCTACGGCTCGCTGTACCCGGCGCTGCGCCGGATGCAGGCCGACGGGCTGATCGTGGAAGATCCGGCTCCGGACGGCACCCCGAAGATGCGTCGCGCCCGGCGCGTCTACCGGCTTACCGACGCCGGTAAGCAGCGTTTCGCCGAACTGGTGGCCGATACCGGCCCCCAGAACTACTCCGACGACGGGTTCGGCGTGCACCTCGCGTTCTTCAATCGCACCCCGGCCGAGGCCCGGATGCGGATTCTCGAGGGACGCCGCCGTCAGGTGGAGGAACGCCGCGAAGGCCTGCGTGAAGCAGTTGCGCGGGCAAGCAGCTCGATCGACCGGTACACCCGCCAGCTTCACCAGCTCGGGTTGGAATCCAGTGAGCGCGAAGTCAAGTGGCTCAACGAGTTGATCGCGGCCGAACAGCTGGCGCAGAGGCGCGCCGAGCAGCCGTAAGGCATTTACGAGTTAGTACGAAGGGAAGAGTTCGTGTCATGAGTGAGCACATCGGAGCCGGCGCGCCGGCGACACCAAACGCGGAAGTGCGGGTCGCGATTGTCGGTGTGGGTAACTGTGCCGCCTCGCTGGTCCAGGGCGTGCAGTACTACCAGGACGCCGATGAGACGGCCACCGTACCCGGGCTCATGCATGTGCGACTCGGCCCGTATCACGTCCGCGACGTGAAGTTCGTCGCGGCCTTCGACGTCGACGCCAAGAAGGTCGGGTTCGACCTGTCCGAGGCGATCTTCGCGTCGGAGAACAACACCATCAAGATCGCCGACGTCCCGCCGACGAACGTGACGGTGCAGCGCGGCCCGACGCTCGACGGCATCGGCAAGTACTACGCCGACACCATCGAGGTGTCCGACGTCGACCCCGTCGACGTGGTACAGGTGCTCAAGGAGAACAACGTCGACGTGCTGGTGTCCTACCTGCCGGTGGGCTCCGAGGAGGCCGACAAGTTCTACGCCCAGTGCGCGATCGACGCCGGGGTGGCGTTCGTCAACGCGCTGCCGGTGTTCATCGCCAGCGACCCGGTGTGGGCCAAGAAGTTCGCCGACGCCGGCGTGCCGATTGTGGGCGACGACATCAAGAGCCAGATCGGCGCGACGATCACCCACCGGGTGATGGCCAAGCTGTTCGAGGATCGCGGCGTGCAGCTGGACCGCACCATGCAGCTCAACGTCGGCGGCAACATGGACTTCCTCAACATGCTCGAGCGCGAGCGGCTGGAGTCCAAGAAGATCTCCAAGACCCAGGCCGTCACGAGCAACCTGCAGCGCGAGTTCAAGACCAAGGACGTCCATATCGGCCCGTCCGATCACGTCGGCTGGCTCGACGACCGCAAATGGGCCTACGTGCGCCTGGAGGGACGCGCGTTCGGCGATGTGCCGCTGAACCTGGAGTACAAGCTCGAGGTGTGGGATTCGCCGAACTCGGCGGGCGTGATCATCGACGCGGTGCGGGCGGCCAAGATCGCCAAGGACCGCGGCATCGGTGGTCCCGTGGAAGCCGCGTCGGCCTACCTGATGAAGAGCCCGCCCAAGCAGCTGCCCGACGACATCGCGCGAGCGCAGCTGGAGACCTTCATCGAAGGCTGACCTTCCCTTTGCGATCCCTTTGCGATTCGGTGGAGTCCTGCCCGCGGTGAGCGCGGCTGGGGCTCCACCGAGCGCGTTTTGTACTGTTTCGCTGTGAGCGACATAAGTCCCGACGACGAGCTGGCCTCCCTCGACGAGTTCACCTTCCTCAAGGAGAACGCGCGCCAAGCCGGCGTCGACACCGTGCCGCCGGTGGCCCGCGTCGACGCCGGACCGATCAGCGCGCTGAAGTTCGGGGACGCCGCGCCGCGGGTGGTGTACCTGCACGGCGGCGGACAGAACGCCCACACCTGGGACACCGTCGCCGTCGGTCTCGGTGAGCCGGCGTTGGCGCTGGACCTGCCGGGTCACGGCCGATCGGCGTGGCGCGAGGACGGCGACTACGGCCCGAAGCTCAACGCGGTCACCGTCGAACCGGTGCTGCGTGAGCTCGCGCTCAAGGCCGACCTGGTCGTCGGGATGTCGCTCGGCGGGTTGACGGCGCTGCGGCTGGCGGTCTCCGCGCCGGCGCTGGTGCCGCGGCTGGTGCTCGTCGACGTGACCCCGTCGGCGCCGGAACGCCACACCGAGATGAGCGACGCCCAGAAGGGCACCGTCGCGCTGGTGCAGGGCCCGCGGACGTTCGAAAGCTTCGACGCGATGCTCGAGCTGACCGTCGCGGCCGCTCCGCACCGCGACCGGGAGTCGTTGCGTCGCGGGGTTTTCCACAACGCCAAGCGGCTCGACGACGGCACCTGGACGTGGCGTTACGACGACATCCGCAAGGGCGAGGGGTTCGAGGGCCTCTGGGACGACGTGCCGCGGCTCACCACGCCGACGACGCTGGTGCGCGGTGCCAAGTCGTTCTTCGTCAACGGCGACGACGCGGCCGAGTTCGCCCGTCGGGCACCGGGTTTCCGTGATGTGCGCATCGTCGAAGACTCCGGGCACTCGGTACAGAGCGACCAGCCGGGCAAGCTGATCGAGATCCTGCGCGAGGTGCTCGCCGAGTAGCGCTCTCGCCGTAGCGCGAGCGACCGCTGTTGTACGTCTTTTGGCGGCGTGTCGCCATACAAACGCGGTCGCTCGCGCAGGATGGCGGCGTTGGTCTGATGTTCACCGCCTGCTAACCGGGCTCTCGTAAGTTCCTCCGCCGTGGCCCTCATTCCGTTGAACCTGTTCGTTTCCCACAACGGCAAGTCCAAGCGTCAGCATGTGACATGCCTCTACAAGTGCGGCGATGCCTGCTCCAAGCCGGTACCCAACACCAGCGACAACGAGTACTTCGGCGACGTCGTCAAAGCCGTCTCGCGGCGCTCCGTACTGCGGGCGAGCGGCATCGCGGTGCTGGCGGTCGGCGCGGGCTCGGCATTGGCCGCGTGCGGCACCGACGATCCGCCCGCTGCCGCGCCGACGTCGTCGGCGGCGCCCCCCGATCCGCCGGTCGGTATGCGGTTCGCTTCGGTCCCCCCTAACAGCGAAGACGTCGTCGTCATCCCTGAGGGCTACGAGCAGTCCGTGGTGATCAGCTGGGGCGACCCGATCCTCGACGGCGCACCGCAATTCGACGTCAACAACCAGACGGGTGCCGCGCAACGCGGCCAATTCGGCTTCAACAACGACTTCGCCGGGTTGCTCCCGATCCCGGCTGATTTGGCTGGTCAGCCCAACCGCTTCCTACTGGTGACCAACTTCGAGTACGTCGACCCGATCTTCATGTTCCCCGGCTTCGACAAGCCCACTCGCGAGCAATTCGACGTCGAGATCGCCGCAGTCGGCATGGGCGTCGTCGAGGTCGAGCGCACACCGCAAGGTCTGAAGCCCGTCATGGGCCGCTACAACCGGCGCATCACCGCCGACACCCCGCACACGCTGACGGGTCCCGCAGCGGGCACCGACTTCGTCAAGACCGCCGCGGACCCGACCGGGCGCACGGTGGCGGGCACGTTCGCCAACTGCGCCGGTGGTGTAACCCCCTGGGGCACAGTGCTGTCGGGCGAAGAGAATTTCCAGGACTACTTCGGCGCCGCCGAAGGCTCCCCGAAGCCGGGTCCCGTCGACACCGACCGGTTGGATCGGTACGGCATCTCTCTGGAGCCGACCGCGTTGCTGTGGGAGACCTTCGACCCCCGTTTCGATCTGACCAAGACACCCAACGAGCCCAACCGGTTCGGCTACGTCGTCGAACTCAACCCGTGGGATCCGACGTCGACGCCGGTCAAGCATTCCGCGATGGGCCGACTCAAGCACGAGGGCGCAAACGTCTACGTCACCGACGACGGTTCCGTCGTCGCCTACACCGGAGACGACGAGCGCTTCGATTACATGTACAAGTTCGTCTCCAGCCGCAAGGTGCAGCCGGGAACCGAACCGGCGGCGATGGCCAACAACATGGCGATCCTCGACGAGGGCACGCTGTATGTGGCCAAGCTGTCCAGCGACGTGCCCGCCGATGAGATCGACGGCTCCGGTAGGCCGCCATCGGGCGGTTCCTTCCGCGGCACGGGCACCTGGTTGCCGCTGCTGCGATCCGGCCCGGAAGGTCGCGCCGAGTCGCTGGTCGACGGCTTCTCGCCGGTGGAGGTCGCCGTCTTCACCCGAATGGCCGCCGACAAGGTCGGCGCCACCAAGATGGACCGGCCGGAAGACGTCGAGGCCAACCCGAAGACCGGCAAGGTCTACGTTGCGCTGACCAACAACGACGAGCGCGGCGCCGACGGCGAACCAGGGCCCGATGCGGCCAATCCGCGCAACGACAACAAGAGCGGGCAGATCCTCGAGATCACCGACGACCACGCCGGTACGAACTTCACCTGGGAACTGCTGCTGGTGTGCGGGGATCCGGCGGCCGCCGACACCTACTACGGCGGGTTCGACAAGACCAAGGTCAGCCCGATCTCCTGCCCGGACAATCTGGCCTTCGACAGTCACGGCAACCTGTGGATCTCCACCGACGGCAACGCGCTGGACTCCAACGACGGGTTGTTCGCCGTCGCGCTGAACGGGCCGAACCGCGGCGAGACCAAGCAGTTCCTCACCGTTCCGCTCGGTGCGGAGACGTGCGGTCCCGTAGTCACCGACGACCTTGTCACCGTGTGCGTCCAGCATCCGGGTGAGCACGACGACAACAGCATCGACGCCCCGCTGTCGCGCTGGCCCGAGGGCGGCAACGGCACGGCGCGGCCGTCGGTGGTTGCGGTGTGGAAGTCGAACGGGAATATCGGTGTCTAGCGTGCACTAGCTTAGCTAGCGACGAAAGCGGCGGCGCTAGAAGCGCCGCCGCTGCTCGCCGCCGTAAACTCAGCTGTCCCAGTAACTTCCGCTGTCGACGCTGTCGTAGAGGCCGTGGAACTCCTGCGGGATGTTCAGCTGCATCGGCCCCTCGAGATACGGGACATCGGCCGAGAGTTGGACATTCACGCTCGCCGGGTGCGGCGCTGCGACAACGGGTCCGACGCCGGCGTGAGCGGCGCCCGCCCCCGCGACCCCGAGACCGGTGAGCGCGGCGCCCATGGTCAGCACCTTCCAAGTGGCCGTGCGTTTCATTGTGTGCTCCTTCTTCGTGGATGGGTCGTTCCCCCGACATGTCCAATTTCTCGTGCTGCCGTGAAGGCAGAAGGAGAGCAAGATGAGCGTCTTCTCATCCGGCGCTCGCCAGCCATTTCTTCGCCAGTTCGAGCCGCGCCACGGTGTGCTCGGGCCAGCGGGGGTGCTGGATGCGGAACGGGCCGGTGGCCAGGCCGAGCAGCGCCGCGGCGGTGCGCTGCCGTAGCTGCCGAGGCGGAACCCGTCGATCAGCGTGGGCCAGCACCTCGGCCGCGTACCGTCCCGCGGTCGGATGCCATTGGTCGTCGAGATCCAGCCCCGACAGGTGCGCGAGCAGCATCGCCCACTCGTCGATACGTTCACCGGGTCCTGCGGTGTCCAAATCGACCAACCCGGTGATCCGTTCACCGCGGGTCAGCAGTTGGCCCTCGTAGAAGTCGCCGTGCACCGGCACCACCGGCCCCGGCGTCTCCTCGACGGTGTGCAGCGCGTCGACGAGGTCGTCCAGTTCGGCCAGCACCGCAGGCTCGTCGGCCGCGGCCCACCGCAGCGCCGCCGCATTGTCGTCGACGAGCTGCAGATGCGAGCGTCGCCGCGGCATCGCCGTCAGCTCGGCGGGCAGCGCGTCCAACAGCGCTTCCAGCGCCTCGGGCGGCGGCGCAACGGCGCCGTCGGCGAGCACGCTGCGCAGCGGCGTTCCCGGCGCTTCGGGCAGCACGATCATCCCGTCCGCGCTGAACCCCGCCACCGGCGGAACCGGCAGGTGCGCGCTGGCCAGGTCATGACGGGCACGCACGTGCGTCGCCGCCGAGGGCCTCACCACCTTGAGAAACCACGTGCGTTCGCTGTCACGCACCTGAAGCACCGCGCGCTGCGCGGGCCGGTACGCACGTACCCGGATATCGGTCACTTCCGTTGTGCCCAACCCGAGTTCGCGAAGCACCCCCGGGTCGGTGGCCGCCGCGAGCGCAGGCAACGCCGGATCCTGCGGCCACCGCCAGATGCCGATCTCCACCGGTTCACCGAGATGCTCGCCGGCGACCACGGCGGCGCCCTGCGGGATGTGGCTACCGGTGGTGGCGGCAAGAATCTCCGTCGTGCGGCTGCCGTCGGCGCGACGCACGGCCGCCCAGTACATGACGGTCGCCGCACCGCTCGGCCGCACGTTGACGTGCCCGGGCTGCAGGTGTTCGAGCTCGCCGCCGTACTGCGCGAGGGCAGCGGCCAGCACGTCGGGTGCGTGCGGGCCCAGTAGGAGGTTCAACGCCGGTGAAGCCATGACACCAAGGGTGGTCGCCGACGCGGAATCGCAGATGAACGTCAGATGAGAGTACTCTCATCTCAGCGCGCAAGTACGTTGAGATGGTGAGCTTCCCCATCCGCATCGGTGTGCAACTACAGCCGCAACATTCCCCGCAATACCACTACATCCGCGACGCGGTGCGTCGCTGTGATGACCTGGGCGTCGACGTCGCGTTCAACTGGGACCACTTCTTCCCGCTGTACGGCGATCCCGAAGGAGCGCACTACGAATGCTGGACGATGCTGGGCGCCTGGGCCGAGCAGACCTCCCGCATCGAGATCGGCGCGCTGGTGTCGTGCAACTCGTACCGCAACCCCGAGCTGCTGGCCGACATGGCCCGCACCGTCGACCACCTCAGCGACGGGCGGTTGATCCTGGGCGTCGGGTCGGGCTGGAAACAGAAGGATTACGACGAGTACGGCTACGAGTTCGGCACCGCGGGCAGCCGGCTCGACGACCTGGCCACCGGGCTGCCCCGCATCGCGTCGCGGATGGCCAAGCTGAACCCGCCGCCCACCCGCAACATCCCCGTGCTGATCGGTGGCGAGGGTGAACGCAAGACGCTGCGGCTGGTGGCCCGTCACGCCGACATCTGGCACACCTTCAGCGGCAGCGCCGGATACCCCCGCAAGGCCGAGATCCTGGCGCGGCACTGTTCGGACGTCAGCCGCGACCCCGATGCGATCGAGCGGTCAGCGGGCGTGTCCGGCAAGACCATCGAGGCGTTGCTCGCCGAAGCCGACGCGCTCGCCGACCTCGGGGTCACCCTGCTCACCGTCGGCGCCAACGGACCCGACTACGACCTCACCGAGGCCGAGGCGCTGTGCCGGTGGCGAGACCGGCGCCAGGGCTGAGCACACCGAACCGGCGGATCGGCTTCATGCATGCGAGAAGCGTGAGACACTGTCGCGGCCATGCCCAAAAAGTATGGGGTCAAAGAGAAAGACCTCGTCGTCTCGTATGTGGTCAACCTGATACTCACCGGCAAACTGCGCTCGGGTGACCGGATCGACCGCAACGAGATCGCGCGCGCCCTCGGCCTGTCCCGGGTGCCCATCCAAGAGGCCGTGGTGCAACTCGAACACGACGGAATTCTGTCCACGCTGTACCACCGCGGCGCCTACGTAGAACCGTTCGACGAGTCCGTGGTGCGGGAACACCACGAGGTGTACGGCGTGCTCAACGGGATCGTGGCCGCCCGCGCCGCGGCCGACCAGAACCCCGCGATCCTCGAGGAACTCGACCGGCTGCTCGACGTCATGCGCAACAACCCGGAGTCGCGCGCCTTCAACGAAGCGGGCTGGGAATTCCGGCGGGTCATCAACGACAAGTACGCCGGGCCGCGGCTGCTGGCGCTGATCCGCGCGTCGCAGGCGCTGGTGCCGCGCGCGTTCTGGGGGGCCTACCAGGGCAGCCACCACGAGATGCTGCCGTTCTACGAGGACGAGGTCGCGGCCATCCATCGCGGCGACGTCGAGGCGGCGCGCGCGGCGTGCGCCGAGCGATCCGAGGTGATGGCCAAGATCATGATCTCGGAGCTGGTGCGCCGTGGGGTCTTCACCCCGTCGGCGCACCCGGCGTTGCGTTCCAATTGAGTTGAAGGCAGCGCCGCGGCGCCGCGGCTCGCTACGTTGCAGGAATGAAGGCAACCGTCGTAGCGCTGATCGCGTTGTTGATCGCCGGCATGGGTTTGGCTCCCCCGGTACGGGCACAGGTCGACCAGTGCGCGCCGCCGGGGATCGCCAGCGCCAGCGCACTGCCCACGAACCTGTCGGCGGCGGCCAAGGGCCCCGAGGAGGACCGCTACACCACGGCCACCGTCGTGCCGCTGGACACCGTCGATGTCGGCGCCCTCGGTCTGAGCACGCCGGGCACGTTGACCGTCGGCACGCTCTCCGACGCGCCGCCGAGCATCTGCATCGACTCGGCTGGCCAGTTCACCGGTTTCGACAACGAGCTGCTGCGTGCGATCGCCGAGAAGCTGGGCCTGCGGATCAACTTCGTAGGCACCGAGTTCTCCGGGCTGCTGGCGCAGGTGGCGTCACGGCGCTTCGACGTCGGCTCGTCGTCGATCACCACGACCGAGGCGCGTCGCCGCACCGTCGGATTCACCAACGGCTACGACTTCGGTTACTTCTCGCTCGTCGTGCCCGCCGGGTCGGCGATCACCGGGTTCGGCGACCTCGCCGCCGGCCAGCGCATCGGCGTCGTGCAGGGCACCGTGCAGGAGTCCTACGTCGTCGACACCCTGGGCCTGCAGCCGGTGATCTATCCCGACTACAACACCGTGTACGCCAGCCTGAAATCCCGTCAGCTCGACGCGTGGGTGGCGCCGTCGCAGCAGGCCGAAGGCACGGTGCAGCCGGGCGACCCCGCCGAGATCATCGAGAACACCTTCAGCTTGGACAACTTCATCGCCTACGCGGTGGCCAGGGAGAACCAACCGCTCATCGACGCGTTGAACGCGGGCCTGGACGCGGTGATCGCCGACGGCACCTGGGCGCGGCTGTATTCCGACTGGGTGCCGCGCGCGCTGCCGCCGGGCTGGAAGCCGGGCTCGAAGGCGTCCCCGACGCCACAACTGCCCGACTTCGACGCGATCGCCGCGCAGCAGCAGGGGTCCGACACCAGCGGACCCGCACAGCAGAAATCGACGCTGTCCCAACTGAAAGACTCGTTCTTGGACTGGAGCCTGTACAAGCAGGCGATCCCGGTCCTGTTCTCCACCGGCCTGCCCAACACGCTGATCCTCACGATCTGCGCGTCGGTGATCGGGCTGGTGCTCGGCATGGTGCTGGCCGTGGCCGGGATCTCGCGGCACCGCCTGTTGCGGTGGCCGGCGCGGGTGTACACCGACATCTTCCGCGGGCTGCCCGAGGTGGTGATCATCCTGCTGATCGGTCTCGGGCTCGGTCCGGTGGTCGGTGATCTGACCGGCAACAACCCGTTTCCGCTCGGCATCGCCGCGCTGGGGCTGATGGCGGCCGCCTACGTCGGGGAGATCTTCCGGTCCGGCATCCAAAGCGTGGAGGCCGGCCAGCTGGAAGCGTCGCGGGCGCTTGGCTTTTCGTACTCGGCGTCGATGCGACTGGTGGTGGTGCCGCAGGGCGTCCGGCGGGTGCTGCCCGCCCTGATGAACCAGTTCATCTCGCTGCTCAAGGCGTCATCGCTGGTGTACTTCCTGGGGTTGGTGGCCGATCAGCGTGAGCTGTTTCAGGTCGGCCGCGACCTCAACGCGCAGACCGGGAACCTGTCCCCGCTCGTCGCCGCGGGCCTGTTCTATCTGGCGTTGACCGTGCCGCTGACCCATCTGGTGAACCACATCGACGCCCGGTTGCGGCGCGGCCGGCCGCCAGCCGAGGAGGACCCGCTCGAGCTGTCGACATCACAGGAGATGATCTGATGGCGCGCACGCGAGGAACAAAAGGGCCCGTAGAGTTTGCGCCGGTATCGTTGGCCGCCAACGACATTCACCTGTCGTTCGGGCCGAACCCGGTGCTGCGCGGCGTGCATCTCGACGTGCCGGCCGGCTCCACCGCGGCGGTGATCGGACCGTCGGGGTCGGGCAAGTCCACACTGCTGCGGACGTTGAACCGGCTCTACGAACCCGACCGCGGCGACATCCTGCTCGACGGGCGTTCGGTGCTCAAGGACAACCCCGACCAGTTGCGTCAGCGCATCGGGATGGTGTTTCAGAGCTTCAACCTGTTTCCGCACCGCAGCGTGCTGGACAACGTGACGCTGGCGCCGCGCAAGCTCAAACGCCTCAGCGCCGACGAGGCCCGCGAGCTCGGAATGGCCCAGTTGGAGCGGGTCGGGTTACGCCACAAGGCCGATGTGCGGCCGACGACTCTATCGGGTGGCCAACAGCAGCGCGTCGCGATCGCCAGAGCCTTGGCGATGGCGCCGCAGGTGATGTTCTTCGACGAGGCCACGTCGGCGCTGGATCCCGAGCTGGTGAAGGGCATCCTGGCGCTCATCGCCGACCTGGGCGCCGACGGGATGACGATGGTCGTGGTGACACATGAGATGGGGTTCGCCCGCTCGACGTCGGACTCCGTGGTGTTCATGGATCACGGACAGGTGGTCGAATCGGGCCCGCCCGAGCAGATCTTCGAGGCCGCAGAGACCGACCGGCTGCAGCGATTCCTGTCTCAAGTTCTGTGAGATGAAATCCGCCGTCATCGAACGTGGCAGGCTCAGACAGGTTAGACTGCCGAATTATGGCCGACGTGGAACCGCAGGTCACGGAGTTGGCCGGGGAGCTGCAGCGGGTGCTCGCCCGGGTCTTCTCCGTGCTGCGGCGCAGCGACACCAACCGCGCGGATGCCGGTGACCTCACGTTGGCGCAGCTGTCGATTCTGCTGACGCTGCTCGATCAAGGGCCGCTGCGGATGACCGATCTGGCCGCCCACGAACGCGTCCGCACACCGACCACCACGGTCGCGATCCGTCGGCTCGAGAAGCTCGGCCTGGTCAAACGCTCCCGCGACCCCTCCGACCTGCGGGCGGTGCTGGTCGACATCACCCCGGAGGGACGGGCGCAGCACCAGGAGGCGCTGGCGGCGCGGCGGGCGCACCTGGCCACGCTGCTTGGCAAGCTCAGCCCCGAAGACCTGGAGACGCTCACCAAAGCCATCGCGCCGCTCGAGCGGCTGGCCGAGTAACCAGCCCGTCGGATCAGCCCAGCCAGTCCAGCACCGCCGCCGCGGTCCACGACTGCTGCATGCTGCCCAGCGGTTCCCCGGTGAACGGTTCGTAGTACTCGGCGAAGCTGCCGTCGCTGGCCTGCCGCAGGCCTTCCTTGCGCAGCAGCCGGGCGCGTTCGGCCCAGCCGCGGCGGGCAAAACACCACGAGAACAGCCACGTCATCACCGGCCACACCGGCCCGCGCCAGTACTCGCGCGGGCGGAAGTCGCGCGACACCGGCGAGGTGGACGGGATGCAGGCGTACTTGAGGTCGGGGTGCCCGCAGAAACGTGGGCCCTCCAGCAGCTTCACCAGCGTGCGTTCCTTGCCGTGGGGAAGCCCCCCGCACAAGAGCGGGGCGAACTGCGCGACCGTTTCGGTGCCCACCCACTTACCGGCTCTGACATCGAAATCCCTTGCGGCGCCGGTTCGTTCGTCGGCGGCGTCGATCACGCCGGCCCGGAACCTCTCGGCCCACTCGTAGAGGTCGCGCACGTCGGCCGTCGGCCGCTTGTAGTCCTCACCGATCTCGGCGAGCACATCACACGCCACGGCAAGGATCGCCGAGACGAACACGTCCTCCACCGCGAAGCTCATCACCTTGGGCAGCAGTTCGTCGTCGTAGCGGGCCAGCTTCATCTCTTCGAGCAGCCACAGGTACCGGTCGTACTCGATGTCGGTGGGGCGCTGGCTGGCGTCGGTGACGATGGTGATGTCGGCGCGTTGGTATTCGGGCAGCACGCCCGGAACGACGTTGGCATAGGCGCTGTCCCAGCGCGGGGAGTTGTCCATGCCGGACTCCCAGCCGTGATACAGCGTCACCCGGCCGCGCGATCGCGGATCGCGGGCCTCGGCCAGCCAGCGGTGCCACCGCACCAGGTTGTCCCAGCGGCGGTCGAGGAACGCCTCGGCGACCGCGCGGGTGGACCGGCCGCGGGTGCGGGCGTGGTCGAGGATGCGTTGCACCGCGATGGCGTGCACCGGCGGCTGGGTGATGCCCGAGGTGAGCCGGTTGCGCGGGGCGTGGGCGGCCAGCGTCTTCGTGGCCCAGCGGGCCGGCCCGGGAAAGTAGCCGTCGACCCCGTTGGCGAACACGATGTGCGGGATCATCCCGTTGCTCCACTGCGCCGACAGCAGGGTGTCGAGCTCCACGACGGCGCGCTCGACGCTCAGCGGCGCCAGCCCGATCGCCACGAACGCGGCGTCCCAGCTCCACATATGCGGGTAGAGCAGCGGCGCGGCCGTCGTCATCGTGCCCAGGTCGTTGCCACGCAGCAGGTACGCCGCGCGGGCGGAGAGCTGCGTCGGCGCGAAGCTGTGATCGGCGGGCATCCGTACCATCATGCGACGGGGTACGGCGGTTTGCAGGTCGGTAGCGTTGACGACATGCCGACCGCAATGATCACCGGGGCCTCGCGCGGTCTCGGGGCGGCCGTCGCGGCCGCGTTGGCGCCCACCCACACCCTGGTTCTGGCGGGCCGGCCGTCGTCGCGGCTGGATGCGGTCGCCGAGCAGCACAAGGCAACCACGCTGAGCGTCGATCTGGCCGACGCCGACGCAATCCCCGCGGCCGTCGAATCCGTCGACGAGCTGGACGTGTTGGTGCACAACGCCGGCGTGGCGTTTCCGGGGAGGGTCGCCGAATCGACCGTCGACGAGTGGCGAACCACCATGGAGGTCAACGTCATCGGCGCGGTGGCGCTCACGTTGGCGCTGCTGCCCGCGCTTCGGGCGGCCGGTGGGCACGTCGTGTTCGTCAACTCCGGCTCGGGCATCAACGCCTCGCCCGGTCTGGCCTCCTATTCGGGAAGCAAGTTCGCGCTGCGCTCGTTCGCCGATTCGCTGCGCAACGACGAACCGTCGCTGCGGGTGACGTCGGTGCATCCCGGCCGGATCGCCACCGAGATGCAGGAGGGGTTGGTCGCCTACGAAGGCGGCACGTACGATCCGGCGCGGTTCCTGTCGCCCGAGACGGTTGCGCGCGTCATCGCCGACACGGTCCATTCGCCGCCGGACGGCCACATCCACGAGGTGATCATCCGCCCACGCGGCCGGTGATTTCGGTGCGCTAACAATCGCTGATCGCTCGTTCGCGCACCGAAATCGCTCGGCGGATGACGGCGATCACCCGATCGGGGTACTCGGTCAGGTCCAGCCAGGTGAACCGCAGCACCTGCCAGCCGAGCAGCATGATGTCGTTCTGCCGCACGCGGTCATGATGAAAGTCATCGGTTGAACTGTGGAATGCCAACCCGTCAGTTTCGACGGCGAGCTTCGCTGCCGGGAATGCGAAGTCAACCTTGTATCCAGCCACGGGATAGTTCGACTTCCACCCGGTGACACCGGCGGCTCGAAGCAGCTTGACCAGGATCCGTTCGGCTTCAGACCGAGCACCGTCGGACGCGGCTTGCAACAGGCGACGCGCCGCCGGGGAACCGTATCGGCCCTTGTTGCGCAGTTGCGCTCGCCATAACTCGCGCAACTCGAGGTCCTTCTGCAATGCCCGATCCATGAGCTTGACTCCACCGGATCGCCGGATCGCAGCCTCGAGAACCGTCAATGGCCTGGCGGTCACGCGAAGCGCCCGCAGCGTGACGACATCCGCGGGATCGAGGTCGCGTCGCCGCAGCCGACTACCGTCATGGCATCGACCATGGCCGTTTCTCGGCATCGTCACGTCCACGATGTTCGGAGCGAACTGGGTCAGACCATGCCACCAAGCGGCGGCCAACCCGCTGGCTACCGCCTGCTGGCCGTAGCCCCAGACCGTTGCGCGAATACGGGCACCGTCCGTGAAGGGGCGGTCGGCGACGAAGTACACGCCGCGCCCGCATCTCTGCCACTTGCCCGCCTGTAGTCGGCGCTGAACCGCGTGCTGGCTGAGGCCCGCCTCACGCGCCTGGTCGAGCGTGATCACACCATCTTGGTCACGCAAATATTCGCTGAGCACACGGGTTTAGACGTTGGCCGGCGGCTCAGCGGTTCCACTCCCCGCGATTTCGGTGCGCAAACCAGCGCTCAGCGATTGTTAGCGCACCGAAATCGCTTAAATAACGATGTTGACCAGGCGGCCGGCCACCACGATCACCTTCTTCGGCGTGGCTCCGCCGAGGAAGGCCTGCACCTTCTCGTCGGCCAGCGCCGCGGCCTCCATCGTGTCGGCGTCGGCGTCGGCGGCGACGGTGATGTGTCCGCGCACCTTCCCGTTCACCTGCACCGGATACTCCACGGTGTCCTCGACGAGGTACTGCGGGTCGGCGACCGGGAACGGTCCGTGCGCCAACGAGGTGTCGTGGCCCATCCGCCGCCAGAGCTCCTCGGCCAGGTGCGGGGCCAGCGGCGCGAGCATCAGCACCAGCGGCTCGACCGCCGCCCGAGCCGTCACGCCCTGCTTGGTCAGGTGGTTGGTGTACTCGATCAGCTTGGCCGCCGCGGTGTTGTTCCGCAGGTTGGTGTAGTCGTCGGTCACCCCCGCGATCGTGCGGTGCAGCAACCGCAGCGTGTCGGTGTCGAGTTTTTGGTCGTCGACGATCAACACCCGACCGCTCTGCTCGTCGACCACCAGCCGCCACACCCGCTGCAGAAACCGGTGTGCACCGACGACGTCCTTGGGGGCCCACGGCCGTGACGCCTCGATCGGTCCCATCGACATCTCGTAGACGCGCAGCGTGTCCGCGCCGTACTCGTCGCAGATCTCGTCGGGGGAGATGGAGTTCTTCAGGCTCTTGCCGATCTTGCCGAACTCCTGGAACACCTCGACTTCGCCGTCGGGGCCGGGCCAGTAGAACTTCCCGTCGCGCTCGACGACCTCGGCGGCGGGCACATACGCGCCGCGCGAATCGGTGTAGGCGTAGGCCTGGATGTAGCCCTGGTTCACCAGCCGCCGGTATGGCTCGCGCGAGCTGATATGGCCGAGGTCGTAGAGCACCTTGTGCCAGAACCGCGCGTACAGCAGGTGCAGCACCGCGTGCTCCACACCTCCGACGTACAGGTCCACCCCGCCCGGATCGTCCGGCCCGTGCACGTCGGGCCGTGGGCCCATCCAGTACGCCTCGTTCTCCTTGGCGCACATGGCTTCTGAATTGTCCGGGTCGGTGTAGCGCAGCTCGTACCACGAGCTACCCGCCCACTGCGGCATGACGTTGGTATCGCGGGTGTAGGGCTTGAGGCCGTCACCGAGATCCAGTTCGACATTCACCCAGTCGGTCGCCTTGGCCAGCGGCGGCGACGGTTCGCTGTCGGCGTCGTCGGGGTCGAACAGCACCGGCGAATAGTCCGGCACATCCGGCAGTTCCACCGGCAACATCGAATCGGGCAGCGGGTGCGCACGACCGTCGGCGTCGTACACGATCGGAAACGGCTCGCCCCAGTATCTTTGGCGCGCAAACAGCCAGTCCCGCAGCTTGTACTCGACGCGGGCCCGACCTCGGCCCTCGGCCTCCAGCCGTTTGGTGATCGCCTCCTTGGCGGCCGCGACGCTGAGCCCGTTGAGATAGTCGGAGTTGATCACCTCACCGTCACCGGTGTACGCACCCTGCGAGATGTCGCCGCCGGCAACGGTTTCCACGATCGGCAAGCCGAACTGCGTGGCGAAGTCCCAGTCGCGCTGGTCACCACCGGGCACGGCCATGATCGCGCCGGTGCCGTAGCCGGCCAGCACGTAGTCGGCGATGAACACCGGAATGCGTTGACCGTTGGCCGGGTTGGTCGCGTACGCGCCGAGGAACACGCCCGTCTTGGTCTTGTTCTCCTGGCGCTCGAGATCCGACTTCGCCGCGATGGACGCTCGATACGCCGCGACCGCCTCACGCGGGGTGGCGGCGCCGAACGTCCAGCGCTGGTCGACGCCGGCGGGCCACTCCGCTGCGACCAACGCGTCGACCATCTCGTGCTCGGGCGCCAGCACCATGTACGTCGCGCCGAACAGGGTGTCCGGCCGCGTGGTGAACACCTCGATATCGCCCGCGTCGGTGGCGAACAGCACCGACGCGCCGGTCGAGCGCCCGATCCAGTTGCGCTGCATGGTCTTGACCTTCTCCGGCCAGTCCAGCAGATCCAGATCGTCGAGCAACCGGTCGGAGTAGGCGGTGATGCGCATCATCCACTGCCGCAACCGTTTCCGGAACACCGGGAAGTTGCCGCGCTCGCTGCGCCCGTCAGAGGTGACCTCTTCGTTGGCCAGCACCGTGCCCAGCCCCGGGCACCAGTTCACCAGCGAGTCGGCGCGATACACCAGCCGGTGGGAGTCGATGACGTCGGCGCGCTCACCGGCGGTCAGCTGCGACCACTCCCGGCCGTCGTCGAGCGTCCTTGCCCCGGAATCGAATTCAGCGATCAGCTCGGAGATGGGCCTGGCCTTGTCGACGGCGGGATCGAACCACGCGTTGTAGATCTGCAGGAAGATCCACTGGGTCCACTTGTAGTAGTCGACGTCGGTGGTGGAGAAGCTGCGCCGTGGGTCGTGCCCGAAGCCGAGCCTGCCGAGCTGACGGCGGAAGTTCTCGATGTTGGCCTCGGTGCGTACCCGCGGATGCGTGCCGGTCTGGATGGCGTACTGCTCGGCGGGCAGGCCGAAGGCGTCAAACCCCAACGCGTGCAACACATTGTGCCCGGTCATTCGGTAGAAGCGCGCGTAGACGTCGGTGGCGATGTAGCCGAGGGGATGTCCGACGTGCAGGCCCTCGCCGGAGGGATACGGGAACATGTCCTGCACGAACATCTTGTCCTCGGGCAGCGGGGTGCCGTCGGGGGGCGCCAGCGACCCGACCGGATTCGGCACCTGAAAGGTGCACGCGTCGGCCCACCGCTGCTGCCAGGCGCGCTCGATCTCCCCGGCCAACTCCGCGGTGTAGCGGTGCTGCGGGGTCTCATCGGCGGCAGCCACGGGCTGAGCGGTCGGCGGTTGGGTCACGTGAACAGGGTATAAGCCCCCGGATTCCGGCCGCGCCGGCCACGGCTTGGTATCGGTTGCATTGCAGAGAAGTCAGAACAAGGTTGCAGGTCGGTTCCGGCTCTGGTGGCTAACGGCCCCGGCTGGATACAGTCGGCGCCTGACGTGCACCGCGCTGTCTGGAAGGACCGACGTCGATGATCGAGATCGCCCGCCGCTGGCGGGTTCTGGCTTCAGGAGCCACCGTCGCGGCCGCTGGGGTGGTGGGTTTCGCGGGCCCCACCGCCTCGGCCGAACCTGCGCTTCCGCAACCCCCGATGCCGGCACCGGCCACCGTGACACAGACGGTGACGGTGGCGCCCAACGCCGCGCCGCAGGCCCTCGGTCAACCCGGTGTGAGTTCGGCCACTGGCGCCGCGCAGGCAGGCGTGGCATCACCCGCAGCCCCCGCGGTCCCCGCCGCGCCCGTCGCCGCTCCTGCCGCTCCCGCCGCTGCTGCGCCCGTCGACACGCCGCCTCCGGTCGCGATCACCCCGGCCGCCTCGGGCACCTTGCGAGAGTTCCTGGAGTCGAAGGGCGTTACCCTCGAACCGCAGAACAGCCAGGGCTTCACGGCGCTCAACATCGTGTTGCCCATGCCGCGCGGCTGGTCCTACGTTCCGGATCCCAACGTTCCCGACGCCTTCGCGGTGATCGCCGACCGGGTCGGCGGCAACGGGCTGTACACGTCGAACGCGGCGGTGACCGTGTACAAGCTGATCGGCGACTTCGATCCGATCGAGGCCATCAGCCACGGGTTCGTCGACAGCCAGCAGCTGCCGGCGTGGCGGTCCACCGACGCGTCGTTCGCCAGCTTCGGCGGCATGCCCTCGGCGTTGATCGAGGGCACCTACCGGGACAACGCGATGACGCTGAACACGTCGCGCCGCCACGTCATCGCCACCGCCGGCCCGGACCGGTACCTGGTCTCGCTGGCCGTGACCACCAGCCTCGACCAGGTCGTTCCGGCCGCCGAGGCCACAGACGCCATCGTCCGAGGCTTCCGGGTGAGCGTGCCCGCCCCCGCCGCTCCCCCGGCCCCCGCTCCTCCGGCTCCCGGCGCTGCCCCGGGTGCCGCGGCCCTGCCCGCCACACCGGCGCTGCCCAGCGTGCCCGCGGCGGCGTCGCAGGCACTTGCGAACACGGGGCCCAGCTAGGGCGCCCCGCGATGGACATGTCCCCCGGGCGAAGCCTGGCGCCCGGGGGACACCATCACGTCCACTCGAAGTGCGGCTCGTATTGTGTGGCCCATGGTCGTCGTCGGAGTGCTGTGCTTCTGCGCCGCGGTCGCGGCCGCGGTCGCCGCGCTGTGGCTGCTGAGCCGGCCCGCCTCCGAGGATCCCGTGCAGCAGGTGCTGCGCTCGCTGGTGCCCACACAGCTGGCAGCCGCGGTGATGCTGGGAGTGGGCGGCGCGGTCGCGCTGGCCACCCAACCCGGCACGGCGCTGCTCGTGGTGATCGTGTGCGTGATCGGGGCGATCGGCACCGTCGGCGCGGGTTGTTGGCAGAGCGCCAAGAGCCTGGCCCGGGTCGGCGCGGGCGCCGGTGAGTCGACGGGCGCGTGCGGCGGCACGTGCGCGACCTGCACGCTGTCGTGTAGCTGAAGCCCGGTCGTCGGCTAGTTGCGGCTGATGTCGATCGGGTGGGTGGCCAGCAGCGACAGCGGCAGCGGCTGCCGTCGCAACACCCGCGCCCACAGATCGACCCGCGGCCCGACCAGAACGTCAGATGGCAACGCGGACAGCACGATCCAGTCGTCGCGCTCGATCTCACCTTCCAACTGCCCGATCGTCCAGCCCGAGTAGCCCGCGAAGATCCGCACCCCCTCGACCGCGGGCGCGATCGAGTCCGGGTCGGCGTCGAGGTCGACCATCGCCATCCGGCCCTGCACGTGCCTCAGCCCCGGTAGCCCCTCCGGGTCGACTCCGACACGCATCGTCGCCAGACACAACGCCGCGTCGCGCTTGACCGGACCGCCGATGAACATCGTCTTGGGTTTGGCGGCCAGCTTCGCCCACTGCGGCAGCACGTTGTACACCGCGGTCTCACTCGGCCGATTCAGCACCACGCCCAGCGTGCCGCCGTCATTGTGCTCGACGATGTAGATGACGCTGCGCCGAAACGTCGGCTCCAGCAAATCGGTGTTGGCCAGCAGTAGCGTGCCCGCCCGCACCCGGTGCGCTGCGGGCGCCATACCTTCCGTGCGGTCCTCCGGCTCCTCCGACTGCGACACGTCTCCATCATGTCACCAGCAACGGAACAACGTGGAGAACAAGCGCGGCCCGCCGCAAGATTTGTACTGTGGGTCGGGTTCGGATCCGCACCACCAGCACAACCAGGACGTGAGACCGCTGGCCGACCTTCGCGCACCCATCGCACTGTGGCGATCGGTGCGCGGCATGCCTGGATTCTGGCGGCTACTGCAGCTGCGGTTGGTCAGCCAGTTCGGCGACGGGCTGTTCGCGGCCGGACTTGCGGGCGCGATCCTGTTCAACCCGGAGCGGGCCGCCGAGCCGTGGGCCATCGCAGGCGCTTTCGCCGTGCTGTTCCTGCCGTACTCGGTGCTCGGCCCATTCGCCGGGGCGCTGCTGGATCGCTGGGATCGGCGCATGGTGCTGGTCGGGGCCAACAGTGGACGGCTGCTGCTGGTGCTGGCCGTCGCCGCACTGCTGGAATCGGGTGCGGGAGATCTGCCGATCCTGTTCTGCGCACTGGTCGTCAACGGCCTCACCCGGTTCGTCTCGTCGGGTCTGTCGGCCGCGCTGCCGCACGTGGTGCCCCGCGACGACGTGGTCGCGATGAACTCGGTTGCCGCCGCGACCGGCGCGGTCTCGGCCTTTCTCGGCGCCAACTTCATGTTGGTGCCCCGCTGGCTGTTCGGCGCCGACGACGCAGGCGCCGCAGCAATCATGCTGATCGTGGCCGTGCCGGTCGCGACGGCGCTGTGGTTGGCGTGGCGCTTCGCACCCGGCGTGCTGGGCCCGGACCCCAGTTCGCGCGCGGTCCACGGATCGGTGGTCTACGCGGTGACCACCGGCTGGGTGCACGGCGTGCACACCGTCGCGACGGTCCCGACGGTGGCCGCCTCCCTCACCGGGCTGGCCGCGCATCGCATGGTGTTCGGCATCAACAGCCTGCTGGTGCTGGTGATCGTGCGGCACAGCGACACTCATCAGGTCGCGGGCCTGGGCGCCGCGGTGTTGTTCGTCGCGGCCACCGGCGCGGGAGCGTTTCTCGCCGCGCCGGTCACGCCGATGGCCGTGCGCCGCTGGGGCCGGTACGCGACCGCCAACGCGGCGCTGTCGGCGGCCGTGCTGGTTCAGCTGGCCGGTTCGGGTCTGCGGCTGCCGGTGATGGTGGCGTGCGGCTTCCTGCTCGGCCTGGCCGGACAGGTCGTCAAGCTGTGCGCCGACAACGCGATGCAGCTCGACGTGGACGATGCGCTGCGCGGACACGTGTTCACCGTGCAGGATGCGCTGTTCTGGATGTCGTTCATCTTGGCGATCGCGTTGGCGGCCACAGTGATTCCGCCCGACGGGCGCGAACCGGCGCTGGCGCTGGCCGGGGCGGGAATCTACCTCGCCGGGCTGGCCGCGCACGCCGCTATCGGCCGCAGGGGCCGGCCGGTGGCGATAGGGTGACCGCCATGTCCGGTGCCGCGCCGATGGTGGCCGACCTGAGAGCCGAGAGCGACGAGCTCGACGCCCTGGTCGCCGATCTCACCGCCCAGCAGTGGGCGACGCCGACGCCCGCGCCCGGCTGGACGATTGCCCATCAGATCGCCCACCTGCTGTGGACCGACCGGGTGGCGCTCACCGCCGTCACCGATGAAGACGGGTTCGCGGCGGTGTTGGAGGACGCCGCCAAGGACCCGGCCGGGTTCGTCGACGCCGGCGCGGAGGAGCTGGCCGCCACCCCGCCGGATCGACTGCTGAGCGACTGGCGCGACACCCGCGCCCGGTTGCACGCCGAGCTGTTGGCGGTGCCCGACGGCCGCAAGCTGCCGTGGTTCGGGCCGCCGATGAGCGCCGCGTCGATGGCCACCGCGCGGCTGATGGAGACCTGGGCGCACGGCCTCGACGTCGCCGACGCGCTCGGGGTGCGGCGGCCCGCGACGGCGCGGCTGCGTTCGATCGCGCACATCGGCGTGCGCACCCGCGATTTCGCGTTCACGATCAACGGGCTCGCGCCGCCGCCGGATCCGTTCCGGGTGGAGCTACGCGCGCCCGACGGGTCGACGTGGACGTGGGGCCCCGACGACGCGGCGCGACGGGTCACCGGGTCGGCCGAGGATTTCTGCCTGCTGGTCACCCAGCGGCGGCCCCGCGCCGAATTGGACGTCACCGCCACCGGCGACGACGCGCAGATCTGGCTGGGCATCGCCCAGGCCTTCGCCGGCCCGCCCGGCCCCGGTCGCTGAGCCGTCACAGCCACCGAAAGGGACGCTATGGCGGAAAAGTGCGCGAGAAAACGACCATAGCGTCGCTCTCGGCGCGAGGCCGCGCGGCGGCGCGGGTGATCTCGGCGGGAAACCCCGCGAGGTTTTACAACTCGTCGGCGCCGTCGGCCTTACCGTCGCCGTCGGTGTCGCTGAGCTTCACGTCCCAGCGGCCGTCGCCGTCGGCGTCGACATAGGCGTCCGCGTCGCCCAGCGCGCGGTCGGCCAACCCGTCGCCGTCCACATCCACCAGCCGGTCGTCGGCCTGGCCGTCGGCGTCGACGTCGACCAAAGGCCCGCCGAACTGCTCGACCCCGTCGAGGCGAAACCACCGCAGGCCGCGATCCACGGCCACTGCCCAGGTTCCGGAGCCGTCGTCGGTGAAATGGGCCGCGTCGCCATCACGGTCCACCACCAGGTGGTCGGCCGGCCCGTCGCCGTCGAAGTCGGCCATCGCGTCGTCGAGCAGCCCGTCCCCGTCGAAATCCAGCCCGACCGCGTCGAGCGTCCCGTCGCCGTCCACGTCGACGTCCGGTGATCCGGTCCAGATCGTCGCCGAGCCGTCCCCGTCGCCAAGGCAGTAGTCCATCCCCTTCAGACGCGGCGCTACTGCCTGGCGTTCCACCACTTCCGCAACTCGTCGACGGCCTCTTCGCGCGACAGCGGGCCGCGGTCCAGCCGCAGCTCCTTGAGATGACGCCAGGCCTGCCCGACCTCGGGCCCCGGCGGGATGCCGAGGATCTCCATGATCTCGTTGCCGTCGAGGTCGGGGCGCACCCGTGCCAGGTCCTCCTTCTCGGCCAACTCGGCGATGCGCTTCTCGAGGTCGTCGTAGTTGGCCTGCAGCCGCGCGGCGCGGCGCTTGTTGCGGGTGGTGCAGTCCGCCCGCACCAGCTTGTGCAGCCGGGGCAGCAGGTGTCCCGCGTCGGTGACGTAGCGGCGCACTGCCGAGTCGGTCCAGCGACCGCCGCCATACCCGTGAAACCGCAGGTGCAGGTACACCAGCTGGGACACGTCGTCGATCATCTGCTTGGAGTACTTCAACGCCCGCATGCGCTTGCGCGCCATCTTCGCGCCGACGACCTCGTGGTGGTGAAAGCTCACCCCGCCACCGGGTTCGAGCTTGCGGGTGGCCGGCTTGCCGATGTCGTGCAGCAGCGCCGCCCACCGCAACACCAGGTCCGGTTCGCCGTCCTCCAGAGCGATCGCCTGCCGCAACACGGTCAGCGAGTGCCAGTAGACGTCCTTGTGCTGGTGGTGCTCGTCGATGGCCATCCGCATCGCCCCGACCTCGGGCAGCACCACATCGCCCAACCCGGTCTGCACCATCAGGTCGATGCCGGCGACGGGATCGGCGCCCAACAGCAGCTTGTCCAGCTCGGCGGCCACCCGCTCGGCGGTGATCCGGCCCAGCTGCGGCGCCATCTCCACGAGCGCCTCGATGACCCGCGGCGCGACGGTGAACTGCAGCTGGGACACGAACCGCGCCGCCCGCAACATCCGCAGCGGATCGTCGCCGAACGAGGTCTCCGGCGCGGACGGGGTGTCCAGCGTCTTGGCGCGCAGCGCCGCCAGCCCGCCGAGCGGGTCGTGGAAACCGGCCGGGCCGTCGGCGGTGACACGCACCGCCATCGCGTTGACGGTGAAGTCCCGCCGCACCAGGTCGTCGTCGAGGTTGTCCCCGAAGCGCACCTCCGGATAGCGCGACACCTGGTCGTAGGTGTCGGCACGGAAGGTGGTGATCTCGAGCCGGTAGCCGTCCTTGCCGACGCCGACGGTGCCGAACTCGATGCCGGTGTCCCACAGCGAGCCGGCCCACGGTCGCAGGAACTTCTGCATCTGCTCGGGGCGGGCGTCGGTCGTGAAGTCCAGGTCAGCGCAGGCCTCGCCCAGCAACGCGTCGCGCACGCTGCCGCCGACGAGGTAGAGCTCGTGACCGGCGTCAGCAAACACCTTGCCGATGTCGACGAGCAGGTCGCGATGGCGGTTCAGCGCGACCTGCGCGGTGGCAAGCAGTTCGGCGTCGGAAGCTGATTCGGGCACGTTCGGACAGCTTAATCGGCAACGGCTCTGTCACGACCGGAGAGTGCGGCCGGAGCGAATCTCTGTGGCAGCTACTATCGCTTGGGTGTCGGACGGCGAACAGGCCAAACCACGACGACGCCGCAGGCGGCGTCGCGGTGGTCGCGCTGCCGGTCCGCCCGACGCCACATCCACCACCGCCGACGTCACCCCGCTGCGCCCCAACAACGGCCACAACAACGCGGGCCTGCACCAGGGTCAACAGCAGCCCAACGGGCAGCGCAAGGCGCAGAAGTCGCGGCCCCGGCGCCCGCCGGACCGGCTGCGCACCGTCCACGAGACATCCGCGGGCGGCCTGGTCATCGACGGTATCGACGGCCCGAAGGATCTGCAGGTCGCGGCCCTGATCGGCCGCATCGACCGGCGCGGCCGGATGCTGTGGTCGCTGCCCAAGGGCCACATCGAACTCGGTGAGACCGCCGAGCAGACCGCGATCCGTGAGGTCGCCGAGGAGACCGGCATCCAGGGCAGCGTGCTGGCCGCGCTGGGCAGCATCGACTACTGGTTCGTCACCGAGGGCCGCCGGGTGCACAAGACCGTGCACCACTATCTGATGCGGTTCCTCGGCGGGGAGCTGTCCGACGAGGACGTCGAGGTCACCGAGGTGGCGTGGGTGCCGTTCGAGGAGCTGCCGTCGCGGCTGGCCTACGCCGACGAACGCCGGCTGGCCGAGGTGGCCGCGGAGCTGATCGACCGGCTGCACGCCGACGGGCCCGCCGCGCTGCCGCCGCTGCCGCGCACGTCTCCGCGGCGACGCCCTCAGACGCACTCGCACACCCGCAACCGTCGTCCTGACGAGCGTGCCCAACCTCAACCCGGCCGGCGGACGAACGGCTGCGGACAGGGGCCGTGACGCAAGCCACCGCGGCGCCGCGTGGGCGCGGACCGGCGGTGCTCCGCCCGTGGACCGCGGCACTGCCACGCATAGCCGCCGCCGTGCTGCTGCTGATCCTGGTCGCCGCCCCGATCGCACTGCCCCGCGCCGCGGCCGGCGAGCCCGGCTCGACACAGTTCCTTCGGGTGCGCGTCGACCGGATCACCCCCGAGGTGGTGACCACCACCAGCGAGCCGACCGTCACGGTCACCGGCAAGGTGCTCAACGTCGGCGACCGCCCCGTGCGCGACGTCGTGGTGCGGCTCGAGGACGCCGCCGCGGTGACGTCGTCCACCGGGTTGCGCACCAACCTGTCCGGCAACGTCGACCAGTTCGAGCCCATCGGCGACTTCATCACGTTGACCCCGGAACTGCAACGGGGACAAGAGGTTCCCTTCGAGCTGTCGTATCCGCTGCGGTCATCGCAGCGACCGTCGCTGAGCATCGACGAGCCCGGCGTGTATCCGGTGATGGTCAACGTCAACGGCACCCCCGATTACGGTGCGCCCGCCCGGCTCGACGACTCCCGCTTCCTGCTGCCGGTGCTCGGCGTGCCGCCCGACTCGGCAGCCGACTCCGCGGCCGAGACGCTGACGTCGGTGGTGCCGCCCGACACCTCCGACCCGGTGCGGCTGACCCTGATGTGGCCGATCGCCGACGAACCGCGGCTGGCCGCCGGCGCGGCGGGCGGCACCACCCCGGTCCGGCTGATCGACGACGACCTGGCAACGTCACTGGCCCCCGGCGGGCGGCTGGACACCCTGTTGTCGGCGATCGAGTTCGCCACCACCCCCGAGGTCGACCCCGAGGGACAACTACGGGCCGCGACGTGCCTGGCGGTGGATCCCGACCTGCTGGTCACCGTCAACGCGATGACCGGCGGCTACGTCGTCAACACCGGACCCGACGCCGGCCCCGGCACCCCGACCCGGCCCGGCACCGGCCAGGAGTCCGCGGTGGCCTGGCTCAACCGGCTCAAGGCGCTGGCCCAGCGGTTGTGCGTCGCGCCGACCACCTACGCGCAGGCCGACCTGGACGCGCTGCACCGCGTCGGCGATCCCGGGCTCAGCGCCATCGCCACCGTCACCGTCGGCGACATCGTCGACCAGATCCTCGGCACCGTCTCCGTGCGGGGTGCGACCCTGGTCGCCGACGGGCCGCTGACCGGGCCCGCGGTGCAACTGCTCTCGGCCCAGGGCCGCACCGTTGCCGTCGCCGCGGCCGAATCCCCAACCACCGCCGACGGGTCCGACACCGGCCGCGCCGCGCCCGCCGATCTGACCCCGCGTCGCTACACACCGCAGCTGGTCTCCGCGCCGTTCGACCCAGCCGTCGGCGCCGCGCTGGCAGCCGCGGGCACGGATCCGGTATCGCCGTCGTATCTCGATGGGGCCCTTGACATCTCGCTGCAGAACGAGTCCGAAGTGGCCCGGCGGCAGTCGGCGCTCGGCGCGCTGCTGTGGCGCGGCCTCAACCCGGACATCGCGCCGCGCACCGAGATCCTGATGCCACCGCTGAACTGGAGCCTGCAGCCCGCGGACGCGCAAGCGGTGCTCACGACGGTGGCCACCGCCATCAACGCCGGGCTGGCCGAGCCGCGCCCGCTACCCGCGGTGATCGCCGACGGCGACGGGATCGCGCCGCAGCCGGAAACCGCGCTGCCCGACGCCGACCTCGGTAACACCGACGCCCGCTTCGACGACGCCGTGGTGTCGGGCATCGCCGCGGTCACCGCACGGTTGCGGGGGCTGACGTCGGCGCTGACCACCGATGTGCGCACCGGCCTCACCGGAATGGCGTACACCGCACCGCTGCGCGAGGACATGTTGCGTGCCTTGAGCCAGTCGGTGCCGCCCGCCGCGCGCAACGGCCTGGCCCAACAACGGCTGACGACGGTCGGACACACGGTCGAGGCCATGTTCCGCGCGGTCACCATCGTCAACCCCGGCGGCTCCTACACCCTTGCCACCGAACGCAGCCCGCTGCCGCTGGCGCTGCGCAACGACCTGCCGGTGCCGATCCGTGTCCAGCTCGACATCGACCCCCCGCCCGGGATGACGGTCGCCGACATGGGAATCATCGAGCTGCCGCCGGGTTACCTGCCGATCCGGGTGCCGATCGAGGTGCACTTCACCCAGCGAGTGGCCGTCGACGTCGCGCTGCGCACCGCCGACGGGCTGCCCCTCGGCGAGCAGGTGCGGTTGTCGGTGCACTCCAACGCCTACGGCCAGGTGCTGTTCATCATCACGCTGTCGGCGGGCGCCGTGCTGGTGCTGTTGGCCGGGCGCCGGCTTTGGCACCGCTTCCGTGGGCAGCCCGACCGTGCCGATCTGGACCGCCCAGATCCGCTCGAGGTGGCGCTGAACTACGACGACGACCACCCGGCCACGGCGCGCACCCGCGCGAGCGAGGAGCTGTGAACACCGCGGGCCCGCAACGGCCGCGAGTCGGCACCGGGGAGCCGCGGCCGCGGCATGCGCCCGCAGGCCCTCCCCCGCCGGGCAGGCCGGCCCGACAAGCCCCGCCCCGGCTGCCGCGCGGGCCCGCACCCCGTCGCGGCGCGGGCCGCCCCGAGCTGACCGACGCCGCGGTGGTGTCCCGCTCGTGGGGCATGGCGGTGGCCACGCTGGTCAGCCGGCTGACCGGGTTCGCGCGCATCGTGTTGCTGGCCACCACCCTGGGCGCCGCGCTCTCCAGCGCCTTCTCGGTGGCCTACCAGCTGCCCAACCTGATCGCGGCCCTGGTGCTGGAGGCCACGTTCACCGCGATCTTCGTGCCCGTGCTGGCCCGCGCCGAGCGCGACGACCCCGACGGCGGCACCGCGTTCGTGCGCCGCCTGGTCACCCTGGCCACCGTCCTGCTGTTGATCACGACCGCCGCGTCTGTCACCGCCGCACCGCTGTTGGTGGACCTCATGCTGGGCAGCCACCCCGAGGTGAACCGCGATCTCACAACGGCTTTCGCCTACCTGCTGCTGCCGCAAGTGCTGTTCTACGGGCTGTCGTCGGTGTTCATGGCGATTCTGAACACCCGCAACGTATTCGGGCCCCCGGCCTGGGCCCCGGTCTGCAACAACTTGGTGGCCCTGGCCACCCTGGGGCTGTATGTGCTTGTGCCCGGCGAGCTTTCGCTCGACCCGGTGCGAATGGGCAACGCCAAGCTGCTGGTGCTCGGCATCGGCATGACGTTGGGCACGGTCACCCAGGTCGCCGTGCTGCTGGTGGCCATCCGCCGCGAACGGATCAGCCTGCGCCCGCTGTGGGGCATCGACAACCGGATGAAGCAGTTCGGCGCGATGGCCGTGGCGATGCTGCTGTACGTGCTGATCAGCCAGATCGGCCTGATCGTCGGCAACCGGATCGCCGCGGGCGCAGCGGCTTCCGGACCCGCCATCTACAACTACACCTGGCTGGTGTTGCAGCTGCCGTTCGGCATCATCGGGGTCACGGTGCTCACGGTGGTGATGCCGCGGCTGAGCCGCAACGCCGCCGCCGACGACGGCGCCGCGGTGCTGGCCGACCTGTCGCTGGCCACCCGCCTGACGATGGTGACGCTCATCCCGATCGTCGCGATGACCACGGTCGGCGGCCCCGCCATCGGCAGTGCGCTGTTCGCCTACGGCAACTTCGGTGACGTCGACGCCGGCTATCTCGGGCTGGCTCTGAGCCTTTCGGCGTTCACATTGATCCCCTATGCCCTTGTGCTGCTGCAGCTTCGGGTGTTCTACGCCCGCCAGCAGCCGTGGATACCGATCGTGTTGATCGTGGTGATCACCACCGTCAAGATCATCGGCTCTCTGGTCGCACCGCACCTGACCGACGATCCCGACCTGGTCGCCGGCTACTTGGGCAGCGCCAACGGCCTGGGCTTCGTTGCCGGGGCCGTCGTCGGCTACTTCCTGCTGCGCGCGGCGCTCGACCCGCCCGGGGGGCGCCTGATCAGCCTGGAGGTGGTCCGCAGCATCCTGGTGACGATCGCGGCCTCGCTGCTGGCCGGGCTGATCGCCCACGTCGCCGACCAGTTGCTCGGCCTGGAGAGCCTCACCCGCAACTGGGGCGGCGCCGGCTCGTTGCTGCGGTTGCTGGCGCTGGGCCTGATCATGGTCCCGATCATCGTCGGGGTGCTGCTGGCCGCCCGGGTTCCCGACGCGCTGGCCGCGCTGGCGGTCGTCCGCCGCCGCCTCGGGTCACGCCCCTCGGCGGTCCCGCCCCACGCCGCGCCGACGGCGGCACCCGACAAGCCGCGGACCGGGCGTCCGCTCACGTACCCTGATCAGACGAATTCGTTCGCGTCGGGGCGTCGATCCAGCCGGTCGGCGGTCCGTCACGGACCCCCGGCCGCGGTTGCCGGGGACGGGATGCCGAAAGGACCAGCGGTGAGCGACGAACCCGCAGGCGGCGCCACGCCCATTCCCGACAGCACCGCCACCACCAAGATTCCGCAGAAGCGGCCCGAGGAGTTCCAGCCCGACGTGGCCGCGGGCGACGCCGACGCCGACCCGGCCGCCCGCGAGGAGACCACCCAGTTCGCCGCCAAGCCCACCAACGGCACCACGCCGATACCGGTGTCCGGCAGGCCGCCGTCCGACTACGGCGGCGACCCGACCCGCGAACCGATCGCGTTCGACCCGCCGCGCGAGCCCGCCATCGAGGCGGCCACCTCCGACGAGGACGTCCATCTGGTGCCCGGTGCGGTGATCGCCGGTGGCCGCTACCGGCTGCTGGTGTTTCACGGCGGCCCACCCAACCTGCAGTTCTGGCAGGCCCTGGACACCGCGCTGGACCGACAGGTCGCGTTGACCTTCATCGATCCCGACGCGACGCTGCCCGACGCACAGGTGCAGGAGATCTTGTCCCGCACGCTGAAGCTGAGCCGCCTCGACATGCCCGGTGTGGCCCGCGTGCTCGACGTCGCCAACACCGGTTCCGGCGGCCTGGTGGTCTCGGAGTGGATCCGCGGCGGCTCGCTGAAAGAGGTGGCCGACACGTCGCCGTCGCCGATCGGCGGCGCGAGGGCCATTCAATCGCTGGCGGCGGCCGCCGAAGCCGCCCACCGCTCCGGTGTCGCGCTGTCGATCGACCACCCCAGCCGCGTGCGGGTGAGCATCGAGGGCGATGTGGCGCTGGCCTTTCCGGCGACGATGCCTGACGCCGACCCCGAGGACGACATCCGGGGAATCGGCGCGGCGCTGTACGCGCTGCTGATCAACCGCTGGCCGCTGCCCGAGTCCGGGGTGCACAGCGGGCTGGCCCCCGCCGACCGCGACCCGGCGGGCGAGCCCGTCGAACCGCGCGCCGTCGACCGCAACATCCCGTTCCAGATCTCGGCGGCCGCTGCGCGGGCCGTGCAGGAGGGCGGCGGCATCCGCAGCGCCCCGACCCTGCTGAACCTGCTGCAGCAGGCCACCGCGATCGCCGACCGCACCGAGGTCATCTCCCCCGTCGACGAGACCGGGCCGCCGTCCCCCAGTGCCGCAGGCATTCGGCCCGACGAAGATCCGGAGACCATCGCCCGCCGCCGCAAGGGCCTGATGATCGGGCTGGCAGTCGGTGCGGCCATCATCGTGGTGGCGTTGGTGGTGTTGGGCTCGGTGCTGAGCCGGATCTTCGGTGATGTCGGCGGCGGGCTCGGCGGCGACCGGCTGGGCCTCAACGCGCCCACCACGGCACAGGACGACGACGGCGGTGCCGCCGGTGAGACGGTGAAACCCGTTTCGGCGACGGTGTTTTCACCCGAGGGCGAGGCGGACGCACCCGCGCTGGCCCGGCTCGCCATCGACGGCGACGACAGCACGGTGTGGCCCATCGACACCTACACCGACCCGGTGCCGTTCCCGAACTTCAAGAACGGCGTCGGATTGATGCTGCAGCTGCCGCGCCCCACCACCGTCGGCGAGGTCACCATCGACTTGAACAGCACCGGCACCGAGGTCGAGATCCGCTCGGCGTCCACGCCGACGCCGTCGTCGCTGGAGAACACCACGGTGCTCAAGTCGGCCACCGCGGTCAAGCCGGGCTCCAACACCATCAAGGTGGACGCCGCCTCGCCGACGTCGAACCTGCTGGTCTGGGTGTCCAAACTGGGGCAGGTCAACGGGGAGAGCCGCTCGGACATCGCCGAGATCACAGTCAAGTCGGCGTCCTGACCCGTTCATCCCCAGCCCGGTGAAGATGTGTCGGGAGGTACCCGCGCGGCCGTTTAGTGTTCGGCTGTGGGGTCCTTCGGGGAGCAGGCCGGACAGCATCGCAGCGACGCGGACCTGCTGGCCGCCCACGTCGCGGGCGACCGTTACGCGTTCGAGGAGTTGTTCTGCCGCTATCAGCGCCGGCTGTACCGGCTCGCGCAGCTCACCAGCCGCAACCCCGACGACGCCGCCGACGCGATGCAGGACGCGATGCTGTCGGCGCACCGCAGGGCGCACACCTTTCGCCACGACTGCGCGGTGAGCAGCTGGTTGTACCGCATCGTGGTGAACTCGTGCCTGGATCGGCTGCGCCGCAACAAGTCACACTCCACCATCACGCTGCCCGACGCTGTCCCGGTCGGGGATCCGACCACGTTGGTGGACACCGCGATCGTCGTGGAACGAGCGCTGATGCGGCTGCCCCTCGAGCAGCGCGCCGCGGTGGTCGCGGTGGACATGCAGGGCTACTCGATCGCCGAGACCGCCGACATGCTCGGCGTGCCGCAGGGCACGATCAAGAGCCGGTGCGCCCGCGCACGCAGCAAGCTGGCCGAGGCGCTGGAATGCTTCGACAGCCGCGCGGGCGCACGCTGAATCGACACACCCCTGCCGCGGTGGTGGAGACTGGCGGCGATGAACCACGACGAGCTGGACCCGGCGGCGGCGCGGGTGCGCGACGAGCTCGCCCGGCTCGGCCGCGACGAGGCCTCGGCGCCCGAGGTGCCCGACAGCGTCACCGCGCGGGTCGTCGCCGCGCTGCGGGCCGCCGGTGCG
>NZ_ATDN01000033.1 GCF_004014805.1 Mycolicibacterium elephantis DSM 44368
CCTCCGGCGCCGCCGAATCCGCCGTTGCCGCCGCGGCCTCCGGTCCCACCAATGGCGCTGCCGCGCCCGTTCTGGCCGTCGCCGCCGGCCCCGCCCGCACCGCCGTTGCCGTTCAGGCCGCCGCGACCGCCGTTGCCGCCATTGCCGCCACCGCCGAAGTTCCCGGTGATGCTCGTGCCGCGACCGCCCGCACCGCCTTCGCCGCCGTCGCCCAGCAGCCCGCCGTCGCCGCCGGCGCCGCCCCTACCGCCGAGCGCATCCTCGGTGGTACTGCTGGCATTGCCGCCGTTGCCACCGTTTCCGGCGGTTCCGCCGAACCCGCTACGGCCGCCGTTGCCGCCGCTGCCGCCGTTCGCCAGGCTGGATGTGCTGCTGGCTGCACCACCGTTGCCGCCGTTACCACCGTTGCCGAGGAAGCCGCTGTTGCCGCCGTCACCGCCGCGGCCCCCGTCGGCGAATGAGTCATTCTCGGCCGTGCCGCCGTTGCCGCCCGCGCCGCCGTTGCCCATCAGCAGGCCGCCGTTGCCACCTCGGCCGCCGTTACCCGCCCTGCCTTCGGCATCGCCGACCCCGCCGACACCGCCATTGCCGCCGTTGCCGAACAGCCCCGCGTCCCCGCCGTTGCCGCCGGCTTGTCCAGGCAGACCGGCCCCGCCGTTGCCGCCGTTGCCCATCAACAGCCCACCGCGCCCACCGTCCTGACCGGGCCCCCCGTCGGCGCCGTTGCCGATCAACAACCCGCCGTTCTGCCCCGGCAACACACCGTCGCCGATCAGCCAACCGCCCGGACCCACCGCACCGAGAAACGCGCCCGTCGGGCTGAACAGGCTGGTGCTCACCGCCGCTGCCGCCGGTGCCGCCTCCGAAGTGGTGCGGTGTGCCGCGGGGGCAGCCAAAGTGGTTGGGGCGAAGAAGAACCGGCTCAACTCAAAGTCAGCCGCGAGGTCAGCGGCTGAAGCCGTCGAGGCGGGCTCAATTTCGCCGGTGCTGCCGTTGCGTACCGGTCGCTGCGCCGTCCGGTGTGCGGGTGCGGTCGCCACCGGCGACGACGACTGCACTCGCGGCGCCTCGGTAGCAGCAGCGACAGGCTCGAACCATTCAGCAAGCGAAGGTTTTTCGACCGCGGCGTGCGAACCGACCCCCGCCTGCGGCGACGCGTCCGGGTCCGCGGCCGCAGGAGCCACGCACACCCCGACGCCGAGAATCACCGCCAGAACACCGATTCGCCCGATATACGTGCCGGTCCTCGTCGCTGCGCCGTTCATCGCTCTGCTCCTGTCGTATGTCGGGGCCCGCAATTCGCCGGGCCTCGACAACACGTTCGCTCACCAAACCGGCGACCACATCAGGAGAAATTCCCCATATTCGACCGTGGGCCCGCTGGCCATCTCGTCGTTACCGCTGGTCAGAGGCTTCGGGTCTGGGTAGCCTCAGACGACGTGAGGCTGATCGAGCGCGATCGCGAGCTCGCCGAGCTCGCCGCTACGGCCGATCAGGCGCGCGCCGGGGCCGGTGGCGTCGCGATCGTTTGCGGCGAATCCGGCGCCGGCAAGACATCGTTCGTCGATGAATTCATCCGGTCCTGGCCGGCCGACGAGAAAGTGCTTCTCGCCGGATGCGATCCGCTGTCGACGCCGCGGCCGTTCGGCCCGATCCACGACCTTGCCGACCAGTTCGAGCCGCGGACTCGAGAACTGCTGCGTGATGGCGATCGGCCCTATGACATCTACTCGGCGGTGTTCGAAGAACTCGTCACGAGACCGTCGGTGCTGGTAATCGACGACCTGCACTGGGCCGATCAGGCGACCATCGACTTTCTGCGTTTCGTGCTTCGCCGTGTCCGGCGGACACATTCGGTCGTCGTCGGCACCGTCCGCGACGACGAAATCGACAACACCCATCCGATGCGTGCGCTGCTCGGCGACGTCGCGCGCGCGACCAATGCCAGATCGCTGGCGCTGCCGCCGTTGAGCCTGGCTGCCGTCACCGACCTGGTGGGCGATCGTCCCCTGGACCCGGTTTGGCTGCACCGGATCACCGGGGGGAACGCGTTCTTCGTCGTCGAGATGCTCGACCAGGCCGACACCGACCTGCCGACCACGGTGCGGGACGCCATCTTGTCGCGCACCGTGGGCCTCGACGTTCCCGAATGGGACCTGCTGTACCTGTTGGCATGCGCGACGGGCCCGATTCCCGACGCGCTGCTGGCCCATCTGGGCGTCACCATGGAGGCGTTGCGCTCACTGGATCAGGGCAAGCTCATCAAGCGGACCGAGCGCGGAATCACGTTCAGCCACGACCTCTGTCGGCTGGCGGTCAGCAGCGTCATTCCCCCGGGCGCCGAGCCGAACCTGCACCGCCGCATGATCCGCGCCTATGAGGCGACCGCGTTGGGCGATCCCGCGGTGCTCACGCATCACGCCCTGGGTGTCGGTGAACCAGAACGGATCCGGGCTGCCGCATCCGATGCCGGGCGCGCCGCGGCGCGATCGGGCGCTCATACGCAGGCCGCCGAGTTCTACCGCACCGCGCTGGAACACGGGGGGCCGATGCCCGCCGAAGACGAAGTCGAGCTGCTGGAACTGCTTGCCGACGAGAGTTTCCTGACCGACCGCCTGGCCGACGCCATCACGGTGCGCCAGCGCGCCTTACAGCTGCGCCAGCGGCTCGGCCCGCCCGCGGCGGTGAGCGCGAACCACAACGCGCTGGCGACCTATCACTGGTGCGACGGAAACCGCTCTGCCGCAGATCATTACGCCCAACAAGCGATGGCGGCCCTGGCGGGCGAGCTGGCCCCGGGGTGCCACACCGAGCGCGCGCTGGCCGGCCGTGCGCTGGTGACGCAGGCGCTCATCGCCGTCATGTCGGGCGACCTGGAGCGCACAGCCCAGCTCGTATCGCAGGCCACCGAATTCAGCGCCGACGACGACCATCCGGCGCTGGCGGTCTGGCTGCGGATCGTCGACGGCTACCGTTCGGCGTTCTCCGGAGACAGCGACGGTCGGGCTGCGGTGCTGACGGCGATCGAATCGGCCGCCGAGGACATGGACGACATCCGGGCCCACACCTATGCCGGTCTGTTGTATCTCGACGTGGAGCATCGCAGGCTGGATCAGGCGGCCGAGTTGCTCGAGGTCAGCCTTTCGCTGAGCGTCGAGCGGGACGTTCCGCTCGCCAGGTCATGGCAGCTGGGCGAACGCGCCAGGCTCGAACTGCTGACGGGAGACTGGGACGACGCGCTGACCGACGCCGACAACGCGTTGGCCACCCAAAGCGGCGAGCTGGCTCGGGCCTGGCCGGTTTCGGTGCGTGCACTGATATCGCTGCGCCGCGATGCGTCCGGCGCCGAAGACGTCGACGAGCAGTGGCGGCTCGCGCAGCGGCTCTCCGAACCGATACGGCTGTTGGCGGCGGCCGCGGTGATCGCCGAATGGGCTTGGGTGACAGGCACGGCCGACGAACGACTGGCGGCGTGTAGGGCGCTGCTGGACGACGGCCCGCAGGTGGGTGTGGAGTGGTCACGCGGGGAGCTGGCGATGTGGCTGCACCGCCTCGGTCTCGGCGTGAAGCCCGATGGTATCGCCAGTCCTTACCGACTGCTGCTAGCCGGTGCACACGAAGCCGCGGCCGAAGAGTTCTCGAGCAGGTCGATGCCGTACGAGGCCGCGCTGGCGCTCACCGACTCCGACGATCCCGACCTGGCGCGCCGTGGGCTCGACGCTCTCGACCGGCTCGGCGCTGACGCGGTGGCCGCCAAGATCCGGGGCCGGCTGCGGGCGCGAGGCGTGGCCGTGGTGCCCGCCCGCCGCCGCTCGACGACATTGGCCAACACCGCCGGTCTCACCGCCCGGCAGGTCGACGTGCTGCGACTGCTGGGCGACGGGCTGACCAATGCCGAGCTCGCCGAGCGGCTTTACTTGTCGGTCAAGACGATCGACAAACATGTGTCGGCGATCCTCGACAAGCTTGCGGTCACCAACCGGCGCGACGCCGTGCGGCGCGCCCGCGAGGCGGGGATCCTCGACTAACCTGCCTCGGCGGTCGCGTCGGCCAGCGCCTCGGCGAACTGCGCCAGGTCGTCGCGGGTCGTGTCGACATGCGGTGAGGCCCGCAGCACCGGCACCGTCAGCTCGAACGGCGCACGCTGCACCTCGGCATATGTCGTGACCATCCCCCGCTCGGCGAGCAGCCATGCCCGTACCTTCTGCGGGTCGGCGCCGTCGGTGGGGGCCACCGTGGTGATCGCGGTCGGCTCGTCGCGCGGTTCGACCACCCGCCACCCGGGTATGTCGCTCAACGCTTCTCGGGTCCAGCGGCCGACCTCGGCGAGCCGGGCGCGCATCTGCTCGGCTCCTGCGGCCAGGTGCTCGCCGACGGCGACCGAAAAGCCCACGCGGTCAGCGACATTGGCCTCGCCGTGCTGGAGGCGTTCGATCACCGAGAGGGGCAGGTTCCATTCCGGGGGCGGCAGCCGTGGGCGCAGACGCTGCGCCAGATCCGGGTCGATGGCCAGCACCCCGACACCGCGCGGCCCGGCAAGCCATTTACGCGACGAGCTGTAGATGGCCGCGGGGCGCACCGCGCAGTCGAGGTGGCCGAGGGCTTGCGCGGCGTCGACCACCAACGGAACACCGAGGTCTCGGCACACGTCGGCCAGCGCGGCCAGCGGCTGCGCCACGCCGCGGTGGCTGGCCAGCGCGGTGAGGTGCACGACGGCGGGCGGGTCGGCGCCCAACAGGCGAGCGGCGGCGTCGGCGTCGAGCCGTCCGCGCTTGTCGGCAGGCAGCGGCCGCACGTCGAAACCGTTGGCGGCCATGATCGCCAGGTTGGGCCCGTACTCACCGGGCAGGCAGGCCACGCTGCGCTCCCCCGGCCAGCTGGACAGCAGCAGATCCAGTGCGTGGTTGGCCCCGGTGGTGAAGACGACATGGTCGGCGGGCAGGCCGGTCAGGGCGGCGACGGCGGCGCGCCCGGCCGCCAGCACCGGCGCCGCCGCCTCGGCGGCGACGTATCCGCCGACCTCGGCTTCGTGGCGCGCATGTCGCGCGGTGGCGTCGATGACCGCGAAGCTCTGCCGTGAGCACGCCGCGCTGTCCAGATGCAGGCCGGCGACCTTTGGCCGCGCCGACCGCCACTGCTCGCCGAGGCTCATTTGGTCGACAGTGACAGGCCGAAGTCGCCTGCGGGGTCGGTCCACCAATGGGTGCGCTGCAGACCGGCCGCTGCCAGCTCCGCGGCCACCCCGTCGGGACGGAACTTGCATGACACCTCGGTGAGCATCTCCTCGCCGTCGGCGAAGTCCACCGTGAGGTCCAGTTCGCGCACACACGCCCGCTGCGCACCGCGGGCGCGCAGCCACATCTCGATGCGTTCCTCCCCGGCGTTGAACCGCGCGACGTGGTCGAACGCCGCCAGGTCGAAGTCGGCGTCGAGTTCGCGGTTGATCACCGCCAGCACATTGCGGTTGAACCGGGCCGTGACGCCGGCGCTGTCGTCGTAGGCGCGCACCAGGCGCTCGGTGTCCTTCACCAGATCGGTGCCCAGCAGCAGGCTGTCACCGGGCCGCATCGTCTGCGCCAACGCGGTCAGGAACCGCGCGCGCGGTTGCGGTGTCAGGTTGCCGATGGTCGAGCCGAGGAACGCGATCAGGCGCCGCCCGACCCGAGGTATCTCGCGGAGGTGCTCCTCGAAATCGCCGCACACCGCCTCGACCTCGACACCCGGATACTCCTTCTGGATCGCCGCCCCCGCCGCGTTGAGCACGCCGGCGTCCACGTCGAACGGAATGAACCGTCGCAGAGTTCCGTTGTCGCGCAACGCATCCAACAGCATCCGCGTCTTCTGGGAGGTGCCGCTGCCCAGTTCTACCAGGGTGTCGGCGCCCGAGGCCTCGGCGATCTCGGCGGACCGGGCCCGCAGGATCTGCGCTTCGGTGCGGGTCGGGTAATACTCCGGCAGCCGGGTGATCCGGTCGAACAGGTCACTGCCGACCGAGTCGTAGAACCATTTGGGGGGCAATGCTTTCGGCGTCTGCGTCAGCCCGTCGAGCACGTCCCGGCGCAGCGCCCGCGCGGCCGAGTTCGCCGGCAGGTGGTTGGACAGCGAGAGGGTCACGACGATCCTTTCAGGGGAGTCAGTTCGACGTCAGAGCCGACGGCGACGGAGATCAGGTGCCGATCCGGCAACTCCTGCCAGCGCGGATCGTCATCGTAGGGTTCGCTGGCCAGCACGGTGCCGTCGTCTCGGCGCAACACCGACAACGTGTCACCCCATGTGGTGGCGATCAGTCGAGAACCGTTGCCGGCCAAGATGTTCAGCCGTGCGTTGGGGTCCGCTGCGGCGACCTCCGCCAGGGTGTCGGCGAGCCGGTCGAGGCCGCGCTCGAAGATCAGCGCCGCCAGCAGCGCGCTGTCGTTGGTGGATTCGGCGTGCCGCGACAACGGGAGCACGCCGCGGTCGACCAGGCCGTTGTGCGACAGCAGCCACGTCCCGTCGGTGAACGGCGCCGACGCCGTCGCCTCGATCGGCATGCCGATGCTGGCCGACCGGACGGCCGCCACGATGCAGCCGCCACGCAACGCGGGCGCCATCGACGCGAACGACGCGTCGCCCCACAGCGGGGTGGCGCTGCGCCACCGGCGGGGCGTGCCGTCGCGCACGTCCGACGAGAAGAACCCGACCCCCCACCCGTCGGCGTTCAGCAGACCGTGCTTCTGGCGGCGCGGCGCATACGACTGGACGAGCAGGCTATTGGCGGGTTCGAGCACCAACGAGGCCACCGACACCGGGTCGCCGAGCCAGCCGAGGTGGCGGCACATCAGGCTTGACCCTCCTCAACGGACCACGCCAGGCGGACGCCGGCGAAGATCTGGCGCCGGATCGGGTGGTCCCAGTTGCGGAAGCTGGGCCGCAGGATGTTGGCCGCCACCGCCCACGACCCGCCGCGCAGCACCTTGTAGTCGCCGTCAAAGAACGGCTGCGAGTAGCGCTCGTAGATCATGGGCGTGAAGCCGGGCCAGGGCCGCAGCGGGGAGGTGGTCCACTCCCACACGTCGCCGAGCAGCTGTTCGGCGCCGTAGGCGGACGCGCCGGCGGGATAGGCCCCGACCGGCGCGGGCCGCAGCGCGTCGCCGCCGAGGTTGGCCAAGTGCGCGGTCGGCTCCGAGGCGCCCCACGGGTAGCGCCGCCGCGCGCCCCGCCCGGGATCCCACGCGCAGGCTTTCTCCCACTCCACCTCGGTGGGCAGCCGTGCGCCCGCCCACGCCGCGTACGCCTCGGCCTCGAAATACGTGACGTGCTGGACGGGCTCGTCGGCGGGGATGGGTTCGACGTGGCCGAACCGGATGCGGGTGCCGTCGGGGTTCCAGAACTGCGGTGCCCGCAGCCCGGCCTGCACGCGGTGCGACCAGCCGGCCCGCGACCACCACCGGGGTTCGTCATAGCCGCCGTCGTCGATGAACTGTTGCCACTCGCCGTTTGTGACCGGCACCCGGCCGATGCGGAAGGACGGCACGTCGACGACGTGTGCGGGACGTTCGTTGTCCAGTGAGTGCGGTTCGGTCGTGGCGTCGACGCCGAGCACGAACTCACCGCCGGGCACCTGCACCGAGGTGCCCGCGACACCGGCGCGACCGGCGGGCAGCGGTGCGCCCGAGTCGAGCAGCGGCGCCCCGACCCGCAGGTTCAGCGCCTGCAGCATCGTCTCGTCGTGCTGGTTCTCGTGGCTGATCACCAGGCCGAAGTTGAACGCCGCCCCCAGATCGGAACCGTCGTCCGGCAGCGCGTCGAGCACGTCGAGCGCCTTGTCGCGCACCGTGCGGCAGTAGGCGCGGGCGTCGGTCGGCGGCAGCAGCGGGAGGTCGGCGCGGCCGGCGCGGGGATGCACGAACGCGTCGTAGAGACGTTCCACTTCGGGCGCCAGCATGCCGGGCCGGTCGGGGTTGCCGTCGCGCAACAGCCACAGCTCTTCCTGCTGACCGATGTGCGCGAGGTCCCACACCAGCGGGCTCATCAACGGGTGGTACTGACGGGTGACTTCGGCGTCGTCGAAGTCGACCAGCCGCAGCGTGCGGTCTCTGGCCGCCGTCAGGTCGCGTGCGAATTGTTCTCGAACGGTCACATCTCCCCTTGCGCCAGTTGTGCGACCGCGGGCGCGATCCCGTGTTCGACGGCCAAATCGGCGAAGTCGTCCGCCGGGGACCGTCCCTGTTCGACCGAACGCACCAACCGTTGCATCGATTCCGCGAGTTCGGCCGGTGCCCGTTCGGCGGCGGCCGTCACGCACCGCAGCGCGGCCTGCTGCAGCCGACGATCGCCGAGGCCGAGTTGCGCGGCGCGGTCCCACGCGGTGGCGACCGGCTTGGTGGCCTCGGTCGCCACGGCCGCCGCCGACGGATCGTCGAGCAGCGTGACGAGCGTGAACACCACGGCGGGCCAGATCGCGTCGGGCACGCTGTCGAGGTAGCGGATCTCCAGCCACCGCCGCGGACGCACCGGCGGGAACAGCGTGGTCAGGTGGTAGTCGAGGTCGGCCTCGGTGGGCCTGCGGTCGCCGAGCAGCACCCGTCCGTCGGCCCAGTCGGCGAACGGCACCCACTGGGTCACCGGGACGATCTGCGGGGTGTGCAGCAGCATCACCGGCGCCTTGAGCGCATACCGCGCCCAGTCACTGGCCGGGTCGTCGCCGTTGACGCCGAGCACCGGGCCGCAGCGCGCGGAGTCCAGTTGGCTCCACACGTGCTGCCGTGCCGAGCGCCACCCCGAGAACCTGCCGGCGAGCAGCGGGGAGTTGGCGGCGACGGCGACCATCGTGGGGCCCAGCGCATGGGCCAGCCGCACCCGCTCGGCCCAACCTTCCCGTGGTCCGGCGTCGAGGTTGACCTGCACTGACGCCGTCGAGGTCATCATCGCCGCGCCGGCCGCGCCGGTCTGGCTGGCATCGAAGAACGTCTCCATCGCCGCGTAGCGGGCACCGGGGTTGACCCGCTGGGCGGGCCGCAGCGGATCGGCACCGAGCAGGATCAGCCCGAGCCCCGCGCGGGCGAAGGCCTCGGCCAGCACGGCCCGGTCGGCCGCCATCGCGCTGATGGCCGCCGGCGCACCGTCGATCGGCGGACCGGACAGTTCGACCGCGCCGCCGGGCTCCACTGTCACCCTGCTGCCACCGGGCAGCGGCGGAAGGTCGGCGATGACGTCGCCGAGTTCGGCCCAACTCGGCCGTCGCATCGGATCGGCCGGATCAAAGCCGTGCGCCTCGATCTCCAGGCCGACCCGGCCCACGTCGCCGTCGCGCAGGCAGTTCGGGCCGACATGCAGCGCCGCGCTGATCGCGCTGGTGAGCTCGGGCGACTCGGTGCGCGCATCGCCCACCTCGGACGTGATGGTCAAGGTCATTTCCCATCCCCTTCCGGGTTTGGCGATCGCGGCCTTCAGACCATCTTGGGTGAGCCCTCCGACAAAACCCGAGCCTTTTTCTGTGAACTGTCGGTTAAGCGGGCACCGGGATTATTGGCCGAGCGTGTTCTGCATCGCTCCGGCCAGCACGTTCACGGCGGGGCCGGCGTTGCCGGACTGGCACACTTTCGCTTGCAGCAAAACATTTTCCCGCTTGCGCGTGGTGTTGAAGCAGCGCCGGTCGGTGCCGGCCTCCTGCTTGACCCAGTCCGCCTCGGTGGCGGTGGCCGGCCCGCCGGTGAAGGTCCACACCTGCGTGGTGAGGTTGTCGAGGTGCATCGCGGTCGTCTGCCCGTTGCAGCCGACGGTGCGGTCGACGACCCGGCGGAAGGCACGCTCGGCGGCGTCGTTCGTGGCGTACACCCCGACCGCCTGCTTGACGAAGTGGCTCTGGTCGTCCGGCGCCGTCTGGGTCACCGCCCCGTTGAACGACGCCAGGTCGGGGTCGGCGTAGACGTCAGGCAGCCCGATGTCGGCCCAGTTGTTGCAGGCGGGGTTGTCGACGTAGAAGGACTGGAACGGATCGGAGTAGGTCCATTCGAACCGCATCGTCGTGCCGACGATGTTGCCGACCGAGCCCTTGGGCAGCACCGCATAGTTGACCACGCCGGGGTCGGACGGACGCGCGCCGACCGGCGCCGCCAACGACAGCCCCACGAGGCCGATGCCGACCGCGGCGGCCACCGTCGTTCCCCGGCCGCTGCGCGTCCGCCGGGACAGCATCAGACCTTGGCCGACAGCTTGACGTCGATGTTGTTGCGGGTGGCCTTCGAGTAGGGGCACACCTCATGCGCCTTCTTCATCAGATCGTCGGCGGCGGCCTGGTCCATTCCGGGCAGGTAGCCGATCAGATGGGCGTTGATCGCGAAGCCGCCGTCGGGATCCTTGCCGAACCCGACCTGTGCGGTGATCGCGCTGGCATCGTCGACCTTGATGTCGTTGTTCTTGGCCACCAACCGCAGCGCACCGAGGAAGCACGCGGCGTAGCCGGCCGAGAACAACTCCTCGGGATTGGTGCCCTCACCGCTGCCGCCCATTTCCTTCGGGTGGTTGGTGTTCAGGTCGATCTTGCCGGTCGAGGACTTCACGTGGCCTTCACGCCCGCCAGCGGTTGCGGTTGATTCCTGGGTGAAAACGACTTCGATGCTCATGGGTCTGATCATGCCAGCCCACATTCAAACGGCAAGACCGCCCGTGGCGCCTAACCGCCGCCGTTCAGTTTGGCTCGCAATCCCTCTTCGACCCGCTTACCCAGATCGGGGTCGACGTTCGACCAATACTGAAACACCCGCGACAGCACCGGCTCGCGCACATCCTGCGACACGTGCCCGATGATGTTGTGGGCCAAGCGTTCCCGAGCTTCATCGTCGAGCACCTTGCGCACCAACGTCCCGGCCTGACCCCAGTCGTCGTCATCGGGGCGCAAGGTGTAGGCCGTGCGCACCATTTCACCGTCGGAGGCCCAGTGCACCTCGGCGGCGCGCTTCGGGTCGGCCTCGGGACCACCCATCGAGTTCGGCGCGTACACCGGGTCGGTGACGTTGCGGATGCGCATCGCACCGTCTTTCGAATACGCCCGCACGCCGTTCTTGGGTTCGTTGACCGGGATCTGCTTGTAGTTCACGCCGAGCCGGGCGCGGTGGGCGTCGGCGTAGGAGAACCCCCGCGCCAGCAGCATCTTGTCGGGGCTGAGGCCGGTGCCGGGCACGATGTTGTTCGGCTCGAACGCCAGCTGCTCCATCTCGGTGTGGTAGTCGACGACGTTGCGGTTCAGCGTCATCCTGCCGACCTCGTGCAGCGGGTAGTCGCCGTGCGGCCACACCTTGGTCAGATCGAACGGGTTGAAGCGATAGGTCTTGGCCTCCTCGAACGGCATGATCTGCACGTGCAGCGTCCAGCTGGGGAAGTTGCCGTCCTGAATGGACGTGTACAGGTCGCGCTGGTGGTAGTCACCGTCCTCGCCGGCCAGCCGGTCGCCTTCCTCTTGAGTGAGGAACTCGATGCCCTGGTCGGTCTTGAAGTGGTACTTCACCCAGAACAATTCATCGGCGGCGTTGAGCCAGCTGTAGGTGTGGCTGGAGTAGCCGTTCATATGCCGCCAGGTCTTCGGGATGCCGCGGTCGCCCATCAACCAGGTGACCTGGTGGGCCGACTCCGGTGACAGCGTCCAGAAATCCCACTGCATGTGGTGGTCGCGCAGGTTGGTGGCCTGCATCCGCTTCTGGCTACGGATGAAGTTCTGGAACTTCATCGGATCCCGCATGAAGAACACCGGGGTGTTGTTGCAGACGAGGTCGAAAATCCCGTCCGGCGTGTAGAACTTGAGCGCGAAACCCCGTGGGTCCCGCCACGTGTCGGGGCTGCCGCGCTCGCCGGCGACGGTGGAGAACCTCGCGATCATCTCGGTCTTGGCGCCGGGCTGGAACATCGCGGCCTTGGTGAACTTGCTGACGTCCTGGGTCACCTCGAACTGACCGAACGCGCCGCCACCCTTCGCGTGCGGTTGGCGTTCGGGAATCCGCTCCCGGTTGAAGTTGGCCATCTGCTCGATCAGGTAGTGGTCCTGCAGCAGAATCGGGCCGTCCGGGCCGACCGTGAGTGAATGCTCGAGACTCGGGGCCGGGTTGCCTGCGTCGTTGGTCGTGTAGTTCTCGGTCATCGGTGGTGATCTCCTCGCGTCGACGGCGTCGGGCTGAGCCGCCTCCCAGACGGGCCTCCCCGTTTCCCACCGATCTCAAACCTGACCTGGGTCGGACCCGCGTTCCCCTCCGCACTCGAGCAGAACGCGGGTCCGACGTGACGTCAGGGACGCGCGGGCGGCGTCGTCGGCGCGGGCGACTGCGGGGATTGCGGCGGCGCCATGGGACCACCCGGGCCCATCGGCGGCCGCTCGAACTCACCGCGCGGTCCCATCGGGAAGTGCGGGGGCGGGCCCCGATGGAAGATCGCGAAGTCGCGGTCGCCGTGATGGCCGCGGTGACCGTCGTAGTGCCTGCCGGAGTGTGCGCCGAGGAAGAAGCCGGTGAAGAAGATCACCGCGACGATGAAGACGACGCCGGCGACGATGCCGACCCAGGCGGCGGCCGACGTGGCCCGGGATCGCCGCGGCGGTTCGGCCGGCGGGGGCGGCGGCGTGACGGGGGTGGTGGTCGGTTCGGATGTTGGTTCGCTCATGACGTCGATCATCTCCCCGCCGGTTCGGTGCCGCTCATGAGTCGGCTATGAATCCGCTGTGAAAGGTGGCTTTGACAACCGGCGCGGCCGCCGCTTAGGTTTTGACTATAAGCGTTGTCAAAATGCGCTCGAAGGGAACCGAGGCGATGAACAGGCCAATCCCCGCACGTCATCCGTCGCGACCGCGCCCAGTGCCCGCGGCCATCCGGCTGATGGCGACTGCGTTGGGCATCGGCGCACCGACCCCGGAGCAGTGGCGCAGGCTCGGTGAGCGACTCACCGTGGGCGACGCACCGATGGACCGGCTGGTTGCGTGGATGTCGGATGCGGGCCTGAAGGAGACCCGGCCGCTTTTCGACCGGGCGCTCGCCAAGGGAATCGACTCGGTGCCCGAGGCGCCCGAACCGCTGCGGGAGTTCTTCGAAGAGGTCGAGACGGTGCCCCCGTGGGTGGACCGCGCGACCCTGCGGCGCGGGCAGCGAGCGCTGCGCCGCGGGGGTGCCGACGGCATGTACATCGCCCGCGACGTGTCGCTGCTGGGCGGTTACCAGTTCTCCGGCTTCAACAAGACGCTGCTACGCACCGGTGCGCTGGAGAAGGGGTCCAACAAGCGCTTCGCCGAGACCATGCAGTGGGCGATGGACGTCATCGCCGAGGGCGGCCTCGAGGTGTTCGGTTCGGGATATCAGGCCACGCTTCGGGTGCGGCTGATCCACTCGCTGGTGCGTCGCCATGTGGGCGCGATGCCGGACTGGCGTGCTGAGGAGTGGGGCGTGCCGGTGAACCAGACCGACATGGCGGCGACGCTGGTCGGCGCGCTGGTCGCCCCCGCCGTGGGTGTCGCTGGCATGGGAATTCTGCTGAGCCCCAAGGACTATGAGTCGATCGCGCACCTGACGCGCTATGTCGGTTGGCTGATGGGCGTCGAGGACGAGTGGCTGCCGCGGGACTTCCGCGACAGCATCCGGGTGCTCTATCACACCCTGGGGGCGCTGGCCGAGCCCGATGAGTCGTCCAAGCAGTTGGCGATGCCGATGGTCGATGACCCGCTGGGCTGGCACTTCGACACGTTGCCGAGCCTGCGGCGTCGCATCGCACGCGCGCAACACCTTTCGGTCACCAGCGGGTTCTTGGGTCCGCGCACCATGAAGGCACTGGGCCTGCCCCGTTATGTGCCGCCGTGGTATCCGCTGCTACGCCTGCCGGTGAACCTGGCCCGCAGTGCGGCCGCGGTGTTCGTGCCCGGCGGACGGGTGCGCGCCACCGACCGCGGTGACCGCGAACAGAAGGCGTTGATGCGCACCATCATCGGCGATGAGGGCGCCACGATCGGCGAATCCGCCGAGCACGTCAGCGTCGCCTGATCGGGATTTTCACCGCCAGTCGCGGAACGCGTTCATCAGCTTGTCGCGGAACGCCGGATCCAGTGCGTCGCCGACGTTGTTCAGCGTCGTGATCGTCGCCCGGAACTGCTGAAGGTAGTTCTCACACCCGTCGCACTCCAGGAGGTGAAGGTCGAAGCGAGCCCGGGTGTCGGGATCCAGCGACCCGTCGAGGTACGCGGTGACCAGCTCGACGAGCTCGTTGCAGTCCATGGAGTAGGCACTCATGATTCCTCTGACAGGTAAGCCTCGAGCGCTTGCCGCACCGCGGCGCGGCCGCGATGCAGCAGGACCCGTTGGTTGGCGACGGTGATGTCGAGCAATTCCGTCACTTCTTTCGAATTGAATCCGTACACGTCGCGAAGGGTGACGACGATGCGTTGTTTGTCGGGGAGCCGGTCGAGTTCGCTTCGCGCCACGGCGAGCATCTCGTCGGCCAGCACCGAGCCCTCCGGGGTTTCCGGAAAGGGCAGGGGCGCGGAGCCTGTTCTCCAGTGGCCCGGCCAGCGGTCGTCTGCGCCGCGAAAGCGTGCCGCGTCGACGGTTGTGCCCGCGAACGCGGCGAACTCGGCGTCGCCGGTGCGCCGCTCGCGCAGCCCCCGTTTCTTCGCGGTGTTGATGAGGATGGTGAAAAGCCATGTGCGCAAGCTTGATCGCGCTTGGAACCCGTCGATGCCCTTCAGCAGTGCGATCCAGGTCTCCTGCACGACCTCCTCGGCGACCTCCGTCGTCGCGACATAACCGCGGGCGATCCGCAACATGGCGGCGGCGTGGCGGTCGACCAGCAGGGCGAAGGCGCTCTCGTCGCCGGCTTTCAGGGCGGTGACGAGCGCGGCTTCGTCCTCCGCGACGGCCCTCATCGTGCAGCGAGGGTAACCCCGCGTGACCGTGCGGCGCGCACGGAATCGGCCAGCGTCCACAGCGCCGCGCCGAGCAGGACGACGTCCTTGATGAGGAACTGCCCGGTCGTCGACAGCATCGGCAACCCGCCGGCCGCTTCCTCGCCGATACCGGGGGTGGTGAACAGGAAGCTGATCGTGGCGACGAACAGCACCACGGCCAGCACGCTGCCCAGCGCCGAGATCCTCGGCCACCACGGATTCACGGCGATCAGCGCGGCCGCCGTGACCTCCATGACGCCGAGCAGCGCCGAGAACGTCGTCACGCTGAAGATGTCGTAGAGCCACGCCATGAACGGGCTGTTGGCGACCAGCGGCTGGATGCCATGCGCTTCAAATGCTGTGAACTTCATCAGCCCGATCCAGCCGATGACGAGCACCAGGCCGTACCGCAGGACCGCGCCGGCGGCGCCGTGGATTTTCGCTTCGGTGGACTCACTCGTCGCGGCGGTGAGCGCATCTCGGATGGTCATGGCACTTCCTTCGACTCGCGGCGGCAGCGCCTTCGCTGCTGCGTATACAAGGGGGTGTTCGGGAAGCGCTGAAGCGTTACAGCGGCTTGAAGGGGTTGACCGCGAACTGGATCACCCGGTACGGCGTGCCGCCACGCGGGCCGGTGTTCCACTGGCTGACAAAGACTCTCACCTCGTCAAGCGTGGAGCCCGGAGAGATGTAGCCGCCGTACGGCTGGGCCAGACGGTTGTTCTCCGGCGGGCCGAGGTGCTCCACCGGCGTCGGCCACTCGGTGGCGACCACGACGGTCGTCACCGGCGCCGTGCCCAGCTGCGTCGGGTCGTTGGCGACCCGCATTTCCATGTTGCCGGTGGTGGCGTTGAAGTACGACAGCACCGTCTTGCCGTCGATCATGCGGATGCTCATCTCGCCGATCTGATCGGGCCACAGCGGTGTCGGCGGATGTCCCCAGCCCCGCGTCGACGACCATCCCTGCCAGCTGTCACGGTCGGTGAAGCTTTCCGGAGGAACCCGGTACAGCACGACCGGTGAGGTGCGGTCGAAGTTGTTGGCGACGATGTAGACGAAGCCGCTCGGCGAGTCCGGTTTGGGGATCGGGTCGTAGTAGCCGCTGATCTGCGACTGCCGCCACTGCTGATACTCCGCCGGCCGCTCCGACCCCGGCACCGTCTGCCAATTGCCATGTCCCGGTTCGGCTTTCACCAGCCGAGAGGTCTGCGGATCCAGGTCGCGCACCGTGGTGACCATCATGTAGTTCTCGCGATTGATCTGCACGACACCGGCGGGCAGTTGGGATGCGCCCGGCGGTGTCGGATCCGCCAGCAGCGGCTTGTCCGTGCCGGTGACACCGACGTATTGCACGCCGCGGCCGTCGTTGATGGACTCGGTGTCAACGTGCAACGCGATCGGTGAGTACCAGCCGCCGTAGCCGACGCCTTGGCCCGCGAAGCTGTCCCCACACACCTGCAGGATGCCGCTGGGGAACTCCATGAACTCGCACAGGTCGGTGGCGCCGATACCGTAATCCCTTGTCGGCGTGCCTGTTCCGGCGGTCGGTCCGATGCGAATCACCTGGCCGGGAGCCAGCGGCGGCAGCACCGGGCCGGGAATGGGCGCGGGCTGCGCGTGCGAAACCGCGCATGACGATGCGGCCACCAAGCCAACCAACGCGAGTAGTGCCGAGCCGACTCGGCGGCGCACGCCCATCTCCATTCCGATCGACAGCGTAACCACCTCCGGCAGGAGATGGGCGCCGAGTCACGAACTCGACAGGTGGCCGGGCCACAGCCCGCCGTGAGCGAGCGCCGAGATCGACGAAATGGCGAAAACTACTCGCACTTTTCCGCCCGAATGTCCCTTTGGGCGTATTGCCTGGGCGAATTACAGCTCGGCGGCCACCAGCTCGGCGATCTGGATCGTGTTGAGCGCCGCGCCTTTTCGCAGGTTGTCGCCCGACACGAACAGCGCCAGCCCACGGCCGTCGGGCACGCCCGGGTCCTGGCGGATGCGCCCGACCAACGTGACGTCGACACCGGCAGCGGCCAGCGGCGTCGGCACGTCGACCAGCTTGACCCCCGGCGCACCGGACAGCAGCTCCGAGGCGCGCTCGACCGAGAGCGGCCGGCTGAACTCGGCGTTGATCGACAACGAGTGCCCCGTGTACACCGGCACCCGCACACAGGTGCCGCTGACCGCGAGGTCGGGAATGCCGAGGATCTTGCGGCTCTCGTTGCGCAGCTTCTGGTCCTCGTCGGTCTCCCCGGAGCCGTCGTCGACGTAAGAACCCGCCAACGGCACCACGTTGAACGCGATCGGCGCGACGTACGTGTCCGGCGCCGGGAAGTCCACCGCCCCGCCGTCGTGCACCAGGTCGCGGCTGCCGGAGATGACCGCCTGCGCCTGACCGTAGAGCTCTTCGACACCGGCCAGCCCGCTGCCCGAGACCGCCTGGTAGGTCGAGGCGATCATCCGCACCAGCCCGGCTTCGTCGTGCAACGGCTTGAGCACCGGCATCGCGGCCATCGTGGTGCAGTTCGGGTTGGCGATGATGTTCTTCGCCAGCTTCACGCCCCGCACATCGCGGGCGAAGTTGACCTCGCTGACCACCAGCGGCACGTCCGGGTCCTTGCGCCAGGCCGAGGAGTTGTCGATGACGACCGCGCCCGCCTCCGCGAACCGCGGCGCCTGCACCCGCGACATCGTCGCGCCCGCGGAGAACAGCGCGATGTCCAGGCCGGACGGATCCGCCGTCGCAGCGTCCTCGACCTCGATCTCCTGGCCGCGGAACGGCAGCTTCTTGCCCTGTGAGCGCGCCGAGGCGAAGAACCGCACGCTGGTCGCGGGGAATTCACGCTGCTCGAGCAGGGTGCGCATGACCTGGCCGACCTGGCCCGTCGCGCCGACCACACCGATCGACACCATCTACTGCTCCCGTCGCTGCGCTCGCCCCACAGTTACCGCCCCGTTCCCGCGTAGACCATGGCCTGCTCGTCGCCGCCCAGGCCGAACGCCTCGTGCAGCGCCGACACCGCCTTGTCCAGCTCGGTGTCCTTGATCAGCACCGAGATGCGGATCTCGGAGGTGGAGATCAGTTCGATGTTGACCCCGACCTTGGCCAGCGTCTCGCAGAACTTCGCGGTGACCCCGGGATGGCTCTTCATCCCCGCCCCGACCAACGACACCTTGCCGATGTGGTCGTCATAGAGCACCTTGGTGAAACCGATCTCCTTCTGCAGCGCGGCCAGCGTCTCCACCGCGAGCGGGCCGTAATCGCGCGGGCAGGTGAACGTGATGTCGGTTTTGCCGTCCTCGACCTTGGAGATGTTCTGCAGCACCATGTCGATGTTGATGTCGGCGTCGGCGACGGCGCGGAACACCTTGGCGGCGTAACCGGGCACGTCGGGGATGCCGACCACGGTGACCTTGGCCTCGCTGCGGTCGTGGGCGACTCCGGTCAGGATGGCGTCTTCCATGGGAATGTCCTCTATCGATCCGGTCACCAGCGTGCCGGGTTTGTCCGAGTACGACGACCGGACGTGGATGGGAACGTTGTAGCGGCGGGCGTATTCCACGCAGCGCAGCACCAGCACCTTGGCCCCGCACGCGGCCATCTCCAGCATCTCCTCGAAGCTGATCTGGTCGAGGTGGCGCGCGTTGGACACGATGCGCGGATCGGCGGTGAAGATGCCGTCGACGTCGCTGTAGATCTCGCAGACGTCGGCGTCGAGCGCGGCCGCCAGTGCGACCGCGGTGGTGTCCGAGCCGCCGCGGCCCAGCGTGGTGACGTCCTTGCTGTCCTGGCTGACGCCCTGAAACCCGGCGACCAGCACGATCTGCCCCTCGTCCAGCGCGGAGCGCAGCCGCCCGGGTGTGACGTCGATGATCTTGGCTTTGCCGTGCACGCTGGTGGTGATCACGCCGGCCTGCGACCCGGTGAACGAGCGGGCCTGCGCGCCAAGGGAGTCGATGGCCATCGCGACCAGCGCGTTGGAGATGCGCTCCCCGGCGGTCAACAGCATGTCCATCTCGCGGGCCGGCGGCGCCGGGCACACCTGCCTGGCCAGATCCAGCAGGTCGTCGGTGGTGTCGCCCATGGCCGAGCACACCACGACGACGTCGTTGCCGGCCTTCTTGGTCTCCACGATGCGCTCGGCGACGCGACGGATCCGCTCGGCGTCCGACAGCGAGGATCCGCCGTATTTCTGCACGACGAGCGCCACTGAACAAACCTTTCGAAGTTCGGGGGGAGAATCTCACCCAGGATATCGGTTGATCGAAACCGGATTTACCCGCCGGTAGCGGCGCCGCCCCCAGCCCGAATGCCGGTGGCTACGCCACCGACAGAAACGCGAACGGTTCAGCAGCCTCGAATTTCGCGCTGGCGTCCCCGGCGTACACGGTTTTCTCGCCGTCGCCGAGGTTCAGCCGCTTCGTCGGCGCGCCCTCGGAGAAGTCGAGGTTGGCCAACTCGACCCAGAACGTGTTGGGCGAGAGCGCCGACTCGAAGAAGTAGCGCAGCGACGTGTGGTCGACGGCCGTGCGCCACCGGGTCGAGGAGATGTTGGGTTCGTCGGGGGTGGTGATGCCGTACGGCACGGAGACGTTGCGCACCACGCTCATCACCACCGCGACCGCCTCCAGCGGGTCGGCGGTCTTGGGCACCGCGTCGATGTAGAACGCCGCCCGCACGAACCGGTCGGCGGCGCGGTTGGTGCCGGGCAGCATCACGGTTCCGCCGATCTGCTCCCAGTACTCGGTGATCGCGAGCTGTTTGGAGAAGATCGGCGAGTTCGTCATCACCTGGTACTGGCGGCCGTGGTGGATGACCTGCTCGCCGTCGATGTACTCGACGATCGCGCTGTCGCCGGTGGCGTCGGACATGGCCAGGTGCAGGGTGGCCAACCGGTGCTGACCGGGCACCTCGGCCGTCACCACCCGCAGCGGCGTGGCGGTGAGCGCTGCGACGGCCTCGGCGACGGTGGCGAAGTTGTCCAGCACGTACTGCGCCCACAACGACAGCGCGACGGCGGGCCGGTCCCCGGTGTTGGACGGGTACTCGGACTCGGCCAGCCACAGCAGGTTGGCGGCCAGCCCGGCCTCGTTGACGCCGTCGGTGGTGCAGATGTCGTATCCGCTGGCCACCACGCTGCCGTACTTGGCCGTCCACGTCGCCGAATCGGGCCCGGCCTGCCCGGTGCGCGTCACCCCTCGGGGCAGCGCCCACAGGTTGGTCCCGATCTCGTACTTCCAATCCATCGACCGGCCCGTGACGATCCGTTCGCCGGTACCGAGATAAACCACTCGAGTGCACACACTGGTCACCTTATGGCCGGCGTCAGCCGGCGCACGCCTCGGACAGGTGCGCGAGTTTCTGGCTGATCTGCGCGTTGATCGCGGTCATCTCGTAGAACGTCGGCGGGGCGGGCGCACCCGGCGCCCGGGATTCGGCTTCGGCACGCACCTTGGACATCTTGCGGACGAACTCGTCGGCGAGGTTGGCCAACTGTGAGCTGGTCCACTCCAGATCGGGTGCGCTTCGGCTGACCTTCTGGGCGCGTTCGGCCAGCCCGTCGGCCCACGCCCGGTACGCCGTCTCTTCGGCCAGGGTCGGCAGGCCCTCACCCTCACTGGACTTCGACTCGATGAGGGCGGCCTGAGATTGGTTGAACTGCAACAACTCTCGCACCGCGTCGCACTCGGCCGGCGGACGGTTGAACATGCTGTAGACCAGCGCGACGATCACCGCCACCACCACCCCGATGGCGATCCACCACCGTCGATCAAGCTTCACCGCCTGAACTCTAACGATCGCCGTCGGCCGGTGGCATCACCAGGGGTTTTCTCAGCGCCCGCCGGCTTGATAGAGTGGCCGGGTGCAGCGGGTGCTCCTCCTCGGCAGCCGCGACGGGGTCTGATCCAGACCGGCTTCCCGTCGCGGGTGTTCGCGCTGCGCCGGTCGATTGTCGACTTTCCCCTCAATCCCGGAGCACCTCATCGTGACTACTTTCTCGAAGACTTCTTTCGATTCACCTGACGCTTTCACGTCGGCACGTTCCATCACCAAGCCCGCCGGCCCACCCAATCCCGGCCAGCCCCCCTGGAACACCCAGCGCGGCTCGTCGATGCCGGTACACCGCTACCGCAGCTTCGCCGACGAGGTGCCGGGCGGGAGCCCGGCGTCAGGCCCAGCGACCATTCCGTTTGACCGCACCTGGCCCGACCGGGTGATCGACGAGGCGCCGCTGTGGTGCGCGGTGGATCTGCGCGACGGCAACCAGGCGCTGATCGACCCGATGAGCCCGGCCCGCAAGCGCCGCATGTTCGACCTGCTGGTGCGGATGGGCTACAAGGAGATCGAGGTCGGTTTCCCGTCGGCCAGCCAGACCGACTTCGACTTCGTGCGCGAGATCATCGAGCAGGGCGCGATCCCCGACGACGTCACCATCCAGGTGTTGACGCAATGCCGCCCGGAGCTGATCGAGCGCACGTTCGAGGCCTGCGAGGGCGCCCCGCGGGTGATCGTGCACTTCTACAACTCGACGTCGATCCTGCAGCGCAGGGTGGTGTTCAAGGCCGACCGCGAAGCCGTCAAGGCCATCGCCGTCGACGGGGCGCGCAAGTGCGTCGAGGAGGCCAAGAAGTATCCCGGCACGCTGTGGCGCTACGAGTACTCCCCGGAGTCCTACACCGGCACCGAGCTGGTGTACGCCAAGGAGGTCTGCGACGCGGTCGGCGACGTGCTGGAGCCCACCCCGGACTGGCCGCTGATCGTCAACCTGCCCGCAACCGTCGAGATGGCCACCCCGAACGTCTACGCCGACTCGATCGAGTGGATGAGCCGCAACCTGAAGCGGCGTGACAGCATCGTGCTGTCGCTGCACCCGCACAACGACCGCGGAACCGCCGTCGCCGCAGCGGAATTGGGTTATGCGGCCGGCGCCGACCGGATCGAGGGCTGCCTGTTCGGCAACGGTGAGCGCACCGGCAACGTCTGCCTGGTGACGCTGGGAATGAACCTGTTCTCCCGCGGCGTCGACCCGCAGATCGACTTCTCGAACATCGACGAGATCCGCCGCACCGTCGAGTACTGCAACCAGCTGCCGGTGCACGAACGTCACCCCTACGGCGGCGATCTGGTCTACACCGCGTTCTCCGGCAGCCATCAGGACGCCATCAACAAGGGCCTGGACGCGATGAAGGTATCCGCCGATGAGCAGGACGCCGACGTCGACGACATCTTGTGGCAGGTGCCGTACCTGCCGATCGATCCGCGCGACGTCGGGCGCACCTACGAGGCCGTCATCCGGGTGAACTCGCAGTCCGGCAAGGGCGGGGTGGCCTACATCATGAAGGCCGACCACGGCCTGGCGCTGCCGCGGCGGCTGCAGGTGGAGTTCTCCCAGTCGATCCAGAAGATCACCGACGGCGAGGGCGGCGAGGTGTCGCCGAAGGAGATGTGGGACGTCTTCTTCGAGGAGTACCTGGCGCCGACGCGGCCGCTGGAACGGATCCGGCAGAAGGTGACGGCCGCCGAGTTCGACGGCGGCACCGACACCGTCGAGGCGGTCGTCTCTGTCGACGGCGTCGAGCACGAGATCGTCGGCACCGGCAACGGTCCGCTCGCGGCGTTCGTCGACGCGCTAGCCACGATCGGCATCCACGTCAACGTGCTGGACTACTCCGAACACGCCATGTCCTCCGGCGAAGAGGCCAAGGCCGCCGCCTACGTCGAGGCGTCGATCGGCGACACCACGGTGTGGGGCGTGGGGATCGCGACCTCGATCACCACGGCGTCACTGCGCGCGGTGGTGTCGGCGGTGAACCGGGCCGCACGCTGACCCGGCTAGAACAGCGCGAACTGCTCCCCGGCGGCGCGGATGTCGGTGAACTCCTCGATGCCGGTGCCGGCGACGACGCCGTCGAGATGGGTCAGGAAGTCGGCGTCGGTGACCAGCGGAACGCCGAGCTGTCTGGCCTGGTAGCCCTTGCCGTGCTCGGGTTCGGGCTCGTTGCAGATCATCAGCGACGTCTCGAGGTCGACGGTGTCGGTGTAGGCCAGCCCGGCGTGCAGGATCCGCTCGATGAGCTCTTCGTGGGTGCGCTGCACCTCGGCCGACACCGCGATGCGCATGCCCTGCACCAGCGGCCTGCCGCGCACGTACCGGCCGGGGTTGAGGTACGGGCACGGCAACCGCGCGGCCAGCATCTTCAGCGGGCGCAGTTCGTCGTGGGTGACCAAGCCGTTCGGCCAGCGGCGCCGCGTCACCGGATGCACGGGCAGCCACACCTTGCGCTCGCGGGCCCGCAGCAGCACCGGCTTGAGGATCTGGGCGAGCACCAACGCGTCGTCGAGCGCGTCGTGCGGTTTCATCTGGGTGACGCCCCAGTGCGCGGCCAGGGTCTCCAGCCGCAGGTTCTCGGTGCCCAGGTCGAGGCGGCGGGCCAGCTCGACGGTGCACATCACGGTGTCGATGGGCAGTTCCTCGCCCACCAGCTCGGCCTCGGCGGCCAAAAACGAGTAGTCGAAGCCGACGTTGTGGGCGACCAGGGTGCGACCGTCGAGCAGTTCGATCAGCGCGTCGGCGATGTCACCGAAGCACGGTTGGCCGTGCAGCATCTCTGCGGTCAGCCCGTGCACATGGGTGGGGCCGGGGTCGACGCCGGGGTCGAGCAGGCTGTAGAGGCTCTGCTCGACGTTGCCGTCGTCGCCGAGGGCGAGCGCGGCGATGCTGACGACGCGAGCCTGGCCGGGGCGGAAACCGCTGGTTTCCACGTCGACGACCGCCCAGCCGGCGCCGGCCTCGTGCGCCGGTCGGCCCCATGAGCCGCCCGGCCGGCGACATCCCGCATCAGCGTGGCTCACAATTCGAGGATGGCACGGTAGTCCGACAATCCAGGGACCTCGCCGTTTCGGTGTCCAGCGTGTCGGGGCCCTTTCTGAAGCCTCATAGACTGCCGGGAATGGTGACCGTTCGAGGGCGGGCCGCGCTGGCGGCCGGGGCCGCGGCGCGATGGGCGTCGCGGGTCACCGGGCGTGGTGCCGGCGCGATGATCGGCGGGCTCGTCGCGCTGGCGCTGGACAAGTCGCTGCTGCGCCAGCTCGGCCGGGGCCGTCGCAGCGTGGTGGTCACCGGGACCAACGGCAAGTCCACCACCACCCGGATGATCGCCGCGGCGCTGCGCACGCTCGGCCCGGTCGCGACCAACGACACCGGCGCGAACATGGACGCCGGGCTGGTCGCCGCGCTGGCCGCGGCCCCTGACGCGCCGCTGGCCGCGCTGGAGGTCGACGAGATGCACGTGCCGCACGTCTTGGACGCGGTGGAAGCCGCGGTCGTCGTGCTGCTGAACCTCTCGCGCGACCAGCTCGACCGTGTCGGGGAGATCAACCACATCGAACGCACGCTGCGGGCGGGATTGGCGCGGCATCCGTCGGCGGTGGTGGTGGCCAACTGCGACGACGTGCTGATGACGTCGGCGGCTTACGACAGCCCCAACGTGGTGTGGGTGGCCGCGGGCGCGGGCTGGGCCAATGACTCGGTGAGCTGCCCGCGGTCGGGTGAGATGATCGTGCGCGACGGTGCGCACTGGTATTCCAGCGGAACCGATTTCAAGCGACCCACGCCGCACTGGTGGTTCGACGAGACCAACATCTATGGCCCAGAGGGCATCACGCTGCCGATGACGCTGGCGCTGCCCGGGTCGGTCAACCGCGGAAATGCCACGCAGGCGGTGGCCGCGGCGGTGACGATGGGCGCCGACGCCGCCGCGGCGGTGGCAGCGGTGTCGGCCGTGGACGAGGTCGCGGGACGGTACCGCACCGTGCGCCTGGGCGAGCACACGGTGCGGGTGTTGCTGGCCAAGAACCCCGCCGGATGGCAGGAAGCGCTGTCGATGGTCGACAAACACGGTGCGGGCGTGGTGATTTCGGTCAACGGCCAGGTGCCCGACGGCGAAGACCTGTCGTGGCTCTGGGATGTGCGTTTCGAGCACTTCGAGGACACGCAGGTGGTGGCGGCCGGCGAACGAGGCACCGATCTCGCGGTGCGGCTGGGGTATGCGCGGGTCGAGCACACGCTGGTGCATGACACCGTCGCGGCGATCGCGTCGTGCCCGCCCGGGCACGTCGAGGTGATCGCGAACTACACCGCGTTTCTGCAGTTGAACCGGGAGTTGGAGCGTCGTGGTCCCAGGGGGCAGGAGCGTGGGGCCCACGTCCGCAGGACAGGGGACGACCGGGGGGAACATGGCTGAGTCGACGGTGCGGATCGGGTTGGTGCTGCCCGACGTGATGGGCACCTACGGCGACGGCGGCAACGCGGTGGTGCTGCGGGAACGGTTGCGGCTGCGGGGTTTCGCCGCCGAAATCGTGGAGATCACGCTGGCGGATCCGGTGCCCGCCGAACTGGATCTGTACACCCTCGGCGGCGCCGAGGATTACGCACAGCGGCTGGCCACCCGGCACCTGCTGCGGTATCCGGGGCTGCAGCAGGCGGTTTCGCGCGGGGCGCCGGTGCTGGCGATCTGCGCGGCGATCCAGGTGTTGGGCCACTGGTATGAGACGTCGTCGGGCGAGCGGGTCGAGGGGGTGGGCCTGCTGGATGTGACGACGTCGCCGCAGTCCAGCAGGACGATCGGCGAGGTGGTGTCGCAGCCGCTGCTGCCTGAGCTGTCCGAGAAGCTCACCGGCTTCGAGAATCATCGCGGCGGAACGGTTTTGGGCGCGTCGGCGCAACCGCTTGCGCGGGTGATCAGCGGCGCGGGCAACCGGGCCGGCGACGGGTTCGACGGTGCGGTGCAGGGTAGCGTCGTCGCGACCTACCTGCACGGGCCGTGTCTGGCGCGTAACCCGCAGCTAGCGGACTACCTGTTGTCGCGCGTCGTTGGCGAGCTGGCGGCGTTGGAGCTTCGCGAGGTGGAGCAGCTGCGCCGCGAGCGGTTGGCGGCCCCCCGCCGCGTCTAGGCCCATACACCCTGCGTCGAGATCGACGATTTGGCGGGTTTCGCTCGTGCTTTTCCGCCAAAGCGTCGATTTCGGCGAAGGATAGTCAGGCCATCGCGCGGCGGCCGGCCAGGGCCCGACCCAAGGTCAGCTCGTCCGCGAACTCCAGGTCGCCGCCCATCGGCAGGCCCGACGCGATCCGCGTCACCGTCAGCCCCGGGATGTCGCGCAGCATCCGCATCAGATACGTCGCGGTGGCCTCGCCCTCGGTGTTCGGGTCGGTGGCGATGATCACCTCGGTGATGTCCACGCCGTCGACGCGCTCCCCGATCCGGTTGAGCAACTCGCGTATCCGCAGCTGCTCGGGGCCCACCCCCGACAACGGATCGAGCGCCCCGCCGAGCACGTGGTAGCGGCCGCGGAACTCGCGGGTGCGTTCGACGGCCTGCACGTCCTTGGGCTCCTCGACCACACACACCACCGATCCGTCGCGGCGGGTGTCGGAGCAGATGCGGCACCGGTCGTCGTCGGACACGTTGCCGCACACGGCGCAGTGTTTGACGCCGTCACGCACCTTCGACAGCGCCGCGGTCAACCGGTCGATGTCGGGCGGCTCGACCGACAGCAGATGAAACGCGATCCGCTGCGCGCTCTTCGGCCCGATCCCGGGCAGCTTGCCGAGCTCGTCGATCAGATCTTGGACGGGGCCCTCGAACAATTACATTCCCGGCAGACCGAGGTCACCCATGCCGCTGGCCAACGGCCCCAGCCGATCGTGCGCCAGGATCGTGACCTGCTTGGCCGCGTCGCCGATGGCGCCGACGATGAGATCCTGCAGCGTTTCGGGATCCTCAGGATTGATCACCTTCGGGTCGATCGACACCGCGACCACCTCGCCGCTGCCCTTCATCGTGACCTGCACCAGCCCACCGCCGGCCTGGCCGTGGACCTGCGCGTTCGCCAGCGCCTCCTGCGCCTCCATCAGCTGCTGCTGCACCTGCTGCGCCTGAGCGAGGAGCGCCGACATATCGGGCTGGCCTCCGGGCGGTGTGCCTCCGGGTTGCATGACGGTCCCCTTGCGTATTGGTATCGACTTGGTCTCTGTCGCCCGCCTGGGGCGGTTTGGCCTTTCAGCGTAGTCGCGCTCGGGGCTACGGTGACGCCCGTGCCTGCCCGCCTGCGTGTCGGCGCCGCCGTGGCGTCGTGTTTCGTCGTCGCCGCGTCGACGCTCGTCAGCCCTGCCGGTGACGTCCGCGCCGCACCGTCGCCCATCGCCGGCAAGATCGTGTTCCTCGATCCCGGACACAACGGCGCCAACGACGACTCGATCAGCCGCCAGGTGCCGACCGGCCGCGGCGGCACCAAGGACTGCCAGGCCAGCGGCACCTCGACCGACGACGGCTATGCCGAGCACACCTTCGCCTGGGATACCACGCTGCGCATCCGCCAGGCGCTCACCAAGCTCGGCGTGCGCACCGCGATGTCGCGCGGCAACGACAACGCGCTCGGCCCCTGCGTCGACGAACGCGCGGCGATGGCCAATTCGCTGAAGCCGAACGCGATCGTGAGCATCCACGCCGACGGCGGGCCTCCGACGGGCCGGGGCTTCCACGTGCTGTACTCGTCGCCGCCGCTCAACGAGGCGCAGGCCGGGCCGTCGCCGCGGTTCGCCCAGATCATGCGGGACCAGCTGAAGGCCTCCGGGTTCGTGCCCGCCACCTACATCGGCACGGGCGGGCTCAATCCGCGCTCGGACATCGCGGGCCTGAACCTCGCGCAATACCCGTCCATCCTCGTCGAGTTGGGCAACATGAAGAACCCTGCGGACTCGGGGCTGATGAAGACACCCGAGGGCCGGCAGAAGTACGCCGACGCCGTGGTGCGCGGAATCGCGGGTTTCCTGGCCACCACCTAGCCCGCCCCCGCTTTGCGCTCTAAAGGGTTGATTGCTCGCACCAGGTGCTTGTAATCGACCTCTTAACGAGATTCCCGCTCGACGTGGGACTTGAGGTTGGCCAGCACTTCGTCCTGGATCTTGCGCAACCCCAGCGGTGCGAAGATCTTTTCGAAGAAGCCGCCGACGCCGCCGGCGCCCTGCCAGGTCGTCTTGACCGTGACGGTGGACCCCTCACCCGCGGGGGCGACGGTCCAGTTGGTGATCATCGACGAGTTGGCGTCCTTCTCGATGACGGTGTGGCCCGCGACGTCGACGGTGGCCTTGACGTCACGCACCCGCGACTTGGTGGCCTGCAGTTTCCACGACGCGACCGTGCCCGCGCCCTGCCCGCCCTCGAGCACCTTGTAATCGCGGTAGTGCGGGGACAAGATCTCGGGCCGCACGGTCGAGTAGTCCGCGATCGCCGCCAACACCTTCTCCGGCGGCGCCTCGACCAAGACCGTGCTGGCTGCGCTGACCTGTGCCATCTGGACATCTCCTGGTTTGACTGTGCGGTCGCATCAGCGGCGGACGCCGACTAGCGTATATCCGTGTCTGCTGAGAAAACCGACGCACGTGCTGCTCACGCGGCGGGGGTCCAGCGGCTCCTGGACAGCTACCGGGCGATCCCGCCGAACGCCACCGTACGTCTTGCCAAACCGACCTCGAATCTGTTCCGCGCCCGCGCCAAGACCAAAAGCAAGGGCCTCGACGTCTCGGGCCTGACCGGGGTCGTCGCCGTCGACCCCGACGCCCGCACCGCCGACGTCGCAGGCATGTGCACCTACGAGACGCTGGTCGCGGCCACGCTGCCATACGCGCTCTCGCCGCTGGTGGTGCCGCAGCTCAAGACGATCACCCTCGGCGGGGCGGTCACCGGGCTGGGCATCGAGTCGGCGTCGTTCCGCAACGGGCTGCCCCACGAGTCGGTGTTGGAGATGGACATCCTGACCGGCGCGGGTGAGATCCTCACCGCCTCACCGGAACAGCACGACGACCTGTATCGCGCGTTCCCCAACTCCTATGGCACGCTCGGGTATTCGGTGCGACTCAAGATCGAGCTGGAACCCGTCAAACCGTTCGTCGCGCTGCGGCACCTGCGATTTCACACGCTCGAGGACATGGTCGCCGCGATGGACCGCATCGTCGAGACCCGCGACCACGACGGCACACCGGTGGACTACCTCGACGGCGTGGTGTTCTCCGCCGAGGAGAGCTACCTGACGCTGGGCACGCAGACCGCGACACCGGGACCGGTCAGCGACTACACCGGCCAGCAGATCTACTACCGCTCCATCCAGCACTCCGGCCAGGACGGTGAAAAGCACGACCGGCTCACCATTCACGACTACCTGTGGCGGTGGGACACCGACTGGTTCTGGTGTTCGCGGGCCTTCGGCGCGCAGAACCCGCGGATTCGCCGGCTTTGGCCCCGGCGCTACCGGCGCAGCAGCTTCTACTGGAAGCTCATCGCTTACGACCAGCGCTTCAACATCGCCGACCGCATCGAGATGCGCCACGGCCGCCCACCCCGGGAACGGGTCGTCCAGGACATCGAGGTGCCGATCACGCGGACCGCCGAGTTCCTGCACTGGTTTCTCTACAACGTTCCGATCGAACCGATCTGGTTGTGCCCGCTGCGACTTCGCGGCGACCAGAGCTGGCCGCTGTACCCGATCCAGCCCCGCCGCACCTACGTCAACGTCGGCTTCTGGTCGTCGGTGCCGGTCGGACCGGAAGAGGGCCACACCAACCGGCTGATCGAACGCAAGGTCAGCGAACTCGACGGGCACAAGTCGCTGTACTCCGATGCGTATTACAGCCGCGAGGAGTTTGACGAACTGTACGGCGGAGAAACCTACAAGACGGTCAAAAAAAGCTACGATCCCGACTCACGTCTACTCGACCTGTATGCGAAGGCGGTGCAAAGACGATGACGACGTTCAGAGAACACCCGGCCCGGACGTCGAGCAGGAAGCTCACGCTCGCCGAGATCCTGGAGATCCTCGCCGGTGGCACGCTGCCGCTGCGGTTCACCGCCTACGACGGCAGCACCGCGGGCCCCGAAGACGCCCCGTTGGGCCTCGATCTGCTGACCCCCCGCGGCACAACCTATCTCGCGACCGCTCCGGGTGACCTGGGCCTGGCGCGGGCGTACGTCTCGGGTGACCTCGAGGCCCGCGGTGTGCATCCGGGCGACCCCTACGAACTGCTCAAGGCGCTCGCCGGCAAGATGGACTTCAAGAGGCCGTCGCCGCGGGTGCTGGCCAACATCGTGCGGTCGCTGGGCTTCGAGCACCTCAAGCCGATCGCGCCGCCGCCGCAGGAGGCGCTGCCGCGGTGGCGCCGCATCGCGGAGGGGTTGCGGCACAGCAGAACCCGTGACGCCGAGGCGATCCATCACCACTACGACGTGTCGAATCGGTTCTACGAATGGGTGCTCGGGCCCTCGATGACCTACACCTGCGCGTGCTACCCGCACGCCGACGCGACGCTGGAGGAGGCGCAGGACAACAAGTACCGGCTGGTGTTCGAAAAGCTGCACCTGAAGCCGGGTGACCGGCTGCTCGACGTGGGCTGCGGCTGGGGCGGCATGGTGCGCTATGCGGCGCGACACGGTGTGAAAGCGATCGGTGTCACGCTCTCGAAGGAGCAGGCCACGTGGGCGCAGAAGGCCATCGCCGAGGACGGCCTGACCGATCTCGCCGAGGTGCGCCACGGTGACTACCGCGATGTGCGCGAATCCGGTTTCGACGCGGTGTCCTCGATCGGGCTGACCGAGCACATCGGCGTGCACAACTACCCGGCGTACTTCCGGTTCCTGCGGTCCAAGCTGCGCACCGGCGGCCTGTTGCTCAACCACTGCATCACCCGCCCCGACAACAGGTCCGCGCCCACCGCGGGCGGTTTCATCGACCGCTACGTCTTCCCCGACGGTGAGCTCACCGGCTCCGGGCGCATCATCACCGAGGCCCAGGACGTCGGCCTGGAGGTGCTGCACGAGGAGAACCTGCGCCACCACTACGCGCTCACGCTGCGCGACTGGTGCCGCAACCTCGTCGAGCACTGGGACGAGTCCGTCGCCGAGGTCGGCCTGCCCACCGCCAAGGTGTGGGGGCTGTACATGGCGGGCTCGCGACTGGGCTTCGAGACCAACGTGGTGCAGTTGCACCAGGTGCTGGCGGTCAAGCTCGACAGCCACGGCAACGACGGCGGTCTTCCGCTGCGGCCGTGGTGGACGCCCTAGCTGTAACTCTCAGACAGATTGTGAACGGCGTGGCTAGCGGGAAGTAGGTGAAGACCTCCGGTATCGGTGTGGTTACCACACACACCCCGATTCCGAGAGGTCCTCATGGTCCACGCTAACGCTTCATTGACTTCGCGCGGCCGGTTGCGGCTTGCGCAGGCTGTTGTTGATCAGGGTTGGAGCCTGCGGCGCGCGGCTGAGCGGTTCCAATGTTCACCGGCCACGGCCAAGAAGTGGGCTGATCGTTATCGGGCCGGCGGTGCGGCGGCCATGGTGGATCGTTCCAGCCGACGCTGGCCGCCACTGCGGAGGCCGAGTTCCTCAAGCACAAGAAGATCGGGGCGCACGGCGCCGAGATCGCCATCAGCCCTTCCGATATCTACGATCTGACTCAGTTGTCGTCGCGCACCGACCGGGTGCTGCCCAACGGGGTCTGTCTGCTGCCGCCGCTGAAGACCTGCGACAAAGGCAACGCCTGCCTGTCGTGCGGACACTTCGCCACCGACGCCACCCACATTGATGAACTGGTCGATCAGCGCACCGGAACACAGTCGCTGATCACTACACGCCGATCCCAGTACCGCGCCCGTACCGGACGCGAACTGACCGACGACAATGTGTGGATTCACCAGCGCCGACGCGAAATCGCTTCCCTCGATGCCATTATCGAACGCCTCCGCGGTGACTCTGCAATCACCGCGGACGGTAAGACCGTCGCTGGGGCCGGCACCGCCCACCGGCTGCCACTGCTGCAGATCAAGACCCGCGGCAGCCACGAATCCGTGCTGCGTAAAGCCGACCCCGGTTCACCTCAATGAGCCGACGCCCCCCGCCACCCACCGAAAAAGCTCGACAGGCGCTCAAGAAGTACCGCGACGCCCGGAGCAACGACAAACGCCGCGACATCGAAAAAGCCATCCGCCACCTGCGTAAAACCAACGCCGAAATCACCGTCGCTGCCGTCGCCCGGCGAGCAGGAGTGCAACGCAAAACCGTCTACAAGCATCCCGACCTGATCGCCGTCATCGACCAATATCGTCACCAACCCAGGGCCGAGCCCGCAACGACCGGCGCCGAAAACAGCATCATCACCGCTCTACGGCGCCGGTTGGCCGCCAAAGACGAGGAAATCACGCAGCTGCGGGCGACCCTGGCCCAGCAGAAAGCCACCATCGAACTGCTCTACGGACGCCTCGATGACCCCACACCCTAAACGCAGTGCCGTGGAATCGATTTCCCACCACAGGGCCGACACAATCTGGAACCGCCAGCGAGCCAACGAAATCTGCCAGTCCCTGTCCGTTGGGTTGTTCGCCAGCACGCAGGACTCTGCAGACCTGCTCCATCACCACCAATCAATCAGCTGCGCCCCATAACGCAGCTTGGGTGACCATGGCCGGAGGGACATTCAGCGGCACAGCGGAATGCACGTCCTAAAGCCCGTTCGATGACGTCGAAAAGGGAATGCGCAACATCTCAGCGACCGAGACAACGCCCCATCCAGTGGCGCCGTTACAGATTGCGTTGTCGCATTGGTGGCGCGTGAGCGACGCGGGAAACGGGAAACCTTCCTTATGCCACCGGACGCCGAGTTGCCCAGTCCTTTCGATCCCCCGGCGCGTTCTGCGCCACCTCACCGACGAGCAACTGCTGCGCCACCCGGGCGCGCTGTCGGGTTCGTTGGCGTCTATCGCCGACCGTCTGCGCCAGCGCTATGGCATCAGTTACATGATCGTCCAGGCCGCCCATACCGAAACGCTCGCGAACATGCTCGCCGAACTTCGCTGGCGGGTTCACGCCTCCCGCTCGTCGAGTGAGTACCAACGGCCCCTAGCACCCGGCCGGAAAGCCGATAGCGTCGACATGGCACCTGTCAACGCGAATGCCTCGATCGCAAGGAGCACCGGTACATGACCACTTCCTCCGAGACTTCTTTCCGATTCGGTGTCACGATGACGACGCCGTCGGGACGGGAAGCCTGGATCAGCAAGTGCCGCAAAGCAGAAGAGTATGGCTACGACGTCATCGGAGTCGCCGATCACCTAGGTAAACCGGCACCGTTCCCCGCGATCGTGCTCGCCGCCGCCGCGACCGAGCGGGTACGCGTGTGCACCTTCGTGTTGAACACCAGTTTCTACAATCCGGTCCTGCTCGCCAGGGACGTCGCGACGACCGATCAGCTGACGGACGGCAGGCTGGACCTCGGTCTGGGAACCGGATACGTCAAGGCCGAATTCGCCGCCGCCGGGTTAGCCTTCTCTGGTCCCAGCAAGCGGCTCAACCACCTCGAGGCCACGATATCTGGACTGCGGACATGCTTTGCCAACGCCGAGCCGCGGCCGGTGCAGCAGCCCGGTCCTCCGTTGCTGCTGGGCGGCGAGCGGGACCGCATGTTGACCCTCGCCGCGCGCGAAGCCGACATCGTCGGACTCGTCGGCATGACGTCAACACCCGAGGGCCGGTTGGCGCGAATCGCGACGCCCTCCGAGCTGAAGGAGCGCGTCGACTTCGTGCGGACACACGCCGGTGAGCGGATGGACCGGATCGAGCTCAACCTGCTTGTGCAGAAGGTGATCGTCACGAATGATCGGAAGGGTGCGTTCGAACAGTTGCTGCCGCACACCCCCGGAAACATGATCGACGAACTCGCCGAAGCTCCCATACTGCTGGTCGGGTCCGTCGAACAGATCGCCGATCAGGTGCTCGGGCTGCGCGAGCAGTTCGGATTCAGCTACATCATGGTGCTCGAACCGGAGATGGACGATTTCGCGGCCGTCATAGAGCGGCTGCGCTGACGCCACAGCCTTCTCACGTCGCGCCCAGTTGGCTGGCGATCATGTGCTGCAATTGTTCTCGGCCCGTGTCGCCAAGCGCATCTGCTCATCATGGTGACGTGCCAACCTGCACCGGATCGCCGCGCCGACGATGCGGTGCAGCGTGGCCTGCAGGTCAAGCTCAGAGGAGATGTCGGTGACGACCTGCAGCAGCAACTCCAATTGGTCGCGCGCGGCTGCCAGCTCGTCGAGCTGCTGACGGATCTGGCCAACGACGCCACGACCACCCAGGGGAACGTCCCGGGGAGTGGTGTAAGTGATGGCGGCGTGTCGGTCCC
>NZ_ATDN01000034.1 GCF_004014805.1 Mycolicibacterium elephantis DSM 44368
TCCTCACCCATGTAGTCGATGAGCTCCGCATCCGACACCACTTCGAACATACGTTCGACACTACCCCGCCCCACTGACTCATACTTTTTGGCAGGGTTGCAGCTGTGGATAACTGCGGGCGGTGTCGGAAGGGTTGTGGATATGGCGCGATCACGACGGACAAAGATTGCTGCCGCGGAGAAAACCCGTCGAAACAGGCATACCTCAACAACAAAAACCTGCCAACTTCTTGACTCAAGACACGACGCCGCCGACAAGGCCGGGGGTCGCTAGACGAGTCTCAGAGGTTGGCGGCCGCGTCCTCGTCGAGCAGCCAGACCGTCGCCTCGCGGCCAACCGCGCCCGCCGCGGGCCAGTCGTCGGGGTCAGCACCGCCGACCGCCGCGGCCACCGCGTCGGCCTTGCCCGCGCCCGAGACCACCAGCCACACCTGCCGGGACCGTTGCACGGCGGGCAGCGTCAGCGTGATGCGCCGCGGTGGCGGTTTGGGGGAGTCGGTCACGGCCACCACCAGCCGGTCCTTCTCGCGCACGGCGGCGGTATGCGGAAACAGCGAGTTGATGTGGCCCTCGGGCCCCATCCCCAGCAGGTGCACATCGAAATACGGGCTCGGCTCGCCGGATTCGGCGGCGGCCAGCACGCGCTCGTAATCCCGCGCGGCGGCCTCGATGTCGTCGTCGAACGCGCCGCCGCTCGGCGCCATCGGATGCACGTTGGCCGCGGGGATGTCGATGTGGTTCAGCAGCGCCTCGACGGCCTGCTTGTGGTTTCGCTCGTCGTCGTCTGCGGGGACGAACCGGTCGTCGCCCCAATACAGATGCACCTTCGCCCAGTCGATTTCGGAGCCCCGCGCCCGGACCCGGTCGAGCAGGGCGATGCCCGTGCCGCCTCCGGTCAGCACGATGTGGGCGGTGCCCCGTTCGGCCAGCGCATCGTTGATCGCGCCGATCAGCCGATCACCGGCGGCCTCGACCAAAGCGGTGGTGTCCGGGTACTTCTCGACGATCGTGCTCATGCGTATTGCACCCTGTCTATGCCCTGTAGAGCTTCGTGGTAGATCTCGTCGGGGTCGAGCCTGCGCAGATCCTCGGCCAGACATTCCTTGGCCTCCCGGCGCGCCAGCGGGATACGCGCCTCGGGCCTGCTGGTGCGGGTCAGCGTGGCCGTGACGCCGGTCTGCGGCCGCTGCAGCGTGATCGTCTCGCCGGGGCGGACCAGTTCCACCTTGAGCTCACCTGCCACCCGCTGGACCTGACCGTCGATCCTGCTGGCCAGCCAACCGGCCAGGATGTCGAGCGCCGGTTCGTTCTTCAGGCCCGACACCAGCGCCGAATCGATCTCTTCGTGCGGCTCCAGTTCGACGGCGGCCGCCAGCAGCGCCCGCCAGTAGGTCACCCGGCTCCACGCCAGATCCGTGTCACCGGCGGAGTAGCCGTCCAGCCGGCTCTTGATGGCGGCCAGCGGGTCGGGGCTGTTGGTGGCATCGGTGATACGGCGAATCGCCAACTTGCCCAACGGATCCTGCGCGGGAACCGGTGGGGCGGCACCGGGCCACCACGCCACCACCGGGGTGTCGGGCAGCAAGAACGGCAGCACCACGCTGTCGGCGTGTTCGGCGAGTTCGCCGTGCAGCCGCAGCACCACCACCTCGCCCGCACCCGCGTCGGCGCCGACACGGATCTCACCGTCCAGTCGAGGTTGTGCGGCATCCCGGTCGCCGGCGATCGCCACGATCACCCGGCACGGGTGTTCACGGCTGGCGTAGTTGGCCGCCTCTACCGCGTCCTCGAGGCACTGGTCGGAATCGGGCGCGATGACCAGCGTCAGCACCCGGCTCAGCGTGATCGCGCCACCCTCCTCGCGCAGCCCCGTGATCTTCCGGCTGACGTCGGTGGTGGTGGTATCCGGCAGGCTGACGATCACGGCCGCCTCCATTCCCGCCCCATCCGGTGCAGCATGTCGACCGCCGACTGCGGGCCCCACGTCCCGGCCTTGTAGGGCTCCGGTTTGCCGTGGGCCGCCCAGTAGTCCAGCACGGGATCGAGTATCTCCCAAGACAATTCGACTTCAGCATTGACCGGGAACAGCGACGGTTCGCCGAGCAGCACATCCAGGATCAACCGCTCGTAGGCCTCCGGGGAGTCCTCGGCGAACGCAGAGCCGTAGGAGAAGTCCATGTTGACGTCGCGCACTTCCATCTGGGTGCCCGGCACCTTCGATCCGAACCGCGTGGTGATGCCCTCGTCGGGCTGGATTCTGATCACCAGCGCGTTCTGCCCGAGCTCCTCGGTCATGGTCTTGTCGAACGGCAGAAAGGGCGCCTTCTTGAAGATCAGCGCGACCTCGGTGACCCTGCGGGCCAGCCGCTTGCCCGTGCGGAGGAAGAACGGCACCCCGGCCCAGCGCCGGTTGTCGACCTCGAGGGTGATCGCGGCGAAGGTCTCCGTCGCCGAATCCTTCGAGAACCCTTCCTCATCGAGCAACCCGGGAACCTTCACGCTGCCCTGCCAACCGGCGGCGTACTGCCCGCGCGCGGTCGTCTGATCCAGCGGGCGCATCAACCGCGTCGCCGACAACACCTTGATCTTCTCGGCCTGCAGATGGCGCGGCCCGAAGTTGACGGGCTCCTCCATGCACACCAGGGCCAGCAGCTGCAGCAGGTGATTCTGGATCACGTCCCTGGCGGCGCCGACGCCGTCGTAGTAGCCGGCCCGCCCGCCGAGACCGATATCCTCCGACATCGTGATCTGCACGCTGTCCACGTAGTTGGCGTTCCAGACCGGCTCGTACAGCTCGTTGGCGAAGCGCAGCGCCAGGATGTTCTGCACGGTCTCCTTGCCGAGGTAGTGGTCGATCCGGAACACCGACTCCTCGGGAAACACGGCGTTGACGACCGCGTTGAGCTCACGGGCGCTCTGCAGGTCGTGACCGAACGGCTTCTCGATGACCACCCGGCTCCAGTGACCGTCCTGCGGACGCGCCAGACCGGACTTCTGCAGCTGTTCGCAGACCACCTGAAAAGCGTTGGGCGGGATGGAGAGATAGAACGCGTGGTTGCCCGCGGTGCCGCGTTCGGCGTCCAGCTTCTCCAGCGTCTCGGCGAGCGGCGCGAACGCCGCTTCGTCGTCGAAAGTGCCTTGGACGAACCGGATTCCCTCGGCCAGACGATCCCAGACCTCTTGGCGGAACGGGGTGCGCGCATTCTTCTTGACGGCCTCGTAGACCACCTGGCTGAAGTTCTCGTCGGCCCATTCCCGCCTGGCGAAGCCCACCAGGCTGAAGCTGGCCGGCAGCAGGCCGCGGTTGGCCAGGTCGTAGATGGCCGGCATGAGCTTCTTGCGGGCGAGGTCTCCGGTAACGCCGAAGATGACCATTCCGCATGGTCCGGGGATGCGGGGCATTCTCTTGTCCCGCTTGTCCCGCAACGGGTTACGCCATCCCTCGCCGCCCGAGGCGGCTCGTTGGGCCGCCGAGGTCATTTCTTCGCGGCGTCGAGCTGACCCTGCGTCGCCTCGAGCAGTTCGAGCCAGGACTTCTCGAACTTCTCAACCCCTTCGTCTTCCAACACCTTGAACACGTCAGGCAGATCGATGCCGACGCCTGCGAGCTTGTCGAACAGATCCTGGGACTCCGCGGCCCTGCCGGTGACCGTGTCGCCGGTGATGACGCCGTGGTCGGCGACCGCCTCAAGCGTGTTCTCCGGCATGGTGTTCACCGTGTTGGGGGCGACCAGTTCGGTGACGTAGAGCGTGTCGGAGTACTCGGGGTTCTTCACGCCGGTGGACGCCCACAGCGGACGCTGCACCCGGGCGCCGTCGGCCTTGAGCGCCTCGTAGCGCGAGCCACCGACGAACACCTCCTCGTAGGCGGCGTAGGCCAGCCGCGCGTTGGCGATACCCGCCTTACCGCGCAGCGCCAGCGCCTCGGCCGACCCGATCTTCTCCAGTCGGTTGTCGATCTCGGTGTCCACCCGCGACACGAAAAAGGATGCGACGGAATGGATCTTGGACAGGTCGTGGCCGGCCTCCCTGGCCTTCTCCAGCCCGGCCAGGTAGGCGTCCATGACCATTCGGTGCCGCTCGACGGAGAAGATCAACGTGACGTTGACCGAAATGCCCTCTGCGAGCACTGCGGTGATCGCGGGCAGGCCGGCCATGGTGGCCGGGATCTTGATGAACAGGTTGGGCCGGTCGACGATCTTCCACAGCTCGATGGCTTGCAGGATCGTCTTGTCGGTGTCGTGCGCCAGCCGCGGGTCCACCTCGATGGACACCCGGCCGTCCACTCCGTCGGAGGCCTCGTGGACCTTGGCGAAGACGTCGCAGGCGTTGCGCACGTCGTCGGTGGTAACGGTGCGGACCGTGGCGTCCACGTCGGCACCGCGCTCGGCGAGCTCGGTGACCTGAGCGTCGTAGGCAGTGCCGTCGGCCAGCGCCTTCTGGAAGATCGTCGGGTTGGTGGTGACGCCCACCACGCACCTGGTGTCGATCAGCTGCTGCAGGTTGCCGGTCTGCAGGCGCTCCCTGGAGAGGTCGTCGAGCCACACCGACACGCCCGCGGCGGACAGCGCCTCCAGGTTCGGATTCTGGGCCATTGGTTTACCTTTCCTTCAGTTGTCCAGCGAACGCTCCGCGGCGGCCACCACAGCTTCTGGGGTGAACCCGTACTCGCGGAACAGCGTCTTGTAATCGGCGGATTCCCCGTAATGCTCGATCGACACGATCTCGCCGGTGTCACCGACCAGCTTGTGCCAGCTCTGCGCGACCGCCGCCTCCACAGCGACCCGGGCGGACACCGCGGGCGGCAGCACGCTGTCGCGGTACTCCACCGGCTGCGCCTCGAACCACTCCACGCACGGCATGGACACCACCGACGCGGTGATTCCCTTGCCCGCCAGGATCTTCTGCGCTTCCACACACAACTGCAGCTCTGAGCCCGTGCCGATCAACGCCACATCCGGCTGCTTGTCGGGGGCGCCGCCGAGCACGTATCCGCCCCTGGCCACGCCTTCGGCGCTGGTCCCCTCCAGCACCGGGATGGGCTGGCGGGTCAGGATCAGGCCGACCGGACCGCTGTTGGCGCCGCGTTCGATGATCGTGCGCCACGCGTAGGCGGTTTCGTTCGGATCGCCGGGACGCACCACCGACAGGTTCGGGATGGCGCGCAGGGCCGCGAGGTGTTCGATCGGCTGGTGGGTGGGACCGTCCTCACCGAGCCCGATCGAGTCGTGGGTCCAGATGTAGATGGTGTCGATGTCCATCAGCGAGGCCAGCCGCACCGCCGGGCGCATGTAGTCCGAGAACTGCAGGAACGTGCCGCCGAACGCGCGGGTCGGACCGTGCAGCACGATGCCGGACAGGATCGCGCCCATGGCGTGTTCGCGAACACCGAAGTGCAGCACCCTGCCGTACGGGTCGGCGGTGTACTCCTTGGTCGAAATCGACGGTGGGCCAAACGATTTGGCGCTCTTGATCGTCGTGTTGTTACTACCGGCCAGGTCGGCTGAGCCGCCCCAGAGCTCGGGCAGTTTCGGCGCGACGTCGTTGAGCACCTGGCCGAAGGCGGCGCGGGTGGCGATCTCCTTGGAGCCGGGCTCCCAGTGCGTCAGGTCGGCGTCCCAGCCCTCCGGCAGCTTGTGCGCCAACAGCCGGTCCAGCAGCGCCTTGCGTTCCGGCTCGCGCTCGGCCCAGGCGTCGAACTCGCTCTGCCACTTCGCGCGGGCCTCCTTGCCGCGGTCGACCAGTTTGCGGGTGTGCTCGAGCACCTCGGGAGCCACCTCGAACGACTTGTCCGGGTCGAAGCCGAGGATCTTCTTGACCGCGGCGACCTCGTCCTCGCCGAGCGCGGCGCCGTGCGCCTTGCCGGTGTTCATCAGGTTGGGCGCGGGATAGCCGATGACGGTGCGCAGCGCGATGAACGACGGCCTGTCGGTCACCTTGCGTGCGGCCTCGATGGCTTCCTCTATCCCGGTGACGTTCTCGCCGCCCTCGACCTCCTGCACGTGCCAGCCGTAGGCGCGGTAGCGCGCGGCGGTGTCCTCCGACAGCGCGATGTTGGTGTCGTCCTCGATTGAGATCTGGTTGTGGTCGTAGAAGACGATCAGGTTGCCCAGCTGCTGGGTGCCGGCCAGCGAGCAGGCCTCGCTGGTGACGCCCTCCTCGATGTCGCCGTCGGAGGCGATCACGTAGATGTAGTGGTCGAACGGGCTGGTGCCCGGTGCGGCGTCGGGATCGAACAGGCCGCGCTCGTACCGCGACGCCATCGCCATGCCGACCGCCGACGCCAGCCCCTGGCCCAGCGGGCCGGTGGTGATCTCCACGCCCTTGGTGTGACGGAACTCGGGGTGCCCCGGCGTCTTGGACTTCCAGGTGCGCAGCGCCTCGATGTCGGAGAGCTCCAGCCCGAAGCCGCCCAGGTAGAGCTGGATGTACAGGGTCAGGCTGGAATGACCGCAGGACAGCACGAAACGGTCGCGGCCCAGCCAGTGTTGGTCGGTGGGGTCGTGGCGCATCTGACGCTGAAACAGCGTGTACGCCAAGGGAGCCAGGCTCATCGCGGTGCCGGGGTGGCCGTTGCCGACTTTCTGCACCGCGTCCGCGGCGAGCACCCGCACCGTGTCGACCGCACGCGAATCGACCTCCGTCCAGTCGTCCGGGTGGTTCGGGCGGGTGAGGGCGGAAATCTCTTCGAGTGTGGTCACTAGGCGCTCCTGGTCGAGGGTCGGGCTCGGCACGCTGCTCGTAAAAACACCCTAGTGTGGGATAGTCATCCTCGGCAGTCAGCTCGGGGGAGGATTAGGCCGCGGTTGAGGCGAGGTCTACCATCGTCTGTAGTAGACGCCGCGCGCTGGCGCCATTTCTGAGGAGTTACCTGCGTGAGAATTCGGGAAGGCCACCTCGCCGAGGGGACGCTGGACCGGACCTCGACCGCCGCGCGGCTGCGGCGCCAGGTCATCACCAAGGTGATCGGCTACGTCGCGTTGACGAAGCCGCGGGTCATCGAGCTGTTGCTGGTCACCACGATCCCGGCGATGCTGCTGGCGCACCGCGGAAGCGTCGACCCGCTGTTGATTCTCAACACGCTGGTCGGCGGGCTGCTGGCCGCCGCGGGCGCCAACACGCTCAACTGTGTGGCCGACGCCGACATCGACAAGGTGATGAAGCGCACCGAGCGCAGGCCGCTGGCCCGCGCCACCGTGCCGCGCAGCCACGCGCTGGTGTTCGGGCTCGCGCTGTCGGTCACCTCGTTCTTCTGGCTGTGGTGGACCACGAACCTGTTGTCGGCGCACCTGGCCGGCCTCACGATCGCGTTCTACGTGCTGGTGTACACACTGCTGCTCAAGCGCCGCACGTCGCAGAACGTGGTGTGGGGCGGCGCGGCCGGCTGCATGCCGGTGATGATCGGCTGGTCGGCGGTCACCGGCACCATTGAATGGCCCGCGCTGGTGATGTTCGCGATCATCTTCTTCTGGACGCCGCCGCACACGTGGGCGCTGGCCATGCGCTACAAGGAGGACTACCGCGCGGCCGGGGTGCCGATGCTGCCCGCGGTGGCCACCGAGCGCCAGGTCACTAAACAGATCGTCATCTACACGTGGCTGACGGTGGCCGCGACGTTGGCGCTGGTGCCCGCGACCGGGTGGCTGTACGCGGCGGTGGCGCTGCTGGCGGGCGCCTGGTTCCTGCTGATGGCCCACCAGCTCAACGCCGGCGTCCGCCGCGGTGAACCGGTCAAGCCGCTGCGGCTCTTCCTGCAGTCCAACAACTATCTGGCCGTGGTGTTCTGCGCGCTGGCCATCGACTCGGTGCTGGCGCTGCCGACGGTGTTCTGACCCCGACTCCGACCCGCGCCGGTTACGGCACCAGCACCACCGAACCGATCGTTTTCCGGCCCTCCAGATCGCGGTGCGCGGTCTCGGCGTCTTCGAGGCGGTAGCGCTCGCTGACCGTGATGTTGAGGGTGCCGTCGGCGATCGCTTCGAGCAGTTCCCCCGCGCGCCAGGCGAATTCGTCGGGTGTGCGGGTGTAGTGCACGAGGGTCGGGCGGGTCAGGAACACCGAACCCGCGGTGTTGAGCCGTTGCGGGTCGAACGGCGGAACGGGTCCGCTGGAGGCGCCGAACAACGCCAGCGTGCCCCGTACCGCCAGGCTGGCCAGGCTGGCGTCGAAGGTGGCCGCGCCCACGCCGTCGTACACCACCGAGACACCGCCGTCGGTGAGCTCCTTGATCTTCGCGCCGAACTCGGCCGGGTCGTCCGGGTAGTCGAGCACCTCCACGGCACCGGCGTTGCGCGACATCTCGGCCTTCTCCGGGGTGGACACCGTGGTGATCACCCGGGCGGCCATGCTGGTCGCCCACTGCGTCAGGATCAGGCCCACCCCGCCGGCGCCCGCGTGCAACAGCACGGCGTCGCCCTGCTGCACCGGGTATGTCGACTTGATCAGGTAGTGCGCGGTCATCCCCTTGAGCAATGACGCCGCGGCCACCTCGGGGCTGACCCCGTCCGGCACGTAGGCGCAGAAATCGGCTGCGGCGACGCTGTATTCGGCGTAGGCGCCGTTCGCCTGTGCGGTGACGACGCGGTCGCCGACCTTCAATGCGGCGACGTCCTGGCCGACGGCCTCGACGGTCCCGCACACCTCGTTGCCGACGACGAACGGTGTCTCCCGCGGATACAGCCCGGAGCGGAAATAGGTGTCGAGGAAGTTCACGCCGATCGCCTCGGCTTTGATCAGTACCTCGCCGGGGCCGGGAGCGGGCTTGGATTTCTCGACGTAGCTGAGGACCTCGGGTTCGCCCGTCTCGGTGATCTCGATTGCGTGCATGCTCACATCCTGCCAATATCCTTGCCGTTGTGAAGCTGGCCCGTCCCGACGTCTTCCACCCGCGCATCGTGTTGGCGGGTTCACCGGCGCTGCCCGAGGGTGACCGCGACGACGCCGGGCTGATCCCGGCGTTGCGTAAGCACGGGCTACATGCCCGGTGGTTGCCCTGGGACGACCCGGCCACCCTGAAGGCCGACCTCGTGATCCTGCGCGCCACCCGCGATTACGGCGATCGGCTCGACGAGTTCCTGGACTGGACGCGTCGGGTGCGCAACCTCGTGAACGCGCCCGAGGTGGTGGCCTGGAACACCGACGAGCGCTACCTGGCGGACCTGGCCGACGCCGGCGTGCCGACGGCGACATCGGCGCATGACCACGCGACCCCCGAAACCGCGCTGGTGTTCCTCGGTGGCAGCCAGTCGCACGCGTTCAGCGACCGCGGTGAGGCCGAGCCGGATTTCGAGGTGTGGGACCTGGGCCACGCGGCGCTGGCCGCCGCAGCCGAGCGTCTGCGGCTGGCGCCGACCGACCTGCTGTACGCGCGCGCCGATGTGGTCGGGGAGCGGACCGATCCGCGCCTGCGGCGCCTCGACCTCGTCGCGCCGTCGCTGGGTTGGCAGCGACTGGACGCCACTACCCGGGCACGACAGCAGCGTGTGTTCGTCCTCGGCGTGGAGTCAGCCCTGGACCGGCTCGGGCTCGGCCCGCTGTCGCATCGACGCCCATAGCGCGGCGGTGGCGGCGGTGCACAGCGCGGCACCCGCCACATGCACCGCTACCAGCGCCGCGGGAACTCCGGTGTAGAACTGCACCACACCCACCAGCCCCTGCGCGCACACCAACACGAGCAGCACCGCCAGCCGGACGAGCACCGGGCGAGCGGCGTGCACGGCCAGCAGGCCGAAGCCGAGACCGACCAGCAGCGCCAGATACGCCACCAGCAGCGACGAGTGCAGGTGCACCAAGGTGGTGATCTCGACCTCGAGCCGCGGGATCGTGCGGGCGATGCTCCTGTCGCCGGCGTGCGGGCCCGCGCCGGTCACCAACGTCCCGGTCACCAGCACCGCGGCCAACGTCACAGTGCTGAGAAACGTCAACTGCCGCAACGGTTTCGGCACACGGCGCACGACGACGCCGTCGTCGGGCTCGCCGACCTTGACGAAGAGCAGCACCGCGAGCCACACCATGGTCATCGACGCCAGCAGGTGGACGGCCACCGTCCACCACAGCAGTCCGGTCAGCACCGTGATGCCGCCGATCACCGCCTGCACGACGGTCGACGCGGGCATCAGCCACGCGTAGACGAGCACCTCACGTCGGCGCCGGGCGCGGGTGACCGCGAGCACCGCTGCGGCCGCGGCCAGCACCACCAGAAACGTGACCAGGCGGTTGCCGAACTCGACCACCTGGTGCAATACCGGCACCTCGGCCACCGGAACTGGGGTGAAGCTGCCCGGAAAGCACTGCGGCCACGTTGGGCACCCGAGGCCGGAGGCGGTGACGCGCACGATCGCGCCGGTGACCGAGATGCCGCCCTGGGTCAGGATGACCAGGAACGCGATGACGCGCTGAGCCCGCAGGCTGGGCAGCGGCAGCAGGTCGACCAGCCGCAGAAAGAGGCGTCGCACGACCCGATCCTAGATCAGCCAACTACAGGCCGTAGTAGCGGGTGACGGAGGCCCGCCCGTCACTGCCAGATCGCCATCGGCTGACCGCGTTCGTTGCGCTGCGGCGGATCCGGCAGACAGGTCGCCTGCCCGTGCGCGATGCGCTCGGCGCTCCACGCGGCCGCCGCCGCGTCCAGCACGTCGTCGGCAGGCACCTTCGCGACGGGCGCGCCGAGGTCCTCGGGCAAGACGATTCCCGCGCGGGCCAGCACCCGCAGCCTCGCCCGCTGCCCGCGCCAGGACTTCTTGGTGCCGTCCTCGTAGCGCAGGCCGAGCCGCTGAAACGACAGCTCCGGATGGACTTCGTGCAGCACCGTGCCGGCGTCGTAAAGCCGGTTGGCCTCAAGCACTTTCGCGCGCAGCCCCCAGGCCTGCCTGCTGGGCATCCAGCCGACCAGAGACTGGCAGCGGCGCTTCGCCGCGTCGTAGTCGGGCTCGTCGAAGACCGGCCGCGGCGGCGTGATGAACACGCTGGATCCGCGGCGGCCCAGCATCGCGCGGGCCGCCCGGTCGGCGACGCGTTCCCCGGAATGCGTCAGGCCGAGCGGAATGTCGACGGCGATCACGTCGGCATCCGGGACATGCGTGACGAGATCGCTGATCAGCACGGCGCAGTGGGCGGCGGCGAAGCGGCCGTCGCGCAGCTGCACGCCGACCCAGCCGCCGCGCCAGGCGTCGACGCCGAGCACGGTCGTCATGGCCGGCGAGGCGCGACGAACGGCACCAGCACTCAGGTGAACCGGAACCAGCGCAGCGCACACAGCGCGGCGACCAGGCCCCACACGAACAGCACCAGAAGGCCGAACCAGTCCACTGACAGCGTCATCGCCTGCGACAGCGCCTCGGTCAGCGCACCCGACGGGGTCAGCCGGGCGATCAACTGGACTGCCTGCGGCACCATGCCGCCCTCGAGGGTCAATGCGCCGAGCCCGGCGAACACGAACCACAACAGGTTGGCGACCGCCAACACGATCTCGGCGCGCAGTGTGCCGCCAAGGAGCAGCCCCAGCGCCGCGAATCCCGCGGTGCCCAACGCGATGATGGCCGCGCCGAGCGCCAGCCCCGCCGGCTCCGGGCGCCAGCCCAACGCAAAGCCGATGCCGCCCAACACGATCGACTGCAGAAAGACCACCGCCACCACGGCGAGGGACTTGCCGGCGATGATGCCCCACACCGGAAGGGCCGTCGCGCCGAGTCGTTTGAGCGCGCCGTAACGGCGGTCGAAGGCCACCGCGATCGCCTGCCCGGTGAACGCCGTCGAGATCACCGCGAGCGCCATGATCGCGGGCACGAACGTCGCCGGCCGGTCCGGGCCGAACGATCCCAGCGGCAGCAGGATCAACCCCACGAGCAGGGTGATCGGGATGAACATCGTCAGCAGCAGTTGCTCGCCGTTGCGCAGCAGCAGCCGAAGCTCCAGCCCGAACTGCGCGGCCAGCATCTTCGGCACCGGCGCGGGGCGCGGGTCCGGTGAAAACGTCCCTGGGGCAAAGCGATTCGGAGCGGTCACGGTCGCAACTCCCTACCGGTGAGCTCGAGGAACACGTCCTCGAGGCTGCGCTGTTCGACGCGCATGTCGGTGGCCAGCACGTCCAGGCGCGCACACCACGCCGTCACGGTGGCCAGCACCTGCGGGTTGATCGCGCCCTCCACCAGATACTCGCCGGGCGCGGCCTCGGAGGCCTGATAGTTCTCCGGCAGCGCCGAGATCAGCAGCGAAAGGTCCAGCCTGCGCGGCGCCCGGAAGCGCAGCTGGTTCTGCGCGCCGCTGCGCATCAACTCCTCGGGCGTGCCCGTCGCCACCGCCGACCCGTGGTCGATGATCAGAATCCGGTCGGCCAGCTCCTCGGCCTCGGTGAGCTGGTGGGTCGTCAGCACCACCGTCACCCCGTCGCGGCGCAGCGCATCGATCAACTCCCACACCACGATTCGGGCGTGGGCGTCCAAACCGGCGGTCGGCTCGTCGAGGAAGACCAGTTCGGGGCGGCCGACGACCGCGCACGCCAGCGCCAACCGCTGCTGCTGGCCGCCCGACAGCCGTCGGTAGGTGGTGCGCGCGGCATCGGTCAGCCCCAGGGTGTCCATCAACCACTTCGAGTCGAGCGGGTTGGCGGCGTAGGCGGCGACGAGGTCGAGCATCTCGCCGGCGCGCGCCGCCGGATATGCGCCGCCGCCCTGCAGCATCACCCCGATGCGCGCCCGCACCTGGGCGTTGTCATCGAACGGGTCGAGCCCGAGAATCTCGATGGTTCCCGAGTCGGGCTTGACGAACCCCTCGCACATCTCGACCGTGGTGGTCTTGCCCGCGCCGTTGGGGCCGAGTAACGCGAAGACCTCTGCGGCCTGGACCTCCAGATCCAGGTTCGACACCGCGGTCGTCGAGCCGTAACGCTTGCTGACGCCGCGCAGGCGCACGGGCACCGACGAAGCCCGCGATCCGAGATCGGTCACGGGGAATCAGCGTAGGCGTCGGGCTTCACCGGTGGTGGGGGCGGTAGCGACGGCTTGTCCGGGAGCGTGTTCGTGATGCGGTCGGGCGCCGGCTCGTCGTCGGTCGGCACTTTGCGCCAGGGCAGGCGGTTGTAGGTCAGCACCATCAACACCAGCACGGTCACGGTGCTCGCCACGACGGCGAGCAGGATCTGGAAGAGCGTGAACCGGTCCCCGTTGGCCGTCGGGCCGAAGATGCCGACCACCAGGGTCACGACGATCGTCGTGCTGCGGAACGCGGGCCGGGTGGCCCACGCCGCCAGCGGGATCACCGCCCACAGCACGTACCACGGCTGGACCACGGGGAAGAGCAGCACCGTCATCCCGAGCGCGACGCCGAGCCCGCCGACCGGGTGCAGCCGGCCCCGCAGCACCGCCAACAGCAGCCACGTCACCAGGATCGCGATGAGCAGCACGCCGATCCCGCGGGTCAGACCGAGCACCGCGGTGGTGTGATCACCCAGCCCGAGCAGGATGCCGACCTGGCCGGTGCCAAGGGCCAACAGGGTGGGCAGCGACATCCAGCTGCGTACGACGTTGGCGGTGCCGAGGGTGAACAACCAGCCGAAGCCCAGCCCGCTGGCCCAGCCGATCAGCGCCATCACCGCCACCGACACCGCGGCCAGCGAACCTGACGAGACGACAAAGGCCTTGACGGTGCCGCCCCAGCGGTGCGCCAGCGCCATCGCCGCGAAGCCCAGTGCGAGCAGCGACGGCAGCTTGACCTGCGAGGACATCGTGATCAGCACGACCCCGAGCAGCAGCATCGCCAGCGGCTGCCACTGCATCCAGTCCGCGCGGGTGTGCGGCCACGACAGCGGTCGCGGAAGAAGCGAGGTGGCGCCGTCGACCCCGCGCAGGGCGAACTCCGTGCCCGCCAGCATCAGGCCGAGCATGAGCGCTTCGTTGTGGATGCCTGCGACCAGATGCATGATCAGCAGCGGGTTGGCCGCACCCAGCCACAGCGCGCTGACCTCGGCCACCCCGCACCGGTGCGCCAGCCGGGGCGTGGCCCACATGATGAGCGCCACCCCGAGCAGCACCACCAGCCGGTGGCACAGCACCGCGGCGACGATGTTCTCGCCGGTGATCGCCGAAATGCCTTCGCCCAGCCACACGAAAAGCGGGCCGTAGGGCGCGGGCGTCTCGCGCCACATGGTCGGCACCGACAGCGTGAAGACGTGGTCGAGACCGAGACCGGTGGCGGGACCCACCCGGTAGGGGTCCAGGCCCTTGCTCGCGATCTCGCTTTGCGCCAGGTAGGAGTAGATGTCGCGGCTGTACATCGGCGGGGCGATGAGCAGCGGCAGCACCCAAAGCAGCAGGGTGCGGTCGAGCTGGCTGCGCGACATGCGGCGATCGCCGAGCACGAAGCGGCCCAGCATCAGCCACGCCAGCGCCATCATCACCGCGCCGGTGGTGGTCATGGTCAGCGACACCGTCTGGATCCGCGACGGGAGGTTGAGCAGCCGCACCCCGAAGGTGGGGTCCTGCACCACCGGCCGGGCGCCGACGCCCAGGGCCCCGATCGCCATCAGCACTGTGCCGGTGGCTCCGAAGATGCGCGTGCGGCGCAGCGCGATGACCTCGGCGTCGTTCAGTGGCGAGCCGACCGGCGGCTCGTCGGCGTGCCAGCGGGCGATCGACGACGACAGGGATTTGAGGCGGGCAGCCACCACAGCAGCGTAGCGGCCGCAGTTCTCAGACCTCGACGATCACCTTTCCGGTGTTCCCACCGGAGAACAACAGGTTGAGCGCGTCCGGGGCGTTCTCGAGGCCCTTGACGATGTGCTCGGAGGACTTGATCTTTCCCTCGGCGAGCCATCCACCCATTTCGGCCTGCGCGGGCGGAAAGCGGTCGAGGTAGTCGAGGACGATGAAGCCCTCCATGCGTCCACGGCGGATCAACAGGCTGAGATAGTTGGACGGGCCCGGCGGAGAGTCGTCGCTGTTGTAGGTCGAGATCGCGCCGCACAGCACCACGCGCGCGCGCATCGCCAGGTTGGCCAGGCAGTCGTCGAGGATCGACCCGCCGACGTTGTCGAAGTACAGGTCGATGCCGTCCGGACATGTCTCGCGCAGCCGGGCGGCGACGTTCTCGTTCTTGTAGTCGATGGCGTCGTCGAAGCCGAGTTCTTCGACGATGTAGCGGCATTTCTGCGGTCCGCCCGCGATGCCGACAACCTTGGCGGCGCCCTTGAGCTTGGCGATCTGGCCCGCGGTGGAGCCGGTGGCGCCCGCGGCGCCGGAGATGACGACGACATCGCCGGGTTTGACACCGCCCACGTCGGTCATGCCGAAGTACGCCGTCATCCCGGTGACGCCCAGCACACCGATGGCCAGCGGGGGAGGCACGCCGTCGGGCAGCACCTGCATCGCGCGCTCGCCGGCGTCGATGACGACGTAGTCCTGCCAGCCGGTCATGCCGAACACCGACTGGCCGGGCTGGTAGGCCTCGCAGCGGCTTTCGACGATTTCACCGACCCCGCCGCTGCGGATGACCTCGTCGATCTGGATCGGCGGCAGGTAGCTGGGGACGTCGTCCATCCAGGTGCGGATGGTCGGGTCGATGGACAGGTAGCGGACTTTGACCAGGGCCTCGCCGTCGGATATCTCGGGTACTGGTTGAATCTCCATGCGCGTGGTTGATTCGTTCACCAGGCCGGAGGGTCGTTGTGCCAGCACCAGACGGCGGTTCTGTTCGGTCATCCGGTGATATTAGGCACGATCCCACCGGATAAGGGTGCCCTTGCTTTACATGGGTTTTCGAATTCCGTCACAATGGTGTTGTGAAAATCAGTCCGGAAGTCGGCAGCGACCGCCACACGCGTGGCGCGATCGTTCAGATGCTGCTGGAATCCGGGCCCATCACCGCAGGTGAGATAAGCGAACGGCTCGGCATCTCCGCAGCGGGCGTGCGCAGGCATCTCGATGCGCTGATGGAGGCCGGCGACGCGCAAGCCAGCGCCGCGGCGGCCTGGCAGCACAGCGGCCGCGGCCGCCCTCCCAAGCGCTATCGGCTCACCGCCGCGGGCCGGGCCAAGCTCGGCCACCGGTACGACGACCTGGCCGCCGCGGCGATGCGGCGACTGCGCGAGATCGGCGGCGACGACGCCGTGCGGACCTTCGCCAGGCAGCGCGTCGACAGCATCCTGGCGGGAGTAACCGATGGGTCCGATGACGTTGCATCTACTGCGGACCGAGTGGCGGCGGCGCTGACAGAGGCCGGCTACGCCACCACCACGACACCGGTCGCCGGTCCGGTCGACGGCATCCAGCTGTGTCAACACCACTGCCCGGTGTCGCATGTCGCCGAGGAGTTCCCGGAGCTCTGCGAGGCCGAACGGGAGGCGTTCGCCGAGGTGCTCGGTACGCACGTGCAGCGGCTGGCCACCATCGTCAACGGCGACTGCGCGTGTACCACGCACGTGCCCCTTGCCGAGAAGAGCAAGGCGAAGCAGAAGACCCTTCGGCGCACAGCCCGCGCCGAAGCCCCTACAAGCAAGCAAGGAGCGTCGCGATGACGACCACCCCCGAGGTTCAAAAGGTAGGCGAACCGCTCAGCCAGGAAGAGGCCATCGCCTCGCTGAGCCGGTACGGCTACGGCTGGGTGGACTCCGACGACGCGGGCGCGTCCGCTCAGCGCGGGCTGTCCGAAGCGGTGGTGCGTGACATCTCGGCGAAGAAGAACGAGCCGGAGTGGATGCTCGAGAGCCGGCTGCGTGCGCTGCGCACCTTCAACAAGAAGCCGATGCCCAAGTGGGGCTCCAACCTCGAAGGCATTGACTTCGACAACATCAAGTACTTCGTGCGCTCGACCGAGAAGCAGGCCGCCTCCTGGGAGGACCTGCCGGAGGACATCCGGAACACCTACGACAGGCTCGGGATTCCAGAAGCCGAAAAGCAGCGGTTGGTCGCCGGTGTGGCCGCCCAGTACGAGTCAGAGGTGGTCTACCACCAGATCCGCGAAGACCTCGAGGCGCAAGGCGTCATCTTCCTGGACACCGACACGGGCTTGAAGGAGCACGAGGACATCTTCAAGCAATATTTCGGCACGGTGATCCCGGCCGGCGACAACAAGTTCTCCGCGCTGAACACCGCGGTGTGGTCGGGTGGTTCGTTCATCTATGTGCCGCCGGGTGTGCACGTCGACATCCCGCTGCAGGCCTACTTCCGGATCAACACCGAGAACATGGGCCAGTTCGAGCGGACGTTGATCATCGTCGACGAAGGCGCCTACGTGCACTACGTCGAGGGCTGCACCGCGCCCATCTACAAGTCGGATTCGCTGCACTCCGCGGTGGTGGAGATCATCGTCAAGCCCGGCGGCCGGTGCCGGTACACCACGATCCAGAACTGGTCGAACAACGTCTACAACCTCGTCACCAAGCGCGCCCGTGCCGAGGCCGGCGCGACGATGGAGTGGATCGACGGCAATATCGGCTCGAAGGTCACGATGAAGTACCCGGCGGTCTGGATGACCGGTGAGCACGCCAAGGGCGAGGTGCTGTCGGTCGCGTTCGCCGGCGAGGGCCAGCACCAGGACACCGGCGCGAAGATGCTGCACCTGGCGCCGAATACGTCGAGCAACATCGTGTCGAAATCGGTGGCCCGTGGCGGCGGACGTGCGTCCTACCGCGGCCTGGTTCAGATCAACAAGGGTGCGCACGGCTCCAAGTCGAGCGTGAAATGCGATGCGCTGCTTGTTGATACGGTCAGCCGCAGCGACACCTACCCGTACGTCGACATCCGCGAGGACGACGTGACGATGGGCCACGAGGCCACCGTGTCGAAGGTCAGCGAGAACCAGCTGTTCTATCTGATGAGCCGCGGCCTGACCGAGGACGAGGCGATGGCCATGGTGGTGCGCGGCTTCGTCGAGCCGATCGCCAAGGAACTCCCGATGGAGTACGCGCTGGAGCTCAACCGGCTGATCGAGCTGCAGATGGAAGGCGCGGTTGGGTGACGACTCACAACTTGACCACGGCCGTCGAGGGCCAGAACAAGGGCGAGCTGTTCACGTCGTTCGACGTCGAAGCCTTCGAGGTGCCCCGGGGGCGTGACGAGATCTGGCGGTTCACCCCGCTTCGGCGGCTTCGCGGTCTGCACGACGGCACCGCGCCCGCAACCGGAAGTGCCCGCATCGACGTGTCGCAACGTGACGGCGTGACGGTGGAAACCGTGCGCCGCGGTGACCCGCGGCTGGGCGAAGGGGGCGTGCCCGCCGACCGTGTTGCCGCGCAGGCGTTCTCGTCATTCAACAACGCGACGATCGTCACCGTGGGGCGGAACAGGGTGGTGGACGACCCGATCGACATCGTGGTGACCGGTCCCGGTGAGGGCGCGACGGCATACGGCCATCTGCAGGTGCGAGTCGAAGAACTCGCCGAGGCCGTGGTCGTGATCGACCAGCGCGGCAGCGGAACCTACGCCGACAACATCGAATTCGTCGTCGGTGACGCCGCGACCCTGAAGGTGGTGTCGATCGCCGACTGGGCCGACGACGCGGTCAACGTCAGCATGCACCACGCGTCGCTGGGCAAGGACGCGGTGTTCCGGCACACGGCCGTCACGCTGGGCGGCGACCTGGTGCGGATGACGGGACGGGTGCGCTACTGCGCGCCGGGCGGGGACGCCGTGCTGCTCGGCCTGTACTTCGCCGACGACGGACAGCACTTCGAGTCGCGTCTGCTAGTCGACCACGCCGAGCCCAACTGTCGTTCACAGGTGACGTACAAGGGTGCGCTGCAAGGCGATCCGGCGTCGCCCAAACCCGACACCCGCACGGTGTGGATCGGCGACGTGCTGATCCGCGCGGAGGCCGAGGGCACCGACACGTTCGAGACCAACCGCAACCTCGTGCTCACCGACGGCGCCCGCGCCGACTCGGTGCCGAACCTGGAGATCGAGACCGGCGAGATCGCAGGCGCCGGGCATGCCAGTGCGACAGGACGATTCGACGACGAGCAACTGTTCTATCTGCAGGCTCGCGGCATCCCCGAGGATCAGGCCCGACGGCTGATCGTGCGGGGGTTCTTCGGCGAAATCATCCAACAGATCACCGTGCCCGCCGTACGCGAGCGGCTCACCGACGCCATCGAAAAAGAGCTCGAGCTCACCGAAACACTGCAAGGAAGCTAGATGACCACGCTTGAAATCAAAGACCTGCACGTCAGCGTCGCAGCGACCGAAGCCGCTGACGAGATCCCCATCCTCAAGGGCGTCGACCTCACCGTGAAGTCGGGGGAGGTGCACGCGCTGATGGGCCCCAACGGTTCCGGGAAGTCGACGCTGTCCTACGCCATCGCCGGGCACCCGAAGTACACGGTGACATCGGGTTCGATCACACTCGACGGCGAGGACGTGCTGGCGATGTCCGTCGACGAGCGTGCCCGCGCCGGGCTGTTCCTGGCGATGCAGTACCCCGTGGAGGTCCCCGGGGTGTCGATGTCGAACTTCCTGCGCACGGCGGCCACGGCCGTCCGGGGCGAGCCGCCCAAACTGCGGCACTGGGTCAAAGAGGTCAAGGGCGCGATGGAGGCCCTCGAGATCGATCGGTCGTTCGCCGAACGCAGCGTCAACGAGGGCTTTTCCGGCGGTGAGAAGAAGCGTCACGAGATTCTTCAGCTGTCGTTGCTGAAGCCCAAGATCGCGATCCTCGACGAGACCGACTCCGGTCTGGACGTCGACGCGCTGCGCGTCGTCAGCGACGGGGTGAACCGGTATGCCGAGTCCGAGAACGGTGGCATCCTGCTCATCACGCACTACACCCGGATTCTGCGGTACATCCGGCCGCAGTTCGTGCACGTGTTCGTCGGTGGCCGCATCGCCGAGTCCGGCGGCCCCGAACTGGCCGACGAGCTGGAGGAGCACGGCTACGAGCGGTTCGCGCAGGCTGTGGGGGCGTGACGTGACGACCGCGCAGACTCTGGACGTCACCAGGATCCGGGCTGACTTCCCGATCCTGAAAAAGGTGATGCGCGGCGGAAACACGTTGGCCTACCTGGATTCCGGGGCCACGTCGCAACGTCCGGTGCAGGTGCTCGAGGCGGAGCGGGAGTTTCTGACCAACTCCTACGGCGCAGTGCACCGTGGTGCGCATCAGCTGATGGAGGAGTCCACCGACGCCTACGAGCAGGGCCGTGCGGACATCGCCGCGTTCGTCGGTGCACAGCCCGACGAGCTGGTGTTCACCAAGAACGCGACCGAGGCGCTCAACCTGGTGTCCTATGCGCTGGGCGACAACCGGTTCGCCCGTGCCGTCGGCCCCGGAGACGTCATCGTCACCACCGAGCTGGAGCACCACGCGAACCTGATCCCGTGGCAGGAGCTGGCCCGGCGTACCGGCGCGACGCTCAAGTGGTATCAGATCACCTCCGAGGGACCCGACGCGGGACGCATCGACCTCGACTCGCTTCAGCTCGACGAACGCGTGAAAGTCGTTGCGTTCAGCCATCACTCGAATGTGACCGGTGCGTTGGCCCCGGTCGAGGAACTGGTGGCACGGGCCAAGGCGGTCGGTGCGCTGACCGTGCTGGACGCCTGCCAATCGGTTCCGCACCAACCCGTGGACTTCGGTGCGCTGGACGTGGACTTCGCGGCCTTCTCCGGGCACAAGATGCTGGGGCCCACCGGTATCGGGGTGTTGTACGGGCGACGTGAACTGCTCGAGGCGATGCCGCCGTTTCTCACCGGCGGCTCGATGATCGAGACCGTCACGATGGAGGGCGCCACCTACGCGCCGCCGCCGCAGCGCTTCGAAGCCGGCACGCCGATGACCTCTCAGGTCGTCGGATTGGGCGCGGCCGCACGGTATCTGACCGAGGTCGGGATGCACGCCGTCGAGGCGCACGAGGCCGAATTGGTGGCCGCCGCGCTCGAGGGGCTGGCCGGTGTCGACGGCGTCCGCATCATCGGGCCCACGTCGCTGGAGAACCGCGCATCCCCGGTGGCGTTCGTGGTCGACGGTGTGCACGCCCACGACGTGGGGCAGGTGCTCGACGACGACGGCGTCGCGGTGCGCGTCGGACACCACTGCGCGTTTCCGCTGCACCGCAAGTTCGGCATCGCCGCGACCGCCCGCGCGTCGTTCGCGCTGTACAACACGCTCGATGAGGTCGATCGCCTGGTCGCCGGTGTGCGCCGGGCCGTGGAGTTCTTCGGCAGGGCCTGAGGTTTCGCGATGCGGCTGGAGCAGATCTATCAGGAAGTGATCCTCGATCACTACAAGCACCCGCACCACCGCGGACTCCGTGAACCGTTCGCCGCTGAAGTGCACCACGTCAACCCGACCTGCGGTGACGAGGTGACGCTGCGGGTGGCGCTGTCCGAGGACGGGGAGACGGTCACCGACATCTCCTACGACGGGCAGGGCTGTTCGATCAGCCAGGCGGCGACGTCGGTGCTCACCGATCAGGTCATCGGGCAGAGCGTGGGCGATGCCCTCAAGACGGTCGCGGCGTTCAGGGAAATGGTTTCGTCACGCGGGACCGTTGAAGGAGATGAAGACGTGCTCGGCGACGGCGTCGCGTTCGCGGGGGTGGCCAAGTACCCCGCGCGCGTGAAGTGCGCGCTGCTGGGCTGGATGGCTTTCAAGGATGCGCTCGCGCAGGCCAGTGAGGAGATGTCAGATGAGCGACACCGCAGTGCCTAACGAGGAGCTGTTGTTCGATCTCGAAGAGGCGATGCGCGACGTCGTCGATCCCGAGCTGGGGATCAACGTCGTCGACCTCGGCCTCGTCTACGGTCTGAACGTCGAGAAGGGGGAGCAGGGCACCGTCGCGTTGCTCGACATGACGTTGACTTCGCCGGCTTGCCCGTTGACCGACGTGATCGAGGACCAGTCGCGCAACGCGCTGGTGGGCAGCGGCCTGGTCAGTGAGATGAAGATCAACTGGGTGTGGAACCCGCCGTGGGGCCCGGACAAGATCACCGAGGACGGTCGCGAGCAGCTTCGCGCACTGGGCTTCACCGTCTAGCCGACCCGGTCCGGGCGTGAGCCCCAGTCCTCGACTACCGCACCGGAATCCACGCGGCGGCCGAGGAAGCCAAGCCGCTGCGCTGGCTGTTGCCCGTCGTCCTGGCTGTCGGTGTGGTGACCGCCGGGTGGGACGCCGTCTTCGGATCCTGGGGCAACGCGGTGGCGTCGTTCATCTACCTGGTTCTGCTACTGGCGCAGTTGTTCTGGTGGCCGAAAGAGACGCGCGCAACTTCTGTCCAACGTCGACTGCGCGGCGCTCAGCCCCGGATGACCGAGCTGTGCCCGTTGCGGCGGCACCAACTCACCAGATAGCTCGCGTGCAGGCCGCACCAGCGGTACACGGCCGCAAGCGTCAGAGGTAGCTCGGGATCGTGCTCACCGCGCTGGCTGATGATCGGGCCGAGGTAGTGGGTCGCGACCTTGGTGGCGGTGTTCAGCGCGACGCCGGCGGCCGCCGCCAGGCTCGCGCCGTCGGACGCGCGCCCGGACGCGATGGCGCCCGCGAGCCTGCCGGCGGTCTGGCCCTTGCGTCCGTCGAACAACTCGTACAGCGGCGGCTTGGGTGGCCGGCATCCGGCGCGGGGATCGCGCTTGCCGACGGCGGCGTCGCGGATCACCGACGGCAGTGCTTCCGCACCGGTGGACTTCGAGATCACGTACGCGACCTCGGGACGTAACCGCGCCTCGTCGAGGTGATCCTGTTCCATGCGGTGACCCTGCATGGCGATCACCACCGGGGCCAGACGGTCGGCGTCGCGTAGCACGTCGATGACGTCCAGGCCGTCGAACCGGAACTCCAGCGCGGGGTTGTTCCACACCAGGTCGGCGACCACCACGTCGAAGCGGACCCGACCCGTCACCTCGCGCCGTACCGCGGCCTCGTCGACCGCGACCCGCACCGTCGCCTCGGGAAACGCCGTGGTCAGGATCGGTAGGACGACCTTTCCCAGCGGAGATGCCACCAGAATCCGCGATTGCCCGTGCACGCTGACATTCTGTGCGTTCAAGCAAGATCTTGCCTGAGCATCACCGATTTTGTGGCTGTGCGCCTGATTCCCGAACTGATGGGTGACTGCCGACGCTGTTTTCCTTGTCGTCCGAACGGACGATATGGGAATCGGGTGTTCGAGGAGACAAACCCATGGGCCGCGGCGACACGATTCCGAAACCGTGCCTGGCGGCGCGCGAGATAGAGGTGCTTCTGAGTTGGCTGCAGACCGAGAGCAAGGAGATGGTCGCGGAGCACTTACACATTTCACCGACGACCGTGCGCACTCACCTGCAACGCATCCGGGCGAAGTATGCCGCGGTGGGCAGGCCCGCACGAACCAAAGCAGCGCTGGCCGCACGCGCGATCCAGGACGGGCTTCTCACGGTCGACGACCTGTGACCGCTTCAGAAGTGTCGAAACCACCGGCGGCGCAACGAAATCAGAAAGAGGGTTGGGATAGATGAGCCACACGTTCCAGGGGCGCTGTCGGTTCTGCGACGAGTCGTTCACGGTGAGCCAGGGCGACGGCGTGTTCTTCCACCTTCTGCACTGCGATCGCTGCGGCGAGGCCGAGCCGATCGGCTTCGAGGAACTCGGCGAGTTGCACCTGCGCTACCTCGAGTCGCTGCCCAACGGTCACTGCCTGCTCGACGCGCATCGCGACGCCTACGTCCGCGTCCACATCCCGGTGGAACCCGTCTCCACCGCCGACTACCGCGCCGGTGTGCACGCGCTCGCCGGAGAGTGCGGCTGTGGCGGGCGGTTTCGGTTCGACGCCCCGCCGCGGTGCCCGGTGTGCCGCTCGACCCGGATCACGCTGGCACAGGGATCCGGCAGCCAGAGCATGTGACCATCACCGCGCCGGGCCAAGCCGCGATAACCCGGTGGCCGGTCTGCGCGGACCCCTATGGTGGGAACATCGAGCCCGTCCCCGGCGTTAGGAACAATCGTGGCTACGAAAGACATCACCGCCGAAGAGTTCAACGACACCATCAACGACAACGAGATCGTGCTGGTGGATTTCTGGGCGTCGTGGTGCGGCCCTTGTAAGGCGTTCGCCCCGACGTTCGCGGCGTCCGCGGAGGCACACCCCGACGTCGTGTTCGCGAAGGTTGACACCGAGGCGGAGCAGGAACTCGCGGCCGCGGCAGACATCCGCTCCATTCCCACCCTGATGGTGTTCAAGAAGGGCAAGCTGGTGTTCAACCAGGCCGGCGCATTGCCGCCTGCGGCCCTGGAGGAACTGGTGCAGAAAGTCAAGGAGTTCGACGTCGACGCGGCGATCGCGGCGCAGAACGACGGCCACAAGGAGTGAGCGAGCGCACGCGATAGCGTGCATCCGTGACCGAGCAAACCGACTTCGTACTCGTCAACCGCCCGCGCCCCGGTATCGCGCTGGTGACCCTGAACCGGCCCGAGCGCATGAACTCGATGGCGTTCGACGTCATGGTTCCCCTTCAGAAGATCCTCGACGAGCTGAACGACGACAACTCCGTGCGCGTGATCGTGCTCACAGGCGCGGGCCGCGGCTTCTCCTCGGGCGCCGACCACAAGTCGGCGGGCAGTGTGCCACACACCCAGGGCCTGACCCGGCCGACGTTCGCGCTGCGGTCGATGGAAGTCCTCGACGACGTGATCCTGACGCTGCGCAGAATGCATCAGCCGGTCATTGCCGCGGTCAACGGGGCGGCGATCGGCGGAGGCCTGTGCCTGGCCCTGGCCTGCGACATCCGGGTGGCGGGCGCCGGCGCCTACTTCCGCGCGGCCGGGATCAACAACGGCCTGACCGCCAGCGAGCTGGGACTGTCCTATCTGCTGCCGCGCGCCATCGGGACCTCGCGGGCATTCGAGTTGATGCTCACCGGCCGCGACGTGGACGCCGAGGAAGCCCAGCGGATCGGCCTGGTGTCTCAGTCGGTACCCGACGACCAGCTGCTCGAGGTCTGCTACCAGATGGGCGAACGGATCGCATCGTTCTCCCGGCCCGGAATCGAGTTGACCAAGCGCACGCTATGGAGTGGACTGGACGCCGCTAGCCTGGAAGGGCACATGCAGGCCGAAGGCCTGGGCCAACTCTATGTGCGTCTGCTCACCGCCAACTTCGAAGAGGCGGTGGCCGCGCGCGCGGAGAAACGGGCCCCCATCTTCACCGACGACAAGTAACACGAGCAGTAGGAGAGCAGCAGCGTGATCACCGCAACGGACCTCGAGGTCCGCGCCGGCGCGCGCACGCTGCTGTCCACCGACGGTTCGGCGCTGCGGGTGCAGCCCGGCGATCGCATCGGGCTGGTCGGCCGCAACGGCGCGGGCAAGACCACCACCATGCGGATTCTGGCGGGCGAGGGCGAGCCGTACGCCGGAACGATCTCACGGTCGGGCGAAATCGGTTACCTGCCACAGGATCCCAGAGAAGGCGACCTCGACATGCTGGCGCGCGACCGGGTGCTGTCCGCACGCGGTCTCGACACGCTGCTCGCCGACCTGGAGAAGCAGCAGGTGCTGATGGCTGAGGTCGCCGACGACGCCGCCCGCGACAGAGCCGTTCGGCGCTACGGCCAACTGGAGGAGCGGTTCGCCGCGCTGGGCGGCTACGCCGCCGAGAGTGAGGCCGGCCGGATCTGCGCGAGCCTCGGCCTGCCCGAACGCGTTCTCACCCAGCCGCTGCGCACGTTGTCGGGCGGACAGCGGCGCCGGGTGGAGTTGGCCCGCATCCTGTTCGCCGCGTCGGAAGGCGGCGCCGGCGCTTCGGGTTCGACGACGACCCTGCTGCTCGACGAGCCGACCAACCACCTCGACGCCGACTCCATCGGGTGGCTACGCACATTCCTGCAGAACCACACCGGCGGGTTGGTGGTCATCAGCCACAACGTCGATCTGCTCGCCGACGTCGTCAACCGGGTCTGGTTCCTGGACGCCATCCGCGGTGAGGTCGACGTCTACAACATGAGCTGGCAGCGCTACCTCGACGCCCGTGCCACCGACGAGCAGCGCCGCCGCCGTGAACGCGCCAACGCCGAACGCAAGGCCGCCGCGCTGCGCACCCAGGCCGCCAAGATGGGCGCCAAGGCGACCAAAGCCGTTGCTGCGCAGAACATGCTGCGTCGAGCCGACCGGATGATGGCCGCGCTCGACGAGGAACGGGTCGCCGACAAGGTGGCCCGGATCAAGTTCCCGACGCCTGCCCCCTGCGGACGCACGCCGTTGGTGGCCAAGGGACTGACCAAGAATTACGGTTCGCTGGAAGTGTTCTCGGGTGTCGACCTGGCCATCGACCGCGGCTCACGCGTGGTGGTGCTCGGCCTCAACGGCGCGGGCAAGACCACCCTGCTGCGTCTGTTGGCCGGTGCCGAGTCACCGGATGCCGGTGTGATCGAACCGGGCCACGGCATGAAGGTCGGATACTTCGCCCAGGAGCACGACACCCTCGACAACGCGGCCACGGTGTGGGAGAACATCCGGCACGCCGCGCCCGACACCGGCGAGCAGGATCTGCGGGGCCTGTTGGGTGCATTCATGTTCAGCGGTCCGCAACTCGACCAGCCGGCGGGCACGCTGTCCGGTGGCGAGAAGACCCGGCTGGCACTGGCCGGCCTCGTCGCGTCGACGGCCAACGTGCTGCTGCTCGACGAGCCGACCAACAACCTCGATCCCGCGTCGCGCGAACAGGTGCTCGACGCGCTGCGCAGCTACGTCGGCGCGGTGGTGCTGGTGACCCACGACCCCGGCGCGGCCGAGGCGCTGGATCCCCAGCGCGTCGTGCTGCTGCCCGACGGCACCGAGGACTTCTGGTCCGAGGACTATGCGGAGCTGATCGAGTTGGCCTGACCCGCTCGGGCGCCAGATAGCCGAATTGCGAACCGTTTCACTCAATTCCACCCGCCGGGTGTAGCCGCTTCCTACCCTGGGTATCCGTCGGGGCATCACAACTGTGCGGGGAGGTGCCAGGCACGATGACGCAGAAGAAGGCCGAAAAGCCACGGGATCAACTGTTGACCGAGTTGCGGAGCGCATACGAGAACGGCGCGAGCATCCGGACGTTGGTCGCATCGACCGGCCGCTCGTACGGCTCGATTCACAGCATGCTGCGCGAATCGGGTACCACGATGCGCAGCCGCGGCGGCCCGAACCACCGCAGCCGTCGTTAGCCTTGCTGCTGGCGCAGCGACGCCTCGACCAGGTCCAGTACGGCGCTGAGCTTTTCGGGATCGTCGCCGGACGCCAGCCGTGCGACCAGGCCGTCGAGCACGAGGTCGAGGTACGTCTGCAGCACGGCGCTGGGAACGTCGTCGCGTAGCCGTCCGGCCTGCTTCTGCCGGCGCAGCCTCGCGGTGGTCGCTGCCGACAGTTCCGCGGAGCGCTCCTTCCATCCGCGGCGGAAATCCGGGTCGTTGCGCAGCTTGCGGGCGATCTCCAACCGGGTCGCCAGCCAGTCGAACTGCTCGGGCGCGGCGAGCATGTCACGCATCACCTGGACGAGGCCTTCGCGCGCTGCGACGTCGGCCATCCGCTCGGCATCCTCACGGGCCAGCTCGAAGAACAGCGTGTCCTTGTCCCGGAAGTGATGGAAGATGGCGCCGCGCGACAGCCCGATGGTCTGCTCGAGCCGCCGCACGGTCGCCTTGTCGTAGCCGTACTCCGCGAAACACCGCCGGGCGCCGTCGAGGATCTGACGACGGCGGGCCGCCAGATGCTCGTCGGTGACCCGCGGCATCTGTCAGGACTTCAACATGTTGCGCAGCACGAACTGCAGGATCCCGCCGTTGCGGTAGTAGTCGGCCTCGCCGGGTGTGTCGATCCGCACCACCGCGTCGAACTCGACGGTGTCACCAGAGCCATCGGCTCCGTCGTTCTTGGTGGCGGTGACGTGCACCGTCTTGGGCGTCTTACCCTCGTTGAGCGCCTCGATGCCCGTGATGTCGAACGTTTCGGTGCCGTCCAGCTTCAGGCTGGCCGCCGACTCGCCCTCGGGGAACTGCAGCGGGATGACGCCCATGCCGATCAGGTTGCTGCGGTGGATCCGTTCGAACGACTCGGCGATCACCGCGCGGACACCCAGCAGGCTGGTGCCCTTGGCGGCCCAGTCCCGCGACGAACCCGATCCGTACTCCTTGCCACCCAGCACGACGAGCGGAATGTTCTGTGCCGCATAGTTTTGCGCGGCATCGTAGATGAACGCCTGCTCGCCGCCCTTGGTGAAGTCGCGGGTGTAGCCCCCGGCGACGTCGTCGAGCAGCAGGTTGCGCAACCGGATGTTGGCGAACGTGCCGCGGATCATCACCTCGTGATTGCCGCGCCGTGACCCGTAGGAGTTGTAGTCCTTACGTTCCACGCCGTTGGCCTCGAGGTACTGCGCCGCCGGGGTGCCCGGCTTGATGGCACCGGCCGGGGAGATGTGGTCGGTGGTCACCGAATCACCCAGCAGCGCCAGCACTCTGGCGCCCGAGATGTCGGACACCGGCTGCGGCTCGGCGGACATGCCGTCGAAGTACGGGGGTTTGCGGACGTACGTCGAGTCGGGGTTCCACTCGAACGTGTTGCCGCTCGGGGTGGGCAGATTGCGCCAGCGCTCGTCGCCCTTGAAGACGTCCGCGTAGTTCTTGGTGAACATCTCGCGGTTGATCGCCGAGGCGATCGTGTCGTCGATGTCCTTCTGCGACGGCCAGATGTCCTTGAGGTAGACCTCGTTGCCGTCCTTGTCGCGGCCCAGCGGCTCGGCGTCGAAGTCGAAGTCCATCGTGCCCGTCAGCGCGTAGGCGATCACCAACGGCGGGGACGCGAGGTAGTTCATCTTCACGTCGGGGTTGATCCGGCCCTCGAAGTTGCGGTTGCCCGACAACACCGCGGTGACCGACAGGTCGTTGTCGTTGACGGCCTGCGAGATCTCGTCGGGCAGCGGGCCGGAGTTGCCGATGCACGTGGTGCAGCCGTAGCCGACCAGATAGAAGCCCAGCTTCTCCAGGTACGGCCACAGCCCGGCCTTCTCGTAGTAGTCCGTGACCACCTGCGAGCCGGGCGCCATCGTCGTCTTCACCCACGGCTTGGTGCTCAGGCCCTTCTCCACGGCGTTGCGGGCCAACAGCGCGGCACCCAGCATCACCTCGGGGTTGGATGTGTTGGTGCACGAGGTGATCGCCGCGATCACCACCGCGCCGTGGTCGATGACGAACTCGCCACGCTCGGCGGACTTCACCTCGACCGGGTTGGTCGGCCGCCCGTTGGCGCCGACGGCCGCCGACGGAACGACCGCGTCGTCGTCGGCGAAGGCCAGGCTGGCCGCGGGGTCACTGGCCGGGAAGGTGTCCTCGACCGCCTCGTCGAGCTTGGTGTGCGAGACGGGCATGTGCTCTTCGACGTAGTTGTGGATGTCTTTGCGGAACGCCGTTTTCGCGTCGTTGAGCGCGATCCGGTCCTGCGGCCGCTTCGGCCCGGCGATCGACGGCACCACCGCGGACAGGTCGAGCTCGATGTATTCGCTGTACCTGGGCTCCCGCTTCGGGTCGTGCCACATGCCCTGTTCCTTGGCGTAGGCCTCGACCAGCGCGAGCTGCTCGTCGCTGCGCCCGGTGAAGCGCAGGTAGCTGATGGTCTCTTCGTCGATCGGGAAAATCGCTGCGGTGGAACCGAATTCGGGGCTCATGTTGCCCAGCGTGGCGCGGTTGGCCAGTGGCACCTCGGCGACGCCCTCGCCGTAGAACTCGACGAACTTGCCGACCACCCCGTGCTGGCGCAGCATCTCGGTGACGGTGAGCACGACGTCGGTGGCGGTGACGCCGGGCCTGCGCTCACCGGTGAGCTTGAAGCCGACCACGCGCGGGATCAGCATCGACACCGGCTGGCCCAACATGGCGGCCTCGGCCTCGATGCCGCCGACACCCCAGCCCAGCACGCCGAGCCCGTTGACCATCGTGGTGTGGCTGTCGGTGCCCACGCAGGTGTCCGGGTAGGCCACCCCGTTGCGGTCCATCACCACCGACGCCAGGTACTCGATGTTGACCTGGTGCACGATGCCGGTGCCCGGCGGCACCACCTTGAAGTCGTTGAACGCGCCCTGGCCCCAGCGCAGGAACTGGTAACGCTCCCCGTTGCGCTCGTACTCGATCTCGACGTTGCGCTCGAACGCGTCGGCGCGCCCGAACAAATCGGCGATCACCGAGTGGTCGATCACCAGGTCGGCCGGCGCGAGCGGATTGACCTTTTCCGGGTCGCCGCCGAGTTCGGCGATCGCCTCGCGCATGGTGGCCAGGTCGACGATGCACGGCACGCCGGTGAAGTCCTGCATCACCACCCGGGCCGGGGTGAACTGAATCTCCACACTGGGTTCGGCGCTGGGATCCCAGTTGGCGATCGCCTCGATGTGGTCCTTGGTGATGTTGGCGCCGTCCTCGGTGCGCAGCAGGTTCTCGGCAAGCACCTTGAGGCTGAACGGAAGTTTCTCGGTGCCCGGCACCGCGTCGAGGCGATAGATCTCGTAGCTTTTGTCGTTGACCTTCAACGTGTCACGGGCATCGAACGAATTTAGGGACGTGTTCACCGAATCCTTGCTGCTCACATCAACTCCCGGCTAGTTCTCGCCGCCGACGGGCTGAGTCGACGGCCCACATAACCCTAACAGTACGCTTGTCCTGCAATACGGCCAGGGTCGTCGCTTTACGGGTACCCATAACGTACGGTTCTCCTGTGACCGCGCCGCACGTGATTCCGTTTCTGCCCGGCTATATCCCGCCGGATGTCGACATGAACCAGATCAACGCCGACGTCGCCGATGACGGGGTCGCCGTGCCGCCCTCGGCCGCCGCGGACGTGCCCGGGTTGCGTGAGGTCGTCGAGCAGGCCGGCCAACAGGGCATCGACCTGAAGATCGTCGTCGTCGCGAACAACCCGCCGATCGACACCCCGCTGCGCGACATCGCCACCGAGGTGGGCCAGGCGCATCCGGGGTCGACGGTGCTGGTGCTCAGCCCGTCGGAGTCCGGGACGTACAGTCCGACCATCGATCGGGTCACGCTCGAAGCCGGCCAAGACGTCGCCGAAGGCCGCGGTGCGGTGCAGGGCGCGAAGAACTTTCTCAGCGAGGTGACGACCGATCACTTTCCGTGGACGACATTCACGATATTGCTCGTGCTCGGGGTGGTCGCCGCCGTCATCGCGACGCGAATGTTGCAAGTTCGTAGCAAGCGCGTGCTTGTGCGCGACGAGCGCTAAAACCACACTCTGACAGCAAGTTCCGCCGGATATCAGCCCTAGTCGGCAAAAGAAAAGATCACGGCGAGATAACACTTTTCGCAATTACAAACTTGTAGTTTGTGACTAAAGTTTCTTCGGCGTCAGATGTGACATACGGTGCAGACGGTGGCTGATGTTGTAGATGTGCTTGATGTGACTTCTGCGTACTCAGACGCCCGACGAATGTGTCCGCACGTTCGCGTGGAGCCATAGGAGACACAAGCCGATGAGACGCAACCCTGGCGCCTCTGCCTTGCGGTCGCGCGGACGTCTTTGCGCGGCTTTGCTGGCAATGGGACTGTTGTTCGCGACGCCCGGTCTGGTGACACCGCCGCAGGCCGCCGCACAACCGGGTGGCTCGGACGGCGTCGCGCAACTGGTCGCCGCCGTCGCCAACGCCAACCAGAAGCTGCACGAACTGGGCGCGGCCATCCAGGCCGAGCAGGAGCGTGTCAACAAGGCGATCGTCGACGTGCAGACCGCGCGCGACAATGCCGCCGCCGCGCAACGCGAGGTCGACGCCAGCAGGCAACGTGTCGAGGACGCCAACCGGGCGATCGAGGCCGCCCAGCAGCGCTTCGACCGGTTCGCCGCGGCGACGTACATCAACGGCCCGTCGAACTCGTATCTGACCGCCAGCGACCCGGCCGACATCATCGGCACCGTCGCCGCCGGGCAGACGCTGGCGGTCAGCGCCCAACAGGTGATGGCCGATCTGCAGCGGGCCCGCACCGAGCAGGTCAACCGCGACTCCGCGGCACGGCTGGCCAAGCAGAACGCCGACAAGGCCCTCGCCGACGCCGAAGCCCGTCAGCAGGACGCGGTTTCGGCGCTGACGGACGCGCAGGGCACGTTCAGCGCCCAGCAGGCCGAACTGGACAAGCTCACCGCCGAGCGGGAAGCCGCACAGGCCAAGCTCAACGAGGTCCGCAAGATGTCGGCGACGACACCGGCGAGCGGACAGCAGGCACCGGCGGCCGCGCCGGCGGCCGCGGCCCCCGGCGGTGACTGGGACCGGGCGCCCCAGGGCGTCGACCCGGCCACGGGGAACTGGGCCACCGCCTGGGATCCGTTCCTGCCCGCCATTCCCAGCGCCTTCGTCAGCGGTGACCCGATCGCGATCATCAACGAGGTCCTGAACATCATGGCGACCTCCGCGCAGGTCACCCAGGACCTGGGACGCAGCTTCCTGCAGAAACTGGGACTGCTGCCCACCCCGACGGGCTACACCAACGGCGCGATTCCCCGCGTCCACGGCCGCGAAGCCACCGAGTACGTCATCCGGCGCGCCATGTCCCAGATGGGGGTGCCCTACTCGTGGGGCGGCGGTAACGCGGCCGGACCCAGCCGGGGCATCGACTCCGGCGCGGGCACAGTGGGTTTCGACTGCTCCGGGCTGATGCTCTACGCATTCGCCGGGGTGGGCATCAAGCTGGACCACTACTCGGGCTCGCAGTACAACGCGGGCCGCAAGGTCCCGTCGTCCCAGGCGCGTCGCGGCGACATGCTGTTCTGGGGCCCCAACGCCAGCCAACACGTGGCCCTCTATCTCGGTGACGGCCAGATGATCGAGGCGCCGTACACCGGCTCGGTGGTGAAGATCTCCCCGGTGCGCCACAGCGGCATGACCCCCTACGCGACCCGTCTCATCGAGTGGTGAGAGTAAGGATTACTTTGCGCTTCAAGCTCTTTCGCTTCCTGACCGGCTTGCTGCTCGGGACGTGCGCGCTGGCCGTGGCGGCCGGGCTGGCCACTCCGACGGCAGCGGCGCCCGATGACGGCCAGTGGGATCCGACCCTGCCCAAGCTCATCAGCGCGGGCGCCCCCGGCGACCCGTTGGCGATCGCCAACGCCTCGCTCGCCGCCACCGCGCAGGCCACCGAAGTCACGATGAACCTGGGCCGCAAGTTCCTCGCCACGCTGGGCCTCGCGCCCGCGGAGGCGGCCGGCGTCGCGCCGGGCCGGGTGCGCGGACCTCAGGCCATCGAGTACGTGATCCGCCGGGGCGCGTCGCAGATGGGCGTGCCCTACTCGTGGGGCGGCGGTAAGCCCAACGGCCCGAGCCGGGGCATCGACTCCGGGGCCAACACCGTCGGCTTCGACTGCTCGGGCTTCACCCAGTACTCGTTCGCCGGCGTCGGCGTGCTGATCCCGAAGTATTCGGGCGACCAGTACAACACCGGGCGCAAGGTGCCGACGTCGCAGGCCAAGCGTGGCGACCTGCTGTTTTGGGGGCCCGGCGGCAGCCAGCACGTCGCGCTTTATCTCGGCGGCGGGAAGATGCTGGAGGCGTCCGGCAGTGCCGGGAAGGTGACCGTGAGCCCGGTCCGGCAGGCCGGACTGCAGCCCTACGTGGCCAGGATCATCGAAACCTGAACGCCGCCTGAGCGCAGGCTGAGCGAATCGACGAACTGCACGGGCAACGTCGACGGATCAAGAACTGCCTGGAATAGTTGACGACGAGCGGCCGCGCCGATCCGGTCGAGGCCGCTTTGACCAGCGAGTTGATGTGGAAGGAACGTTGATGACGTCACCGAGTGGGCCGCCGCAGGGCGCTGGAGGGTACTCCGGCCAGGCACCAGCGCAGGGCTACCCGCAGGGCTCGCACGCCGCGCCGTCCAACGCGGCCCCCACCAACGGCGGGCTGCAGCAGGAGGTCCACACCCTCGAGCGGGCGATCTTCGAGGTCAAGCGCATCATCGTCGGTCAGGACCAGCTGGTCGAGCGGATGCTCGTCGGCCTGCTGGCCAAGGGGCACGTGCTGCTGGAGGGCGTGCCCGGCGTCGCCAAGACGCTGGCCGTGGAGACGTTCGCCAAGGTGGTGGGCGGCACCTTCGCGCGTATCCAGTTCACGCCGGACCTGGTGCCCACCGACATCATCGGCACCCGCATCTACCGCCAGGGCCGGGAGGAGTTCGACATCGAACTCGGCCCGGTGGTGGTCAACTTCCTGCTCGCCGACGAGATCAACCGCGCACCGGCCAAGGTGCAGTCGGCGCTGCTGGAGGTCATGGCCGAACGCAAGATCTCGATCGGCGGTAAGACCTTCCCGCTGCCGCAGCCGTTCCTGGTGATGGCGACGCAGAACCCGATCGAGCAGGAGGGCGTCTACGCGCTGCCCGAGGCTCAGCGCGACCGCTTCCTGTTCAAGCTCAACATCGACTATCCGACGCCGGAGGAGGAGCGCGAGATCATCTACCGGATGGGCGTCAAGCCCCCGGAGCCCAAGCAGGTTCTGGCGCCCGGCGATCTGCTGCGCCTGCAGGACGTCGCGTCGAACACGTTCGTGCATCACGCCCTGGTGGACTACGTCGTGCGCGTCGTCACCGCCACCCGTCAGCCCGAGAAGTTCGGCATGCCCGACGCCAAGGCGTGGATCGCCTACGGCGCCTCCCCGCGTGCGTCGCTCGGCATCATCGCCGCGGCGCGTGCGCTCGCGCTGGTGCGCGGCCGCGACTACGTGATCCCGCAGGACGTCGTCGAGGTGATCCCCGATGTGCTGCGCCACCGGTTGGTGCTGACCTACGACGCGCTGGCCGACGAGATCTCGGCCGAGACGGTGATCAACCGCATCCTGCAGACCGTGGCCCTGCCGCAAGTCAACGCCATTCCGCAGCAAGGCCATTCGGTGCCGCCCGTCGTGCCCGCCGCCGCAGGTGCGGCCAGCAGTCGGTGACCAGCTCGCGGCGCACGGTCGACCTGCCGTCACTGAAGCGAGGGGAGATCCGTGATCCCGCGCTGAGCGCGGCGCTGCGCAAGCTCGAGCTGACGGTGCGCCGCAAGCTCGACGGCGTGCTGCACGGCGATCACCTCGGGCTGCTGCCCGGCCCCGGTTCCGAACCGGGGGAGTCGCGGCTCTACCAGCCCGGCGACGACGTGCGCCGGATGGATTGGTCGGTCACGGCGCGCACCACCGAACCGCACGTGCGGCAGATGATCGCCGACCGCGAGCTCGAGACGTGGCTCGTGGTCGACATGTCGGCCAGCCTGGACTTCGGTACCACCGGGTGTGAGAAGCGCGATCTGGCGGTGGCCGCCGCCGCGGCGATCACCTTCCTCAACAGCGGGGGAGGCAACCGGATCGGCGCGATCATCGCCAACGGCGACACCATGCGTCGGGTGCCCGCGCTTTCCGGGCGCATGCACGAGCAGGAGATGCTGCGCACGATCGCCACGATGCCCAAGGCGCCCACGGGAGTTCGCGGTGATCTGGCCGCCGCCATCGACGCGCTGCGCCGTCCGGAGCGTCGCCGCGGGATGGCGGTGATCATCAGCGACTTCCTGGGTCCGATCAACTGGATGCGCCCGCTGCGCGCGATCGCCGGCCGTCACGAAGTCCTCGGCATCGAGGTCCTCGACCCCCGTGACGTCGAGCTGCCGCCCGTCGGCGAGGTCGTCCTGCAGGACGCCGAGACCGGCCAGACCCGCGAGTTCACCATCGACGAGCAGCTGCGTGACGACTTCGCCCGGGCCGCGGCGGCCCACCGTGCCGAGGTCGCCAGGACGCTGCGCCGATGCGATGCGCCGCTGCTGTCGCTGCGCACCGACCGGGACTGGATCGCCGACGTCGTCCGATTCGTCGCCAACCGCAGACGTGGTGCGCTGGCGGGCCGCGCCTAGATCGGGTTGGCCGTGAAATGATTAGGCGCACATGACATTGCCGTTGCTCGGTCCGATGACTCTCTCGGGCTTCGAACACGCATGGTTCTTCCTGTTTCTGCTCGTGGTGCTCGGGATCGTCGGGCTCTACATCGTGGTGCAGCTGTCGCGGCACCGGCGGATGTTGCGCTTCGCCAACATGGAATTGCTGGAAAGCGTTGCGCCCAAACGGCAGGCACGCTGGCGGCATCTGCCCGCGATTCTGGCCGTGATCGCGTTGGTGTTCCTCACGGTGGCCATGGCGGGTCCGACGCACGACGTTCGCATTCCGCGTAATCGGGCGGTGGTGATGCTCGTCATGGACGTGTCGCAGTCGATGCGGGCCACCGACGTGCTGCCGAACCGGATGGCCGCCGCCCAGGAGGCGTCCAAGCAGTTCGCCGACGAGCTGACCCCCGGCATCAACCTCGGGCTGATCTCGTACGCGGGCACCGCGACCGTGCTGGTGTCGCCGACGACGGGGCGCGAGGCCACCAAGAGCGCGATCGACGGCCTGCAGTTCGCCGACCGCACCGCCACCGGGGAGGGGATCTTCACCGCCCTGCAGGCCATCGCCACCGTCGGTGCGGTGATCGGCGGCGGCGACGAACCGCCGCCCGCGCGCATCGTGTTGTTCTCCGACGGTAAGGAGACGGTGCCGTCGAACCCGGACAATCCGAAGGGCGCCTACACCGCGGCCCGCGCGGCCAAGGACCAGGGGGTGCCGATCTCGACGATCTCGTTCGGCACGCCGTACGGGTACGTCGAGATCAACGACCAACGGCAGCCGGTGCCCGTCGATGACGAGATGCTCAAGAAGATCGCCGATCTTTCCGGCGGGGAGGCGTTCACCGCGTCCAGCCTCGAACAGCTGCGCGAGGTCTACGCCAACCTGCAGCAACAGATCGGCTACGAGACCATCAGGGGCGAGGCAAGCACGGGCTGGCTGCGGCTGGGAGCGGTGGCGCTGGCGCTGGCAGCGCTTGCGGCGCTGGCCATCAACCGTCGGCTGCCGAACTGAGACGGGGACGACTCTGAGATGACCCTTCCGCTGCTGGGACCGGTATCACTGTCGGGCTTTCAACACATCTGGTGGTTCGTGCTGTTCCTGGCCGTCGTGCTCGGCCTGGCCGTGCTCTATGTCCTGACCCAGCTGTCCCGGCGCCGGCGGCTGCAGCAGTTCGCCAACACCGAACTGCTCGACAGCGTGGCGCCCAAACGGCCGAGCCCGTGGCGGCACCTACCCGCCGCGCTGCTGGGAATCGCGTTGCTGCTGTGCACGATCGCACTGGCCGGGCCCACCCACGACCAGCGGCTCCCGCGCAACCGCGCGGTCGTGATGCTCGTCATGGACGTGTCACAGTCGATGAAGGCCACCGACGTCGAGCCCAGCCGGCTGGTCGCCGCCCAGGAGGCGTCGAAGAAGTTCGTCGACGAGCTCACCCCGGGCATCAACCTCGGCGTCATCGCGTATGCCGGCACGCCGACGGTGTTGGTCTCGCCGACGACGAACCGGGACTCGAGCCGGCGCGCCATCGACAACCTGCAGGTCGCCGACCGCACCGCCACGGGCGAGGCGATTTTCACGGCGCTGTCGTCGATCTCGACGGTCGGTGCCGTCATCGGCGGCGGCGACACCCCGCCGCCGGCGCACATCGTGTTGTTCTCCGACGGTAAGGAGACGGTGCCGTCGAACCCGGACAATCCCAAGGGCGCCTTCACCGCCGCGCGGGCCGCCAAGGATCAGGGGGTGCCGATCTCGACGATCTCGTTCGGGACCCCGAACGGCTCGGTGGAGGTCAACGGCGAGCGGGTGCCGGTGCCCGTCGACGACAAGATGATGAAGAGGATCGCCGAGCTGTCCGGTGGGGAGTCCTACACCGCGGCCAACCTCGACGAGCTGAACAAGGTCTACGCCACCCTCCAGGACCAGATCGGCTATGAGACCGTCCGGGGTGAGGCCACCACCGGCTGGTTGCGTCTGGCCGCCCTGGTGGCCGCCGTCGCGGCGGTGGCGAGCCTGTTGATCAACCGCCGGCTCCCACTGTGACTGTTTACGCCCGAAGGGACAAACGGGCGGGAAAGTGCGAGTGGATCGCGCCGAAACGTCGATCTCGGCGCCGGCAGGCTCGCGGTGATTTCAGTCAACCGCAGCTCACACGTTAAGTTGGCGGGCATGACGGAGACTGCAGTTCCTGAATCGGAGAGCCAAACGGCAGGCGCACGTCCGCCTTTCGTGTCCCGGTCGGTGCTGGTTACTGGCGGAAACCGCGGGATCGGGCTGGCGATCGCGCGGCGGCTGGCCGCCGACGGGCACAAGGTGGCCGTCACGCACCGCGGTTCGGGCGTGCCCGACGACAACCTGTTCGCCGTAGAGTGCGACGTCACCGACAACGCCGCCGTCGACCGCGCCTTCAAGGAAGTCGAGGAGCACCAGGGGCCCGTCGAGGTGGTGGTCTCCAACGCCGGCATCTCCAAGGACGCGTTTCTCATCCGGATGACCGAGGAGCGCTTCGAGGAGGTCATCAACGCCAACCTCACCGGCGCGTTCCGGGTGGCCCAGCGCGCGTCGCGCAGCATGCAGCGCAAGCGCTTCGGCCGGATCATCTTCATCGGCTCGGTGTCGGGCATGTGGGGGATCGGCAACCAGGCCAACTACGCGGCCGCCAAGGCCGGCCTGATCGGCATGGCGCGCTCGATCTCCCGGGAGTTGTCGAAGGCCAACGTCACCGCCAACGTCGTGGCCCCCGGCTACATCGACACCGAGATGACCCGGGCGCTGGACGAACGGATCCAGGCCGGGGCGCTGGAGTTCATTCCGGCCAAGCGCATCGGCACCGCCGAGGACGTCGCCGGAGTCGTCAGCTTCCTGGCCTCCGAGGACGCCGGTTACATCGCCGGCGCGGTCATCCCGGTCGACGGCGGCATGGGCATGGGCCACTGAGAGATAAGGACAGACATGGCAGCGATTCTCGAAGGCAAGCGCATCCTCGTCACGGGGATCATCACCGACTCCTCGATCGCGTTCCACATCGCGCGGGTGGCGCAGGAAGCCGGCGCAGAGCTGGTGCTGACCGGATACGACCGGATGAAGCTCATCCGGCGGATTGCCGACCGGCTGCCCAGGGAGGCGCCGCTGTTGGAGCTCGACGTGCAGAACTCCGAGCACCTCGACACGCTGGCCGACCAGATCACCGAGGTGATCGGCGAGGGCAACAAGCTCGACGGCGTCGTGCATTCGATCGGGTTCATGCCGCAGTCGGGCATGGGGATCAACCCGTTCTTCGACGCGCCCTACGAGGACGTCGCCAAGGGCATCCACATCTCGGCGTACTCCTACGCCTCGCTGGCCAAGGCGACGCTGCCGATCATGAACCGGGGCGGCAGCATCGTCGGCATGGACTTCGACCCCACCCGGGCGATGCCCGCGTACAACTGGATGACGGTGGCCAAGAGCGCGCTGGAGTCCGTCAACCGGTTCGTCGCGCGTGAGGTCGGGCCGCACGGTGTGCGTTCGAATCTGGTTGCGGCAGGCCCGATCCGCACGCTGGCGATGAGCGCCATCGTGGGCGGAGCGCTGGGTGAAGAGGCCGGCGAGCAGATGCGCCTGCTCGAGGAGGGCTGGGACCAGCGCGCACCCGTCGGCTGGGACATGAAGGATCCGACGCCGGTGGCCAAGACGGTGTGCGCCCTGCTCTCGGACTGGCTGCCCGCCACCACCGGCACCGTGATCTACGCCGACGGCGGCGCCAGCACGCAGCTGTTGTAGATGGCTCACCCGGTCTTCGACGCCCTTCTGCTGCTGTCCTTCGGCGGGCCGGAGGGCGAGGCCGACGTGATGCCGTTCTTGGAGAACGTCACCCGCGGTCGCGGCATCCCGCGTGAACGGCTTGCCGACGTCGCCGAGCACTACCTTCACTTCGGCGGGGTGTCGCCGATCAACGGGATCAACCGCGCGCTGATCGAGCGGCTGCGCACGCTCGTCGACGTGCCGGTCTACTTCGGCAACCGCAACTGGCAGCCCTACGTCGAAGACACCGTCACCGCGATGGCCGAGGACGGCGTCACGCGCGCCGCGGTGTTCGCCACCTCCGCGTGGGGTGGCTACTCCAGCTGCACGCAGTACGTCGAGGACATCGCCCGGGCACGCGCGGCCGCCGGCGACCGCGCCCCGCAACTGGTCAAAATCCGCCAGTTCTTCGACCATCCGACGTTCGTGCAGATGTTCGCCGACGCGGTCGCCGAGGCCGCGCGGAGCGTGCCCGACGACGCGCGGCTGGTTTTCACCGCGCACTCCATTCCGCTGTCCGCCCGATCCCGTTGCGGCCCCGAACTTTACGAACGCCAAGTGGCCCATGCCACCCGGCTGGTGGCCGCCGCGGCGGGATACGACGACTACGACCAGGTCTGGCAGTCACGCTCGGGGCCGCCCCAGGTGCCCTGGCTGGAACCCGATGTGGCCGACCACCTCCGGGCGCTCGCCGACGGTGGCGCCACGGCGGTGATCGTGTGCCCGATCGGCTTCGTCGCGGACCACATCGAGGTGGTGTGGGATCTCGACCACGAACTCAAGGCGCAGGCCGACGACGCGGGTATGGCATTCGCGCGGACCGCCACACCCAACGCCGACCTCGCCCTGGTGGCCGCCGACCTGTTCGACGAGCTGCGCACCGGGCGGGCGCCCATCCGCGTTCAGACACCGAATCCGCCGCCGCTGCAGGGTTTCTCCGTCGACGGCGCGCTGTGCACACCGAACTGCGGATAGCGCCGCGCCTCATAGCGCACCTCGTAGCGCACCTCGTAGCGCGAGAAGACGTGAAAACCCCCTTTTCGACGGGTTTTCAGGGGTTTTCGCGTCTGCTCGCGGGGTCAACCCCAGGCCGAGTGCAGGATCGTGGTGACCGCAGCCAACCGCGCCGAGCGCACCACGGCCGAAAGGGGTCGCAGCACATCGGAGGCCAGCCGCAACTCCGAGGAGCTGTGCAGGCCAATGGGAATCAACTCAGCGCTCACGGAGACGATGGCATCGACCTGCGCCGCGTTCTCGAGCACTCGTAACGCCCGTGAGGGGGCGTGGCCGGGAATGCGGTGTCGGCGCTCGGATTCCAGCACCTGCGTCACGAGGCCGCGGGGATCGTCGACGTCCAGGTCGGCGGCGCCCGCGCGGAGCGTCGCCAATGCCTCGGCGGCTGAACGCACCGCGGACCGCAACTCGTACTCGGCCTCACCGAGGTCCGGCGATGCCACCGGCGCGACGGCCGGGATGGAGTAGGCAGTCCAGGACAGCCCGCATGGATCGGCGTCGTCGTCGGTGTCGGTTTCGAGGTCGGGGTACTCGAAATCGGGTACCAGGCCGATCGCCTCGGCGGAGCCGTTCGTGATGACGATCGCCTCGCCGGCCGCCACCGCGTCGCGCTGGAACTGTGTCCCGGCGGGCAGGCCCCTGACGTCACCGGGGACCGGCAGCACAAGCGACATCGGGGGATTCGCCGGCGCGCCGGCCGCGGTGCGCAGCGTCTGAAGCAGCGAGACGGCGCCCGCGTCAACCAGATCCGGCCACGGCAGGCCCGTGCGGCCGGCGGCGACCGAGTCGTAGGCGGTCACGGAATGCTGTGGTGCCCACTGAGATAGCGCGTCGAGGACGTCGTCCGGGGCGGCCGCGCCTGCGAGCCAGGCGTTGGCCCACATCGACAACGAGACACTGGGGCACCACATGATGCTCGCAGTGTAGTTGTTACCGGTTGCGCAGCACGGTCGCGCGCTAGGCTGAAGCCATGCCTGCCGCCCTGATCTGGCTTGTCGCCGCGCTGGCCCTCGCGGGAGCCGAGGCGCTGACCGGCGACATGTTCTTGCTCATGCTGGGCGGTGGTGCACTGGCGGCGGCGGGCTCGAGCCTCATCTTCGACGAGCTGTGGGTGCACGGCGCGGTGTTCGCCGTCGTGTCGGTGCTGCTGCTGGTGCTGGTGCGCCCCGCGCTGCGCAGGCATTTCCTATCCGGCCGCGGCCTGCCCGAACCGGTCAAGGCGCTGGAGGGCAAGAGCGCGCTGGTGCTCGACCGGGTGGCGCGCCACGAGGGGCGGATCAAGCTCGAAGGTGAGGTCTGGACCGCGCGCCCGCTGAACGAAAACGATGTGTACGAGGAGGGCGACCACGTGACCGTGGTGCACATCGACGGCGCCACCGCCGTCGTCCACAGGCTCGACTAGAGGCACAACGGAAGGAACCACCATGGACGGTGCCATCGCCGGTCTGATCCTCTTGGCCGTACTGGTGGTGTTCGCCGCCATCGTCGTCGCCAAGTCGATCGCGCTGATCCCTCAGGCCGAGGCCGCGGTCATCGAGCGGCTGGGCCGCTACAGCCGCACGGTCAGCGGCCAACTGACGCTGCTGGTGCCGTTCGTCGACCGGATCCGGGCCCGGGTCGACCTGCGCGAGCGGGTGGTCTCGTTTCCCCCGCAGCCGGTGATCACCGAGGACAACCTCACGGTCGCGATCGACACGGTGGTGTATTTCCAGGTCACCAACCCGCAGGCGGCGGTGTACCAGATCAGTAACTACATCGTCGGCGTCGAGCAGCTCACCACGACGACGCTGCGCAACCTGGTCGGCGGCATGACCCTGGAGCAGACCCTGACGTCGCGCGACCAGATCAACACCGCGCTGCGCGGCGTGCTCGACGAGGCCACCGGCCGGTGGGGGCTGCGGGTGGCGCGGGTGGAGTTGCGCGCCATCGACCCGCCACCCTCGATTCAGGACTCGATGGAAAAACAGATGCGCGCCGACAGGGAGAAGCGCGCGATGATCCTCACCGCCGAGGGCCAGCGGGAGTCGGCGATCAAACAGGCCGAGGGCCAGAAGCAGGCGCAGATCCTGGCCGCCGAGGGCGCCAAGCAGGCCGCCATCCTGGCGGCGGAGGCCGACCGCCAGTCGCGCATGTTGCGGGCCCAAGGTGAACGGGCCGCCCAGTACCTGCAGGCCCAGGGCCAGGCCAAGGCGATCGAGAAGACATTCGCCGCGATCAAGGCCGGCCGTCCGACACCTGAGCTGCTGGCCTACCAGTACCTGCAGACACTGCCGCAGATGGCCAAGGGGGAGGCCAACAAGGTGTGGTTGGTGCCAAGCGATTTCGGCGCCGCGCTGCAGGGCTTCACCAAGCTGCTCGGTGCGCCAGGCGAGGACGGCGTCTACCGGTACACCCCGTCGCCGGTCGAGGACGATCTGCCCAAGCCCGAGGACGATTCCGACGAGGTGGCCGATTGGTTCTCCACCGAGACCGATCCGGCGATCGCGCAGGCGGTGGCCAGGGCCGAGGCAGAAGCCCGTACCCCGGTGCAGCAGCCGGGATATTCCACGCCGCAGCTGGGTCAGTCGCCGACGGTGCAGCCCGGCGCACCGACCCCGCCGTCGACTCCGGCATCGACCCCGTCGCCCCGTGACGGCGGAGGCTCACACGCCCGGTAGGGCACCGAAAGCGCAGGGGGCGGAACCGATTCGGTGAGGCCCCGGTGGTGACGGCGGTGGGCGCGCACCTCATAGACCAGGCCCGCGATGCCCACGCTGGCGGTGCACGCCGACACCAGCACCAACAGGGGGTCGACGTTGCCGGTCAGCGCGTCGCCGAGGATCACGACGGCCGCCGTCCCGGGAAGCAGCCCCACCAAGGTCGCCAGCGTGTATGGCAGGGTGCGCACAGCGGAAGCGCCCGCGGCGTAGTTCAGCACCGAGAACGGCACGGCGGGAATCAACCGCATCGAGATCACGGTGGGCCAACCCCGTTGCCGCAGGCGCGCGTCCAATGAGTCGACGCGGGGGTGCCGCACCAAGCTGTTGAGCTGCCACCCCACGGCGCGAACCACGAGCAATGCGATCACCGCGCTGACCGTGGCCGCGGCCACCGCCAGCGGGATTCCGAGCGCAGGACCGAAGAGCAGGCCCGCAGCCAGCGTGAACGCCGTGCGCGGAAACGGGAAGACGGTCACGACGATGTGGGCGCCGAGAAACGCGAGCGGGAACCACGGCCCGACCGAGGTGGCCCAGTCGCGCAGCTGCACCGCCGTCGGCAGCGGCACGAACAGCGCGAATGCGACGAGAATCACAATCACGGTGCCGATCGTGACCACGCGCCGCCTGGGCAGGCCGGCCGCCGTGGCGATCACGGCCGCGCGGACCGCGCGCAGGGTTCTGACGACGGTGTTCACGCCTACCAAGAGTACGGAACCCCGGGCGCCCTCCCGGTCAGCGCCGGCGCGAGTCGGCTGCCCGGCGGACAACGGTCGAAGGGCGATCATTTAGCCTGATGGCGTGCAGAAATCCACTGCGATCGAAGCCGATCTCCAGCGTTGGCGCTCTTCTGTGGCCGGGGTGCTGGCAAAGACCACCCGACGGGATCCCGCCGATCTGCCGGCCGAGCCGGAGCGGCTGCTGGACTCGCCGACCTATGAAGGCTTCCCGATCCGGCCCCTCTACACCAGCCTCGACGCGATCGCCGAGCATCCGCTGCCCGGCCAGTGGCCCTACGCGCGCGGCGGGGATGCGCTGCGCGACGTCAAGGCGGGATGGAAGGTGGCCGAGGCGTTTCCGGCCAACGGATCCGCCGCGGCCGGGCAGCAGAACGGTGCGCTGCTGCTCGCGCTGACCGAAGGGGTCAGCAGCCTGGTGCTCAAGATCGGCGAGCCCGGCGGTGTGCCCGCGGCCGAGCTGGACCGGCTGCTGGACGGCGTGTTCCTCGACCTGGTGCCGGTGGTGCTCGACGCGGGACGCGATTACGTCGCGGCCGCCGACGCGGTGCTCGAGCTGGTGGCCGATTTCGACGACGACCAGCGTTCGCGGCTGTCGCTGGACCTGGGCGCCGATCCGTTGACCGCTGCGGTGAGCGGTCGTCCCGCTGCCGCCGTCACCGACGTCGTGAAGATGGCGGCTGAGATCACCGGCCACGACGGGCACGTGCGCGCCATCACGGTGGACGGCCCGGCCTTCCACAACATCGGCGCCAACGCCTCGTGGGAACTGGCGGGCAGCGTCGCGGCCGCGGTGACGTATCTGCGGCTGCTCGCCGAGGGCGGTGTCACCGGTGCCGACGCCGTGCGGCAGATCAGCTTCCGGCTGGCCGCCGACGACGACCAATTCATGACGATCGCGAAAATGCGCGCGGCGCGGCAACTGTGGGCGCGGGTGGCCGAGGTGGTCGGCGCCGGCAATGCGGCCCGTGCCGGGGCGGCGACGTTGCACGCGGTGACGTCGCTGCCGATGATGACCAAGCGCGATCCGTGGGTGAACATGCTGCGCACCACGCTGGCGGCCTTCGCCGCGGGCGTCGGCGGCGCCGACACCGTGCAGGTGTATCCGTTCGACGTCGCGATCGTCGGCGGATTCCCCGGCACCTCAGCCAGTTTCGCCCGCCGCATCGCGAGAAACACCCAGCTGCTGCTCATCGAGGAGTCCCATGTCGGCCGGGTGCTCGACCCGGCGGGCGGCTCCTGGTACGTCGAAGACCTCACCGACCAGCTGGCCGAACAGGCCTGGAAGCAGTTCCAGGACATCGAGTCGCGCGGCGGGTTCCAGACCGCGCAGAGTTACGTCGTCGAGCAGATCACCGAGGTGGCAGTGCAGCGCGCCACGGACATCGCGCATCGCCGCACCGCGATCACCGGGGTCAACGAATATCCGAACCTGGCCGAACCTCCGCTGCCGCTAGGGGAGTCGCTGCCGGGGGTGGCCCGCTACGCGGCCGGGTTCGAGGCGCTGCGGGACCGCTCGGACGCGTTCCTGGAGAAGACCGGCGCCAGGCCGCGGGTGCAACTGCTGCCGCTGGGCCCGCTGGCCGAGCACAACACCCGAACCACGTTCGCGACCAACCTGCTGGCGTCCGGCGGCATCGAAGCGGTGACCGACACCGACGAGGCACAGTCGGCCACCGTCGCGGTGATCTGCGGCACCGACGCGCGGTACGCGACCGAAGCCTCCGCGGCCGTCGACGCCGCCCGCCGAGCCGGCGTCTCGCACGTGCTGCTCGCCGGGCCGGAAAAGGCGGTGGCCGAGGCGGATTCGAAACCGGACGGCTACCTGACGGCGAAGATCGACGCGGTCAGCGTGCTGTCGGACCTGCTCACCAGATTGGGGGCCTGAGATGACCGTCAACGATGTCGCCGGGGCGGCCGCGACAGACATCGCCAGCTTCGCCGACGTGCCGTTGCGCCCCGAACGGAGCCCCGCTCCGCCGACGCCCGCCGACGTGGCATCGCACATCGAGGCGGCGGCCGCGGCCCACGGGTACACCGGGGAGCAACTGACCTGGGAGACCCCCGAGGGCATCGGCGTCAAGCCGGTCTACGTCGGCGCCGACCGCGACGCGGCCGTGGCAGCCGGATACCCGCTGGACACCTTCCCGGGCGAGCCGCCCTACATCCGCGGGCCGTACCCGACCATGTACGTCAACCAGCCGTGGACCATCCGCCAGTACGCCGGGTTCTCCACCGCCGCGGAATCCAACGCGTTCTACCGCCGCAACCTGGCGGCCGGCCAGAAGGGCCTGTCGGTGGCGTTCGACCTGGCCACCCACCGCGGTTACGACAGCGACCATCCACGGGTTCAGGGCGACGTCGGAATGGCCGGCGTGGCAATCGATTCCATCCTGGACATGCGCCAGCTGTTCGACGGCATCGACCTGTCGGCGGTCTCGGTGTCGATGACCATGAACGGCGCCGTGCTGCCGATCCTGGCGCTGTACGTGGTGGCCGCCGAGGAGCAGGGGGTGTCGCCGGAGAAGCTGGCGGGGACCATCCAGAACGACATCCTCAAAGAGTTCATGGTCCGCAACACCTACATCTACCCGCCCAAGGCGTCGATGCGGATCATCTCCGACATCTTCGCCTACACCAGCGCCAGGATGCCGAAGTTCAACTCGATCTCGATCTCCGGCTACCATATCCAAGAAGCCGGTGCCACAGCGGATTTGGAGCTGGCCTACACGCTGGCCGACGGCGTGGAGTACATCAAGGCAGGCCTGGACGCCGGTCTGGACATCGACAAGTTCGCGCCGCGGCTGTCGTTCTTCTGGGGCATCGGCATGAACTTCTTCATGGAGGTCGCCAAGCTGCGCGCCGGGCGGATGCTGTGGAGCGAGCTGGTCGCCCGGTTCGAACCGAAGAATCCGAAATCCCTTTCACTGCGCACACATTCGCAGACCTCCGGGTGGTCGTTGACCGCTCAGGACCCGTTCAACAACGTCGCACGCACCTGCATCGAGGCGATGGCGGCCACCCAGGGCCACACCCAGTCGCTGCACACCAACGCGCTCGACGAGGCGCTGGCGTTGCCGACGGACTTCTCGGCCCGCATCGCCCGTAACACGCAGCTGCTGTTGGCCCAGGAATCCGGGACCACCCGGCCGATCGACCCGTGGGGCGGCTCCTACTACGTCGAGGCGCTGACCCAGGCGCTGGTGGAGAAGGTCCGCGAGCACATCCGCGAGGTCGACGAGCATGGCGGCATGGCACAGGCGATCAGCGACGGCATCCCCAAGCTGCGCATCGAGGAGGCGGCCGCACGCACCCAGGCGCGCATCGACTCCGGTGCCCAGCCGGTGATCGGCGTCAACAAGTACCAGGTCGACGAGGACCACGAGATCGAGGTGCTCAAGGTCGACAACAGCAGGGTGCGCGCCGAACAGCTCGCCAAGCTGGCGCAGCTGAAGGCCGACCGCGATCAGCGTGAGGTCGACGCCGCGCTGGAGGCACTGAGCCGTGCCGCGGAATCGGATGACTCGAAGTCGGGCGGCAACCTGCTCGAGCTGGCGGTCAACGCCGCCCGCGCGAAGGCAACCGTCGGCGAGATCTCGGACGCGCTGGAGCGGGTTTGGGGGCGCCATCAGGCCGAAATCCGTACCATCGCCGGGGTCTACCGCGACGAAGTCGGAAAGGTCAGCAACATCTCAAGCGCTAGCGAGTTGGTCCAGAAGTTCGCCGAGCTCGACGGGCGCCGGCCGCGCATCCTGGTGGCCAAGATGGGTCAGGACGGCCACGACCGCGGACAGAAGGTCATCGCAACGGCGTTCGCGGACATCGGCTTTGACGTCGACGTCGGCTCGCTGTTCTCCACCCCGGACGAGGTGGCGCGCCAGGCCGCCGACAACGACGTCCACGTGATCGGGGTGTCGTCGCTGGCCGCCGGCCACCTCACGCTGGTCCCCGCGCTGCGTGAGGCGCTGGCCGAGGTCGGCCGGCCCGACATCATGATCGTGGTCGGCGGCGTGATCCCGCCCGGCGACTTCGAGGAGCTCTACGCCGCGGGTGCGACGGCGATCTTCCCGCCGGGCACCGTGATCGCCGACGCCGCGATCGGCCTGCTGAACAAGCTGGCCGAGCGGTTGGGATACCAGCTGAGCTAAATGGTCGCCACCGAGCTTGCGGCGGGCATCGTCAAGGGGGATCGCGCTGCGCTGGCGAAGGCGATCACCCTGGTCGAATCCACCCGGCCCGATCACCGTGAACAGGCTCAGCAGCTGCTGCTCGAGCTGACACCGAAGGCCGGGAACGCGATCCGCGTCGGCATCACCGGGGTGCCCGGCGTCGGCAAGTCCACCACGATCGAGGCGCTGGGCATGTACCTCATCGAGCAGGGCCACCGTGTCGCGGTGCTGGCCGTCGACCCGTCGTCCACCCGCACCGGCGGATCGATCCTGGGCGACAAGACCCGGATGGCCCGGCTGGCGGTGCACCCCGACGCCTACGTCCGCCCGTCGCCCACGTCGGGCACGCTCGGCGGGGTCGCCAAGGCGACCCGGGAGACCATCGTGCTGCTGGAGGCCGCCGGCTTCGACGTGATCCTCGTCGAGACGGTCGGCGTCGGGCAGTCCGAGGTGACGGTCGCCGACATGGTGGACACGTTCGTGTTCCTGACCCTGGCGCGCACCGGAGATCAGTTGCAGGGCATCAAGAAAGGGGTGCTCGAACTCGCCGACATCGTCGTGGTGAACAAGGCCGACGGCGAGCACGCCGTGGAGGCCAGGTCCGCCGCCCGTGAGCTCGGCCAGGCGATCCGGCTGATCTATCCGCGCGAGACGGTCTGGCGACCACCGGTGCTGACCATGAGCGCGCTGGAAGGCGTCGGCCTCGCCGAGTTGTGGGACACCGTGCTCAAACACCGTCAGGTGCTCACCGAGGCGGGGGAGTTCGAGGCCCGCCGGCGGGCACAGCAGGTGAACTGGACGTGGTCGATGGTCCGCGACGCCGTGCTGGACCGTGTGCTGTCACATCCGGCAGTAAAGGAAATCCGCAGTGAGGTCGAGCGCCAAGTCAAGGCCGGCGAGCTCACGCCCGCGCTTGCTGCGCAACGGCTTCTCGACGCCGCTGAACTGCGCTGACCTAACAAATGGGTAACGCCTGGTTTATTTGCCGGGGCACCAGGTAAATTCAAAGCATTGTGGCGTACGTCAATAATCGGGAGCGCAGCGCCGCGCTCCCGCACGGTATCCAGGGCGCTGCGGACTCCAACTTCGCGTGCAGCCTGCGCGCCTTCTCGCAGCTGTTCCCCGGCCGCAGGTTCGGCGGCGGCGCCCTGTCGGTCTACCTGCACGGCGAGCCCGTCGTCGACGTGTGGACCGGGTACTCCGACCGCCGCGGCACCGAGTACTGGACGGCCGACACCGGCGCCATGGTCTTCTCCGTCACCAAAGGCATGGCCTCGACCGTCATCCACCGGCTGGCCGATCGCGGCCTGATCGACTATGACCGGCCGGTCGCCGCGTACTGGCCGGAGTTCGGCGCGAAGGGCAAGGCGGCCATCACGGTGCGCGAGGTGATGCAGCACCGCGCGGGGCTGTCACACCTCAACGGCTGCACCAAGGCCGAGCTGCTCGACCACCAGGCGATGGAGGAGCGCGTCGCCGCCGCACCGGTGAGCCGGCTGCTGTACGGCCATCAGGCCTACCACGCGCTGACCTACGGCTGGCTGATGTCCGGGCTGGGACGCGCGGTCACCGGCAAGGGCATGCGCGATCTGATCCGCGAAGAGCTCGCCGAGCCGCTCAACACCGACGGGCTGCACCTGGGCCGGCCGCCGGTGGAGTCACCCACCCGCGCCGCGCAGATTCTGGCGCCGCAGGGCACGATGGCCAATCCGATCTTCAACTTCGTCGCCCCCCGGGTGGCGGCGCTGGGCATCTCCGGCATGTTCGGCTCGATGTACTTCCCGGGCATGAAAGCCGTCGTGCAGGGCGACACACCGTTCCTGGACGCCGAGATCCCTGCCGCCAACGGGGTGGCCACCGCGCGGGGCCTGGCGAAGATGTACGGCGCGATCGCCAACGGCGGCCGCATCGACGGCACCCAGTTCCTCTCCCAGGAGCGTGTCGCGGGCCTGACCGGGAAGCCGGTGTTGTGGCCGGACCGGAACATCTTCGTGCCGTTGAGTTTTCACCTGGGCTATCACTCGGTGCCGTTCCCGCCCGGGTTCCTGCCGGGCTTCGGGCACGCCGGGCTGGCCGGCTCGGTGGGCTGGGCCGACCCGTCGACCGGACTGTCGTTCGGCTTCGTGCACAACCGGCTGCTCACCAGAATGCTCTTCGACCAGATCACGTTCGCGGGGCTGGGGGCACTGATTCGGCGCGACGCCGCCCGCGCGCGCAGGCGCGGCTACGAGACGGTGCCGTCGTTCGGTGCGCCGTACTACCCGGTGCCCAAGCCCGTCGCGGGCTAGCCCGTCAGTGGCTGGCGCTGGTGAACCACTTGGTCTTGTTGCGCCACGATTCGGCCGAGGTGATCGCGAACCCGGCGCCGCAGCCACAGGCGAACACCCACACCAGCACTGAACCGTTGTCCCACGCCTGCAACTGAGGAATGAAAGCCGTGGCAAGGCGGGCCAGACAGGCGGCCACGCCCGAGGCGGACGCGACGAGGTAAATGTTGGCAACCTTGCGGGACCGCGGGTCCCGACGCAGCACCAGCAGCGCCCGCGCACCGTAGCCCAGCAAGTAGATCAGGGTGGCGCACAGCAGCAGCCAGTACATGTTGAGCCAGAAGTCGGTCGGCACCGTGAAGAGGTCGGCGGCATAGATCTTGGCGCCGTTGCCGAGCGTGAAGGTGACCAGCAGCAGCGGGATGCACAACGTCGCGGGCATCTCGACGAACTGCTTGAACGATCGCTGCAGGTCGTGATCGTCCTGGAGCCTACCGAGGGTGTTGTACACCACGGCCGAGGCGGCCACGATGTAGAGGTCGTGACCGATGTAGTCCTCGAGGTTGTATTTGCCCGTGAGGGTGTGCAGCACGACGCCGACGGTCTCGGAGGCCCAGGGCGACATCAGCAGGACAGCCCCGCCCTGCAAAGCGATATTGAGGGTTGCCGCAAACTCCCAACGCGACGACCACGTGAGGCGTCGAATCCACAGGCTCCACGCGATACAGCAAAGCGTAATCACGATGAGAGTTGCCAGAGCCATTCGAGTCGCCTTTGGGCCGCAGTGTACTCAGCAAAGTATAGGGCTACAGCGGGGGCGCGTCACTCCGCGGCTTGAGTTCTGACAGTTTGGGCGGGCGCGATTTACTGGTTGCTTTCGCTTCCCGGACAGCGGTGACGGTGAATGCGGGGGACTCGACGTAATTCCAGACCTCCTGCCGGCTCATCAAGCCGAACCTGATCTGCAAATCCGGATAGCTGAGGCCGAACCTATCGGCGACTCTTCGCAGCTCTTCGGCGTCTGGATAGTCGGATTCCTTGATACGCCGGTAGTACGTGCTGCTGGAGGTGCCAAGCGCGTCGTAGATCTCCTTTGCTTCGACCTCTCCGTCGAGGAGATAGTCGAGCAGGGCCTTCAGCTGTCTGCCGTTCTCATCCGTCCTGGGCACCCCCATACCTTAGACCAATCTCTCGGCATTGGGCAGTGCCACCCGCAAACTGGAAATGGTTGCCTTAATTGACACTGCCGTCACAGTTTTGGGAGGTCTCTCCCAAATTTGGGACATGTGGGCTATCTTGATGCCCATGGTTGCTCCCTCCCTGGACAGGCCGACGGCACAGGTTCGGCACACGCTCGGAGATTTTGCTCTGGCAATGATCAGCATCGCGGACTACGATCCGCCGGACATCGCCGATCCCGCCCGCCCCGCCGCCATGGCGAAGGTCTCCACACCCCCCAGCAGCGAGCTGACGGCGGAGTTGGACGGCGCCACCGAGTGGCTGGACCTGCCCTCGGACGAGATCCTGTTGGGCGCGTTGACCCGCACGATCGCCCGCACCCTCGGCGAAGGCGTGGTCGCGGTCGACCTCGCAAGCGGACGAGGGCCACTGCTGGATGCGGTGCCGCTGGCCTGCGTCACAGCGCGGCATGCGACCTCCACCGAAGTTCTCGCCGGCGTGCACCGCGCACTGGCGGCCGGCTCCGAAAGCGTCTCGTCGGCGCCCTCGGAGGTGTACTTCAACCACATCGGTGCGGTGGGCGACGGTGCCGAATCGGTCCAGGAGACGCCGTCGGCGCTGGGCCACATGCTCGAGGTGCGGGTGTACCGCGCCGACGGCGACGTCCACATCGACTGGTGGTATGACACCAGCCGGTTCGCCCCGCATACGATCACCGAACTCAGCGAGCAGTTCCCGCTGGCCCTCTACGAGATGACCTCGGACGCGCTGCCGCCGTTCTGACGATTAGAATCGGGCCATCGGCGTCGATCCGGCCATCACCGGGGAGTCTTCGGAAGAACAGCTGAACCAGCCCAGTAGAACCGAACGGGTGGGCCCGTCATCGCCCGAAGTGAGCGGCGCACATCGAGTGCGCAAGCGGGGTGGTACCGCGGCGCTCGCGTACCGCGCGACGTCGTCCCCGTGCCTGGATCTTGTGGCACAGGAGACAACGCATCACCGTGACCGCCTATCCGAAGCCGAGCAGCGGAGCGCCGGACTTCCCGGCGCTCGAAATCGACGTCCTCGATCACTGGGAGCGTGACGACACGTTCCGGGCGAGCATCGCCCGACGTGCCGATGCGCCGGAATACGTGTTCTACGACGGCCCGCCGTTCGCCAACGGCCTGCCGCACTACGGGCACCTGCTCACCGGGTACGTCAAGGACATCGTGCCGCGGTACCGCACGATGCGGGGCTACAAGGTCGAGCGCCGGTTCGGCTGGGACACCCACGGCCTGCCCGCCGAACTCGAGGTGCAGCGCCAGCTCGGCATCACCGACAAGGCCCAGATCGAAGAGATGGGCATCGAGAAGTTCAACGAGGCCTGCCGGGCGTCGGTGCTCAAGTACACCGACGAATGGCGTGCGTACGTCACCCGCCAGGCCCGCTGGGTGGACTTCGACAACGACTACAAGACGCTGGATCTCGGCTTCATGGAGTCGGTGATCTGGGCGTTCAAACAGCTCTGGGACAAGGGTCTTGCCTACGAGGGCAACCGGGTGCTGCCGTACTGCTGGAACGACGAGACCCCGTTGTCCAGCCATGAGCTGCGCATGGACGACGACGTCTACCAGAGCAGGCAGGACCCTGCGATCACCGTCGGCTTGAAGGTCACCGACGGCCCGTTCGAAGGGGCCTACCTGCTGATCTGGACCACCACGCCGTGGACGCTGCCGTCCAACCAGGCCGTCGCCGTCAACCCGGACGTCACCTATGTCCACGTCCAGGGGCCCGACGGCAGACGGTACGTGCTGGCCCAGGCGCGGCTCGCGGCGTACGCGCGCGAACTCGGCGAGGAGCCCGAGGTGCTGGACACCATCGCGGGCCGCGACCTGCTCGGCGCGCACTACCTGCCACCGTTTGCGTACTTCGTCGACGACGACGAGGCGCACAACGCATTTCAAGTGCTGCCCGCCGAGTTCGTCAGCACCGAGGACGGCACCGGCATCGTCCACATGTCACCGGCCTACGGCGAGGACGACATGGCCACCGCTCAGGCCGCGGGCATCGTCGCCGTCACGCCGGTCGACGCCAAAGGCCGCTTCGACGAGACCGTGCCCGATTACGCCGGCCAACACGTCTTCGACGCCAACCCGCAGATCATCCGCGACCTGAAGAACCAGGCAGGGCCCGCAGCGGTCAACGGCGCCGTGCTGCTGCGCCATGAGACCTACGACCACTCCTACCCGCACTGCTGGCGATGCCGAAACCCGTTGATCTACCGGGCGGTGTCGTCCTGGTTCATCAAGGTCACCGAGTTCCGCGACCGCATGGTCGAGCTGAACCAGCAGATCACGTGGTATCCCGAACACGTCAAGGACGGGCAGTTCGGCAAGTGGCTGGCCGGCGCCAGGGACTGGTCGATCTCGCGAAACCGCTACTGGGGCACACCGATTCCGGTGTGGAAGTCCGACGATCCGGCGTATCCGCGCATCGACGTCTACGGCACCCTCGACGAGCTGGAGCGCGACTTCGGGGTGCGCCCGGACAACCTGCACCGGCCCTACATCGACGAGTTGACCCGGCCCAACCCCGACGACCCGACCGGCCGTGCCACGATGCGGCGCATCCCCGATGTCCTCGACGTGTGGTTCGACTCCGGCTCGATGCCGTTCGCGCAGGTGCACTATCCGTTCGAGAACCGCGACTGGTTCTTGGGGAGGCAGGCGGGAGAAGGCGGAGCAACCGTCACCCAGGAGGCGCATTTCCCCGGCGACTTCATCGTCGAGTACATCGGCCAGACCCGCGGCTGGTTCTACACGCTGCACGTGCTGGCCACGGCGTTGTTCGACAAGCCGGCGTTCAAAACCTGTGTGGCACACGGCATCGTGTTGGGCAGCGACGGGCAGAAGATGAGCAAGTCGCTGCGCAACTACCCGGACGTCACCGAGGTGTTCGACCGCGACGGTTCCGACGCGATGCGCTGGTTCCTGATGGCCTCGCCGATCCTGCGCGGCGGCAACCTCATCGTCACCGAGCAGGGCATCCGCGAGGGCGTGCGCCAGGTGCAGCTGCCGCTGTGGAACGCCTACACGTTCCTGTGCCTGTACGCGCCGAAGCGGGGCACGTGGCGGACCGACTCGACACACGTGCTGGACCGCTACATCCTGGCCAAGCTCGCCGCGCTGCGCGACGACCTCACCGAGGCCCTGGACGTCTGCGACATCTCCGGCGCGTGCAACCAGCTGCGCCAGTTCACCGACGCGTTGACGAACTGGTATGTCCGTCGGTCACGGTCGCGGTTCTGGGACGAGGATCCCGACGCGATCGACACACTGCACACCGTGCTGGAGGTCACCGCCCGGCTGGCCGCACCGCTGCTGCCGTTGACCACCGAGATGATCTGGCGCGGCGTGACCGCCGAACGGTCGGTGCACCTGACCGACTGGCCGGAAACGGATCTGCTGCCCGCCGACCCCGAGCTGGTGGCTGCGATGGACCAGGTTCGCGAGGTGGCCTCCGCGGGCTCGTCGCTGCGGAAGGCCAAGAAGCTGAGGGTGCGGCTGCCGCTGCCGAAACTGACGGTGGCGGTGGACAACCCGCAACGGCTGCAACCCTTCACCGATCTCATCGCCGACGAGCTGAACGTCAAGGCGGTGGAGCTCACCGACGACATCGCGGCCTACGGCCGTTTCGAGCTCACGGTCAACGCGAAGGTGGCCGGGCCGCGGCTCGGCAGGGACGTGCAGGCCGCGATCAAGGCGGTGAAGGCAGGGCAGGCCGTCGCGAACCCCGACGGCACGCTGACCGCGGGTCCGGCGGTGCTGCGACCCGAGGAGTACAGCTCGCGGCTGGTGGCCGCCGATCCGGACCACACCGCGGCGCTGCCCGACGGGTCCGGGTTGGTGGTGCTGGACGCGACGGTGACGCCGGAGCTGGAAGCCGAGGGGTGGGCCCGTGACATGATCCGCGAACTCCAGGAGGCCCGCCGGCGCGCCGGATTCGACATTGGAGATCGCGTACGCGTCCGGTTGCAGGTCCCGGAGTTGCCGGCTGGATGGCGCGATGAGTTCCGTGAACTGATCGCCAATGAAATCCTGGCCTTGGACTTCCAATTGGAGTCCGGAGGGGAACTGAGACTCGATATGCAGCGTGGCGCACTGCGCGTGGACGGCGACACCGTTACAGGAACGATCGGTAACGGCTACCCGGTGAAGATGGTGCGTGTGACCAAGTCGTGAGCACTCGCCGAACGTGCGCGTGTGCTCGAAAATTTCGGAGAATCTCGAACACACGAGCACGTTCGGGAGATGCGCGAGACCTAGCTGGTGACCACCGCGGTGCGCCCGGCGATCGACACCTCGTCGCCGACCTGCAGTTTCCTGCCGCGTCGGCGCTCGACCTCACCGTTGACGGTGACCAAACCGTTCGCGACCACACCTTTGGCGTCGGCGCCTGACTCGATCAGCCCGGCGAGCTTGAGGAACTGGCCGAGCCGGATGGTGCCGTCGGTGATCGCCACCTCATCCCTAGCCACCCCGACAGGATGTCACGGCGCAATAGCATCCTCAGATGTGGAGGGTCGCTGGGTGCTGCACCTCGACATGGACGCGTTCTTCGCGTCGGTCGAGCAGCTGACCCGCCCTACGCTGCGCGGGCGGCCGGTCCTGGTGGGCGGGCTGGGCGGCCGGGGCGTCGTCGCGGGCGCAAGCTATGAGTCGCGGGTGTTCGGCGCGCGATCAGCGATGCCCATGCACCAGGCGCGCCGGCTGGTCGGCGTCTCCGCCGTGGTGTTGCCGCCGCGCGGCGTGGTGTACGGGGTCGCCAGCCGCCGGGTCTTCGACACCGTCCGCACGATGGTCCCTGTGCTGGAACAGCTTTCGTTCGACGAGGCGTTCGGCGAGCCCGCCGAGCTCGCAGGGGCCTCCGGCGACGAGGTCGAGGAGTTCTGCAGGGCGCTGAAGGCCAGGGTGCTCGACGAGACCGGGCTGGTCGCCTCCGTCGGCGCCGGATCGGGTAAGCAGGTCGCCAAGATCGCCTCCGACCTCGCCAAGCCGAACGGCATCCGGGTCGTGCGCCGCGCCGAGGAACGGGCGCTGCTCAACGGGTTGCCGGTGCGTCGGCTGTGGGGCATCGGGCCGGTCGCCGAGGAGAAGCTGCACCGGCTCGGCATCGAGACCATCGGGGCATTCGCCGCGCTGAGCGACGCCGAAGCCGCCAACATCCTCGGCGCCACCGTCGGGCCCGCGCTGCACCGCCTCGCCCAGGGCATCGACGAGCGGCCCGTCGCCGAGAACGCGCCCGCCAAGCAGATCAGCGCCGAGTCCACTTTTCCCACCGACCTGATCAGCCTCGATCAGTTGCGCGAGGCGGTCGCCACGATCGGCGAACACGCGCACACCCGGTTGGAGAAGGACGGCCGCGGGGCCCGCACCGTCACCGTCAAGCTGCGGAAGTCCGACATGAGCATCCTCACCCGCTCCGCCACCCTGCCGTACGCCACCGTCGACGCGGCCACCCTGATCGCCACGGCACGGCGGTTGCTCCTCGACCCTGTCGAGATCGGGCCGATTCGCCTTGTCGGCGTTGGGTTTTCGGGTCTTTCGGAAGTGCGTCAGGAATCGCTGTTCCCGGACCTGGACCTGGTCGCCGAAGAGGTGTCGGACACCGAGTTGCCGCCGACGCTGACCGACGCCGCCGCGACCCCGCCGGCCTGGCGCGTCGGCGACGACGTGACCCACACCGAGCACGGGCACGGCTGGATCCAGGGCGCCGGACACGGGGTGATGACCGTGCGCTTCGAGACCCGAAGCAGCGGGCCCGGCGTGGCGCGCACGTTTCCCGACGACTGCGCCGACATCGCCCGCGCCAACCCGGTCGACAGCCTGGACTGGGCGGACTACCTCGAGGAGCTCAGCCGCTACCAGAGCTCGCCGTAGTCGGCGGCCAGACGAAACCCGTGCGAGTTGTACGTCTCGCAGCGCACCACACCCGGGTCTTCGACCGCGCAGGTCGCACCCCAGTTCTCCAGCCGGTACCCCACGGGCAGGACGTCCACGTCCCTGGTGAACGTTCGGCTGTCGGAGTGGCGGTACTCCGCGGGCGCCCAGCTGTTGACGACCGTCTGGTTGGTGCCCGGCGGCGCACCGTCCGGCACGGCATCGCAGCCGACCGGACCGCCGTTCGGTCCGATGCCGCAGGAGCGGCCGTCGGGTGTCTTGAAGAAGACGTGATAGAAGTCGTCGGGCGTGCTGTACCGGCCTTGTGCGACGGGGTAGTCGCGGATGTCGTCGTCGGGACCCGGCTGGGCCGCCGCGACCGGAGCCCCGGTCAGGGCCAGGCCGAGGAGCCCGACGGCGACGTAACGAACAGTCACCGTTCCTCTCTATCAGCCCCAGCGGGCGAAGGCATCGGGGACGGGGTATTCGGCGGCCAGCGCCGCCATCAGCAGCACCCTGGCCTGCGGAGCCCGCAACCGCGGCACCACAACGGCGCCCGCAGCGACCAGTTCCGCGCCGGGCCCGTAGCTCGCGGTGACCCGCCCACCCGGGACCCGGGTGGACACCGCCACCGCGACGCCCGCACCGATGTGCCGTCGGACCCCGTCGATCACCGCCGGTCCGGCGTTGCCGGCGCCCAGCGCCTCGAGCACGATTCCCCGGGCTCCTGCGGCCACACATGCGTCCAGCGCGACCGCATCCGCGCCGGGATATGTGGCGACGATGTCGACCCTCGGCGCGGCCGCGGCCGACAGAGCGCCGAGAAACGGGCGCTCTTTCGGGGTGTGCAGGGTGAGAGCTCCGTCGGCCACGGCCCCGATCGCCCGGCCCTCGAAACACTGCCGCCCGCCGGTGGCCACCTTCTGCAACCCCAGCGGCTGCCAGACGGTGCCCGCGAAGCTCACCGCCACACCCATGCCGGACGCCGCCGGGCTGCCCGCCACCGTCAGCGCGTCGCGAAGATTGGCCGGTCCGTCGGCATCGGGCGCGTCAGCGCTGCGCTGAGCGCCGGTGAGGACCACCGGCACGGCGCCGTCGTAGGTGAGCTCCAACCACAGCGCCGTCTCCTCCATGGTGTCGGTGCCATGGGTGATCACCACACCGGCGGCATCGCCGGGCAGGGCGGCGCGGATCCGGTCCCAGTCGGCGGGGGTCAACTCGGAGCTGTCGACGGACATCAGATCGACGACCTCGACGTCGAGACCCGAGGTCAGCTGGGCCCCGGTGCGCGTCGGACGCATGATGCCGTCGTCGCCGGTACTGGTGGCGATGGTGCCGCCGGTGGTGACGACGACGACGCGGGCCATGGGCCGAATTCTTCCTCATCGAAACTTTGGAATGATGGGGGAGTGACTGATGAAACCTCGGGGTCGGCCCGCAGCCGCACCGGCGGCGAGATGGAGGCTGTGCCGATGACCGACGAGGGTGATGGTGCCGTGACGCCGGACGGCGAGGCGGCGCTGCCTGCACCGAAACGACGGCTGCGATTGCTGCTCACCGTCGCCGCGGTGGTGTTGGCGACCGACATCGTCACCAAGGTGCTTGCGGTCAAGCTGCTGACACCCGGTCAGCCGGTCTCGATCATCGGCGATACCGTCACCTGGACCCTGGTGCGAAATTCGGGGGCGGCCTTCTCGATGGCCACCGGATACACCTGGGTGCTCACCTTGATCGCGACCGGTGTGGTGATCGGCATCATCTGGATGGGCCGGCGGCTGGTGTCACCGTGGTGGGCGGTCGGGCTCGGAATGATCCTCGGCGGTGCGATGGGCAACCTGGTCGACCGGTTCTTCCGCTCGCCGGGGCCGTTGCACGGTCATGTGGTCGACTTCCTGTCCATCGGGTGGTGGCCGGTGTTCAACGTGGCCGACCCGTCGGTGGTGGGTGGGGCCATCCTGCTGGTGGTGCTGTCGCTGTTCGGATTCGACTTCGACACCGTCGGCCGTCGTCGCGCGGGCGACGAAGGCGGCTGATGGCCGACCGCTCGATGCCGGTCCCCGACGGGCTGGCGGGAATGCGTGTGGACGCCGGTCTGGCGCGGCTGCTCGGGCTGTCGCGCACGGCGGTCGCCGCACTGGCCGAGGAGGGCGGGATCAACATCGACGGCGCGCCGGTCGGCAAGTCCGACAGGTTGACCGCCGGCGCCTGGCTGGAGGTGCGGCTACCGGAACCGCCTGCGCCGGTTGAGAACACGCCCGTCGAGATCGAAGGCATGTCGATCCTGTACTCGGACGCCGACATCGTCGCTGTCGACAAGCCACCCGGCGTTGCCGCCCACGCCACCGTCGGGTGGACCGGGCCGACGGTGCTCGGCGGGCTGGCCGCGGCGGGGTTTCGCATCAGCACCTCGGGCATCCACGAGCGTCAGGGCATCGTGCACCGCCTCGACGTCGGCACGTCGGGGGTCATGGTGGTGGCGCTGTCCGAACGCGCCTACACCGCGCTGAAGCGGGCGTTCAAGCAGCGCACCGTCGAAAAGCGCTATCACGCACTGGTGCAGGGACATCCCGACCCGTCCAGCGGCACCATCGACGCGCCGATCGGTCGTCACCGCGGGCACGACTGGAAGTTCGCCGTCACCGAGCACGGCAGGCACAGCATCACCCACTACGACACCCTCGAGGCGCACCAGGCCGCCAGCCTGCTCGACATCGAGCTGGAAACCGGGCGCACCCACCAGATCCGCGTGCACTTCGCGGCCCTGCACCACCCCTGCGTCGGCGACCTGACCTACGGCGCCGACCCCACCCTGGCGAAACGGCTTGACCTGACGCGGCAGTGGCTGCACGCCCGGTCGTTGGCGTTCGCGCATCCCGCCGACGGCCGGCGTGTCGAGATCACCAGCCCGTACCCCGCCGATCTGCAGCACGCCCTCGACGTGCTGCGCAATCACGAACTGTGACCCAGCCCCGCCGGTCCGGGCTGCTGTTCGGGGTCGGGGCTTACGTGTGGTGGGGTCTGTGCCCGGGGTTCTTCCTGCTGCTGCTGCCTGCCACCGCCACCGAGGTGCTGGCGCACCGCTTCGTGTGGAGCGCGGTGTTCCTGTTGGTGGTCCTCGCCGTCGCCCGCCGACTCGGTGACCTGCGCCGGCTCAGCGCACGCACCTGGCTGCAGCTGCTGGCGGCTGCGGCGTTCATCGGAATCAACTGGGGCACCTACATCTGGGCCGTCACCAACGGACACGTCGTGGACGCCGCGCTCGGGTACTTCATCAACCCGCTGATCAGCGTGGCGTTGGGCATGGTGATCTTTCGTGAGCGGCTGGGCGCCTGGCAGCTCCTCGCGCTGGCCCTGGCGATCGTCGCGGTGGGCATCTTGACCGCGGAGGTCGGCGAGCCGCCGTACATCGCGCTGGTGCTGGCCGTGTCGTTCGGTCTGTACGGGTTGATCAAGAAGGTGGTCGACGCCGACCCGCGGGTGAGCGTGACGGTCGAAACGCTGTGGGGGCTGCCGGTGGCGGTCGGCTATCTGGTCTGGTTGCAGATCGCCGGCCAGGCGCACTTCGTCAACCACGGAGCCGGCCACGCGATGCTGCTGTTGCTGGCCGGGCCGGTGACGGCAATCCCGTTGCTGCTCTTCGCCGCCGCCGCGCAACGCCTGCCATTGGTGACGCTCGGATTGCTGTTCTATCTGAACCCGGCACTGCAGATGGCCTGGGGCGTCGTCATCGGAGCCGAACCGATGCCACCGATGCGCTGGCTCGGATTCGGGCTCATCTGGGCGGCGCTGGGGGTGTTCAGCGTCGACGCGGTGAGGCGCGCCCGCGTCGATCGACGGGCGCCCGCACTGACCGGTGATCCAGCTAACCTGTAACCCGTTCGAATGGTCGTTGCTGTTGACCTTGGTCCAGCAATGCCATAACGTTTGCTCGTGGATTGTCGGAGCCGGCCGGCAGCAGGCGGACGTAGACGTGGACGACCGACCGGTACCGATTCTGCCGAGACGCGCGCGAGCATCCTGCGTGCGGCACGCCACGTGATCAACGAACGCGGCTACGAAGCGGCGACCTTCCAGGCCATCGCTGAACGCGCCGGGTTCAGCCGCCCCACGATGCACTACTACTTCGACACCAAAGAGCAGATCTACGACGAGCTGATCAGCGAAGCACACGGCGTCATCGTCGGCTGCATCGACGTCGCCAAGCGTGAGCGGGGCCTGCTGAAACAGCTGACGGCGTTCGTCAGCGCGGCCCGCAGGCGCGATGCGTCCGACGGGTCGATCATGCGGTTCGTCATCGCGTCGCGGCTGGAACTGCACCGCAGCCCCACGCTGCGCGACGGCGCCTCGCCCATCGCCGATGCGGTGGCCGGGTTCTACCGGTGGATGGTCGAGGACGGGGTCCGGCGAGGGGAGATCCCCGGCGGCGCCGACACGAATGCGGTCGCCGACATGCTGTCGGCCATGTTCTGGGGCATGGGGTTCTTCGCCAGTTTCGTGCAGCAGCCCGACGAAACCTCCAAAATTGCCAAGCAACTACATCGGCTCCTGGTCGGCGGATTGCTGAAGGAAGCGCCGCAGACCCGTCCGCTCACCCTCGGTCCGGCCTTTGAATGGCCGAACCCCAGCGCGAATTAGGGGATCGGCCGACCGCCCAGAGACACGCAGCGCGACACGCCGAGAAGTGTCGGAGGTCGGTCATAGACTGGCCTGCCTATGAGCGGTTCGTCTTCGCGGTCCTTCGTGCACCTCCACAACCACACCGAGTACTCGATGCTGGACGGCGCCGCAAAGATCACGCCACTGCTGGCCGAGGCGCAGCGGCTCGAGATGCCCGCGGTCGGCATGACCGACCACGGAAACATGTTCGGCGCCAGCGAGTTCTACAACACGGCCACCGAAGTCGGGATCAAGCCGATCATCGGTGTCGAGGCCTACATCGCCCCGGCGTCAAGGTTCGACACCAAACGCGTCCTGTGGGGCGATCCGAGCCAGAAGGGCGACGACGTCTCGGGCAGCGGGGCCTATACCCACATGACGATGGTCGCCGAGAACGCGACCGGGTTGCGCAACCTGTTCAAGTTGTCGTCGCTGGCGTCGTTCGAGGGCCAGTTGGGCAAGTGGTCGCGCATGGACGCCGAGATCATCGCCGAACACGCGACGGGCATCATCGCCACCACCGGCTGTCCGTCCGGGGAGGTGCAGACCCGGTTACGGCTCGGCCATGACCGCGAAGCGCTGGAAGCCGCCGCCAAATGGCGGGAGATCTTCGGACCCGACAACTACTTCCTCGAGCTGATGGACCACGGCCTGGACATCGAGCGGCGGGTCCGCGAGGGGCTGCTCGAGATCGGCCGCAAGCTCGGCATCCCGCCGCTGGTCACCAACGACTGCCACTACGTCACCCGCGACGCCGCCCAGAACCACGAGGCGCTGTTGTGCGTGCAGACCGGCAAGACGCTGTCGGACCCCAACCGGTTCAAGTTCGACGGCGACGGCTACTTCCTCAAGTCCGCGGCCGAGATGCGCGCCCTGTGGGACGACCAGCTTCCCGGGGCCTGCGACGCCACCCTGCTGATCGCCGAACGGGTCTCGTCCTACGCCGAGGTGTGGGAACCCCGGGACCGGATGCCGACGTTCCCGGTGCCGGAAGGCCACGACCAGGCGTCGTGGCTGCGCCACGAGGTCGACGCCGGGTTGGCGCGGCGCTTTCCCGCGGGCGTGCCGCAGCAGTACGTCGACCGGGCCGCCTACGAGATCGAAGTGATCTGCGCGAAGGGCTTTCCGTCGTACTTCCTGATCGTGGCCGACCTGGTGAACTACGCGCGCTCGGTCGACATCCGCGTCGGGCCCGGCCGGGGATCGGCGGCCGGATCGCTGGTCGCGTACGCGCTGCGCATCACCGACATCGACCCGATCGAACACGGTCTGCTCTTCGAGCGGTTCCTCAACCCCGAACGGGCGTCGATGCCCGACATCGACATCGACTTCGACGACCGGCGCCGCGGTGAGATGGTGCGCTACGCCGCCGACAAGTGGGGCCAGGACCGGGTCGCTCAGGTCATCACGTTCGGCACCATCAAGACCAAGGCTGCGCTGAAGGACGCCGCCCGCGTGCACTACGGCCAGCCCGGCTTCGCGATCGCCGACCGGATCACCAAGGCGTTGCCGCCGCCGATCATGGCCAAGGACATCCCGCTGTCGGGCATCACCGACCCGAACCACGAGCGGTACAAGGAGGCCGCCGAGGTCCGTGGCCTGATCGACACCGACCCCGACGTGCGCACCATCTACGAGACCGCGCGCGGCCTGGAGGGGTTGATCCGCAACGCGGGTGTGCACGCCTGCGCGGTGATCATGAGCAGCGAACCGCTGACCGAGGCGATCCCGCTGTGGAAACGGCCGCAGGACGGGGCGATCATCACCGGCTGGGACTATCCGTCGTGCGAGGCCATCGGCCTGCTGAAGATGGACTTCCTGGGCTTGCGCAACCTGACGATCATCGGCGACGCGCTGGAGAACATCAAGGCCAACCGGGGCGTCGACCTGGACCTGGATTCGGTGCCGCTGGACGATCCGGCCACCTACCAATTGCTTGGGCGCGGTGACACGTTGGGCGTGTTCCAGCTCGACGGCGGCCCGATGCGTGACCTGCTGCGCCGCATGCAACCCACCGGGTTCGAGGACATCGTCGCGGTGCTGGCGCTGTACCGGCCCGGCCCCATGGGCATGAACGCCCACAACGACTACGCCGACCGCAAGAACGGCAAGCAGGCCATCAAACCGATCCATCCCGAGCTCGAGGAACCGCTGCGGGACATCCTCGCCGAGACCTACGGCCTGATCGTCTACCAAGAGCAGATCATGCGCATCGCGCAGAAGGTGGCCGGCTACTCGCTGGCACGAGCAGACATTCTGCGAAAGGCAATGGGCAAGAAGAAGCGTGAGGTGCTCGACAAGGAGTACGAGGGCTTCTCGGAGGGGATGAAGGCCAACGGGTTCTCCGCCGCCGCCATCAAGGCGTTGTGGGATACCGTGCTGCCGTTCGCCGACTACGCGTTCAACAAGTCTCACGCTGCCGGCTACGGGCTGGTGTCGTACTGGACCGCCTACCTCAAGGCCAACTATCCGGCCGAGTACATGGCCGGGCTGCTGACGTCGGTGGGTGACGACAAGGACAAGGCCGCGGTGTACCTCGCCGACTGCCGCAAGCTGGGGATCACGGTGTTGCCGCCCGACGTCAACGAGTCCGCGATGAACTTCGCCTCGGTCGGCGAGGACATCCGCTACGGCTTGGGCGCTGTGCGCAACGTCGGCGCGAACGTCGTTGCGTCACTGATCAATACGCGTACCGCCAAGGGCAAGTTCGTCGACTTCTCCGACTATCTGAACAAGATCGACATCGCGGCCTGCACCAAGAAGGTGACCGAGTCGCTGATCAAGGCCGGCGCGTTCGACTCGCTGGGGCATCCGCGCAAGGGGTTGTTCCTGGTGCACACCGACGCCGTGGAGTCGGTGCTGGGCACCAAGAAGGCCGAGGCGATGGGCCAGTTCGACCTGTTCGGCGGCGCCGATACCGCCACGGACGCGGTGTTCACGATCAAGGTGCCCGACGAGGAGTGGGAGGACAAACACAAGCTGGCGCTCGAACGCGAGATGCTCGGCCTGTATGTGTCGGGGCATCCGCTCGACGGCATCGCGCACCTGCTGGCCGCCCAGGTCGACACACCCATTCCCGCCATCCTCGACGGCGATGTGCCCAACGACACGCAGGTGCGGGTCGGCGGCATCCTCGCCTCGGTGAACCGCAGGGTGAACAAGAACGGGTTGCCTTGGGCCTCAGCGCAATTGGAGGACCTCACCGGCGGCATCGAGGTGTTGTTCTTCCCGCAGACATATTCCACGTTCGGCGCGGAGATCGCCGATGACGCGGTGGTGCTGGTCGGCTCCAGGGTGGCCATCCGCGACGACAGGATCGCGCTGATCGCCAACGAGTTGGTGGTGCCGGACTTCTCCAACGCGGTCCTGGACCGGCCGCTGGCGGTGAGCCTGCCGACGCGGCAGTGCACCGTCGACAAGGTCAGCGCGCTCAAACAGGTGCTCGTCCGCCACCCGGGCACGTCGCAGGTTCATCTGCGGCTGGTCAGCGGAGAGCGGATCACCACGCTGGAACTGGATTCGTCGCTGCGAGTGACGCCGTCGTCGGCGTTGATGGGCGACCTCAAGGCCTTACTCGGGCCCGGCTGCCTCGGCGGCTGATGGGTCACGGCGACGCCATGCAGACCCGACACATCAGGCGTGTGGATCGACGCCCCGGCCGAAGCGGTCTACGAGTTCGCCGCCGATCCGGAAACCTGGCCGCGGTGGGCGGCCGGCCTCGCCGAGGGCGGGTTGCGGCGCAGCGCCGACGGGTGGGTGGCCGATTCACCGATGGGACGGGTGACGGTCGAGTTCTCGCCACTGAACGAGTTCGGGGTGCTCGATCACGTCGTGCGGTTGCCGTCCGGACAGGCGGTCTACAACCCGTTGCGGGTGATTCCCGGCGGCGTCGACGAGGCCGGCTGTGAGGTGGTGTTCACGCTGCGGCGACAGCCCGGAATGACCGACGAGCAGTTCGAGGCGGACGCCGACGCGGTGGCCGCTGATCTCGCGACGCTGCGCCGGCTGGTCGAAAGCTGAGCTAACCCGCTCGCTGAAACGGACGCAGGGCCACCCAGGTCACCGTGGCTGTGGCCGCTCCAGCGAGCACGGCGGGCGCCGCGGACGTCGTGGCGATCATCACGATCCCGAACACCAGCAGGCCGATCACGACGGACAGCACCTTGTACATCGGCCAGGGAACACCGGCGATGCTGACTTCATCGTGCACGGTCATGAGTTCACGATAGCTCGCAACATAGATTTCGGCCAGCCGAAACACTGAGTCAGGGCGCGGAGTTTTTCGCCGCCCCTATGGTGGGTGACATGCCACTTTCCGGAGATTATGAACCGAGCCCGTGGGATTGGGTGCGCGAACACGCCGACCAGATCATGGCGTCGGGCAGCACCGAGGGTGTCGAGATGAAGGGCAAGCCGCTGGTCCTGCTGACCACCGTCGGAGCGAAGACCGGAAAGATCCGCAAGACGCCCCTGATGAGGGTCGAACACGACGGCCAGTACGCGATCGTGGCGTCGCTGGGGGGCGCGCCCAAGAACCCGGTCTGGTACCACAACGTCAAGGCGCATCCGCGGGTGCAGTTGCAGGACGGGGCCGTCACCAGGGATTACGAGGCCCGCGAGGTGTTCGGCGACGAGAAGGCCCTCTGGTGGGAGCGCGCGGTGAAGGCGTGGCCCGACTACGCGGAGTACCAGACGAAGACCGATCGTGCGATCCCGGTGTTCGTGTTGACCCCGATTAGCCGATATGCGCAGCTTGGTGGCACCATTGTGCGGTGACCGCTGACCTGAGCCAGAGTATTCGCCCGCGTTCTCCGCAGCCCCTTCGCGCCGCGGACATCGACGAGGCGGCTCAGCGAATCTCCGGCGTGGTGCTGCAAAGCCCGCTGGAGTTCAGCGAACGGCTCTCGGATGCCATCGGTGCCTCGGTGTACCTCAAGCGCGAGGATCTGCAACCCGTGCGCTCGTACAAGCTGCGCGGCGCGCACAACATGCTGATGCAGCTGTCTCCCGAGGAGACCGCCGCCGGGGTCGTCTGCTCGTCGGCGGGCAACCACGCCCAGGGCTTCGCGATGGCGTGCCGCTCGATGGGCATCCACGGCCGTGTCTACGTCCCCGGCAAGACCCCGAAGCAGAAGCGTGACCGCATCCGCTACCACGGGCGGGAGTTCATCGAGTTGATCGTGGTCGGCAAGACCTACGACGAAGCCGCCGCGGCGGCGCTGGACGACGTCGCACGCACGGGCGCGACGTTGGTGCCGCCGTACGACGACCTGCGCACGATCGCGGGGCAGGGCACCATCGCCGCCGAGATCCTCGAGCAACTCGACGACGAACCCGATCTGGTGATCGTGCCCGTCGGCGGCGGCGGCTGTATCGCCGGCATCACGACGTATCTGGCCGAACGGACATCCGGCACGTCGGTGCTCGGCATCGAACCCGCGGGTGCGGCGGCGATGATCGCCGCTTTGGCGGCCGGGGAGCCGGTGACCCTCGAGCACGTCGACCAGTTCGTCGACGGCGCCGCGGTGAACCGCGCGGGCACGTTGACCTACGCGGCGCTGGCCGCCGCCGGCGACATGGTGTCGATCACGACGGTCGACGAGGGCGCGGTGTGCACGGCGATGCTCGACCTCTATCAGAACGAGGGCATCATCGCCGAGCCCGCAGGCGCGCTGTCGGTGGCCGGGCTGATGGAGGCCGACATCGAGCCGGGATCCACTGTGGTGTGCGTGATTTCCGGCGGCAACAACGACGTGTCGCGGTACGGGGAGGTGCTCGAGCGCTCGCTGGTGCACCTCGGGCTCAAGCACTATTTCCTCGTCGACTTCCCGCAGGAGCCCGGTGCGCTGCGCCGCTTTCTCGACAGTGTGCTCGGCCCGGGCGACGACATCACGCTGTTCGAGTACGTCAAGCGCAACAACCGCGAGACCGGTGAGGCCCTGGTGGGCATCGAACTCAGTTCGGCGGCCGACCTCGAGGGCCTGCTGGAGCGGATGAAGGCCTCCGACATCCACGTCGAGGCGCTCGAGCCCGGCTCGCCGGCCTACCGCTTCCTGCTCTAGTCAGACGTCGCCTGGGCCGGCGACTTGACGATCGCGAATGAATGTCCCGGCAGCTGCGTGCCTTTCGCGCCGATCGTCGGCTCATCCCACGCCAGCACCAGCTCCCCGGTGACCGGCACGTCGACGGGCTCGGCGCCGAGATTGCACGCGACCGCGAACGCTCCGCGGTGCATCACCAGCCAGCGCCGGGCCTCGTCGTAATCGATCCGCAGATGGTCCAGCCACGGGTCGGCGAATTCGGGGTGGTGGTTCCGCAACGCGATCAGCTGCTGATAGGTCCGGCGCAGCCGTCCGTGCTCGCCGTCGTCGACCTCGTCCCACTTCAGTTTGGAGCGCAGGAACGTCTCCGGGTCTTGAGGGTCGGGAATCTCGTCGGCGTCCCAGCCGTGTTCGGCGAACTCGCGTTTGCGGCCCTCGGCGGTGGCCCTGGCCAGTTCGGGCTCCGGATGGGAGCTGAAGAACTGAAACGGCGACGACGAACCCCATTCCTCGCCCATGAACATCATTGCGGTGTAAGGCGACGTGAGCACCAGCGCCGCCTTCACGGCGAGCTGCCCGAACGTGAGGTTCTGCGACGGCCGGTCACCGACCGCGCGGTTGCCGACCTGGTCATGCGTCAGCGTGTAGGCCAGCAGCCGGGTGGCCGGGATGGACGACGTGTCCAGCGGCCGCCCGTGTCGACGGTGCCGGAACGACGAGTAGGTGCCGGCGTGGAAGTAGCCGTTCTTGAGTGTGGTAGCCAGCGCTTCCAGGGATCCGAAATCGCCGTAGTAGCCCTGGCGTTCGCCAGATACCGCGGCATGGATGGCGTGGTGGATGTCGTCGTCCCACTGCGCCGTCATCCCGTAGCCGCCGCGGTCGCGCGGCGTGATCAGCCGCGGGTCGTTGAGGTCGCTCTCGGCGATCAGCGACAGCGGGCGGCCCAATTCCTCGGCCAGCGCGTCGGTTTCGGCGGACAGCTCCTCGAGGATGTGGATGGCGGTGGTGTCGACCAGCGCGTGCACGGCGTCCAGACGCAGGCCGTCGGCGTGGAAGTCGCGCATCCAGCGCAGCGCGCAGTCGAGGATGTAGCGGCGCACCTCGTCGGCGTCGGGACCGGAGATGTTGATCGACTCACCCCACGGATTGCTGCCCGACGACAGATAGGGGCCGAAGCGCGGCAGGTAATTGCCCGAAGGGCCGAGGTGGTTGAACACCGCGTCGATCAGCACTCCCAGCCCGCGGCGGTGGCAGGCGTCGATGAGGCGGACCAGCCCGTCGGGTCCGCCGTACGGCTCGTGCACGGCGTACCACAGCACGCCGTCGTAACCCCATCCGTGCGTGCCGCCGAACGCGTTCACCGGCATCAGCTCGACGAAGTCGATGCCCAGATCGACTAGGTAGTCCAGCTTTTCGATCGCCGCGTCGAACGTGCCCTGCGGCGTGAAGGTGCCCACGTGCAGTTCGTAGATCACGGTGCCCTCGATCGAGCGGCCCGCCCAGTTCCCGTCGGTCCAGGCGTCTGGATCCGGTGACCACAGCTGCGAGCGGTCATGGACACCGTCGGGCTGGCGGGGTGACCGCGGATCCGGCAGCACCGTCTCGTCGTCGTCGAGGACGAACCCGTAACGGGCATCCGGTCGCGCGCTCACCTCGGTGCGCCACCAGCCGTCGTCGGAGCGGTCCATGTCGTAGCGGGTGCCGTCGACGTCGAGGCGGACCCGCTCAGGCGTGGGCGCCCACACGGCGAACTCAACCATCGACCCGCTCCAGCAGCGCCACCGGCAGGTCGGCGAACAACTCGGCGACCAGCACCGTGCCGGCGTGACGGCCGCCGGTGAGCCGATCGGTCCACATCCCCGGCGGCAGCGTCAACGAGGTGTCAGCCCAACCGGTTTCGGACAGCCGCACGGTGTGGCGAGTGACCGCGGTCAGCACGTCGTGGCCCCGTGTGAATGCCAGCAGGTGATCGGCGGCCGGCCCGTCGGCGAGCATCGGCGTGTAGCCGCCCTCGATGAAGGTGTCCGGCCGGGCCCGCCGCACCGCCAGCGCCGCGGAGACCACCCGCAGCTTCGGATGCCGGTTGGCGTCCAGCGCCTCTCGGCGCGCCGCGTAGTCGACGGGCCTGCGGTTGTCGGGATCGACCAGGCCGTCCTCCCACAGTTCGGTGCCCTGGTAGACGTCGGGTATGCCAGGCGCGGTGAGGGCGACCAGTTTCTGGCCCAGCGCATCGCTGCGGGCATGCATGTCGAGGCGGGCCACCAGTGACGTCATCTCGGGCGCGACCGGCCCGTCGAACACGGCGTCGAGCCACCTGTGCACCTTGGACTCGAAATCGTCGTCCGGGTCGTTCCAGGTGGTGTGCACGGCGGCTTCGCGGATCGCCTTCTCGGCGTAAGCGTGTACCCGCCGGCGCAGGTCGTCGGTGATCCGCCCGTCGGCGGGCCAGACGCCGAAAACGTTCTGCCACAGGAACAGGCCGGTGCGCGCGTCGGGCGGCGGAGTGCTCACCGTCCACTTGCCGACCAGTTCCGCCCACAGCGACGGCACCTGGGACAGGACCCCGATGCGCGCGCGCACGTCTTCACCGCGTTTGGTGTCGTGGGTGGTCAACGCGACCATCGCGGTCGGCCACATCCGTGCGCGCACGGCGGCCCGCTGGTGGAACTCGGCGACGCCGACCCCGAAGTGGTGCGGTTCGGAGCCGACTTCGTTGAGCGAGACCAGGCGGGCGTCACGGTAGAACAGGCAGTCCTCCATCGACTTCGCGGTCGCCGCACCGCACAGCTGCTGCAGCCGCACCTCCGCCTCGGTGCTGACGGCCAGCGCGGCGGCGACGAGTGCCAGCGCCGGGGCCAGATTCGGATGTGCGGCGGCCGTTTCGGCGAACGCGCTGGGCAACACGCCGGCCAACGAGCGGTAGTCGGACCGGTAGACGCCGATGCGGCTGAGCAGCGCCGCGATCGCCGCGGGCAGGTCGTCGTGGTCGGTGCCGACTGCGGCCGCGACGACCCGACGCAACCGGGCCAGCTCGCTGGCCAGGGTCTCGGTCACGGCGTCGGCCTTGAGGATTCGCGCGAGATCCGGCATCGAGCTGTGGGGCACGCCGGTCGAGTCGAACAGGTTGGTCAGCGCCCGCTCACCGCTGGGATCGACGAAGACACCGCCGATCTCGCGCATCGCGTCGTAACCGGTGGTGCCCGCGACCGGCAGCGTCGGTTCCAGCGGCTCGTCGACGGCCAGGATCTTCTCGATGACGATCCACGCGTCCGGCCCGGTGAGCTCACGCAGCCACGCCAAATATCCAGTGGGGTTCGACAGCCCGTCGGGGTGGTCGATGCGGACGCCGTCGACCAGGCCCTCGTCGAACCAGCGTTTCACCTCCGCATGGGTGGCGTCGAACACCGCGCGGTCTTCCTGTCGGAGCCCGGCCAGCGAGGTGATCGAGAAGAACCGCCGATACCCGCAGATGCCGTTGCGCCAACCGATGAGCCGATAGTGCTGGCGCTCATGGACTTCGGCGCCCGTGCCGTCGCCGGTGCCGGGGGCGATCGGAAACACCAGGTCACCCAGGCGCAGCCGGTCGTCGTCGACCATCAGGTCGGCGACGTCGTCGTCAGAACCCAGGACGGGAAGCACGATCCGGCCGTCGGCGAGATCCCAGTCGATATCGAAAAAGGAGCTGTACGCCGATTCGCGACCGTGCTTGAGCACGTCCCACCACCACGCGTTGTGCTCGGGGCGCTCCACGCCGACGTGGTTGGGCACGATGTCCACGATCAGTCCCATGCCGCGGGCGCGCGCGGCATGGGACAACCGCGCCAGGCCGTCGGGCCCGCCCAGCGCCGCGGACACCGTCGTCGGGTCGGTGACGTCGTAACCGTGCGTCGACCCTTTCCCGGCCGTCAGGATCGGCGACAAGTACAGATGTGAGACACCAAGCGCGTCAAGGTAATCCAGTTGCTTCTCGGCATCGGCGAAAGTGAAGCAGTCACCGCGCATCTGCAACCGATACGTCGAGAGCACACGAGCAGACATACGCTACGCGGTCTTACGCATCACCAGCAGGGACCGTGCCTGCAGTGAGATCTTCTCGCCGGCGTGCACGACCAGATCGCTGGCGCCCGTCGGGTGTGCGGTGTCCAGCGCGGCGGTCCACTGCGCGGCGTAGTCGCCCGCCGGGGTGATGAAGTCCTGCGGCTGGTCGTTGGCGTTGAAGCACAACAGGAACGAATCGTCGATGACGCGTTCACCGCGCGCGTTCGGCGTCGTGATCGCGTCACCGTTGAGAAACACCGCGACGCACTTGCCGAGGCGGTGCTCCCAGTCTTCCGGGGTCATCTCCTCGCCCGCGGGGGTGAGCCAGGCGATGTCACGGATCTGGTCACCGGTGCGGATCGGCTTGCCCTCGAAGAACCGTCGCCTGCGAAACACCGGATGGTCGGTGCGCAATTGCACCACCTTGCGGGTGAACTCCAGCAGGTCGGCGTTTCGTTCGCACAACGACCAGTCCATCCACGAGAGTTCGGAGTTCTGGCAGTAGACGTTGTTGTTGCCCAGCTGGGTGCGGCCGATCTCGTCGCCGTGGCTGATCATCGGCGTGCCCTGCGACACCATCAGCGTGCCCATGATGTTGCGCATCTGTTTGGCCCGCAGCGCCAGAATGTCGGGATCGTCGGTGGGGCCCTCCACGCCGCAGTTCCACGACCGGTTGTGGCTCTCTCCGTCGCAATTGTCCTCACCGTTGGCTTCGTTGTGCTTTTCGTTGTAGGACACCAGGTCGTTGAGAGTGAACCCGTCGTGGCAGGTGACGAAGTTGATGCTGGCACTGGGCCGCCGACCGGTCGCCTCGTAGAGGTCCGAGGATCCGGTCAGCCGCAAGGCGAACTCGCCGAGGGTTGCGGGTTCGCCCCGCCAATAGTCACGCACAGTGTCGCGATACTTCCCGTTCCACTCGGTCCACAAACCTGGGAAGTTGCCCACCTGGTAGCCGCCCTCGCCGACGTCCCACGGTTCGGCGATCAGCTTGACCTGGCTGACGACCGGGTCCTGTTGCACCAGATCGAAGAACGCGCTGAGGCGGTCGACGTCGTAGAACTCGCGGGCCAGGGTGGCCGCCAAGTCGAACCGGAAGCCGTCGACGTGCATCTCCAGCACCCAGTAGCGCAGCGAGTCCATGATCAGCTGCAGCGTGTGCGGGTGGCGCGCGTTGAGGCTGTTGCCGGTGCCGGTGAAGTCCTTGTAGTAGCGCTTGTCCTCGTCGAGCAGCCGATAGTAGGCGGCGTTGTCGATGCCGCGGAAGTTCAGCGTGGGCCCCAGGTGGTTGCCCTCGGCCGTGTGGTTGTAGACCACGTCGAGGATGACCTCGATACCGGCTTCGTGGAACGCGCGGACCATGGCCTTGAACTCCGCGACCGCGCCGCCGGCATGCTTGTTGGCGGCGTACTCGTAGTGAGGCGCGAAGAAGCCGAAAGTGTTGTAGCCCCAGTAGTTTCGCAGGCCCAGATCGATCAGCCGGTGATCGTGGAGGAATTGATGCACCGGCATCAACTCGATCGCGGTGACGTTCAGCGACTGGAGGTGCTCGATGATCACCGGATGCGCCAGCCCGGCGTAGGTGCCCCGCAGGCCCTCGGGTATGCCGGGGTGGGTCTGCGTCATGCCCTGGACGTGTGCCTCGTAGATCACGGTCTCGTGGTAGGGGGTGCGGGGTGCGCGGTCCGAGGCCCAGTCGAAGTACGGGTTGATCACCACGCTGGTCATCGTGTGGCCCAGCGAGTCGACCATCGGTGGGACGCCGCCCGATGCGGGATCCTCGGCGTTCAGGTCGTAGGAGTACAGCGCCTGGGAGAAGGTGAAGTTGCCGTGGAAGGACTTACCGTACGGGTCGAGCAGCAGCTTGCTCGGATCGCAGCGGTGCCCGGACGCGGGATCCCACGGCCCGTGCACGCGGTAGCCGTAGCGCTGACCCGGGGTGACGGTCGGCAGGTAGCAGTGCCACACGTAGCCGTCGACCTCGTCCAGGGCGATCCGCTGCTCGGTGCCGTCCCTGGCGATCAGGCACAGCTCGACCTTCTCGGCGATCTCGGAGAACAGCGAGAAGTTCGTGCCGGCGCCGTCGAAGGTGGCGCCCAAGGGGTAAGGCGCACCGGGCCAGACGGTGGATACCGGTGTGCGCCCGGAGGACATCAGTCAACCCACCAACCGGTGGCGGCGCCCATCTGACGCCCCAGTTCGGTGGTCATGGTCCGCATGTAGGTCGTGGTGAAGTGGTGGGCGTCGTGGTAGACGAGCACGTTGCCCTCCATCACACGGCACACGTCCCTGCGGCACACCGCATCGCTCATGTCCAGCGGGCGCAGGTTCGGGAACCGGGTGAGGTAGTTGAGCGTCGGGTTCCGCGAACTCAGCACGTCGGATCGCTTCATGCCGCAGGACACCGCGGTGCCGCCGTCGGCCAAACAGTCCGCGGCCAGATACGGTTTGCCGTCGTCGCGCACCAGCCACGGGGTGTCGCGCATGGCCAGCACCGGAATGTCGTTGTCCGCGAACGCCTGCCAGATTCCGAGGTAAAAGCTCGGCATCACGTCGCCGGGCTTGATGTTCCACGGCCGGGTGGAGGTGGTGAACACGAAGTCGGGACGGTCGGCGACGAGCTGGGGCAGCACCCGATCGTTCCACTCGCGGCACTCCGGGTACGGCCGGTTGTTGCCCATGACCCGCGGCATCTGCTGGGTGCTCAACGGGCAGCCCATCTTCAGATAGGTGACGACCTTGAAGTTGTGCAGCCGGCCGAGCAGATCCAGGGCGGTGATCCAGTGCTCGGCGTGTGAACCGCCGGCCAGCGCGACGGTGCGGGTGGCGTCCTTGTCGCCGTACGTGCAGTTGATGACGTCGACGCTGTCGAAATCGCTGATACAGCCGTCGTTAGTGGTCTGCGGGATGTCCCTCTTGGCCTCCAGCACCGTGGGACGCATCGGCAGCTTGGGCACGCGGGCCTTCTCGACCAGCGCGCGGGCGCCGGGATAGTCGCGCGACGAAAGACCGGCGAGCTCTTTGCCGCTGGCGCGTTGGACGACGATGTGCTCGCGCCACGTGAACGACGTGGCCGTCAACGCCACGCCAAGCAGCGCGACCACCGAACCGAGCACCATCGTCGGCCTGCGCAGCCGGATCCTGAGCGGCACAACGGGCGCCGTCGACGCCTGCGCGCGGTAGCGCAACGGGTTCTCCACGTACTTGGTGGTCATCCACGCCAGCGCGACGGAGACGAGCAGCACTGCCGCGCCCTCGAAAAAGCCGGCGCTGCTGTGGCCGCTGTAGGCCAGCCAGAAGATCAGCAGCGGCCAGTGCCAGAGGTACAGCGAGTACGCGATGGACCCCAGCCAGACGAACGGCGCGGTGGCCAGCAAGCGATTCGGCGCGGGCATGAGGCCCGCCGTGTGCGGATCGGCGACCCGATTGGCCGCCGACAGGACGAGCAGCATCGTCGCGCCCACCGGCACCAGCGCCCACGGGCCGGGGAACTCGTTGACGCCGTCGATCAGCGCGCCGCAGGACAGGATCGCGCACAGCGCCACCACAGCCACCGTCGTGCGCAGCCACATCGGCCAGCGGACGTAGGGCACCATCGCGCCGACGAGCGCACCCAGCAACAACTCCCACGCCCGCGCGAAGCTGTTGTAGTAGGCGGCCGCCTGGTCGGCGTTGTGGACGATGATCGCGTACACGAACGACGCGACGGTCACCGCGGTCAGCAGCGCGACGAACGCCACCCGCATGTGCCTGCCGAGGACCCGCCGAAACAGATAGGCGAACCCGAAGATCAGGATCAGAAACGCGATGTAGAACTGGCCCTGCACCGACATCGACCAGATGTGCTGCAGCGGGCTGACGGACTCCCCGGCGCGCAGATAGTCCGCGGCGCTGTTGGCCAGTTCCCAGTTCTGGAAGTAGCCGAGGCTAGCCAGGCTCTGATCGGCGAACGCCTCCCACCGGGTCTCGGGCTGGATGAGGATCGTCAGCACCGCCGCGCCCGCGAGCACCACCACCAACGCGGGCAACAACCGCCGCACCAGCCGCGTCAACTCGGGTACCGGCGACAGCGACGCGGCGGGCGTCATCGCCGCGCGCAGCAGACGCCCCCCGAAGAAGAACCCCGACAACGCCAGGAAGACGTCCACGCCGCCGGACACCCGGCCGAACCACACGTGAAACAGCGCGACGAGAAGGATTGCGATTCCGCGTAGTCCGTCGAGGTCGTGGCGGTAGAACCCGGAGTCGCGCGCGCTCGTCCTGGTCGTGGTCGCACGCGGGAACGGTCCCGGGCCGGTGACGGGCGCCGGCCGGGGAGGGGCGAGGGTCATCATGGTCGCCCGATAATCTACCGAAGGTGCCGGAAATGACGCCTGCCGAGATCAGCAGGATCGACGCCGCGCACGTCTGGCATCCCTACAGCACGATCGGTGCAGGCGCACAGGCTCCCATCGTCGCCGTCGGTGCCCGCGGCGCCTACCTGACCCTGAACTACGACGGCCGCGACGTCGACGTCCTCGACGCGATGGCGTCGTGGTGGACCGCCATCCATGGCCACGGCCACCCCGTGTTGGATGCGGCGATCACCGAGCAGCTGGCCACCATGAACCACGTCATGTTCGGCGGGCTGACCCACGAACCCGCTGCGCGCCTGGCCCAGTTGTTGGTCGAGCTCACCCCCGACGGCCTCGACACCGTGTTCTTCAGCGACTCCGGCTCGGTGTCGGTGGAGGTGGCGGCCAAGATGGCGCTGCAGTACTGGCGCAGCATCGGCCGCGGCGCCAAACACCGGCTGATGACGTGGCGGGGCGGCTATCACGGCGACACCTTCACGCCGATGAGCGTGTGCGACCCCGACGGCGGCATGCACGAGCTGTGGACCGACGTGCTCACCCAGCAGGTGTTCGCGCCGCAGGTGCCGTCCGACTACGACCCCGGCTACAGCGAGGCGTTCGAGAAGCAGCTGGCCGAGCACGCCGCCGAGCTTGCCGCCGTGATCGTCGAACCCGTCGTGCAGGGCGCGGGCGGTATGCGGTTTCACGACCCGCGCTACCTGACCGACCTTCGCGAGATCTGCGATCGCCACGACGTGCTGCTGATCTTCGACGAGATCGCCACCGGCTTCGGGCGCACCGGCGAGATGTTCGCCGCCGACCACGTCGGCGTCACCCCGGACATCATGTGCGTCGGCAAGGCGCTCACGGGCGGCTACCTCACGCTGGCCGCCACCCTGTGCACCCGCGACATCGCGCACACGATCAGCACCAACGAACCCGGCGCGCTGATGCACGGCCCGACGTTCATGGCCAACGCGCTGGCGTGCGCGGTCGGGGTGGCGTCCGTCGAAGTCCTGCTCAGCGACGACTGGCGGGCGCGGGTGGCGGCCATCGAGGACGGGCTGCGCTCGGGGCTGGCGCCCGCCGCGACGCTTCCCGGCGTCGCCGACGTGCGGGTGCTGGGGGCCATCGGCGTGATCGAGATGGACGCGCCCGTGGACCTGCGGCGGGCGACACCCGTCGCGATCGAGTACGGGGTGTGGCTGCGCCCGTTTCGCAACCTCGTCTACGTCATGCCGCCCTACATCTGCACGGCCGAGGAGGTCGCGCAGATCTGCTCGGCGATGATCGCCGTGGCCCGTGCACTAACCTGAACGGTGTTCAATGCTCGGCTCGCCGAGGTGTTCAATTCTCGGCTCGCCGAGGTGTTCAATGCTCGGCTCGCCGAGGTGTACAAGTCTCCGGAGGTGCCCGTGACCCGCGCAGGGCTTTCGCCGCTGGCGTGGCTCGACGACGTCGAGCAGCAGCGCCGCGACGCCGGGCTGCGGCGGTCACTGCGCGCCCGGGCACCCGGGGCCGCCGAGGTCGACCTGGCATCCAACGACTACCTCGGGCTCGCGCAGCATCCCGACGTCATCGACGGCGCGGTGGCCGCATTGCGCACCTGGGGCGCCGGATCGACCGGCTCGCGGCTGGTCACCGGCAACACCGAGCTGCACGAGGCGTTCGAGACGGCGCTCGCCGACTTCGTCGGCGCGGAATCGGCCCTGGTGTTCTCGTCGGGTTACACCGCCAACATCGGCGCGGTGGTCTCGCTGTCCGGACCCGGGTCGCTTCTGGTGTCGGATGCGCTGACGCACGCGTCGCTGGTCGACGCCTGCCGACTGTCGCGGGCCAGGGTGGTGGTGACCCCGCATCGCGACGTCGCCGCGGTGGAGGCGGCGCTGGCGGGCCGCGACGAGGAACGCGCGGTCGTGGTCACCGACTCGGTGTTCTCCGCCGACGGTGTGCTCGCCCCGCTGCCTGCGCTGCACGACGTCTGCCGCAGGCACGGGGCGCTGCTGATCGTCGACGAAGCGCACGGGCTGGGGGTACGCGGAATCGGCGGCCGCGGCCTGCTGCACGAGGTCGGGTTGGCCGGGACGCCCGACGTCGTGATGACAACGACGCTGTCGAAGGCGCTCGGCAGCCAGGGCGGCGTCGTGCTCGGACCCGCCGCGGTGCGCGACCATCTCATCGACGCGGCGCGGCCGTTCATCTTCGACACCGGCCTCGCCCCCGCGGCGGTGGGGGCGGCGTGGGCCGCGCTGAACGTATTGATCGCCGAGCCGTGGCGCGCCGAGGCGGTGCTGGCCCACGCGCAGACGCTGGCGTCGGTGTGCGACGTGTCGCCGCGGCCGGAGTCGGCGGTGGTTTCGGTGATCCTCGGTGAGCCGGAAGTCGCGCTGGCCGCTGCGGTGGCGTGCCTGGACCGCGGGCTGCGGGTCGGCTGTTTCCGCCCGCCGACCGTGCCCGCGGGCACCTCGCGGCTGCGGCTGACGGTTCGGGCGTCGCTGTCCGAGGACGAGATGGCGCTGGCGCGTGCGGTTTTGACCGACGTGCTCGACCACGCCCGCCGGTGAGCACGCTCGTCATCACCGGGACCGACACCGGTGTCGGGAAGACGGTGACCACCGCGGCGTTGGCATGTGCGGCGCGGCTGGCCGGTATCGACGTGGCGGTGTGCAAACCCGTGCAGACCGGAAGCTCGCACGACGACGACCTCGCCGACGTGGCGCGGCTGTCGAGGGTCACCGCGTTACACGGCGGGTGGCGCTACCCCGAGCCGCTCGCACCCGTCGCCGCCGCGCACCGCGCGGGCACGCGGCTTCCGACCCGCACGGAGCTGGTCGACTCGATACGCGACGTCACAGCGCAACTCGTTCTGGTCGAAGGCGCGGGCGGGCTGCTCGTGGAGCTCGCAGAGGGCGGCGCGACCCTGCGTGACGTGGCCCGCGACCTGGGCGCGCCGGTGCTCGTCGTCGCCGCTGCCGGGTTGGGCACGCTCAACCACACCGCACTGACCCTGGAAGCTCTTGATGGGCAAGGCATTCCATGCGCCGGATTGGTCATCGGCGGGTGGCCGCAGGCGCCTGGTCGCGCCGAGGAGGGAAACCGTGAGGCATTGGCGGCGTTGGCGCCGCTGCGCGGTGTGCTGCCCGCGGGCGCGGGGGCGTTCAGCGCGGCGCAGTTCGAGGCCATGAGCGCGACGGCCTTCGACACCGACTGGATCTCCGGGCTGGCGTGATGGTTCATTCCGTCGAATTGGTCTTCGACCCCGACACCGAAGCGGTGATTCGGGATATCTGGGACGCGTTGCGCGCCGCGGGGATTCCGAGCCAAGCGCCGGCCAGCAGACCGCATGCCACGCTGACGGTCGCCGAGCGGATCGACCCCGCGGTCGACGAGTCGCTGTCTTCGCTGACGAATCGGTTCCCGATGCCGTGCACCATCGGGGCGCCGCTGTTCTTCGGCCGCGCCAAGGCCGTGCTCGCCCGTCTGGTGGTGCCCACCGCGGCGCTGCTCGACGTGCACGCCGAAGTGCATTCCCGGTGTATGCCGCACCTGCACCCGGGCCCGATGGCCAATGCATTGCCCGGCGCATGGACCGCGCACGTGACCATGGCGCGTCGCGTGGTGCCCGCTCAGATGGGCCAGGCGGTGCGGATAGCGGGGAAACCGGCCGAGATCAAGGGCGCGATCGTGGGGTTACGTCGCTGGGACGGCGATACCAAGCGCGAGTTCCCGATTTGAGCAGGGCCCGCCGCCGCCGAACGTGCGCTCATGTTCGAGAAATCGGCGAATCTTCGCACATAAGCGAACGTTCGGCGACGCGGATGCCGTCGACGAGCACCCCCAAGCCAAAACGGAACCGCGCGTCGGCGTCGTCGGCGAGCACCGACTGCTCGTCGGGCAAGTCCGCCCCGGCGGCGTCCCACTGCAGCCGGGACTGCTCGTCGACGGTGAAACCCAGCACGTAGTAGACGACGGTGCGGGCCGCTAGTTCGGCGTGCGCCGCGTCAAGGCCCGTTTCGCCCGCCGCGGCGGCGAGCGAGGTCAGGACCTGCTTCATCACCTCGGACTGACCGGCGGCGAAGCTGGCCGACACCAGCTCGGCGCCGTCGGTGTGCGACAGCAGGGCGTTCCGCAGCCTGGTGCACACGTCGACGACACCCACCGCGGACGGCACGCCGTCGAGCACCCGGTCGGCCACGGCGCCGAGCAGTTCCTGCTTGTTGGCGAAATGCCAGTACAGCGCGCCGGGGGACACGTCGAGCTCACGGGCCAGCCGGCGCATCGTCAGGTCGGCCAGTCCGTAGTCGTCCAGCAGCGTGGCCGCGGTCTCGACCACGTCGCGTTTGGTCAGCTGCACGCCCGTACCCTAGCCTGAACACCGTTCAATTGTCGGCCCGCCGACGTGTTCAAGTGTCGAGAGGTGATCCGTGAGCGACATTCTGGTTCAGGCGCGCGAGCAGGTGCTTGAGGGCGGCGAAGGCCTCGACCAGGAGCAGACGCTGCAGGTGCTGCAGCTGACCGACGACCGGCTCGACGACCTGCTGTCGCTGGCCCACGACGTGCGGATGCGCTGGTGCGGTCCCGACGTCGAGGTCGAAGGCATCATCAGCCTCAAGACCGGCGGCTGCCCGGAGGACTGCCACTTCTGCTCGCAGTCCGGGCTGTTCGCCTCGCCGGTGCGCAGCGCGTGGCTGGACGTGCCGAGCCTGGTGGAAGCCGCCAAGCAGACGGCCAAGACCGGTGCGACGGAGTTCTGCATCGTCGCCGCGGTGCGAGGCCCCGACGAGCGGTTGCTGGCTCAGGTCGCCGCCGGCATCGAGGCCATCCGCAACGAGGTCGACATCCAGATCGCCTGCTCGCTGGGCATGCTCACCAAGGACCAGGTCGAGCAGCTGGCCGAGATGGGCGTGCACCGCTACAACCACAACCTGGAGACCGCCCGCTCGTTCTTCACCAATGTCGTCACCACCCACACCTGGGAAGAGCGCTGGGACACGCTGCAGATGGTCCGCGAAGCCGGCATGGAGGTCTGCTGCGGCGGCATCCTCGGCATGGGCGAAACCCTCGAGCAGCGGGCCGAATTCGCGGCCAACCTCGCCGAGCTCGACCCCCACGAGGTGCCGCTGAACTTCCTCAACCCGCGCCCCGGCACCCCGTTCGGTGATCTCGAGGTGCTGCCTGCCTCCGAGGCGCTCAAGGCGGTCGCCGCGTTCCGGCTCGCGCTGCCGCGCACCATGCTGCGGTTCGCGGGCGGTCGGGAGATCACGCTCGGCGACCTCGGCGCCAAGAAGGGCATCCTCGGCGGCATCAACGCCGTCATCGTCGGCAACTACCTGACCACGTTGGGTCGCCCGGCCGAAGCCGACCTGGAACTGCTCGACGATCTGCAGATGCCGATCAAGGCACTCAACGCCACCATCTGAGCCCGGCCTGTCAGACTTCATCCGATGGCGTTCAACGTCTACACCGGCGAGCCCGACGGCACCGCGATGCCGCCCGCGGCCCAGTTGGGCCTCGAGCCGCCCCGGTACTGTGCCGAGTGTGGTCGCCGGATGATCGTGCAGGTGCGTCCCGACGGTTGGTCGGCCAAGTGCTCGCGCCATGGTGTCACCGACTCCAAAGACCTGGAGCTGCGATGAGCGCTTGCGCGAAGAGCCGAGAGATGCGATGAGCGCTTGCGCGAAGAGCCGAGAGATGCGATGAGCGACGCGCCCGAAGAGCAGAGAGCTGCGATGAACGACGCGCCCGAAGAGCAGAATTCCCTTGTTGCACCGAGGATTTCACGAACCCGGGCGGCGCTGACCGTCGTCGTCGGCTTGACGGCGGCCGGGGTGGCGGTCGGGGCGCTGTGGGCGTGGCTGGCCCCGCCGATCCACGGTGTCGTCGCGCTCACCAAGGACGGCGACCGGGTCCGGGCATACCTCGGCAGCGAAGGCGACCACTTCTTCACCGCGGCGTTTCTGCTCCTCGGCATGAGCAGCGTGGTCGCGGTGGTGACCGCGGTGCTGGTCTGGCAGTGGCGCGCCCACCGCGGCCCGACGATGGCGTCGGCGCTGGCCATCGGCTCTGCGGCAGGCGCTGCTGTCGCGGCCGCCGTGGGGGCGGTGTTGGTGCGGCTGCGCTACGGGGTCATCGACGTGGCCGCCGCGCCGATCTCACCCGAACACCGCGTTCACTATGTCGTCGAGGCGCCGCCGGTCTTCTTCGGGCACTCGCCGCTGCTGATCGCGTTGACGATCATGTTTCCCGTGGCCTCGGCGGCGCTGGTGTACGCGCTGATCGCCGTCGCCACCCAGCGTGACGACCTGGGCGCGTGGCCGCCGGTCGACGACCGGCAGGTCACAGCGGACGGCGCTCTACTCTCCGCCCCGTCATCACCTTGACCGCGATCTTGACCAGCCGCGCCATCCCGACGTAGGTGATCGGGTTGAACAGCGTCGGCCACGTCGTCCGCACCAGGTGGTCGTTGACGGGCTTGCCTTCGAACCGGTCGATCAGCCAGCGCAGCGCCATCGGTGCCGACATCGGGTGCAGCAGCATGTGTTCGCTGAACATGTCGCGGTGGTAGGTCACCGACGCACCGCCGGACTGGTACGCGTGGGCGAGCTCGTCGATATCGTCGACGGACACGATCCGGTCATGCACCGCCTGCACGACCAGCACTGGGGGCGTGGGCACCGCGGTGCCGAGCTTGATGCTGTCGAACACGTGCTTGACCTCGGGCGTGTCGAGGATCGTCTCCAGCGGCGGGTCGACCAGCTGGTCCATGTCCATGCCGGCGAGCCGGAGCACCGCATGCGCGGTGGTCATGTCCTGCACCCGCAACAGCATCGCCTTGCCCTCGTCGGTGGCGTGCTGCTGGATGACTCGGTGCAGGTCGGGATAGACATGCGACAGTGCCGCCACCACCATCGCGGGCAGCCCGGCGTAGAAGCTGCCGTTGAGCCTGCGGAAGGCGCTGCCGAGGTCGGCGACCGGTGAGCCGAGCACCGCGCCCACGATGTTGAGCTCGGGTGCGTACTCGCCACACATCTCGGCGGCCCATGCGGACGCCAGACCGCCGCCCGAGTAGCCCCACAGCCCGACCGGCGCGGACTCATCGAGGCCGAGGCGCTCGGTGCTCACCGCGGCGCGCAGGCCGTCGAGGATGCGGTAGCCCGGCTCATACGGGGTGCCCCAGATGCCGCGAGAGCCCTCGTGGTCGGGCACCGACACAGCCCAGCCCTCGGCCAGCGCCGTGGCGATCAGGAAGAACTCGAACTGCGCGAGCGCCCCCGCTGCCACGGCCTTGCGGCGCAGGGCATAGGACGGGAAGCAGCGCGACGTCACCGCGTCGATCGCGCACTGGTAGGAGATGACCGGCAGCACGTCGCGGCCGGCGCGCTGGGCGGGCACGATCACCGTGGTGACACTGGCCTCCGGGTCCCCGTTGAGGTCCGTGGTGCGGTACAGCAGCTGGGTGGCGGTGAACTTCTGCGGAATCAACCCGAGAAACGCCAGCTCGACGTCGCGGCTGCGCAGCACCGTGCCCGGCACCGCATGCTGGAAACCCGCCGGAGGTTCGTAGAACGGGTCGTCGGCGGGCAGCTTGGGACGGCGACCGCGCACCAGCTCCTCGTGCGGAGCATGGCCGATCCACTCGGCACCTGCTGCCGGCGCGACGCTGCCAAAGTTCATTCCGCCATTCATACCTTAAGAAAGCCCTAAGAAGCTAGTCCGGCTCGGCGGGTGGTCGCAGTGCGGCGAACTCGTCGGTGACGCGGTAGCGCGCGTCGGCGAACTTGTACAGGGCGGCGGGCCTGCCGCCGCTGCGCCCCGACCGCGCGGTGGTGCCGGTGCGGGTGATGACCTTGCGCCGTTCCAGCACGCGTTGCAGGTTCGTGGCATCGACCTGATGGCCGAGCGCGGCGTGGTAGATGTCACGGAGCGTCGACAACGCGAATTCGGTTGGCGCCAACGCGAATCCGATGTTGGTGTAGGACAGCTTGGCGACCAGCCGGGTGCGGGCGTGCTCCACCATGGGCCCGTGATCGAACGCCATTGGCGGCAGGTCGGCCACCGGGTGCCAGCGGGTGTCCGGCGGCAGTTCGGGCGTCGCGGGGGAGGGCACCAGGCCGAGGAAGGTCGACGCGATGGTGCGCACCCCGGGCACCCGGTGCGGGTCGGAGAACACCGCGAGCTGCTCGAGGTGAGCAATTTCACGGAGGTCGACTTTTTCGGCAAGCTGGCGTGAAACGGAGCTGGTCAGGTCCTCATCCGCGCCGAGCCGACCGCCGGGCAACGACCACTTGCCCCGCTCGGGATCCAGTGCCCGCTGCCATAACAGCACGTGAAGCGCCGGCTTCGTGGTTTCGTCCTGGGGCGCAACCCCCCGAACCTGGAACACGACGGCGAGCACTTCGTGCGCGGTGTTACCATGGCTCATGTTTTCGATTATAAGTCGAAAACCCCGATACGGGATGGAGGAGACACCGTGACGGTTCTCGACCGTATGCCGGCCGACAATCTGGCCAGCCGGATCACCGATGGGCCGACCGGCTACTCCGGCGTCGACGGCGACGAGGAATGGGCCGCCGAGATTCGTCGGCTGGCCGATCTTCGGGGCGCGACGCTGTTGGCGCACAACTACCAACTGCCGGCCATCCAGGACGTCGCCGACCATGTCGGTGACTCATTGGCGCTGTCGCGCATCGCCGCCGAGGTGCCCGAGGACACCATCGTGTTCTGCGGCGTGCACTTCATGGCGGAGACCGCCAAGATCCTGTCCCCGGACAAGACCGTGTTGATTCCGGACCAGCGTGCGGGCTGCTCGCTGGCCGACTCGATCACCGCCGACGACCTGCGGGCCTGGAAGGCCGAACACCCCGGCGCGGTGGTCGTCTCCTACGTCAACACCACCGCGGCGGTGAAGGCCGAGACCGACATCTGCTGCACGTCGTCCAACGCGGTCGACGTCGTCGAGTCGATCCCGGCCGACCGTGAGGTGCTCTTCTGCCCGGACCAGTTCCTCGGCGCGCACGTCCGGCGGGTGACCGGGCGCGAAAACATCCATGTGTGGGCCGGCGAGTGCCACGTGCACGCCGGGATCAACGGCGACGAGCTCGCCGACCAGGCCCGCAACCACCCGGAGGCCGAGCTGTTCGTCCATCCCGAATGTGGTTGCGCCACTTCGGCGTTGTATCTGGCCGGTGAGGGATCGTTCCCCGAGGACCGGGTGAGGATCCTGTCGACCGGGGGCATGCTGGAGGCGGCTCGCGACACCGGCGCGCGCCAGGTGCTGGTGGCCACCGAGGTCGGCATGCTGTACCAGTTGCGCCGCGCGGCACCGCAAGTCGACTTCCAGGCCGTCAACGACCGGGCGTCGTGCAAGTTCATGAAGATGATCACCGCCGCCGCCCTGCTGCGTTGTCTGGTGGAGGGCAAGGACGAGGTCGACGTCGACCCCGAGACGGCCCGGCTGGCGCGGGCCAGCGTGCAGCGCATGATCGAGATCGGCCAGCCCGGCGGCGGCGAATGACGCGTCCCGTGGCCTGCGGCTCCGGGCCGTGGCCGGGCCATTGGCAGCAACGCGCCGACGTCGTCGTCATCGGCACCGGGGTCGCCGGCCTCGTCGCGGCCCTGGCCGCGCACCGTCACGGTCGAAAAGTCATGGTGCTGAGCAAGACCGACCAGTTGTGGGGGACCACCGCCACCTATTTCGCCCAGGGCGGCATCGCCGTGGTGTTGCCGGAGGCGCTACGTGAGGACGGCGACTCGATCGAGGCGCACGTCTCCGACACGCTCGCGGCCGGCGCGGGCGTGTGCGACCCCGAAGCGGTCCGCTCGATCGTCGCCGACGGCCACCGTGCGGTCAGCGAACTGGTCGGTGCGGGAGCCCGGTTCGACGAAAGCGCCGCGGGGCGTTGGTCGTTGACCCGCGAGGGCGGCCATTCGCGACGGCGCATCATCCACGCCGGAGGGGACGCGACCGGCGCCGAGGTGCAGCGCGCCCTCAACGGCGCCGCTTCCGTGTTGGACATCCGGCACAACCACACAGCGATCGAACTGCTCTGTGACGGCGACGCGGTCACCGGCGTGCTGGTGCTGAGCGACGACGGCCCCGGCGTCGTGCACGCACCTTCGGTGATCCTGGCGACCGGGGGACTGGGGCACCTCTACTCGGCCACCACCAATCCGGCAGGGTCGACGAGCGACGGTGTGGCGCTGGCGATATGGGCCGGGGTGCCGGTTGCCGACCTGGAATTCGTCCAGTTCCACCCGACCATGCTGTTCGACCGGAACGCCGGTGGCCGACGGCCGCTGATCACCGAGGCCGTTCGCGGTGAAGGTGCCGTCCTGGTCGATTCCCGTGGCGATTCGGTCACCGAAGGGGTGCACCCGCTGGGCGATCTGGCGCCGCGCGACGTGGTGGCAGGGGCGATTCACGCCCGGCTGGAGGAGACCGGCGACGAGTGCGTGTACCTCGACGCGCGCCGGATCGGCAATTTCACCGCCCGGTTTCCGACCGTGACCGCCGCGTGCCGGGCGGCGGGCATCGATCCGACCGTCGAGCCGATCCCCGTGGTGCCCGGTGCGCACTACAGCTGCGGCGGCGTGATCACCGACGTGCACGGGCGCACCGAGATGGCGGGGCTGTTCGCGGCCGGCGAGGTGGCGTGCACCGGAATGCACGGCGCGAACCGGCTGGCGTCCAACAGCCTGCTCGAGGGGTTGGTGGTCGGCGGACGTGCCGGAAAGGCCGCCGCCGCACACGCTTTGGCAGCCGGCCCGGTCACGGCGCAGCGGCCCGAACCGGCGCCACGCCGCGCGCTGCGGCGGGCAGACCTGCAGCGGGCGATGTCGCGGTACGCCTCGGTGATGCGCGATGGCACCGGTCTTGGCGTGCTGGCGAAGGAACTGGACTGCGCGCCGCACCGAATTCTCCGCTCGCGCACCGATTTCGAGGATGCCGCACTGACCACCACCGCGGGCGCCGTGGCTGCGGCCGCATCGGCTCGTACCGAGTCCCGCGGTTGCCATCACCGGCGGGATTACCCGGCCTCCGATCCTGCGCTGGCGCGCAGCCTCGTCGCGGCGGTGGCGTGCTGCTGATGGAGCTCACCGCCGACGAGTTGACCGAGGCGCGCAGGGTGATCGCCCGCGCGCTCGAAGAAGACCTGCGCTACGGGCCGGACGTCACCACGCTGGCGACGGTGCCCGCCGACGCCACGACGACGGCGTCGATGGTCGCACGCGAGGCGGGAGTGGTCGCGGGCGTGGATGTCACGCTGCTGGTGTTGGACGAGGTGCTCGGCGCCGACGGCTACCAGGTGAAACATCGCGTGCCGGACGGGGCGCGGCTGGAACCCGGCGCCGTGGTGCTGGCGGTGGAGGCGCCCACGCAGGACCTGCTGACCGCCGAGCGGACGATGTTGAACCTCGTCTGTCACCTCTCGGGAATCGCGACCACGACCGCGGCGTGGGTGGACGCGGTGTCCGGTACGAAGGCCAAGATCCGCGACACCCGCAAGACGCTGCCGGGCCTTCGGGCCCTGCAGAAGTACGCGGTGCGCGTCGGCGGCGGTGTCAACCACCGCATGGGGCTGGGGGATGCGGCGCTGATCAAGGACAACCACGTGGCGGCCGCCGGTTCGGTGGTCGCCGCGCTGCGGGCCGTTCGCGCCGCGGCGCCGGAGCTGCCCTGTGAAGTCGAGGTCGACTCGCTCGAACAGCTCGATGAGATCCTCGGCGAGGATCTGGGTGACGAAGCGCTGGTGCTGCTCGACAACTTCCCGGTGTGGCAGACGCAGATCGCCGTCCAGCGACGCGATTCGCGTTCGCCGGCAACCAAACTGGAGTCCTCAGGCGGATTGTCGCTGGCGACAGCGGCAGAGTACGCGGGCACCGGCGTGGACTACCTGGCCGTCGGCGCCCTCACCCACTCGGTGTCGGTTCTCGACATCGGCCTGGACCTCTAGTCGACGTCGGCGACGAGCACACCCATCTTTCGCGACTGCAGGCGTGCCATGAACGGAAGGCCTTCGGCGTCGCCGCCTGCGGGCACGATCCGCGGGTTGCTGATGTGCACTGTGCGCGAACCGAAGTCCACCTCGGCCTCGCCGGCGGCGAGCACGTTCTTCACCCAGTCCGTCTTGCCGTGGCCGAGCACGATGGCCAGCGTGTTGCCCTTGCGGAACGGGGTGACCAGGGTTTCGTAGGGCTTGTTCGACTTGCGTCCGCGATGTCTGATCTTGGCGACCCCCGGCATGAACCGCGCGATCCGCTTGACGACCGGATTCATGTACTTGATCTGCAGGCGCTCGAACGCCGGCGGATACACCATCGGGACACCCGGGGCGTGGTTGGGATGATCCTTGGCGGCCATGAGGTGGACATTAGTTGACGATGCCCGCTCCACGAAGGGAACGGGCATCGGGAACGGGCATCGCCATCTCCGGGTGCGGCCTCAGCAGGCCCGACGACCGACTAGCCGCTGTCGCCGACCGAACATGCCGAGACCATCCTCGCCGGGTCGCTACGATCGGCCGCATGTCTGAGCCATCGGGGTCATCACGCAGTTTCGTCGTTGCCATCGCGGCGTTGGTCGTCGCACTTGCCGCGGGAGGCATCGCCGTCTGGGCGTTGGTGAAGGAACCGGCGGAGCCGCCGCAGTCGACATCGGTGTTCACCGGCACCACCACCGACGACCCGAAGGCCAGCGTCTGCGACGCCTTCAACATCGTGCGAAACGGTGTGCAGATCAACACGAATCTGCAGCCGCCCGGCGGGCCGGAAGACGTCACCGGCTCGCTGGCGGTGGCGGGCAACGCACGGGTGGCGCTCTACGACGGCGGCCAGTACCTTCTGGCCCGCCTGCAGCCGGACACCCCACCGGAGCTGGCCGACGCGGTTCGGGAGTTCGCCAACCACCTGATGGACATCGGTGCCCGCTCGACCTCGGGCATCCCGAACACCGATGCCGACCAGGCCGCGCGGCTCAAGGAAGCCGATGCCGCCAACAACAGGATCACCAATCTGTGCAAGTGAGCGCCCGTCTCACCTGATCTGAGCACGTGCCGCTTGCCTGCGGCGATATCGATTTGGCCTGTTCTGGGACAATGGCTGTGTGAGCCCATCATCACCGGATGTCGAGGTCGTCGCAGGGGCGGCTTCCACGATCGCCCGCATCGATCTGCGCGGCGCGGAGCTTTCCGCTGCGCGACTGCGGTCGGCGCTGCCCAGAGGCGGCGTCGACGTCGACGCGGTGGTGCCCAAGGTGCGCCCGATCGTTGATTCGGTGGCCACGCGCGGCGCGGCAGCCGCCCTAGAGTACGGCGAATCCTTCGACGGTGTACGCCCGGCACAGGTGCGGGTGCCGCAGGAGCGTCTCGACGCGGCGCTGGCCGACCTCGACGCCGATGTCCGCACCGCGCTGGAGGTGGCCATCGAACGCGCCCGCGCCGTGCACGCCGACCAACGTCGCAGCGACACCACGACGACGCTGGCGCACGGCGCGACCGTCACTGAACGCTGGGTGCCCGTGGAGCGGGTCGGGCTGTACGTGCCCGGTGGAAACGCCGTCTACCCGTCCAGCGTGGTGATGAACGTCGTGCCCGCCCAGACGGCCGGGGTGGACTCACTGGTGATCGCCAGCCCGCCGCAGTCCGAGGCCGGACCCTTCCGCGGCCTGCCGCATCCGACCATCCTGGCCGCCGCCGCGCTACTCGGCGTCGACGAGGTGTGGGCCGTCGGCGGTGCCCAGGCCGTCGCGCTGATGGCGTACGGCGGAACCGATACCGACGGCGCCGGCCTCGCCCCCGTCGACATGATCACCGGCCCGGGAAACATTTACGTCACGGCCGCCAAGCGCATCTGTCGCTCCCAGGTCGGCATCGACGCGGAGGCGGGCCCCACCGAGATCGCCATTCTCGCCGATCACACCGCCGACCCCGCGCACGTCGCCGCGGACCTGATCAGCCAGGCCGAGCACGACGAGATGGCCGCCAGCGTGCTGGTCACCCCCGATGTCGCGCTCGCCGACGCCACCGAGCGCGCGCTGGTTCAGCAGCTGGAGACCACCGTGCACCGCCAGCGGGTGACGGCCGCGCTGGGCGGCAAACAGTCGGCGATCGTGCTCGTCGACGACCTCGAGGACGGCATCCGTACGGTCAACGCGTACGCGGCCGAGCATCTGGAGATCCAGACCGCCGATGCGCGTGCCGTCGCGGCCAAGATCCGTTCCGCGGGAGCGATTTTCGTGGGCCCGTACGCACCGGTCAGCCTCGGCGACTACTGCGCGGGGTCCAATCACGTGCTGCCGACCGCCGGATGCGCACGACACTCCAGCGGGCTGTCGGTGCAGACGTTCCTGCGCGGCATCCACGTCGTGGACTACGACGAGGCGGCGCTCAAGGACGTGTCCGGATACGTCATCACGCTGGCGGAGGCCGAGAACCTGCCCGCGCACGGTGAAGCGGTGCGGCGGAGGTTCGAAAGGTGACGCTCGGTAAGGACGTCACCCTGGACGATTTGCCGCTGCGCGAGGACCTGCGCGGCAAGTCGCCGTACGGCGCACCGCAGTTGGACGTGCCGGTCCGGCTCAACACGAACGAGAACCCGCATCCGCCGACCAAGGCCCTGGTCGACGATGTGACGGCCTCGGTCCACGCGGTCGCCGGCCAACTGCACCGGTACCCCGACCGTGACGCGGTGGAGCTGCGTGCCGACCTGGCCGCATACCTGAGCCTGCAGACCGGTACCGCGTTGAGCGTGGAAAACCTCTGGGCCGCCAACGGTTCCAACGAGATACTGCAGCAGCTGCTGCAGGCCTTCGGCGGCCCGGGCCGCAGCGCGATCGGTTTCGTGCCGTCCTATTCGATGCATCCCATCATCTCCGACGGCACCAGGACCGAATGGCTGGTGGCCAACCGCGCAGAGGACTTCAGCCTGGACACCGACGTCGCCGTGGCCGCGATCAAGAGACACCGCCCCGACATCGTGTTCATCGCGAGCCCGAACAACCCGTCGGGGCAGAGTGTTTCGCTCGACCAGCTCCGGCTGCTCCTGGAGGCCCTGCCCGCCGGCGTCGTCATCGTCGACGAGGCCTACGGCGAGTTCTCCTCGCAGCCCAGCGCCGTCCACCTCCTCGAGGACTATCCGGCCAAGCTCGTCGTCACCCGCACCATGAGCAAGGCCTTCGCGTTCGCCGGTGGGCGGCTCGGATATCTGGCGGCCGCACCGGCGGTGATCGACGCGCTGCTGCTGGTGCGGTTGCCGTACCATCTGTCGTCGATCACCCAGGCCGCCGCGCGGGCGGCGCTGCGGCACGCCGACGACACGCTGGGCAGCGTGGCCAAGCTCATCGCCGAACGCAACCGAGTCACCGAAGCGTTGACTGCCATGGGTTTCCGTGTCATCCCCAGCGATGCCAACTTCGTGTTGTTCGGCGAGTTCGCCGACGCGGCCGCCACCTGGCAACGCTACCTGGACGCCGGGGTGCTGATCCGCGACGTCGGCATCCCCGGATACCTGCGTGCGACCACCGGCCTGGCCGACGAGAACGACGCGCTGCTTGCCGCCAGCGCCCGAATAGGAGCATCGTGACCGAACCCGTGCGCGCGCCCCGCCGCGCGAAGATCGAACGCAAGACCAAGGAATCCGACATCACCGTCGAGCTCGACCTCGACGGCACCGGACGCGTCGAGATCGCCACCGGCGTGCCGTTCTACGACCACATGCTGACCTCGCTGGGAAGCCACGCCAGCTTCGACCTGACCGTGCGCGCCACCGGCGATGTCGAGATCGAGGGCCACCACACCATCGAGGACACCGCGATCGTGCTGGGTCAGGCGCTGGGCCAGGCGCTGGGCGACAAGAAGGGCATCCGCCGGTTCGGCGACGCGTGGATCCCGATGGACGAGACCCTCGCCCACGCCGCCGTCGACGTCTCCGGCCGGCCGTACTGCGTGCACACCGGCGAGCCGGAACACATGCTGCACTCCACGATCGCGGGTTCTGAGGTGCCCTACCACACCGTGATCAACCGCCACGTGTTCGAAACCCTGGCCTCCAACGCCCGCATCGCGCTGCACGTGCGCACGATCTATGGCCGCGACCCGCACCACATCACCGAGGCGCAGTACAAGGCCGTGGCGCGTGCGCTGCGCCAGGCCGTCGAGTTCGATCCGCGGACGACGGGCGTGCCGTCCACCAAAGGGCTGCTGTGACAGCGAAAGTCGTCATCCTGGACTACGGTTCGGGCAACCTACGCTCCGCGCAACGGGCACTGGAGCGGGTCGGCGCCGAGGTCACGGTGACCTCCGACACGCACGCCGCACAGAACGCCGACGGTCTGGTGGTGCCCGGTGTCGGCGCGTTCCAGGCCTGCATGACGGGGTTGCGCAAGATCGGCGGCGAAAAGGTCATCGCCGATCGGGTGGCGGCCGACCGTCCGGTGCTCGGGGTGTGCGTCGGCATGCAGATCCTGTTCAGCCGCGGGGTCGAGTTCGGTCACCAGAGCGACGGCTGCGGCCAGTGGCCGGGCGCGGTCGTCCGGTTGGACGCGCCGGTCATTCCGCACATGGGCTGGAACGTCGTCGACGCACCGGAGGGCAGCCAACTGTTCGCCGGGCTGGACCCTGACACCCGGTTCTACTTCGTGCACTCCTATGCCGCGCAGCAGTGGGAAGGCCGCCCCGACGCGCGGCTGACGTGGGCCACCCACCATGTCCCGTTTCTGGCCGCGGTCGAGGACGGGGCGCTGTCGGCGACCCAGTTCCACCCCGAGAAGAGCGGTGACGCCGGTGCCGCATTGCTCACCAACTGGGTAAAGGGGCTAGGTTGACCGGCGTGCGACAGCAATTGATCCTTCTTCCCGCCGTCGACGTCGTCGAGGGCCGCGCCGTGCGTCTGGTTCAGGGCCAGGTGGGCAGCGAAACCGTGTACGGTTCGGCACTCGATGCGGCGATGACCTGGCAACGGGACGGCGCGGAGTGGATTCACCTCGTGGACCTCGATGCCGCGTTCGGCCGCGGCAGCAACCGCGAGCTGCTCGCCGAGGTGGTCGGCAAGCTCGACGTCGCCGTAGAGCTGTCGGGCGGCATCCGTGACGACGAATCGCTGGCGGCCGCGCTGTCAACCGGCTGTGCGCGCGTCAACCTCGGCACCGCCGCGCTGGAGAACCCGCAGTGGTGCGCCGCCGTCGTCGCCGAACACGGCGACCGCGTCGCCGTCGGCCTGGACGTGAAGATCGTCGACGGCGAGCACCGGTTGCGCGGCCGCGGCTGGGAAACCGACGGCGGCGACCTGTGGGATGTACTGGAACGCCTTGACCGCGAAGGATGTTCACGGTTCGTCGTGACCGACGTCACCAAGGACGGCACGCTGAAGGGACCCAACCTCGAGCTGTTGGCGAAGGTCACCGAGCGCACCGACGCCCCGGTGATCGCGTCCGGCGGCGTGTCCAGCCTCGACGACCTGCGGGCCATCGCGACGCTGACCGACCGCGGGGTGGAGGGCGCGATCGTGGGCAAGGCCCTCTACGCCGGGCGGTTCACGCTGCCGGAGGCGCTGGCCGCGGTGAGGCAGTAGATGGGGCTGAACACCGCCGAACTCGACGAACTGGTGGCGGAGGCCACCGCGATCCTCGACGATGCGGCCAAACCGTTCATCGAAGGTCACCGCGCGCAATCCGCCGTGCAGAAGAAGGGCAACGATTTCGCCACCGAGGTGGACCTGGCCATCGAACGCCAAGTGGTCGACGCGCTGAAGGCCAACACCGGCATCGACGTGCACGGTGAGGAGTTCGGCGGCGCGGATCTGGACTCGCCGCTGGTGTGGGTGCTCGACCCGATCGACGGTACGTTCAACTACGCGGCCGGCCTGCCGCTGGCGGCGATTCTGCTGGGCCTGCTTCAGGACGGCGAACCGGTGGCCGGCCTGACGTGGCTGCCGTTCACCGGGGAACGGTTCACCGGCGTCGCCGGCGGCCCGCTGCGCTACAACGGCGTCGAGCAGGAGCCGCTGCGACCCGTCGAGCTGGAGGAATCCATCGTCGGGGTCGGCACGTTCAACGTCGACTCCCGCGGCCGGGTGCCCGGCCGGTACCGGCTGGCGATCATCGAGCACCTGAGCCGGAGGTGTTCGCGGCTGCGGATGCACGGCGCGACGGGAGTCGACCTCGCGTACACCGCCGCGGGAATCCTCGGCGGCGCAGTCAGTTTCAGCGGTCATGTGTGGGACCACGCGGCCGGGGTCGCGTTGGTGCGCGCCGCAGGCGGTGCGGCCACCGACCTGGCCGGTAACGACTGGTCGACGGCGTCGCCGTCGGTGCTGGTCGGGTTGCCGGGCATCCACGAACAGCTGCTCGAACTCATCGCGTCGGTCGGCGAGCCTGAGGACTACCGATGAACCCAAGAGACCTTGCGGTACGTGTCATCCCGTGTCTGGATGTCGACGACGGCCGCGTCGTCAAGGGCGTCAACTTCGAAAACCTGCGTGATGCGGGCGATCCGGTCGAGCTGGCCGCCGTCTACGACGCCGAGGGCGCCGACGAGCTGACGTTCCTGGACGTCACCGCGTCGTCGTCGGGGCGGGCCACCATGCTGGAGGTCGTCAAGAAGACCGCCGAGCAGGTGTTCATCCCGTTGACCGTCGGCGGCGGGGTGCGGTCGGTGGCCGACGTGGATGCGCTGCTGCGGGCCGGTGCCGACAAGGTTTCGGTCAACACCGCCGCGATCGCCAACCCCGAGCTGCTGGCCGAACTGTCCCGCCAGTTCGGGTCGCAGTGCATCGTGCTGTCCGTCGACGCCCGCACGGTTCCGCAGGGTCAGCAGCCCACGCCGTCGGGGTGGGAGGTCACCACGCACGGCGGCCGGCGCGGCACCGGCATCGACGCCGTCGAATGGGCCACCCGGGGTGCCGAGCTTGGGGTCGGCGAAATCCTGCTGAACTCGATGGATTTCGACGGCACCAAGGCCGGATTCGATATTCCGATGATCAAGGCGGTCCGCGGGGCGGTCAACGTGCCGGTGATCGCCAGCGGCGGTGCGGGGGCGGTGGAGCACTTCGCACCCGCGGTGTTCGCCGGCGCGGACGCGGTGCTGGCCGCCAGCGTGTTTCACTTCCGTGAACTCACCATCGCCGAGGTGAAGGCGGCGATGGCGGCCGAAGGAATCGTGGTGCGATGAGCGCAGGGCACAGATGAGCCTGGATCCGGGTATCGCGGCGCGGCTCAAACGGGACGCCAACGGCTTGTTCACCGCGGTCGCGCAGGAACGCGGCACCGGCAAGGTGCTGATGGTGGCGTGGATGGACGACGCCGCGCTGGCCCGCACCCTGGAAACCCGCCAGGCGACCTACTTTTCGCGCTCACGCCGGCAGCAGTGGGTCAAGGGCGAGACGTCGGGACACACGCAGTACGTGCACTCGGTGCGCCTGGACTGCGACGGCGACACCGTGCTGCTGGAGGTCGATCAGGTCGGCGCGGCCTGCCACACCGGCGATCACACGTGTTTCGACGCCGACGAACTGCTCGGACCGGCGTGACCGAGTCGAAGCGTGCGGCCCCCGTCGTGCTGGAGGGATCGGGTATCGAGCCGCCGGTCGACCCTCGGGTGCGTCGGGCGTTCTGGTGGCTGGAGCGCGTCGCGCCCGGCATCGGGTCGCGATGGGCGGTCGAACTGTGGTGCACCCCGCCGGTTCTGGAGTCCAGCCTGCGCATGCCGCCTGGCGTCGCGCCCGGCGAGCCGCTGGACGCGCGCTGGAACGGCCACCGCATCGTGGGCGAATCGTGGGGCGAGGGACCGCCGGTCTATCTCGTGCACGGCTGGGGCGGGCGGCGCCCACATCTGGGCATGTTCATCAAACCGCTCGTCGAATCCGGCCACCGGGTGATCGCGTTCGACCTGCCCAGCCACAACGAGTCCGAAGCGGGGGCGCTCAAGCCCGGTCGCACCACGCTCATCGAGTGTGCGGAAGCGGTCCGGGCGATCATCGGGGAGTTCGGGCCGGCGCGTGCGGTCATCGCGCACTCCCTGGGCGCCAACGCCACCACGTTCGCGGTCGCGAACGGCGCGAAGGTCGGGCGTCTGGCGTACCTCGCGCCGATGGGCGAATTCCCGCTCTATCTGGACCTTTTCGCCGTACGGCACGGCTTCGGGCCGCGCATCCGCGCGGGTCTGCATCGGCGTCTGGAGCACCGCATCGAGATGCCGCTGCATGAGACCAACATGACCGTCGTCGGCGCCCGCACCGGGTATCCGCCCTTGTTGCTCATCCATGACCCGGACGACCCGGACACGCCCTACGAGACGAGCGAACGGGTCGTCGCGTCATGGCCGGGTGCGAGGCTGGTGACCACCAAAGGCCTGGGCCGGTTGGCGCACTACCGGATTCTGCGGCATCGCCCCGCGATTCGCGCGGTGGTCGACTTCATCGGGCCAGCGGATCAGCCGCTGTCAGGCTGACTGGCGCTGCCTGAGCACCTCGAGGGCTTTGTCGGCGTGGCTGTCCATGCTGATCTCCGAGGCGATCACGGCGAGCACGGTGCGGTCGGTGTCGATGACGAACGTGGTCCGCTTGACGGGCATGAACTTTCCGAGCAGGCCGCGCTTCACGCCGAACTGGGTCGCCACCGCGCCGTCGGCGTCCGACAGCAGCGGATAGTCGAAGCCCTCCTTGTCGGCGAACTTGGCCTGCTTGTCGACGGGATCGGTGCTGATCCCGACCCGGCTGGCGCCGACCGCGGCGAACTCCGACGCCAGATCGCGGAAGTGGCATGCCTCCTTGGTGCAGCCGGGGGTCATCGCGGCGGGGTAGAAGAACAGCACGATCGGCCCGTCGGCGAGTAGTTCGGTGAGGCTGCGGACGGTGCCCGTCTGGTCCGGCAGCTGGAACTCGGCAACCTTGTCACCCTGTTTCATGCCCGTCACGCTACGCCTGACCCGCCGCTTTATCGCGAGGCCGACGCTTTGGCTGGTTTTCGGCCGTCGGATCGACCATAGCGTCGGAGTCGAGGACCGAAAAGGGTTGCACTCACCCTGCCGACGAGCACCGCGGCACCACCCCGAGGTTCACGGCGCAGTCACCTGTCGTGCTCGCCAGCCCGCTGACCCCGGCGTCGTCCTCGCCGCTGGGCAGCATCTGGGAGAATTGAGCCGTGCAAATCACCGCCAGCCTCTCCGTGACCACGTCGCGCGAGGACTTCCGGGCGCTGGCCGGCGAGCACCGGGTGGTGCCGGTGACGCGCAAGGTGCTCGCCGACAGCGAGACGCCGCTGTCGGCCTACCGCAAGCTCGCCGCCAACCGCCCGGGAACGTTCCTGCTCGAATCGGCCGAAAACGGCCGGTCGTGGTCGCGCTGGTCGTTCATCGGTGCGGGTGCGCCGTCGGCGTTGACGGTGCGCGACGGGGAGGCGGTCTGGCTGGGCACGACGCCCAAGGACGCCCCCAGCGGGGGTGATCCGCTGGCCGCGCTGGCGGCGACGCTGAAGCTCCTCGAGACCGAGCCGCTGCCCGGCCTGCCGCCCCTGTCGAGCGGCCTGGTCGGCTTCTTCGCCTACGACATGGTGCGCCGCCTCGAGAAGCTGCCCTCGCTCGCCGTCGACGACCTCGGCCTGCCCGACATGCTGCTGCTACTGGCCACCGACATCGCTGCTGTCGACCACCACGAAGGCACCATCACGCTGATCGCCAACGCGGTGAACTGGAACGGCACCGACGAACGCGTCGACTGGGCCTACGACGACGCGGTCGAGCGCCTCGACGTGATGACCGCCGCCCTGTCGACGCACCTGCCGTCGACTGTGGCCACGTTCAGCAGACCCGAACCGCTGTACCGCTCGCAACGCACGCTCGAGGAGTACACCGCGATCGTCGACAAGCTGGTGGGCGACATCGAGGCCGGCGAGGCGTTCCAGGTGGTGCCCTCGCAGCGGTTCGAGATGGACACCGACGCCGACCCGCTCGACGTGTACCGGATGCTGCGGGTGTCCAACCCGAGCCCCTACATGTACCTGCTCAACGTGCCCAACGCCGATGGCGGGCTCGACTTTTCGGTGGTGGGCTCCAGCCCGGAGGCGTTGGTGACGGTCAAGGACGGACGCGCCACCACCCACCCGATCGCGGGCACGCGCTGGCGCGGCGCCACCGAGGAGGAGGACCTGCTGCTCGAGAAGGAGCTGCTGGCCGACGACAAGGAGCGTGCCGAGCACCTCATGCTCGTCGATTTGGGCCGCAACGATCTGGGCCGGGTGTGCCGCCCGGGCACCGTGCGGGTCGAGGACTACAGCCACATCGAGCGTTACAGCCACGTCATGCATCTGGTGTCGACGGTGACCGGCCTGCTCGCCGACGGCAGGACCGCGCTGGACGCGGTGACGGCCTGCTTCCCGGCAGGCACGTTGTCGGGGGCGCCGAAGGTCCGCGCGATGGAACTCATCGAAGAGGTCGAAAAGACCCGACGCGGCCTCTACGGCGGCGTGCTGGGCTATCTGGACTTCGCGGGCAACGCAGACTTCGCGATCGCCATCCGCACCGCGCTGATGCGCGACGGCGTTGCCTACGTTCAGGCGGGCGGGGGCGTCGTGGCCGATTCGAACGGGCCCTACGAGTACACCGAGGCCTCCAACAAGGCGCGTGCGGTGCTCAACGCCATCGCCGCCGCCGAAACGCTGACCGAACCATGATCAGGATCGCCCAGGTGGCCCTCGTGCTGGCTGCCGCCGCGCTGTGGGGCGCGTCGCGCATCACGTGGGTCGAGGTGACCTCGTTCGACGGGCTGGGCCAGCCCAAGACCGTGGCGTTGTCCGGCGCCCAGTGGTCGACGGCGATCGTGCCGCTGGCCGTGCTGCTGGTGGCCGCTGCCGTGGCCGCGCTGGCGGTGCGGGGCTGGCCGCTGCGGCTGTTGGCGCTGCTGGTCGCGGCCGCCAGCGCCGGAATGGCCTACCTGGCGATCAGCTTGTGGACGGTCCGCGACGTGGCCGTGCGTGCGTCGCACCTCGCCGAGGCGCCGGTCGCTGACCTGGTGGGCCGCCAGCGGCACTACGGGGGCGCGGTGCTCACGGTGGTGGCCGCGGTGGTCGCGCTCGTCGGCGCGGTGCTGCTCATGCGGGCGGCGACGACGGAGCGCTCCGGCGCCAAGCGCTATGCCCGCCGGGCCGCGACGCCGGCCGAGGAGGGCGGCACCGCGATGTCCGAACGCATGATGTGGGACGCCCTCGACGAGGGCGCGGATCCCACCCGCGACCCCACCGATCCGGACAGCAAGGGCCGGTGATTGGCGGCGACGTGCGGCCGGTACCCTTCGATGCAAGGTCATTCGGCGCTACCGGGGAAGGGATTCGGACGGATGGGTTCGGCAACCGTACTCGACTCGATCATCGAGGGAGTCCGCGCCGACGTCGCCGCCCGTGAAGCCGTCCTCCCGCTGGCCGAGGTCAAGGACCGGGCCAAGGATGCGCCGCCGCCGTTGGACGTGATGGCCGCGCTGCGCGCACCCGGTATCGGGGTGATCGCCGAAGTCAAACGCGCCAGCCCGTCGCGCGGTGAGTTGGCCCCGATCGGCGATCCGGCCGAGCTGGCCCGTGCCTATCAGGACGGCGGCGCTCGGATCGTCAGCGTGCTGACCGAACAGCGCCGGTTCAACGGTTCGCTCGACGATCTGGACGCCGTCCGCGCCGCTGTGTCAATTCCGGTGCTGCGCAAGGATTTCATCATCCGGCCATATCAGATCCACGAGGCCCGCGCGCACGGTGCGGACATGTTGCTGCTGATCGTCGCGGCGCTTGAGCAGCCGGTGCTGGAATCGCTGCTGGAGCGCACCGAGTCGTTGGGGATGACCGCGCTGGTCGAGGTGCACACCGAGGAGGAAGCCGATCGCGCGCTTTCGGCCGGTGCCACCGTGATCGGCGTCAACGCCCGAGATCTCAAGACGCTGAACGTCGATCGGGACTGCTTCGGGCGGATCGCGCCGGGGCTGCCGACCGACGTCATCCGCATCGCGGAGTCCGGGGTGCGCGGCCCCGCGGACCTGCTCGCCTACGCCGGTGCCGGCGCCGACGCAGTGCTGGTCGGCGAGGGCTTGGTCACCAGCGGCGATCCTCGCACCGCCGTTGCCGATTTGGTCACCGCCGGCGCGCATCCGTCGTGCCCTAAACCCTCGCGCTGACACGTGGCCGACCAGACCGGGCCGGAGCTGCCGAAGTCGAGCGCGGCGGTGGCCGAACCCACGGTCCACGACCCCGACGCGCGTGGGCACTTCGGTGTCTACGGCGGCCGGTTCGTGGCCGAGGCGCTGATGGCGGTCATCGAGGAGGTCACCGCCGCCTACGAGAAGGCCCGCGGCGACCAGACTTTCCTCGACGAGTTGGACCGGCTGCAGCGCCACTACAGTGGGCGGCCGTCACCGCTGTACGAAGCCGAACGGCTCTCCGAACACGCCGGCGGCGCGCGGCTGTTCCTCAAGCGAGAAGACCTGAACCACACCGGATCTCACAAAATCAACAACGTGCTCGGCCAGGCGCTGCTCGCGCGGCAGATGGGTAAGACGCGGGTGATCGCCGAGACCGGGGCGGGCCAGCACGGGGTGGCCACCGCGACGGCGTGTGCGCTGCTGGGCCTGGAGTGCGTGATCTACATGGGTGCCGTCGACACGGCGCGTCAGGCGCTGAACGTCGCGCGGATGCGACTGCTGGGTGCGCAGGTGGTGTCGGTCGAAGCCGGTTCCAAGACGCTCAAAGACGCCATCAACGAAGCATTCCGCGACTGGGTCACCAACGCCGACAACACCTACTACTGCTTCGGCACGGCCGCCGGTCCGCACCCGTTTCCGATGATGGTGCGTGACTTTCAGCGGGTGATCGGGCTGGAAGCGCGCGCCCAGATCCTCGACCAGGCCGGCCGCCTGCCTGACGCGGTGACGGCCTGTGTCGGCGGCGGATCCAACGCGATCGGGATCTTCCACGCGTTCATCGACGACCCGAACGTCCGGCTGGTGGGCTACGAAGCCGCCGGGGACGGCGTCGAAACCGGCCGCCACGCGGCGACTTTCACTGGCGGATCGCCGGGCGCATTCCAGGGCTCGTACTCGTACCTGCTGCAGGACGAGGACGGCCAGACCATCGAATCGCATTCGATTTCTGCGGGTCTGGACTATCCGGGCGTCGGTCCGGAACACGCCTTCCTGAGGGACAGCGGCCGTGCGGAGTATCTGCCGATCACCGACAGCGAGGCGATGGACGCGTTCCGCCTGCTGTGTCGCGCCGAGGGGATCATCCCGGCCATCGAGTCGGCGCACGCGGTTGCCGGGGCTTTGCAACTGGGCCGCGAAATCGGCCGTGGCGGCATCGTTCTGGTGAACCTCTCGGGCCGAGGAGACAAGGATGTCGAGACCGCGGCGAAGTGGTTCGGGCTGCTGGACGGTGCATCGTGAGTCGACTCGGGCCGTTGTTCGACGCGTGCCGGGCCGAGGAGCGTTCGGCGCTGATCGGCTATCTGCCCACGGGTTATCCCGATGTGCCGACGTCGATCTCGGCGATGACGACGCTGATCAAGTCGGGCTGCGACCTTGTCGAGGTCGGTATCCCGTATTCGGATCCCGGGATGGACGGCCCGACGATCGCGGCGGCGACGAACGCGGCGCTGCGCGGCGGGGTGCGGGTGCGTGACACGTTGACCGCGGTCGAGGCGATCAGCAACGCCGGCGGGCGGGCCGTGGTGATGACCTATTGGAATCTGGTGTTGCGCCGAGGCGTTGACGCGTTCGCACGCGACCTGGCGTCGGCGGGCGGGCTCGGCATCATCACCCCGGATCTGATTCCGGATGAGGCGGACGAATGGTTCGCCGCGTCGGACGCCCACAACCTCGACCGGATCTTCCTGGTGGCGCCGTCATCCACGCCGGAGCGGCTGGCGGCCACGGTGCAGGCGTCGCGCGGATTCGTCTACGCCGCGTCGACCATGGGCGTGACCGGGGCGCGCGACGCCGTGTCGGCGGCCGCCCCCGAGCTGGTCCGCCGCGTGAAGGCGATCTCGGACATTCCCGTCGGAGTCGGGCTGGGTGTGCGCTCGCGCGAGCAGGCAGCGGAGATCGCGGCTTACGCTGACGGGGTGATCGTGGGCTCGGCGTTGGTGTCGGCGCTGGAGGACAGCGTCGAAGCGGTCGGCAAGCTGACCGCGGAACTGGCCGAAGGTGTTCGGCAGAGGGTCACCGCGTGACGACGACCGTCCTGGCCGCCATTCCCAGCCCGTCGCAGGGGGTGTGGCAGCTCGGCCCGGTGCCGCTCCGCGCGTACGCGTTGTTCATCATCCTCGGCATCGTGGCGGCGCTGATGATCGGCGACCGGCGGTGGGAAGCCAGGGGTGGCGAGCGCGGCGTCATCTACGACATCGCACTGTGGGCGGTGCCGTTCGGGCTCATCGGCGGCCGGCTCTACCACGTGATGACCGACTGGTGGCGCTATTTCGGCGAAGGCGGCGCAGGCCTCGCCGGGGTGGTCCGGATCTGGGACGGTGGGCTCGGCATCTGGGGCGCGGTGGCGCTCGGGGGCGTTGGGGCGTGGATCGGATGCCGTCGTCGCGGCATCCCGCTGCCGGCTTTCGGGGATGCCATCGCGCCGGGAATCATTCTGGCCCAGGGCATCGGCAGGATCGGCAACTACTTCAACCAGGAGCTGTACGGCAGGGACACGACGCTGCCGTGGGGTCTGAAGATCTACGAACGCAGGACCCCCGACGGGCTCGTCGACAACCTCAACGGGGTGTCGACGGGCGAAGTGCTGCAGATCGTCCATCCCACGTTCTTGTACGAATTGCTGTGGAACCTGCTGGTTTTCGCGGCGCTGATCTATCTGGACCGGCGCTTCAAGCTCGGCCACGGCCGGTTGTTCGCGATGTATGTCGCGGGCTACTGCGTCGGCAGGTTCTGGATCGAACTGCTGCGGGTCGATGACGCGACGCTCATCGACGGTGTGCGGATCAACTCGTTCACATCGACGTTCGTCTTCATCGGCGCGGTGGTCTACATCATGGTCGCGCCGAAGGGACGCGAAGATCCGGCCACGCTCAAGGGCAAGCAGGCGGCGGTGTCCGGTGAGGATCTGACGGAGGAGCTTGCCGCGGTCGGCGCGACGGCGGGTGTGGTGGCCGCGGCGAAGGTCGCCGCCGAGGAGGACGCCGACGAGTCCAAATCGGAGGCGGAGATCGAAGCGGAGGCCCTTACCGTCGACGTCCTCACAGCGCCGTCGGACGACATCGTCGAGGCCGAGGAGTTCGCCGAAGCGGGTGAGGAAGCCGAGATCGCCGCCGAGGCAGAGAAGCTCGGCGCGGACGTGGCGGGGGTGCCGGCCGACGATCTCGCCGAAGCTGAGGAGTTCGCGGCAGACGGCGAACCGACGGCACCCGCAGAGTCCGAAGGCGTATCCGAGGCCGCAGAGGAAGCCGAAGCACTCGCCGACGATGTCGAAGAAGCACCCGCGGAAGACATCGCCGAAGCGCAGGAGTTCGCAGAGGCCAAGGAAGGCGCAGGGCCCGAGGCCGGTGTCGGCGCGGTCGAGGGTGAGGAAGCCGAAGAGGCCCAGGCCGCAGCGCCTGAAGCGCATGAGGCGGCCGTGGAGGGTCTCGAAGAAGCCGAAGAGGTCGCCGCAGAGGTGCACGAGGACGCCGAGACCGAGGCCGCGGTAGACGAAGCCGACGAGCTCGGCGCGGAACTCGACGAAGCCGCCGACGCCATGGCCGAGGAAGCAGCCGAGACCGCAGGGGACCAGCCCGAGGCCGGGGTCGGTGCCGTGGAGGGCGAGGACGCCGAAGAGGTCGCCGCGGAGGTGCACGAGGACGCCGAGACCGAGGCCGCGGTAGACGAAGCCGACGAGCTCGGCGCGGAACTCGACGAAGCCGCCGACGCCATGGCCGAGGAAGCAGCCGAGACCGCAGGGGACCAGCCCGAGGCCGGGGTCGGTGCCGTGGAGGGCGAGGACGCCGAAGAGGTCGCCGCGGAGGTGCACGAGGACGCCGAGACCGAGGCCGCGGTAGACGAAGCCGACGAGCTCGGCGCGGAACTCGACGAAGCCGCGGACGCCATGGCCGAGGAAGCAGCCGAGACCGCAGGGGACCAGCCCGAGGCCGGCCTCGAAGAAGCCGAGGAAGTCGCCGCCGAGATCGACGACGACGACACCGATGTCGCGGAATCCAAGGGGGAGCGGCCCGAGGCCGGTGTCGGTGCGGTGGAGGGCGAGGACGCCGAGGAGGCCGACGCCGCAGCGGCCGAAGCGCATGAGGCAGCCGTGGAGGGCCTCGAAGAAGCCGAGGAAGTCGCCGCCGAGATCGACGACGAGGACACCGAACAGGACGACGCCGACGACGCCGCTGAGTCCGAAGCTGGTGAAGACTTCGCCGTGGCCAGTGACACCGAGTCAGCAACGTCCGACGGCGAAGAGTCGACGCCCTCGCCGCCCAGCCAAGCCGAACCCGGTGGACGCCTACGCCGCTGGATGCGCCGCCGCCGCAACCGCTGACCGGCTGGTTATCCACAACTGCGAATTCATCCACAGGTCGAGGCTCGCGCAACCGCACAGTGGCGCGGTGTCGGGCTCGCCCCGATCCGTGATATTCGTCAAATGTCCTGATAGACAAGGCAATTCCGGCTAGCCGGTCCGCAACATCCAACTCCGAGCTGCCACGTTGGGTGTCGGGGCCGGCTGTGATGATGCGGATATGTCTTCGACCGCATCCGTTGCCGACGCTGAATTGACGCCATGTCAGCGTCTCGATGCGTTGTTCGAGGAGTTGGCGGAGTTGACCGGCCAACGCAACGCCATCGATGGGCGCATTGTCGAGATCATCGCCGAGATAGACCGCGACGGGCTGGCGGGTTCTACCGGGGTACGATCGCTGCCCGCGTTGGTGGCCTGGAAGATCGGGGCGTCGCAGAAGAACGCCACCACCATCGCCACCGTGGCCCACCGCCTGGCGGAATTTCCCCGCTGCGCGCAAAGCCTGCGTGAGGGCCGGGTATCGCTGGATCAGATCGGAGTGATCGCCCAACACGCCGCCACCGGCTCCGATGACCACTATGCGCAGCTGATCGAAAACGCCACGGTCAACCAGCTGCGCACCGCGGTCAAACTCGAACCCCGCCCGGAACCCGAACCCGAACCCGAGGCGCCGCCCGAACCGGCGTGCACGATCAACAAGACCACCGGCGCCGACGGGTCCTGTTGCTACCGAATCACGCTCACCTCAATCGAGGCCGCCAAATTCGACGCCGCCCTGCAGTCTCATCACGACGCGCTCTTCAATGCGTGGAAGGCCGACCACCCCGCCGACACGACACCAGCGCCGGCACAGCGCCCGCCGATGCCCACGCTCAGCGATGCGTTCCTACAGCTGGTCGCCGATAGCTGGGACGCCGAGGCCACCCGCCGCCCGCACAGCCAGCACACCACCGTGGTGGTGCACGTCGATGTCAAAGACCGCGTCGGCGCGCTGCACCTGGGCCCGCTGCTCTCTGATGCCGACCGCCAATACCTGACCTGTGATGCCACCTGTGAGGTGTGGTTTGAACGCGACGGCCAACTCATCGGCGCCGGGCGAACCACCCGCCAGATAAACCGCCGGCTGCGCCGCGCGCTGCAGCACCGCCACCCCACCTGCGCGGTACCGGGGTGCGGCGCAACCCGCGGGCTACATGCTCACCACATCATCCACTGGGAAGACGGCGGAACCACCGAACTCGACAACCTGGTGCTGGTATGCCCTTACCACCGCCGACTGCACCACCGCGGCCTCATCACCATCACGGGGCCCGCCGATCGGCTCACCGTCACCGACAGCGCCGGGCGCATCCTCACCAACAGCTCTCTGGCGCGCCCGCCCACCACACCACCACCCGCGGTACCACCCTGCAACGGACCCACCGGCGAACGCGCCCAATGGTGGTGGTACGACCCGTTCCAACCGCAACCACCACCAGCGCTCAATTAGCCCATCCGCCGCATCGGGCAGTCGGCCCAGCGGGTATGTCTAACCGGCGCGGGTGATGTGGAAGTCGCGGTCGTCGGGCTGTCTCAGCATCGCGGCCATCGTCTTTCGATCGTATGGCCAAAGATCGACGTTTCCTTCGTCGGTGAGATACCACGAGTTACAACCGGTATGCCACACCGTCGGGCCGAGCGCCGCGGCGACGTCGTCGTTGAATTTCGTGGTCGCTTCCTCGGTGACTTCGACGGTGTCGATGTCGCCGTCACGGAATCGCCGCAGCCACTTGGCGATATAGCGTGCGGTCAGCTCCGCGGAGTACTGCAGCGAGATCGAGCCCGTCGGCGAGTTTGGGCCGAGAACAGTGAAGAAGTTCGGAAACCCGGGGATCGCCGTCATACGATAGGCGCGTGGGCCTTTCGCCCATGCATCGTCGATGGACACGCCGTCGCGGCCCCGCAAGTTCATCGGGCGCATGTAGTGGTGCGCGTGAAAGCCGGTGGCCAGTACCAGCACATCCAGGTCGACGATCGCACCGTCGGCAGTCCGCACACCCCCGGGCGTGACCGCTTCGATCGGCGCCGTGACCAACCGAGCGTTGGGGGCCCGCAATGCGCGGTAGTACGAACCCGAAACCACCTGACGCTTGCACAGCGGCTGGTAGTCCGGTGTGAGGCTGCGTCGCAAGCCGGCGTCGCGAACCTGAAAGCGCAACGACCACCGCGCATATGCCTGCACAAGCCGGCGCCGCCAACTCGGTCGTGTGGTGACATCGGCCAGGATTCCCGACCCCACCAACAGCACCCCGTACAACATCCGGTGCATGCGCGGCCTCGCGCGCAGCAGCCTGCCGACCAGCTCGGCCTGTCGCGCGTTGGTGGGAACCCACATCACCCACTGCGGGGTCCGCACGAAATGCGTGATCTCCGAAACCTTTGGCTGCAACGCCGAAACGATCTGCACCCCCGTGGAACCGTTGCCGATCACGCCCACACGCCGCCTGCGGACCTCGACGTTGTCATCCCACCGGGCGGTGTGCATCACCGCCCCGTCGAAGGAATCCAATCCCGGAATCGGCGGCGTGAACGGATGATGCAGCACACCCGTCGCGGCGATCACGAAGTCGGCTTCCAGACGTCCGCCATCGGCCGTGCCGATTTGCCAACCCGCAGCGGTGAACTCCGCTGAAACCACCTCCGAGTTCAACCTGACACACCGGTCGAGTCCGAACCGGTCGACGACGTCGCGCAAGTACTGCTGGATCTCGGCACGCGAGGCGAATATCGACGACCAGTCCGGCTTGGGGGCGAACGAGAACTGGTACAGCTGCGACGGCACGTCGCACGTCAGACCGGGGTAGCGGTTCCAGTGCCAAACGCCTCCGACGTCGGCGCCCTTTTCCAAGATGGTCAGCCGATGAAAACCTGCCCGCTGCAGCGTCACTGCCGCCGCGATACCAGCGACGCCGGCGCCGATGATGACGATCCTCGGTTCCCGGCTCATGGCTGCGGCTTGCTTTCCGATTGAAGAGGTGGGTTTTCCTTACTTACTGGCCCGGTCGGATTCTGGCATGCTGGCCTTATGACTGAGCCGCAGTTCGGTGGCAACGAGCACTCCACCCCGCCTCCGCCACCACAGCAGCCGTATCCGCAACCTGGTCAGTACGGCCCGCCGCCAGGCGCTTATCCGCCGGTCTACACCGATCCGGCCGCGCCGTTCGGCCGCCATCCGCTGACCGGCGAGCCGCTTTCGGACAAATCCAAAGTGGTCGCGGGCCTGCTGCAGTTGATCGGCCTCGTCGGCATCGTCGGCATCGGCCGCATCTACCTCGGCTACACCGGACTGGGCATCGCCCAACTCGTCGTGGGGCTGGTCACCTGCGGTATCGGCGCGGTCGTCTGGGGCATCGTCGATGCCGTACTGATGCTGACCGACAAAGTGCGCGACCCCGAGGGGCGTCCGCTGCGCGATGGCACCTAGCGCCCTCACCAGCCGAACAGGGCTCTACACAGCGCTCGGAGCGGGCGCGGCGACGGTGGGTGCGCTCGCCTACATCGGCCTGGCTGACCCGCACCGGCCCGGCTTCTTCTTTCCCGCCTGCCCGTTCAAGGCCCTGACCGGCCTTGACTGCCCCGGGTGCGGCGGTCTGCGCATGCTGCACGACCTGCTACACGGTGATCTGGCCGCAGCCGTCGTCGACAACCTCTACCTGCTCGTCGGGCTGCCCCTGTTGCTGGTCTGGGCACTCATGCGATGGCGGACGAACCGACCTGTGTGGAACATCACCGTCGTCGCCGTCATCATCGTCACGGCCGTGACGTGGGCCGTGGTGCGCAACCTGCCCGGCTTCCCGCTGGTCCCGACCATCCTCGACGGTTAACCACGCAACCCGAAAAACACACGCGCAGTGCGCATTCGCTCACCGGCGGCGGTCGCGGCAGGCTCATGGCGGCGACTCGGCATCTGAATCGATCAACGACTATGCTGAGAGGTCGTGAGTAGACGCGGGAAGATCGTCTGTACGTTGGGGCCGGCCGCCGCGACTGACGAAACCGTCAGGGCGCTGGTCGACGCCGGCATGGACGTTGCACGGCTGAACTTCAGCCACGGCGGCTACCCCGATCACGAAGCCACCTACAAGCGCGTCCGCGCCGCTTCCGACGCATCCGGTCGCGCCGTCGGCATCCTCGCCGATCTGCAGGGACCCAAGATCCGGCTGGGCCGGTTCGCCGCAGGGCCGACCTACTGGGCGACCGGCGACATCGTGCGCATCACCATCGACGACCTGGACGGCACGCACGACCGGGTGTCGACCACCTACAAGCGGTTGGCCCAGGACGCCAAGCCCGGCGACCGGGTTCTGGTCGACGACGGCAATATCGGCCTCGTGGTGGACAGCATCGACGGCAACGACGTGGTGTGCATCGTCACCGAAGGCGGTCCGGTCAGCAACAACAAGGGCATGTCGATGCCGGGGATGAACGTGACGGCACCCGCGCTGTCCGAAAAGGACGTCGAGGATCTGGAGTTCGCGTTGCGCCTCGGCGTCGACCTCGTGGCGCTGTCGTTCGTTCGCTCGCCGGCCGACATCGAGGTCGTGCACGAGGTGATGGACCGCGTCGGCAGGCGCGTCCCCGTCATCGCCAAACTGGAGAAGCCCGAAGCCATCGACAACCTCGAGGCGATCGTGCTGGCGTTCGACGGGATCATGGTCGCGCGTGGCGACCTCGGCGTGGAGCTGCCACTCGAAGAGGTCCCACTGGTCCAAAAGCGTGCCATCCAAATGGCAAGGGAGAACGCCAAACCCGTCATCGTCGCGACCCAGATGCTGGAGTCGATGATCGAAAACTCCCGACCCACACGGGCAGAAGCATCCGATGTCGCCAACGCGGTGCTCGACGGTACCGACGCCGTGATGCTCTCCGGCGAGACCTCGGTGGGCAAGTACCCGCTGGAGGCGGTCAAGACGATGGCCCGCATCATCTCCGCGGTCGAGGAGAACTCGGTGGCCGCGCCGCCGCTGACCCACGTGCCGCGGACCAAGCGGGGCGTCATCTCGTATGCCGCCCGCGACATCGGGGAGCGACTCGACGCCAAGGCGCTGGTGGCCTACACCCAGTCCGGCGACACCGTGCGCAGGCTGGCCCGGCTGCACACGCCGCTGCCGCTGCTCGCGTTCACCTCGCTGCCCGAGATCCGCAGCCAGCTGGCTTTGACCTGGGGCACTGAGACATTCATCGTGCCGCACATCCAGACCACCGACGGCATGATCCAGCACGTGGACAAATCGCTGCTCGAGCTGGGGCGCTACAAGCGCGGCGACCTGATCATCATCGTGGCGGGCGCCCCGCCGGGCACCGTGGGGTCCACCAACATGATCCACGTGCATCGCATCGGCGAGGAGGACGTATAAACAGGCCCGTGCCTTCCGACGAGCGGCCCGAGCGATCAGCAGCCAACTCCGCAGACTTCGACGAACTGCTGGCGATTCTGGACCTGAAGCAGGTCGACGACGACGTCTACGTCGGCTCGCACCCGAGCAAGAACCCGGTACGCACCTTCGGTGGTCAGATGATGGCGCAGTCGTTCATGGCCGCCAGCCGGAGCCTGAGCCATCCGAACCCGCCGAGCGCGCTGTCGGTGCACTTCATCGCTGGTGGCGACCCGGACAAGGACCTCGAGTTCCACGTCGTGCGCTTGCGCGATGAGCGCCGGTTCGCCAACCGCCGCGTCGACGTCATGCAGGACGGTCAGTTGCTGACCACGGCGATGGTGTCCTATCTGTCCGGCGGCCGCAGCCTCGAGCACGGCATCGCACCGCCCGACCTGCCCGACCCGATGTCGGTGCCGCCGGTCGACGATCTGCTCCGCGGCTATGAGGACGTGGTGCCGCATTTCGTCAACGCGCTGCGGCCGATCGACTGGCGCTACACCAACGACCCCACCTGGGTGATGCGCAAGAAGGGGGAGAAGCTGCCGCACAACCGGGTCTGGATGAAGGCGCTGGGCCAGATGCCCGACGACCCCGTCGTGCATGCCGCGGCATTGGTGTACTCGTCGGACACCACGGTCCTCGACTCGATCATCACGACCCATGGGCTCTCGTGGGGGTTCGACCGCATCTTCGCGGTCACCACCAACCATTCGGTGTGGTTTCACCGGCCGGTGCGGTTCGACGACTGGGTGCTGTATTCGACGTCGTCGCCGGTGGCCGCCGACTCGCGCGGCCTGGGGACCGGGCACTTCTTCGACCCGTCGGGTCAGCTGGTGGCGACCGTGGTGCAGGAAGGCATCGTCAAGTACTTCCCGGGAGCCAACCGCTAGCGGGTCGGTTCCATCGAGAACTGGTCTTCGACGCGTTGCTGGAACTCGTCGGCGCACTGTTCGAGCGCCACCTGGTCGTTACCCGCCCGCGACACGCAGTCCAGATAGTCGGTGCCGCCGGCGCGGTCGAAGCCCCACACCAGAAGCGCGATCGCCGCGATCGCCTCGATGATGCTGACGATCCCCAGCACGATGCCCGCTACGGCCATACCGCCGTTGGTCGCCTCGCCGCGCTTGGCCCTGCCCCAGCCGAGGAAACCGAAGATGATCGCGACGACACCGAGCACGACGCCGAAGATGACCGAGGCCAGCGCGACGATCGCGATCACCAGGGCGGCGATGCCGAAGCCGTTCTTGGGTCCGGTCGGCGGCGGCGCGTATCCGCCATAGGCGCCATAGGGCTGCGGCGGGGGAGGTGGATAGCTGCCGGGATACGGCCCGTACTGCGCAGGGCCGGGCGGTGGTTGAGCTGGGGGCGGCGTCTCGGGTTTCTCCGGCTCGCTCATACCGACGAGGTTACCCCGGTGACGTCGAGGTTCAGGGTCTGACAGCGAACATGTTCGGGCAGATGGTGGGTGGCGACGACGACAGTGCGGTCCGCGCCGAACAGCTCGCCGGGGGTGAGCAGCGCGGTGAGAATTTGCTGGCCGTCTTCGGCATCGAGGTGCTCGGTGGGTTCGTCCAGCAGCACCGTCGGCGCCGGACAGATCAGCGCGCGCGCCAACAGAAGTCGCCTGCGCTGCCCGGCGGAGACCGCAGCCGCACCGCCGACGAGGACCGTGGACAACCCGTCGGGCAGCGCCTCGAGCCACTCGCCAAGTCCGACGCGGTGCAGGGCATCTCGCAGTTCGTCATCGGTTGCGTCCCCGCGGGCGACCAACAGGTTGTCGCGCACCGTGGTGGCGAACAGGTGCGCGTCCTCGGCGAAGAATGCTGTCTCCGACGGGTTTTCGGCCATCGCCATGAGCAGCGTGGTCTTGCCCGAGCCGCTGGCGCCGAGCACCGCGAGCCGCGCCCCCGGTGCCAGTTCGATCGGGGTCGCCGGCGGGCGGACCCGCTCGGCGGGCGCGGTCAGTTCGCTGATCCGGCGGGCGGCGACGCGGGAGCGGGTGAGTTGCGTTGCGGCAGCGGGCAGTGCGGTCGTCGCCTCGAACGCCGACAGCGGAAGCAACATGAGGATCGCCAGCGTCGTCGGGGCGACGGCATCCGCGAGCGCAATCGCGGCGACGACGGCGCCCAGCACGCTGAGCCCGATCGCCGCGGTCGGTGCGGCGGTGGCCATGGCGGCCGGAGCGGCCGCCCGGTCGGCCTCGCGGCCCCACTGCCGGTGCCTGCGGCCGGCTTCGGCGATGACATCGTCCAGACGGCCCCCGACGCGAAGCTCGGGAGCGTGCTCGAGCGCAAGCATCACCGCGACATCACGACCGGAATGATGCTGCGCGGCAACGGCTTCAGCGGCCGCCGCGGCACGCGCGGCGGTCCACGGCGCGACGACTCCCGCGACGAACAGGCAGATGGCCAGCACCGCGGCCGCCGCCGGGGAGATGACCGCGATCGCCGCGACCGAGATCGTCGAGAGCACCGCGGCCACGGCGATCGGCAGCACGGCGCGCACCAGCACATCGGCCAACTCGTCGACCGAGCCGCCGATACGGGCCACCAGCTCGCCGCTCGGCAGCCGCGACGCCGCCTCCGCGGGCGCGTCGGCCAGCCGGCGGAACAAGGCTTCGCGAACGTCTGCGGCCGACCGCAGGGCGGTGTCGTGGGATGCCAGGCGCTGGCAGTAACCGAGCACACCGCGGGAGATGCCCAGTGCGCGCACCGCGACCACAGCGACCGTCAGATCCAGCACGGGCGGCATCTGCCATGCCCGGGTGATCAGCCACGCCGAGATCGCGGCCAGCGCCAGCGCGCTGCCCAGCGACAGCACCCCGAGCACGACCGCCAGTGACAGTCGCGCGAGCCGGGGCCGCAGCAGCTCAAGCATGAACGAGCCTCCCCATGTGCAGCACCCGGTCGCCGATCGCGCACACGGCGTCGCGGTGGCCGACGACCAGCACGGTGGCACCCGCGCGGGCCCGCGCCACGATCGCGTCGAGCACCCGCGCTTCCATGTGGGCGTCGAGGTGCGATGTCGGCTCGTCGAGCAACAGGATCGGGGCAGGCGAACCCAGCACCCTGGCCAGCCCGAGCCGCTGCCGCTGGCCCAACGACAACCCGACACCCCCGCGGCCCAGCACGGTGTCCAGACCGTCGGGCAGCGTGGCGAGCACCTGGTCGAAGCCCGCTGCCTGACAGGCACTCTGCATGTCGCGCAACGGCCCGAACAGCTCGAGGTTCTCGCGGACGCTGCCGGGGATCAGCACCGGCCGATGTGGCAACCACGCCACCTGCCGCCACCAGTCCCGCGGGGCGAGATCGGTGACCTCGACACCGTCGACGAGGACCCGGCCCGGGTGTAACCCGAGGATGGTCTCCAACAGGCTGCTCTTGCCGACACCGTTCGGTCCGGTGAGCACGGTGACCTTGCCCGGTTCGACGTCCGCGTCCAGCGCGTCGAGGTGGATGGTGGCACCGCGCGCCGTGACGGTGCGGGTGCCCGCCGCGCGGTGCGGCAGCGTGTCGAGCAGACGAAACGCCTTGTCCGCGGCGGCCTTACCGTCCTGGGCGGCGTGGAACTCCACCCCGACGCGGCGCAGCGGCCAGAACACCTCCGGAGCCAGCAGCAGCGCCGTCAGCCCCGCCGTCAACGACATCTCACCGAACACCAGGCGCAACCCGATGCCGACCGCGACCAGCGCCACCCCGAGCGTGGCCAGCAGTTCCAGCACGAGCGCCGACAGAAACGCCATCCGAAGCGTGGCCATCGCCGAGCGTCGGTGTGCTGCACCGAGTTCGGCGATTCGTTGCGCCGAACCGCCGACGCGCCCGAGCGCCCGCAGCGTCGGGATGCCGGCCACCAGGTCGAGCAGCCGCGACTGCAGCGTCGTCATCGCGGCCAGGGCCGCCGCCGAACGGTCCTTGGTCAGCAGCCCGATGAGCACCATGAAAATCGGGATGAGCGGCAGCGCGATCAACACGACGACGGCAGACGGCCAGTCGTAGACGGCGATCGTCAACACCGCTGCCGGCGTGAGGATGCCGGCCAGGAACGCCGCGGGCAGATAGGCGGTGAGGAACGGGCGCAGGCCGTCGAGGCCGCGGGTGATCACAACGGCCGCCGCATCCCGTTCGGCGGCAAGGCGGCGCGGGGGCAGATCGGTGACAGTGCGTAGCACCTGATCGGACAGGTCGGCGATCACCGCGGTGGCGCCGGCTTGGGAGAGACGGCCTTGGCCCCATTGGGCGAGCATCCGAACCAGCCACAGCGACACCAGGATTGCCAGTTCGCCGGTCCAGGTCGACAGGTTGCGCGACGCGGGGTCGGTGATCACACCGGCGACGATGCGCGCCAGCACCACCGCCGATGCGATGGTGGCGGCCGCGATGACGACGCCGCAGGCCACCGACGTGGCCAGGTAACGGCGCATGGCCGCGGACGCGCGCACGAGGTTCACGGCTACCGCCTCGGCAAGCCGGCGGGCGGCGGAATGTGGTGGGCCGAGATCCGTTTCCGGAACACCCAATATGTCCAGCCCTGATACAGCAGAACGAGCGGGGCGAACGCGAGCGCCGCCCAGGACATGATCGTCAGCGTGTACGGGCTCGACGACGCGTTGTAGATCGTCAGGCTCCAGTCCGGGTTCAGCGTGGACGGCATCACGTTCGGGTACAGCGCACCGAACAGCAGAACCACCACCGCGGCGACGACGATCGTGGTGTAGGTGAAGGCCCAGCCGTCGCCCGTGCCGCTGACCATGCGGGTGATCGCGGCCAGCAGGGCCAGCACCGCGAAGGCCAGCACGATCCAGGTCCAGTCCTTACCGTGGGCCAGCTGGGTCCACAGCCCGAAGCCGCCGACCGCCGCCGTGACGGGCAACGCGAGGATCGTCGCGAAGCGCAACGCGTCACTGCGCAGTGCGCCATCGGTTTTCAGCGCGATGAACGAGGCACCGTGCAGCAGGAACAGGCCGCAGGTCGCCAGCCCGCCGAGCAACGTGTAGGCGTTGAACAGGTCGCCGAACGAAAGCTGCAGTTGTTTGTCGGCGTCCACCGGCAGCCCCTGAACCAGCGCCGCGAACACCACGCCCCACAGGAGCGCGGGCACCCATGAGCCGGCGGCGATGCCGACGTCGGCCCACTTCTGCCAGACCGGATCGTCGATCTTGCCGCGCCACTCGATCGCGACCACGCGCAGGATCATCGCCAGCAGGATCGCCAGCAGCGGCAGATAGAACCCGGAGAACAAGGTGGCGTACCAGTCCGGAAACGCGGCGAACATCGCGCCGCCCGCGGTGATCAGCCACACCTCGTTGCCGTCCCACACCGGGCCGATGGTGTTCAGCGCCGCACGCCGGTGCTGCTCGGGGTCGCCCTTGGCGGCACGGCCGAACGCCGCCATCAGCATGCCGACGCCGAAGTCGAATCCCTCGAGGACGAAGAAGCCCAGAAACAATCCGGCCATCACGACGAACCACAGTTCCTGCAGCCACATGCGCCGACACCTCCTCAGTACGCGAACGACAGCGGCGCCACGTCGTCGTCGGCAGGTGGATGGGGTGGCACCGGTTCGGAGTCGTGTTCGGTCGGTCCCGCGACGACGTAGCGCCGGATCAGCCAGAACCAGATCACGGCCAGGACCGCGTACACCGCCGTGAACGTGACCAGCGACAGCACCACGGTGCCCGCCGCGTGCCCCGAGACGCCTTCGGCGACGGTCAACCGGATCATCGAGTCACCGGTCGGGTTGGGCACCACCACCCAGGGCTGGCGGCCCATCTCGGTGAAGATCCAGCCCGCGCTGTTGGCCAGGAACGGGGCCGGCAGTGTCAGCAGCGCGAAGCGGGTGAACCAGGGGGACCGCGGAATTCGGCCACCGCGGGTGAACCACAGCACGGCCAGCGCGAAAAGCGAAGGGATGGCGAGCAACCCGATCATCACCCGGAACGACCAGTAGGTCACGAACAGGTTGGGGCGGTAGTCGCCGGGCCCGAACTTCTCCTCGTACTGCTCCTGCAGATCCTTGACGCCTTCCAGGCGCACACCGCTGACCTGGCCCTCGGCGAGAAACGGGAGGACATACGGCATCTCGATGAGGTGAACGACGCTGTCGCAGTTGTTGTGCGTGCCGACCGTGAGGATCGAGAAGCCCGGATCGGTCTGGGTGTGGCACAACGATTCCGCGGAGGCCATCTTCATCGGCTGCTGCTCGAACATCAGCTTGCCCTGCACGTCCCCGGTGAACACCAGCCCGACGCTGGACACCAGCACGACCAGGCAGCCGAGCACCGCGGCGGGCCGGTAGAGGTGCTGCGCGTCGGCCGTCGGTTCCTGCCGGTGGGCCCGCACCATCCACCACGCGCAGACGGCGGCCACGAACGTGCCCGCGGTGAGGAAGGCGCCGAACACCGCATGCGCGAACGCGGCGATCGCGGTGTTGTTGGTGAACAGCGCCACGATGCTGGTCAATTCGGCCCGGCCGGTGTCGGGGTTGACCCGCGCCCCGACGGGATGCTGCATCCACGAGTTGGCGGCGATGATGAAGAACGCCGACATGTTCACTGCGATGGCCACCACCCAGATACAGGCGAGGTGGACCAACCGGGGGAGTCGACTCCACCCGAAGATCCACAGCCCGATGAACGTGGATTCGAAGAAGAACGCGGCCAGCCCTTCCATCGCCAGCGGAGCGCCGAAGACGTCGCCGACAAAGCGGGAGTACTCGCTCCAGTTCATGCCGAACTGGAACTCCTGGACGATCCCGGTGGCCACCCCGAGCGCGAAGTTGATCAGGAACAGCTTGCCGAAGAACCGGGTCAGCCGATACCACGCCGGGTTGTCGGTCACCAGCCATGCGGTCTGCATGACGGCGATCAGCGGCGCCAACCCGATCGTCAGCGGGACGAAGATGAAGTGGTACACGGTGGTGATACCGAACTGCCACCGCGCAACATCGAGCGCGTCCATCTGCCCTTCTTCCCCGTGGCTGTGCAACCAGCCTACGACAAGGCGTAGTAGACGTCAGTGTGCGTTAGCTCACCGGCGCTTCGGTGCCGGGCGTCTCGGGCGCGGCCGGCGGATTCTCGATTCCGAGGTCCTTGGACGCCTTACGGATGCCGAACGCGGACACCACCTCGAACACGCCGACGACGACCAGTGCGATGCCGGAGACCCACACGAGGATCGCGAGCGACTCGAACGGCAACGCCAGCATGACGACACCGGCGATCAGGCTGATGACGCCGACGATGATCTCCCAGGCGCGGCCGGGCAAGGTGGGATCGCTGATCGCCGACACCGCGGTGGCCACACCGCGGAAGATGAACCCGACCCCGATCCAGATCGCCAGCAGCAGGATCGACTCCTGCAGACTTCGGAAACACAGCACGGCCAGGATCAGCGCGGCGGCGCCACTGATGAACAGAAGCACCCGCCCGCCCGCCGACACGTGCAGGCTGAACGCGAACACCACCTGCGCGATGCCGGCGATCAACAGATAGGCGCCGAAGAAGATCGCCAAGACGATGATCGTGATGCCGGGCCAGGCGAGCACCAGAACCCCGAGGATGAAGGCGAGCACGCCCGACAGCAACGTGGCTTTCCAGAGATGCTGCAACAGGTTGGGTGGTGCGGGACTTTCCATGCGCGAAGTGTGGCACAAAGCAGCATCGAAAGCCCTGATTTCGCCGGTCGCCACGCCACGAATTGACGTGTGCGCAAATCATTGGGGTGACCACCCGCAAAGCAGTCGACGGAGACGCCGAACACCGATTTCGTGTAACACTGAGCGGATTCGGTACGATGAACCGTCGAACGCATCCGATGAGCACAGTCGCGTACCGCGCTTGAGCAAACAAGGAGTGACGATGACACTTACCGCCCTGCGCCGAGGCGCCGCCGCATCGATGGCGGCCTTACTCGTGGCGACGGGTGCGGGGATGGCCGTCGCTCCTGCGAACGCCGACGAGAAGGACGATCAGTTCATCGAATATCTCGACCAGAAGCGGGTGCCGTACACCAACAAGACTGAGGCCATTCGCCTCGCCAAGGACTTCTGTCTCGCGCGGACGCGGCAGAACGCGCCCAAGTGGCGCGCGGCCTATCATCTCGCCAACGATCAGGGCTGGACCGAGACCGAAACCGCGCACTTCGCCGAGGCCGCGATTCCGACGTACTGCCCCAAAGTCTGGAAATAAGCCGCGCGCCCGAGTTCTCCTGCCGCCGACCTGGCTCTCTACTACTGTTCCGTTACCGGTCCTTCGAACCGGTTCCCGCGAGGCAGAAAGTAGAGGCAAACCGTGTCAGGTGCGTGTCAACACCGTCGAGGGAAACTGTGGCGCATCGCCGCGGCGTTTGCTGCGGCAGGCGCTCTCGCGTTGTCGGGTTGTGCGAGCGACACCGCCACCGACGAAACCGCCAGCCCGACCCCCGCGGCGCCCGCGGAGAAGGTCAACGAGATCGCCAACACCGTGCCCGAGGCCATCAAGTCGTCCGGGGAGCTGGTGATCGGGGTCAACATTCCCTACCCGCCCAACGAGTTCAAGGATCCCAGCGGCAAGATCGTCGGCTTCGACGTCGACCTGATGAATGCGATCGCCGCGACGCTGGGCCTGACACCGGATTACCGGGAGTCGGATTTCGCCAAGATCATCCCGTCGATTCAGGGCGGCACCTACGACGTCGGCATGTCGTCGTTCACCGACACCAAGGAGCGCGAGGAGTCGGTCGACTTCGTCACCTACTTCAACGCCGGGATCCTGTGGGCGCAGCGCCCCGGTGATCCCATCGACCCGAACAACGCGTGCGGGAAGAAGGTGGCGGTCCAGGCCACCACCACCGAGGAGGTCGAGGAGTTGCCCGCCAAGAGCAAGGCCTGCACCGACGCCGGTAAACCACCGATCGAGATCGTGTCGTTCGACGGACAGGACGCGGCGACCAACGCGGTGATTCTGGGCCAGGTGGACGCGATGTCGGCGGATTCACCCGTCACCTCCTACGCCATCAAGCAGAGCAACGGGAAACTCGAGCCGGCCGGTGAGATCTTCGACTCAGCGCCGTACGGCTGGCCGGTACAGAAGGGTTCCCCGCTGGCGCAGTCCCTTCAGATGGCGCTCCAGCATCTGATCGAGACGGGCACGTATGAGCAGATCGCCAAGAACTGGGGCGTCGAGAACGGAATGATCGACAAGCCGGTCATCAACGGCGCCATCAACTGAGGATCGCGTCATGACGCACGTCGACACGCCGCCAACCGACAGCCCGGCCGCAATCGACGCGGTCCCGCTTCGTCACCCGTGGCGTTGGTTCGCGGCGGTCGTCATCGTCTTCCTGGTCGGTCTGTTCCTCTACGGCGCGGCGACCAACGAGGCCTACCGCTGGTCGACGTACTGGGAGTACCTGTTCAACGAGCGGGTCCTCAAGGTCGGCGTGGCCAACACGCTGCAGTTGACCGTCTATTCGATGGTGCTCGCGATCGCGCTGGGCGTCGTGCTCGCGGTGATGCGGTTGTCCCCGAACCCCGTGCTGAAAGCGGTTGCGTGGGTGTACTTGTGGATCTTTCGCGGCACCCCCGTCTACGTGCAGTTGGTGTTCTGGGGACTGATTCCGACCATCTACCAGAACGTCCGGCTGGGAGTCCCGTTCGGCCCGGCGCTGTTCGAGCTCGACCTGCAGAGCCTGTCCATCCCGTTCCTGCTGGCCATTCTCGGGCTCGCGCTCAACGAAGCCGCCTACATGGCCGAAATCATCCGGGCCGGAATCAGTTCCGTGCCCGAGGGGCAGGCAGAGGCGTCGACGGCGCTGGGCATGTCGTGGGGTATGACGATGCGCCGCACCGTGCTACCACAGGCCATGCGGGTCATCATCCCGCCGACCGGCAACGAGGTCATCAGCATGCTGAAGACCACGTCGCTTGTCACCGCGGTGCCGTTCACCCTGGACCTCTACGGCATCACCTCCCGCGAGATCGCCGCGCGCACTTTCGAACCCGTTCCGCTGCTGCTGGTGGCCGCGACCTGGTACCTGGTGATCACCAGCGTGCTCATGGTCGGTCAGTACTACCTCGAGCGGTATTTCTCCAGGGGCGCGTCGCGCAAGCTGACGACCAAACAACTCGAAGCACTGGCCAGGGCGCAGACCGCGGGCGAGGCGCATCCATGACGCCGATGGTCAAGGCCGAGCAGGTTTGCAAGAACTTCGGCGCCCTTCAGGTCCTCAAGGGCATCACCCTGGAGGTCGGCAGGGGCGAGGTGCTGTGCATGGTGGGGCCGTCGGGGTCGGGCAAGTCTACGTTTCTGAGGTGCATCAACCATCTCGAGCAGGTGAACGCCGGCCGCCTCTACGTCGACGGCGAACTGATCGGCTACCGCGAGCGCGGCAACAAACTGCACGAGATGGCCCCGCGAGACGCCGCCAAACAACGGCGCGATATCGGGATGGTGTTCCAGCACTTCAACCTCTTCCCGCACCGCACCGCGCTGGAGAACGTCATCGAGGCGCCGATCCACGTCAAACGGGTCAAGAAGGCCGACGCGATCGCTCGGGCAAGGGATCTGCTCGAACAGGTCGGCCTGTCGGCGAAGGCCGACGCCTATCCCGCGCAACTCTCCGGCGGCCAGCAGCAGCGGGTTGCGATCGCCAGGGCGCTGGCGATGAACCCCAAGCTGATGTTGTTCGACGAACCGACCTCCGCCCTTGACCCCGAGCTGGTGGGCGAGGTGCTCGGCGTGATGAAACGCCTTGCCGCCGAAGGGATGACGATGGTCGTGGTGACCCACGAGATGGGCTTCGCGCGCGAGGTCGCCAACCAGCTGGTGTTCATGGACGGCGGCGTCGTGGTGGAGAGCGGGCCACCCCGAGAGGTGCTCGCCAACCCGCAACACGAACGCACGAAGGCGTTTCTGTCCAAGGTGCTGTGAACACCATGCCGGAATCCGCGCCCGACCCGGCCACGCCATTGTGGCGCGCCGCCCAGGTGTTCCGGCTGCTGAGTTGCGTTTACGCGCTGGGCTTTCAGATCGCCGTCAACCCGGCGCTGGACCGGCCCGCGATCGGGTGGCTGCTGTTCGGCGTGCTGATCGCCTGGAGCGCGGCCTGCGCGGTCGCCTACTTGAGCGGCTTCGGCCGCCGCCGTTCCTGGGTGCTGGCCGAGATCGTCGTGGTGCTGGCGTTGATTCTGTCCACCGAACTGGTGGCCTCCGACCAGTGGGCGTTGGAGAACCAGTCATTGCCGACGACCCTGTGGGCCACCAACGCCACGATCTCGGCGGCCATCCTGATGGGTCCGATCGCCGGAATGCTCACCGGGGTGGCCGTGATGATCGCCGGCACGGTGGTGAAGGGCGTGGTCAACTACGATCTGGTCGGCAACGCGACCATCGTCATCGAACTCGCGGTCGGTCTCGCGGTCGGGATGGCCGCCCAGACCGCGCGCCGCGCGCACGCCGAGCTGGATCAGGCGGCCCGGCTGGCGGCAGCCCAGCAGGAGCGGGAGCGGTTGTCGCGCGAAGTGCACGACGGCGCGATCCAGGTGCTGGCGCTCGTGTCCCGGCGTGGCCGCGAGATCGGCGGCGCCACCGCGGAATTGGCGGAGATGGCCGGTGAGCAGGAGCGGGCGTTGCGGCGGTTGGTCAGTTCGGCCGATGCCGAACCGCGGGTGGGTCAGATGACCGACATCGGTGCGCTGCTGCGAACGCAGGCCTCCGACCGGGTGTCGGTGAGCCTGCCGGCCGAGCCGGTGCTGCTCGACGCGCACACGGCGAGCGAACTGTACGCGGCGGCGACCAACGCGCTGGACAACGTCACCGCCCACGCCGGACCGGGTGCCCACACCTTCGTGTTGCTCGAAGATCTGGGTGATGCGGTCACCGTCAGCGTGCGCGACGACGGCGTCGGCATTCCCGACGGCAGGCTGGCCGAGGCGGTCAACGAAGGACGCGTGGGCATCGCCAAATCGATTGTGGGACGCATGAACTGGTTGGGCGGCAGCGCGAAGCTCACCACCGGGGCGGAAAGCGGGACGGAATGGGAACTGACGGTACCCCGACGGTGATGGTGGTCGACGACCACCCGATCTGGCGCGACGCGGTGGCCCGCGACCTCGAGGAAGACGGGTTCACCGTCGTCGCCACCGCCGACGGCGTCGCGACCGCCCGGCGCCGGGCCGCCGCGGTGCAACCGAATGTGGTCCTGATGGACATGCGGCTTGCCGACGGCGACGGTGCGACGGCCACCGCCGAGGTGCTCGCCGTGTCGCCGTCGTCGCGGATCCTGGTGCTGTCGGCCTCCGATGAGCGCGACGACGTCCTGGAGGCGGTGAAGGCGGGGGCCACCGGATATCTGGTCAAGAGCGCCTCCAAGCAGGACCTGGGCGAGGCGGTGCGGGCGACGGCCGAGGGCCGCGCGGTGTTCACGCCCGGCCTCGCCGGCCTGGTGCTGGGGGAGTACCGGCGGATCGCGCAGAACCCCGCACAGGACCCGCAGGCGCCGAGCCTGACCGAACGGGAGACCGAGATCTTGCGCCATGTCGCGAAAGGGTTGACCGCCAAGCAGATCGCCGCGCGTCTCTCGCTGAGCCATCGCACGGTCGAGAACCACGTGCAGGCCACGTTCCGCAAGCTTCAGGTCGCCAACCGGGTCGAGCTGGCCCGATACGCGATCGAACACGGGTTGGACAAGGAATCCGAGTAGTCCTACTCATCCGGGATCGGTGCCGCAGCTGCGACGATTGTCGCCATGACCGAACCGCAGCATGCCGTCATCGCCCGACTGTCGGCTGACTTCGCCGCGATCTCGCAATACATGGCGAGGGTGTCCTCCGACCTGACCCAGCTGGACCGGCTGCTGGCCGAGCGACCGGCGGTCCAGGCGACGCCCGCGCCGACGGCGTCGTACTGGCCGCAGTACGCGCCACCGCAGTACGCCGCGCCGCATTACCCCCAGCCGCAACAGGCGCAGCCGATCCCACAGGCCCCACCCCGGCAACCCCGCGACGAGGGCTGGATCGGCAAGGTGCTCGCCGTGGCCGGTGTAGCGGTCACATTGATCGGCGTCGTACTGCTGCTTGTGCTTGCGGCGCAGGCCGGCATCCTGCGCCCGGAGATCCGTGTCGCGGCCGGCGCGGCGCTCGCTGCCGGCCTGGTCGGCACAGCGGGATGGTTGTGGACGCGGCCCGGTGGGCGCATCGGCGCCATCGCGTTGGCGGCCACCGGCATCGCCGCGGCGTACATGGACGTCATCGCCGTCACCACGATCTACGACTGGGTGTCCGCACCGGTGGGCCTCGTCGTCGCTGCGGTGATCGGCGGGGCGGGGCTGACGTTGGCGCGACGCTGGGATTCGCAGCAGCTGGGGCTGCTCGTGCTGATCCCGCTGCTGGTGCTGGCGCCGATCGTGGTCGGCGACATCAATCTGCTGCTGGTCGCGTTCATGCTCGCGCTGGCGGCCGCCTCGTTGCCGGTCCAGCTGGGCAAGGACTGGATCTGGCTGCACGCGGCGCGCATCGCCGCGGCCACCGTTCCACTGCTGCTGGCACTGGTCGCGGTCAGCTTCGACGACGGCCGCGACATGGCGCTGGCACTGGCGTGCGGCATCGCGGCGGTGCTGGCGATCGTCGCCGCGTTGATCCTGTCGCTGTGGACCGTGAACCGGGTCGCGATGGCGCTGCTCACCGCCGCCGGTGTGCTGCCGGTTCTGTGTGTGGGCCTGGCCGCGAGTCGGCTGGTCGCCGCGGCGATGGCGGCAGCCCTGTCGGCGGCACTGCTGGCGATCGTGCTCGCCGGTCGGGGGCTGCCTGCGGTCGCGGGCGCGGCGCGGCAGGTGTGGGCGGTGTTGGCGGCCGTCGCGGCGCTGATCGCGGTGCTGGTCGCGTTCGACGGGCATATCGCCGGGCCGGTGCTGTTGGCGATGGCGCTGGTGGTGGCGGTGGCCGGGCGCGCCGAGACGGTCGCGAGGTGGACAGCCGTCGGGTTCGCCATCGTGGGTGGTGGTTTCTACTTGAGCTACGCCCCGCCGGATTCGTTGATCGAAGCGACCGCGACGACGCCGGCCACGGGCATCTCCACGGTGATCGCGAGCCTGCTGCTGATCGCCTGCGCCGTGGTGATCGTCTGGTCGTTCCCCGGCCGGGACTCCACGGCGTGGGCCGGAGCCGCCATCGTGGTGGTCTATGCGCTCACGGCGCTCACCGTCACCGCCGGAGTGCTGATCGGCGGCGAGGGCGGCGGCTTCTTCGGCGGCCACATGGCGGCGACCATCTGCTGGATCGCGCTGGCCGCCGCGCTGTTCGGGTATGCCGCGCGGGTGCCGCGGGCGGACCGGTCGCTACCGATCGGCGGGGGACTGGCGCTGGTCGCGGCCGCGATGGCCAAGCTCTTCCTGTTCGATCTCGGGACGTTGGACGGGATCTTCCGGGTGGTGGTCTTCATCGTCGTCGGCCTGGTACTGCTGGGAATGGGAGCGGGTTATGCCCGGTTGCTCGAAAGGCAGGACCAGCAAAAAGAGCAGTCGGTGTGATATTCACCATCTATTAAACTGGATTGGATCCAATTTAGGAGGTGTTGAAGTAGACATGACTACCAACGCACGTCGAACCGAAGAGGAAATCCAAGAATTCGTCGCCTCGGCCGAGCTGAGCGCGAACCTGCAGCGGGTGCTCGTCGACCTGATCGAGCTGCACCTGCAAGGCAAGCAGGCGCACTGGAACGTCGTCGGGACCAACTTCCGTGACCTGCACCTGCAGCTCGACGAACTCGTCGACTTCGCCCGCGAGGGCAGCGACATCGTCGCCGAGCGCATGCGCGCACTGTGGGCCGTGCCGGACGGCCGAACCGACACCGTGGCAGCCACCACGACGCTTCCGCAGTTCCCGGCCTATGAGCAGAGCACAAGCGAGGTCGTCGACCTGATCGCGAGGCGCACCTATGCCGTCGTCGACACCATTCGCTCGGTGCGCGACGCCGTCGAGGCCGAGGACGCGGCCAGCGCCGACATCCTGCACGGGCTGATCGAGGGCCTGGAGAAGCAGGCGTGGCTGATCAAGTCGGAGAACCGCAAGGTCTGATCCCGTTGGCCTCACAACCGCATACGACCGCATCGTTTCGCACGGGGGTGGGTATCCCACCCCCGTGACTGTGAGAAGAGACGTCCACGCCTCGCGCCAGCAGGTGTGGGATGTGTTGGCCGACGGCTGGACCTATTCGCAATGGGTGGTCGGCAACAGCCGGATGCGAGCCGTCGACCCGAACTGGCCGGAGCCTGGCTCCAAGATCTGCCACTCCATCGGCGTCTGGCCGCTGGTGATCAACGACGTGACCGTTGTCGAGCACAGTGAGCCGCTCGAGGAGCTGGTGCTGCACGCCAAGGGCCGCCCCTTCGGTGGTGCCCGGATCGTGTTGCGGCTCAGCGATATTCCCGACGGCTGTCGGGTGGAGATGGAGGAGTTCCCGGTGAGCGGGCCGGCTTCCGTCCTGCCGAGCCGGCTCTCCGACATGGCGATGTGGCCGCGCAATCGGGAGACGTTGTGGCGGTTGGCCGCATTGGCCGAGCAGCTCAAGCCGACCGAGGTGTCGGACCGCTGACCGGTTGCAACTCGACGGCGTTGCGCACCGCCTCGTCGTCACGGCGGCCCACCAGATACCACGTGTGCATCAGACCCTTGCCCTTGACTTCGACCGGCCCGCGCTCCTCGAACAGAAACTTGTCCTTGAGCCGCTCGTAGACGTTCTGCGGGACCTGGATTCGGCCCTCCACGTCCGTGGTCTCCATGCGCGACGCGACGTTGACGGCGTCGCCCCAGACGTCGTAGAAGAACTTGCGCGCCCCGACGACGCCGGCCACCACCGGGCCGGCTGCCAACCCGATACGCAGCGGCACTTCGCGACCGCGCGGGTCGCGCAGGTCCGCGACCGCATCGGCCATGTCCAGGGCCATACAGGCCAGCGCCTGGAGGTGGTCTTCCCTCGGGTGGGGCACACCGCTGACCACCATGTAGGAATCACCGCTGGTCTTGACCTTCTCCAGACCGTGGCGGTCGACGAGCGCGTCGAGGTCGGTGTAGAGGCGGTCGAGAAAGCGGACCAGATCGCTGGGCGCGGTGTCGCTGGCGCGCTTGGTGTATCCGGCGATGTCGGCGAACAGGATCGAAGCATCGTCGTACTTGTCGGCGATGATGTTGCGGGTCGGATCCTTGAGCCGGTCGGCGATCGTGGTGGGCAGGATGTTGGCCAGCAGCCGTTCGGACCGGTCGTATTCGGCCTCCATCGCCAGCCGGGCACGCCGGATCTCACGCAGCGCATACCAGAGGGTCGCCACCAGCAGGATCCACGCGCTGATCACGGTCAGCACGAACGACGTCTGAAACGCCCACGGGGGCTGCCGCCCGGTGTCGTTGGGCACGAGAAACTCGAGCAGGATGACCGCGGCGGCGCCGATCGAGGCGAGCACCGCCGCCAGTACCAGGTGGTCGATGCCCAGGACCACAACCGTGATCGCCGCGGCGACCACGAAGTACAGCTGAAGGCCGGTGCCGGTGCCCAGATACACGCACAGCACGGTGACGACGGCATAGGCGACCGCGAAGAAGACCAGCGGTGCCACCAGTTCCCCGAACCTGCAGAGGAGCGGGATCATCAAGAATACGAGCGCGCAGCCGAGATTCAGCAGCGGAATCCACCAGATCTCCCGATTGACCAGCCACCCCTGGATCGCGAAGAAGACGATGATGGCCGCGCTGATCATCGCGGTCACGTTCAGCACCCGGCGACGACGTTCGGCCGAGGTGGTGTAGTGGCGCGCGCTGGCCGGGGCGCGACTGTCTAGCGCCAGGTCCGGCACGCAGACGGCTCGGAACTTCGCCACCACAGTCAAAGCGTAGCGCCGTGCGTCCGCGACAACCTGCGACTTTGACACCACCGGATGCAAACCGACTTTGCCCGCCGAATTCCGGTCGTCGCATCGCCGAAAATCGGAGAATTTGCCCGCCTCTCGGGCCTTCGGAATTACGGGCGAGCGGTCGAGCCCCGGGGCCAGACGGGTGCACCGTGTCCCGCCGAGGTCGATCGCAAACACGAGCGGCAGCGTGTACGACACCGGATTTCCCGATATCGACCACCACGCGCCCTCTCTCGTTGAAAATCACCGGCTTCGATAATTTCCACTTATATGGCGTTGCTTCTGTTAGAGCAAGCTAGTGGTGGGTAGACCTCAATTCGCCTTTGGTGACCGCTATTGATCTAGGCAATCGAGTTATTTGTGGATAGACTTCAATGGCTTTTTTGACATTGCAGCGATCTAACTAGATTTTGCTGTATTCGCGTAAACCCGCATGTCTGACGGAGGTGTAGGGGCGGGGTGACTTTTGTATCACGCCCTGTTCTCCAATCGCGCAATTGGCGCATCTTCGATGGGCTAATTTGAATGCATCGCGCAGGAACGCCGTAGCGCTGGTCGAGAACAGGAGTGCCATGAGGGCCGTCATCAACCGTCGTCTGCAGCGCTGGGCAATCGCATCAGTGATTGCGGCTGCACCGTTGGCTGTCTTGTGCGCGTATGTGACGAATTTGCTCGTGCCGACCGAGCCGTTACCGAAACCGAGCTATGACGCGGCGGCGCTTCACATCGTTCCCACGGCGACCATCAACGACGATTCCACGACGATCGGAATCGCCGATTCGGACATGTACGACCCGAACCTCACCGACGAGGAGATCATCAAGCGCTTCGACGACATGCAGGCGCTGGGGGTCAACACGGTTCGGGTGCTCATTCCGTGGGGGGCGATCCAGCAGGCCGAACCGGGAAGCCCGTTGGAAGTGCTGTTCCCGGAGGACTGGAGCCGGATCGACTTCATTCTCAGCCAGGCCCAGGAACGTGACATGGCCGTCCTCGGCGTGCTGAACTCCACCCCCTACTGGGGCGGGGCAGACGGCAGCGGATGCCTCGGATGCCCAGGGGTGGCGCCGGATCCGACGAAGTTCGCCGAGTTCGCGGGTGAAGCGGTCACCCGCTTCAACGAGCTGTACCCGGGCGTCGTCTCCGCCTACGAGGTGTGGAACGAGCCCAACTATTACCGGTCCTGGGTTCCGGTGGTCGACCCCGTCGGCTACACCGAGGTGCTCAAGGCCGCCTATACCGCGATCAAGGCCGCCGATCCCAACGCGACCGTCGTCGCGGGGGTGCTGGCCGCGGTCGTGTCGGCAGGCGGCTTCACGATGGATCCGGTGACCTTTGTGCGCACCATGTATGCCAACGGGGCCAAGGGATACTTCGACGCGCTGTCCTATCACCCGTATAGCTATGACCGGCCGTTCGGTGAGCAGAACCCCAACTTCATCTCGCCGCTGCGCACGCTGCTGGAGATGCGCCAGACGATGCTCGACAACGGGGACGAGCTGGTGAAGATCTGGGCAACCGAATACGGGCTGCCGACCTCGATGGTCACCTACCAGCAGCAGGCCGACTTCATCGAGGACTTCCTGAACACCTGGGCGTACGGCCTCACCGATGAGCAGATGGCGCAACTGCCCGCCCAGTTCCGCGAGCTGGCTGCGGACTGGAGAAATTGGATCGGCCCGGCGTTCATCTACACGCTGCGCGACCGACTGGCCGCCTCCGATAGCGAGCAGGGCTCGATGGGGCTCTACTACTTCGATGAGGTCAGCGGTGAGTGGAAGATGAAGCCCGCCGCCGAGGTCATCAAGTGGATCATCGAAGAGCGTACATCGAACAGTTTCGCCGAGGCGCTGGCCGCGTCGCTGCAGAAGCTCGTCCAGCAGGTGGCCGAGTCGGTGGCGGCGGCGGTGCAGACCGCGGTGGTGCCCGCGGTGACGCAGACCGTTGCGCAGGTCGGCGCCCAAGTCGCCGACGCGTTGGCGAACGCCCTCGCGGCCTGGCTGGGGTCGCTCGGGAAGCCGGCGCCGGTGGCGGCCGGCGTGACCGCGACGGACGCGCCGTCGCCGGTCGACCATGTCGTTCAGGACGGGACCGATGTGGTGGCCGAGCCCGAGGTCACCGAACCCGTCGCGCCCGCTGAGCCCGTCGAGTCGGACGTCGTCGACGAGGGCGATGTCGAGGTGCTCGCCGCCAGGGACGACGCGGACGAGGTCGACGACGCCACTGAGGTCGACTTCACTGAGGTCGACGTCACGGACGTCGACGTCACGGAGGTCGACGTGGATGAGGATGTGCTGGATGACGAGGACCTCGACGCGGACCTCGACGTGGACCTGGACGTGGACCTCGACGTGGATGACGTGACGGACACCGACGGCACTCCGAGCGGTGCCAGACACGCCCAAGGCGATGTCGAGAAGGCGACGACCGTCGACGCCATCAAGGACCGGCTGGCAGGCGAAACGGCCGCCTCAGACGCGGACACCGGAGGAAAGGCCGGGGGTGACACCGGCGCGGACGCGGCGGCCTGACGGAAACCGTTGTGCCACAGCGGCCGCAGAGTGCAAAGCGTGCCCTCGGTGGGATTCGAACCCACACTGTCTGGGTTTTGAGTCCAGTTCCTCTGCCAGTTGGGATACGAGGGCATCGGGACGAATGTTCCCGCGGCTTTCTACCTTAGAGGATGACCCGACGTCGCAGATCGCGGCCGCTACCGCCACAATATCCACCATGACCGGGTCACCGACCGACGCTCAGAAGTCACGCCGCGTTCTCGTCGCCGAAGACGAGGCGCTCATCCGCATGGATTTGGCCGAGATGCTGCGCGACGAAGGCTACGAGATCGTCGGCGAGGCCGGTGACGGCCAGGAAGCCGTCGACCTGGCCGAGCAGCTCAAGCCCGATCTGGTGATCATGGACGTCAAGATGCCCCGCCGGGACGGCATCGACGCGGCCTCGGAGATCGCAAGCAAGCGCATCGCTCCCATCGTCATCCTCACCGCGTTCAGCCAACGCGACCTCGTCGAGCGCGCCCGAGACGCCGGCGCGATGGCGTACCTGGTGAAACCGTTCACCGTCACCGACCTCATCCCGGCCATCGAAGTGGCGGTCAGCCGGTTCCGCGAGATCACCGCACTGGAGGACGAGGTCGCCACCCTGTCGGACCGGTTGGAGACCCGCAAGCTCGTCGAGCGTGCCAAGGGTTTGCTGCAGACCAAGCACCAGATGACCGAACCCGAGGCGTTCAAGTGGATCCAGCGCGCCGCGATGGACCGCCGGACCACCATGAAGCGGGTCGCCGAAGTGGTGCTGGAAAACCTCGACACGCCCGAGGAAGCTCCGCCGGCGAGCTGAGAAATCGTCCGCGTCCGGTAAACACTGCGTTTCCGAAGTCGCGGTTTGTCGTATTCGACAAGCCTGACCACGCGACGCGCGTGCCAACAGCACGCGCCACAGCCATGCGTTGGCTAAGGTCTTCCCGGGGCGTCGCCGCCTATCCGAACCCCTGGGCTGGTGTGATGCCGACGAGAACTTCGATCGGGAGGTGAAACGTGCGCGGTCGCGTAGCACGGAATGCAGTCGCTGTCGGTAGCGCGGGCCTGCTCGCGTTGGCGTTGGCGGGCTGCCAACAGTCCGAGCCCGGCGAGGACACGGGGCAGACCGACCTCAAGATCGTCGAGCAGGTGCAGATCGACCAGAACGGGACGGAGGTGCCGCCCGACGAAAGCGCCGCACCCGCCGATCCCGCCGGCGACGGGCAGGCGCAGTGCCCGCCGGTCTCGATCGCCATGGCCGGTGCGCTCAACGGGCCGGACGCCGCGCTGGGCATCAACATCAAGAACGGCATCCAGCTGGCGGTCGACAAACACAACGCCGCCAACCCGGGCTGCCAGGTACAGCTGAAGACCTTCGACACCGAGGGCGACCCGCAGCGCGCCACCCAGATCGCACCGCAGATCATCAACGACGCCTTCACGATCGGCCTGATCGGGCCGGCCTTCTCCGGGGAGACCATGGCCACCGGCGACGTGTTCAACCAGGCCGGCCTCGTCGCGGCCACTGCCTCGGCCACCAACGTGACGCTGTCCGACAAGGGCTGGCGCACCTTCTTGCGCGGTCTGGGCAACGACGGCGTGCAGGGACCCGCGGTGGCCAACTACATGAAGAACACCCTGGGCCACCAGAAGGTGTGCGTGGTCGACGACAGCACCGACTACGGTCTCGGCCTGGCGCAGACCGTGCGCGAGACGCTCGGCCCGGTCGCCGACCCCGCGTGCAACATCTCGGTGAAGAAGGGGGACAAGGACTTCTCGGCCGCGGTGACGCAGATCAACGGCGCCAGCCCGGACTCCCTGTTCTTCAGCGGTTACTACGCCGAAGCGGCACCGTTCGTGCAACAGCTCAAGGACGGCGGCTTCACCGGCACCTTCGTCAGCGCCGACGGCGCCAAGGACCCTGAGTTCGTCAAGCAGGCCGGCGACGCGGCGAAGGATGCCATCCTGTCCTGCCCGTGCGGTCCGTCCACGGGCAGCTTCGCCGAGGAGTACCGGCAGAAGTTCAACCAGGAACCGGGCACCTACAGCAGTGAGGGCTACGACCTGGGCACGATCATGCTGAAGGGCATCGACTCCGGTGCCATCACGCGGCCGGCGCTGCTGGAGTTCGTTCGCAATTACGACGGCCGGGGAGTGGCGCGCCAGTACCAGTGGTCACCCACCGGTGAGCTCACCTCCAGCCTGATCTGGATCTACAAGGTTCAGTAGCCACCTAGGCGGGACGCGTCCGAGACCGTATGGCTCGGACGCGTTTTCGCTAGAAGACCAGCCGCGAGGAGCCGCCACCGGATGACCGGGATTGTCGCCGAGTGCGTCGGCGAGGCTGCCTGCGTGGCCGCCAGCATCAGCTTCAACCTCGACGGGCTGCGAGACGGCTTCTGGCAGCTGACAATCGACGGCCTGTCGTGGGGCGCCATCTACGCCCTGGTGGCGGTCGGCTACACGCTGGTCTACGGGGTGTTGAAGCTGATCAACTTCGCCCATTCCGAGGTCTTCATGTTCGGCATGTTCGGCGCGTACTTCTGCCTGGACATGATCCTGGGCTTCACCCCGAGCGGGAACACGTACAACAAGGGCGTCGCCCTGACGGTGCTGTATCTGGGCATCGCGATGCTGTTCGCGATGATGGTGTCGGCAGGCACCGCGGTCGGTTTGGAGGCGGTCGCATATCGACCGCTTCGCAACCGGGGGGCCGAACGGCTGTCGTTTCTCATCACCGCGATCGGCATGTCGTTCGTATTGCAGGAGTTCGTGCACTTCATCCTGCCGAAGATCATCGAGGGGTACGGCGGCTCCAACGCGCAGCAGCCGATCCGGCTCGTCGCCCCCGAAACCCAGTTCACGGTGTTCGGCGCCGCGGTCTCCAACATCACGCTGATCATCGTCATCGCGGCGCTGATCCTGGCCCTGCTGACCGACCTGACGATCAACCAGACCAAATTCGGCCGCGGCATCCGTGCGGTGGCCCAGGATCCCGACACAGCGACGCTGATGGGCGTTTCCAAGGAACGCGTGATCATGATGACGTTTCTGATCGGCGGCCTGCTGGCGGGCGCGGCGGCGCTGCTGTACACCCTGAAGGTGCCCCAGGGCATCATCTACTCCGGCGGGTTTCTGCTCGGGATCAAGGCGTTCTCCGCCGCGGTGCTCGGCGGCATCGGCAACCTGCGCGGCGCGCTGCTCGGCGGCCTGCTGCTGGGCATCATCGAGAACTACGGGCAGGCCGTGTTCGGCACGCAGTGGCGTGACGTGGTGGCGTTCGTGTTGCTGGTTCTGGTGTTGTTCTTCCGCCCGACCGGAATACTCGGCGAGAGCCTGGGGAAGGCACGAGCATGAGGCCCAGCGAGAAGCCCACCGCGCCACACGCATCGAGGTGGTCCGGCAAGCTGCTGGCGCCCGGGGACGCGGTGCGGCACTGGTGGGATCGCCTGTCGCGGGTGCAGAAGTGGGGCTTCGGGATCATCGCCTTCGGGCTGCTGGCGTTTCTGCCGCTGTTTCCTCCGCCGTTCCTCACCACCCCGAACATCAGCTTCGGCGGCACGATGGCCCAGTTCGCCATGGTCGCGATCATCGCGATCGGGCTCAACGTCGTGGTCGGCCAGGCCGGCCTGCTCGACCTCGGCTACGTCGGCTTCTACGCCGTCGGCGCCTACACCGTCGCACTGCTGACCAGCCCCAACAGCCCGTGGAACAGGATGGGCCCCACCGGTTGGCTGCACGAGGACTGGGCCTGGCTGGCCTGCGTGCCGTTGGCGATGGCCATCACCGCGCTGAGCGGCCTCATCCTCGGCACGCCGACGCTTCGGCTCCGCGGCGACTATCTGGCCATCGTCACACTCGGATTCGGCGAGATCATCCGGCTGATGGCCGACAACCTGTCCGAGGTGACCAACGGACCGCGCGGGCTCAACGAGGTCGCCTATCCGCGGGTGGGGGCGAGCGAACGGCTGCCCGACGGGGTGTTCTCCAGCGGCAACTCCGCAGGCGACACCAACTACGGCACCTGGTGGTTCTGGCTCGGCATCGTCCTCATGGTCATCATCCTGGTGATGGTCGGCAACCTCGAACGCAGCCGCGTCGGGCGCGCCTGGATCGCCATCCGGGAGGACGAGGACGCCGCAGAGGTCATGGGCGTCAACGCGTTCCGCTTCAAGTTGTGGGCGTTTGTGATCGGCGCGGCGATCGGGGGGCTGTCGGGGGCGCTCTACGCCGGGCAGGTGCAGTTCGTCGCACCGCCGACGTTCAACATCATCAACTCGATGCTGTTCTTGTGCGCGGTGGTGCTGGGCGGGCAGGGCAACAAACTGGGTGTGGTGGCCGGTGCGTTCGTCATCGTCTACCTGCCGAACCGGCTGCTCGGCGTGGAGTTCCTCGGGATCAATCTCGGCGACCTGAAGTACCTGTTCTTCGGGCTGGCGCTGGTGATGCTGATGATCTTCCGCCCGCAAGGACTGTTCCCGGCGCGCCAGCAACTGCTGGCCTACAGTAAAGCCGCGCGCGATTTGTTGCGCTCGCCGGAGAAGGAGTCGGCGCGGTGACGATCGAGGAACTGGCAGGCGTCCACCGCGACATCCACGCCGCGGAGGGTGAGATCCTCTTGCAGACAAAGGATCTGACCATGAAGTTCGGCGGCCTGGTGGCGCTGGACTCGGTGTCGTTCGATATCCGTCGCGGCGAGATCCTCGGCCTGATCGGCCCCAACGGCGCAGGCAAGACCACCTGCTTCAACGCGATCACCGGCATCTACCGGCCGACGGCGGGCACCGTGCTGTTCGACGGCGCGCCGCTGGGCCGGATCAAGCGCCACCAGATCACCCGCCGCGGCATCGCCCGCACCTTCCAGAACATCCGGCTGTGGGGCGAGATGACCGCGCTGGAGAACGTGATGGTCGGCACCGACGCCCGGCACTTCACCTCGGTGCCCGGCGCGCTGGTCCGGAGCCCGCGCCACCGCCGCGAGGAACGCTCGGCGATCGAGAGATCGGCTGCCCTGCTTCATTTCGTGGGGATCGCGCACCGCGGCGAGGAGAAGGCGAAGAACCTGTCCTACGGCGACCAGCGGCGCCTCGAGATCGCCCGCGCGCTGGCCACCGAGCCCAAGCTGCTGTGCCTCGACGAACCGGCCGCCGGGTTCAACCCACGGGAGAAGGCCGCGCTGATCGAGCTGATCCAGAAGATCCGCGACGACGGCTACACCGTGCTGTTGATCGAGCACGACATGCGGCTGGTCATGGGGGTGACGGACCGTATCGTGGTGCTGGAGTTCGGCCGCAAGATCGCCGACGGGCTGCCGAGCGAGATTCGCGAGGACCCCAGGGTCATCGCGGCCTACCTGGGAGTGTCCGATGACGAAATCGAGTGACGACAAGCCGATCGTGCTCGAGCTGCGCGACGTCGTCGTGCAGTACGGGCGCATCCGGGCACTGCACGGCATCTCGTTGGTGGTCCGTGACGGCGAACTCGTGACCCTGCTGGGCTCCAACGGCGCGGGCAAGACGACGACGATGCGGGCGATCTCGGGACTTCGACCGCTCACCTCCGGATCGGTGTGGTTCGACGGCGCCGACATCACCAAGCTCAAGGCGCACCTTCGGGTTGCCCGCGGCCTGATTCAGGCGCCAGAGGGCCGCGGGGTGTTTCCCGGCATGACGGTCATAGAGAACCTCGAAATGGGTTGCTACGGGCGCAAGTTCGCGTCCCGCGCCGAGCACAGGGAACGGCTGGACTGGGTGCTGGAGTTGTTTCCGCGGCTCGCCGAGCGCCGCACGCAGGTCGGCGGCACGCTGTCGGGCGGCGAACAGCAGATGCTCGCGATCGGACGAGCGCTGATGGCCCGACCGCGGGTGCTGCTGCTCGACGAGCCGTCGATGGGGCTGGCGCCGATGGTGATCTCGCAGATCTTCAAGATCATCGCCGACATCAATGCCCAGGGCACCACCGTGCTGCTCGTCGAGCAGAACGCGCAACAGGCGCTGAGCCGTTCCGACCGCGCCTACATTCTGGAAACCGGTGAGATCACCCGGTCGGGTGACGCGCGAGAGTTGTTGGCCGACGACAGTATTCGGGCCGCCTACCTCGGCGTCGCCTGAACTGTTCCCGCTTGGTGGCGAGTGTGCGTGTCTGCGAGCGACACGCCGACAAGATCCGCGAGTTCACGCACGCTCGCGGCGGGCCCTAGTCGATCCGGAAGCGCTTGATCCGCGCCGTCCTACCCGACACCAGCCGCACCCGGCTCGGAGCCACGCCGAGGTGTCGCGCCAGCACCTTGACGACGGCCTCGTTGGCCTTACCGTCGACGGCGCGCTCCTGGACGTAGACCGTCAACGACCCGTCGGCGCCGGCCTCGACCAACGGTCCCTTTCGGCTGCCCGGCTTGACCCGTACGACGAGCGTGCGCGAACTCGCCGCGGAACCCGGTGTGTCGCCCTCAGACACGCACCCTCGCCGAAAGACGGGGAGGCCGCTAGCGGGCCACGATCACCGACGAGCCGTGGCCGAACAGGCCCTGGTTCGCGGTGACCCCGACCTTCGCGCCCTCGACCTGCCGACCGGTGGCCTGCCCCCTGAGTTGCCAGGTGAGCTCGCACACCTGCGCGATCGCCTGCGCCGGAATCGCCTCACCGAAGCACGACAGCCCACCGGACGGGTTGACCGGGACCTTGCCGCCGATGGTCGTCGCGCCGCTGCGCAGCAACTGTTCGGCCTCACCCTTGGCGCACAGGCCGAGATGCTCGTACCAGTCGAGTTCCAGCGCGGTGGACAGGTCGTACACCTCGGCGAGGTCGACGTCCTCGGGACCGATGCCGGCCTCGGCGTACGCGGCGTCGAGGATCTGGTCCTTGAACACCCGCTCGGGCGCGGGCACCGCCGCGGTGGAATCCGTTGCGATGTCCGGCAACTCGGGAAGATGCTGCGGATAGCGCGGCGTCACCGTGCTCACCGCCCGCACCGACGGCACCCCGTCGAGCGAGCCGAGATGCTTCTGCGCGAACGCCTTGCTCGCCACGATCAACGCCGCCGCGCCGTCGGACGTCGCACAGATGTCGAGCTGCCGCAACGGATCGGCGACCATCGGGCTGGCCATCACGTCGTCGACGGAGGATTCCTTGCGGTAGCGCGCATTCGGGTTCTGCAGGCCGTGCCGCGAGTTCTTCACCTTGACCTGGGCGAAATCCTCGGTCGTCGCGCCGTAGAGGTCCATCCGGCGACGGGCCAGAAGCGCGAAGTACACCGGGTTCATCGCCCCGATGAGGTGGAAGCGCTGCCAGTCCGGGTCGTTCTTGCGCTCTCCGCCGACGGGTGCGAACGCCCCCTTGGGCGTGGTGTCCGCGCCGATCACCAGCGCGACGTCGCAGAAACCCGCCAGGATGTGCGCCCGCGCGCTCTGCAGGGCCTGCGAGCCGCTGGCACACGCGGCATACGAGGACGAGACCGGAACGCCGTTCCAGCCGAGCTTCTGGGCGAACGTCGAGCCGGCGATGAAACCGGGGTAGCCGTTCCGGATGGTGTCGGCGCCCGCCACCATCTGAATCTGCGGCCACTCCAACCCGGCCTCGGCCAGCGCCGCACGGGCGGCGACCACGCCGTACTCGGTGAAGTCGTTGCCCCACTTGCCCCACGGGTGCATGCCCGCGCCAAGGATGTAGAGCGGTTCTGGGCTCATTGGGCGATCCTCCATGCGTACACGACGCGCTCGACGCCGTCATCGTCGACGTACAGGGTCATGGTGGTCAGCTCCATCTCCATGCCGACCTCGAGATCTTCGGCCAGCGTGCCTTCCACCACTTTGCCCAGAATGATCAGGCCTTCGTCGGCCAGCTGCACGGCTGCGATCGCGAACGGCTCGAACGGATCGGGCGCCGGATACGGCGCCGGCGGCGGATAGCGGTTTTCGGTGTAACTCCACAGGGCTCCGCGCCGGGACAGCGGCACCTGTGCCAACTCGTCGCCGTCACATGTGGGGTTGGGGCAATTGTTGGCGCGCGGGGGGAACACATAGGTTCCGCACCGATGGCATTTGCTGCCGATCAGATAGGGCGCGCCGGACTCGTCGGTGGCGAACCATCCGTCGATGGCTGGCTGAGTAGCTGCGGACACGTCGGTCAGCCTACCGACCCGCGAAACCGAGCTGAAACGTGTTCCAGTTTCGCCGCCCGAACGAGACGGCACCGAACCCCGCCGGACCGCCAACTCGGCGATTCCGCACCGTATATGCGGTTGCAAGGGTAGCGTCCGACCATACATCACGATCCGGGAGCGGGCAGATGGGGGCCGGCGGAGCGATGGGGCGTCGTGCCCGAAAACGGGAACCGGCGCCTCGTTCGTCGAGGACGACCATGGACGTACGCACCGCCGGACCGATCAACCTCGCGGCGACGGGCGGGCCCGCAATGCGTCCCCGTGATGCCGACGATCCGATCTGGCAGCCGATCAACGGCATCTCGTTACAGGACTACGCCAGGCTCGCCCGCGAGGCGCAGGCGCGTGGAATCGTCGACCAGGCCGGGATGGTCCGCGTCGCGAAGGAACTGGGCTGGAACCCCGCCGAGACCAAGGTCGCGTTCGACGGCTGGCTGGTGCGGATCGGTCAGTCAGCGGAGGTCGGTCAGCGGTTCCGCATGTTCCTCGGCTTTTGAGGGGGCTTTTGAGGGGCTTCCGAGGGTGCCTACTGCTTGTCACCCTCGGTGCATAGAGTAAGGCCGTGAGCCCAGCCAGCACCGCCACCGACAAGAAGACCGGTTCGGCTCCTGCAGCCGATCAGAAGCCGACATTGATGCTGTTGGACGGCAATTCGCTGGCGTACCGGGCGTTTTACGCGCTGCCCGCGGAGAACTTCAAGACCAGGGGCGGGCTGACCACCAACGCCGTATACGGCTTCACCGCGATGCTGATCAACCTGCTGCGCGACGAACAGCCCACCCACATCGCGGCGGCGTTCGACGTGTCGCGGCAGACGTTTCGGGTCGACAAGTACCCCGAATACAAGGCCGGCCGATCGACCACCCCGGACGAGTTCCGCGGCCAGATCGACATCACCAAAGAGGTGCTGGGCGCGCTCGGCATCACCGTGCTGGCCGAACCCGGTTACGAAGCCGACGACATCATCGCCACCCTGGCCACGCAGGCCGAGGAGGCCGGGTACCGCGTGCTGGTCGTCACCGGCGACCGGGACGCACTGCAACTGGTGAGCGACAACGTCACGGTGCTGTATCCGCGCAAGGGCGTCAGCGAGCTCACCCGGTTCACCCCGGAGACCGTGGTCGAGAAGTACGGGCTGACCCCACAGCAGTACCCGGACTTCGCGGCGCTGCGCGGTGATCCCAGCGACAACCTTCCGGGCATCCCCGGCGTCGGGGAGAAGACCGCGACGAAGTGGATCGCCGAATACGGCTCTCTGCAGGGGTTGGTCGACAACGTCGACGCCATCAAGGGCAAGGTGGGCGACGCGCTGCGGGCCAACCTGTCCAGCGTGGTGCTCAACCGGGAGTTGACCGACCTGGTCAGGGACGTGTCGCTGGCGCAGACCCCCGACACGCTTCGCATGCAGCCGTGGAACCGCGACCAGATCCACCGGCTGTTCGACGATCTCGAGTTCCGGGTGCTGCGCGACCGGCTGTTCGAGACGCTGGCATCCGCCGATCCCGAGGTCGACCAGGGTTTCGAGATCCGCGGCGGCGCGCTCCAGCCGGGCGAGCTGGCCACCTGGCTGACCGAACACAGCTCGGGCGGCCGGTTCGGGTTGGCCGTGGTGGGCATGCATCAGGCCTTCGACAGCGACGCCACCGCGCTGGCCATCGTCGCCGCGGACGGCGACGGCCGCTACATCGACACCGCCACGCTGACGCCCGAGGACGAGGCCGCGCTGGCGTCGTGGTTGGCCGATCCCGGCGTGCCGAAGGCGCTGCACGAGGCCAAGCTCGCGATGCATGACCTGGAAGGCCGCGGCTGGAAGCTCGAGGGCGTCACGTCCGACACCGCCCTGGCCGCCTACCTGGTGCGGCCCGGGCAGCGCAGCTTCACGCTCGACGACCTGTCGCTGCGATACCTCAAGCGCGAACTCCGCGCGGAAAAGCCTGAACAGCAACAACTTTCGTTGCTCGATGACGGCGACGGCGTCGACGACCAGGCGGTCCAGACCCTGATCCTGCGGGCCAGCGCGGTGATGGACCTCGCCGACGCGCTCGACGAGGAACTGGCGCGGATCGACTCGCTGGCGCTGCTGAGCAACATGGAACTGCCGGTGCAGCGGGTGCTGGCCGAGATGGAGACCGCAGGCATCGCCGTCGACCTGGACCGGCTCGGCCAGCTGCAGAGCGAGTTCGCCGACCACATCCGCGACGCGGCGGAGGCCGCGTACGCGGTGATCGGCAAGCAGATCAACCTCGGCTCGCCTAAACAGCTGCAGGTGGTGCTGTTCGATGAGCTCGAGATGCCGAAAACCAAGCGCACCAAGACCGGCTACACCACGGACGCCGATGCGCTGCAGAGTCTCTTCGAGAAGACCGGCCACCCCTTCCTGCAGCATCTGCTGGCGCACCGCGACGCCACCCGGCTCAAGGTCACCGTCGACGGGCTGCTGAACTCGGTGGCCTCCGACGGGCGCATCCACACCACGTTCAACCAGACCATCGCCGCGACGGGCCGGTTGTCGTCGACCGACCCGAACCTGCAGAACATCCCCATCCGCACCGAGGCGGGCCGGCGCATCCGCGACGCGTTCGTCGTCGGCAAGGGCTATGCGGAGCTGATGACGGCGGACTACAGCCAGATCGAGATGCGCATCATGGCGCACCTGTCCAAGGACGCCGGGTTGATCGAGGCGTTCCGCACGGGGGAGGACCTGCACTCGTTCGTCGCGTCCCGCGCGTTCGACGTGCCGATCGACGAGGTCACCCCGGAACTGCGGCGGCGGGTGAAGGCGATGTCCTACGGCCTGGCCTACGGGTTGAGCGCCTACGGGCTGGCGGCCCAGCTCAAGATCTCCACCGAGGAAGCCAAGGTGCAGATGGAGCAGTACTTCGACCGGTTCGGCGGTATTCGCGACTACCTGCGCGACGTCGTCGACCAGGCCCGCAAGGACGGCTTCACCTCCACGGTGTTCGGCCGGCGGCGTTATCTGCCGGAACTGGACAGCAGCAACCGGCAGGTCCGCGAGGCGGCCGAGCGCGCCGCGCTCAACGCACCGATCCAGGGCAGCGCCGCCGACATCATCAAGAAGGCGATGATCAACGTCGACAAGGCGATCAAGGACACCGGGTTGAAATCGCGGATGCTGCTGCAAGTGCACGACGAGCTGCTGTTCGAGGTCGCGCCGGACGAGCGCGACACCCTTGAGAAGCTGGTGCGTGAACAGATGGGCAACGCCTACCCGCTGGACGTCCCGCTGGAGGTCTCGGTCGGGTTCGGCCGCACGTGGGACTCGGCGGCCCACTAGGCGACGACCCAGAGACTCATGGAGAAGCCCGCCGACAGCCAGCAGATTCAATTCCTGGCTCGGCTGGGCTCGGCGATGGGGGCGGCGAACTACCCGGTCACCCTGATCCGGCGGATGCTGGAACGGTCATCCGCCGCCTACGGTGTGCCCAACGACTTCCTCGCCCTGCCCAACACCGTGCAGGTCGTCGGGCCGGCGACCGGCAGCGGCACGACGATGAAATCGGCTCATCTGGACACCGACCTGCGGTTCGATCAGACCTTTCCGTTGGCGCGGCTGGTGACGGCCACCATGCGCGGCCAGGTCGATCCGGTCGAGGGCAACGCTCAGCTGGACCGCGTCCTGGCCCTGCCGCCCCGGTACCCCGAGTGGGTGACCGTGCTCGGCTACGGCGTGTGGAGCGCGGGCCTCGGGCTGGTGCTGGAACCCACGCCGCTGAACCGGCTGGGCGCCACCGTGTTGGGGCTGATGGTGGGGCTGATCGCGGTTCTGGGGCGACGGGCGGGTGTCGCCGCCCAGCTGGTGCCGGTGGTCAGCGCCTTCGCGGTGGCCGCCGTCAGCATCGCGGTGGCCGAATACCTCGGCCTGGACCACATCGGGCTGCGCGCCCTGATCCCGCCGCTGGCGATGTTTTTGCCCGGTGCTGCCATCACACTGGCGGTCATCGAACTGACCTCACGCGACACGATCTCGGGATCCGGTCGTCTGGTCGGCGGGTTCATGCAGTTGGCTCAGCTGGTCTTCGGCATCCTGATCGCCGTCCAACTTCTCGGCGAGGACACCGCCAACCTCAGCTCCGTCGCGCTGAACAAGCTGGGGCCGTGGGCACCGTGGGCGGGGGTGGCGGTCTACGCCGTCGGCGTCATGCTGTTCCTCGGCCCGCCGAGGTGGTTCCTGCCGTGGCTGCTGGTCGTGTCCTACGCCGCGTACACCGCCCAATACCTCGGCGACCTGGTGCTTGGCAGCTACGCCAGCGGTTTCTGCGGCGGTCTGGTGCTGACCCTCAGCGCGTTGAGCCTGTCTCGGCGGCGGGCGGCACCGCCTGCCATCACGATGATCCTGCCCGGGTTCTGGCTGCTGGTGCCGGGCTCGATGGGCCTGATCGGGATCGCCGAGTTGTTCGGCGCGGACGGTGACTCCGCGCTCGGCGTCACGTTCATCTCCATGTTCTCCGTGGCGATCGGCCTGCAGACCGGCTTCGTACTGTGGCGGCTGATCCGGCGGCGTCACTTCTGACCGGGTTTGTCCAGCGTGGAGTCAGTCGAGTACCCTCGACGGGTACTCGCGTGGGTTTTGCGCATTGGCTTACGGATGATCCATAGCGGGTATCACAAATAACTCGAAGTCCCAGTCCCTACGACCAAATCTGTCCGGAGCAACCCACCACATGCCAAGTCCCTCCGTCACCTCGCCCCAAGTAGCCGTCAACGACATCGGCTCGAGCGAGGACTTTCTCGCCGCCATCGACAAAACCATCAAATACTTCAACGATGGCGACATCGTCGAAGGGACGATCGTCAAGGTTGACCGTGACGAAGTCCTGCTCGACATCGGTTACAAGACCGAAGGCGTCATCCCTTCCCGCGAACTCTCCATCAAGCACGACGTCGACCCCAACGAGGTCGTTTCCGTGGGTGATGAGGTCGAAGCCCTGGTCCTCACCAAGGAGGACAAGGAAGGCCGGCTGATCCTGTCCAAGAAGCGCGCCCAGTACGAGCGCGCCTGGGGCACCATCGAAGAGCTCAAGGAAAAGGACGAGGCCGTCAAGGGCACCGTCATCGAGGTCGTCAAGGGCGGCCTGATCCTCGACATCGGCCTGCGCGGCTTCCTGCCCGCGTCGCTGGTCGAGATGCGCCGCGTCCGCGATCTGCAGCCGTACATCGGCAAGGAGATCGAGGCCAAGATCATCGAACTGGACAAGAACCGCAACAACGTGGTCTTGAGCCGCCGCGCCTGGCTGGAGCAGACGCAGTCCGAGGTGCGCAGCGAGTTCCTCAACCAGCTGCAGAAGGGCGCCATCCGCAAGGGCGTGGTCAGCAGCATCGTCAACTTCGGCGCGTTCGTCGACCTCGGCGGTGTCGACGGCCTGGTGCACGTCTCCGAGCTGTCCTGGAAGCACATCGACCATCCGTCCGAGGTGGTCCAGGTGGGCGACGAGGTCACCGTCGAGGTGCTCGACGTCGACATGGACCGCGAGCGGGTTTCGTTGTCGCTGAAGGCGACCCAGGAAGATCCCTGGCGCCACTTCGCCCGCACCCACGCGATCGGCCAGATCGTCCCCGGCAAGGTCACCAAGCTGGTGCCGTTCGGCGCGTTCGTCCGCGTCGAGGAGGGCATCGAGGGCCTGGTGCACATCTCCGAACTGTCCGAGCGCCACGTCGAGGTGCCGGACCAGGTGGTGCAGGTCGGCGACGACGCGATGGTCAAGGTCATCGACATCGACCTGGAGCGTCGCCGGATCTCGCTGTCGCTGAAGCAGGCCAACGAGGACTACCTCGAGGAGTTCGACCCGTCGAAGTACGGCATGGCCGACAGCTACGACGAGCAGGGCAACTACATCTTCCCCGAGGGCTTCGATCCCGAGACCAACGAATGGCTCGAGGGTTACGAGAAGCAGCGTGAGGAGTGGGAGGCCCGCTACGCCGAGGCCGAGCGCAGGCACAAGATGCACACCGCGCAGATGGAGAAGTTCGCGGCCGCCGAGGCGGAGGAGGCGGCCAAGCCGTCGACCGCGAACGGCACCTCGCGCGGCGACGACGCACCTGCCGGAGGCTCGCTGGCCAGCGACGAACAGCTCGCGGCGCTGCGGGAGAAGCTCGCCGGCTCCGCCTGACACGGCACGATGCTGCGCATCGGTCTGACCGGCGGGATCGGCGCCGGCAAGTCGACGGTGTCCGCCGTGTTCAGCGAGTGCGGCGGCGTCATCGTCGACGGCGACGTCATCGCCAGGGAAGTGGTCGAACCCGGCACCGAGGGGCTCAAGCAACTCGTCGAGGCGTTCGGCGAGGACATCCTCCTGCCGCACGGCGCGTTGGATCGGCCTGCGCTGGCCGCCAAGGCGTTTCGGGACGACAAGAGCCGCGCGCTTCTGAACGAGATCGTGCACCCGCTCGTCGGAAAGCGGCGGGAGGAGATCATCGCCGCGGTGTCGGAGGACACCGTGGTGGTGGAGGACATCCCGCTGCTGGTGGAGACCGGGATGGCGCCGATGTTTCCGCTCGTCGTCGTGGTCACCGCCCCGGTGGAGACACGGGTGGCGCGGTTGATCAAGCGAGGCATGGACGAGGCGGACGCCCGTGCGCGCATCGCCGCACAAGCCACCGACGAACAACGCCGCGCGATCGCCGATGTGCTGCTTGACAACTCGGGTTCGCAGGGCGCACTCGTCGAGAAAGCCCGCGACCTCTGGTACAACCGCGTGCTGCCCCTTGCGCACAACATCCGCGTGCGGGCATGCGCCAAGGCCGTCCACGAGCTCACGCCGTACCGTCCCTCATGGCCCGAAGATGCGGCACGAATCATCAAACGCATCGAAATGGCCGGCGGTGCAAAGGTTTTGCGTGTCGACCACATCGGCTCCACGGCGGTGCCGGGGATGGACGCGAAGGACGTCATCGACATCCAGGTCACCGTCGCCTCCCTCGAGGACGCCGATGCGCTCGAGGAGCCGCTGACCCAGGTGGGCTTTCCGCGCCGGGAGGACATCACCGCCGATGTGGCGCACACCGATGATCCGCGGGTATGGCGCAAACGATTCCATTGCGCCGCCGATCCCGGCAGGCCCGCCAACATCCACATCCGCGTCGACGGCTGGCCCAACCAGCAGTTCGCCCTGCTGTTCACGGAGTGGCTCAGCGCCAATCCCGGTGTGCGCGAAGACTATCTGCGGGCCAAGCGGCATGCGGTGACGACCGCCGACTACGCGCAGGCCAAAGAGCCGTGGGTTCTCGACGCCTACCGGCGCGCCTGGGAGTGGGCCACCGCCACCGGGTGGCGCGCCTAGCCGGTCAGGTCGCCGGCGGCGGATCGACCGGCGGGGGACCGTCCTCGGCAGTTGGCGGCGCGTGCGGGTCCAGGGGCAGTGCGTTCGGCACCCCGTCCACCGGCGCCTCGCACACGAGCGCGCCGTAGTCGGGATCGTCGCGCTGGGGCAGCACGGTCGGCCCGATGAAGTCGTCGGCCTGGGCGGCGAGCTGGTCGTCGATCAGGATCTCGCAATGCAAATTCGCCGAGTACGGCCATTCGATCGCGACGCGCATCCTGGCGCTGCTCGACTCGGGCAGGACGGTGTTCACCTCGAAGACCCGCCCCGGCACCATGGTCGGGTCGGCGGACTGGATCTGGTTGCCCTGCGCGGTGTAGGTGATCGTCGCACCGCGGGACACCCCGTCGATGCGGGCGCGGTAGACGATGTTGTGCAGCACCTCGGCCTCGGCGGGCTGGTCCTCGGTCTGCGTGTCGGCCGTCGGGTCAGCCAGCGCGGGTGCCGGTGTCAACAGCGGGCCGGACACCACCGCCGCCACCGCTCCGACCGCAAGCCAGGTGCGTTCGGTGGGGCTCATGTGACCTGAGGCTACATCCCACCCCCGGGCGCGGCCATGCCGTGTCGTGTTCGCCATCACGATCAAGATCGTCCCAAACGGCTCATCCGTTACGCCAGGTGAGGGTCATGCCGTGACCGGCGAGCCACCGGCCGAGGTCGTATCCGTTCCTGGCCAGCCCGTCGACTGCCGACACGGCCGTCTGCACCGCCTGCTCCGCGGTCTCAGGGGTCAACAGCCCGTGGCGGACCGCGGTCAGCAGCTCGTCGACGTCGCAGAGTTCGACCCCGCGGCCGGTGCGCAGCACGAGGTCCAGATAGTGGTCTTCGGCCTGCCATGCTGTCGGGCCCGGGCTGATCTGCCCGACATCGAGGTAGAAGTCCTGGTCACGATCATGGCCGGGGTTGAAGTGGAACACCGTGGCCCGCAGCCCCAGCGACGGAAGCAGCCAAGACTCCAGGTAGTGGAACTGGGTGCGGCCGGGGGTGGGCCTGGCCATGTAGAGACCCCATGGCTTGACGGTGTAGACGTCGACCGCCCGCACGATGCCTTTCGGGTCGGTATTGGTGCGGGCGACCAGATCGAACGTCTCGTGTTTGGGAGCGTGGATGGGGTCAGCCTACTGTGGCGTCGCGGCCGCGTGAGCCGCCGGAACAGAATCTGTCGGTGGCGGGTTCTACCCTGGTGAATTATGGCCTTCGCGACCGAGCGCCCCGTGGTGGCGCATTCCGAGTACCGACCAGCCGGCGATGCCGTCGACGGCCTGGTGCGCGTCGGCGGCCGCTTCGAGGTGGTCAGCCCGTACTCACCCGCGGGTGACCAGCCGGCCGCCATCGACGAGCTCGAGCGCCGGATCAAGGCCGGTGAGCGCGACGTCGTGCTGCTGGGTGCCACCGGCACCGGTAAGTCGGCGACGACGGCGTGGCTGATCGAGCGGGTGCAGCGGCCCACCCTGGTGATGGAGCCGAACAAGACGCTCGCCGCCCAGATGGCAAATGAGCTACGGGAAATGTTGCCGCACAACGCGGTTGAGTATTTCGTCTCGTACTACGACTACTACCAGCCCGAGGCGTACATCGCGCAGACCGACACCTACATCGAGAAGGACAGCTCGATCAACGACGACGTGGAGCGGCTGCGGCACTCGGCCACGTCGGCGCTGCTGTCGCGTCGCGACGTGGTGGTGGTGGCGTCGGTGTCGTGCATCTACGGCCTGGGCACGCCGCAGTCCTATCTGGACCGCAGTGTCCAGATCAACGTGGGGGACGAGGTGCCCAGGGACGCGCTGCTGCGGCTGCTGGTCGACGTGCAGTACAACCGCAACGACACGGCGTTCACCCGTGGGTCGTTCCGGGTGCGCGGTGACACCGTCGAGATCATCCCCAGTTACGAGGAGCTCGCCGTCCGCATCGAGTTCTTCGGTGACGAGGTCGAAGAGCTGTACTACCTGCACCCGCTGACCGGCGACGTCGTCCGCAAGGTCGACTCGCTGCGGATCTTCCCCGCCACGCACTACGTGGCCGGGCCGGAGCGGATGGCACACGCGATCTCCACGATCGAACAGGAACTCGAGGAGCGGCTTGCGGAACTGGAGGGCCAGGGCAAGCTCCTGGAGGCGCAGCGGCTGCGGATGCGCACCAACTACGACATCGAGATGATGCGTCAGGTCGGCTTCTGCTCGGGCATCGAGAACTACTCACGCCACATCGACGGGCGCCCGCCAGGGTCGGCGCCGGCGACCCTGCTGGACTACTTTCCCGAGGACTTTCTGCTCGTCATCGACGAGTCCCACGTCACGGTGCCGCAGATCGGCGGGATGTACGAGGGCGACATCTCCCGCAAACGCAACCTCGTCGACTTCGGGTTCCGGCTGCCCTCCGCCGTCGACAACCGCCCGCTGACCTGGGAGGAGTTCGCCGACCGGATCGGGCAGACGGTGTACCTGTCGGCCACACCCGGCCCGTACGAGCTGAGCCAGTCCGGCGGCGAGGTGGTCGAGCAGGTGATCCGCCCGACCGGCCTGGTGGACCCGAAGGTGGTCGTCAAGCCGACGAAGGGTCAGATCGACGACCTGATCGGCGAGATCCGGCTCCGCACCGAACGTGATGAGCGGGTGCTGGTCACGACGTTGACCAAGAAGATGGCCGAGGACCTCACCGACTACCTGCTGGAGATGGGGATCCGGGTGCGCTACCTGCACTCCGAGGTGGACACGTTGCGCCGCGTCGAGCTGCTGCGGCAGTTGCGGCTGGGGGACTTCGACGTGCTGGTCGGCATCAACCTGCTGCGCGAGGGGCTGGACCTGCCCGAGGTGTCGCTGGTGGCGATCCTCGACGCCGACAAGGAAGGGTTCCTGCGGTCCACGCGCAGCCTCATCCAGACCATCGGCCGCGCCGCGCGCAACGTCTCCGGTGAAGTGCACATGTATGCCGACAACATCACCGAGTCGATGCGGGAGGCCATCGACGAGACCGAGCGGCGCCGCGCCAAGCAGATCGCCTACAACGAGGCCAACGGCATCGACCCGAAACCGCTGCGTAAGAAGATCGCCGACATCCTCGACCAGGTCTATCGCGAGGCCGACGACATCGAGATCGGTGGGTCGGGCCGCAACGCGTCCCGCGGCCGTCGCGCGCAGGGAGAGCCGGGCCGGGCCGTCAGCGCCGGCATCATCGAGGGCCGCGACACCACGAACATGCCGCGCGCCGAGCTCGCGGATCTGATCAAGGAGCTGACCGAGCAGATGATGGCCGCGGCGCGAGACCTGCAGTTCGAACTCGCGGCACGCATCCGCGATGAGATCGCCGATTTGAAGAAGGAACTCCGCGGCATGGACGCCGCCGGGCTCAAGTAGCCCGTCCGCGCGGCGGGCGATCAGGTGACGCAAGTCCCTCGGGCGGTCGACCTTCGGCCCTGTGCCCGGGATGCGGCGCGGTGATCGGATGGACGCATCCGAAGGGAGGAATCGATGACTGTCATGTCTCAACGGCGCACCCGGGCATTCGCCCGCGTGTTGGGACCGTTTCTCACCATAGCCGCCATCACGGTGGTGGTCCGCGCCAACGACATGCCCGCGCTCCTGTCGGAGTTCACCGGCAGCGCGGTCTGGCCCTGGATAACCGGTGCCTTCGGCTTGCTCGGCGGCCTCACCATCCTGGCCTTCCACCAGTTCTGGCGAGAGCCCGCCGCGATCATCGTCTCGGTGCTGGGGTGGTTACTGACGGCAGAGGCGATTTTGCTGATGGCGTTTCCGGGTGTGTTCGCCGACCTCGGCGATCAGATGATCGGTGCGGTCGGAGTCTGGCGGTTCGTCTACGCGGTGCTGGGTCTGATCGGGCTCTACCTCGCCTACGCGGGCTGGCGGCCCACGTCCGCGGGGCAAACGGACACTGCGGTGGAGTCCGGCGGTGAGATGCCGCGTGCCGCCTGATGTGTGACGCAGGTTGTGCGGTCGGGTGACCTTCGGCCCTCGCGCCGGGGCGCCCGGTCGCGTAGAACGAAGGCATGAGCGAATCAACCGATACCACGCGGGGCTTCGATGTCGAGGTGACGATCCGCGGTCAACTGCCCGGGGCCGCCGACTACGCGAAAGAGAAGATCTCGACCTTGGATCGGTATGCGCACCGGCCCATCAAGCACGCACACGTCAAACTCACCAAGCACGGCAACCCGGCCCAGGAGCACCCGGTGATCGCGCAGGCGAACCTCGACGTGGACGGCAGGCTGATCCGGGCCCAGGCGCAGGGCGACACCGCGCGCGAGGCGATTGACCGGCTCGACGATCGCCTGCGCCGTCGGCTGCGGCAAGCCGCCGAGATCTGGGAGGACCGACGCAACAACCAGCAGACGAGTGTCGCCCAGAACAACCTCGCCGAGCGGCCGCCCTATGTGGAGATTCCACCGGAGGAGCGCAAGATCATCCGGCGCAAGTCCTACACGCTCGCGGCCTGCACCGTCGACGAGGCGGCCACGGAAATGGAGCTGCTCGACTACGACTTTCACCTGTTCACCGAGAAGGGCACCGGGATGGCCAGCGTCATCTACCGCGACGGCGACGGCTACCGCGTCGCGCAGGTCGCCCCGGTACCCGCGGAGAAGCTGGCGCCCTTCGAGCGGCCGGTGACACTCAGCTCGACGCCGCCGCCATGCATCACCGTCGAACAGGCCACCGAGCGGCTCGGCCTGCTGGGGCTGCCGTTTCTGTTCTTCATCGACGCCGCCCAGGGCCGCGCGGGCGTGCTGTATCGCCGCTACGACGGCCACTACGGGGTGATCGCCCCCGCCGGCTGACCGCTCCACAGGCCCCGAAGCGAGGAGTTGACCTCAACTTGAGTTGAGCTCGTAACGTGACCACGTGACCGACGAAGCGCCGACCACTGCGGGCAGTTGGCGTGCATTGCTGGGCCAGGGCAACCTCGGCGCCTCGACCGTGCTCGCAGGCGGCGTCGCGTTGTATGCGACCAACGAGTTCCTGACCATCAGCCTGATGCCCAGCGCCGTCGCCGAGATCGGCGGGCACCGGTTGTACGCCTGGGTGACCACGGTGTATCTGGTGGCGTCGGTGGTGGCCGCCACCACCGTGCATTCGACCCTGTTGCGGTTCGGCCCGCAGCGGTCGTATCTGTTCGCGCTCACCGTGTTCGGCGGGGGCAGCGTGGCGTGCGCCGTCGCGCCGACGATGGAGGCCCTGCTCGTGGGGCGCACGGTGCAGGGTTTCGCCGGTGGCCTGCTCGCGGGTCTGGGCTACGCCGTCATCAACACCGTGCTGCCATACACGCTGTGGACCAAGGCGTCGGCGCTGGTGTCGGCGATGTGGGGGGTCGGCACCCTGCTCGGCCCGGCCGCCGGCGGGCTGTTTGCTCAATTCGGTTCGTGGCGTTGGGCGTTCGGTGTACTGGCAATCCTCACCGCCGCGATGGCGCTGCTGGTTCCCGTCGCGTTGCCGGTGCGCAACGACGCCGCCGACGAGGTCAACACGACGCCCGTTCCGGTGTGGTCGCTGGTGCTGCTCGGCCTTGCCGCGCTGGCGGTGAGTGTCGCCGGCGTGCTCCGCGACGTGCGGGCCACCACCGGGTTGCTGGTTCTCGCCGGCGCCCTCGTCGCGGCGTTCCTCTACGTCGACCGGCGGCGCGCCGCCGCGGTGCTGCCGCCGAGCGTCTTCCGCTCCGGGCCGCTGAAGTGGATCTACCTGACGCTCGGTGTCCTGATGGCCGCGACGATGGCCGACATGTACGTGCCGCTGTTCGGTCAGCGGCTAGCGCACCTGACCCCGGTCGCGGCCGGGTTTCTCGGGGCCGGCCTGGCGATCGGCTGGACCGCGAGCGAGATCGGCAGCGCCTCGCTGCGCACCGACCGCACCATCCGACGCACGGTGGCGATCGCGCCGCTGGTGATGGCCACCGGCCTGGCCCTGACCGCGGTGACGATGTCCGACGACGCGTCGGCCGGCCGCGTCGCGATGTGGGCGGTCGCGCTGTTCGTCACCGGGGCGGGGGTGGGCATGGCCTGGCCGCACCTGTCGGCGTGGGCGATGAGCCGTGTGGACGATCCGGCGGAGGGCCCGGCTGCGGCGGCTGCGATCAACACCGTCCAGCTGATCAGCGGGGCACTGGGCGCCGGGCTGGCCGGCGTGGTGGTCAACCTGACCGAGACCGGCGACGCGACACCGGCGCGCTGGCTGTTCGCGGCGTTTGCCGCGCTGGCGGCGTGCGGTGTCGTCGCGTCCGTGCGCAGCGGCCGACAACCGGGAGCACGCCTGTCCCCGCGAAATAGCATTCCGGGTTGCTAGCCAGCCGATTTCACCGCCCGGAATGCTATTTCGCGAACGATGGGCGACCCACGCATTCCCGCTCGCAAACTGCGCGATACGAATTGCCCTGCAGCACAGCGCTGTTCAGCACATGTCCGGGCGTGGGTGGGCGGCTTTGCTGATCGTTCTCCGCGACACGTCGGCGGGAAACCGCGTCGCGACGACGGACCGACGGCGTTACGATTGATCCGGGTCGGAAAGTGAATTTGACGCAGCAGTAAGGGATTTATCGTGAATGTGAGGATGCTCGGAGCCGGAGCGGCGATGGTCGGCGTGCTGGGCTTCACGGCCCTCGGTATCGGTGCGGGTGTGGCCAGCGCCGATCAAACGGTTCCCAATTCGCCAGGCGTGACGTGGAAGCTCGACCGGCCACATTGGGATGACGACTGGGACGACTGGCGTCACGAATGGCGGCACACGGGCTGGGACGGTCCGCGCTACGACGGTCCGTGCGCATGGGTTCCGCCCGCCGTCTCGATGTGGGTGCCGCCGGCCGTCTGCTAGCGGTCGGTCTGCGGTAGGAGTCCGGCGGCGAAACGCAGGTCGGACACCAACGCGTCGAACGCCTTCTCCCGCTCGGTCGGCGGTCCGCGCAGCACTGACGACGGGTGGACGGTGACCGTCACCCGCGGGTCGAAGTCAAGGATGTCGGTGTCCGCCCCGCGCGGCAGGCTCAATGCCTCACGGCGGTGTGCGGTCAGACGAAAAGTACTGCCCAGCAACGACTGTGCGGCGGTTGCCCCCATCAGCACGACCACATCGGGTTGCAGCGCCATCAGTTCTTGGATCAGCCACGGCCGGCACGCCACCACCTCGGTGCGGCTGGGCTTCTTGTGGATGCGGCGCTTACCGCGTTCGGGCAGCGTGAACTTGAAGTGCTTGACCGCATTGGTGACATAGAGGCGGTCGCGCTCGATCCCGGCGGCCACAAGCGCTCTGTCGAGAAGGCGCCCGGCGGGCCCGACAAATGGGGCGCCCGCCTTGTCCTCCTGGTCACCGGGCTGTTCGCCGACCAATACCATCTCCGCTTCGGCCGAACCGGCGCCGAACACCGCCTGGGTGGCGTCCAGGTACAGGTCGCACCCCTTACAGCCCTGCGCGGACGCCGCCAACTCGTCGAGGTCGGTGGTGTCGGGCACGAAATCCGCGGCGGTTGGGGCTGCCATGCCCACCGGGTTACCCGGCTGACGGCGCGGAAACCACCCCGGCGTTATCTGCCATCGAAAATTTGAATACCAAACCGCGCCCATCGAATTGAAAAATTTGTACTTCTGACGATTTTGGCGCGCCAACGAAATCGACCGGCTGGGTTTTGCCGGGCCGGTGTTTCGGTCCGCCGCGACACACGTTCTCCGACAGGGACATTGCCGGGTGTAGGGCAGGTCACGTGCACCGTCGCGAGGTGATTTTGCCGGCAAGAGCACACCACAATGGCAGTGCGAATGGTATTCATGTGTGGTGATTCGCACCCGTGTTCGGGTCCGAAAGGGTTACTGTCTCGGGTGGCGTTGAAATTGACACTGGGAGGATATGGATGAGCGCCTATCAGACCGTCGTGGTTGGCACGGACGGATCCGATTCATCGCTGCGCGCGGTGGAGAAGGCCGGCCATATCGCTGGAGAAAACGCCAGATTGATCGTCGCGACGGCGTATTTCCCGCAAGAGGAAGACCAACGCGCCGCCGACGTGCTCAAGGACGAGGGCTACAAGATGGCCGGCAACGCGCCCATCTACGCCATCCTCCGCGAGGCACGTGAACGCGCACAGCAGGCCGGTGCCAAGAACGTCGAGGAGAAGGCGATCGTCGGCGCGCCGGTCGACGCGCTTGTCGAACTGGCCGAAGAGGTGAAGGCCGACCTGGTGGTGGTCGGCAACGTCGGGCTGTCCACCATCGCCGGGCGGTTGCTCGGTTCGGTGCCCGCTAACGTGGCGCGCCGCGCCAAGACCGACGTGCTGATCGTGCACACCACGCCGTAATAATCAGCAACGCCATCACGATCACCCAGTCGCCGAAGCGCTGGTAGCCGGTGGTCCGCGAGTTCAGCGGAACATCGACGACGGCGACGCCGCGGTCAGCGGCCTCAAGCCAGCCCAGCCGGCGTCCGTCGGCGTCGAACGCCGAACTGACCCCCGACGTCGCGGCGTGCACCGCCGGATGCCCGACTTCGACGGCGTGGACGGCGATCATGCTCGCCAACTGCGGCTGGGCCCAGCTGTTCTGATAGGTCGACGTCGCGCTCTGGTACGCCAGCAGGTCGGCCCCCATGTTCACCAGCCGCCGCGGCAGGTCGGAGAACAGCGCCTCGAAGCTGATCAGCGGCCCGACCGCGAGAGCGTCCGTGTGTAGCACGACCGGTCCGCCGCCGCGGCGACGGTCTTCCGCGGCGGCGTCGGTGTGCCGGGTGGCCCAGCCGAGCACCGACCGAAACGGCACGTATTCGCCGAACGGGACCAGCCGCGTCTTCGCGTACGTGCCGCGCACGCCGTCGGGCTCGATCAGCGCCGCGGACTTGTAGATCCCGCCCGACGCAGCGCGCGCGTCGACGTTGACCAGCAGGCCGGCCCCGACCCGGCGGGACAGTTCGGCGAGCCGCGCGCCGACTTCGGGATCGCTGTTCAGGTCGACGACGACGCTGCTCTCACCCCAGACCACGAGGTCGAGCCGCTGCCCGGTGAGCTCCCGCGTCAACGTCTCGCCGGCGGCCTGACGTGCGGCGCCGTCGGTGATGTCGCCGGGCTGCACGAGCGCGACGCGCACCGCCGGTTGGTCCGCGGGCGCCGGGCCCGACCAGAACCACAGCGGGCCGGCGGCCACGATCGCGGCGGGCAACGCAACGGCCCGGACCGAGCGCAACAGCACCGCGCCCACGACCGCGGTGTTGGCGGCGACGATCAGGAAGCTGACCAGCCAGACGCCGCCCGCGGACGCCGGAGCCAGCGTCGCGGGCTGGTTCCACTGCGACGCCCCGAGCAACGCCCACGGCCCACCCAACCGGTCCCACGACCGCACGGCTTCGGCGAGCACCCACACGCTGGGCAGCACGACGACGGCGGCGAGCACCCCGCGGGTCGCGACCTGACCGCTGAGCAGGCGGTGCGCGGCCCACCCCCACGGCAGCCACAGCGCGCCGAGCGCCGCGGCCAGCACCACCAGCAGCGGTCCGGCGCTCGGCCACAGCCAGTACTGCGCGGCCAGCACGAAGCCGGACATTCCGGCCCAGGCGCGTGCGGCGCCCTGGACCGCGGTCGGCGCCGCGCGCACGACCAGCAGTAGCGGGACCACGCCGACCCACGCCAGCCACCACAACGACGGCGCGGGAAAGGCCAGGGCGAGCAGCGCGCCGGCGGGCAGCGCCGCTGCGAGGCCCCGAACCGAACTCAGGTGGCGGAGGCCTTGGCGATGGCGGCGATCGCCTGATCGAGGGTGGCGTTGAACTCCTCGTCGCTCTGCTGAGCGGTCAGACCCTCGGTCAGCGCCCGCGAGAAGCTCGCGATGACGCCGTTGTTGCGGGCCAGCTTCTCGTTGGCGACCTCGCGGCTGTAGCCGCCCGACAGCGCTACCACCCGCAGCACCTTCGGATGGTCGACGAGCTGTTTGTACAGGTTGTCGGTGTCGGGCAGGGTCAGCTTGAGCATGACCAGCTGGTCGTCACCGAGTTGGTTGACGCTGTCGAGCAGCGCGGCGTTGAGCTGGTCCTCGGCTTCGGCCTTGCGGGGGCTGTGGATGTCGATCTCGGGCTCGATGATCGGGACCAGCCCCTTGGCCAGCACCTGCTGGGCGACCTCGAACTGCTGCGCCACCACGGCGTCCAGACCGGCACCGGGCAGCTTGATGACCGAGCGCTCCTTGGTGCCGAAGATGCCTTTCTCGACGGCGCGGTCCAGCAGCTCGTCGAGGCCGGGCATCGGCTTCATCATCTGGGCGCCGTCCTTCTCCTCGGCCAGGCCCTTGTCGATCTTGAGGAACGGAACGATGTTCTTGACGTTCCACAGATAGTCCGCGGTCTGGCGCCCCTCGACTTCACGGTCCATTGTGTTCTCGAAGAGGATCGCGCCCACGATGCGATCGCCGTCGAAGGCGGGGCTGGTGATGATGCGGGTGCGCATCTGGTGCACCAGGTCGAACATCTCGTCTTCGCCGGAGTAGTCGTCCTCCGGAATGCCGTACAGCTTCAGCGCCTTGGGCGTGCTGCCGCCGCTCTGGTCCAGCGCAGCGATGAATCCAGTGCCGCTGCGCACCTTTTCCAACTGTGCGGTATTCATCCGTGTCTCCTCGCAACTGTCGCAATCGCCATCACGAATTTCGCTAGGTCGTGTGGCATCAGCCTAGGCCAACGCCGTCACCCATTGGTCCCGGGTCACAGGATGCGACCGCAGGTCACCAGCCGCGTTCGCGCCACTCACCCAGGTGCGGGCGCTCGGTTCCCAGCGTGGTGTCGTCGCCGTGGCCGGGATAGACCACCGTCGAGTCGCCGTAGACGTCGAACACGCGCGTGATGACGTGGTCGAGCAGCTGCTCGAAATCGCCTTCCTGCCAGGTCTTGCCGACCCCGCCGGGAAATACCGTAGGCTTTGAACCGTGAATACGTCAACGGTTGAGCGGGTAGCTCTCTACGCGCGCATCAGCCAGGACGCCACCGGCAAGGCTCTCGGGGTCGCTGACCAGCTAGAACACGCTCGCACCTTCGCGATAGCGCGCGGCTACAAAATCGTCGCCGAGCACTCTGACAACGACATCTCGGCGTTCCGCGGCGCGAACCGACCCGCGTATCAGAAAGTCCTGAAGCTGGCGCGTGACCGCAAAATCGACCGGGTGATCGTGTACCACCTGACTCGCATGACGAGAAATCGCCGCGAGCGCGCCGAGTTCATCGACGCGTTCCACGCGTGCAAGGTCAACGTCTCCGAGGCGCAGGGCGGCGACTACGACCTGTCCACGGCGGCCGGCCGAACTTGGGTGGACATACAGGGCGCGCTGGCGACGTGGGAGTCAGAGATCAAGTCGGAGCGCATTACGGCCGCTGCTGCGCGGCGTGCCCGGTCTGGTCGGCCATCCGGCGACCTCGGCTACGGGTGGATCAAACACGGCACCGGGTCCACAGCGACGTGGTCCGAGCACCCGCATGAGGCCGAGGTGGTACGCGAGATTGTCGACCGCCTGCTCGCTGGCGAGACTCTCCGGAGTATCACCGAGTCGCTAAACGATCGAGGGGAACCCGCACCGAAGGCCGCGCGGTGGGGCAAGACTAGCGTCAAGAAGCTCGCGATACGCGAATCCAACATCGCCCAGAGGGTGCATCATCGCGGCCAACCCGACGAGGAACGGTTCGACGGGTGCTGGCCGCCCATCGTCGACCGCGCCAAACACGAGAAGGTCGTGGCGCTGCTCACTGCGCCGACCAGAAGGACCAACGGTGTGGCACGCCCAGGGGCGCGGAAACATCTGCTGTCGTGGGGGATAGGCGCGTGTGGTGTGTGCGGGTCGAAGCTGCGCGCCGTCACCAAACGCGGCAAGCACGGCCGCCCGCTCGACCTGTACGTCTGCGACGACAAGGGATGCGTAGGGCGCTCTGAGCCGATGGTGGACCAGTTAGTCACCCGGCTGGTCATTGGACGCCTGGCGATGCCCGATGCCCTGGAATGGCTAATCGGCGACGACCAGGAAGCACGGCGGTGGTCCGAGCGGGTCGATGAACTGAACCGCAGACTGGCCGATGCCGCGGACGCGTTCGCCGAGGGCGCCATCACCGCAGAGCAGTTGCGGCGCATCACCGCGAAGCTTCAACCTGACCTCGACGACGCCGAGAAGCGCCGCGCGGAACTGGTTGTATCCCTTGACCTTGACTCGTTACGTCCGCTGGCAAGTCCTACCGCTCAAGAACGGTGGGACGAGATGACCGTGGCGCAGCGTCGAGCGGTGCTCGAAGCGCTCGGTATCCGCGTCATCATCGACCGGACTCGGCCCGGCCCCGGATTCGACCCTGAAAGCGTGCGCATCGAATGGAATCAGCGATGAGTGTCCAATCCGTCAAGCTCGTTTGCGCCCACGGAGTACAGGATGGCACTGCCGATTTCCTCGACAGGTTCCGGCTGCTGCGATCCTTTCCCGCAGCCCGCAAGTGGGTGCCGACCGACCCGCATGGGCAACAGCAGCTCGAGGGTGATGAACCAATCACATGGCCAGCAAGCCGGCAGGTAGAAAGCGACTTGTTGCGAGATCGGTATGACCGAAGGTGCGACAGGTGTGGGCGCACACTGCAACTGCGTCAAGAAAACCTGCAAGCGCTCCTGAATGCTGCAGCAGACCAGGGGCTCGACACGCTGTACCTCGACAACCTTCACTAACCCAGCCCTAGATTGGGGTAGCGTTACCCACTGCGAGCGCAAGCACTATCGGCTGCGTCTCCGCTTTCGACATTTTGTCCGGGCATCCTCGGGCAGCTGATTGCTGCCTCGGAGGCCGTGAATGTCCAAGCCCTGGACGAAAGCTCGCTCAGAGCACGCCAACCTTTGCAAGAAGCTCGGTCCTGATGACCCGCTGGTCATCGACAAGCGGGTCGAGCTACGCGCGCTTCGCCTAGAAGATTACGTGCAGCGCGTTCTCGCGGAAGCGCCGCCTTTGTCGGCAGAGCAGCGGGAGCGGATAGCTGAATTGCTACGCCCCGGACGGCGATCCGAAACGAGCGGTGGCACGGGTCGATGACGAAAAGCAGAAAGCCGGCCCCGCCGCAACAGGGCCGACCCTCTCCACAACACCGCACCAACGGATATGCCAAGTGTAATGGATACACAACGTTTACCGCGCCGTTCAACATCGCGTGCGCCGATTGCGGTGCCTCACCCGGTACGCAATGCATCAACGGTGTGACCGGCCAGCCGCTACGGCGGGCTCTCGCGCACCCTGGCCGTCTCCGCGATGCCGAGGCGGTGGCCGATGCCTAATTCAACCGCCTACGAGCGTCTAGTCGACGCGCTTCGCGACTACGGCAGCACTATCACCGAGAATGGCCACGGCAAGGCACAAGCCCAGTGTCCAGCTCACGACGATGGTCGAGCGTCGCTGTCTGTCACCGCGATTGACGGTTCGGTGCTGGTGTATTGCCATGCTGGCTGCCAGACCCCTGACGTCCTGGCTGCGGTCCGGCTCGAGCTGTGCGACTTGTTCGATGACCGCCGCGAATCGGTCTACGAGTATCCCGATGGTCGCCGGGTGCACCGCACCCCCGACAAGCGGTTCTTTCAGAAGGGTGAAACTCAAGGCACTGCCCTTTACCGCGCCGACCGCATCGGGACCGCCGAAACGGTTTACGTGTGCGAAGGCGAAAAGGACGTGCTGGCAGTCGAATCCGTAGGCGGTGCGGCCGTGTGCCCGGCGATGGGCGCCGGGAAGGCGCACAAGTTCGACTGGTCACCGCTGCGCGGTAAGCGTGTCATCGTCGTGGCCGATAGAGACGAGGCCGGCCGCAAGCACGCCGCCCAGGTGGCCGAGCTGCTGGACGGTATCGCCGCGTCAGTTGCGGTGGTGGAGGCGGCAACTGGTAAGGATGCTGCCGACCACATCGCCGCCGGGAAGACTCTTGAGCAACTGGTGTCGCTCACCGATGGCATGCCACGCCTGTGGCGGGCCACTGACCTACGGCCCGCCGCGCAAGCCCGATGGCTTGCCAAAGGCAGGCTGCCCCTGGCGTCGATCAGCCTGCTGGTCGGTGACGAGGGTATCGGCAAGTCGCTGCTGTGGGTGTGGATCGTCGCAGCCGTCACCACGGGCAAACCGCTTCCCGAGTTCGGCATCCCCGAGCGCGACCCACAGCACGTCATCCTCGTTTTCACCGAGGACGATTGGTCCCCCACCGTGCGGCCCCGTTTGGAGGTCGCGGGGGCAGACCTGACCCGAATCCAGGTCATCTGTACCGAGGACGACGGCAGCGGAGCGCCGACATTCCCGCGCGACCTCCACCTGATCGAACAAGCCGACCCGCCCCCCGCGCTAGTCGTGGTCGACGCTTGGCTCGACACCGTCCCACCCGGCCTACCGGTGCGCGACCCGCAACAGGCCCGCCAAGCCTTGCACCCATGGCGCGAACTGGCCACCGCAACCGACGCCGCGGTTCTGCTGCTCTGCCACACCAACCGTGTCGCCTCGGCCAACGCTCGTGACCGCTATGGCGCGACGGGCGAACTGCGCAAGAAAGCGCGCATGACGCTCTACGCCCAGATCGATGACGATGGCCGCCTGGTCGTCGGCCCCGAGAAGATGAACACCGCTGCGCCGATTCCGGCCTCAGCGTTCACGATCACCGCGGTTCAGCACTTCCCGGCCACCGAGGACGGCGACGGCACCGTGCCCTTGTTGACCTACGCCGGGGAGTCTGAGCGCACCGCCCGCGAGCACATCGCCGACGCTTACGACACCGACCACGGCACCGATTCCCAAGACCGCGCCGACGCCGAACGCTGGCTCCGCGACTACCTCGCCCAAGAGGGTCCACGCGCCCGTTCCGCCGACGCCAAACGGGAAGCCGCCAAGGCCGGAATCAGCGACAAGATGCTCCGCCGCGCCCGCAACCGCCTCGGCGTCACGATCAGCTACGAGGGAATGCCAGCAACGTCGGTCTGGTCCCTGCCCGAGCAGACCCGCGACGATGCACCAAACGGTCGCGCCCAGCCTTCCGTATCGGAGGGCACAACAGACACAACAGGCGACAGAGCGTCCATCCACGCAGGTCACGCCAGATATGCCCAGTTGTGCCCACACGATCCCAAAGGGCACAACAGGGCAAACCAAGTGCCACCTGCACAAACACCACCCGACAGTACGGTTGTGCCCACTGATACCGAGTTACGCCCCTCGAGGGCACAACAAGCGGCCCCCGGCGGGCTCACCCCATCGACACCCGGCCAGACCGAACGTGTCCAGCAAACACTGGCCAAGGTCCGCAACGGTGACCGTTCACCGCTGTGCCCCGAATGCTCACGCGCGCCGGCGCGCAGCGACACCGGGCGCTGTGACTTGTGCACCACCAAGGTCCGTCACGGCAACCTCGACAACGGCGGTGCATCATGAGGCGGCCCGCCAAAGTGATAGCCCGTCGCCAGCTCGGCGATGGCCGCCGCCTCTACCAGGTGGTCTGCCCGCTGTGCGACGGGCGGCACTGGCTACCCGTGGCCGCCACCGGGTGCTGCCCGCGCCGACCAGGTCGCTTCTCCCTCCCGGTTGGGGGTGGAAAACATGGCCGATAAAGGCGGTCCGCCGTGGGTCGAACTCTTGTCCGCGGTTCTGCGTCGCGCTCCGCGTCTGCCGAAAGCGTTGTGCCGTCGCCAGCCGTATCTGTTCGATGCGGACGACCCAGACCCAATCGAACGGGAAAACCAACAGCGCGAAGCGATGCGCCTCTGCAACGCCTGCCCACAGCTCGAGGAATGCCGCGCGTGGGTTGATTCACTGCCGAAGTCAAGCCGCCCGCATGGTGTTGTCGCGGGGCGTGTGTGGCCACCGCCACCCAAACCCGCTGGGCGCCCGAAGAAGGCAGCACTATGACGCCGCGCCGGGGCGAAGCCGTGGTGCAGCTTGATCACGAGCAGTTCCGAGCGGTGCGCTATTGCGTAGCGGAAACAGTGCGGCGCCGCTTGCTATGCGGCGCTCCGGTTCCCGCATGGCTGCGCAAGCTGCACCAACAGCTCACAAGTTCCGTGTGCGGAACCGATTCCACAGTGCCCCAACAAGAATCAATAGAAGCGATCGACACCGACGAAGCCGCAAAGATTCTCGGGTGCAGCACCCGCTACATCCGCCGAATCGCCTCCGACCTCGACGGCCAACGTATCGCCGGACGGTGGATCTTCAACCGCGCCACCGTCACCGAATACGCCGACGCGAAAAGGACACGAACAGATGGCTGAAACCGAGCAGGACACCACAGAGCGCGACCCCGTGATGGTGCTGCTGGACGGTGTTCGAGAGTTCGCCCGCACCCGCGACGAGCAGGCCGGCCGCGAAGTGCTGCTCGCGATGGTCAAGCAATACCTGGCAGAGCTTTCCGCTGCCGAGCTCGACGCGCTGCTCGAGGAAGTCCGCGAACCCGCCGAAACGGCCTACCCCGAGTCGTGGCGTCAGCCGAAAGCCCGCGACTAACCACCAAACGCCATAACACCTGAGAGGACCACCCACAATGGCATTCACCCGCACCGACGCCCGCGTCCTGAACCGCGCAGTCACCACTGCCGGTGGGACACTGCCCGACACCCTGACCAATCTGTTGACGGCCGCCGAGGAGATTCACGCCGCCGCCAACAAGCCCGCCGGCGACCCGCTGGCCGGACTAGCTGACGCCGCCGCAGCAGGCAAGGCCACCGCCGCCAAGATTCAGTCCGCGTTCGATCTGGCCGGAACACAAGCCGCCCAAGCCGATCACGCTCAGCGCACCCAGCGCGAAGCCGAAAGAGCAGTGATGTCGCGGTTCCGCAGAGAACTGGTCAACGGCGGCGCAGACCAGATCCTCGACTCGCTGCGCCCGGCATTCGATGAACACATCGCCGGTATCGCCGCCATCGCCGAGAACATCGACATTCACGGCCACACACCTGAGTCGTTCCTCAACATCGCCACCCCGAAGACGCTGGCACTGTGGCAGTCCATCGGCACCCACGTCGACGCCCTCGACCGTATCGCCGCGGTCACCGACCTACTCGCGCACAACAGCGAAGCCCGCGTGATCCCGCGACCCGATGGCGGCACGCGACTGACCACCCGCCTCACCGCGTTGCGTGGCCGCGCCCTCTACTGCGGCAGCGACCAACTCGCCGTAGATGACGCACACAACATCTGGCGCACCAACGGCCCACACCGACGCTCAGCCTGGTTCAAGCTCTACAGCAGCGCCGAACTACGCACCGTCGCCGAGGCCACCGAACGCCTCCGCACCTGGTGCGAAACGACATGGGACGCATTCGAGGACGCCCGCGCATCCCGACACACCACGGTCGACGGCGAGCTTGTCCCAGACCCGCCTCAGCCCAACCCGTTCCGCCGCGTTGAGGAGACCGTGTGACCAACCAACCTGATGCCACCGACCAAGACGAGCAGCCCACACCCACGGTGGCCAACCTCAAAAGCGGAGCAGCCACCGACGACCAAGGCCGCCACCGCCAACCCCTCTACCCCGAGCACTGGACACGACGATGAACTTCGCCGCGCGGTGATTCCTCCTGGGCCGCCGCGCGGGCGAGCCGACGCGCTGCAGGTGGTCCTCGCGCGTCACGCCCCGAGCCCGACACACGCGCGTCTTGCTTGCGCGCTCTCGGGCTCGGGGCACCACCGACAGGAACACACACGATGAACCCACGACCACGCCGCGAGAACGACGCTCGACGCAAACGTATCCGCGCCACACTCCGACGCGAGGCCAGACCGTGCCACCTCTGCGGCGGCGACATCGACTACCAAGCCCACCACCTCGACCCACTGAGCTTTCAAGTCGACCACCTCTGGCAAGTCGCCAACGGCGGCCCCGAACACGACCCCGACAACGTCGCCAGCGCACACAGAGCCTGTAACCGGCTGCGCTCCGACCGCATCGACGCCATCGCCATCGCCACCGCCGCCCGCTACGGCGTCACCCTCAAGCCCGACAATCCGCGCACACCAACCAACACGCCACGCTGCCCCCAAGGCGTGCCCTGCCCGCGCTGCAACGGCACCCACAACCCACGCCCCGGCGTCAGCTTCATCACCAACCGGAAGTGGTGGTGACCTCGATGAACACCAGGGTGGGGATGCACTCAGATCGGGCGCGTCACGTTCCACCTCTCGTCATAGGGATAAATCTGGAGGGTCGAAATGGCGCAGCCTGACAACGCGGCTTCTGACGGCGATAGGGCACGTCTGGAGGCGCTTCGCGACCGCCTCGAAGAAGTCTTGAATGATCCGCAGACCACGCCGCGTGACCTTGCGGCGGTGTCGCGTGAGTACCGGCAGACAGTGGCGGCGCTGGCGTCGCTGACACCCGTACAGGGCACGTCGAAGCTCGATGAGATCGCGGCACGGCGTCGGAAGCGGGGCGCCTGAAAGTGTCTGCTGCCACCGTCACGACCGAGCCGACGTTCTCGCGGGTGCCCGCCGGGGACGAGGCAACCGGGCAGGATTGCATCGACCTGGCCACCGGCTACGGGGTGCCGCTGGATGAGTGGCAGGCCGACATCATTCGCGGGGTGCTGCGCGAAACCGATGGCGGCTGGTCGGCGTCGCAGGCCGGTCTGGTGGTGTCGCGGCAGAACGGTAAAGGGCAAATCCTGATCGCGCTGGAGTTGTTCGGATTGTTCGAACTCGGCGAGCAGATCTTGCACACTGCGCATTCGGTGCGGACCTCAAGTGATGCGTTTCGCCGACTGTGGAACGTGATCCAGTCGCACCCCGATCTTGCGGGCCGGGTGCGACGGCACTCGCAGATGATCGGCGCGGAATACGTCGAACTGGACTCTGGTGCGCGGATCTCGTTTTCCACGCGCTCGGCCTCGGTGGGTCGCGGGCTGTCGCTGGATCGTCTCATCGTTGACGAGGCCGAGGACTTGCCGGCCGCCGAGGTGGGTGCGCTGGCGCCGACGGTGTTCTCACGCCCTAGAGCGCAGTCGATCTATTTCGGTACCGCGCCGGGAGTGACACATGACGCCGCAGCGTTCGGTGCGATGCGAGCCACCGCCCACAGCGGCCTCAACCCGCGGCTGGCGTGGTGGGAATGGTGCGCCGACTGGGGCCACGACGTTGACGACCAGGCTATGTGGGTGCGGGTCAATCCCGCTGTCGCGGCGGGACGCATCCCGCTGCAGGCCATCATTGATGACCGGGCGATTCTGCCCGTCGAGCAGTTTCAGGCTGAGCGGCTGTCGATGTGGCCGCCCACCACCGCGCGGCATGTTCCGATCATCACGGAATCGGCGTGGGAGAAGCTGCGCGCCGATAGCCCGGGTTTAGATGTGTCGCCGGATGCGTTCGGTGTCGACATGTCGCACTCGCTACACATTTCGGTGGTCGCGTGCTGGATGGTCGATGACCGGGCGCACGTCGAGGAATTATGGGCCGGAACCGATGTCGCTAGCGCCGTGGAGTGGATCGTCGCCGCAGCGACCGATACCTGCGAGGTAGTCATTGACGACTACTCACCGGCGGCGCAGTTGATTCCCGAGCTGAAGCCACGGCGAATCGAGTTGCGCCGCACCAACGCCCGTGACATGGCCAAGGGCTGCCTGCTGTTCGAAACCCGCATGAACGCAGGGACCCTAACCCACCGCGGGCAGCAGTCGTTGACCAATGCGGTGATGGGAGCCCAGAAACGGCCGATCGGCGACGCTGGCGGCTGGGGGTGGGACCGCCGCGATTCCTCGGTGGCAATCCATCAGGTAGTGGCGGCCACCCTCGCGCTGCTCGGCGCGACCTGGGCCGGCGACAAACCCACCGGCGAAGCATTCTTCCTATGACACAGATCAGAGCGGGTGGATCACCTCGCGGCCGCCTGGGCTGGCGTGTTACCAAAGGCGCGCCCGCGCGGTTGGCCGTTGACATGTGTGGGCACCGAGGAACGGCTAGGCGTAATTCGTCATTTCGGTTCTGGCGATGTCTCGGAGTTAGGGTCATCACGCATTAATACGTCCCACTGGCCCGTAGGGGCCAGCAACATGGGTGACTGCGGGTCAAGCTGTATGGACGTCGTGTGCAGCGACTGTCGTAAGAATGGAAACAGATCGTTGGCGGCGTGGTTCGCAATCCCGGAGCGGTAGTCGTCCGGTATCCGGGCAAGAATCCCGTCTGTATCGTCCTTCGATAGGAGTGCGGGCGATTTCGGGTCTATTTCGTAGAGCCCTTGCATGCTGATTTCGATTCCAATCAACTTGTGCGTGAATGTGGCTGTCAATTCAACGACGAGGTTCCCGTCGTCAAGGCTTTTGAGTTTCACGTTGCCACTGTCGTTTTTCGCCCATTCTGGCTGTTCGCGGTCCCTACCCCATGCGAGAGCGTTGATGCGAACAGTCCTGACGTCTCGAAGTCGAAAGGCGATGCCGCCGGACAGCGGCGGTTTAGACTCGCCCACGGCTCACCACATCCGGCATCCATGGAAAGGATGCTTCGTCTTCGTGGACCGTACTAATTCCCTCCCACCTCGAAATGAAGTCGGACTCCGACTCTGCCGACGGCCTGATGCTTAGAATCACGTTCGCTAGCTGGGGCATTGCAATCGTCACATCCCAGCGGGGTTCTGCCGTCCGAGAACCGGCGAACTCCGTTACGCGGTGTTCGATGAGCGCACCGACAGCTCGCGCATATCGCCGCACCGTCGACAATCGAGGGTCGGAGTCGAGTCGCTCGAAGCGGCTTACGGCGCTCTTATCCCGGCCGATTACCTTGGCGACGTCTTCTTGTGTCAGACCCAACTCCTGGCGAAGCCGGACGAGATCAGCAAGCATCTCGAGATCGTTATGGGCGAGAGCCTTGGCGTTGCGCTCCTCGTGGGTCAGGTCATCTGGATTGAACGGATCATTCGACATGGGTCGGCCTCTCCATCCCAATATGTTGCGGTATTCCGCAACAACAGTCTAGGCGCCGCTGGTCATGCCCCGGGCTTTCAACCACTTCATGAACCGGTCGCGAGCCTTCCGAATATCGCTATCTTGTGCCCTTGACGTGGCAAAACGTAGGGAAAATGTCCGTTTGCCGGTGACCGAGACCCCGGCGGCGAGGTTATCTTGCTGATCGGGCTCTCCGTAGTACATCCGATACATCTGCCGGCCATCGGCACCGCGCGACTTCAATTCACCCATCACGTGCTGAGAGGGAACACGTAGCGGCGATTTATGGTGCCCGATCAAGAGCCCGCCGGGGTCTTTCGACATGTCGATGAGTTCCGACAGGAACGACCAGGCGTCGAGATCGTCTACTCGGAGATTAGACAGCTCGTCCACGCACTCGTCGGTGTAATCCCATTCGCAGTTCCCCCGACGTAGACGGCAACCGCCGGCGGCGCACTGGGGGCAATCATCGTCGGGCGGCAGTCAGTCCTCCTGATGGTGTGGATGGTTACCCACTCATCGAGTAGTCCATCGAAGTTGACGGGCCTTGGGCTCACGCCATTCTCGCTAATTGCAACGCAGACCGTGGACAATAACCCGCAATTCATCTGTCCTCGCGCGTCACGCATCACGCGCATACGTGCCGCGTCCTATACCAATAAAACGGCCACCGAGCTGTAGCCCGGTGGCCGCCGTGCGGCACGCGCTATGAGCGCAGCAGTTGCAGAGGGCTCCGAAGGGTGTCCGTGGTCGTGGACGCCCCTGGACCCGGCGGTAGGGGAGTGCACGCGATCTTGCGCCCGTAGGCCGTGCCCAGGATGGTTACCAGTTGGGCGACTTCCTCGGGAAGCAGGTCATCGAACTCAAGGCAGCCGAGAAGGTCTTGTACTTGCCAGCAGTGGTACATGTACAGGCTCATCGGGTCTCCTCGATTGTCTCTGCAGCCCTCACCAGCTCCGCTGCGAGCTTCCTTGCCTCAGCGGCCGTCAGGTGAACGCCGACGTCGATGCCGCCCTGCACCAGATCGGCGTGCAGATACACCTGTAGGGCCGCGTCGCCACCCGGCCGATGCGCCGCCACCCCAAGCCGAGACGGATACGGGCCACCCAACACGTCCACGCCCACTGGCTCCAGCTCCAGCTCCAGGTAGTCGCTCTCGCTCCAACATGACTGATCGTCACGGTGGAAACAGTTCGGGTGCCCGTCGCCGTACTCGCACCACGGCGCGCAGACAATCGGCGGGACCAGTTCGAATCTCGGCACTAGCCGCAGCGTGGTCATCGGGTCACCGCCGGGTCGCGCTGGGCCATCAGGTCGGCCTCATCGGCCGCCGCCCGTAACGCATCGGCCAGATCGCGAGCCTGCCCTGGGGTGAACGGGTCACCGTCAACGACGATGAACCGCTCCACAGTGCCCTCGGCGGTCTGCTCACCGTCAACGGATACACGCACATCGCCCTCATCGTCTCGCTGCACCGTCCATTCCCTGCCGACGAAGAAACGCCGCGACCCCGGCTCGCCATTCGACTCGCCGCCGAACGGCTTGTCGGGGTGGTACCACGGCTCGACGCGGACAGCGCCGGCCGGGAAGGGCAGACCGTGTGCGGTTGATGTGGTGGACATGGGGCTACCTCTCTCCTGAAATTCCCCGCCACGCCGTTTCGTGACGGGTAGGCAGCCCTGTCGGCGTTACCAGCCGCGCGCCCGCCATTCGGCTAGGTGCGGGCGCTCGACCCCAAGCGTCGTGTCGTCACCGTGACCGGGGTAGATCACTGTGTCGTCCCTGTACCGTGAGAACACTCGGCTCTCGAGGCCATCCATCAGAGACTTGAACTCATCAGGGTGTGTTGTCCGGCCAGGACCGCCTGGAAACAGGCAGTCGCCGGTGAACAGATGGGTGGACTCGTCGGCGCCGTCCAGCGCCAGCGCCACCGAGCCTGGGGTGTGGCCCTGCATGTGGATGACGTCGAACTTCAGGTCACCGATCTCGATGGTGTCGCCGTGCTCGAGGATGCGGTCCGGCTTGACCGGCAGTGGCTCCACGTCGAGGCGGTGCGCGGCGGTCGGCGCCTTGGTGGCCTTGGCGACCGCTTCGAGGCCCTGCCAGTGGTCGAAGTGCTGGTGGCTGGTCACGATCAGCGACAGCTTCGGGGCATGCTTCTCGATCAGGTCGAGCAGGATCTCGGGATCGTTGGCGGCGTCGATCAGCAGCGTCTCGCCGGTCCGGGAACACGTCACCAAGTAGGCGTTGTTGTCCATGGGGCCCACCGAGACCTTGATGATCGATGCGCCGGGCAGCGTGCGCCGGGCCGCGGTCCGCGGGTCGACATGGCCGGTGTAGTTCTCAGCGACGACGGTCATGACGCCACGGTATCGGGCTTGTCGGTGCCGGCACATAGCATGGGCGTGAACGATTTCTCCGGGAGGACTGTGGCGTTGAAAGATAACGGGCGTGGCTGACCGCCTGATCGTCAAGGGGGCGCGCGAACACAACCTGCGAAGTGTTGATCTTGATTTGCCACGCGATGCTCTCATCGTGTTCACCGGGCTGTCCGGGTCGGGCAAGTCGTCGCTGGCATTCGACACGATCTTCGCCGAGGGCCAGCGCCGCTACGTGGAGTCGCTGTCGGCGTATGCCCGCCAGTTCCTGGGCCAGATGGACAAACCCGACGTCGATTTCATCGAGGGCCTGTCCCCCGCGGTGTCCATCGACCAGAAGTCGACCAACCGCAACCCGCGGTCGACGGTCGGCACCATCACCGAGGTCTACGACTACCTGCGGCTGCTCTATGCCCGTGCGGGCACCCCGCACTGCCCGGTGTGCGGTGAGCGCATCGCCCGGCAGACCCCGCAACAGATCGTCGACCAGGTACTCGCCATGGACGAGGGCCTGCGGTTCCAGGTGCTCGCGCCGGTGGTGCGCACCCGCAAGGGCGAGTTCGTCGACCTGTTCGACAAGCTCAACACCCAGGGCTACAGCCGCGTGCGGGTCGACGGCGTGGTGTATCCGCTCACCGATCCGCCCAAGCTCAAGAAGCAGGAGAAACACGACATCGAGGTGGTCGTCGATCGGCTGACCGTCAAGGCCACGGCCAAGCAGCGGCTGACCGACTCGGTGGAGACGGCGCTGAACCTCGCCGACGGCATTGTGGTGCTGGAATTCGTGGATCGTGAAGACGATCATCCGCACCGCGAACAGCGGTTCTCGGAGAAGTTGGCGTGCCCCAACGGCCACCACCTGGCCGTCGACGACCTGGAACCGCGGTCGTTCTCGTTCAACTCGCCCTACGGCGCCTGTCCGGAGTGCACCGGGCTCGGCATCCGCAAGGAGGTCGACCCCGACCTGGTCATCCCGGATCCGGAGCTGACGCTGGCGGAGGGCGCCATCGCGCCGTGGTCGATGGGGCAGACGGCCGATTACTTCACCCGGATGCTCGCCGGTCTCGGTGATGCGCTCGGGTTCGACGTCGACACACCGTGGAAGAAACTGCCCGCCAAGGCCCGCAAGGCGATCCTGGAGGGCTGCGACGAGCAGGTGCACGTGCGGTACAAGAACCGCTACGGCCGAACCCGTTCGTACTACGCCGATTTCGAAGGCGTGATGGCGTTTCTGCAGCGCCGCATGGAGCAGACCGACTCGGAGCTCATGAAGGAACGCTACGAGGGCTTCATGCGCGACGTGCCCTGCCCCGAGTGCCAGGGCACCCGGCTCAAGCCGGAGATCCTCGCGGTCACCATGGCGGCGGGGGAGTTCGGTGAGAAGTCGATCGCCGAGGTGTCCGAACTCTCGATCGCCGAATGCGCGGAGTTCCTGAACGCGTTGACGCTCGGGACCCGCGAGCAGGCCATCGCGGGCCAGGTGCTCAAGGAGATCCAGTCTCGGCTCGGGTTCCTGCTCGACGTGGGACTGGATTACCTGTCGTTGTCGCGGGCCGCGGCGACGTTGTCCGGCGGTGAGGCGCAACGGATCCGGCTGGCCACCCAGATCGGCTCCGGCCTGGTCGGGGTGCTGTACGTGCTCGACGAGCCGTCGATCGGCCTGCACCAGCGGGACAACCGCAGGTTGATCGACACCCTCATCCGGTTGCGGGATCTGGGCAACACGCTGATCGTCGTCGAGCACGACCTCGACACCATCGCCCACGCCGACTGGGTCGTCGACATCGGGCCGGCGGCGGGGGAGCACGGCGGCCAGATCGTGCACAGCGGCCCGTACGAGGATTTGGTGAAGAATCCCGAATCGCTCACGGGCGCTTACCTTTCGGGCAAGGAGGAGATCGAGGTGCCGGCGATCCGGCGCCCGGTCGACAAGAAGCGCCAACTCACCGTCGTCGGCGCGCGCGAGCACAACCTGCGCGACATCGACGTGGCGTTTCCGCTCGGGGTGCTGACCTCGGTCACCGGGGTCTCCGGCTCCGGCAAGTCCACCCTGGTCAACGACATCTTGGCGTCGGTGCTGGCCAACAAGCTCAACGGCGCCCGACTGGTGCCCGGCCGGCACACCCGGGTGACCGGCCTGGACAAGGTCGACAAGCTGGTCCGCGTCGACCAGTCGCCGATCGGCCGGACACCGCGGTCCAACCCGGCCACCTACACCGGGGTGTTCGACAAGATCCGCACCTTGTTCGCGGCCACCACGGAGGCCAAGGTGCGCGGCTATCAACCGGGCCGGTTCTCGTTCAACGTCAAAGGCGGCCGCTGCGAGGCCTGTTCGGGCGACGGCACGATCAAGATCGAGATGAACTTCCTGCCCGACGTGTACGTGCCGTGCGAGGTGTGCCACGGTGCCCGGTACAACCGCGAGACGCTCGAGGTGCACTACAAGGGCAAGACCATCGCCGAGGTGCTCGACATGTCCATCGAGGACGCGGCGGAGTTCTTCAAGCCGATCACCTCGATCCACCGGTACCTGCAGACGCTGGTCGACGTCGGCCTCGGCTACGTCCGGCTGGGGCAGCCGGCGCCGACGTTGTCGGGCGGGGAAGCGCAACGCGTCAAGCTGGCCTCGGAGCTGCAGAAGCGGTCGACGGGCCGCACCGTGTACATCCTCGACGAGCCGACGACCGGCCTGCACTTCGAGGACATCCGCAAGCTGCTCAGGGTGATCAACGGGCTCGTCGACAAGGGCAACACGGTGATCGTCATCGAGCACAACCTCGACGTGATCAAGACCTCCGACTGGATCATCGACATGGGCCCCGAGGGCGGTGCCGGCGGCGGCACGGTGGTGGCGACGGGCACGCCGGAGGATGTCGCGGCCGACCCGGACAGCTACACCGGGCACTTCCTGGCCGAATGCCTCGGCGTGCGACGGCCCGCGCCGAAGAAGCGCAAGCGCAGCAGGGTCAGCGCCTGACCGACCGGCACTAGGTCTTCGACATCGGCGACGGGAAGCGCGGGTTGACCCGCACGCCGTCCAGCCATTCGGTCAACTCGTCCGCACGCTTCTGCAGCGCCTGGCGTTCGCCGCGGGGGAGGTCCTCGAGCAGACGTACCTCGACCCGGCCGGCTTGGTCCTGACCCCATCCGCCGACGATTCGCCCGTTGCACCAGGCCGTCGGGCCGCCGTTGCCGTTCCGATCGAACACCTGGCTGCGATGCCCGCCCAGGTACCAGTCGCGGTCGAACCAGCCCATTGTCGTGAGGTCCAGGCCGGGCAGCAGCGCGCACCACGGCTCTGGATCGGGTTCGACCTCCAGATCATCGGGCAGCACATAGCCAGGGGTGCCGTCGAGGTCGACCTCGACCGCGTCGAGATCGCGTAGCGCCTGGCGTGCCCAGGTCAGCGTGTTGCCGAACCACCACTTGACATCGGCGACGGTGGCCGGGCCGAAGCTGCGCAGCCACCTGCCCACCAGTTCCGTCCGGGCCGCTTCGGCGTCGATGGCTTGACCGGGGTTCACCAGGTGCGTCGCCGCCACCCAGCGCGGACGCGACGTCGTCCACTTGCCCTCGTTCGGCCCGCGCATCAGGTGTCCGCGGGCCGCCAGCACCGTCAATATCCTTGGCGCCAGGGGTGTTTCACCGCCCCACCGTTTTCCCGGTGCGGCGTCGTGGCTGCCTGCCAACTCCGGCAAGGCGCTGCGCAGGTCCCGCGCGTTGGTCGGCCCGTGCTCGCCGAGGTGTCGCAGCACCGCCGCGCAGGCGGCGTCGAGCCAGGCGTCGCCGTCGGTGCAGAGGCCGGCTTTGACGGCGTCGGCGATGAGCCGGCGCGCTTCGTTGTCGGCGACCCGGTCACTCGCCGCGGACTGGATCAGCGGCAGGTCGACCGCCCGCACCGCCCACAGGGTCCGCCGCATCGCCAGGTGTTTGACCAAGCGACGACGCACGTAGAGGTCGGCGTCCACATCGGCCACCGTGATGCCGGGCACCCGCGCCCACAACGACAGGTACGGCGTGGCCGGATCGGTGGCATGCAATCCGACGACGTTTCCCGTCACCGCCTCGGCGGATTCCGCTGGCGCCCCGAGAAAGTGGCGTCGCGCCAGCCGGGCCCGGCGCTCGCCAACCGTGAATGTCCGCATCGCCTGCGCACCGTACCGGTACGGTCCGACAAGCTCGAGGCCGGTTACTGCGCGTCGTCGTCCTTCATCGACTCGCGGATCGCGGCCAGCCGCTCGGCGGCAGCGCGTTGGCGCTTCTCGTACTGCTCCTCGACGCTGCGGCCCTCCGGGGTCTCGGCGGCCAACTCCGACGCGCCGATCGCGGTGCCGTAGCGGGTCTCGATCTTCTCGCGCACCGACTCGAAGGTCGGCACCCCGCTCTCGGTGTAGCCGACCTCTTCCGGCTCGCCGCCACCCGGCTGGTTCTCCTCCGGCATGCCGCCAAACTACTCCCGGCGGGCCGATCGGTGTCGGTGTCGATCGAAGTATTTCGCGATGACCACCTGCGTCATGCCAGTCGCAACCGTGTCGTCATCGCGGTTTGGCCAGCGGAAACGGCAGCGTCTCGCGGATGCTGCGGCCGGTGATCAGCATGACGACGCGGTCGACCCCCATGCCGAGACCCCCGGTCGGCGGCATGGCGTACTCCATCGCCTGCAGGAAGTCCTCGTCGAGTTCCATGGCCTCGGGGTCGCCGCCCGCGGCCAGCAGCGACTGCTCCTGCAGGCGCCTGCGCTGCTCGACCGGATCGGTCAATTCGCTGTAGGCGGTGCCCAGTTCGACCCCCCACGCCACCAGATCCCACCGTTCGGCGACGCCGGCGATGCTGCGATGCGGCCGGGTCAACGGCGACACCGACGTCGGGAAGTCCTTGTAGAACGTGGGTTCCTGGGTGCGGTCCTCGACGAGCCGCTCGTAGAGCTCGAGCACCACGGCGCCGGTGTCCCAGTGGGTCAGGTACGGGATGTCCGCGGCGTCGCACAGCTTCCGCAGCGTCGCCAGGTCGGTGTCGGGTCCGATGTGCTCGCCGAGGGCCTCTGATACCGCCTCGTGCACCGTCTTGATGGTCCACTGACCGGAGATGTCGACCGGTTCCAGCGTGCCGTCGGGACGGGGACGCAGGAACACGTGCGCCCCGTTGGCCGCCTGCGCCGCGTTCTGGATGAGCTCCCGACAGCCGTCGATCCAGACGTGGTAGTCCGCATGGGCCTGGTACGCCTCCAACAGGGTGAACTCGGGATTGTGGCTGAAGTCGACGCCCTCGTTGCGGAACGCGCGGCCCAACTCGAAGACCCGCTCGACACCTCCCACGCACAGCCGTTTGAGGTAGAGCTCCGGGGCGATGCGCAGGTACAGGTCCAGGTCGTAGGCATTGATGTGGGTGGCGAACGGCCGCGCATTCGCACCGCCGTGGATCTGCTGCAGGATCGGCGTCTCGACCTCCAAAAACCCCTTGTTCACCAGGGTTTCGCGAATCGCGTGCAGGACGGCGCTGCGGGCCCGGATCAGGTCGCAGGCCTCGTTGTTGATCGCCAGGTCGACGTAGCGCGCACGCACCCTGGCCTCCTGGTCGGTCAGCCCCTTCCATTTGTCGGGCAGCGGTCGCAGGCACTTGCCGATCAGCCGCCAGCTGTGCACGAGCAGTGACCGGGTGCCCTTCCTGCTGTGGCCCATCGTCCCGGACACCGCGATGAGGTCGCCCAGGTCGATCGCATGGGTGAAATCCGCCGGAGTACCGGTTTCCAGCAGTGAATTGTCCAGGAGCAGTTGGACTTCGGCGGACCAGTCACGCAGTTGGGCGAACAGCACGCCGCCGTAGTCGCGGATCCGCAACACCCGGCCCGCGACCGTCACCGGTGTCTCGTCCTCGCCGTCCAGCGCGGAGGCGACGGTGTGGCTGGGTTGCCGACCGACCGGATACGGGTCGATCCCGCTGTCGCGCAACGCCTTGAGCTTGGCCATCCGGACCCGTACCTGTTCGGGCAGCCGCAGTTGGTCTCCGTTCTCGGAAAGATCGGAATGCAGGTCCTCGAGGTCGGGGGCGCTGCCGTCGCGGTTCAGCAGTCCGGACGCCACCAGGCTCTGCGGCGCCGCGATGTGATGGCCGGTGTGCGGTTGGTCGTGGCGGCGCGAGAATGGCAGCACCAGAAAGCCTTCGGCGATCACCGAGGCGACGCCGACGCGCGGCACCAGGCGGGCGTCCTCGTAACAGGCGTACCGCGGCAGCCATTGTGGCCGGTACTTCATGTTCGACCGGTACAACGTCTCGAGTTGCCACCACCGCGAGAAGAACACCAGCAGCCAGCGCCACAGCCGCGCGACCGGGCCTGCGCCCAGCTGGGCGCCCTGTTCGAACGCCGACCGGAACATCGCGAAGTTCAGCGAAATACGGGTTATCCCAAACGTTTCGGCTTGCATGCACAGTTCGCTGACCATCAGCTCGACGGTGCCGTTGGGCAGTTGGGGTGAGCGGCGCATCAGGTCCAGCGAGACGCCGTTGGTGCCCCACGGCACCAACGACAGCATCGCGACGACGTGGTCGTCGTGCTGCACCGCCTCCACCAGCAGGCAGTCCCCGTCGGCCGGGTCGCCGAGCCGGCCCAGCGCCATCGAGAAGCCGCGTTCGTCGTCGGTGTCGCGCCAGGCGTCGGCGCGCTCGATCACCCGGGCCATCTCGTCGGCGTCGATGTCACGGTGCCGCCGGATCCGCACGCCGACACCGGCGCGTCGCGCCCGGGTCACCGCCTGCCGCACGGCCCGCATGTCGGGTCCGGAGAGCCGGAAGTCGTCGGGGTGCAGGACGGCTTCGTCGCCGAGCTGCAGCGCGTTGAGACCGGCCTGGCGGAACGCCTCGGCCCCGGCCGAACTGGCGCCCATCACCCCGGGTGCCCAACCGTACGTCTCGCACAGCTGCCGCCAGGCGGCGATCGCGGCGGGCCACGCCTTCGGATCGCCGATCGGGTCGCCGCTGGCCAGGCAGACGCCGACCTCGACGCGGTAGGTGATGGCGGCGCGGCCGTCGGGCGCGAACACGACGGCCTTGTCCCGGCGGGTGGCGAAGTAGCCCAGGGAGTCGTTCTTGCCGAACAGTTCCAGCAGCCCGCGGATCGCCGACTCGTCCTCACCGGTGAGCGCATTCTCGGCGCGCTGCGACTGAAACAGCACGATCGCCGCCGCCATCAACGCGAGCGCGCCGAACAAGCCGAGCAGCGCATCGACGAACACGTGCGGATGCCCGGCGAAGATCGACGCGTCGGCGCCGGCGAACGCGCTCACCCGGTTCAGCGCGTACCAGAACCGGTCGTCGCGGGCCAGCGATCCCGGGAACAGCTGCAGCAGCCCCCACCCGACGAGCGTGCCGACCGCCATCCCGACGACCAGGGTGGCGGCCGCTTTCAGCAGCGCTCCGCGCCGCACCTTCGCCCAGAATTCGCGCCGGGCCAGCACCAGGAACAGGATCGCGGCGACGTGGAAGGCCAACCCGATGACCTCGCCGATCTCCTCCATCACCGTCTCGTCGCCGGCGATCAGGTCAGCGACGTTCCAGCCGATCGCGGCCACCAGGTAGCCGACCAGAATCCACCAGGCGATGCGTTTGCGGGCCGCCAGCGCCGCGGCGAGCAGCGCCAGCACGAACGCCCAGGCGAAGCTGGTGTCGGGGAAGTTGAAAAGGTACTCGTTGACGAACTCGCGCGGCACCCGGATCAGGGACCGGAAACTGGGGGAGACGCTGGCGATCAGGGACAACGTTGCGATCACGCCGACCGTCCAGCCGGCCGCAGCGGGCACCCACCGATATCTCGAGGTCGGGCGCGCGGCGGTGGTGGGGCTAGCGACCGTCATAGGCCGCGAGACTATTCGCTCGACCTGGAAATTTGGTGCGACTCGCTACCAGACCGGACCGGTGTATTTCTCGCCGGGACCGTGTCCGGGTTCCTCGGGTGCGGCGCTGGATTCCCGGAACGCCAACTGCAGCGTCTTGAGCCCGTCGCGGACCGGCCCGGCGTGCGGCCCGAGATACTCTGCCGAGGCGGTGACCAGCCCCGCCAGCGCGGTGATCAACCGACGCGCCTCGTCGAGATCGCGGTGCGGGCTGTCCTGCGGGTCGTCGGCGGACAGGCCGAGTTTCTCGGCCGCGGCGCTCATCAGCATGACCGCCGACCGGGTGATCACCTCGACCGCGGGGATGTCGGCCAGTTCGCGCACCGGGACAGCGTCAGAGGCGGCCTCTGGCGGAGTGTCAGGAACCTCGGTCATCCCTGCTAGACTGGCATACGCGACCGTCCCGGCACACGCCAGGGACAGCAAGTGGAGTCCCCCTCCCACCGTTTGCCTCGGGTACCGCCCGACGGTTCAACGGTCCGGTCAGGCGTTCACCGACGCCTGTTCTGGTCGGCATTGGGCCCTGCTTCGAGCAGGGCTTTTTCGCTGGTGGGATCGGGTCTCCTTGAGGACAACATAGGAGGGCCCATCAGCACTGAGACCCGCGTCAACGAGCGCATTCGAGTACCTGAAGTCCGTCTGATCGGACCAGGCGGAGAACAAGTAGGCATCGTGCGCATCGAAGACGCCCTCCGCGTCGCCGCGGAGGCCGATCTCGACCTTGTCGAAGTAGCCCCGAACGCCAGGCCTCCGGTCTGCAAGATCATGGACTACGGCAAGTACAAGTACGAGACGGCCCAGAAGGCGCGCGAGTCTCGCAAGAACCAGCAGCAGACCGTCGTCAAGGAACAGAAGCTTCGTCCCAAGATCGACGACCACGACTACGAGACCAAGAAGGGTCATGTGATCCGCTTCTTGGAGGCGGGGTCGAAGGTGAAGGTGACGATCATGTTCCGCGGACGCGAGCAGTCGCGGCCCGAGTTGGGCTACCGGCTGTTGCAGCGGCTAGGTGCAGACGTGGCCGACTACGGCTACGTCGAGACGCCGGCCAAGCAGGACGGACGCAACATGACGATGGTGCTGGCACCGCACCGCGGCGCGAAGACTCGCGCCAAGGCGGCACACGATGCGGACGCACCGCCCGCGCAGCGCGTGAGCGCCCAAAGCGGGGAAGCACCGACCGAGCAACGAAAGAACTGAGGACACATGCCCAAGGCGAAGACCCACAGCGGCGCTTCGAAGCGGTTTCGGCGTACCGGAACCGGAAAGATCGTGCGCCAGAAGGCCAATCGTCGACACCTGCTCGAGCACAAGCCGTCTACTCGCACCCGCCGGCTGGCAGGCCGCACCGAGGTGTCAGCGAACGACAAGAGCCGCATCAAGAAGCTGCTCAACGGCTGACCGAGTTCGACACCCGTACGACCTGAACGAATAGGAACACTCTCATGGCACGCGTGAAGCGCGCAGTCAACGCTCAGAAGAAGCGGCGCAGCATCCTCAAGGCATCCAAGGGCTACCGCGGTCAGCGCTCGCGGTTGTACCGCAAAGCCAAAGAGCAACAGCTGCATTCATTGAACTACGCCTACCGTGACCGGCGTGCCCGCAAGGGCGAATTCCGCAAGCTGTGGATCTCACGGATCAACGCCGCGGCGCGCGCCAACGACATCACCTACAACCGGCTGATCCAGGGGCTCAAGGCCGCCGGTGTCGAGGTGGACCGCAAGAACCTCGCCGAGATCGCCATCAGCGACTCGGCCGCCTTCACCGCGCTGGTGGAGGTCGCCAGGGGGGCGCTGCCCGCTGACGTCAACGCGCCCTCCGGAGAGGCCGCCTGACACTCACCGAGCGCTCCGCTCGGGTGGCAGCGGCGGTCAAGCTGCACCGCCAGGTCACACGACGACGCGCCGCGCGTTATCTCGCTGAGGGACCCAACCTCGTCGAGGCAGCGTTGCGGCGCGGACTCGTGTTGGAGGTGTTCGCCACCGAGGCCGCGATGCACCGGTTCGAAGCTGTGCTCGCCGGTAAGCCGGCCGACGTAGCCGTGCACGTGGTGACCGAGCGCGCCGCAAAAGCGTTGTCGGACACCGTCACCCCGGTAGGCCTGGTGGCGGTGTGCGCGATGCCGCAGACCACGCTCGAGGAGGTGCTCGTCGAGCCGAAGCTGGTCGCGGTCGCGGTCGGGATCTCCGAACCCGGCAACGCGGGAACGCTGATCCGGGTGGCCCATGCGATGGGCGCCGACGCGGTCGTTTTGACCGGCAACAGCGTCGACCCGTACAACGGCAAGTGCCTGCGGGCATCGGCGGGCAGCATCTTCTCGGTTCCGGTGATCTCCGACGCCGACGCCGAAGCGGTGGTCAAGGCGTTGCGCGCGGCCGGGTTGCAGGTGCTGGCGACGACGCTCGACGGCGAGGTGTCGCTCGAGGACCCCGATCTGCAGGCCGGGCTCTCTCAGCCCACGGCGTGGCTGTTCGGCCCCGAGGCGCACGGCCTGCCCGCCGAGCTGACCGCCGCCGCCGCGCACCGGGTGCACATTCCGATGGCCGGTGACGCCGAGAGTCTCAACGTCGCCTCGGCCGCGGCGATCTGTCTGTATGCGAGCGCCCGCGCCCACCACTTCTAGCGCGAGCAGACGCGAAAACCCCTACTTCAAGACGGTTTTGGGGGTTTTCATGCCTGCTCGGCGGTGGGAAATCAGTCGCCGTTGAGCAGGCCCCTGGCCACATGGGTGATCTGCACCTCGTTGCTGCCCGCGTAGATCATCAGGGACTTGGCGTCGCGGGCGAGCTGCTCGACCCGGTACTCGGTCATGTAGCCGTTGCCGCCGAACAACTGCACGGCATCCATCGCGACATCGGTCGCCGCCTGCGAGCAGTACCACTTGATCGCCGAGGCCTCCGACAGCGAAATCTGGTAGCCGCTCTCCGCCGCTTCGATGACCCGGAACAGCATGTTGCGCACGTTCATCCGGGCGACTTCCATGTTGGCCAGCTTCAGCTGGATCAGTTGGAACTGCGCGATCTCCTGGCCCCACAGCTTGCGGGTCTTGGCGTAGTCGACACACAGCCGCAGGCATTCCTCGATGACACCCAACGCCATCGCGGCCACGCCGATGCGCTCGGCGGAGAAGCTCGACCGCGCGCTGGCCCGGCCGTCGCCCGACGAAGTGTCCTCGGTCTCACCGAGCAGTCGGTCGCGGCCGAGCCGGACGTTGTTGAAGAACAACTCCCCGGTGCGCGACGAGTGAATACCCATCTTGCGGAACGGCTTTGACTGCACAAAGCCTTCCATACCGCGGTCGAGGACGAACGTGAGCACCTTGCGGTCGCGTTTGTCCACACCGGGTTCGTCCAGCTTGGCGTACACCACCACCACGTCGGCGTCGGGTCCGTTGGTGATGAACGTCTTCTGCCCGTTGAGGATGTAGTCGTCGCCGTCGCGGGTGACATAGGACTTCATGCCGCCGAACGCGTCAGAACCCGAGTCGGGTTCGGTGATCGCCCAGGCGCCCACCTTTTCGTAGGTGACCAGTTCGGGCAGCCAGCGTTCCTGCTGGGCCAAGGTGCCGCGGCTCATGATCGTCGGCACCGTCAAGCCCAGGCTGACCCCCATCCCGGTGACCACGCCCATGCACACCCGGCACAGCTCGCTGACCACGATGTAGCCCATCCCGCCGGAGCCGCCGAGCGCGCTGCCCCCGGCCTCGCCGGACGATTCGCCGCCTTCACGCAGCCGGGCCAGCCGCTTGTTGAGCGAGTCCCGGGCCATGTCGGCGATGCCGAACGTCGCGAAAAGCTTGCGGATGATGGGGTAGGGCTCCATCTCGCCGCTTTCCAGCGCGTCGACGTGCGGACGAATCTCCTTGTCTACGAACTCGCGGACGGCATCACGGACGGCAAGGTCGACATCTGACCATTCGAGCATGCAGTCATGCTGCCTTACCCGGCTTTTCGCCCCGACCCCGGGCCGGTCGACGCAGCCCGGTCAGCGAGAACGTGGTGTGCACCAGCGACCCGGCCCGGTCGAGCAGCGACTTGCTCTGCGGCACGTAATGCATCGGCAGACCGCGGCGGTCCCGTGGCGGTGCCATGAACCCGGGCGCCTCGACCAGCGGGGCGTCGGGCGGCAGCTTGCCCTGGGCGCGGCGGTAGGCGGCCAACGCCCGTGGGTGAAGCCTGATCTCGTCGGGCACCGCCAGGAACGCGAACTCCACGAACTTGCCGAACAGTCGCAGCAGCACCTCGTCGCCGGGGGTCCACCGCATCCCGGCCTTCTCGCGCAGCGCCTCGTCGAACAACCCGGCCGCGATCCACCGCTGCGCGCCGACCATCGGCTTGAAGAGCTGATCCCACAGCGGCGTCGGCATCAGGACGAACCACGGCTTGGGGATGCGAATCTCGAAGATGTCCATGGTGGCGCGGTTGATCTCGAGCTCTTCGCGGCACTTGGTCTCCCAGTACACCTGGAAGTCCTCCCAGGTCTCGGGGACCGGACGCATGCTCATGCCGTACATCCGGTACCACTGCACGTGTTCGTCGAACAGCTGGCGTTTCTCGGCCTCGGTCAACCCGCCGCAGAAGTACTCCGCGGTCTTGATGATGAGCATGAAGAACGTCGCGTGGGCCCAGTAGAACGTCTCGGGGTTCAGCGCGTGGTAGCGGCGGCCCTTGGCGTCGACGCCCTTGATCGAGTGGTGGTAGCTCTTGATCTGCTCACCGGTCTGGGCGGCGCGCTCGCCGTCGTAGACCACGCCCATGATCGGGTACACCGAGCGTGCCACCCGCTGAAGCGGCTCGCGCAGCAGGATGGAATGGTCCTCGACGCCGGCGCCGAGTTCGGGATACATGTTCTGGATCGCACCGATCCACACGCCGAGCATCCCGGTGCGCAGGTCACCGAAGTACTTCCACGTCAGCGAATCGGGCCCGAGCGGGTCGGCCGCCGCCTCCGCACTCTTCGTGGTGGTTGTCGTCTCGGTCATACGTCCTCGCTGACTCCAGTACCCACGGTTACACCCTCACGATAATGTTGACAACAGATGTTGTCTACGATTTGCGGGCGCGTCGGCCCAGGCGTTATCCACCGGCGACTGATGCGCCACACCCGCGTGATCAGCGCGGTTGCCGAACCCGCAGCTGGACCGAGATTGCTCGACTCCCGAAGCCGTGCTTAGGCTGGCGACGTGGATGGCGAGCCGCTCGACGACGGCGCCCGCGAACTCGCCGGGCCGCGCGCCAACCGACCGTTGGGCTGGCTGACGGCCACCAACCGCAATCCGGGCGTCATCGCCTTTCTGCGGCGTACCCGCCGCGCCCTGCCGGGAGATCCCGAATTCGGCGATCCGCTGTCGATGGCGGGTGACGGCGGACCACGCGCCGCCGCGCGCGCCGCCGACCGGCTTCTGAAGCGTGACGCGGCCACCCGCGAGGTCAGCCTCGGGGCGCTGCAGGTCTGGCAGTCGCTGACCGAGCGCGTCTCCGGTAAGCCCGCCAACCGCGAGGCCACGCTGGTCTTCACCGACCTGGTCGGCTTCTCGGCCTGGTCCCTGACCGCGGGCGACGACGCCACGCTGGCCCTGCTGCGACGGGTGTCACAGGTCGTCGAGCCGCCGCTGCTGGCGTCGGGCGGGCACATCGTCAAACGCATGGGCGACGGCATCATGGCGGTGTTCGCCGACCCGACCACCGCGCTTCACGCCGCGATCGCCGCCCGCGAGGCGGTGAAAACCGTTGAGGTGAAGGGCTATACACCGCGAATGCGGGTCGGCGTGCGCACCGGACGTCCGCAGCGGATCGGATCGGACTGGCTGGGCGTCGACGTCAACATCGCTGCCCGCGTCACAGAGCGCGCCACCCGCGGGGAGCTGGTGGCATCACAGGCCACCCTCGAGCGCATCTCCGCCGAGGACCTCGAATCGCTCGGCGTGGAGGCCAAACGCCTTCGCAGGCCGGTGTTCACGGCCAAGCAGGACGGCGTGCCGGCCGACCTGGACATGTACCGGCTGAGAAAACGCCGCGGGCGCGCCGTCGACGGAAGCCCGGACGGCTCGACGCCGGGGATCTGACGATTCCGGCGTCGCCTATGATCGCCGGGTGGCTGATCAGCCCATAGACCTGTCCGAAGACGCGCTGACCGAGGTCGTCGGCGGGGCCCTGCGCGCCTTCGAGCAGGCCGCCGACCTCGAGGCGCTGGCGCACGCCAAGACCGAACATCTCGGCGACCGCTCACCGATCGCGCTTGCCCGTCAGTCGCTCGGCACGCTGCCCAAGGCCGATCGCGCCGACGCGGGCAAGCGCGTGAACGTGGCCCGCGGCGAAGTGCAACGGGCATACGACGAACGCCTGGCCGTGCTGCGCGCCGAACGCGACGCCGCCGTGCTGGTCGCCGAGCGCATCGACGTCACGCTGCCGACGACGCGGACGCTCCTCGGCGCCCGCCACCCGATCACGATCCTGGCCGAGCATGTCGCCGACGCCTTCGTCGCGATGGGCTGGGAGCTGGCCGAGGGCCCCGAGGTGGAATCCGAGCAGTTCAACTTCGACGCGCTGAACTTCCCGCTCGACCACCCGGCCCGCAGCGAACAGGACACCTTCTACATCGCGCCGGAAGGATCGCGGCAGGTGCTGCGCACCCACACCTCGCCCGTGCAGATCCGGGCGCTGCTGCAGCGTGAGCTGCCGGTCTACATCATCTCGATCGGTCGCACGTTTCGCACCGACGAACTCGACGCCACCCACACCCCGGTCTTTCACCAGGTCGAGGGGCTCGCGGTGGACAAGAACCTGACGATGGCGCACCTGCGCGGCACGCTGGACGCGTTCGCCCGCTCGCAGTTCGGGCCCGCGGGCCGCACCAGGTTCCGTCCGCACTTCTTCCCGTTCACCGAGCCCTCCGCCGAGGTGGACATCTGGTTCGAGGACAAAAAGGGCGGTCCCGGCTGGGTGGAGTGGGGTGGCTGCGGCATGGTCAACCCGAACGTGTTGCGCGCCTGCGGCATCGACCCCGACATCTACTCCGGATTCGCCTTCGGCATGGGATTGGAACGAACCTTGCAGTTCCGCAACGGAATTCCTGATATGCGCGACATGGTCGAAGGCGACGTCCGGTTCTCGCTGCCGTTCGGGGTCGGGGCCTGATGCGGCTGCCGTACAGCTGGCTGCGCGACGCGGTGTCGGCCGGTGCGCCGGGCTGGGAGGTCGGCCCCGCCGAACTCGAACAGACGCTGATCCGCATCGGCCACGAGATCGAAGAGGTCATCCCGGTCGGCCCGGTCAGCGGGCCGCTGACCGTCGGACGGGTGGCCGACATCGAGGAACTCACCGAGTTCAAGAAGCCCATCCGCGCCGTCAAGGTCGACGTCGGCGAACCCGATCCGCGCCATATCGTGTGCGGTGCGACCAATTTCGTCGTCGGCGACCTGGTCGTGGTGGCGCTGCCGGGCGCAGTGTTACCAAGTACGGCGACATCCGGCGGTATCACGATCAGCAGCCGCAAGACCTACGGACGCACCAGCGACGGCATGATCTGTTCGGCCGCCGAGCTGAACCTCGGCGTCGACCACTCCGGCATCCTCGTGCTGCCCGCGGGCACCGCCGAACCGGGCGCCCCGGCCGCCGACGTGCTCGGCCTCGACGACGTCGTCTTCCACCTGGCCATCACCCCCGACCGCGGCTACTGCCTGTCGGTGCGCGGGATGGCCCGCGAGATCGCCAACGCCTACGACCTGGACTTCGTCGACCCCGCCGACGTGCCCGCACTGCCCGCCGACGACGAGGCGCTGCCGGTGACCGTGCAGGACGGCACCGGCGTCCTGCGGTTCGCCCTGCGCCCGGTCACCGGCATCGACCCGGCCGCCGTGTCGCCGTGGTGGTTGCAGCGCCGGCTGCTGCTGTCGGGCATCCGCGCGATCTCGCCGGCCGTCGACGTCACCAACTACGTGATGCTCGAACTCGGCCATCCGATGCACGCCCACGACCGCAACCTGATCACCGGCGGGTTCGCGGTGCGGTTCGCCGAGCCGGGGGAGACGGTCGTCACGCTCGACGACGTCGAACGCCGGCTCGATCCCGGTGACGTGCTGATCGTCGACGAAGTCGCCACCGCCGCCATCGGCGGGGTGATGGGCGCCGGCACCACCGAGGTCCGCGACAGCACCACCGACGTGCTGCTGGAAGCCGCGGTCTGGGACCCGGCGGCGGTGTCGCGCACGCAGCGGCGCCTGCACCTCTACAGCGAGGCGGGGCGCCGCTACGAGCGCGGGGTGGACCCGGCGGTCTCCGTGGCCGCGCTGGACCGCTGCGCCGCGCTGTTGGCCGACATCGCCGGTGGCACAGCCCAACCCGCGTTGACCGACTGGCGAGGGGATCCGCCCCGCGACGACTGGTCGCAGCCCCCGGTGCGCATGCCCGTCGACCTGCCCGACCGCACCGCGGGCATCCGGTACGCGCCCGGCACCACCGAGAAACGGCTGACCCAGATCGGCGCCGGCGTCGTCGTCGCCGACGGCCAGGTGACCGCCGTTCCGCCCAGCTGGCGCCCCGACCTGCGTCAGCCGGCCGATCTGGTCGAAGAGGTGCTGCGGCTGGAGGGCTTGGAGCAGATCCCGTCGGTGCTGCCGCTGGCCCCGGCCGGACGGGGGCTGACCGCGGAGCAGAAACGCCGGCGTGCGGTCGGAAAAGCGTTGGCGTTCAACGGCTATGTCGAGATCCTGCCGACACCGTTCCTGTCTGCCGCGGTGTTCGACCAGTGGGGCCTGCCGCCCGAGGACGCGCGCCGCTCGACGGTTCAGGTGCTCAACCCGCTGGAAGCCGACCGCCCACACCTGGCCACCACGTTGCTGCCGGGTCTGCTGGAGGCATTGCATCGCAACGTGTCGCGCGGCGCCGCCGACGTGTCCCTGTTCGCGATCGCCCAGGTGGTCATCCCCACGGATCAGACCCGCCCGGTCGAACGGATTCCGACCGATCGACGGCCCACCGACGAGGAGATCGCGGCGCTGGACGCGTCGCTGCCGCGACAGCCGCAACATGTCGCCGCGGTGTTGGCCGGGCAGCGCGAACCGGACGGTCCGTGGGGGCCGGGGCGTCCCGCCGAAGCCGGCGACGCGTTCGAGGCGGTGCGGCTCATCGGCCGCGTCACGGGCGTCGACTTCATCCTGCGGCCCGCGCAGTACCTGCCGTGGCACCCCGGCCGGTGCGCGGAGGTGCTCGTCGGCGACACCGTCGTCGGCCATGCGGGCGAGTTGCATCCCGCGGTGGTCGAACGCTCGGGGCTGCCCAAGCGCACCTGTGCCGTCGAACTCGACCTCGACGCGATCCCGATCGTCGAGACCCGGCCCGCCCCGTCGGTGTCGCCGTTCCCCGCGGTGTTCCAGGACATCAGCCTGGTGGTCGATGCCGAGGTCACGGCGCAGAGCGTCATCGAGGCCGTGCGCGCGGGCGCCGGGCCGCTGATCGAGGACGTGCGGCTGTTCGACGTCTACACCGGGCCGCAGATCGGCGAGGGCCGCAAGTCGCTCGCCCTGGCGCTCCGGTTCCGTGCCCCGGACCGTACGCTGACCGAGGACGAGGCCAGCGCCGCGCGCGAGGCGGCGGTGCAGGCGGCGGCCGAGCGCGTCGGCGCCGTGCTCAGGGGCTGAACCCCTCCGCGGTTAATGGATTTGCATCAGTATGCATAACCATGCAGAATTGCGCGCATGGTTTCTGTCGCTGTGGCCGGTGCCAGCGGATACGCCGGCGGAGAGATTCTGCGCCTTCTATTGGGCCATCCCGCCTGCGCCGACGGGCGACTGCGCATCGGCGCGGTGACGGCCGCCGCGAGCGCGGGCACGCCGCTGGCCGAGCACCATCCGCACCTGTTGCCGCTGGCCAACCGGGTGCTGGAGGCCACCGACGCCGACACGCTGAGCGGCCACGACGTGGTCTTCCTGGCCCTGCCGCACGGGCACTCCGCCGCGCTGGCCGAACAACTCGGCCCCGAGGTGCTGATCGTGGACTGCGGCGCCGACTTCCGGCTGAGCGACCCAGCAGCCTGGGACCGGTTCTACGGCTCACCCCATGCCGGTAGCTGGCCCTACGGGCTGCCCGAAATGCCCGGGGCGCGCGACCGGCTGCGTGGCGCCAAACGCATCGCGGTGCCCGGGTGCTATCCGACCGCCGCGCTGCTGGCGCTGTGGCCGGCCGTCGCCGAGGACCTCATCGACCCGGCGATCACCGTGGTGTCCGTGAGCGGCACCTCGGGAGCGGGCAAGGCGGCCAAACCGGATCTGCTCGGCTCGGAGGTGATCGGCTCGGCGCGGGCGTACAACGTCGGCGGCAAGCATCGCCACACCCCGGAGATCGCGCAGGGCCTCAGGAGCCTCACCGACAAGGACGTCACCGTGTCGTTCACGCCGGTGCTGATCCCGGCGTCGCGCGGCATCCTGGCCACCTGCACGGCCCGCACCGACGCGACGCTGTCGCAGATCCGCGCGGCCTACGAAAAGGCCTATGACGCCGAACCTTTCGTGTACCTGCTGCCCGAGGGGCAACTGCCCAAGACCGGCTCGGTGCTCGGCAGCAACGCCGCGCAGCTGGCCGTCGCCCTGGACGAGGATGCGAAGACGTTCGTCGCCATCGCGGCGATCGACAACCTCGTCAAGGGCACCGGTGGCGCGGCGGTGCAGTCGATGAACCTCGCGTTGGGCTGGCCGGAGACCGAGGGGCTGTCGATCGTGGGGATCGCGCCGTGACCGAGACCTCGACACAGAGCCGGCTCCTTCGCAGCCAGGGCGTCACCGCTCCCGCCGGCTTCCGCGCGACCGGGATCGCCGCCGGCATCAAGGCGTCGGGCGCCCTTGACCTGGCGCTGGTGTTCAACGAGGGCCCCGACTACGCCGCCGCGGGGGTGTTCACCCGAAACCAGGTGAAAGCCGCACCGGTGCTGTGGTCACAGCAGGTGCTCACCACCGGGCGGCTGCGGGCGGTCATCCTCAACTCCGGCGGCGCCAACGCCTGCACCGGACCGCAGGGCTTCCAGGACACCCACGCCACCGCCGAAGCCGTCGCCGCCGCGCTGTCGGACTGGGGCACCGAGACCGGCGCGATCGAGGTCGCCGTCTGCTCCACCGGACTGATCGGCGACCGGCTGCCGATGGACAAGGTGCTGCCAGGAGTCACCGAGATCGTGCACGAGCTGGCGGGCGGGCTCACCGGCGGGGAAGAAGCCGCGCGGGCCATCATGACCACCGACACCGTGCCCAAGCAGGTCGCGCTGCACCACCCGGGCAACTGGACGGTCGGCGGGATGGCCAAGGGCGCCGGCATGATCGCGCCCTCGCTGGCGACGATGCTGTGCGTGCTGACCACCGACGCCGTCGCGGACGCCGCCGCGCTGGATGCGGCGCTGCGCAAGGCCGCCGCGCAGACATTCGAACGGCTCGACATCGACGGCAGCTGCTCGACCAACGACACCGTGCTGCTGCTGGCCTCGGGCGCCAGCGAGATCAGGCCGAGCCAAAGCGATCTCGACGACGCGGTGCTGCGCGTGTGCGACGACCTGTGCCGCCAACTGCAGGCCGACGCCGAAGGGGTTACCAAGCGCATCACCGTCACCGTGGCGGGTGCGGCCTCCGAAGCGGATGCGCTCACCGTCGCCCGTATCGTGGCCCGCGACAGCCTGGTGAAGACCGCGCTGTTCGGCTCCGACCCGAACTGGGGCCGGGTGCTCGCCGCCGTCGGCATGGCGCCGTTCACCCTCGACACCGACCGGATCACCGTGGCGTTCAACGGTTTCCCGGTATGCGCGAACCTCACGGGTCTGCCCGGCGCCCGTGAGATCGACCTGTCCGGCGCCGACATCGACGTCACCGTCGACCTGGGCGTCGGCGAGGCGCGGGCCAGCGTCCGCACCACCGACCTGTCGCACGCCTACGTCGAAGAGAACTCGGCATACAGCTCATGAGCATCGAAACCCCCCTCAAGGCAAAGGTTCTGGCCGCCGCGCTGCCGTGGCTCAAACAGATTCACGGCAAGATCGTGGTGGTCAAGTACGGCGGCAACGCCATGACCGATGACGTGCTGAAGGCCGCGTTCGCCGCCGACATGGTGTTTCTGCGCAACTGCGGTATCTACCCCGTCGTCGTCCACGGCGGCGGGCCGCAGATCAGCGCCATGCTCAACCGGCTGGGCATCGAGGGCGATTTCAAGGGCGGCTTCCGGGTGACGACGCCCGAGGTGCTCGACGTCGTGCGGATGGTGCTGTTCGGTCAGGTCGGCCGCGAACTGGTCAACCTCATCAACGCCCACGGCCCGTACGCGGTCGGCATCACCGGCGAGGACGCGCACCTGTTCACCGCGGTGCGGCGCAACGTCACCGTCGACGGTGTGGCCACCGACATCGGGCTGGTCGGCGACGTGGAGAGCGTCGACGCCGACGCGTTGCGCGATCTCATCGCCGCCGGCCGGATTCCGGTGGTGTCGACGATCGCCCCGGACAGCGACGGGGTGGTGCACAACATCAACGCCGACACCGCCGCCGCCGCGCTCGCCGAGGCGCTCGGCGCCGAGAAGCTGGTGATGCTCACCGACGTCGAGGGCCTCTACACCCGCTGGCCGGACCGGGACTCACTGGTCAGCCAGATCGACACGGCAGCGCTCGCCGAGCTGGTGCCGACGCTGCAGTCGGGCATGGTCCCGAAGATCGAAGCGTGCATGCGGGCGGTGTCGGGCGGGGTGCCCAGTGCGCACGTCATCGACGGCCGGGTCGAACACTGCGTGCTCGTCGAACTGTTCACCGACGAGGGGACCGGAACCAAGGTGATACCAGCATGACGCTTTTGGACAGATGGCAGACGGTGATGATGAACAACTACGGCACTCCGCCGCTCGCGCTGGTCAGCGGTGACGGCGCGGTCGTGACCGACGCCGACGGCAAGACCTATGTGGATCTGCTCGGCGGCATCGCGGTCAACATCCTCGGCCACCGCCATCCCGCGGTGATCGAGGCGGTCACCCGCCAGCTCAACACGCTGGGGCACACGTCGAACCTGTATGTCACCGAGCCCGGTGTCGCGCTGGCCGAGGCGCTGGTGGCGCTGTTGGGCGCCGGTCCGGCGAAGGTGTTCTTCTGCAACTCGGGCACCGAAGCCAACGAGGTGGCGTTCAAGCTCACCCGGCTCACCGGGCGCACCAAACTCGTTGCCGCCCAAGGCGCTTTCCACGGCCGCACAATGGGTTCGCTGGCACTGACCGGTCAGCCGGCCAAGCAGGCCCCGTTCGCGCCGTTGCCGGGCGACGTCACCTTCGTGCCGTACGGCGACGTCGACGCGCTCGCGCAAGCGGTCGAAGCGGACACCGCCGCGGTGTTCCTCGAGCCGATCATGGGGGAGGGCGGCGTGGTCGTGCCGCCGCCCGGTTATCTGGTGGCCGCCCGCGAGATCACCGCGGAGCACGGCGCGCTGCTGGTGCTCGACGAAGTGCAGACCGGAATGGGCCGCACCGGAGCGTTTTTCGCCCACCAGCACGACGGCATCGTGCCCGACGTGGTCACGCTGGCCAAGGGCCTCGGCGGTGGGCTGCCGATCGGTGCGTGCATCGCCGTCGGGGCCACAGCCGAGCTGATGACCCCCGGGCTGCACGGCAGCACATTCGGCGGCAACCCGGTGTGCACGGCGGCCGCGCTTGCCGTGCTGCGGGTGCTGGCCGACGACGACCTGACCGGTCGTGCCGACGTCCTCGGCAAGACGATCGCCTCGGGTATCGAGGACCTCGAGCATCCGCTGGTCGACCGTGTGCGCGGCCGCGGCCTGTTGTGCGGCATCGTGCTCACCTCGCCGGCGGCCAAACCCGTCGAGGAGGCCGCCCGCGCCGCCGGGTTCCTGGTCAACGCGGCCGCCCCCGAAGTGGTGCGGCTGGCCCCGCCGCTGGTCATCACCGAGGAACAGGTCGACGCGTTTCTCGGCGCCCTGCCCGCGGTCCTCGACACCGCTGCGGAGGCGGCCTCATGACGCGGCATTTCCTGCGCGACGACGACCTCACGCCCGAGGAGCAGGCCGAGGTGCTCGCCCTGGCGGCCGAGTTGAAACGCGAGCCGACGAAGCGCCGCCCGCTGGAGGGGCCCCGCGGTGTGGCGGTCATCTTCGACAAGAACTCCACCCGCACCCGGTTCTCCTTCGAGATGGGCATCGCCCAGCTCGGCGGCCACGCCGTGGTCGTCGACGGCCGCAACACCCAGCTCGGCCGGGACGAGACGCTGCAGGACACCGGCCGGGTGCTGTCGCGCTACGTCGACGCGATCGTGTGGCGCACGTTCGAGCAGGAGCGGCTGACCGCGATGGCCTCGGGTGCGAGCGTCCCGGTCGTCAACGCGCTCTCCGACGAGTTCCACCCCTGCCAGGTGCTCGCCGACCTGCAGACGCTGGCCGAGCGCAAGGGCGCGCTGGCCGGGCTGCGGCTGGCCTACTTCGGCGACGGCGCCAACAACATGGCCCACTCGCTGATGCTGGGCGGGGTGACCGCCGGTGTGCACGTCACGGTCGCCGCGCCGCCCGGGTTCGCGCCGCACCCCGAGTTCGTCGCGGCCGCCGAGAAACGCGCGGCGCAGACGGGTGCGACGGTGACGCTGACCGACGACGCGCGCCGCGCCGCCGACGGCGTCGACGTGCTGGTCACCGACACCTGGACGTCGATGGGGCAGGAGGACGACGGACTGGACCGCGTCGGGCCGTTTCAGCCGTTCCAGCTCAACACCGAGCTGCTTGCGCTGGCTGACCGCGAAGCTGTTGTGCTGCACTGCCTTCCGGCGCACCGTGGCCATGAGATCACCGACGAGGTGATCGACGGGCCGCAGAGCGCGGTGTGGGACGAGGCCGAGAACCGGCTGCACGCACAGAAGGCGCTGCTGGTGTGGCTGCTGGAGAAGGGCCGGAAATGACGTCGGCGACCACCCGCGCCGGCAGGCAGGCCCGCATCATCGCGATCCTGTCGTCGCAATCGGTGCACAGCCAGACCGAACTCGCCGCGATGCTGGCCGCCGAGGGCATCGAGGTGACCCAGGCGACGCTGTCGCGCGACCTCGAGGAACTCGGCGCGGTGAAGTTGCGCGGCGCCAACGGCGGCGTCGGCGTGTACGTCGTGCCCGAGGACGGCAGCCCGGTGCGGGGCGTCTCCGGCGGCACCGACCGGATGGCGCGGCTGCTCCCCGAGTTGCTGGTGTCCACCGACTCCAGCGGTAACCTCGCCGTCCTGCGCACCCCGCCCGGCGCGGCGCACTACCTCGCCAGCGCGATGGACCGGGCGGCGCTGCCCTACGTGGTCGGTACGGTCGCCGGTGACGACACCATCCTGGTGGTGGCGCGCGAGCCCATGACAGGGGCGCAGCTGGCGGCCAAGCTTGAAAGCTTTCAACAAGGAGGAGATTAGGTATGCCACAACCGGGGCCCGAGCGCGTCATCCTGGCGTATTCCGGCGGTCTGGACACCTCGGTGGCGATCAGCTGGATCGGCAAGGAGACCGGTCGCGAGGTGGTCGCCGTCGCGATCGACCTCGGTCAGGGCGGCGAAGACATGGAGGTGGTCCGGCAGCGGGCCCTCGACTGCGGTGCGGTCGAGGCCGTGGTCGTCGACGCCAGAGACGAATTCGCCGAGCAGTACTGCCTGCCCGCCATCCAGTCGAACGCGCTCTACATGGATCGCTATCCGCTGGTGTCGGCGCTGAGCCGGCCGCTGATCGTCAAGCATCTGGTGGCCGCGGCGCGTGAGCACGGCGGCGGGATCGTCGCCCACGGCTGTACCGGAAAGGGCAACGACCAGGTCCGCTTCGAGGCCGGGTTCGCTTCGCTGGCACCGGATCTGCAGGTGCTGGCGCCCGTCCGCGACTACGCGTGGACCCGGGAGAAGGCGATCGCGTTCGCCGAGGAGAACGCGATCCCGATCAACGTCACCAAGCGGTCGCCGTTCTCCATCGACCAGAACGTATGGGGGCGCGCCGTGGAGACCGGGTTCCTCGAGCATCTGTGGAATGCGCCGACCAAGGACGTCTTCGAGTACACCGAGGACCCGACCGTCAACTGGAGCACCCCCGACGAGGTGATCGTCGGGTTCGAGCGCGGGGTGCCGGTGTCGATCGACGGCCGGCCGGTGACGGTGCTGCAGGCCATCGAGGAGCTCAACCGCCGCGCCGGCGAGCAGGGGGTCGGCAGGCTCGACGTCGTCGAGGACCGGCTGGTGGGCATCAAGAGCCGCGAAATCTACGAGGCGCCAGGGGCGATGGTGCTGATCACCGCGCACACCGAGCTCGAGCACGTGACGCTGGAACGCGAACTCGGCCGGTTCAAGCGCTCCACGGACCGTAAGTGGGGTGAGTTGGTGTATGACGGGCTGTGGTTCTCGCCGCTGAAGACCGCGCTCGAGGCGTTCGTCGACCACACCCAGCAGCGGGTCACCGGCGAGATCCGGATGGTGTTGCACGGCGGGCACATCGCGGTCAACGGCCGCCGCAGCCCCGAGTCACTGTACGACTTCAACCTGGCCACCTATGACGAGGGCGACACGTTCGATCAGTCGGCGGCCAGGGGTTTCGTGCAGATCCACGGCCTGTCGTCGAGCATCGCCGCCCGCCGGGACCTTGGTTCATGACGCCGAACAGACGCCAATACCCCCAAAACACCGCGTTTCGGGGGGATTTCACGTCTTCTCGCGGGGGAGGGCTGACCCCGTGAGCACCAACGAGGGCTCGCTGTGGGGCGGCCGGTTCGCCGACGGCCCCTCGGACGCTCTCGCCGCGCTGAGCAAGTCCACGCATTTCGACTGGGTGCTCGCCCCGTATGACATCCAGGCCTCCAAGGCCCACGCGCAGGTGCTGTTCAACGCCGGCCTGCTGACCGACGAGCAGCGCGACGGGCTGCTGAGCGGGCTGGACCAGTTGGCCGCCGATGTCGCCGACGGCAGCTTCGGGCCGCTGCCAACCGACGAGGACGTGCACGGCGCGCTGGAACGCGGCCTCATCGACCGCGTCGGTCCCGAACTGGGGGGCCGGCTGCGGGCAGGCAGATCGCGAAACGACCAAGTGGCCACGCTGTTTCGGATGTGGCTGCGCGACGCCGTCCGACGCGTCGCCGACGGCGTGCTCGCCGTCGTCGACGCGCTGACCGCCCAGGCCGCGGCCCATCCGACCGCGATCATGCCCGGTAAGACGCATCTGCAATCGGCTCAACCCGTCCTGCTGGCCCACCACCTGCTCGCCCACGCGCATCCGCTGCTGCGCGACGTCGACCGGCTCAGCGACTTCGACAAACGAACCGCGGTGTCCCCGTATGGATCTGGGGCACTCGCGGGTTCGTCGCTGGGCCTGGACCCCGACGCCGTCGCCGCCGAACTCGGGTTCGACGCGGCAGCCGACAACTCGATCGACGCGACCGCCGCCCGGGATTTCGCCGCGGAGGCGGCGTTCGTGCTCAGCATGATCGCCGTCGACCTGTCGCGGTTGGCGGAGGACATCATCCTCTGGAGCACCACCGAATTCGGTTACGTGACCCTGCACGACGCCTGGTCGACCGGCAGCTCGATCATGCCGCAGAAGAAGAACCCCGACATCGCCGAGCTGGCGCGGGGCAAATCGGGCCGGCTGATCGGCAACCTCACCGGTCTGCTCGCCACGCTGAAAGCCCAACCGCTGGCCTACAACCGCGATCTGCAGGAAGACAAGGAACCGGTGATCGACTCGGTGGCCCAGCTGGAGCTGCTGTTGCCCGCGATGGCCGGGCTGGTCGCCACCCTGACCTTCCACGTCGACCGGATGGCCGAACTTGCGCCGCTCGGTTACACACTGGCCACTGATGTCGCCGAATGGCTTGTGCGTCAAGGTGTTCCGTTCAGACTGGCGCACGAAGCCGCCGGCGCCGCGGTGCGCGCGGCGGAAGCGCGCAAAGTCGGTCTGGAAGACCTCGACGACGACGACCTCGCCGCCATCCATCCGGCGCTGACGCCGCAGGTCCGCGAGGTGCTCACCACCGAGGGTTCGGTGAGCTCCCGCGACGCCCGCGGCGGAACGGCGCCGATCCAGGTGGCCAAACAGCTCGACGTGGTGCGCGAGACCGCCGAGCGGCTGCGACTATCGTTGAGGAGATGACCGCGCGGATCACCTTCGAGTCCGGCGGGGAGACCTGCGTCGGCTACCTCTACGGTGACCACGCCAACCCGCGCGCGTGCATCGTGATGTGCCAGGGCTTCGGCGGCACCCAGGACACCCCCGCGTTCACCGCGAACGCCGAAGGCTTCGCCGCGGCCGGTTATCGCGTATTGACCTTCGACTATCGCAAATTCGGCGAAAGTACCGGCGCGCCAAGACAATTGGTCGACATCGACGGCCAGCTCGACGACATCGCCGCCGCTATCAACCATGCCCGCGGTTTACCTGACGTCGACGCGGACCGGATCGTGCTCTGGGGCACCTCGCTGGGCGGTGCTCACGCCGTGGTGGCCGCGTCCCGGGATCCGCGTATCGCGGCGGTGATCGCGCAGATCCCCTTCAACGGGACGGCACGAAAGGTGGAGGGCCGCTCGACCGCGGCGACCCTGCGGCTGCTCTGGGCCATGACGGTCGATGCGGCGCGCGGCCTGCTGGGGCTGTCGCCGGCCTACATCAAGGCGGTCGGCGGGCCGGGGGAACTGGCGGCGATGTCCAGCACCGATGCACAGCAGACCGTCGCCGGCATGACCAGCGCCACCTGGCGCAACGAGGTGGCACCGCGGGCGTTGTTCGGGTTGATGCGCTATCGGCCGGCCGACGCGGCGCCCAAGGTGCGCGCCCCGGCGTTGGTGTGCGCCGCGGAACGCGACAAGGAGATTCCGCTGGAGCTGGTCACCCAACTCGCCGATGCGTTACCGCACGGCGTGCTGCGCACCTACCCCTGCCCGCACTTCGCGTTCTACCGTGATGACGTCCGCGAGCAGGTGCTCGCCGACCAGCTCGCGTTCCTGGACCGCGTGTTCGACAACTAATCGTCGTCGTTGCAGATGCTGACCTCGGGTCGGCCGTCGTCGATCTCGACCTCGAGGTCGAGTTCCTCAGTGCCTCGCCGGAACGCGATCTCGACCTCCTCGGGCTCCTGGTCGTCGACGCGATGCGTCCATCCGTCCGCGGGGGTCACCGACTCCAGCGTCAGGCGGCCGTCGGCGAAGGTGACGACGGCCGAACCCGCGTCGAAGACCTGGTAGCGGCCGTCCGGTGCCGGTTCGACGCGCACACACTGATCGCGCGCCGGTCGGGCGGGCGCGGCGGGACCCGTCTGGGGCACCGGTGCCGGAGCGCCCGTCTGCGGCGCCGGCGGTGTCCCGGCGGGGGCGGTGGGCGACGCCGTGGCGGTCGGGGCCGGTTCCGTGACGGTCACCGTGGACTCGGTTTCGCCCGACGATCCGCACCCGGGCAGGAGCAGCACAGCTCCCGCGAGCGCCGTGACGCCTATCGATCTGCTGTCCATCCGCTCACCCTACGCGGTGGGATCACTCGTCGGCCGCGGTCAGCCAGGCCTCCTCCAACGAGACCTTGCGGCCCTCGAGTTCCTGCAGTTCGGCGTTGAGTTCACCGAGGCGCACATGGTCGGCGGCGGCCTCGGCCATGGCCACATGCAGCCGCTCGATGCGGGCCTCGAGCTTTTCGAGTTGACCCTCGATGCGGGCCATCTCCTTGCCCGCCCGGCGTTCGCGCGCAGCCGCGGACTCGCCGCGGGCCGGCCCCGGGCGACGGTCCGCCGGTGCCGTCCGCGCGGCGGCCCGGTCGGCCAGATACTGCTCGATGCCGCCGGGCAGCAGGTCGCAGCGCCCGCCGCCGGTCAACGCGTAGGTCACGTCAGTGACGCGCTCGAGGAAGTACCTGTCGTGGGTGACGACGATCAACGTGCCCGGCCAGCCGTCGAGGTAGTCCTCGATCACGGTCAACGTGTCGATGTCGAGGTCGTTGGTTGGCTCGTCGAGCAGCAACACGTTCGGCTCGTCGAGCAGCAATCGCAAAAACTGCAGCCGGCGCTTCTCCCCACCGGACAGCTCGCCGATCCGCGCGGTGAGCTTGTCGCCGCTGAACCCGAAGTCGCGCAACAACGTCTCGGCGCTGATCTCACGTCCACCGGCCAATTCCGTGACGCGGCGGCGGTTTTCGACCGCGTCGATCACCCGTTGGGCGCCGTCCATGTCGACGAGGGCCTGGCTGAGATAACCGATCTTCAGCGTCGCGCCGCGTTTGACGGTGCCCGACGCCGGCTGCAGCTGCCCGGCCAGCAGTCGCAGCACCGACGTCTTGCCGGTGCCGTTGACGCCGACCAGCCCGATGCGCGCGCCAGGCCCGATGGACCAGTCGATCCCGTCCAGGATCACGTGCGGACCCACCTCCAGCCGCACCCGGTGCAGATCGAAGACGTCCTTCCCCAGCCGGGTAGTGGCAAAGCGTTGCAGCACAAGCGAATCACGCGGCGGCGGTTCGTTGGCGATCAATTCGTTGGCCGCCTGGATGCGGAACTTCGGCTTCGACGTGCGCGCCGGCGGGCCGCGACGCAGCCACGCCAGCTCCTTGCGCATCAGGTTCTGCCGACGCGCCTCCGCACCGGCGGCAAGGCGCATCCGCTCGGCGCGGGCCAGCACGTAAGCCGCGTAGCCGCCGTCGTAGGCGTCGACGGTCCCGTCGTGCACCTCCCACGTTCGGGTGCACACCGCGTCGAGAAACCACCGGTCATGGCTGACCACCACCAGCGCCTTGGCACTCCGCGCGTTGAGATGCCCGGCCAGCCATTCGATCACCTCGACGTCGAGGTGGTTGGTCGGCTCGTCGAGCACCAGCACGTCGTGCCCGGCGATCAACACCTCGGCCAGCGCGACCCGGCGCCGCTCACCGCCGGACAGCCGCGCGACCTCGCTTTCCAGCGCGACGCCCGACAACAGGTGGGTGACGACGTCGCGGGTGTGCGGTTCGGCCGCCCAGACATGGTCTGGCCGGCCCCCGACGATGACGTCCCGAACCGTGGTCCCCACGAAATCGTCGCCCTGGCGCAGATAACCCACCGAGAGGCCCGACGTGTGCGTGACGCGGCCCGAGTCGGGCGGCCGCGCCAACGTCAGCACCTGCAACAGGGTGGTTTTGCCGTCACCGTTGCGGCCGACGACGCCGATGGCGTCGCCTTCGTCGATACCCAGGCTGACCTGAGCGAGCAAAGTACGGGTGCCGTAGCTGACGGTGGCACGCTCGACGTTGATCAGATTCGGCATCAGCCGCGATGATATGCGGCTCGCCATACGACATTGCGTCGGCCGTCGATCGCCATTAACCCGTAGTTCGCCCTTCTCATCTAGACAACTAGATGCCAACACCAACAGCGACGAGATGAGGAATCGATGTCTGCACGCGGGTTGATCGCGAGTGCACTGACAGTGCTCACCGCAGCAGCGGTGACGGTGGGTTGTAGCAGTGATTCGTCCGACACCAGCCACCCCGGCACGGTCCGCCTCGCGGTGACCGACCTGCAGGGCCTCGAGGAACTGCAGCGCGAGTTCGGCGCCTTCAAAACGGAATTCGAGAAACAGTCGGGCCTCACGGTGGACTTCTTCGCGGTCAACGACCGCACGGCGGCGGCCGCCGCGCTGCAGGCCGACCGGGTCGACGTGGTGTTCACGGGCCCCGCCGAGTACGTCGTCATCCACGAGAAAACCGGCGCCGAGCCGATCGTGGCCATCGAGCGCGACGGCTACCGCTCGACCATCTACACCAAGGCCGACAGCGGCATCACCAGCCTGGATCAGTTGCGCGGCAAGAAGGTCGCGATGAGCGACGTGGGCTCCACCAGCGGGCATCTCGGCCCGTCCCAGATGTTGGTGGACGCCGGTCTCACGCCGGGAACCGACGTCGAGGTGCTCACGGTCGGAGACACCGTGCACCAATCCCTCAAGCGCGGCGACGTCGACGCGGTCGGAATCGGCTACCACGACTACGAGGAGTTCATGGTCGAGGACGATCCCACCCAGTACCGGGTGATCGCCGAGGGACCTGTCCTCCCGCCGGACCTGCTGATGGCACGCCAGGGGCTCGACGAGCAGACCGTCACCACGATCCGAGAGACGTTCAACGACCACTTCGACACGTTGTTGCCCGCGATGCTCGAAGGCAAGGACAACGCGAAGTACGAGAACGCCAAGCTCGTCAACGTCACCGACAAGGACTACGACGAGGTGCGTTCGATGTATCAGGCGGTCGGCGTGAACGACTTCTCCCAGTTCCTGGGCGACTGACGTGGCCGCTCCGGCTCCCCACCTCACGGCGCCGCCCGCAGCCACCGCGACGGCCATCGACGTGTCGAATCTGTCGGTGCGATATCGGCGTAACGGCGCGGTGTCGTTGTCCCGCGTGGGCCTTACGATTCCCGATGGGCAGATCGTCGCTCTGATCGGCACCAACGGGGCGGGCAAGTCGACCCTGCTGCGCTGCCTCGTCAGGCTCATCGAACCCGTGGAGGGCGCGGTCACGATCGGCGGTACCGAGGTCACCGGGGCGTCACGGCGGACCCTGCGCCAGGTTCGACAAGACGTCGGGTTCGTGTTTCAGCGTTTCCATCTGATCCCGCGGCTCACCGTGTTCCACAACGTCGTTCACGGCGCGATGGGCCGGCACGGCTCGCGCTGCGCGTGGCCGCTCATCGCACCGCGCCATGTCCGGGCTCAGGCGATGGAGGCCCTGGGCCGGGTGGACCTGGCTTCCTACGCGGGGCGTCGCGTCGAGACGCTCAGTGGTGGCCAGCAGCAGCGGGTGGCCATCGCGCGGATGCTCATGCAGCAGCCCCGCGTCATTCTGGCCGACGAACCGGTGGCCAGCCTCGATCCGGCGTCGGCGAACTCGGTGATGGACCTGATGAGCGGGATCGCGGCCGAACGCGGAGTCACCGTTGTCGTCGCATTGCATCAAATCGATCTGGCACTGCGCTACGCCGATCGGGTGGTGGCGTTGCGTAACGGCGCGGTGCAGTTCGACCGGGCAGCGCGCGATTGCGACGCGGCACAACTCAGTTCGATCTACGCCGAGGAGAGTTCGTGAGTAGGGCGGCCCTGCGGGCACGGCCAGAATCCGAGCTGCCGCCGCGAATCCGGCGGCCGAGCCTGATGACGCTGGTCATCGTGCTGGTCGTCGGCGGGTTGCTGGTGCACGGCTGGACCCAAGGTGCGACGGTCCGCCCCGATTCGTTGGCCTCCGGCGTCTTCCGCCTCGGTGAGTTCCTCGAGGACGCCGTCCCGCCTGACGCCAGCCGACTCGGCCCGATCCTGAAGGCACTGCTGGTCACGGTGGAAATGGCCTTGCTGGGCACCCTCATCGGCGCGGTGCTCAGCCTGCCCCTTGCGGTGCTGGCCGCGCGCAACACCACACCCCACTGGTCGCTGTACGCGGTGAGCCGGGCGGTGATCACCATCAGCAGGACCATCCCGGATCTGGTGTGGGGGCTGATCTTCGTGATCGCGGTGGGGCTGGGTCCGGAAGCCGGTGTGCTGGCGATCACGGTCGACGTGATGGGGTTCTGCGGACGGTTCTTCGCCGAGAGCATCGAAGACATCGACCCGGCCAGAATCGAAGGCCTGCGGGCGTTGGGCGCGCCACGCACCGGTGTCCTTGTCGGCGGCGTGATTCCGGCGTGCATGCCGTCATTCGTCACGACCTCGATGTTCGCGCTGGAGTCCTCGGCGCGGTCGTCGGTGGTGCTCGGGCTGGTCGGCGCGGGCGGCATCGGCATCGAGCTGGCCACCTCGATGACGCTGCTGCGTTACGACGAAGCGGCCACCATCATCCTGGCGATTCTCGTCGTCGTCGTTGTCTTCGAAAGGGTTTCCGCCGCGATCCGGCGACGCGTCCTGGGAGGAGGGCAGACCGCATGACCGATGTTCTCGAGGCGATCAACAGACATGCCGAGCGTCCGATCTACCGACAGTTGAGCGACCTGCTGGAGGCACGGCTGATCGGAGGGGCGCGGCCAGGGGACCGGCTGCCGAGCGAAGCGGAGCTGTCCGAGCAGTTCGACGTCAACCGCCTCACCGTCCGGCGGGCACTCAACGAACTCAGCCAACGTGGGTTGATCGAAACCGTGCACGGGAAAGGCTCTTTCGTCGCACCGCCGGTGGTGCGTTACGACATCTCCGCGCGCCGCGATGCGAGCTTCACCCACAGCATGCGCGAACTTGGCCATCAGGTGACCGTCCGGCTGATCTCCAAGGACATCGTCACGTGCAGCCCATTGCAAGACGAACTGCGCACCAATGAGGAACTGTTCGTCTGCACCACGGTGCGCCTCGTCGACGACCAACCCTGGTCGCTGTCAGTGACGTCTATCGGCGCGGAGCGGTTCCCGGGACTCACCGACGACTGGAAGGGGCGGTCATCGCTGTTCGACTTTCTGCTCGAACGCCACGGGGTGCGCATGCAACGCGCATACCGCACCTTCTCATGCCGACTTGCCCAACCATCCGAGGCCGAACACCTGCAGGTCCGGATCGGTGCTCCCGTGCTGGAGATGCGCGGCCTCAACGTCGACCAGGACCAGCACCCGGTGGCCTTGGTACAGCACCGCTTTCGGGCCGATCGCGTCCAGTTCACCGTGGATCTGACATGAGGGCACAAGACCGGTACGAAGCGTTGGCAGCCGGCGACGGGCAGGCACTGGAGGCGCTGGCCGACGAAATCCTCGCCACCGGGGTCGACGTGTCGGTGACGGCAGGACCCGAATCGGTGAGCGCCCCGGTGCGGGTCGGCGTGAGCGGATCCGGCGCCACCGTGGTTCTCGGCCACATCGCGCTGACCCGGTGCACCGCGCACGTCGACGGCGTCCGCGGTGACGGGATCCGGGCGGGCCACGACCTGACCGGCGCCCTCGCGGCGGCGATCTGTGACGCCGAATGCGAACGGGGCGGGCCTCTTTCCCCGCGTGTGCACGAGTTGTGCCGGTCGGCGCAGACCGAGGCCGCACGGCGTCGAAGCGAGCGGGCCGATCTCGTGGCGATGACCACCATGGAGGAGCCGTGAGGTGGGATCGGGTGCACGACGGGCGCACGGCGTTCCTGGCGTGCATGTGGGCGATGTGCACACCGGGCACACCGATCGAGCTTGCCTGTCTGCCGCGTATCGGGGCGCGCCCCGAACTCGACGGCGCCGCGGGCGTTCTGCTGGCTTTGCTCGACCGCGGGCTGACTCTGGGCGTATCCGGCGGGGAGGCCGCCCACCAGGTCGCCGCCGTCGTCATGGCCGAAACCGGCGCGCGGCCAGGGGACGTCGCCGACGCCGAGTGGGTGCTGGTGCACGGCGCCGCGGCCGACGCCATCGCATGCGCGCGTCGCGGCGACCGCCTGTCCCCGGAGCGTGGGGCGACGCTGGTGCTCGCCGCGGCCGCCGAACCTCATCCGGTCTCGATCGCAGGCCCGGGTGTGCACGGACAGGCCGAGGTGTGGGTTCCGCTCGACGAGGTCGCGGTACGCGCCTTCGCCGCGGCCAATTCGGCCCCACCGTGTGGTGTCGATCTCCTGATCGTAACGGGCAATTGCGTCATCGGGCTGCCCCGTAGCGTCGCCCTGGGAGTCGTGTGATGTACGCGAGCATGCACGAAAACGATGCTCTGGAGGCGGCACGGACCATCGCCGGCCGCAGGGCGGCCCAACCGGGAAGTCGCACCGACACCAGCGCACTCGAGGAACAGGTGTGCGCCGAGGCCGGTCTGTGGGAGCTCGCCGCCGCGCGCCGCGCGCTGGATCAGTCCCGCGGCGACGCCTCGCACGCCGTGTCGATGCTGCGCGTCTGGGCGGCGACGCAGCCACACGTCCAGGCGCTGCCCGTTCGCCCCGACGACGTCGCGATCGTGCGGAGGCTGTCGTCGGCCTACCCCCGGATCCCGGGTGGGCAGTGGCTCGGCATGGCCCCGGAACTACGTTCCCGGCAACTGGATTGGACCGACGAGCGGCCTACCGTCGACACGTCGGCGAGGACGCCGACGGTGGCGCAGGCCGCCGACGCGCCCACCCGCGCCGGCACGCCGCGGGTACGGGATCTGATCGACGACGCCGTCGTGCTGGCCGGCGCCGCCGATGGGGACGGTGACGACCCCGCCCGCGCGGTGATGACGCCACCGTTCACCCGAGCCAACCGCCTGGCTCTGCTCGCCCGCGGCGAGACCGGGGCACTGGTCGCGCTCGCGGCGTTGATCCTGGGCCGACGACAGGAAGCGGTCATGGTGGAACTCACCGTCGGGTCGGCCGTGATCCGGGTGCCCCATCCTCGCAGCGGCGCACCGTGCGCGGTGGCCGAGATACCGATCACCGAGGTTGAGGTGGTCCTCGACGCCGACGCCGACGGACGGCCCGCGCTGGTGACCGGATGGGGTGCGACGCTGGGAACCGTTGAACGCCGGGCGATCTCGCTGGCGCTGCTCGACGCCGCCATGCAGGCCGACGGGGACCTGCGCGAACCGGTGACGCTCGACGACCAGACCGTGATCGCCGCCACCGACGGGCCCGCCACCAACGGTTTCGTCGAGCACCTGCGACTGCCGCACTACGCGAGCTTCGCGGCATATCTGGCCCAAGTGGGCGGAGAGGCGCAGTGATGAACAGGAAAGCGACCGTCGCGGCCCTCGCGGCCGAACACGGCCGCCCGCAGGCCTACGCCTATCTCGACGAGGACACCAAGCGCAATGTGCGGCGGGCGATCCTCAAGGCGCTGGCCATCCCCGGCTGGCAAGTGCCGTTCGCGTCCCGAGAGATGCCGGTGGCCAGGGGCTGGGGCAGCGGCGGCCTGCAGGTCACCCTGTCACTGGTCGGACCCACCGACACGGTCAAGGTCATCGACCAGGGCGACGACCTGTCCTCCAACGCCGTCGGGATGCGCAACCTGATCACCTCCTCGGCACGGTGCGACGCGACGACGAGCACCACCGAGGCGACGATCATCCAAAGTCGCCACCGCATACCGGAATTGGACCTTCGAGCCGACCAGTTGCTCGTCCTGCAGGTACCGCACCCCGAGCCGCTACGCCGCGTGGTGCCCGACGACGTCGCCGCGCTGCGCCACCACGCAGACCGCGACTACACACCGGCCTGGCTGGACCTCTACGACGCCGAGGCCTGTCTGGGCGGCCCACGCACCGGCGCCGACCACCCTGTGCTGGTCGACGGTTCGCGGTTGATGAGCCCAAGCCCGATCCCGCGGTACGACGTGCTGCGGCTCGACAACCGGCCGCATCCGATCCTGCTCGGGGCCGGCCGGCGTGCCCGGCTGACGGCGTTGCCGCCCTTCAGCAGGGTGCAACCGCTGGCGTTCGACGACCGGCCACTGGCTCCGGAGCGGGCCGACGGCCCGTGCCGACGGTGCGGAAGCACGACGTCGTATCGGGTTGCCTCCGACGGTTGGTGGTGCTGCAGCGACGTCGACGCCTGCCGCGTCCGGCACGAGGCGGCCGCGCCGTGACGTCCAACGCCATCGACGACTGGGCCGACCGCGACGCGCTGGTGCCTCCCGAGCCGGTGATCTCGGTGCGCGGCCTGACACACCGGTTCGGCGCGGGCTGTGACCGATGCATCCAACTGACTGGCGAGAGCGCAGGGACGAACCGCTGTTCGGTATGCGGCACGGTGGTCGCCGTCTACGACGCGTCGTTCGAGGTGGGCCCGCATGAGGTGCTCGGCGTGGTGGGCGAGTCCGGGTCCGGTAAAACCACCCTGCTGCGCTGCCTCCATCTGGACCTGCGGCCCGAGTCTGGATCGATTCGCGTTGGCGGACACCCACTCCAGCGCTCCGCGGTGATGATGGTGCACCAGAACGCCTTGGCCGCCGGCCTTTATCCTCGGCTGGCCGCCGAGTCCAATGTCGCGGAGCGGCTGCTCGGTAGGGGCGCGCGCGCCTTCGCCGAGATCCACGACCGCACAACCGAACTGCTCGGTGAGCTCGGCTTGCGTCCGGAACGCCACACCGACGCGTTGATGACGTTCTCCGGTGGTATGCAACAGCGCGTCCAACTGGCGCGCGCCCTGGTCGATCCGCCCACGGTGCTGTTGCTCGACGAACCGACAACCGGCCTTGACCCGTCGGTGCAGGCCGATCTGCTCGACGTCGTGCAGCGCGTCACCCAGAGCCTCGAATCCGCGTCGATCGTCGTATCTCACGATCTCGCCGCGGTGCGCGTGCTGGCTTCACGCATCATCGTGTTGCACCACGGGCGCATCGTCGAAGAGGGCATCTCCGAGCAGGTGCTCGAGGATCCACAGCATCCGTACACGCAACTGCTGGTCTCATCGAGGTTGACATGACGGGGACCACCGCGGCCGAGATCGTCGTCACCGGACTGTGCAAGCGGTTCGCCCCTCGCGAGACCGTGCTCGACGGCGTGCAGTTGACGGCGCGCAGCGGCGGCCTGTCGTTGGTCCTGGGAGAACCCGGTTCCGGCAAGTCCACGCTGGCGCGGTGTCTCAGCGGTGTATACCGGCCCGACGCCGGCGACGTCACATACCGGCTGGGCGGGCGCGGCGAAGTCACCCTCACCGCCTCAGACGCCCGCACGGTGGCGTGGCTGCGCACCCACCACATCGCGTCGTTCGACGGACACCTGGCCGCCGCACCGCGATTGTCCGTGGGGGCCGCAGCGGCCAGGGCCGCGCGGTGCAGCCGGTCGTCAGCCATCGCGGCGCTGCGGCGATTCCACGTCGCCCACCTGGCCTCGGTGCCCATCGGACGTCTTCGCGCACCGGATCGGCTGACCGTCGCGCTCGCCGCGGCACTGCTCGCCGAGCGCCCGTTCGTGGTCCTCGACGAACCGGAGGCGTGCGCTGACCCGCAACACCTGACGCGATGGCTGCGCCGACTGGCCGACGGAGGGGCCGCAGTCATCGCCACCGGCGGATTGGACAGCCCGCTCGCATCGATCGCAACCGCGGTGGGAGAGCTACGGAGAGGCGGAATCGAATGGCGCAAACGGTAATCGACGGTGTGACGGTGGTTCCCGGCGGAGGCATGCCGGTAATCCGGGACGCCGCCGTCGTACTCGACGGGCTCGGCATCATCGTGGACATCGGTGACGGCGCACCGTCCGACGATCTCTTCCTCGTTCCCGCCGGCGTGGACCTGCACCTGGACAACCTGGTACCGCGTCGCCGCCCGAGGGCGACGGTGACGCTGGACCACGAGGCGGTGATCACGGCGCTCGATGCCGAATGCGCCGCTGCGGGCATCGCGACGGTGTGTGTGGCGGCCCGCTGCGAACATTGTCCGCGCAAGGGCATCGACATCGCCGACGCCGCCGTGCTGGCCGCTGCGGTCGAAGTGCTCGCGCCGTATCTGTGTTGTGACTGGCGCATTCACGCCCGAGTCGAACTGACCGACGACGGGGCGCTCGACGCACTTCAGGCCGTGTTGGCCGCATCGTCGCGGGTGGCGCTGATCTCCATGATCGAGACCACCGTCGAGCGCAGCCGGTTCTCCTCGCTCGCGGAGACGCGGCGGTTCTACGCCCAGGATTGGGGTGTCACCGAGGCCGAGGTCGAAGAGGTGTTCAGGGTCGACGCCACCCGGTTGGCCGCCGTCGACGACCGGCGTAAACAGGTTGCCGCGCTTGCCGTTCAGCGCGGCATCGCACTCGCCAGCCACGACGACCGGACACCCGAGCACATCGACGAGGCCTTCGACTTCGGCGCGCGGGTGGCCGAGTTTCCCCTGACAATGGACGCCGCGCGCCGCGCACACGAACTCGGCATGCATGTCGTGCTGGGCGCGCCGAACGCGCTGCGCGGCCGGTCGACATCGTCGGGCAACGTCCTGGCCGCCGACGCGGTCTCGGCCGGCGTGTGCGACGTGCTGTGCTCGGACTACCTGCCGTCGTCACTCCAGTCCGCGCCCCACGCGCTGGCACGCCACGGTTCGGCACCGCTGTCGGCGGGCGTCGACCTCATCTCGTCGAGTCCCGCCGCGGTCCTGGGGCTGGGGCCGCGGCGGATCGAGGTGGGCAGCCCGCTCACGGCATCGCTGCGGCGGATACCACCGGACGCCGGAGGCGCCCACGTCGGAATCGCGCTCTGGCGCGACGGCCGGCTGGTCTTCGGTCGAGAATCGCCCGGATTCGCCATCATGGCCACTGCCGGTTAGCGGCACCTGGGAAGGCGCGGCTCACCTCGTGTGATCCCCGCCGGTCAATCACAGTGGGGGCCCATCGCAGCTATGCCATGATGACCCGGGGAAGCGGGCGCAGGTGAGCAGCTGAAGGGGAGTGGGACTGGTGGACTTGTCCGCGATAACCAAGCCGGTGGAGCGGCTGGTGGCCACCGCGCAAAACGGCCTGGAAGTGCTGCGCTACGGCGGTTTGGAGACGGGTTCGGTGCCGTCGCCGTTCCAGATCATCCAGAGCGTTCCGATGTACCGGCTGCGGCGCTACTTCCCGCCGGACGCGCGGCCGGGAGCAAAGCCGCCGGGGCCACCGGTGCTGATGGTGCACCCGATGATGATGTCGGCGGACATGTGGGACGTCACCCGCGACGACGGCGCCGTGGGCATCCTGCACCGGGCGGGGCTGGATCCGTGGGTGATCGACTTCGGCTCACCGGACAAGGTCGAGGGCGGCATGGACCGCAACCTGGCCGACCACGTCGTCGCGTTGGGCGAGGCCATCGACACCGTCAAGGAAGTGACCGGTCGCGACGTCCATCTGGCCGGTTACTCCCAAGGCGGGATGTTCGCCTACCAGACCGCGGCCTACCGCCGTTCGAAGGACCTCGCGAGCATCATCGCGTTCGGCTCACCGGTGGACACCCTGGCGGCCCTGCCGATGAACTTGCCGCCGAGTCTGGCGCCCGCGGCCGCCGACTTCATGGCCGACCACGTGTTCAGCCGCATCGACATCCCGGGTTGGTTGGCGCGCACCGGCTTCCAGATGCTCGACCCCCTCAAGACCGCGCAGGCGCGACTGGACTTCCTGCGCCAACTGCACGACCGCGAAGCGCTGCTGCCCCGCGAACAGCAGCGCCGCTTCCTCGCCTCCGAAGGTTGGATCGCCTGGTCCGGACCGGCGATCGCCGAACTGCTCAAGCAGTTCATCGCGCACAACCGGATGATGAGCGGTGGCTTCTCCATCCACGGCGACCTGGTGACCCTGTCCGACATCGATTGCCCGATACTCGCCGTCGTCGGTGAGGTCGACGACATCGGCCAACCCGCCTCGGTGCGCGGCATCAAACGCGCAGCTCCCAAGGCCGACGTCTACGAATTCCTCATCCGCGCAGGTCATTTCGGGCTGGTCGTCGGGTCCAAGGCGGCCAGCCAGACGTGGCCCACCGTCGCACAGTGGGTCAGGTGGATCGAGGGTGTCGGCGAGCTGCCCGACGGTGTGGTGCCGATGGCGTTGCAGCCCGAGGAACCCACCGAGAGCGGGGTCTCGCTCAGCTCGCGGGTGGCGCACGGCACCGCGGCCGCCACCGATATGGTCTTCAGCCTGGCGCGGTCCGCCGCCGACGCGCTCGTCGCCGCCAACAAGTCGGCGCGCACGCTGGCCGTCGAGACCGCCCGCACCCTGCCCCGGCTGGCGCGGCTCGGCCAGATCAACGACCACACCCGGATCTCGTTCGGCCGCATCATGTCCGAGCAGGCCCGCGACGCGCCCAACGGCGAGGCCCTGCTGTTCGACGGCCGGGTGCACACCTACGAGGCGGTGGACCGCCGCATCAACAACGTGGTGCGCGGTCTGATCGAGGTGGGGGTGCGGCAGGGCGCCCGAGTCGGCGTGCTGATGGAGACCCGACCCAGCGCCCTGGTCGCGATCGCCGCGCTGTCGCGGCTGGGCGCGGTCGCGGTGCTGATGCCACCCGACGCGGATCTGCCCACCGCCGCCCGGCTGGGCGCGGTGACGGAGATCATCGCCGACCCGAGCAATCTGGACGCTGCCCGCCAGCTCGACATGCGGGTGCTGGTGCTGGGCGGTGGCGAGGCACGCAACCTGGACCTGCCTGAATCTGACGGCGCGAACGTTGTCGATATGGAGAAGATCGACCCCGACGAGGTCGACCTGCCCGGCTGGTATCGACCCAACCCCGGGTTGGCCCGCGACCTCGCATTCATCGGCTTCAGTTCGATCAACGGGGAACTCGTCGCCCGCCAGATCACCAACTACCGGTGGGCGCTGTCGGCGTTCGGCACTGCCTCGGCCGCCAACCTCGGCCGCGGCGACACCGTGTACTGCCTGACCCCGCTGCACCACCAGTCGGGGCTGCTGGTCGCGCTGGGCGGGGCCGTCGTCGGCGGCTCGCGCATCGCGCTGTCGCGCGGACTGCGACCGGACCGGTTCGTGCAAGAGATCCGCCAGTACGGCGTCACCGTGGTGACCTACACGTGGGCGATGCTGCGCGACGTCATCGACGACCCGGCCTTCTCGCTGACGGGCAGCCACCCCGTGCGGCTGTTCATCGGCTCGGGTATGCCCGCCGGTCTGTGGAAACGGGTCGTCGAAGTGTTCGCCCCGGCGAAGGTGGTCGAGTTCTTCGCCACCACCGACGGGCAGGCGGTGTTGGCCAACGTGTCCGGCGCCAAGATCGGCAGCAAGGGCCGGCCACTGCCGGGCGGCGGCCAGATCGAGTTGGCTGCCTATGACCCCGAGGACGACCTGATCCTCGAGGACGAGCGCGGCTTCGTGCGCAAGGCAGAGACCAATGAGGTCGGTGTGCTGCTGGCTCGACCCCGCGGTCCCATCGACCCGACGGCGTCGATCAAGCGGGGCGTGTTCGCCCCGGCCGACACCTGGGTGTCGACGGAGTTCCTGTTCCGCCGCGACGACGACGGCGATTACTGGCAGGTCGACAACCGCGGCACGCTGATCTTCACCGCACGCGGCATCGTGTACGCCTCGACGGTCAACGACGCGGTCAGCCGCCTCGAAGCGGTGGACCTCGCGGTGACGTACGGCGTGCCGGTCGACGGCGGACAGTTGGCCGTCACGGCGCTGGAGCTTCGTCCCGGGGGCAGCGTTCCCTCGGCGGATCTTTCCGAGGCGCTGTCGGATCTGCCGGTCGGAAATCCGCCCGACATCGTGCACGTGGTCAGCAACATGGCACTGTCCGCGTCGTACCGGCCGCTGGTGAGCCCGCTACGGGCGAAGGGCATCCCCAAACCGGCGCGTAACGCCTGGTATCTGGATCCCGATACCAATCGGTACAAGCGGTTGACGGTCGCGGTGCGGGCGGAGATCGCCGGCGGGCGGTAACGACGGAAATGCCAGAAGGCAGGCACGCTGTTAGGCTCCCGCTTGGCGGCTGCCGCCGCCGGGTCGGGCAGTCGCGCCACCGCACTGGAGGATTGATGGCATCGCAGACCGGTACCAACCGCGACGTCTGGCGGCGCCTTGTCGTCGCCGGGGTGGCCGGCGGCGCGATGGTCGCGGGCATGGTGGCGGGAGCCGCGACGGTGTCGGCCCAGCCCGCCGAACCGACGGTCGAAACCGAGGCCCCCACGCCGGTGGCGGATGCGCCGCGTTCCTGCACCGGCGACGATTGCTCGAAAGGCCAGCCTGAGCCGGCGAAGGTCAATGCCGATCAAGTGCTGTTGCAGATCTACAACGAGTACGCGCAGGGTGACGGCGGCGGTCAGGTTTCCAAGCTGATCGACGACGCGGTGAAACTGCGCAGGCAGGGCTTCCGGCCCTCCAACGCCAACGCCGCGGCGCTCGCCGACGCGCTCGAACGCCGACCCAACCAGACGCCGCTGGTGGAAGCGCTGAAGAACACGATCGCCTACCAGCGCAAGCTGCAGGCCCAGGCCGCGATGACGGCGCAGCAGCAGGGCCCCGTGGCCGGTCAGGTGCCCGTGATTCCCGGCATGTCCGTGCCGGTGGGCTAGCGTCGTGGCACTCGACGAAAAACTGCTGGACATCCTGGTCTGCCCTCAGGACCGTGAGCCGCTTCTGCTGGTGGGCGACGAGTTCCTCTACAACCCGCGGCTTCGGCGCGCATATCGGATCGACGACGGCATTCCGGTGCTGCTGATCGACGAGGCCATCGCTGTCGACGATGACGCCGAGCACCAACGCATGCTGGACCGGGCCTCAGGAAAGGCCGGGTAGCTCGCCGGTGAAGTAGCGCTGCAGGTTGGGCGCGATGGTGTCGGCGATCTGCTCGGGGGACAGCGACCGGATCGGCTCGAGTTCGAGTATGTAACGCGCGACCACGATGCCGACGAGTTGCGAGGCGACGAACTGAACGCGGATCCGGCCCGATCCCGGTGGATTGTCCACGCGAGGACCGAGTTCCGTGGTGATCACCTCTTGCAGAAACGATCGGATGAGGGCGACGTCCGATCCCGCCAGCAGCGAGCGCAACGTGGCGATGAAGCCTTGACCGGCTTCGGAATCCCACAGGGGCACGAGCACTGACGGCAGCTTGTGACCGAGTTCTTCGACGGGCGTCTCCTTCAGCGGGCGGATGACGTCCATCGGGTTGACCGGGGCTTCGATCGCCGCGGCGAACAACTGCTGTTTCGTGCCGTAGTAGTGATGCACCAGCGCGGGGTCCACACCGGCAGCCGCCGCGACCGCCCGGATCGAGGTCTTGTCAACGCCGTTGCGTGCGAACAGATCTCGAGCGCACTTCAGGATCCGTTCCCGGGTGTCTGACGTCCCTCGCGGCCGCCCGGGACGTTTGCGCTCGGCGTCGGTGGTCAACTCAGGGCGTCCGTCGTCGCAGGGTCGCCGCCGCCAGGCACAGCGCGACGATCGCGCAGCCGATCACGACTGTGATGTCGCGCAGCGCGACGGCGGTCAACTCCGGGTACGCGCCGACCTCTCGCAAGGCCTCCAGCGCATAGCTCGCGGGCATGACATCGCTGATCCATTGCAACCACTCCGGCATTGTCCCCCGAGGCACGATGATCCCGGCCAGCAGGAGCTGAGGCACCATCACCAACGGGATGAACTGGACTGCTTGAAACTCGGTGCGGGCGAACGCGCTACACAGCAACCCGAGCCCCACGCCGAGGACCGCGTTGACGATCGCGATCACGAAGACCCATGCCGGGCTGGCCGCGGTCTCGAAGCCGAGCAGCCAGAAGGCGACGACGCAGGCCAGCGTCGCTTGAACCGCCGCGGCGATCGAAAACGCGGTGCCGTAGGCGCCGAGCAGGTCCAGCCGGCGCAGCGGCGTGGTGAGAATGCGTTCCAGCGTTCCGGAGACCCGTTCGCGCTGCATGGTGATCGAGGTGATCACGAACATCACGAACAACGGAAAGAGCCCGAGCAGGATCAGGCACGCGTTGTTGAACCCCGAGGTCGCGCCGGGCGCGGTCGGAACGTTGTCGAACATGAAGTACATCAGCGTGATGACGACGATCGGCACCACCATGATCATCGCGATGCTGCGATGGTCGGCCGCGAGCTGGCGCAGGATCCGCGTGGTGGTGGCGACGTAGGCCTGCGGGTTCAGCCGGCCACGCCGGCGGCTGCGGTGCTGCGCTTGATGACGGACAGAAACGCTTCCTCCAACGACTGACATCCGGTCTCCTCTCGTAGCTTCGCCGGGGTGGTGTGCGCGAGCAGGCGGCCCTCCCGCATGAGCAGCAGATCACCGCAATGATCGGCTTCGTCCATCACGTGGCTCGAGATCAGCAGGGTGGTACCGCGCTCGGCGAGGCGGCGAAACTGCTGCCACAGCTCCACGCGCAGCACCGGATCGAGCCCGACAGTGGGTTCGTCGAGCACAAGCAGGTCGGGGTTCGAGACCAGGGCACAGGCCAGCGACGCGCGGGTCCGTTGACCGCCGGACAGGTTGCCGCACAACGCTGTTCGATGGTCCTGCAGGCCGACCGCCGCGACGGCCTCGTCGGCTCTCTCGGCATCGGCGCCGTACAGCGAGGCGAAGTAGCGGGCGTTGTCGATCACCCGGAGGTCGTCGTAGACCGTCGCGTCCTGCGTGACGTAGCCGATGCGGTGGCGCAGTCCCGCCGAGCCTGCCGGACGGCCGAGGACCGTCACGGTTCCCGCCGCGATGACCTGGGTGCCGACGATGCAGCGCATCAGGGTGGTCTTGCCGCAGCCCGACGGGCCGAGCAAGCCGGTGATCGTGCCGCGCGCGACCCGCACGCTGATGTCGTCGAGCGCGACGCGCTTGCCGCGGACGACGCGCAGCCCGCTGATGTCGATCACCGGGTCGCTCCCATACGCCAAGAATTCATCATGCGATGAAGTCATCATGCGTTGAAATATTCTCCCCGGGGGCCCCGCTGTCAAGAGGTGAAGGCAGAATTGCTTGGCGTGAGCGCCGAGCTGCTGGCTGTTGACCCCCTGGCCGCGGCCCGCCGGCTTCTCGGCGCCACGCTGGTGGGGCGGGGGACCAGCGCATTAATCGTGGAGGTGGAGGCCTACGGCGGGCCCGCCGACGGCCCGTGGCCCGACCCGGCCGCGCACTCGTTTCGCGGACCGGGTCCACGCAACTGGGTGATGTTCGGCCCCGCCGGGCGGCTCTACACGTACCGCAGTCACGGTATCCACGTCTGCGCCAACGTGGCCTGCGCGACCGACGGGGTCGCGGGCGCGGTGCTACTGAGGGCCGCCGCGCTCGAGTCCGGTCTCGAGGTGGCGCAGCGCCGCCGCGGCGATTCCGTGCGTCCTGCGGCGTTGGCGCGGGGGCCGGGCAACCTCTGCTCTGCGCTGGGAATCACCATGGACGACAACGGACTTGACCTGTTCGACCCGAACAGCGAGATCCAGGTGCAGCTCGCTGAAGAGCGGCCGGCGGCCGAAGGGCCGCGCGTCGGAGTGAGCAAGGCCGCAGACCGCCCGTGGCGCCTGTGGCTGGCGGGGCGGCCCGAGGTGTCGCTGTACCGGCGCAGCCCGCGGGCACCGGCTCCCGACCAAAGCGATTAGTGCGAGAAGATCGAAGCCGTGACTTCTGCGGGTACGTCCATCCTCGACGAGCTCGAGTGGCGGGGGCTGATCGCCCAATCCACCGACCGTGACGCGCTGGCCGCCGAACTGGCCCATGGCCCCGTCACCGTCTATTCGGGGTTCGATCCCACCGCGCCGAGCCTGCACGCGGGCCATCTCATCCCGCTCCTGACGCTGCGGCGGTTCCAGCTGGCGGGCCACCGGCCGATCGTGTTGGCCGGCGGAGCCACCGGGATGATCGGGGACCCGCGCGACACGGGCGAACGCGCGCTGAACACCGCCGACACGGTGGCCGAATGGACCGAACGCATTCGTGGCCAGCTGGAACGGTTCGTCGAGTTCGACGACTCCGCGACGGGCGCGGTGGTGGAGAACAACCTGACCTGGACGGAGCGGTTGTCGGCCATCGAGTTCCTGCGCGACATCGGCAAGCACTTCTCGGTCAACGTCATGCTCGACCGCGACACCGTGCGGCGCCGGCTGGAGGGCGAGGGCATCTCCTACACCGAGTTCAGCTACATGCTGCTGCAGGCCAACGATTACGTGGAACTGCATCAGCGGTACGGATGCACGCTGCAGATCGGCGGCTCCGACCAGTGGGGCAACATCATCGCTGGGGTTCGGCTGGTCCGGCAGAAGCTCGGTGCGACGGTGCACGCGCTGACGACACCGCTGGTGACCGACTCCGAGGGCAAGAAGTTCGGCAAGTCCACCGGCGGCGGGAGCCTTTGGCTGGACCCGGCGATGACGAGCCCGTATGCCTGGTACCAGTACTTCATCAACACCGCAGACGTCGACGTGGTCCGCTATCTGCGCTGGTTCACGTTCCTGGCGCCTGAGGAACTGGCCGAGATGGAGCAGGCGACCGCCGAGCGCCCGCACGAACGCGCGGCGCAGCGCCGGCTGGCGCGCGAACTCACCACGTTGGTGCACGGGGAGGCGGCGACCCGCTCGGTCGAGCACGCCAGCCAGGCCCTGTTCGGCCGGGCTGACCTGGCTGAACTCGACGAGCCGACGCTGGCGGCGGCATTGCGGGAGGCCTCGGTCGCCGAGCTGAAGCCGGGCGGCCCGGATACGATCACCGACCTGCTGGTGGCCACCGGCCTGGCCCCGAGCAAGGGCGCCGCCCGGCGCACCGTCGCCGAGGGGGGCGCCTACGTCAACAATGCCCGGATCGACAGCGACGACTGGGCTCCGCAGCCGTCGGACTTCCTCCACGGACGATGGCTGGTGTTGCGCCGGGGCAAGCGGAACATCGCCGGCGTCGAACGCGTTGGCTGAGGCATCGGCGACGCCGGCCGCCCACGGGCGGAATAACTTGCGCGACGGCGGTGTTGAAGCGTGTTGCGTGAGTCGACGCACCCCCGGGTGCGCACGGTAGGTGACGCGCGAAAGACGCGCCCTATCAGCCCATTTGACTCCGCGTAATCCCTCACGTAACTTGTTGATTCGTCGCTGCGACACGGGCCTAGCCCGAAGAGCGCGGCGGATCCCAGAGGGAAATCCCACTTCGGTGGGTTCCTGAGCGTCCGCACTACGAGTACGCGGCTTTTGGCTGCGGGCTCACTGCGCGGTCGCGCGGGTGTGTTGTTTGAGAACTCAATAGTGTGTTTGGTGGTTTTTGTTTGT
>NZ_ATDN01000035.1 GCF_004014805.1 Mycolicibacterium elephantis DSM 44368
CGTGTTCGCCACCTACGCCGGCATCTACTTCTGGTTCCCGAAGATGACCGGGCGTCTGCTCGACGAACGGTTGGGCAAGCTGCACTTCTGGCTGACCTTCATCGGCTTCCACACCACGTTCCTGGTGCAGCACTGGCTCGGCAACGACGGAATGCCGCGGCGCTACGCCGACTACCTGCCCTCCGACGGGTTCACCACGCTCAACGTCGTCTCCACCATCGGCGCGTTCACCCTCGGGATCTCGATGCTGCCGTTCGCCTGGAATGTGTTCAAGAGCTGGCGCTACGGCGAGCCGGTCACCGTCGACGATCCGTGGGGTTACGGCAACTCGCTGGAGTGGGCGACGTCCTGCCCGCCGCCGCGGCACAACTTCACCGAACTGCCCCGGATCCGTTCGGAGCGGCCGGCGTTCGAGCTGCACTACCCGCACATGATCGAGCGGATCCGCGCGGAATCACACATCGGACAGCGCCACTGAATGTCGGCTGCTGTCAGAGCAGGTGCTCGACCACCCGGGAGGTCAGCACCAGCGCCAGCGCGATGAGCACGCCCACCTTGACGACTTCCAGTGCGACGTAGACGTAGTGCATCTGGGAGCGCGGCAGTGTCTCACCGGCGAGAATTCGGTTCGAGCGTTTGGTCAGCGGGGGTCGTACCAGGATCACCTGAACGGCCAGCACCGCCGCGGCCACCAGGACCAGGATCAACACGGCCGTCGACGGTCTGGCGACGAGGGTAGCCGCCAGAAGCACTGCGGCAAGCACGACTTCGACCCCGTTGAGGGCCTTGAAGACGCGCCGCCCGATGCCCAGCCCGATCGGAAGGGTCACGCCGGGCGCGCCGAACTTCAGTGGTGCTTCGAGAAACGAGATGGCGAGCACCATGCCGAGCCACAGCATCGGCACGAGCAATTGCACATATGCGGCAACGTCATTCATTGGACACCATCCTGGCCAGGCAGAGCTCGGGTGCGACGAACGGCTCGAGCTCCGCGGACATCGTCGTATCGCGAACCAGCCCCGCCAGCACCCCACGGTGCAGGCCGCAGCCTACTTCGGGGTGCGACCGCGCCAGGTCACGAATCGGGCACGCGTGCAGCCTGATCTCGCGCTCGCGCTTCCCGCGCGATCGCTTCGCCGCGAGCAGTTCGGGTGCGAACCCCATGCGGGCGAAGATCTGGGCGGCCACCGTCGCGAGACGGTCGAGTGCGTCGGCCTCGGACGGACCGACACCCGGGCGTACATCGGCCTCGATCGCCGCAACCATCTGGCCCGCCCAGCGCCGCCCCGCCCGCTCGGCACGCTCGCGCCGGGTCTCCTCGATCCTGCCGAGTTCCATCGCGAGCACCTCGGCGAGGACCCGGTAGTCGAGGCGGTCCTCCACCGCCACGTAGCCGGTCCGCGGCCGGCCCGCTCCGGCGCGGTGCAACCGGGTGCGCACGATCGCTCCCTCGTCGCACAACGCGTCCAGGTGGAAACGCACCGTGGTGACATGCAGGCCGATCTGGGCCGCGATTTCGGCCGCGTCGACGGGACCGTCGTGCTTGCGAACCAGGTGGAGCACGCGTTCGCGCTGCCGGTTGCGCGGCAACCGATCTCGGCGCGGCCGCGCCGCCGCAGCAGGAACTTCGTCGTCCACGGGGTGGTCTATGCTCCGGTATTTAACGGATGGGACTCATTCATATTAGCCGCCGTGCGGCCGCGGAGCCACCACCGTCAGCGACAGATCGTCGCGCTCCCGATCACCTCGTCACCCTGCGGATCGGGCCGATAAAGCACCATGGTCTGCCCCGGTGCCACGCCGCGCAGCGGAGCCCGTAGCTCGACCACCAGCCGCCCGTCGCGCAGTTGCGCCACACCGTCGGCGACCCCGCCGTGCGCTCGCACCTGCACCGCGCACTCCACGGGCCCGGTCGGTGCGACACCGGAGGTGAACACGGGCCGTTCGCCGGTCAGTGTCCAGACGTCCAGGTCGGCGGCGTTCCCGACGTATACGGTGCCGGTTTCGGCGTCGATGTCGGTCACATAGCGGGGTCGGCCGTCGCGGCCCGGCCCGGCGATGCCCAGGCCCTTGCGCTGTCCGATGGTGAAGCCGTGCACGCCGTCGTGCTCGGCCAGCACGGCGCCGCCACGGTCGACCACGTTTCCCCTGCGCACGCCGATGCGGGCGCCGAGAAACGCGCGGGTGTCCCCGGACGGGATGAAGCAGATGTCGTGGCTGTCGGGTTTGTCGGCCACCGCGAGCCCGCGGCGCGCGGCCTCCTCGCGGATCTGGGCCTTGGGTGTGTCGCCGATCGGGAACAGCGCGTGCCGAAGCTGCTCGGCGGTCAACACGCCGAGGACGTAGGACTGGTCCTTGTCCCGGTCGACCGCGCGCCGCAGCCTGCCGTCGGCCAGGCGGGCGTAGTGGCCGGTGGCCACCGCGTCGAAGCCCAGCGCGAGCGCGCGAGCAGCTAACGCGGAGAACTTGATTCGCTCGTTGCACCGCACGCACGGGTTCGGCGTTTCGCCGCGGGCGTACGCCGACACGAAGTCAACGATCACTTCCTCGGCGAAGCGGTCGGCGAAATCCCATACGTAGAACGGGATGTCGAGCACATCAGCGACGCGGCGGGCGTCGCCGGCGTCCTCCTTCGAGCAGCATCCGCGTGACCCGGTGCGCAGAGTGCCCGGTGCCGACGACAGCGCGAGGTGCACGCCGACGACGTCGTGTCCGGCGTCGACCATCCGCGCGGCGGCCACCGAGGAATCGACGCCACCGCTCATCGCGACGAGCACCTGCATCAGTCCACCGCTCCCGAGCTGGCCAGCACCGCCTGCCGGGCTCGCTTCACCGCGGCCGGAAGAACCGCAAGCGCGGCGTCGACGTCCGCCTCGGTGCTGGTGTGTCCCAGCGACAGCCGAAGTGACCCTCTGGCGTTCGCCGGGTCGCTGCCCATCGCGATCAGCACGTGCGACGGCTGCGCCACCCCGGCGGTGCACGCCGAACCCGTCGAACACTCGATTCCCTTGGCATCCAAGAGCATCAACAACGAGTCGCCCTCACAGCCGCGGAACGTGAAGTGGGTGTTGCCCGGGAGTCGGCCGGCACCCGCGGCCCCGTTGAGGTGCACGTCGTCGATGCTGGACAGCACGCCGTCGATCAGCCGGTCGCGCAGTCGGGTGACCCGCGCGCTGTGTGCCTCCAGGCCTTCCACCGCCACCTTGGCGGCCGCGGCCATCGCGACCGCGCCGGCGACGTGCGGTGTGCCCGAGCGGACGTCGCGCTCCTGGCCGCCGCCGTGCAGCAGCGGGACACAGGCGGTGTCGCGGCGCAGCAGCAGCGCGCCGACACCGGTGGGGCCGCCGAACTTGTGCGCGGTCACGCTCATCGCCGACAACCCGCTCGACCCGAAGTCGACGGGTATCTGGCCGACGGCCTGCACGGCGTCGCTGTGCATCGGTACCTCGAACTCGGCTGCCACAGCGGCGAGTTCGGCGATCGGCATGATCGTGCCGACCTCGTTGTTGGCCCACATGACGGACACCAGGGCGACATCGTCGTGGCGCTGCAACACATCTCGCAACGCCGCCGGGGTCACCGAACCGTCCGGTCGCACCGGCAGCCAGCTCACCTCGGCGCCCTCGTGCTCGACGAGCCATTCCACCGCGTCCAGGACCGCGTGATGCTCGACGGGCGTGGTGACGATGCGGCGCCGACGGGCCTCGGCGTCACGGCGCGCCCAGTAGATGCCCTTGACCGCCAGGTTGTCGCTCTCGGTGCCGCCCGCGGTGAAGATCACCTCCGACGGCCGTGCGCCCAGCAGGTTGGCCAGCGCCTCGCGGGCCTCCTCCATCCGGCGGCGCGCCACCCGGCCGGTGCCGTGCAGCGACGACGCGTTGCCGACCGTCGCCAGCACAGCCGTCATCGCCTCGATGGCAGCCGGGTGCATCGGCGTGGTGGCTGCGTGATCGAGGTAGACCGGCCCTGATGAGCCCCTGGGGCGAGCATCCGGCGAAGTCGACGAGGTCATAACCGTTCAAGTCTAGCGGCCGGGCCCGCACGCTCACGGTCGCGCGGTCAGGCCACCAGCGCGTGGCCGTGCCCGCGGCGGGACCGGTCACCGCGTACCGCGGATTCGCAGCGACCTGCCAGGTCACGGCGGTCGGTTCCCGGCAACTGCAGCGACGCGACGTGTACCCGCGCGACCGTGCGCCGCGCGGTCATCAGCCGCCGGATCGAGGCCAGCAGCGTGTCGTCGCCGATGTAGGCGGCGGTGGTCGACCGCCGGCCGTCGCGGTGGTGGTAGCTCAGCCGCAGCGGCTGCACCGGCCTGCCGGCGTCGATGGCGGCCTGAAACATCGCCGGCCGAAAAGGGCCGAACGCAAGGCCGCACCAGGTGGTGCCCTCGGGGAACGCCACGACGGTGTGCCCGGCACGCAAGCGGGCCGCGACGGTGTCGACGACGCCGGGTAGCCCGCGCAGGTTGGCCCGCTCGATGGGGATGACCTTCATCAGCCTGGCCAAAAGCCCCAGGCCGGGCCAGCTGATTAGTTCCGACTTGGCGACAAACCGTCCGGGCATCACCGCGCCGATCGCGAAGACGTCGACCCACGACACGTGCCCACTGACCACCAGCACCCCGGACAGGTTACGAATCGGCCCGCCCGACACCGTGATTCGCACACCGAGGCAGCGCAGCATCAGTCGGCAGTACCTGCGCTGGATGCGGGAACGTCCCGGCAGCGGGGTCAGGATCAGCGGGATCGCCGCCAACAACGTCAGCGCCAGGCCGGCGCGTAGCGCGATCCGGCACGCGATCACGAGGCGGTGACCCGCCGCCGTCGTACCGACGCTGAGGCAGCGGGCGTCGCACGGCGCCTGGGGCACCCATGGGCTGGTCACGACGCCATTCCGTCGACCATCGCCGCTGCCGCCTGTACCGATCGGAGCCTGCGCAGGTAACGGGTGTCGGCGCGGCGTTTGTCGAGCAGAGCCGGAAAGTCGGCCACCCCGAAGTCCGGGTCGTGAGCGGGATCGCCGCAGACCCGCGCGCCGAGGCGCAGGTAGCCGCGCATCAGCGCGGGCACGTCGACCCTGTCGGGCGGGTCGATGTCGTCGAGGTGCCTGCCGTCGACGATCACCGGACAGTGCGGGTGCACGGTGTACCGCGCAGGCGCGGCGTGACGGCGACGCACGAGGTCACGCACGCCGCGGATCTGGCGTCCGGGTACGGGGTCGTCGCCGCCGTGGATCGGCACCGACACGCAGCCGGCCACGTAGTCGTATCCGCAGCGGTCCAGATAGGCCAGGATTCCGGCCCACATCAACAGCACCACACCGCCGTTGCGGTGCTGCGCGCGCACCGCCGCCCGACCCATCTCCACTAGGTGCGGCCGCAGCGGATCGAGCCCGCGCACATCGAATTCAGTTGCGGTGTATAGGCCTTTCGCCGCGATCGCGCCTGCGGGTGGCAGCATCCGGTAGCAGCCCACCAGCTCGCCGGAGGTGTCGTCGCGCACCAGCAGGTGGTCGCAGAACTCGTCGAACCGGTCGGCGTCCGTGGCAGTGGTGAGCGTGAAGCCCGGCTCGGCGCTGAACACGTCGTGGCGCAGCCGCTGCGCGGCCTCGATCAGCGCGTCGTCGGTGGACAGCAGCAGGGTGTAGCGCGGCATTCCGGCGGTGCCGGTTTGGCCGGCGGGTATGAGGACAGAAGCAGTGCTCATGGCTGCACGGTCGCGCCGCCGCATCTCCGGACGGCGTCGCGCACGTGACGTGTCCGTGACCGCTGGATGACGACTTGTCTCTATGTCAGATGTCACTCCCGGAAGATCACGTTGTCTCCGACGGCGTTGCGCGGGGTGTCGAGGTGATTGGCCGGGAAACTCGGATCGGGATGGCCGATGGCCAGCCCGCAGAGCACGGTGAGGTCGTCGGGGATCTCCAGCTGTGCGTGCAGGGTGTCGGGAAAGTGGGCGATCGACGCCTGCACGCACGTGCCGAGCCCGCGCGCGGTGAGCGCGAGCAGCAGCGTCTGCAGGAACATCCCGACCCCCACGGCGTCGGTCGAACCGAGGTCGCGATGCATGCACACCACACCGGCCACAGGCGCCCGGAAGAACTCCCAATTGCGCAGCCGCGCGACCCGCCTGCCCTCGGAATCATCCCGTGCGATACCCATGGCGCCGTACACCAGCGCCCCGAACTCGAAGCGCAACGGGGCGAACCTCTCCGGAATGCCGACTGTCTCGGGGAATCCGCGCGATGCGTCCTCGAGCAGCGCCGCGACCAACCGGTCCCGGCGGCGTCCGGACGTGAGAAACAGCTGCCACGGCTGAAGGTTGGTGTTCGACGGTGCGCGCATGGCCAGAGCGAGGGCTTCGTCCAGCAGCTCCCGCGGAACCGGCTTGTCCGGGAGGAACATCCGTGTCGAGCGACGCTGGCTGATCGCCTCTTCGAGTCCGCTCATCGCCGGTCAACGGTGGCTGAGCCAGTCGGCGAACCTGATCTTCGCGATGACGGCGTCGTCGCCGGTGACCAGGCTGTGGTCGTCCACCGGGGTGCCGAAATAGGTGGCCTTGGGGTCGACGACGACGGACCGATCGTCACCGTTGGCGCGCAACACCGCCCGGGCCAGGTCGGCGAACGACATCTTGTCGGGCCCACCGATGTTGTGGAAACCGTTGCGGGCGGGTGCGATGGCCGCACGGGCCACTTCGGCGGCGACGTCGTCGGCGGCGATCGGCTGGATCGCCCCGTCGGGCGCATGCACAACGCCGTCGATCGTCAACGTCTCGGTGATCGCCTCGGCGAACTCGTGGAACTGTGTGGCCCGCACGATCGTGTACGGCACGCCCGATTCCCGCAGGATCGTCTCCTGCACGACCTTGGCCCGCATGTAGCCGCTTTCGGGCAGCTCGTCGGCGCCGACGATGGACAACGCCACATAGTGGCCGACACCGGCTACGGCGGCGCCCTTGGTCAGGTTGGTGGTCGAGGCGGTGAAGAACTGCTTCACCGCGTCGTCCTCGAACGATGGCGAGTTCGTCAGGTCCACCAGCACGTCCGCGCCGCGCAGCGCGTCGGCGACCCCCTCGCCGGTGAGCACGTCCAGCCCGCTTTGCCGGGAGGCCGAGACCACCGTGTGGCCGGCGGCTTCGAGCAGGGGAACCACCTTGGAGCCGATCAGACCGGTGGCGCCGATTACCGTGATCTTCATTTCCGAACACCTTTCCTTTGGTCGCAGCTCCACGCTCCCACCAGGTGATGTCCGTTGCACCCTTGAAAATCCGTAGTCCCCGCGCGCACGCAAAACGCCCCGACGGAGACGTCGGGGCGTTTGCGTTGTACCAGTCGGTGGCGGGCTATCCCTTGCGGGCCTTGACCGCCTCGGTCAGCTGCGGGGTGACCTTGAACAGGTCACCGACGATGCCCAGGTCGGCGATCTCGAAGATCGGCGCCTCCTCGTCCTTGTTCACCGCGATGATCGTCTTCGACGTCTGCATGCCGGCGCGGTGCTGGATGGCACCGGAGATGCCGAGCGCGATGTAGAGCTGCGGCGACACGGTCTTGCCGGTCTGGCCCACCTGGAACTGGCCCGGGTAGTAGCCGGAGTCGACCGCGGCGCGGGACGCGCCGACGGCGCCGCCGAGCGCGTCGGCCAGCTCCTCGACGATCTTGAAGTTCTCGGCGCTGCCGACACCGCGCCCGCCGGAGACCACGACGGTGGCCTCGGTGAGCTCCGGACGGTCACCGGCCACGGCCGGTTCGCGCTTGGTGATCTTCGTCGCACTCTCGGCCTGGGCCGGCACCTCGACGCTGACGACCTCGCCGGCACCCGCACTCGGCGCGGCTTCCACCGCACCGGGGCGCACGGTGATGACCGCGAGCTCACCGGTGGACTCGGCCTCCACGGTGTAGGCGCCACCGAAGATCGAGTGCACGGCCTTGCCGCCCTCCTTGACCTCCACGACGTCGGTCAGCACACCTGCGCCGGTGCGCGCGGCCAGCCGCCCGGCGATCTCCTTGCCGTCGGCTGAGGCAGCCAGCAGCACCGCGGCGGGGCTGGCCGACTCGACCAGCGAGGCCAGCACGTCCACGTACGGGGTGATGAGGTAGTTCTCCGCGTCGTCGGACTCGGCGGTGTAGATCTTGGCCGCGCCGGCCTCCTTCAGCCCCTCGATGAGCGGCTCGGCGGTGCCCGGCTTGCCCACCACGACGGCGGAAGGCTCACCCAGAACGCGGGCGGCGGTGATCAGTTCAGCGGTGACCTTCTTGAGGGCACCCTCGGCGTGCTCGACGAGCACAAGTACTTCTGCCATGAGTTTCTGCGTCTTTCTCCGAAGTCGGGACTAGATGATTTTCTGAGCGACCAGGTACTCGGCGATCTTGGTGCCGCCGTCGCCTTCGTCGGTGATCTTCTCGCCGGCCGTCTTCGGCGGCTTCGGGGTCGAGGAGAGCACCTTCGAACCCGCGTTCTCGACTCCGACCTCGTCGGGCTCGACGCCGATCTCGGCGAGCGTCAGCGTGGTCACTTCCTTCTTCTTGGCGGCCATGATGCCCTTGAAGGAGGGGAAGCGCGGTTCGTTGATCTTCTCGTTCACGCTCACCACGGCCGGCAGCTGCGCCTCGAGCGTGAAGACGCCGTCATCGGTCTCGCGCTCGCCGACGACCTTGCCGCCCTCGACCGTCACCTTGCGCAGGTGGGTCAGCTGGGGCAGGCCGAGGTACTCGGCCACGATGGCCGGAACCGCGCCCCCGACACCGTCGGTGGATTCGTTGCCGGCGATGACGAGCTCGGTGCCCTCGATGGTGCCGAGCGCACGCGCCAGGGCCCACCCGGTCTGCACCATGTCGGAGCCGTGCATGCCGTCGTCGACGAGGTGCACGGCCTTGTCGGCGCCCATCGACAGCGCCTTGCGGATGGCCTCGGTGGCGCGCTCGGGACCGGCTGTGAGCACTGTCACAGTGCCCTCACCGCCGTCTTTCTCCTTGATCAGCAGCGCTTCTTCCACCGCGCGCTCGTTGATCTCGTCCAGCACGGCGTCGGCGGCCTCACGGTCGAGGGTGAAATCACCGTCGGTCAGCTTGCGCTCTGACCATGTGTCTGGGACCTGTTTGATCAGGACCACGATGTTCGTCATGAGTCTGGTTCGTCCTCCTTGAAGAGACCGGACGGCCGGCCTGCATTACCACGTTTGAAGCAACTAACACCATGTTACTAGCGAGTAACTTGTGGTGGGTCGCAGGAACACCATAGCGGGTCGAAGCTCGCGTTCTAGCAGCACGTAGGCGTTGAACCGTTCGCCGGCGAGCCGATAGGGGTTAGCCTGCCTTGCAATGAGCGCATTCGTCACCGGCGGTCCGGACCTGCCCCTCACCGGGGAACGCACGGTTCCGGGCTTGCCGGAGGAGAACTACTGGTTCCGCCGCCACGAGGTCGTGTATCAGCGGCTGGCGGATCGCTGCGCGGGTAAAGACGTCCTCGAGGCGGGCTGCGGCGAGGGCTACGGCGCGGACCTGATCGCCGATGTGGCGCGACGCGTGATCGGTCTGGACTACGACGAGTCGGCGGTCGCGCACGTCCGGGCGCGCTATCCCCGCGTCGAGATGCGCCACGGAAACGTGGCCGAGCTACCCCTCGCCGACGAGGTCGACGTGGTGGTCAACTTCCAGGTGATCGAACATCTGTGGGATCAAGGGCAATTCGTCTCCGAGTGCCTGCGCGTGTTGCGTCCCGGCGGCACGCTGCTGATGTCGACACCCAACCGGATCACGTTCTCCCCCGGCCTGGACACCCCGGTCAACCCGTTTCACACCCGCGAGCTCAACGCGGCGGAACTCACCGAACTGCTGACCACTGCGGGCTTTCGGATGGAGCGCATGTGCGGCGTCTTCCACGGCCCGCGACTGCTCGAATTGGATGCCCGCCACGGCGGTTCGATCATCGACGCCCAGATCGACCGCGCGTTGGCTGACGCACCCTGGCCGGCCGGCCTGCTCGCCGACGTCGCGTCGGTGCGCACCGAGGACTTCGACCTGATCGACGCCGCGGACCGCAACATCGACGACAGCCTCGACCTGGTGGCAATCGCGGTGCGGCCGTGAGCACTTCGACACCGGGGATGTTCACCCTTGTGCTGCACACGCACCTGCCGTGGCTGGCCCATCACGGCCGCTGGCCGGTCGGCGAGGAGTGGCTCTATCAGTCATGGTCGGCGGCCTACCTGCCGCTGATGCGTGTGCTTCGCGGGCTTGCCGCCGAAGGCCGTCGGCATGTGGTGACGCTCGGCATGACGCCGGTGGTCACCGCGCAGCTCGACGACCCGTATTGCCTCACGGGCATGCACCACTGGCTGGCGAATTGGCAGTTGCGCGCGCTGGAGGCGACGACGCTCGGAGCTCCGTTGCGCCAGTTCGGGATTCGTGAGCTGGCCGAGACCGAACGGGCGATCGACGACTTCGAGGCGCTGTGGGCCCACGGCGGTAGCCCGCTGCTGCGCGAGTTGATCGACGCGGACACCATCGAGTTGCTCGGCGGCCCGTTGGCGCATCCGTTTCAGCCGCTGCTTCATCCGCGGTTGCGCGAGTTCGCGTTGCGTGAGGGGCTCGCCGACGCCTCGCTGCGCTTCGCGCATACCCCGCGCGGCATCTGGGCGCCCGAGTGCGCCTACGCGCCGGGCATGGAAAACGACTATGCCGCAGCCGGTGTCGGTCATTTCATGGTCGACGGTCCGTCGCTGCACGGTGACACCGCGCTGGGCCGCCCGGTGGCCGGGTCGGATGTCGTCGCGTTCGGCCGTGACCTGCAGGTCAGCTACCGGGTGTGGTCACCCAAGTCGGGCTATCCGGGCCACTCGGCGTACCGCGACTTTCACACCTATGACCACACCACCGGCCTGAAGTCCGCGCGGGTGACCGGACGCCACGTCGCCGCCGAGGACAAGGCGCCCTACGACCCGCAGCGCGCCGATCACGCAATCGACCACCACGTCGCCGATTTCGTCGACGTGGTGCGCCGGCGCCTCGTCGACGAGAGCGAACGCATCGGCAGGCCGGCCCACGTCATCGCGGCGTTCGACACCGAGTTGTTCGGGCACTGGTGGTACGAGGGTCCGACATGGCTGCAGCGGGTGCTGCGGGCTCTGCCGCAGGCCGGTGTGCGGGTGGGCACGCTGTCCGACGCGATCGCCGACGGTTTCGTGGGTTCCGCCGTCGAATTGCCGTCCAGCTCATGGGGTTCCGGAAAGGACTGGCATGTGTGGGCCGGTGAGAAGGTCAGCGATCTGGTCCAGTTGAACAACGAAGTCGTCGACACCGCGCTGTCCACCGTCGACAAGGCGCTCGGTGAGACCAACGCATCGGTCGGCGCACCCACCCCGCGCAACTTCGTCGCCGATCAGATCCTGCGCGAGACGTTGTTGACGGTGTCCAGCGACTGGCCGTTCATGGTGAGCAAGGATTCGGCCGCGGACTATGCCCGCTATCGCGCACACCTGCACGCCCATGCCACGCGCGAGATCGCCGATGCGATGGCGTCGGGCCGGCAGGACCACGCTCAGCGACTGGCCGAGGGCTGGAACCGCGCCGACGGACTTTTCGGCGCGCTGGACGCCAGGCGGTTGCCCCGATGACCGCGGCGACCCCCTCCATCGTGGGCGAGCGTGCGTGTCTGAGGGCGACACGCCGTGATTCAGCGCGACTTCACGCACGTTCCCTACTTACGTGTGGGCCCACGCGGCGCACCGGTGGCATCGCATGAAAGTCCTCATGGTGTCGTGGGAGTACCCGCCGGTGGTCGTCGGCGGCCTCGGCCGCCATGTCCACCACCTCGCCACGGCACTGGCGGCCGCCGGACACGAGGTCGTCGTGCTCAGCCGTCGGCCCAGCGGCACCGATCCCAGCACCCACCCGACTGCCGACGACGTCAGCGAGGGTGTGCGCGTCATCGCGGCCGCACAGGACCCGCACGAGTTCGACTTCGGCAGCGACATGATGGCCTGGACGCTGGCGATGGGGCATTCGATGGTGCGCGCCGGGCTGGCGATCAAGGGCCCCGACACCGAACCGTGGAAACCAGACGTCGTCCATGCACACGACTGGCTGGTCGCTCATCCGGCGATCGCACTCGCCGAATACTTCGATGTGCCACTGATTTCCACCATCCACGCCACCGAGGCGGGCAGGCACTCCGGCTGGGTGTCGGGGCGGATCAGCCGCCAGGTGCACGCGGTGGAGTCCTGGCTGGTGCACGAATCCGACTCGCTCATCACGTGTTCGGCCTCGATGAGCGACGAGATCACCGAGCTGTTCGGCCCGGGGCTGGCCGAGATCCGGGTGATCCGCAACGGAATCGACGTCGCGCGTTGGCCGTTCGCGCCGCGACGGCCGCGCCAGGGCCCGGCGCAGCTGCTGTATCTGGGCCGGCTCGAGTACGAGAAGGGTATTCACGACGCCATCGCGGCGCTCCCCCGCATCAGGCGCACCCACCCAGGCACCACGCTGACCATCGCGGGCACCGGCACCCAGCAGGCGTGGCTCGTCGAGCAGGCACGAAAACACAAGGTGCTCAGGGCCACATCGTTCGTCGGCCATCTCAACCACGACGACCTGGTCGACCTGCTGCACGCCGCGGACGCCGCCGTGCTGCCCAGCCACTACGAACCGTTTGGCATCGTCGCGCTGGAGGCGGCGGCGACGGGCACCCCGTTGGTGACCTCCAACGTCGGCGGCCTGGGCGAGGCGGTGATCAACGGCCAGACCGGGGTGTCGTATCCGCCGCGGGACATCGCGGCCCTGGCCAACGCGGTCCGCGCCGTGCTCGACGACCCGCGGGCCGCCCAGGAGATGGCCGTCGCCGCGCGCGAACGCCTCACCTCGGACTTCGATTGGGACGCGGTCGCCGAGGAGACCGCCCAGGTGTACCTTTCGGCCAAACGCGCTGAGCGCCAACCACATCGCCGACGGCCCATCATCGAGCACGCGCTACCCGACCGCTGACATAGTGGGCGCGAGGGTGCGCAAACTCTCCCGAAATGACGGCGTGTCGGCCGCAAACACGCACGCTCGCGCACAAGGGCGAGTGGGCTCGCGCACAAGGGCGAGTGGGCTCGCGCACAAGGGCGCAACGGCTCTTAGCGTGACGCTTTCTTGCGCTCGATGTCGGCCAGCGCCGCGGCGAGCTCGGCGCGCTGGGCCGCCGACGTCTCCCACGCCAGCCGCCGATTCTTGACGACCTTCGCCGGCGCACCCACCGCGATCGAGAAGTCCGGGATCTCGCCCTTGACCACCGCGTGCGACCCGAGCACGCACCCGCGCCCGACCGTGGTGTTGCGCAGCACGGTGACCTTCGTCGCGATCCAGGTGTCGGGGCCGATCCGCACCGGGCCCTTAACGATGCCCTGATCCTTGATCGGCACGTTGATCTCGTCCATCTTGTGGTCGAAATCACAGATGTAGACCCAGTCGGCCATCAGCACCGAGTCACCCAGCTCGATGTCGAGGTAGGTGTTGATGACGTTGTCGCGGCCGAGCACCACCTTGTCGCCGAACCGCAGCGAGCCCTCGTGGCAGCGGATCGTGTTCTTGTCGCCGATGTGGACCCAGCGGCCGATCTCCATCGTCGACAGCTCGGGCGTGGCTTGGATCTCCACGCCCTTGCCGAGGAACACCATGCCGCGGGTGATGATGTGCGGGTTGGCGAGCTTGAACTTCAGCAACCGCCAGTAGCGCACCAGATACCACGGGGTGTAGGCGCGGTTGGCCAGCACCCACCGCAGCGACGCCATCGTCAAGAACCGTGCCTGGCGCGGGTCACGCAGCCGCGACCCCCGCCAGCGCTTGTGCAGCGGAGCGCCCCACATGGTCGTCATGGCCGGAAAGCCTACGCGAGCACTCCGGCCGTGAGCGGTTACCCTCACGTGGGCTTCACGAACTCCCCAACGGAAGGAACCGGTGTTGCGGCGATTGACCGTGCTGGCTGTTTCCTTACTAACGGCGCTGATCACGGCCGCGTTGGCGGGGTGCGGCAACACCGACTCGTGGGTTCAGGCACACCCCGCCGAGGGCTGGCCGGCCCAGTACGCCGACCCGCGCAACAGCAGCTACGCGCCGGCGTCGGGCGCCGACACGTTGCGCCTGGAGTGGACCCGGTCGGTCAAGGGCGATCTGTACTCCTCGGTCGCGCTGGGCAACGACGGCTACCTGGGGTTGAACGCGCAGACGCCCACCGGCTGCTCGCTGATGGTGTGGGAAGCCGGCAACAACGCCCGCCAACGCTGGTGCACCCGGCTGGTACAGGGCGGCGGCACCGCCAGCCCGCTGCTGGACGGGTTCGACAACCTCTACATCGGCCAGCCGGGCGCCATCCTGTCCTTTCCGCCGACGCAGTGGTTCCGCTGGCGCAAGCCCGTGATCGGGATGCCGACCACACCCCGGATTCTGGCGCCAGGGCACCTGCTGGTGGTCACCCACCTCGGCCAGGTGCTGGTGTTCGACGCCCACAACGGCGCCGTGGTGGGTACGCCGCTGGACCTGGTGGCCGGCATCGACCCGAAGGACTCCGAACGCGGGCTGGCCGACTGCCAACCGGCCCGCGCCCGCTGCCCGGTGGCCGCCGCGCCGGCGTTCACGCCGACGCCCGGGCTCGTCGTGCTGAGCCTGTGGGAACCCGACGCCGACGCCCCGGTCCTCGTCGGGCTGCGGTACCGGCCCGACCAGAACCCGATCCTGACCCGCGAGTGGACCAGCGACGCTGTCGGCGGCGGGCCGTTGGCCAGCCCCGTCTTCTCCGCGGACGGCTCGACGGTGTACGTCAACGGCCGCGACGAGCGCCTGTGGGCGCTGAACGCCGCCGACGGCAGCGCGAAGTGGTCGGTTCCGTTGGACTATCTCGCGCAGACGCCGCCTTCGGTGTCGCCGGACGGGCTGATCGTGGCCGGCGGCGGCCCCGGCGCGAAGCTGGTCGGCATCAAGGACGCCGGCGACGAGGGCGAGGTGAGCTGGACCCGCGACGACGTCACCACGCTGTCGACGTCCAGCCAGGCGGGACCCGACGTGGCCTACACCGTGGTCCGCGACGGCGAGGACGGGCTGGCGCTGATGGTGTTCGACCCCGCCGACGGCCATACCGTCAACAGCTATCCGCTGCCCGAGGCGAGCGGCTGGCCGGTCGGCGTCTCGATCGGCCATGACCGCCGCGTGGTCACCGCCACCAGCGACGGAACGGTCTACGGGTTCGCGCCCGCTTAGCGCGCGAGCATGGGTGCGATGACGGCGCGCGGCACCGAGGCCTGCACCGGGCCCGCCGAATCCGGCAGCAGCGAACCCTGGGTGAAGAAGAAGATCACCGCGTCGTCGGTCAGCGCGAAGTTCTGGTAGTTGGCCGGATCCTTTCCGGCGCCGGGCGACGCCGGGACCACCGTGCCGTACTCGTTCTGCAGGGACCGGTCCACCTCGGGGAAGATCACGTCGAGCGGTTCGGCGTCCGGCTTGAACAAGGTGTCGAACGTGATCGGCGCGTTCTTGCCGACGTCCCAGTTGAACGCCTGGAAGAAGGTCTGCGGCTGGACCCCACCGACGTTCTGCCAGACGGTGAACACCAGGCTCCTGGTGCCTCCGGTCGGCGGGCCCGAACGATAGCTGGTGCCGGTGGCATCCAGCTCGTAAGGCACGTTGAACGAGTCGGGCATTCCCGCGACGTTGACGAATCCGTCGCGGATCTGGGTCAGATACGCGACCACGGGCGCGGGATCCGGGTAATCGTTGGGGAACGTGAAATCGAGTTGGTAGGTGGGGCCCTCGGCGTGCACCCGGCACACCTGGTCGGCGTCCACCACACCGTCGAGGTCCTGACAGGCGGTCTGCGCCGAGGCCACCGGAGAACCGAGGGCGCCGACGACGACACCTGCTGCCAACAGAGCAGTCATTGTGAGTGTGCGCATCGTCGGACATCCTTGCAGCCGGCCCCGGCGCTCACACCGGCGCGTCAAGAATCAGGGTACGTAACCGGTCACCGCGACGGACGGCAAATGAATACCGTTGCCCGGCTTGCGGGGCCGCTTCCGAGCCGGGTGATGATTGCCGAGGCGGCGGTCGATCCGCGCAGCCGCAACCGCGACCGCAACCGGTCTGGGTCCACGTCGACGCCGCGTACCAGGATCTCCACCGTGCCGACGTCGCGCGCTGAAAGTGCCTGGCGCAGTCGCCGTTCGCTGTAGTCGATTTGCTCGAGCACCTCGAAACCGCGCACGCCGTCGGGCAGCCGGTCCCCCGAAAGGTAGGCGATGGCGCGGTCGAGTTGCCAGAGCCCGTGCCGGGCCGCGTAGTGCCGCACCAGGCCCGCGCGCACGACGGCGCCGTCGGGATCGATGATCCACCGGCCCGCCGGCCCCACCCCGCAGTCGTCGGGATCGGCATCGGTGATCTGTTCTCCGGTGTCCAGAAGCGTGGCACGCCGGGTGACCCCGGCCTCCGCCAGATCCGCCGACCACAGGCAGGCCTCCCGCACGCTGCCCGCCAGCGAGGTCACCTCGATCTCACCCGTGAACCCGAGCTGCCTCACCGCATTGAAATCTATTCCGGGGGCGCACTTTACGACCACATCACGATCACGATACGTCTCCAGCAGCGCGTCCAGCGGGGGTGCGTAGTCGCGCGGGTCGAATCGGCGTCGCCCGCCCCGTCGTCGCGCCGGGTCGAGCAGCACGACGGCACCGCGGGTGATCGGGCGCAGCGCGTCGGCGCGGCACAGACCGACATCGGGCACGTTATGCCGGGCCATCGCCAGCCGGACCGGATCGATATCGCTGCCGAGCAAAAGCGCGGCCGAATTCGCCAGCGCGGCAAGCTCGGTGCCGACCGAACAGGTGGCGTCGTGAACCCGCCTGCCGGCCAGTCGCCGGGCGCGGTGCCGCGCCACCGGTTCGGCGGTGGCCTGCTGCAGGGCCTCGTCGGTGAACAGCCAGTTGTGGGCGCAGGGCAGCTTGGCCGCGGCCTTGCGGCGCAACACCGTCGTCTCCACCAGCGCGGCGGTGTGCTCGCCGAAACGTTCGCGCGCCCAAGCGATGTCGGACACCAGGGTGGCATCGGTCAGCGGTAGTGCGGCGACCTCACGCAACGCCTGCGCACCGGCGTCGCTGCGCAGGTAGGCGACGTGGTCGAGGTTGAACTTCAGGACGGTTTGACCCCGGTCACCATCACGTTGTAGAACCAGCTCTTCGGTACGACGCGCCGCCAGATGTTGTCGTCGACCCAGCTCAACGTGATCCAGCTGTTGAACGCGAACTTGGCGTAACCCCAACCCAACCGGCCGGGCGGCACCGCCGCCTCGAACGTGCGTAGCGGCCAGCCCACCATCGCGGCAGTGAATTCGGTTGTCGCGGTGGACACTTCGACGGCACCGGCATTACGCGCCATCCGTTCCAGGTCGCCGGGGTCGAACGTGTGCAGGTCGACGACCGCCTCCAGCGCCGCGGCGCGTGACGACTCGTCGAGTTCGGCCTGCGGCCGGCGCCAGGAGCCAAGCCCGGGCAGCCTGGTCAGGTTCGTCACCGTGCGCCACGTCAGCGTCGACAACGGCCTGGCGTAGTTCTCCCCCGCGTTGGTCGGCTCACCGGCGAACACGAACCGGCCGCCGGGCTTGAGCACCCGGACCACCTCACGCAGCGACAGCTCCACGTCGGGGATGTGGTGCAGCACCGCGTGGCCGACCACCAGGTCGAACGTGTCGTCGTCGTACGGGATGCCCTCGGCGTCGGCGACCCGGCCGTCGATCTCGAGGCCGAGGTTCTCTCCGTTGCGGGTGGCGACCTTGACCATGCCCGGGGACAGGTCGGTGACCGAACCGCGCCGCGCGACGCCGGCCTGGATCAGGTTGAGCAGAAAGAATCCGCTGCCGCAGCCCAACTCGAGCGCCCGGTCGTAGGGCAGGTTGCGCAACTCCCGCTCGGGCACCGTCGCGTCGAACAGGTCGCGCGCGTAGTCCACGCACCGCTTGTCGTAGGAGATCGACCACTTGTCGTCGTAGCTTTCGGCTTCCCAGTCGTGGTAGAGCACCTGGGCCAGCTTGCTGTCGTGGCGGGCCGCCTCCACCTGCTCCGCGGTCGCGTGCGGATTAGGCGCCGGTTCGGCGGCGACGTCGAAACGCGCGCCGGTTTCGTCGAAGCTCATGGCAGGCAGCCTAGACGGCAAAGGTGGCCTTGACCGCAGCCAGTGCCTGGGGCGGATAGTCGACGAACCGGGCGGCCCAGGCCACCGCGGCGTCGTAGACGTCGTCGGGTGCCACCATCTGGTCGATCAGGCCGAGCGCCAGCGCCTCCTTCGCGTCGACGAACCGGCCGCTGAACACCAGGTCTTTCGCCTTGCTCACGCCGACCGCGCGGGTCAGCCGGGACGTGCCGCCCGCGGGCACGAGCCCGGCGAGGATCTCCGTCACGCCGAACTTGACGTTGTCGCCGGCGACCCGCCAGTCCGCGCCCAGCGCGAGGGTGAGCCCGCCGCCCAGCGCGTACCCGGTGATGGCCGCGACGGTCGGTTTGGGCACCGCGGCCAGCGCGTCGACGGCCGCCCGGCAGTCCTCCGCGGCGACGGCGGCCTCGGCAGTGTTCAGCGTCCGCCGTTCTCGCACGTCGTCGCCGGCGGAGAAGATCTCGTGGCCACCGAAGACGACGACGGCGTGCACGTCGGCGCGGCGACCGACGTCTACCGCGGCGGCGGCGATCTCGCGGTACATCTGGCGGGTCAGCGCGTTGGTCGGCGGACGCGACAACAGCAGCGTGGCGATGCCGGGCTGCTGGTCGCCGGTGTGGACGCTGACGAACTCGTTCATGCCAACGGTGCGCCGGGCGTGTAGTTGTCGGGTGAGCGGTGCTTGCGGGCGGCGTTGTAGCGGTCGCTGTCGAAGAACTCGATCTCCCAGTTGCCGTTGGTGGCGGCCAGATGAGGTTCGACCGCCACGATCTGGCGTTCCACGGCAAGCACTTCGGCGACCGTCCGGCCGGCCAGCGAGTCCAACTGCGTCCACGTCGGCGGCAGCAGGAACGTCTTGGAATCGGCGAAGTCCTGCAGCGCCTCCTCGGGCGTGATCCACCCCGCCGATTCGGCCTCGGTGTTCTCGCCGTCGGCCCGCTGTCCCTCGGGCAGGGCCGCGACGAAGAAGTAGGTGTCGTAGCGGCGGGTGCGCTCTTCCTTCGGGGTCACCCAGTTCGCCCATGGCCGAAGCAGATCCGCGCGCAACACCAACTTCTCGGTGCGCAGGAAGTCGGCGAACGACAGCGACCGGTCCACCAGCGCCTGCCGTTCGGCGCGGTACACCGAGGCGTCGTCGACGAGGACGTCGGAGTCGTCGGCGGCGCCGGCGAACAGCACACCGGACTCTTCGAACGTCTCGCGCGCCGCCGCGCACACCAGCGCCCTGGCCAGTTCGACGTCCACGCCGAGCCGCTCGGCCCACCATGAGGGTTCGGGACCCATCCACGCGATGTCGGCGTTGCGGTCCCGGTCGTCGACGCCGCCGCCGGGAAACACCATCACCCCGCCGACGAACTCCATCGCCGAATGCCGCCGCATCAGAAACACCTCCACCGCGCGTCGCGCGCCGGGATCCTTGTCGCGGATCAGCATCACGGTGGCGGCGGGTCGCGGCGTCAACGGTTGCTCGGTCATGCACGTCTCCTATGTGCCGCGCGGGAACGGGTGCGACGGGCGAAGTAGCGCCCGTCGATGACATCGACGGCGATCGACTGCCCGAACGCCGTCGACAGGTTCTCCGCCGTCAACACCTCGGGCAGCAGTCCCGAGGCGACCTCCTGACCTTCGGCCAAGATCAGGCAGTGCGTGAAGCCGGGCGGGATCTCCTCGACGTGGTGGGTCACCAGCACCAGCGCCGGCGCGTCCGGGTCGGCGGCCAGATCGGCCAGCCGCGCGACCAGTTCCTCGCGTCCGCCGAGATCCAGTCCGGCCGCGGGCTCGTCCAGCAGCAACAGTTCGGGGTCGGTCATCATCGACCGCGCGATGAGGACCCGCTTGCGCTCCCCCTCCGACAACGTGCCGTAGGTGCGCTCGGCCAGGTGCTCGGCCCCCACGCTCTCCAGGATGTCGATGGCCTGGTGGTAGTCGACCTCGTCGTAGCGTTCGCGCCAGCGGCCCATCACCGAATAGCCGGCCGAGACCACCAGATCGCGCACCAGCTCGCCTTCGGGCACCCGTTGCGCCAGCGCGGAGCTGCTCAGGCCGATGCGTGAGCGCAGCTCGATGGTGTCCACCCGGCCGAGCCGTTCACCGAGCACGTAGGCGGTGCCCGACGAGGGGTGCTCCATCGCGGCGGCGATGCGCAGCAGCGACGTCTTGCCCGCGCCGTTGGGGCCGACGATCACCCAGCGTTCGTCGAGCTCGACCGACCAGGTGATGGGTCCGACGAGGACCTTCCCGCCGCGCCGCAGGGAGACCCCGGCGAAGTCGATCAGCAGATCGGGGTCGGCTGCATCCTCGGCGACTGGCACCCGCCCATCGTATTGAAGCGGTCTCGGTGCGGGCTCATGCGGTCAGCGCTGGCCATACGCGAAATCGCTTCACGAGTGGTGCGGGAAACGCAACCGGATCAACTCCAGTTCGCGGGCCATCCGTTCGGCGTCGCGGTCGGTGAAGTCGACACTGCCCCTGGGCCCCTGCCAGCTGAACAGCTGGCTCAGCCGCCGGCCCAATCGTGACGTCCAATTCGCTCTCATGCACCTGATAGTTCCGGCCAACTGGCTTGCTATTCAATAGCCAGTCAGCGCATACTGGCCTGCAAATGACCGCCGAACTCTCCGGACATACGCTCAGTGCGACCCTTTTGGCCCGCAAATTGGGCAACTGGCGCACATCCAGTCACAGTGGACCCGCCTACCGGGGACTGGCCGATGCCATCCGGTTGCTGATCGTCGACGGGCGCCTGCCGGTCGGCGCGCGACTGCCCAGCGAACGCGCGCTCGCCGAGGCGCTGCGGGTGTCACGCACCACCGTCACCGCCGCCTATGCCCAGCTGCGCGACGACGGCTATCTCCACGCCCGCCGCGGCGCGCGCAGCACGACCGCGCTTCCGGTCACCCCGTCGTTGCGCGCCGATGCCGCGCCGCACTCGGTGAGCCTGGCCGCCGCCGCGTTGTCCGCGCCCGCCGCCGCCGTCGTCGAGGCGTTCGCCGAAGCCACCCACGACGTGACGCCGTATCTGCACGAACCGGGTCACGAACTCATCGGCGTCAGCGCACTGCGCCAGGCGATCGCCGAAAGATATTGCGACCGCGGGTTTCCCACCGAGCCCGACGAGATCATGGTCACCACGGGCGCGTTGCACGCGATCAACCTGATCCTCACCACCTACGTGCAACCCGGCGATCGCGTGCTGGTCGAACAGCCCACGTATCACGGTGCGCTGACGTCGATCACGACCGTGGGCGCGCGCCCCGTTCCGGTCGCGATGACCGAGGACGGCTGGGATCTCGACGCGCTGCAGGCGTCGGTGCACCAACTCTCGCCGAGCCTGGCCTACCTGATTCCCGACAACCACAACCCCACCGGGTTGACCATGCCGGTGCCGGACCGCAGGCGATTGGCCGGCATCATCGCCGAGACCCGCACCCGCACCATCGTCGACGAATCGATCATGGACATGTGGCTGGAGCAACCCGTGCCCCCGCCGCTGGGCGCGGAGGTGACGGCACGCCGTGACCTGGTGCTGACGGTCGGTTCGATGTCCAAGTCGTTCTGGGGCGGGCTGCGGGTCGGCTGGATCCGCGCCGAGCGGTCCACGATCGCGACCATCGCGGCGCTGCGACCGTCCATCGACATGGGCACCGCGGTTCTCGAACAATGCGCGGCCGCAAGGCTTCTCACGCGCCACGACGAGCTGCTGCCCGAGCGCAGGGAAATCCTGCGAGCACGTCGAGCACACCTGCAGCAGCTGTTGCGCCGTCATCTGCCCGACTGGGAACCGGGTCGCGGCACCGGGGGCATGTCGCTGTGGGTACGGCTGCCCGCGCCGATGAGCACCGCACTGTCGGCGGCGGCCTCCCGCCTCGGCCTCGACCTGCCCGCCGGCCCGCGCTTCGGCGTCAACGGCACGCTGGAGCGGTTCGTCCGGGTGCCCTACACGCTGCCCGAGGAGCAGCTGAGCGCGGCCGTCGAACTGCTCGCCCGCGCCTGGTACAGCGTCACCGGCTCGGCCACCCGGGAGCCGGCGACCGTGGTGGTCTGACTTTCCTCCCGCGAGCAGACGCGAAGACCCCTGAATTCACCGTCAATTGGGGGTTTTCACGTCTGCTCGCCGAAGAGACCGGCTACTCGTCGTCGGGGATCTCCACGCGGCGCATCACCCCATCACGGGCATCGGCCGCCTCGATCTCGCTGCGCGTGATACCGAGGATGAACAGCAGGGTGTCCAGGTAGGGGTAGCTCAGCGACGCGTCGGCGACCTCCCGGAGCGCGGGCTTGGCGTTGAACGCCACGCCCAGCCCAGCGGCGGCCAGCATGTCGATGTCGTTGGCGCCGTCACCGACGGCCACCGTCTGTTCCATCGGCACGCCGGCCTGCTGCGCGAAATCACGCAGCGCCTTGGCTTTTCCGGCGCGGTCGATGATGGGCCCGATGACCCGGCCGGTCAGCCTACCGTCGACGATCTCGAGTTCGTTGGCCGCGACGAAATCCATCATCAACTCGTGCGCGAGCGGCGCGATGACCTGGCGGAAGCCGCCGGACACGATGCCGCAGTGATAGCCGAGGCGGCGCAGGGTGCGCAAAGTGGTTCGCGCGCCAGGGGTCAACTCGATCTGCTCGCCGACGTCCTCGAGCACCGAGGCGGGCAGACCCGCCAAGGTCGCCACACGACGGTGCAGCGACTCGGCGAAGTCGAGTTCGCCGCGCATCGCGGCCTCGGTGACCTCGGCGACCGCTGCCTCCGCACCCACGCGGGCGGCCAGCATCTCGATCACCTCACCCTGGATCAGGGTCGAATCGACGTCGAAGACGATGAGCCGCTTGGCCCGTCGCGACAGGCTGTAGTCCTCGAGCGCGATGTCGATCTTCTCGGCGACCGCGACGCGGGCCAACGCGGTCTGCAGCTGCCGATAGATGTCGTCCGTCGGCACCGACACCCGCAGCTCCAAACCCGTTACCGGATAGTCGGATACGCCGCGGATGGTGTCGATGTTGACCCCGAGCGCCGCCAGTTCGCGGGCCACCACGCCGAACGCCTCGGCGGTGATGGGGCGGCCCAGCACGACGATCGTGTGGGTGGACGGTGCGCGCAGCACCGGCAGGGTGTCGCTGGGTTCGATGGTGACGTCCAGGCCGACGCCGTGGATCGCGGCGGTCACCTCGTCGCGCAGCTGGGTTCCGGCGGCGACGTCGCCCGGCGCGGCGACCAGCACACCCAGCGTCAACCGGCCCCGGATGACGACCTGTTCGACGTTGAGCAGGTCCACGTTGTGCCGGGACAGCACCTCGAACAGTGCCGACGTGACCCCCGGTTGATCGCGTCCGGTGACGGTGATCAACAGCGATGAGCGGTTGCGTCCCTGGCCAGTCACGGGCGCTCGTCAGGAGGCTCGACCGGCGGCAATACGTTCGGCCCGCTCATCGCCGAATGCCGCAGCCGGTTAACTCGATTGGTCCGCGAGCCGTGCGTCCGCCGGTTCGTGGGTACGTCCGATGTGGGCTTCGGCGCGCATCCGCTCGATCATGTGCGGGTAGTGCAGCTCGAACGCCGGCCGCTCCGAACGGATCCGGGGCAGCTCGGTGAAGTTGTGCCGCGGCGGCGGGCAGGACGTCGCCCACTCCAGCGAGTTGCCGTAGCCCCACGGATCGTCGACGGTGACCGGTTCGCCGTAGCGCCAGCTCTTGAACACATTCCAGGCGAACGGCAGCACCGACACACCCAGGATGAACGCGCCGACGGTGGACACCACGTTCAGCTCGGTGAAGCCGTCGGTGGGCATGTAGTCCGCGTAGCGCCGCGGCATCCCCTCATCGCCGAGCCAGTGCTGCACCAAAAAGGTGGTCTGAAAGCCGATGAACGTCAACCAGAACTGCAGCTTGCCCAGACGCTCATCGAGCAGCCGACCGGTCATCTTCGGGAACCAGAAGTAGATGCCGGCGTAGGTGGCGAACACGATCGTGCCGAACAGCGTGTAGTGGAAGTGCGCCACCACGAAATACGTGTCTGTGATGTGGAAGTCCAGCGGCGGGCTGGCCAGCAGCACCCCGGACAGGCCGCCGAGCAGGAACGTCAGCAGGAAGCCGATGGAGAACAGCATCGGCGTCTCGAACGTCAACTGCCCCTTCCACATCGTGCCGATCCAGTTGAAGAACTTGATGCCGGTCGGCACCGCGATCAGGAACGTCATGAACGAGAAGAACGGCAGCAGCACCGCGCCCGTCGCGTACATGTGGTGCGCCCACACCGCGATCGACAGTGCGGCGATGCCGATGGTGGCGTAGACCAGCGTGGTGTAGCCGAAGATCGGCTTGCGGCTGAACACCGGGAAGATCTCGCTGACGATCCCGAAGAACGGCAACGCGATGACGTACACCTCGGGATGGCCGAAGAACCAGAACAGGTGCTGATACAACAGCACACCGCCGTTGGCCGGGTCGTAGACGTGCCCGCCGAGCTGGCGGTCGTAGGCCAGCGCGAGCAGCGCCGACGTCAGCAGTGGGAACGCGATCAGCACCAGGATCGACGTCACCATGATGTTCCACGTGAACACCGGCATCCGGAACATCGTCATCCCGGGCGCGCGCATGCACACCACCGTGGTGACCATGTTCACCGCACCCAGGATGGTGCCCAGACCGGCCACACCCAGGCCCAAGATCCACAGGTCACCACCGGCGCCCGGCGAGTGCAGCGCATTGGACAGCGGCGCATACGCGGTCCAGCCGAAGTCCGCGGCGCCACCGGGGGTGATGAATCCGCCGATGGTGATCAGCCCGCCGAACAGGAACAGCCAGAACGAGAACGCGTTCAGCCGCGGGAAGGCCACGTCGGGCGCGCCGATCTGCAGCGGCAGGACCAGGTTGGCGAACCCGAACACGATCGGTGTGGCGTAAAACAGCAGCATCACCGTGCCGTGCATGGTGAACAGCTGGTTGTACTGCTCGTTGGACAGGAACTGCAGCCCCGGCATCGCCAGCTCGGTACGCATGAACAGCGCCATCAGCCCGCCGACGAAGAAGAAGACGAAGCAGGTGACGCAGTACATGATGCCGATCAGCTTGTGATCGGTGGTGGTGATCAGCTTGTAGAGCAGGTTGCCCTTGGGTCCAAGCCGCGCCGGAAAGGGACGACGAACCTCGAGTTGTCCGATGGGGGGCGCTTCGGCTACCAACAGGTCCTCCATACGTCTGGTCGGGGCATCCCCGCAGTGTCAACGATGAATCCTAGCTTCCCTAAAAGTCGGGGCTCGCGGTGGTCCTACAAACCGTCGTATATGCCGCGTGACGGTCGCTGACCAGCGCGGAACTCCCCGGATGTTACCGTCGGCGACGTGCTGATCAGCGGAGCGCGCGCGGGCGTGCGGGCTGCCCGGTCCGCGGTGCCCGTCGCCGTCGCCGTGGTGTCGCTGACGCTGATCAGTGGGTGCGGTCAGCTCGGCGGCGACGCCCCGGAGTCCGACACCCAGTCGGTCATCACCAGCACGACCAGGATTGCCAGCGCGGGGGTGCTCGGCAACCAGCGTCGTCCCGACGAGTCCTGTGCCCCCGACCCGGCTGCCGTTGACCCCGGACCCCCGGACCGTCTCGTGCGCCACGCCGCGGGTGAGACGGAGGTGCGCGCGGATCCGCAGCGCATCGTGGTGCTCTCCGGTGATCAGCTCGACGCACTGTGCGCGCTGGGGCTGCAGTCGCGCATCGTGGCGGCGGCCCTGCCGGACGGGTCCCCCGATCAGCCGTCGTACCTCGGCACCGTCATCCACGACGTGCCGGGCGTGGGCACCCGCAGCGAACCCGATCTGGAGGGCATCCGCGACGCCTCACCCGATCTGATCCTCGGGTCGCAGGCGCTGACGCCTGAGGCGTTCGGGGCGCTGTCGGAGATCGCGCCGACGGTGTTCACCGAGGCGCCGGGCCCCGGGTGGCAGGACAACCTGCGCACGGTCGGCGCGGCGACCGGACGGCTGGACGCCGCCAACGGGCTGATCGAGGGTTTCGAGAAGGCGGCGGAGAGAACCGGCGCCGAGAACGACGCCACCCATTACCAAGCCTCGGTCGTCCAGTTCACCGACACCACCATGCGCGTCTTCGGCGCCGACAACTTCCCCGCCAGCGTGCTCGCCGCTGCCGGCGTGGATCGTCCTGCGGCCCAACGCTTTACCGATAGGCCCTACATCGAGATCGGAATCACCGACACCGATCTGGCCAACTCCCCCGACCTGTCTGCCGCCGACGGCGACATCGTCTACATCTCGTTTGCCACTGGCGAGGCCAAGGAGCACGCGACCACGGTGCTGAAAAGCGACGCGTGGAAGAAGTTGTCGGCCAACCGCGACGACCGCGTCTTCGCCGTGAACAACGAGGTGTGGCACACCGGTGAGGGCATCGTCGCCGCACGCGGCATCCTCGATGACCTGCGCTGGATCAACGCGCCGATCAACTAGTCTCGCGGACGTGTTCCACGTCCTCACATCGACGTATCTGCAGCCGCCAGACGTCATCAACCAGTCCCGCCCGGCGCACCTGGAATGGCTGAAGGGGGAGGTCGAGGCGGGCCGAATCCTGTTGGCCGGCCGCCGGGAGGACGAATCCGGCGCGGTGCTGATCACCGGCGACATCAGCGCGCAGGAGGCCCAGGACATCGTCGACCGCGATCCGTACACGAGCGCCGGGGTGGCGCGCTACGAACGGGTGTCGTTCAACGGCGCCTTCCGCGCGCCGGGGCTCTGAGAAGTTTCAGAACTGGTTGATGTCTTCCTTGGCGATGTAGATGCCGTGACCGCTGCCGTCGTAGGCGATGCGGGTGCGTAGCCGGTCGGCCTCGATCGTCCAGCCGTAGAGGTGAATGGTCTGGCCGGCGTTCAGCACCGTCGGGTCGCCCGTGTCCGGAACGCTGCCCTTGGCCCAGTAGAACTCGCCCGTGCCTTCCTTCACCGCGACGGGCAGGCGCACGCTGTGCTTCTCCGCCGAAAAACTCGACTGGGCGAACGGCAGCCCGTCGGTGCGTTGACAGACCACCATGGGCCCGCCGCCGCGGGCGACGTCGTCGGCGCTGACCTGACAGCGCACCTGCCCCTCGTCGAGCAGCAGCACTCGGCTGTCGTCGGCCGCGGCAGCTGGCGCCAGGGGTATTGCGACGAGGGCCGCGACTGCGCCCGACGCTGCGATCAGGTGTCGAACCATGGCCGGGATGCTCTCACGACCGCGGCGCCGAGACCGACGAAATGGCGCAATCCACTCGCACTTTCGCGCCCGTTTGTCCCTTTGGGCGTCTAGAAGTCCCAGTCCTCGTCTTCGGTGTTGACGGCCTTGCCGATCACGTAGCTGGAGCCCGAGCCGGAGAAGAAGTCGTGGTTCTCGTCGGCGTTGGGCGCCAGCGCGGACAGGATCGCCGGGTTGACGTCGGTCTCGTCACGCGGGAACAACGCCTCATACCCCAGGTTCATCAGCGCCTTGTTGGCGTTGTAGCGCAGGAACTTCTTGACGTCCTCGGTCAGCCCCACCCCGTCGTAGAGGTCCTGGGTGTACTCGACCTCGTTGTCGTAGAGCTCGAACAGCAGCTCGTAGGTGTAGTCCTTGAGCTCCTGCTGCTTGGCCGGCTCCTCGAGCGCCAGACCACGCTGGTACTTGTAGCCGATGTAGTAGCCGTGCACCGCCTCGTCACGGATGATCAACCGGATCATGTCGGCGGTGTTGGTCAGCTTGGCCCGGCTGGCCCAGTACATCGGCAGATAGAAGCCCGAGTAGAACAGGAAGCTCTCCAGCAGCGTGGAGGCCACCTTGCGCTTGAGCGGCTCGTCACCGCGGTAGTACTGCATGACGATCGACGCCTTGCGCTGCAGGTTCGGGTTCTCCTCCGACCAGCGGAACGCCTCGTCGATCTCGGCGGTCGAGCACAACGTCGAGAAGATGTTGCTGTAGCTCTTGGCGTGCACCGACTCCATGAACGCGATGTTGGTGAGCACCGCCTCTTCGTGCGGGGTTATCGCGTCGGGGATCAGGCTGACCGCGCCGACGGTGCCCTGGATGGTGTCCAGCAGCGTCAGCCCGGTGAACACCCGCATCGTCAGCTGCTTCTCGGCGTCGGTCAGCGTGTTCCAGGACTGGATGTCGTTGGACACCGGCACCTTCTCCGGCAACCAGAAGTTGCCGGTCAGCCGGTGCCAGACCTCGAGGTCTTTCTCGTCCTGAAGACGGTTCCAGTTGATCGCCGAGACGCGGTCAATCAGCTTCATACCCTCGGACACCAGCACTCCATTCCGCCGCAGAAACAGGTTGCCGAATCGGCGTCTCCGACACTACCCCTGGGGGGCGACAACGTCTGGAACCGCGACATCTTGTGTTGGCGTGTCGCGGCGAGTTCCCCAGATCCGGTACTCCGACGGGTCGAATGTGCGGGTCGCCAGCCAGTACTGCCAGGTCATCCCGCTCCACAGCGTCCGGTTGACGCCGTGCTCGTCGAGATACCAGCTTCGGCAACCACCGGTGCTCCACACCGTGCCCGCCAGCTCGTCCTGCAGCTCGGCGTTGTAGCGGTCCTGGGCTTCGCGCGTCGGGGTCAACGCCTGCGCGCCTGCGCGGTCGACCGCCGCGATGGCCTGGGCGGCGTAGCGGATCTGCGACTCGATCATGAACACCACCGAGTTGTGCCCCAGCGCGGTGTTCGGGCCGAGCAAAAAGAACAGGTTGGGCATGTCAGCGACGGTGATGCCGCGCAGCGCCGCGATCCCCTCCCGGTTCCACCGGTCGACCAGGTCCTCCCCGCCGAGGCCCTTGATGTGCACGTAGGTGTAGGAGTCGGTCACGTGGAAGCCGGTGGCGAACACGACGACGTCGACCTCTCTTTCGGTGGCGCGTCCGTGCTCGTCGGCCGTGACGATGCCGCTCGGCGTGAACCGCGCGATCCCGTCGGTGATCACCTCGGTCTTCGGGTTGGCGATACCGTGGTAGTAGGTGTCGGAGTTGAGGATGCGCTTGCAGCCCGCCCGGTAGTCAGGGGTGAGTTTGCGCCGCAACTCGGGGTCTTTGATCGACCGATTGATGTTCCACTTGCCCAGCAGCTCACCGATTTTCAGCAGCCGGGGCTCGCGGGTCATGGCGAACCCGACGGCTTCGTGGGCCCAGTAGATACCCGCGCGCATCAGTCGGCGGGTACCCGGCACCGTGGCGAACATCCGCTGCATCCACTCGGGGATCGGGTTGTTCGGCCGCGGCATCACCCACGCCGGGGTGCGCTGGTAAAGCTGCAGCGCGGCAACGTCTTTGACGATCTCGGGCACGATCTGGATCGCGCTCGCCCCGGTTCCGATCACCGCGACGCGCTTGCCGGTCAGGTCGACGCCGTGATCCCACTCCGCGGAATGGAAAGCGGCACCTTGATATTCGTCGAGGCCCTCGAAGTCGGGGATCAGCGGGATGTGCAGTCCGCCGGCGCCGGAGATCACGAACTGCGCGACGAATTCCCGGCCGTCCTTGGTGAACACATGCCAGCGCATCTCCTCCTCGTCCCAGTGCGCTCGGTCCACGTGCGAGCCGAACCGGATGTACCGTCGCAGCCCGTATTTGTCGGCCACCCCCTTGAGGTAGTCGAAGATCTCCGGCTGAAACGACCACATGTGCTTCCAGTCCGGCTTGGGCTCAAAGGAGAACGAGTACATGTGCGACGGGATGTCGCAGGCGCAGCCCGGGTAGGTGTTGTCACGCCAGGTGCCGCCGATCTCGTCGGCCTTCTCCAAGATCAGGAACTCGACGCCGCGCTTCTGCAGCTCGATGCCCATCCCCAGGCCGGAGAATCCGGTGCCGATGATCAGCGCGCGGGTATGCACCGGCTTGGCGGCTACGGTCTCCGCCTCGTGCTCGGCAACCGTCATGATCGGTCTCCCCTCTTTCACCTCCGGCATGGGCCCATCCTGGGACCGGCGGTACCGGATACTAGGTTCAGGGTACGTGGTGTGTCTGCTCGAGCGCACCTGGCCGCCGCCCGATCGCCCACGGCGAACCCGGGTCGGGAAATAAACTGGATGGGTGCGCGGCGGCTGGCCGCTGATCGGACGAGACGAAGAACTGGCGGTCGTCTCTGGTGCTATCGCTGAGCCGGCAGCGGCCGGGATCCTCATCGCGGGCAGCGCCGGCGTCGGCAAGACGCGCCTGGCCCGCGAAGCGCTCGCGAAGGCACAACGGCGAGGCCGCCGATGCCACTGGCTTCTGGCGACGGAGTCCGCGCGATCTGTGCCGTTGGGAGTGTTCGCCGAATTCGCGAGCGGTTTCGGCCCCGACCCGCTGCGACGGGTCCAGGAAATCATCGACGCGCTGGTCGGCTCCCCATCGTCGACGACATCCCCGACGCGGCCGGTGGTCGGAATCGACGACGCCCACCTGCTCGATGAGCAGTCCGCGCTCGTCGTGCACCAATTGGTTCACCGACGCATTGCGACGGTGGTTCTCACCCAGCGCTCGGGTGAGCAGACACCCGACGCCATCACATCGTTGTGGAAGGACGAGCGGCTGCCGCGGATGGATCTGCAGCCACTGGCCGCTCACGAGGTGAGCACGCTGCTGACGGCGGTGCTCGACGACGAAATCGAGACGACGAGCGCCGAGCGACTCTGGCGCTATACCCACGGCAACGCCCTGTATCTACGCCAACTCATCACCGACGAGATCGCCTCCCGCCGGCTCAACAAACGCGCAGGGGTATGGGTGTGGGATGGTCAACCGGACTTCTCGCCGCGGTTGCTCGAGTTGATCAAGGCCAATATCGGCAGGCACAGCGAGCAGGTCGTCGAGGTGCTCGACATCGTGGCGCTGGCCGAGCCCGTCGAGTTGGCTGTCCTGCTGCACATGGCCTCGCCCGGTGCGGTCGACGAGGCCCAACAGCATGGGCTGATCCGATTCGATCCGGCGGCTCAGGTCGCTCACCTGGCACATCCGATGTTCGGGGAGGCCAGGCGGGCCATGGCCGGACCCGTAGGCCTTCGCACCCTGTGCGGACGACTCGCGCACACCATCGGCGAGGTCTGCAGCCCTTCCCTGCACCAGACGGTCCGGCGCGCCGTGCTGGCCCTGGAATCCGATGCCGGCCGTGACGCGGCACTGCTGCACGAAGCAGCCAACGCAGCCCTGGCGCTGCTGGACATACCGTTGGCGATGCGGCTCGGGCGCGCTGCCACCGAGTCCGGCGCCGGACGTCCCGCGCAGTTCAACTACGCGGTCGCGTTGGCCACCGCCGCCCGGGGCGCGCAGGCTGAGAAGATCCTGGGCCGGCTGGCGGCCAGCGCCACCGAGGACGCCGAACGCGTGCACATTGCGCTGGCCCGTGCGGCCAACTTGACGTGGGTTCTCGGCGAACCGGTCACCGCCGAACGAGAACTTGACGCGGCCCAACAGGCGGCCGCCGGTTGCGGGCTTGCCCACGCCGTCAACGCGGTCCGCGCATCCTGTCACGCGGCCCGAGGCCAGCCATCGACCGCGGTCGAGTTGGCCACCGAAGCGCTCGCGTCGCGAGAGGTGGCGGGCCTGCCGCGCATGATGGGCCTATGGGGCCTGGTGTACGGCCTCGCCGATCTCGGCTGTACCGAACGGCTTTCCAGCGCAGCGCACGGACACGCGTTCGCGCGCGGTGATGCGCGCGCATCGCATCTGCGGTTCCGCATGGGCGTGGCCTACGTCGACGGGCTGTGTTTGGCCGGTCATGTGCAGAAGGCCCGCCAAGTCGCGGCCGAACTGAGGTACGACGCGCACGATGTCGCGGGTTCGCGATACATCAGCACACTTATCGTCGCGCTCGCCGAACTGGCGGCCGGGGATCTGACGGCAGCATGCAAGTGGCTTCGCGAGTCGGCGGCGCTGCTTTCACCTGAGCTGGAGGACGAGCCCGAGGGCACCTTCCGACTCAGCGAGGTTTGGTTGTCGACGGCGCTGGCGATGGCGGGAGATGCGGAGGCCGCCGAACAGGCACTGGCCGGCCGGCCGGTCGCCGAAGCCGGAGGCTTTCGCTACTGGGAGACCGATCAAGCGCTCGCCGCGGCATGGATCGACGCCGCCCGCGGTCTTCCGAGCCTGGCGGTGCGGGCCGCGCTCGAGGCCGCCGACCAGGCCCGCGCGCTGCATCGTCCGACCCGTGAGGTGATGTGCCTGCAAACGGCGATGCAGTTCGGTGACAGCTCCTGCGCGGACCGCCTCGCAGAATTGTCGGCGTTCGTCGGCGGGCCGAGAGTGATTGCCGCGGCAGCGCATTCGGCCGCGTTGCACGCCCACGACGGCACCGGCCTGCTCGAGGCGTCACGGTGCTACGAGGCCTTCGGCGATCGTGTCGCAGCGGCCGATGCCGCCGCCCAGGCCGCCATTGTGCTTCGCGGGCACGGGCGCCGCGGTGCGAGTCTCACCGCGACCGCGGTGGCACAGCGCCTGGCCGGCGAGACCGGCGCACACACATATGCGCTGCGGGCCAACGGAATCGACTTGCCGCTGACTGCGCGGCAACGCGAAATCGTCACCCTTGCCGCCCGGGGGCTGTCCAACCGCGCCATCGCCGACCTGCTGGTGTTGTCCGTGCGCACGGTCGAGGGGCACCTGTTTCAGGCGTCGCAGAAGACCGGCGTCAGTACCCGCGAAGAACTCATCGCCATGGTTCAGGGACGGTCCGCCGAAAACCGCCCGACCGATCGGCTCGCGTGATTCGCACTTGCGTTCGACGCACCGAGTAACTCGGGTAGTGAACTACGCGGGCTCCTGCGGGGCGGCGGCCATACGTTGCGGCTGAAACACGCAACGAGGGAGACCGTCATGGCAGACGACAACAGCGGCCGCGTCGGCGTGGACCGACCTGGCACGGTTAGGCGGTCCGACGGTCCTGGTCACGACGCCCGCACCGGTGCGTCGTCAAGTTCCGTCCGCGAGGCACCCACCCGTGAGGCCGGCGAGGCCAAACTCGACCGCGACACCGGCATCGTCACCAACCCCGACGGCTCCAGCCACGACATGCGCACCGGCGCATCAACGGACCCCGTCCACAAACCATCCACCGAGATCGGCGGCGCCAAACTCGACCGCGACACCGGCATCGTCACCAACCCCGACGGCTCCAGC
>NZ_ATDN01000036.1 GCF_004014805.1 Mycolicibacterium elephantis DSM 44368
GGTGCCGCCTGGCCGCGCCGAAGCGGCACCGGGCCGCGCGGAACCCGTCGCGGGGCGCCCGGAAGCGGGCCGTTACGCTCCGCCGCCCGCCCGTCCTGAGGGCGCGCGCCGGCCGCCGTCGGCGCGCAACGGACGGCAGTCACCGCACTACCAGCGGTAAGTACCCTCTTAGGCATGTCTCGTCCCGTCGCGCTGATCACTGGACCGACATCGGGTCTCGGCGCGGGGTTCGCCCGCCGCTACGCCACCGACGGCCACGACCTGGTCCTGGTCGCCAGGGACGCCGCGCGCCTCGAGCGCCTGGCCGCCGAGCTGCACGACGAGGCCGGCGCCGAGGTCGAGGTGATCATCGCCGATCTGGCCGAGGCGGCCGACCGGGCCAAGGTGGCCGACCGGCTCGCCGCCGGGGTGCAGGTGCTGGTCAACAACGCCGGCTTCGGCACCTCCGGCGAGTTCTGGACCGCCGACTACAAGCTGTTGCAGTCGCAGCTCGACGTCAACGTCACCGCGGTCATGCAGCTCACCCACGCCGCGTTGCCCGCGATGCTGGACGCGCGCCGCGGCACCGTGATCAACGTCGCCAGCGTCGCCGGGCTGCTCCCCGGACGTGGATCGACGTACTCGGCGTCGAAGGCGTGGGTGATCGCGTTCTCGGAGGGGCTGGCCAACGGGCTGGGCGGCACCGGCGTCGGCGTGTACGCGCTGTGCCCCGGGTTCGTCCACACCGAGTTCCACCAGCGCGCCGGGATCGAGATGAGCGGCACCCCCTCGATTCTGTGGCTGGAGGTCGACGACGTGGTGCGCGAGACGATGGCCCACATCGGCAAGGACACCGGGCACAATCGGGTCGTGATCGTTCCCGGTCTGCAGTACAAGGTGCTCACCACCGCAGGCCGCCTGGTGCCCCGCAGGCTGGTGCGGGCCATGACGAAAGTTGTTGGCCGTGGCCGGAACAGAACCTAGAGCCGGACGTAAGTGCGGGCGCTGATCGCGACGCTGGCGGCGGTTGTGCTCGTCGCCGCAGCGTGCTCCGGTGACGACCGCCTCCAATCCCCCTACGGCGCGCAGACCGCCACCATCGGCGAATCGCTTGCGGTGCTGGGCTGGAACATGTCGGTGTCCAACCTGCGCGTGGAGGGCGACCACGTGCTGGTCGACGTCGACGCGGCACCGGCACAGCCCGACGCCCCGCACGCCGAACCCGAGGACATCAGGTTCGGCCTCTACGGCGCGCTCGCGCATCCCATCGAGGCCAACGCGGTCGGCGGCTGTCGCGATGTGACAAACCTTGCGCTGCAACCACTGTCGGCAACACCGGACCGGATGTCCGGCACGGTGTGCCTGGGCCCGCACCGCGACCTGGTCCAGGTGCGCGGGGTCTACGTGTACTCGCCGCAGGACCGGATCGCCGGGACGACGACGGCGCACCCCGCGGCCTTTCCGGTCGGGTTGCCGCCGACCAAGGACAACGAGACCGGGTTGTCCATCAAGACGACGAGCATCGACGCGTTCCGCGCCGACGGTGCCATGCTCGACCCGACCGCGCTCGGTGATCCGACCGCGTTCCAGGGCAACGGCTACATGCTGCTCGGCCTCGAGATCAGCGGGCTGGCAGAGCAATACCGCGAAGCCTCACTGCGCCGGGGCGGCCCGACGATGGTGCTGGTGTCGCCGTCGCTGCCCCCACCGGGCCTCAGCCACGCCTGCGACGTCTACGGGGCCTCGGTGCTGGTGTTGCCCGACGCGTCCCGCGACGCGGTGCAGGTCCGGGTTTCACTGTGTCCGCAGGGCGAGATCAACCAGGCACTGCTGTACAGCACCGTTTCGGTGATCGGCACCCATGCCGGGCTGTGGACCGTCGATGACTGAGCCGGGCCCGACCGAATGGGGCCAGGGACCCGGGGTGGGGCCGTGGCAGGGCCCGCCGCCGGACGACGACCGTTACGACCCCACCCTGCTGCGTGAGGGTGACACCCGCAATGTCGTTGACGCGTACCGCTATTGGACCCGCGAGGCGATCATCGCCGACATCGACGAACGCAGACACCCGCTCCACATCGCGATCGAGAACTTCGGCAACGACGCCAACATCGGCTCCGTCGTGCGCACCGCCAACGCGTTCGCGGTCGACACCGTGCACATCGTCGGGCGGCGGCGCTGGAACCGGCGTGGCGCCATGGTGACGGACCGCTACCAGCGGCTGCGCCACCACGACACCACCGCAGACCTGCTGGCGTTCGCCGCCGACGCCGGGCTGACCGTCGTCGCCGTCGACAACGTGCCCGGCGCCGTCCGCATCGAACACACCTCGCTGCCACGCGACGCCCTGATGATCTTCGGCCAGGAAGGTCCCGGCATCACCGACGACGCCAAGGCGGGAGCGGCGCTGACCGTGTCGATCGCCCAGTTCGGATCCACCCGCAGCATCAACGCCGCGGTCGCCGCCGGCATCGCCATGCACACCTGGATCACCCAACACGCGGACTTTTCCACGGCCTGGTAAGGCAGGATCGAGGCATGGACCAGCTATGGGCCAACCGCGCCGCCAGCGCCGAAGCCGCGATCGAGAAACGCCACTCCAAACGGCTGTGGGGACTGCCGGGCACCCAGCTGGGCGTGGTCGCCTGGCCGGCCGCCCGCAATCACCGGTGGTTCGGCACCTGGCACTACTGGTGGCAGGCCCACCTGATCGACAACCTCGTCGACGCGCAGGTGCGCGACCCCCGGCCCGAGCGGCAGACCGAGATCCGCCGCCAGATCCGGGCCCATCGGCTGCGGAACACCGGCTGGATCAACGACTACTACGACGACATGGCCTGGCTGGCGCTGGCGCTGGAGCGTGCCCAGCGGCTGGCCGGGGTCGACACGGCCAAGGCGCAGAAGAAGCTGGCCGAACAGTTCGTCAACGCGTGGGTGCCCGAGGACGGCGGCGGCATTCCGTGGCGCAAACAGGACCAGTTCTTCAACGCGCCGGCCAACGGCCCCGCGGGCATCTTCCTGGCCCGCTACGAAGGCCGGCTGCGGCGCGCACAGCAGATGGCCGACTGGATCGAGGAGACGCTGATCGACCCGGACACCCACCTGGTGTTCGACGGCATCAAGGCCGGCTCACTGGTGCGCGCCCAGTACACGTACTGCCAAGGCGTCGTGCTGGGGCTGGAAACCGAGCTCGCGGTGCGCACCGACGACCCCGAGCACGCCGCGCGGGTGCATCGGCTGGTCGCCGCGGTCAAGGAACACATGGCGCCGGGCGGGGTGATCCGCGGCGCGGGCGGCGGTGACGGTGGGCTGTTCAACGGAATTTTGGCCCGCTACCTCGCGTTGGTCGTCACCATGTTGCCGCAAACCGACTCCCAGGACGCGGCGGCGCGAGACACCGCCAAGGCCCTGGTGCTGGATTCCGCGCAGGCCGCCTGGAACAACCGCCAAACCGTCGACGGGCTGCCGCTGTTCGGGGCGTTCTGGGACCGCATCGCCGAAATACCAACGGTGGCAGGCAAAGAGGCGGAGTTCGTCGAGGGCGCCGTCAACGCCTCCGAGGTGCCCGAGCGTGATCTCTCGGTGCAGCTGTCGGGGTGGATGTTGATGGAAGCCGCGCACGCCGTCACCCAGACGTGACCGCCGAACCGGCACCGCGGATCGTTCGCCTGCTGCCCACCCGGTTCAACCGCGAAGGCAGGGCGTCACGGACCGGTGAGAACACCGCGGCGGCACTGCTGCTGGCCTTCACGCTGTTGGCCATCCTCTGGGCGAACTCGCCGTGGGACGGCAGCTATTGGGCACTGCTGGACACCCATGTCGGGCTCACGCTCGGGGCCGACCACTTCGAGCTGACCGTCAAGCACCTGGTGAACGACGGCCTGATGACGTTCTTCTTCTTCATCGTCGGGCTCGAGGTCACCCGCGAGTTCACCATCGGCGAGCTCACCGACCGCTCCCGCGCGGCGGTACCCGTCGTCGCCGCGATCGCCGGGCTGGTGCTGCCCGCGCTCATCTTTGTGATGATCAACTCGTCCGGGGACAACGCGCACGCGTGGGGGGTGGTGATCTCCACCGACACCGCGTTCCTGGTCGGCGCGCTGGCCGTCATCAAACCGAAGTTCCCCGGCCGGCTTCGGCTGTTCCTGCTGACCCTGGCCGTGGTCGACGACGTCGGTGCGCTGATCGTCATCGCGGTGTTCTACTCCGATCGCATCGAGGTGCTCCCGCTGGCGCTGGCGGTGGTGCTGATCGTCGCGGTCGCGATGGTGCGGTTTCTGCCCGCCGCGCGCGGGCCGGCCTACGCGGTGCTGGGCTTTGCGCTGTGGGTGGCGTTGGCTGTGGCGGGGATTCACCCGACGCTGGCCGGCGTCGCCGTCGCGCTGCTGATCCCGGTCTTCACCCCCGAACGCCAGCGCGTCGAGCAGGCGATCGAGGTGATCCGGGCTTTCCGGCAGTCACCGAACTCGCGGTATGCCCGCACCGCGGCGCGCCGGCTGCGTGAGTCGATCTCGATCAACGAGCGGCTGCAGACCGACTTCGGGCCCTACGTCTCGTATTTCGTGCTGCCGCTGTTCGCGTTGGTCAACGCCGGTGTCCATCTCGACGCCGCCAGCCTCGCCGAGGCGTTCGGCTCCGCGTTGACCTGGGGCATCATCGCCGGTCTCGTGCTCGGCAAGTTCGTCGGCATCACCGGTGCGACGTGGTTCATGCAGCGCACCGGTTTCGGGCAGCTGGCGCCCGGGCTGACAGTCAAGCGACTGGCCGGCGGTGCGGCGCTGTCCGGAATCGGGTTCACCATCTCGCTTTTCATCGTCGACATCGCGATCGACGATCCCGACCGTCAGGATCAGGCCCGCATCGGCGTGCTGGCCGCATCGCTGGTCGCGTTCACCCTCGGCTGGGTGATATTCCGGGTCACCGACTGGATCAGCCCACCGGATCCGGTTGGGCTCAAGATGATTCGTCCGATCGACCCCGAGCGGGACCACATCCGCGGCGACCCCGACGCTCCGCTGACCCTGGTGGAGTACGGCGACTTCGAATGCCCGTTCTGCAGCCGCGCCACCGGCGCCATCGACGAGGTCATCGCCCATTTCGGCGACCAACTGTGCTACGTCTGGCGCCACTTCCCGCTGGAGCGGGAGCATCCGCGCGCCTACGACGCCGCGCGGGCCAGCGAGGCGGCCGCGGTGCAGGACAAGTTCTGGGAGATGGGCCGCGAACTGTTCGGGCACCAGGACGATTTGGAGTGGTCGGACATGTACCGCTACGCGGTGGCCGCGGGCTGCGACATCGAACGGTTCGACCAGGACGTCCGCGTGCAGCCGTCGAAGGTGCTGCACCGGGTGACCGACGACGCGCAGGACGCCGAGGAGATGGACCTCAACTCGACCCCGACGTTCTTCATCAACGGCAAGCGGCACAAGGGTCCCTGGGATGCCGCCAGCCTGATCCGCGCGTTGGAGGCCGCGGCTAGCTCCAGAGCGTGACGTGGATCTTGGGCCGGAATCGTGTCACGCCGACCCCGGCGCCGCGCAGCATCGCCTGCGTGCATCGCGGTGTGGTGATGAACCGGACGAGTTCGGACGCGGCGGGCTGACGCGCCGACGGCGACAACGTCATCGCGCACCACTCGCCGGGCCGTTGCAGCCGCGGCCCCTTGACCTGGACCAGCCGGCCCGCGGCCAGATCCTTGCCGACGGCGAAACCGATCGCCAGGCCGACGCCGCCGGCGTGCTGCACCTCCTCCAGCGCGGCGGCATCGCTTTGGAAGATCCGCTGTTGTGCCTCCGGGATCGCGAGATCCCTGAGCATCGAGGCGAATTCGCCGTCGGCACCGCCCGCCGACGGGCCCAGCATCCACTGCTGTTCGTGCAACGCCGACAACGGCGGCGTCGAATCCGAGAACGCCGCCAACGGGTTGCTCGGTGCCGTCACCGTCAGGATCTGGTAGTTGAGGAACGGCCGCAGCACCGTCGAGCCGTCATCGGGTCCGGCGGTGGCGTCGGCGACCGGCCCCAGCGCGATGTCCACGGCGCGTGAGGCGATCAGTTCCCGGAACCGGCTCGCTGGGTGCACGCTGAGCTCCACGGAGAGGTCCTTGGCCCGCGACGAGAACAGCTCGATGAGGCCGGGTGCGGCGTGCTCGGCGAACGCGCTGGACGCCGCGATGCGCAGCAGCCGCCTGCCGTGCGCGGCCTCGGTGACCTCGATCGCCGTCTGCTGCTGTAGGCCGAGGATCTCCACGGCCCGGCTGGCCAGCCGCAGCCCGCCCGGGGTGAACGCCAGACCCGTCGACGTCCTGGAGAACAACGGGTCGTCGAGTTCCTTGCGCAGTTGGGCCACGTGCATGGAGATGCCGGCGTCGGACATGCCGAGCTCCTCGGCGGCCGCGCGCACCGATCCCAGCCGCACGACGGCCGAGAAGGCGCGAAGCTGAGCCGGGGTCACGACGCGAGCCTACGACGGACAGACGGCGCACGGGCGCAGGTCGACCAGTGGTTTAAGCGATCGCTTAACTCGCGGTTGACGCCCTGGTCAGGGCCGCCCACACTAGGGGCCCAGCCAACTGTGTGAGGACTGTCACATGCAGGTTCCCGGTCCCTTCGAATACGAACGCGCCACCAGCGTCGACCACGCCGTCGGACTCCTGGATCGCCTCGGCGACGGGGCGATGGTCGTCGCGGGCGGCCACAGCCTGTTGCCGATGATGAAGCTGCGCATCGCCAACCCCGAATACCTGGTGGACATCAACGACCTGGTGACCGAGCTCGGCTACATCGAGGTCGAGCCGACCCTGGTGCGCATCGGCGCGATGACCCGGCACCGCCAGGCGCTCGAGTCCGACGCGTTGGCCGCCGTGTGCCCGATCTTCCGGGACGCCGAGAAGGTGATCGCCGACCCGGTGGTGCGCAACCGCGGCACGGTGGGCGGGTCGCTGTGCCAGGCCGACCCTGCCGAGGATCTGACGACCGTGTGCACCGTGCTCGACGCGGTGTGCGTGGCCCGGGGCCCGGCCGGGGAGCGCGAGATCGCCATCGACGACTTCCTCGCCGGCCCGTACGAGACCGCGCTGGCCCACAACGAACTGCTCACCGAGATCCGGATCCCGCTAGCCCTGCACAGCTCCAGCGCCTACTCGAAGGTGGAGCGCCGGGTGGGCGACTGGGCGGTGGCCGCCGCCGGCGCGGCGGTGACCCTCGACGGCGAGACGTTGCGCGCGGTCCGGCTCGGGCTGACCGCGGTGAACGTTGACCCGGCCGCGCTGGCCGAGGTCGGCGCGGACCTGGCCGGACAACCGGCCACCGAGGAGACGTTCGCCGAGGCGGGCCGCGGCGCGGCGCAAGCCTGCAGCCCGGTCAGCGACATGCGGGGCAGCGCGGACTACAAGCGCCACCTCGCCTCCGAGCTCACCATCCGGACGTTGCGGACCGCGGCGGCGCGGGCCCGCGACAACAACTGAGGCCGAAGGGGTCTGGCGATGCAAGTGAACATGACCATCAACGGTGAGCCGGTGGCAGCCGAGGTCGAGCCGCGAACGCTGCTCATCCATTTTCTACGGGATCAGTTGCGCCTCACCGGAACCCACTGGGGTTGCGACACCAGCAACTGCGGCACCTGTGTGGTGGAGATGGACGGCGAGCCGGTCAAGTCGTGCACGGTGCTGGCCGCGATGGCCAGCGGGCACACCATCCGCACGGTGGAGGGGCTGGAGGTCGACGGCCGGCTGGACCCCGTGCAGGAGGGCTTCATGCAGTGCCACGGGCTGCAGTGCGGCTTCTGCACACCCGGGATGATGATCACGGCCCGCGCCCTGCTCGACCGTGATCCCGACCCGGACGAGGAGACCATCCGCGAAGCCATCTCCGGACAGATCTGTCGTTGCACCGGATACACGACGATCGTGCGGTCCATCCAGTGGGCGGCCCGAGCCGGTCGCTCCGAGAGCGCAGAGGCGGCCCACACATGACCACCACCGAAGTACGCCCCGAGGGCTTGCCGGACGGTACGGCCGACAACGACCAGAAGCCGTGCGGGCACGGCCGGATGCTGCGCAAGGAGGACCCGCGGTTCATCAGGGGCCGCGGGAACTATGTCGACGACGTGGTGCTGCCGGGAATGCTGCACCTGGCGATCCTGCGCTCACCCTATGCGCACGCTCGCATCGTCGGGATCGATACCAGTGCGGCCCAGGCACATCCAAAGGTCAAAGCGGTGGTCACCGGCGCCGATCTGGCCGAAAAGGGCTTGGCGTGGATGCCGACGCTGTCCAACGACGTGCAGGCCGTGCTGGCCACCGACAAGGTGCGTTTCCAGGGTCAGGAGGTGGCGTTCGTCGTCGCCGAGGACCGCTACTCGGCGCGCGACGCGCTCGAACTCATCGACGTGGAGTACGACCCCGTCGATCCGGTCATCGACGCGCGCCGGGCGCTCGACCCCGACGCCCCGGTGATCCGCACCGATCTGGAGGGCAAGACCGACAACCACTGCTTCGACTGGGAGACCGGCGACGCCGCCGCCACCGAGGCCGCGTTCGCCAAGGCCGACGTGGTCGTCAAGCAGGAGATCGTCTATCCCCGAGTGCATCCGGCGCCGATGGAAACCTGCGGCGCCGTGGCCGATCTGGACCCGGTGAGCGGAAAGCTCACGCTCTGGTCGACGACGCAGGCGCCGCACGCGCACCGCACGCTGTACGCGTTGGTCGCCGGTCTGCCCGAGCACAAGATCCGGGTCATCTCGCCCGACATCGGTGGCGGGTTCGGCAACAAGGTGCCGATCTACCCGGGTTACGTGTGCGCGATCGTCGGCTCGCTGCTGCTGGGCAAGCCGGTCAAGTGGATGGAGGACCGCAGCGAGAACCTGACCTCCACCGGGTTCGCCCGCGACTACATCATGCTCGGTGAGATCGCCGCCACCCGCGACGGCAGGATCCTGGCGATCCGGTCCAACGTGCTGGCCGATCACGGCGCGTTCAACGGCACCGCGGCGCCGGTGAAGTATCCGGCCGGGTTCTTCGGGGTGTTCACCGGCAGCTACGACATCGAGGCCGCGTACTGCCACATGACCGCGGTGTACACGAACAAGGCGCCCGGCGGCGTGGCCTACGCCTGCTCGTTCCGCATCACCGAGGCGGTCTACCTCGTCGAGCGGCTGGTGGACTGCCTGGCCTACGAACTCAAGATGGATCCCGCTCAGCTGCGGCTGGCAAACCTGTTGCGGCCCGAGCAGTTTCCGTACAAGTCCAAGACCGGTTGGTTGTATGACTCGGGTGACTACGAGAACACCATGCGGCTGGCCATGGAGATGGTCGGATACGACGACCTGCGCCGAGAGCAGAAGGAGAAGCGCGAGCGCGGCGAACTGATGGGCATCGGCATGTCGTTCTTCACCGAGGCCGTCGGCGCGGGCCCGCGCAAGGACATGGACATCCTCGGCCTCGGCATGGCCGACGGTTGCGAGCTGCGGGTGCATCCGACGGGCAAAGCCGTTGTGCGGCTGTCGGTTCAGAGCCAGGGCCAAGGCCATGAGACGACGTTCGCCCAGATCGTCGCCGAGGAACTGGGCATCCCGCCCGATGACATCGACGTGGTGCACGGCGACACCGACCAGACCCCGTTCGGGCTCGGCACCTATGGCAGCCGGTCCACCCCGGTTTCGGGCGCGGCGGCCGCCCTGGTGGCACGCAAGGTCCGCGACAAGGCCAAGATCATCGCCGCGGGCATGCTCGAAGCCAGCATCGCCGACCTGGAATGGGACAAGGGCACATTCCACGTCAAGGGGGACCCGTCGGCGTCGGTCACCATCGCCGACATCGCGATGAGGGCGCACGGGGCCGGCGACCTGCCCGAGGGCCTGGAGGGCGGGTTGGACGCGTCGATCTGTTACAACCCCGAGAACCTCACCTATCCGTACGGCGCGTACTTCTGCGTCGTCGACATCGACCCCGGCACCGCGGTGGTCAAGGTGCGCAGGTTCCTCGCCGTCGACGACTGCGGCACCCGCATCAACCCGATGATCATCGAGGGCCAGGTGCACGGCGGCATCGTCGACGGGATCGGTATGGCACTGATGGAGATCATCGCGTTCGACGAGGAGGGCAACTGTCTGGGTGGGTCGCTGATGGACTACCTGATCCCGACCGCGGTCGAGGTGCCCAACCTCGAGACCGGCCACACCGTGACACCGTCGCCGCACCATCCGATCGGCGCCAAGGGCGTGGGCGAGTCGGCGACCGTGGGCTCGCCGCCGGCGGTCGTCAACGCCGTGGTGGATGCGTTGGCGCCGTTCGGGGTTCGCCATGCCGACATGCCGCTGACCCCGTCGCGGGTGTGGGAGGCGATGCAGGGCCGGGCGCAACCCCCGATCTAGGAGACGACATGACGATCACCGAACGGGTCGCCCAGCTGCGGCGCGCGCGGACGCCGTTCGTGCACGCCACCGTCGTGCGCGCCCAACAGCCCGCATCGGCACACGCCGGCGATGAGGCGATCCTGTTGTCGGACGGCACGATCGAAGGCTTCGTCGGTGGGCACTGCGCGCAGAACTCGGTGCGCACGGCGGCACTCGGTGCGTTGCAGGCGGGGGAGAGCGTGCTGCTGCGGGTGCTGCCCGACGGCGACGTGCACTACCCGGAGGCACCCGGCGCGTGCGTCGTGGTCAACCCGTGCCTGTCCGGAGGGGCGCTGGAGATCTTCCTGGCGCCGCAGGTGCCCCCGCCACTGATCCGGGTGTGCGGGGCCACGCCGATCGCCGAGGCGCTGGCGAGCATGTGCACCGTGCTGGGCTACGACGTAATGCGCGACGACATGCGCGACGACGAAGCGGATTTCGCGCAGGCCACCGCCGTCGTCATCGCGACCCACGGCGGCCCCGAGGCCCAGATGATCCGCGCGGCGCTCGAGGCGGGCGTCGGCTACGTCGGGCTGGTGGCCAGTAAGGTGCGGGGGCAGGCGCTGCTCGATGACCTCGACCTGACCGAGGAGCAGCGGCGACGCGTGCACACCCCGGTGGGCCTGCCGATCGGCGCGAAGACGCCGGCGGAGATCGCGGTGTCGATCCTGGCCGAGGTGATCCGCGCCATCAGAGTGGACGACCGGGCAGCCGCACCGGCCGAGACGCGAAGAGAGGATGCATGCCACGGTCACGGGTGACGGGGATAGTGCTGGCGGCCGGCTCATCTCAGCGCTTGGGCGGAACGCCCAAGCAGCTGCTGAAACTCGGTGCCACCACGGTGCTGGGCGCCACGCTCGCGGTCGCCAGGAGTTGCCCGTTCGACCAGCTCATCGTCACCCTGGGCAGGGCGGCGGACGCGGTGCGGAAGTCGGTGGTCCTCGACGGCATCGACATCGTGCTGGCCGACGACCACGCCGCGGGTTGTTCGTCGTCGCTGCGCGCGGCCCTGCCGTGGGTGGATCCGCGCGCAGACGGCGTCGTGCTGATGCTCGGTGACCAGCCGAGCGTGGCTCGCAGGACCGTGACCAAGCTGGTCGCGTGCGGCCGAGGAGCCCCGATCGCGGTGTGCCGGTACGACGACGGCATAGGCCATCCGTTCTGGTTGGGCCGCAGCGTATTCGGTGCTCTCTCGGAGTTGCACGGCGACAAGGGCGTGTGGCGGATGATCGAGTCCGGCTCCTTCGACGTGCGCCGGGTGCGCATCGACGGGACGACACCGCTGGACGTCGACACCTGGGACGACTACGAGCGCCTGCTCGCATCGGTGGCGCAATGACCGCATCATCGGCGCTGTTCGCCGATGTCGACGACGTCATCCGTCGCTTCGACTCCCACGATTACCTCCTGGACATCGGTACGGCATCGGCGATCTACCTGGCGGTCACGCTCGGGCGTCCGCTGCTGCTGGAGGGTGAACCCGGGGTGGGTAAGACGACCGCCGCCAAAGTGCTTGCCGCGGTGCTGGGTACGCCACTGCTGCGGTTGCAGTGCTACGAGGGCCTGACCGCCGCCGAGGCGCTCTACGACTGGAACTACCAGCGTCAGCTGCTGTCCATCCGGCTGGCCGAAGCACGCGGCACCGGGATCGACGAGTCCGACCTGTACACCGAGGCCTATCTGGTCGACCGGCCGATTCTGCAGTGCGTCCGATATCGCGGACCGGGTGCGCCGGTGCTGCTGATCGACGAGATCGACCGTGCCGATGACGAGTTCGAGGCACTGCTGCTGGAGTTCTTGGGCGAGGCAGCCGTCACCGTGCCGGAATTGGGCACCTTTGTCGCGCAGCAGCCCCCGATCGTCGTGCTCACCTCCAACCGCAGCCGAGATCTGCACGACGCGTTGCGGCGCCGCTGCCTGTACCACTGGATCGACTACCCCGACCCGGTGCGCGCGGCCGACATCGTGCGCCGCACCGTGGCGGGCGCGAGCGCCCCGCTCATCGAGCACGCCGCCCAGTTCGTCGGCGCGGCACGAAGCCTCGACCTCGACAAGCCGCCGGGCATCGCGGAAACCATCGACTGGGTCGCCGCGCTGGTCGCGCTCGGGGTGACCGACCTGGTCGCCGCGGACACCGAACGTGGGCTGGCCAGCCTGGGTGCCCTGGCCAAGACCCCCGATGACCGCGCTCTGATCAGGGACGCATTCGTCGAATACCGTTGAGACTGAGAGGAAATGCTTGATGAAGATCGCAAACGAGTTCACCGTCAGCGTGCCCGTCGAGGACGCCTGGCGGGTGTTGACCGACCTCGAACAGGTCATCCCCCTCATGCCGGGAGCGCAGATGACGGGCCGTGACGGCGACGACGTGCTCGGTAAGGTCAAGGTCAAGGTCGGCCCGGTGACCAGTGAGTTCAGCGGCAAGGTGCGGTTCGTCGAACAGGACGACGAGAAGTACCGCGCGGTCATCGACGCCAAGGGCAAGGAGGCCCGCGGCACGGGCAACGCCGCCGCCACCGTCGTCGCCCAGCTGCACGACGCGGGCGAGCACACCCGGGTCACCGTCGACACCGACCTGAAGATCGTCGGTAAGCTCGCCCAGTTCGGAAGCAGCATGCTGCAACAGGTTTCCGAGAAGCTGCTGGGCCAGTTCGTCGACGAGCTCGAGCAGAAACTGGCCGCCGAGAAGGCCGCGGTGCCCGTACCGGAACACGGCGAGGCCGCTCCGGTGATCGACATCGGCACGGCCAAGCGTGAGCCGGAGGCCATCGACCTGCTCGAACTCGCCGGGGGCGGCGCGCTGAAGAAGTACGCGCCCGCGGTACTCGGGGCCGTCCTCATCGCGGCTGTGGTGTTCATACTCGTGCGAAAGGCCCGGCGCGGCAACTGATGTCAACGCCGTATCTGCTGCGTGGCGTCGACATCGCCGCCTTCGCCGTTGCGCTGGTGGATCGACTGCACAGCGGCGGTGTCGCGGTCTCCGCCAGCGGCCCAGCGGGATTCGTCGATGTGCTGCAACGGGTTTGGCCCACCACCCGAACACAGCTGTACTGGGCGGCGCGGCTGACCCTGGTGAACCGGGTGGAGGACATCGCCCCGTTCGACGCGGTGTTCGAGGCCGTGTTCGCCGACGCGGTGCTGGGAGTGGACCCGCCGGGGCTCAAACGCAGCCTCGGCACCACCGCCGCGGCCGACCCGGCGGTGCCCGGCCGCGAGCAGGCCGTCGCGGACGGCGGGCTGCCGTGGAGCACCAGGCCGGCATCGGTGACGGCGACCGACCCCCACGACAGCGAGTACGGCATCCCCGACACCCTGCCCAGCCGGATCGTCGCGTCTGCCGACGAACCTTTCGAACGCTTCGACCCTGACGAGCTGCGGCTGCTCGGCCGGTGGCTCGAACAGTCCGTCGTGCGCTGGCCACAGCGCCGCAGCATGCGCTCCGAACCGCACCGCCATGGCAAACGCATCGACCTGCGGGCGACCATGAGGCAGTCGCGGGAGACGGGCTGGGAGACGATGCGGGTGGCGCGCACCCGCGCCCGTGCGCACCCCCGGCGCGTCGTGCTCGTGTGCGACGTCAGCCGCTCGATGCAGCCCTACGCCACCGTCTACCTGCACCTGATGCGTGCTGCGGCCCTGCGGCACAAAGGAATCCGGCCCGAGGTGTTCGCGTTCTCGACATCGCTGACCCGGCTCACCGCGGCGCTGTCGCATCGTTCCGCAGAGGTGGCGCTGGCCAAGGCCAACGCCAAGGTCACGGACCGGTACGGCGGAACACGCGTCGGTCACTGCGTGGGCGAGCTGCTGTCGGCGCCGCACGGCAACGCGCTACGCGGCGCGGTGGTGATCATCGCCTCCGACGGATGGGACAGTGATCCGCCGGAGATTCTGGAGCGGGCGCTGGCGCGGGTGCGTCGGCGCGCGCAGACCCTGGTGTGGCTCAACCCCCGTGCCGCACACCCCGACTTCCGCCCGCTGGCCGGTTCGATGGCCGCCGCGATGCCCTACTGCGATCACTTTCTGCCCGCGCACTCCCTGACCGGGCTGAAGAAGTTGTTCGCCGTGCTGGCCGACCAGGCGGTCTAGGACGGGTGCTCGGTGGCGGGCTGCGCGGTCCCGCCGGCGCGCTTGGAGGCGCGGCGACGCTTGAGCCACTCCAGCAGCATCGGCATCACCGACACCACCACGATCGCGATGACGATCGGCTCCAGCAGGTTCTGGATGAACTCGAACTGGCCCAGCCAGTAGCCGAGCAGCGTCAACCCGACGCCCCACACGACGGCGCCGATGATGTTGTACAGCGCGAACACCGGATAGCTCATCCGGGCCGCGCCCGCGGTCAACGGCGCCAGCGTCCGCACGATCGGCACGAACCGGGCGATCACGATCGCGAACGGGCCGCGCTGCACGAAGAACTCGTGCGCCTCGTCGAGGTACCGCTGCTTGAGGAACCGGGCGTCGGGCTTGAACATCGCCGTGCCGACGTTGCGCCCGATCCAGTAGCCGGCCTGACCACCGAGTATCGCCGCGATCGGGATGAACACCAGCAGCTGCCACAGCTGGAAGTTGATGGTCTGGCCGCCCTCCGCGGCCAGCGCGGCGGTGCCCGCGGCCAGCATGCCCGCCACGAACAGCAGCGAATCACCGGGTAGGACCGGGAACAGCACCCCCGACTCGACGAAGATCACCAGCAGCAGACCGACCAGCGCCCACGCCCCGAAGTAGCCCAGCAGCGTCATCGGGTCCAGGAAGTCGGGCATGAGCGCCAGTCGGTCGCTCGCCGCGAAGAGGGCCGTGGTGGTCACAACGCCCCAACATACCGGTCGGCGTCGTTGATCCAGGAAACGTCGACGGCAGGCGCACCCGCGTCGGCGCCGCTAGGGTCCGAATATGCCCACTCACAAAGCCGTGCTGGTCGAGTCCGCAGGTGCGCCGCTGGTGCTGAGCGAGGTCGAGACGGCGTCGCCGCCGCGCGACCACGTACGCATCACGGTCGCCGCGTGCGGGGTGTGCGGCACCGACCACGGCATCGTCAACGGTGGCTTTCCCCAGATGACGTGGCCGGTCACCCCGGGCCACGAGATCGCGGGCACGATCGCCGAAATCGGTGACGGCGTCGACACCTTCACGGTCGGTGACCGGGTCGCGGTCGGCTGGTTCGGCGGCAACTGCAACCGATGCGTGCCGTGCCGCACGGGCAAGTTCATGCAGTGCGAGCGGATGCAGGTGCCGAGCTGGCACTACCCCGGCGGGTACGCCGAGTCGGTCGTCGTCCCGGTGACCGCACTGGCCCGCATCCCCGACGAGCTGTCATTCGCCGAGGCCGCACCGATGGGCTGCGCCGGCGTCACAACCTTCAACGGCCTGCGGCGCACCGCGGCGGCGCCCGGTGACCTGTTCGCCGTCGTCGGCGTCGGCGGGCTCGGACACCTCGGGGTCCAGTGGGCACGGGCGATGGGCTTCGAGACGGTCGCGATCGCCCGCGGCGTCGACAAGGCCGACGACGCCCGCACGCTCGGCGCGCACCACTACATCGATTCGACCGCCCAGGACGTCGCGGCGGCGCTTCAGGCGCTCGGCGGCGCGACCGTGGTGTTGGCGACCGCGGCGAACTCGGCGGCCATCGGCCAAGCCGTCGGCGGTCTGGGCCCGGAGGGCGAACTCGTGATCTGCGGCGTGTCGGCCGATCCGCTGCCGATCAGCCCCGCGGACCTGATCATGGCCGGGCGACGCGTGGTCGGGCACCCGTCGGGCACGTCGCGCGATGTCGAGGAGACCATGCGGTTCGCCGTGCAGAGCGGGGTGCGCGCCTGGATCGAAGAGCGGCCGCTGACCGAGGCCGCCGACGCGTACGCCGCGATGGAGGCGGGCAGCGCGCGCTACCGGATGGTGCTGACCGTCTAGCTGTTGGGGGCCTGGCAGATCTTCCACTGGTCGTCGCGGAACTGTAGGTCGAAGCTTCGGGTCGAGCGCACCTGCGGGGCGAACGCCATGAATGTGGTGACGTTGGCCTCGGCGTGGTCGCCGTTGATCACCACCTCGTCGATACTGGCAACCACCGGGTACTGCTTGGCCGCGGCGACCCGGGCATGCGTCTCGGCCCACGACTGGTCGTTGTACTTGACGTAGCTGTCGCGGGTGGCGCCGCAGGTGATGCTGCGCAGGGTCGCCAAATCGCCGTTCTGGATCGCGATGTCGAAGTTCTGGATCGTCGAACGGACCCGGTCCTCCTGCGACACCTTGGACTCCGAGCTGCGCGTGAGCAGCACGGTGCCGAGCACAGCGACGGCCGCCAGCGCCGCGATCACCAGCACGACCGCGATCACCCAGCCCCAGCTGCGCCGGTTCTGCGGCGACTTGGGCGCATCGTCCCGCGGTGGAATCATCTGTGGCGCAACGGGTTTCTGCTGCGGCACCGCGCCGGGCGGCGGAGAGAACACCTCGGTGGCAGGATCCTGCGGGGTGTCGATCTTCTGCGTGGAGCCGGCGTCGAACCCCGACGGCGCGGTGAACCGGCGTTCGGCGGGCTGGCTTGCCGGGCTCTCCTCGGTGGGCGCGTCGGCTTGCGAGATCACCTCGGTGGCCGGCTCGTGATCGGGATCCGGCGGCGGCAGCACCTCGGTGGCGGCCTCGGAATCGTGGCGCGCGTCGTCGGCCGGCTCGTCGGAGTCCGCCCGGTCGGCATCGGCGTCGTCGGTGTGTGGGGTGTCGTCGGCGGGGGTCACGTCGACTTCGTCATCTGGCTGGTCAGGCCCTGATGGGTTCGGCATCCGTGCGGCTTTCCTCCCTTACGACGCTACGGCCGGAAGCTTAACCATCCGGCCGGCTCCATGCTTTGCCCGCCGCACGGCACAATGGGGCCATGACGCGGATGGGTGATCTCCTCGGACCGGATCCCGTGTTGCTTCCCGGTGACAGCGCCGCCGAAGCGGAGCTGGCCGCCGCCGAGAATCCCGCCATCGTGGCCGCGGCGCATCCGTCGGCGTCGGTGGCGTGGGCGGCGCTGGCCGAGGCGGCGCTGGCCGAGGACCAGGCCGTCACCGCCTACGCGTATGCCCGCACGGGCTATCACCGTGGGCTGGATCAGTTGCGGCGCAACGGCTGGAAGGGCTTCGGACCGGTCCCCTACAGCCACGAACCCAACCGCGGGTTCCTGCGGTGTGTGGCCGCGCTGGCCCGCGCCGCCGAGGCGATCGGGGAGACCGACGAGTACCAGCGCTGCCTGGACCTGCTCGACGACTGCGACCCCGGCGCGCGTTCGGCGCTGGGCCTGAGCTGAGCGGTCACTCCGCTTCGCACTTGCAGTCCGCGGCGTCGTCGGGCGGTTCGACCTGCACCGTGGAGTGATCCAAGCCGCGCGCGGTCAGCACCGCACGCGCGTCGTCGAGCACCGACGCGGAATCTCGCGCGCTGGTCAGGTGGGCGGTGACCATGTCCTTGCCGGGCACCAGCGTCCACACGTGCAGGTCGTGGACATCGGTGACGCCCTCGACCTCGCACAGCGCGGTGCGCAACTCGTCGACGTCGATGTGGGCCGGTGAGGACTCCGACAGGATCCGCAGAGCGGCGCGGGCCAGCGAGAACGCCCGCGGCAACACCCACAGCGCGACGAACACGGCGACCACCACGTCCGCGTAGGGCCAGTGCGTGGTGACCGTGACGATGCCCGCGATCAGCACGCCGACGCTGCCGACGGTGTCGGCGAGGACCTCCATGTAGGCGCCCTTGACGGCCAGGCTCTTCTCGGAGTGCGACCGCAGCAGCAGCATGACGACGGCGTTGGCGGCCAGCCCGGCCAGCGCGACGACGATCATCGGCACGCCGGGCACGTCGGGCGCATCGCCGAGCCGCTCGAACGCCTCGTAGAGGATGAATGCCGCCACCCCGACCAGCAGCACGGCGTTGGCCACGGCGGTGAACACCTCGGCGCGGTGCCAGCCGTAGGTGCGCGCGGGCGAGGTGCTGCCGCGGCGGGCCAGCAGCACCGCGGTCAGGCCCATGAACATCGCGACCAGGTCGGTGAGCATGTGGCCGGCGTCGGCCAGCAGGGCGATCGAGTTGATCACCAGCGCGGTCGTCAGCTCCAGCGCGAAGAACGCGGTGAGGATCGCCGCGGCGATGACCATCCGCGAGACGCGGGCATCAACCGAACTGTGATCATGTCCGACACCCATGCCAGCAATATATGCATAAATACGCATATGTCAAGGGTTCGCCCGCGGGGTGTGCTGGCTCGCCGGGTGTGCGGTTTCGTACGCGACACGCCGGGCGGGGCGTATGGGGGACGCACACTCGCGGGTCGGGGCCCGCCGCGTCAGAACCAGGCCGACCAGAACCGGGTCAGCGCGCTTCCCGCGCCCACCAGCTGGCGGGGCACGCCGGAGATGTCGAAGAACCACAGCACGATGTCCCAGAACCACTGGTTGAGCCCCGGGGTGAGCAGCAGGATCAGCAGGATGAAAAAGCCCCACTGCTTGGCCGGTTGCAGCGCCCGCTGGGTTTCGGGGCTCAGGTGCGGTTCCAGCGCGCCGTAGCCGTCGAGGCCGGGGATCGGCAGCATGTTGAGCACGAACGCCGTCACCTGCAAAAAGCCCAGAAACGCCATCCCGGACCAGAACACCGAGCGCTGCGCGTCGCGCATCAGCGCGGTGAGCGTCAGCAGCAAGACCGCGAACGCCAGGTTGGTGGCCGGGCCCGCGAGGCTGACGAGCGTCTTCTGCCGTCGGGTCATGAACGACGTGCGCACCCACACCGCCCCGCCGGGCAGCCCGATGCCGCCGATCGCGATGATCAGGATCGGCAACCCGATCGACAGCAGCGGGTTGGAGTACTTGAACGGGTTCAGCGTCAGGTAACCGCGGACCGGCACGTCGTGGTCGCCGAAGCGCCACGCAGTGAAGGCGTGAGCGAACTCGTGCAGGCACAGCGTCACCACCCAGCCGGCGATGACGAAGATGAACACCCCGACGTAGGCCAGCAGGTCCGGTGCATCGGCGGAGATCCACGCCAGCACCCCGCCGACCGCCGTGAGCGCGACGATCGCGAGGAAGATCGGGCTGGGCCGCACCGACTGGTTCAGCGGACGGATGGTCACGGCTAGTGACGCTACCGCTTCGCCGAAAGGGACAAACGGGCGGAAAAGTGCGAGAGAAATCCACCATTTCGTCGGTCTCGGCACGCGGCGGGCGGGCGGGCGGCGTCAGCCCACCCGCAGCCAGCCCTCGGTGTGCCGGTAGAACGTCGAGCGCCGTACCGGCCGCCGCCCCGGCACACCGTCGCGGCGCACGATCGCGCCCGTCGTGCCAAGCTGAGCGGCGCGTCCGGTGACCCAGCGCAGCCGGCCTCGTCGCAGCACCGCCGCGCGCAGCCCGGGCATCATCAGCGTGGGTTCAACGCGGACCCCGGGCACGTCACCGTCGAACAGCACGGTGTCGTCGACGACGGCCTCGCCGTGCAGCGCCGAACCCGCAGGGTCGCCGCGCCATTCCGCCGCGCCGACGATCACGGTGCCGGTTTCGTCGCGGATGAGCGGCACTCGGGTGGCGACGCCGCGTATCGCACGTCGCGCCTGCCAGAAACGCCGCACGTGTGCGACCTCGACGTCGAGCCGGTCGGCGCGCAGCAGCTGCGTCAGCACACTTGCCAGGTCGGCGTGCGAACCCACGACGATCATCCGGCGACAGCTGACCTCGGGCGTATCGGCGACGGGGAGGTTGCGCAGCGCACGGGGCAGTCGACGCCCACCGAACGGCAACACCACGACATCAGCGGCGCTCAACGCGGCTCCTCACGTGCGGCTGGGATAAGGTGGCTCACCGGCTGCAGTGTTGTTGCAGATTAGCGGGAGAATATGCCATGCCGGCAATCGTGCTCATCGGCGCACAATGGGGCGACGAGGGCAAAGGAAAAGCCACCGATCTACTCGGTGGGCGGGTCCAGTGGGTGGTGCGTTACCAGGGCGGCAACAATGCCGGCCATACCGTCGTGCTGCCCAACGGTGAGAACTTCGCCCTTCACCTGATCCCCTCGGGCATCCTCACTCCCGGCGTCACCAACGTCATCGGAAACGGCGTGGTGGTCGATCCCGGGGTGCTGCTCACCGAGCTGAAAGGCTTGGAGGACCGCGGCATCGACACCGAGCGGCTGCTGATCTCGGCCGACGCGCACCTGCTCATGCCGTATCACGTGGCGATCGACAAGGTCGTGGAACGCTATGCGGGCAGCAAGAAGATCGGCACCACCGGCCGCGGCATCGGCCCCTGTTACCAGGACAAGATCGCCCGCATCGGAATTCGCGTCGCCGATGTTCGCGACCCGGTGCTGCTGTCCGAAAAGATCGAAGCCGCACTGGAGTTCAAGAACCAGGTGCTCGTCAAGATCTACAACCGCAAGGCCATCGAGGCCGACGAAGTGGTCGAAACCCTGCTGGAGCAGGCCGAGGGGTTCCAGCAGCGCATCGCCGATACCCGCTATCTGCTCAACTCGGCGCTGGAGAAGGGGGAGACGGTCCTGCTCGAAGGGTCGCAGGGCACGCTGCTCGACGTCGACCACGGCACGTATCCCTATGTGACATCGTCGAACCCGACCGCCGGCGGCGCCGCGGTCGGCTCCGGAATCGGCCCCACCCGCATCACCACCGTCCTCGGCATCCTCAAGGCGTACACCACGAGGGTCGGCTCGGGCCCGTTCCCCACCGAGTTGTTCGACGAGAAGGGCGAATACCTGTCCAAGACCGGCGGCGAGTTCGGTGTCACCACGGGCCGACGGCGCCGCTGCGGCTGGTTCGACGCGGTGATCGCCCGTTACGCAACGCGGGTCAACGGCATCACCGATTACTTCCTGACCAAGCTCGACGTGCTCTCCAGCCTCGAGACCGTGCCGGTGTGTGTGGGCTACCGGGTGAACGGCCAGCGCCTCACCGATATGCCGATGACCCAGTCCGACATCGCCAGTGCCGAGCCGATCTACGAGGAGATGCCCGGCTGGTGGGAGGACATCTCCGGCGCCCGCGAGTTCGACGACCTGCCCGCGAAGGCGCGCGACTACGTGCTGCGAGTGGAAGAGCTTGCCGGAGCGTATGTTTCGTGTATCGGTGTGGGACCGGGCCGTGACCAGACCATTGTGCGTCGCGACATCCTGGCGGCCCGCCCGTGAGCGATGACCCACATCTGGTCGATCCGGACTACGACAAGCACGGTGGCTTCCCCGAATTCGAGCCCGCGACGCCGGGGCCGGGGTTCGGCCGGTTCCTGACCGCGATGCGTCGCCTGCAGGATTTGGCGGTCTCCGCCGACCCCGACGACGACACCTGGGATCAAGCCGCCGACCGCGCAGAGGAATTGGTCAAGCTGCTCGATCCCTTCGAGGCGCCCGAAGGCGTCGGCCCGGCCAACCGGGTGCCGTCGCTGCCGGGAGCGGGCAGCCTGCTCATGCCGCCGTACCGCGACGTCACCCTCAGCCCCGAGGGCGTGACGCTCACCGTGCAGTTCAGCCGGTTCTCCGTGGGCGGCAACTCCGCCGTCCACGGCGGTGTGCTGCCGCTGCTGTTCGACTCGGTGTTCGGCATGGTGATCCACGCCGTCGGCCGGCCGATCAGCCGCACCGCGTTCCTGCACGTCGACTACCGCAAGGTGACCCCGATCGACACGCCGCTGACCGCGCGCGGCTGGATGCGAAAAGCCGAGGGCCGCAAGGCGTTCGTCAACGCCGAACTCCGAGACCCCGAGGGCAACCTGCTCGCCGAGGCCCACGGGCTGATGATCCGGTTACTGCCGGGCCAGCCATGACGGTCCCAGTTCGACACCGGCTTTCGACGCCCCGCGCGGCGGCGCTCGCCGGGGTGTTGTTCGCGGTGCTGTTCACCACGGTGATGGTGCTGATGCGCACTGCAATGCCCGACGGCGGCGACGCGCGCACCCGGGTGGCGGCGACCCTGATGCCGTTCGCGGGCATCGCGTTCCTGTGGTTCATCGGCGTGGTGCGCGACGGTTTCGGCGGGTACGAGGACAAGTTCTTCTCGACGGTGTTCATCGGCAGCGGATTGTTGTTTCTGGCAATGATGTTCGCTGCCTCGGCGACGAATATGGCCGCAGCACACAGCAACGGCACCACGGCAGAGTTCGCCCGCGAGCTCACGCTGGCATTCGGCAACACGTACGGGCTGCGGATGGCCGCGGTGTTCATGATCACGCTGGCCACCATCTGGCTGAAGACGAGCCTGATGCCGCGCTGGCTGGTGGTGGCGACTTACCTTGCCGCGGTGGGCATCCTGGTGGCCAGCGACGTCTCGATGTGGCTGCTGCTGGCGTTCCCGCTGTGGGTGCTGTGCGTGAGTCTGCTGCTGCTCACTCGACGAGCCGGAGCGCTTGCGACGGACACAGCTTGACCGCCTCCTCCACGACGGCCAGCTGGTCGCCAGGCACCTCGGCCGTTTGGACGGCTCCGCCGTCCGAGTCCACCAGGACCGTCACGATGCCGTCGTCATCCTGGTCGAACACCTCGCCGGCAACCATCACACAGTTGCCCGCCTGTATGCACACGTCGCGATCGGCTTGCACTCTCACCATTTCACCTTCAATGATTTCAGACCGTAGATGAAGTGAAACGACCGGAACTGCACATCGTCGAAGTCCTCGGCCAGGTCCAGGGTCGGAAAGCGGCGCAGCAGTGCGGGAAACGCGATGCGCATCTCCATTCGGGCCAGCGGCGCGCCGAGGCAGTGATGGACCCCGTGGCCGAACCCGAGATGTCCGATCGCGCCGCGCCGGATGTCCAGCACGTCGGGTGAGTCGATGAAGTCCGGGTCCCGATTGCCCGACGGCAGCGAGACGAACACGAGTTCGCCGGCCGGAATCTTCACCCCGGCCACCTCGACGTCGGTGGTGGTGTAGCGCGGGATCGCGTTGTGCACGATCGACAACCAGCGCATCAGCTCCTCAACGGCTGGCGCGACGACGGAGGCATCGTCGCGCACCGCGGCGAGCTGGTCGGGGTGCCGCAGCAGCGCCAGCGTGCCCAGCCCCAACATGTTCGACGTGGTCTCGTGCCCGGCCAGCAGCAGCAGGCTGGCGACGCCGACGAGCTCGTCGTCGGTGAGGTCGGCGCCGTGCTCACGCACCAGCATGCCGAGGATGTCGTCGCCCGGATTGCGCCGGGCCCGCTCGACCAGCGATCCCATGTAGGCGCGGCCCTGCCGCTGCAGGTCCAGCCGTTCGGGAATGGGCACGGACAGGTCGAGCTGACGCGCGCTGCGCTGCTGGAATTCGTCGCGGTCGTCGTAGGGCACGCCGAGAAGCTCGCAGATCGCCAGCGACGGGATCGGTAACGCGAACGTCTCCACCAGATCGACGGGCGGACCGGCGGCGGCCATGGCGTCGAGCTGCTGGTCGACGATCTCCGCGATGCGCGGTTCCAGCCGGTTCATCCGGCGGATGGTGAACTCCGGGGTGAGCATCCGGCGCAGCCGCTGGTGTTCAGGCGGGTCGAGGGCGAGCAGGTTGCCGGAGCGGGCCCTGGTCAGCTCCTCCTCGGAAAGCGTTGGCGCGCCGGGCAGCACGAAGCCGGGCGGGCGACTGTTGGAGAACCGTTCGTGGTCCGACAGCACGGCCTTGATGTCGTCGTGCCGGGTGATCAGGTAGACCTGCATCCCGAACGAGTTCGTCACGGTGCGGACGCCGGTGTTGTCCCGGATCTCCCGCAGCGCCGACGTCGGCTCCAGCCCGTCGCGCCGCATGTGCAGCGGCGGAAGTTCGGCGGCCCGGGTCATGCTTCGACGTTACCCGCGCACCTGGGCGGCGCGAGATCTACCTTTTGGGCGTTTTTACTCGGGCGGATTCATACGGTCAGGGAAACATTTCCTGACCGTGGAGGTT
>NZ_ATDN01000037.1 GCF_004014805.1 Mycolicibacterium elephantis DSM 44368
GGAGCCGGCGGCGGCGCCGCTGGCGGTGGGGCGGGCGCGGGCGCCTCGACGTACACCGTGCGCGGCGGAGCCTGCGGAGCCTCCTGCACGACGGGGATCGGGGCCTTGATGGTCTCGGCCGGCGGCGGCGGTGGCGGTGGCGGCGCCTCGACCGGCTGGGCTTCCCGCTGCACCGACGGCGGCGGGGCCGGCGCGATCGTGCTCGGCACGATCGCGCTCTGTCCCGGGCTCGGCCGCTGGTCGGCCGTCGGGCGGATGCTGACCGCCAGCGAGATGACCAGCGCCACCACGCCGACGACGAAGATCGACGTCAGCGCGCTGCCGACGAGAAGGAAGGGCTTGCGCTCCTCACCCGCCACCTGAATGTCGGTCTGCGGCTCGTCATCGTCGAAGGACGGTTCGCCGCCGTCGAACGGCGCCATCTGGGTCTGCGCGGCGGCCAGCGCGGCGTAGGCGCTGCCCGCGGTGGGGCCGTCGGGATCCTGGGAGTAGGCCAGCCCGACGGTGGATGCCTCGAACGCCGGGGCGTTGGCGGCGGCCAGCGCGGCGCCGCGGGCCAGCGCGAGGTCGGGTTCGTCCGGCGCGCTCACGGGCAGGCTGACGAGATGTTCGAGGTGGTTCTTCACCGAGGTGATGTCGACGCCGGAGCCGACGACGAACATGGCCTGCGGCGGCGACTCCTGCGCGTCGACCGCGGCGGCCATCTCGGCGAGCACGGCCATCGCGTCGCCGCTGTGCAGGGTTCGGCTGAGCACCTTGACGACCGACCCGTCGTCGGTCTGCACGACCGACAGCGTCGCAGTGTCGCGGTCGATGAAGAACAGCGCGGTGGTGTCGTATCCGACCGCTCGGCCCACCGCCTGCGCGAGCGCCGCAGCGGCGTGGCCGTCGGAGACCAGCATGACGTCGTCGATGCCACGGGCGGCCAGCCCTTCGCGCAGCGCCGAGGCTTCGGTGTGGTCGCTCCAGGTGACACCGATCGCTTTGAGATGGTGTCCGCCGGTTTCGGCGCTCTCCTTGGTGCCCAGCACAGCATCGATCACCTGGCTGGGCGCGCTCGACGTTGCCGAGCCGGGTTCGTTCGTGACGTCGAAGACGTCGTGGTCGACGGTGACGCCGTCGGCCTTCTCGCCCTCGACCAGCACCATGCGGACCGTCGTGGGTGTCATCGACACACCGAGAACGATGTCCACTGACCCTCCAAAACTATTTGCTACGCTGTCTAGGTCTTCGCTCCGCCCCGCTTTTCACACAAACCGGCGACTAGTACTTAATCGGCCCAAACGGCCTCGGCGTTACGTTCTAAAGTGCCATTAGCTGATGGCGATTAAGTTGATGTCGGCACTTCGACCCTACTCGGATCAACGGGCGAGCGCGCCAGCCCGTTCACTCTGCTCCCAGGGCGCGAAAAATTCGCCTCGAGCCGCCCTCTCCGCCTGGCCGGCGTCAGCTCGATTTGAGGAAGTTCTGATACGACCGCGACGGCGTCGGTCCGCGCTGGCCCTGATACTTCGAGCCGACTTTGGCGCTGCCGTAGGGGTGCTCGGCGGGGCTGGTCAACCGCAGCAGGCAGAGCTGGCCGATCTTCATGCCCGGCCACAGGATGATGGGCAGGTTGGCGACGTTGGACAGCTCGAGCGTGATGTGCCCGGAGAAGCCGGGGTCGATGAAGCCCGCGGTGGAGTGGGTCAGCAAGCCGAGACGGCCCAGCGATGACTTCCCCTCCAAGCGGCCGGCGAGGTCGTCGGGCAGGGTGCACAACTCCAGCGTCGACCCGAGCACGAACTCGCCGGGATGCAGCACGAACGGCTCCCCCGGTTCGGGCTGCACCAGGCTGGTCAGCTCGTCCTGCTGAAGGGACGGATCGATGTGGGTGTAGCGGGTGTTGTTGAACACCCGAAACAGGTTGTCCAGGCGCACGTCGATGCTCGACGGCTGGATAAGGCTGTCGTCGAACGGGTCGAGGCCCAGCCGCTCGGCGGCGATTTCGGCGCGGATGTCGCGGTCGGAGAGCAGCACCCGACGAGCGTAGCCGCTCGGATGTTAGCCTTCGTGCTCAAACAGGCCGGTGTAGTTCAATGGCAGAACATCAGCTTCCCAAGCTGAGAACGCGGGTTCGATTCCCGTCACCGGCTCCAATGTCGCCGCCGGCCTAAGGTCGTTAGCCTCGGCGATGTGGCTATCCCGGCGCTTGATCTGCTGCTCGGTCCGGAAGGCCCGAACGTGCTCGCCGCCGCGATCGCCGAATACGACTGCCAACTGGAGGACCTACGCGCGGCCGAGGTCAACGTGGACCCCTCGGGTGCCGCGATCGTGGCGTATGTGGCGGGGGTGCGCCGCGCCGACGGCACGGTGACGACGGAATTTCTCGGCGCCACAACCGGAAAGCGGATTCCGCCGGGCGCGGCCGTCGTCGCGGGCGAGTACCGCGGCGAGCACGTCGAGGTCGGGATCTGGGCCTGGCCCCGCGATCCCGCCCTACCCGCACTACCGACGGCGAGCGCCCCTGCCCTGCTGGCCGAGCTGTTCCGCGAGTTCGGGCTGAGCGAGTCGTCGTCCCTCGACATCCGCCCACTGCGGTACCTGCCGTCGCGGCACGCCGTGCTCGAGGTGCACGACGGTCGCTTCCGGTGGTTCGTCAAGGTGGTGCGGCCCTCGGCGGTGGCCGATCTCTGCCATCGTCATGACCTCACATTCCGCCATATTCCCGTTCCCCCGGTGCTCGCCTCGACCGCGGATGGTGTGATCGTGCTGCCCGAAGCGCGCGGAACTGCCCTGGACTCGCTGATCACCGACGGCGGCGCCGCGCTGCCCGCACCCGAAGCGCTGGAATCGGTCCTGGACGCGCTGCCGGACGAACTGATGTCGCTCGAGCGGGAACCGTCACATCTGGAGCTGGTCGAATACCACGCGGGCGCGTTGCGGTGCGCGGCCACCGACGAGCCCGCGGTGCTGGCCCGGCTCACCGACGTGGTGGAGGCACTGCTCGAGGTCGAAGCCGAGCGGGAGGAGTTGGTGCCGGTCCACGGCGACTTCCATGAAGGCCAGCTCTTCGCCGAAAACGGGGTCGTGACCGCCGTTCTCGACATCGACAGCGCGGGGCCCGGAGAACGCTCTGACGAGTGGGCGACGCTGCTCGCGCATTTGTCGGCGGTGGCGCTCGACGACACCAGCACCGAAGTGGCCACCCGGTACGCGGACGCCGCCCTCGCCCACGCGGAGCGGCGGGTGGCGGCTCGACAACTACGACAGCGGACGGCGGCGGCGCTGGTCGGGTTGGCCACCGGGCCGTTTCGCCTGCAGCATCCCCACTGGCCCCGGCATACCGTGGACCTGCTGGACGTGGCGATGCGATGGCTGTCGGGTACGACGTGAAAATCCCAATCTGCGCCTTGCAGCCCTTGGTGATTCGCGCAAAACTGGACTGTGGGCCGGGGGAGCGAAACGACCGGGAAGCGAAGGGAAAGATCAGTGGAACGACCGGCCACCTGGAAAGTCGTGACCATCGGCGCGGCCCTCACCAGCCTGAGCGTCGCGGGCGTCGGCACCGCCCAGGCAGACAATGGAGCTAGCGTCCCCGCCCCCGCTTCGATGAGCGCGGGCGAACTCAACGCGCCGCTCCGCCCGCACGGGACCCCTCACTGGTCACCGTGGAGACATCACTGGACACCGTGGAAAGTCGTGCGGAGCCCGTGGAAGTGCGTGCACAGCCCGTGGAAGTGCATCCCGCGGTGGTGACAGCGGGCTGATCGGCGCGGCGGTGCCGGCAGGCTCCACGATCTCGATTCGGCGACGGGGGCGCGTCGCTGGCGTCGCGGTGGTGACGCGACCGTTAGATTCCTGATCACTATGACAACGATCTCGTGGGTCTTTCGCACCCTGGTCGCCGCCGTCCCGCCTGCGTTCGCGGCCGTCGCCCTCGCCGGCGCAGCCGCCGCCGACCCGCCGCTGCTCAACGGCGCATACAGCGAAGTCGACGGCGACCCCATGAACGTGTGGACCATCTCGACGAACTGCGGTCCTGCCGGCTGCACCGGCACGGTCTCCAGCAACGAGGGCTGGCAGACCCCCACCACGCTGTCGGGCGGCCGATGGAACTTCACGGTTTCCAAGCCAGGAGGCCTGATCTGCGACGACGGACACTACGAGCCCGCCGTGGTGTCGATGTCGGTGGATCCGGTGACGCTCAGCGGTGTCATGACATCCGACTCCAACTACGGCTGCGCAGGCGGAATCGTCACCCACGCGCCGTTCCAGCTGCAGAAAGTCGGCTGACTGCTCACCCGTTGAGAAACTTCCAAGAATCCGCAGGGTATCGCCAGTTCAGACCTTGTCGCACGGGGTTTCTGCGTGTGTGAATTTGGTGAAATTCCACCACCGGAGTTTTCGACGCCGATAGTCTCGACACCTCTATTCGAAGAGGTGCGAAATGTTCGATCTGCCAAAGTCAACCAGCCGATTTCTCAGCGCTGCCGCGCTCGGCGTCGCGCTCGCTGCGGCACCCGCAATGGCCGCGCTGAACCAGACGCCGTCACAGCCGCTGGCCGAACCCGCATGTGTCGGAGCCGAATCCGTTGTCGACGGCACGCCGACGTGTGTCCCCGCGCCCCCACCGCCTGCGGCGCCTGAAGCGCCCAGCAACACCGGGGTGGACTCACAGGAGCACGACGCCGGGCATCACTGAGCCCGAAAGTGCGTGCAGCACTGAAGGATTCGATATCCGCCGTGAGTCAGCGGAGGTAGACCTCGTCGCCGTCGGGGAAGCCGCCGCCGATCGTGGTGATATGGACGTGGTCGAAATGCCCGTGTCCGGACCCCTTCGCACCGTCAGGTGTGTAATACACGCCCCGCCAGATCACGTCCTGTAGCCCGAACCGTTTCGCGTTGCGCAGCGCGTACCAGACGATCTCGTTGCCGAGCGCGATGCCCTCGGCGCTCATCGGGTTGGGGATCATCACGTCAAGCGCCAGGCCGTTGGGATGCCAGCGAAGTGAGTCCGGTCGGACTCCGCCGATGTTGCTGATCTCGGGAAACGCCTCACTGATGGCGCGCGAGGTCAGGATCGTCTTGACCTGCAGCCCGTGCTCCGGCGCCACGCCCGCAGGCAGAGACCGATCCACTATCCGCAGTCGCGACGCCGCGAACACCTCACCGGGAGGCGGCGTCGCATCCGGTTCGTCGACGATGAACGGCGGGGCGGTCGGCGGCGCGGCCACCAACTCGACACAGCACGGCGTGGTGTTCTCGACGTTCTCCTCGACGGGCGCGGCGACGGGCTTTGCGACGACGGATTCCGCGTCGCGGCTGGTCTCGGCGGGCGAATGGACGTCGCCCCCCACCGCGAACAGCACCGCGGCCGGGGCGATGATCGCAGCCACACCCATCGGCGGCCTCCGCCGCTTCGTGGCTAAGGAATGGCGACCCACGGGCTGCAGCCTATATCAATTCGTTACATTTGCTGCAACCAATGGCACCCCCGGCGGACGAACGCGCAGGTCAGACAGGGGACAATCGACTGATGGCGGGACTGCTCGAGAACAAGGTCGTCATCGTCGCCGGTCTCGGCGGCATCGGCAACGGCCTCGCACGGCGCTTCGCCGACGAGGGCGCGTTGCTGATCCTGGGCGACCTCGACGCGGACCTGGTGAGCGGCGTCGTCGCCGACATCGACCGGCCCGGACGGATCCGCGGTGTACCGCTGGACGGCGCCGACGAGGACTCGGTCGCCGCCATCGTGAAGTTGGCCGTGGACACCTTCGGCCGCCTCGACGGCATGCACGTCAACTTCGCCAACACCGCCGACGCGTACCTTCCCGGTGGTGTCGTCGAGCTGCCACTCGAGGTGTTCGACGATGTGATGCGGGTCAACGCAAGAGGTTTCGTGATCTGCGCCAAGCACACGATACCGGCGATGATCGACAGTGGCGGTGGCTCAATCGTTTTCACCGCGTCGGCAGACGCGTACAACGCCGCCAGCACCCGGGTCTCATATCAGATGAGCAAGGCCGCCGAGCTCGCGTTGATGCGCCACATCGCCCGCAGATACGGGCCGAAAGGCATCCGCGCCAACGCGATCGCACCGGGTCTGATCTGGCATTACAAGTTCGACGAGCAGCCGATGCCCGACGGCGTCGTCGATCAGGCGCGAGCACGCCAGATGATCAAGTCCCGCTTCGGAGCACCCGATGACGTCGCCGCGCTGGCCGCCTTGCTGCTCTCCGACGACGGCAGCTTCATCACCGCCCAGACGATCAGCGTCGACGGCGGCCTGACGTTTCGGCCCTGACGGGCCTGGATACCGCCTCTGGGATGAGGGGTAGTCTCTTTGGCGATCGCCAGCGGGATGGGGGCTTGACCATGAACCTCGTGCTGGGTCTGTCGATGACTTCCAGCGCTGTTCGTTGGGTGCTTGTCGAAGGCACGACGGGCGAAGGTGACACCGTCGACCGCGGCGCCTGCGACCTCACCGAGGCCGTCGAACCCGAGGACCTGCTGGACGTCGTCCTGGCCAACGATCTCGAGGGGCCCATCCACGCCATCGGTGTGACCTGGACAAACGAGTCCGAAACCGTCGCCTCCGGCGTGTTGGACGCGCTGGCGTCACGTGGTTTCGGCAACGTGATCGCTGTCTCCGAACTCGAGGCCGCCGACGCGCTGGCGGCGGGCGTTGCCGACATCGGCGGCTACGACGACCTGGCCGTATGCATCTGTGAGCCCGATGCCACGGTGGTCGCCGTGGTCAGGCCCGCCGGTGTGACGGTCGACCGCGTCGCCCGGCCTGCCGACGGTGCCGACGCGGCGGAGAGTGTGCTGGCGCTGTGGCAGCTCGACGAGTGGCACCCGGATGCGGTTTTCGTGCTCGGGTCCGCCGAGGACCTCGACGCGATGATGTCCGGGCTCGCCGAGTCCACCGAGGCCCCGGTCCTGTCGGCGGCCGGCGCCGATCTGGCCCTCGCCCGCGGCGCGGCGCTGGCGTCGGCGCGCGCGGTCACCGGGACGGCACCGGCGGCGCCGAGGTTGCCGTCGAAGGTCGGCGCGTTGGCGTCGGTCCTCGCGGCCGCGGTGGTGACGTTCGTCGTGTCGCTGTCGGTCGCCGTCGGCCTGAGCCTGTCGCACGGCACGCCGTCCGAGTCGCCGCAGGCGGCGTCCGCGGCGAACCCGGTCGACGAGCCGGAAGGCGCCGCGGCGGCTTCGGAGCCGACCGAGAAGAAGGTGTCGACACCGGCCGAGGCCCGCAAGGTGGTCGCGCAGACCATCGCGGTCGCGGTTCCGCCGCCGCCCGCGGCGCCCGTCGCCGAACCGGTGTACGATCCGCCCGAATACGTGCCGCCCGCCCCCGAGTTCACCCCGCCGGCCCCGGAAGCGCCGGCCGGCCCGGCTCCGGCGTATGTGCCGCCACCGCCTCCGCCGGCCTACGTCCCACCACAACAGCCGGCCTACGTTCCGCCGCCCAAACCGCGGCTCCGTGACCGGATCATCGAGCGGATTCCGATCATCAACCGGTTCCACGAACCGGAATATCCGTACCCGCGCTAACCCTCGGGGCAGGCCGCCGGCGCATCGTCGCGGACCGGCCGGTCGGCGGGCAGCGTGTAGGTGACCACCGCCTCGGCGTGCTGCGCCGTCTCGTTGAAGACGACGTGCGGAACGCCGGCCGGGATGAAGATCGCCTGGCCCGCGCCGAACGCCGTGGACGCACAGTCGGACGCGGTCCGCACGCGCATGATGCCGTCGTTGATGACCGAGTACTCCGGGCCCGGGTGCGTGTGCCATCCGCTGCTGGCCGCGGGGCCGAGCACGATGTTCTGGACATGAAGCGTGGTGGGCTGCCCCACCGCGACGATGGCGATCGGGGCGTCGGTCGTGCCTTCGGCCAAATCGGTGCGCTGGACGTCACCCTGGGCCGGGGTGGCCCCCGCCGACGGCGACATCACAACCATCAGCATGATCGCGGCCGCGCCCGCGAATACGGATCGTTTCGCCAGCATGCGTCGGCCTCCTCAGGGCACCGGCGGATTGGGATTGTTGGGCACCGGAATCGGGATCGACCCGATGCCCGGCACGACCAAGTGGGTCGTGGTCACCGGGGCGGCCGTGGTCGTCGTGGTCGTGGTGGTGGGCGTGGTCGTCGTGGTGGTCGTCGGCGAAGTCGTCGTCGTAGTGGTCGTGGTCGTCGTGGTGGTGGTCGTGGTGGTGGTCGTAGTGGGCGGCGTCGTGGTTGTGGTGACCTGGGTCGTCGTCGGCGGCGGCGGTGCCTGGGTGGTCTCGGGTGGCGGCGGGTCGCTGGTCACCGTGACGGTCTCCACCGCCGGGCCGGGCGGCGGCGCGGCATCGGTCGGCGGCAGCGGCGAGGCGGGAGGGTTGGGCGCTGCGGGCGTGGGCGGCGCCTCAGGGGTGCTGGCGCTGTCCGTCGCGCTGGTGAGCGCGAACGCCACCCCGCCGACGGCGATCAGCGCGACGGCGGCTGCCACACCGAAGACCAGCACGGGAAGCCGTTGCCAGATGCCGGGCTCTTCGATGGGACCGGTCGGCGGCACGTACTGCACCGGCGGGCGCGACGCCGTCAGGCCGGTGTCGTAGGACTCCGCGCCGGTGTATGGCACCGGCTCTTCGGCACCGTCGTCGTCCTGCGACCAGGCCAGCGCCCCCATCGTCGATGACCCCGGCGCGTCGGCGCCGACGGGCGGGACCGGAGCCACCCCGGTTCGGGCGTCCACCAGCGGGGCCGGCGCGACCCCGGTTTCGGCGTCGGCGGCCACCCCGTATGCGGCGTGCAGCGCGGCGCCCACCGCGGCGTCGAACGCCGGCTGTGGTGTGGTGAGCACGGGCGCGCTCGTGTGCTCGGCCAGGCGCCGGCCGATCAGCGGGATACTCGCACCCCCACCGACCGCCGCCACCGCGGTCAGATCGCTTGGGTCAATTCTGTTGCGCCGCAAAGTATCGTCGAGCGCATCCAGCACTCCGGTCAGCGGTTCGGCGAGCAGCGACTCCAGTTGTGAGCGTGACACCTCAACGGTCGACCGGTATCCCGGCAGCTCCGCGACGATGTCGGTCGTCGTCTCCGTCGACAACCGCTCCTTGGCGCGCCGACATTCGTCGCGCAGCACGGTCAGCGATCCCACCGCGGCGGTGCCCGCGGGATCGGCTTCCCCGCTTCGCCCGACCTCGCCGAGCACGAGGCCCAGTAGCGTCTGGTCGATCTGGTCACCGGAGAACTCCGCATAGCGCGTGGTCTCGTCGATCGGCTCGAACCTCGCGCCCGCGTCGGCCAACGTGATGCTGGTACCGCCGCCACCGAAGTCCAGCAGCGCGACGACTCCCTGCGCCGTGAGGCCGGGGTTGACGTTCAGCGCGGTCAACGCCGCGACGGCGTCGGAGAGCAGGCGCGGGGGCCTACCGTCGGGCGCCAGCACGGGACTGGCGCGCATCGCGGTGCGCAACGCGCGCAGCGGCGCGGGTCCCCAGTGCGCGGGAACCGCGACGGCGATGTCCGCCGGTGACTGATCCCCGCCGGCCTGGACCATCGCGGTCAGCGCATGGACCACCAGTTGTTCGGCCGAATGAGACGTGCCGTCGGCGGCCACCAACGGCACGGCGTCGCCGACGCGTTCCACAAAACCGCTCAGCACCGTGCCGTCGGAATGGGCCAGCACGGACCGTCGCGTCACAGGTTGATTGCCGACACGCGCCGCGACCAAGTTCGTCGTCCCGATCGACAACCCCAACGGGTCGCTCATAACGGACCACACGATAGCCGTGGAGCCTGGCGAAACCCGTCAGACACTCCGGTCCAACACCCTTCGGCCGTCACGGTTTTGGATGGAGGTGAACGGGTACTAGGCAAGCCATGACGTCACTGTGGCTAGCAAACCGAGACAACCGTGCGATCCCAGCCAATCCGATGGTCGACGCCGACCGCTCCGCCGACGTCGCGGTCGTCGGCGCGGGGATCACCGGGCTGATCACCGCCGTCCTGCTGGCAAGGGCCGGCAAGGACGTCCTGGTGCTCGAGGCCCAGTTTCCGGGCGCGGGCGCCACGGGCAACACCACGGCGAAGATCTCGCTGTTGCAGGGCACCAAGATGTCCAGGATCGTCAGCAAACACGGCGTCAAACGAGCCGAGCAGTACCTGGACGGCAACCGCGAGGGTTTGGAGTGGCTGACTGCGCACTGCGAGGCGCACGGCATATCGGTGCAGCGCGAAGACGCCTACACCTATGCCCAGTCCGAGAAGGGGCTCTCGTCTGCGCGCGAGGAGCTGGCGGCGTGCAAGTCCGTGGGTCTCGACGTCACTTGGGTGGACGAGGCGGACGTGCCGTTCCCGTTCGCCGGCGGCGTGCGGTTACCCGAGCAAGCGCAGTTCGACCCGATGCCGCTGCTGGACAGTTTGATCGTCGAGCTCGACGAACGCGGCGGCCGGCTCGCGCAAGGGGTACGGGTGCAGAAGGTTTCAAGCAGGGGAGCCGGGCTCGCGCTGACCGTGCGCACCAACGACGGTGCCGAATTCGACACGCACGCAAAGCAATGCGTACTCGCGACGGGTATTCCGATCCTCGACCGTGGCGGGTTCTTCGCGCGCCTGCAGCCGAATCGTTCGTACTGCATGGCCTACCGCGTGCCCGGCGACATCACCCGCGGCATGTACATCTCGACCGATTCGCCCACCAGGTCCGTCCGTTACGCGCCGACCGCCGAGGGGGACCGGCTGCTGGTCGGCGGCGCAGGCCATCCCGTCGGCCACCGCAAGAGCCCCGCATCGTCGGTGCAGGAACTCGACGCGTGGGCCAAGTTGCACTACCCCGGCGCGATGCAGACGAACTACTGGTCGGCACAGGATTACACGCCGATCGACGAGCTCCCCTATGTCGGGCCGATCCTGCCCGGCAATGACAAGATCTTCGTGGCAACGGGTTTCGACAAGTGGGGCATGACCAACGGCACGGCCGCAGCGTTGGCGTTGTCGAGTCGCATCCTGGGCGGGCGGATGGACTGGGCCGAAGCGTTCGCCAGCTGGAGCCCCCACGAGCTGTCCGGCATCCCCAAGGCGATGCAGCTCAACATGGAGGTGGGGCTGTACCTGGCGCGGGGCTGGATCACGCCGGCGACGCGGATCGGCGACCGCACCCCCGAAGAGGGCGGCGTGGTCAGCGGCCCGCCATGGGATCTGGAGGCCCGCAGTGTCGTCGACGGCGTCGAGTACCGGGTCTCGCCGGTGTGCCCGCATCTGGGCGGAATCGTCAATTGGAACGACGCCGACGAGTCCTGGGAGTGCCCGCTGCACGGGTCACGGTTCGCCCCCGACGGCACGCTGCTCGAAGGCCCGGCAACACGCAACCTTACTGCGGCGCAATAGGTTCGGCTTTATCGGGGACCAACTTGCGCATCACTGCCGAGCCCACCACTCCGACGACGATCAGCGCGATCGCGGGCGTGTCGGGCAGCGCGTCGGTCACCCAGCCGACGATGCCGACCACGGTGACGAACGGCGGAAACCAGTCGAAGGCCCCCGCGATCGACGTCTTCTCACCGGTGGCGTAGTCGGGATAGAACTCGGTGAACGACAGGGCGAAGATCATCGCCCCGATCGGCAGGATCCATGCCGTCCAGAAGTTGTCGTTGTCTCTCAGCACCGCATCGCCGTACACGCCGACGATGGCGGAGAACAGAAACGCACCGGCCCATGCCCCGGAGATGGCGTAGTTGATCCGCAGAAACACCGGGCTGTCCCAGTACTCCTGTGGCGTGGTGTCCTTCGCATACGCAAGCGTGAAGGGTCTGCGGACCAGCAGAGTGATGATCGCGAACGCCGCCAGCGCGACATTGCTCAACGCGCCCGCCCACAGCTGCAGCCACTCGATCGCGCGGTCGGAGGCCACCAGCCCGAGCACGGCGAGCACCCCGAAGTAGGCGACCGTGAACGCTTCCAGCAGATGCACAGGCACGCCGCGGCGGGCCCCCACCCACAGCGTCAGCAACGACAACGCCAGCGCGACAGACGCCGCCTCTTCGAAGCGGCCGGGACCGTTGAGGATCCCCATCAGAATCCACGGTGCGATGCCCGCGAGGGGCGATTTGACGTACCCGTCGACAAATTTCATGGTGGCACCTTATGCGCCGACGAGCGGTTGTGCTGCAATGTCGGCCATGGGTGACATCGACGAGATCAAACAAGTCAAGTACCGGTACCTGCGCGCACTGGACACCAAGAACTGGGACGAGTTCGCCGACACCCTCACCGAGGACGTGGTCGGCGACTACGACGCATCGATCGGCGAATCGCACCACTTCACGGACCGCGAGCCACTGGTGGAGTTCATGCGAACCTCCATGCCCGCGAACATCATCACCGAGCACCGCGTCACCCACCCCGAGATCAGCGTCGATGGCGACGTGGCGACCGGCACGTGGTACCTGCAGGATCGCGTGATCGTGCCGGACTTCAACTTCATGCTGATGGGCGCGGCCTTTTACCATGACGAGTATCGGCGAACGACGGACGGCTGGAAGATCAGCAAGACCGGCTATGACCGCACCTACGATGCGACGTTGTCGACGGAGAACCTCAACTTCAACCTCAAAACCGGTCGCGCGCTGAACATCTGAGAGCTACTTCGAGACCGCGATCAGCGCGCCCGGGCGCAGCCACTGCATGATCTTGACCAGCGTGGCGTCGTCGATCGCCACGCATCCCGCCGTCGGGCCGCCGTCGGTGGCGTGCAGGAAGAACGCGCCGCCGTTGCCGGGCACGCGGGCCTTGTTGACACCCATCACGACCGCGTGCACGTACTGCGGGATGTCGAGGTTCTCGGTGCCGCTGGCCGGGTCGGTGTCGAACGGGCACTGCGCCTTCTTGCACACCTGCATCGTGTTGTAGGTGGGGCTTTTCATGTCGCCGTCCCACCAGTGGTCCGGGCCGACCTGGACGTAGGGCAGACCCCCGCCGGGGTTGGGGGCGGTGCCGAACGCGAAGTCGAGGGTGAACACACCCATCGGGGTCTTCATCTCACCGTCGTGGGTCTGTGGCGCCATGCCGTTGGCGCCGATCCACGCGGGGATGCCGACACCGACGGGTTGCCAACCTGCCGGGGTGCGCTGGTAGACGTCCATCTTGGCTTTCGAACCGCCCACGCCCACAACGGAAATCACCTGGGTGGCGGAGCCGACGGAGTCGGCGAACCACGGCTGGGTCTGCGCATGTCCGAGCGGGGCGGTGCCGATCACCGCGACCAGGGCACAGATCAAGACCAGCAGCCGGCGCACCGGTCCATGCTAAGTGGCGGCGCCCGCCGTATCGAGCACGCCACGCAGTCATTCCGGCCATTTGGGCTGGTCGGCCGCGGCGATGTCGGCCCCGCACCGGGTCGAGCGCTGACCGCGGCGGCGGGGTCGCCGATCACCTCGACGTCGAGCACGCCGGACATCGTCGTTCTTGACAGGATTATTTGTCGATGGGTCTGGATAGGTAGACCGCATGAACTTGCTGCCCACACGACGGCATCGCGGCATCCGGCAGATCGGCCAGGGACTCGGCACGCTCGACCGTGAGGTGTTCGAAGCGATCGCGGATTCGCCCAGCCCACTGCTCGATGCGGTGATGCCCCGGCTGACCAGGGCCGCGGACTACTCGAAGCTGTGGCTGGCGATCGCGGCGGTGCTCGCGGCCGTCGGGGGGCCGTCGGTCAAGCGCGGGGCCACCCGCGGGGTGGCCAGCCTGGCGGTGACGAGCCTGCTCACCAACCAGGCGGCCAAGCGGGTGTGGAAACGCCCGAGACCGAACTGGGGTTTGGTGCCGTTGGCGCGCCGCGGCAGGCGAACGCCGACATCCAACTCGCTGCCGTCAGGTCATTCGGCGAGCGCGGCGGCGTTCGCCGTCGGCGTCGGGTTGGAGAGCCCACCGCTCGGTCTGGTGCTGGCGCTGCTGGCGGGACTGGTCGGGATGTCGCGGATCGCGACGGGTGCGCACTATCCCGGTGACGTCCTGGCGGGTTTGGGTCTCGGGGCCACGGTGGCCGTGCTGGGCGGGCGGGTGGTGCCGCCGGTGATTCAGAGCGAGATCCCGGCCGCCGACCCCTTGTGGGTGGGCGCCGCCAAGCGGCCAGACGGTGCGGGCGCGGTGCTGGTCGTCAACCCCGCATCGGGCGGCGGCACCGGGGCCGACGTCATCGAAGAGGTCCGAGAAGCCCTGCCGCGCACGGAGATCGTCGAACTCGGCGATGACGACGACGTCGCGGAGGCGTTACGGTCGGCCGCCGAGCGGGCTGAGGTGCTTGCCGTGGCCGGCGGGGACGGCACGGTGTCGTGCGCAGCCGGTGCCGCCCTCAACGCGGGCATCCCGCTGGCCGTGTTTCCCGGCGGAACCTTCAACCACTTCGCCAAGGACATCGGCTGCGACACCGTGGCCAAGACCGTCGAGGCCATCCGCCAGGGCACGGTCGCGTGCGTCGACCTGGTCTGCCTCAACGACGACCGCATGGTGATCAACACGGCGAGCATCGGCGCCTACCCGTCCTTCGTCGAGACCCGCGAGAAATACGAGCACAGAATCGGCAAGCCGCTGGCCAGCGTGTACGCGATGTACCACACGCTGCGACACGACGATCCCGTCCGCATCCGCTACGACAACAAGACGCTGCAGACGTCGCTGTTCTTCCTGGGCAACTCGACCTATCTGCCGTCGGGCTTCGCCCCGGCGCGGCGCACCCGCATCGACGACGGGCTGCTCGACATCCGGATCCTGGAGACCGGACGCCGGTGGGCCAAGCTGCGCATCCTCGCCGCGCTCGCGACCGGACGGCTGCAACGCAGCCCGCTCTACCACGAACTGCGGGTGCCGGAATTCAAGTTCACGGTGGTCGACGGCTCGACGGTGTTGGCCCACGACGGCGAGGTGGGCACCGAATGCGCCGAGGCCGCCTTCACCGTGAAATACCGGGTGCTTCCCGTATTTCGTCCGGCTGCGTGATCGGCCGCGTCGGCGACACCATGACGAGGCAGACCGCGAAATACGCGTACCCCAGCGCCCACCCGGCGAGCACGTCGGACGGATGATGCACGTTGAGGACCACGCGGCCCAGCCCGATCAAGACCACGATCACCACGCCGAGGACGACGAGCCATCCTCGAAGCGGGCGGCGCACAAGCGGTAGGACCACGGTCAGCAACGCGAGCACCGCCACTAGCACGCCGAGCGCATGGCCCGACGGGAACCCGGCGCTGAACGCGTGCACCAGCGCGGTGTCGGGGCGGGGCCGGTCGGCGGCCTGCTTGGCCGCCTCGGTGACGAGCCCGCTGAGTTCGACGGTGATGAGCAGAAACATCGCGATGCGCACGTTGCGCCGTAGCAGCGCCACGACGATCACGACGAGGGTGACCACCCGAAAAGCCATCGGCCCCAACACGGTGCAGAACACGTGCCATCCCAGCACCCAGCCGGGGTGGGCCTCGCCGTGGTGATAGAAGCCGTCGAGAAGCGCGGTGTCGAGCGCGGTGAGCCACCGCCACTGCTGGACGTAGCCGATCCACAGCAAGGCGTACACCGCGGTCGCCGCGACGGCCGAGCCGATCAGCCAGCGTCTGTGCCGGGTCACAGAACAAGCTCTACCATGGCTGCACATGGCCGTGTTTCTGCGCAGGCTGCTGCGCATCGGTGGGCTGCCGGCCGACATGCGCGACGAGGTCGAGGCCGAGGGCATCATCCACCTCGCCGAATACGTCCCGGTGACCCGCCGATTCAGCGGAAAGATCCCCGGCAAGCGCGCCAGCGGCGACATCGCCAGCTACGTGGGCTCGCTGGTGTTGACCAACGAGCGGGTGTTGGCGACGTTGTCGACGGTGCCCAAGCTCGCGGGCCGCACGGTCGATCAACGCTGGGATGCCGTGCAGGAGGGCACCGTCACCGCCGAGCTGTCCGAGACGGGCCTGTTCATCGAGGTCGACATCCACGCGGTGGATCCGCGCTGCGAGGGGCAGCTGTCCATGCACTACAAAGAACCGCTTCCCGAGGAGCTGTTGGTGCGCCTGCCGCGGCGGTCCCTGGCGTTCGATGTGCCGCCCGAATACATCTTTCGCACGGTCGGCGTGCCCTACCACCCCTGACTCTTTGCGCCGGGGGTTATCCGACTCGCGCCACCACGAAGATCCGCCGAAACGGAAAGAACGTCCGGCCGTCCGGGCGCATCGGATACGCCGCATCGAGCAGGGGGACGAGCTGCTCGCGGAACCGCTGCCACTGCGCGTCGGTGAGCCGGCTGCGCACCGGCCGCAGCGCGGTGCCGGTGATCCACTCCAGTACCGGATGCGGCCCGGTCAACTCGTGGATGTACGTGGTCTCCCACGCGTCGACGGTGCAGCCCGCGTCGGTCAGCAGCCCCGCGTACCGCTCGGGATCGTCGACCGGAGCGTCCGGAAACGCCACATCACCCAACAGCGCGGACCAATCCGCCCCGCGCGCCAGTTCACGGATCGCGCGGTGCGAGGGCGCGTCGAAGTTTCCCGGCACCTGAAAGGCCAGCCACGAGCCGGTTCCCAGCAATCGGGCCCATCGCACCAACAGCTCCCGGTGCCGTGGAACCCAATGCAACGTCGCGTTGCTCAACACCACGTCGGTGTCGGCTTGCGGCGCCCAGTCCGCGACGTCCCCGACGTGCGCGTCCAGCCCGCGGCCGCGGGCCTCCTGCACCATTTCCGGCGAGCTGTCCCACGCTTCGAGGACCGCCGACGGCCAACGCCGAGCCAGCGTCACGGTGAGATTGCCTGGCCCGCAACCGAGATCGACCACCCGGCGCGGCGCCTCCGTCGGCACCCGTGCCATCAAGTCGAAGAACGCGCGCCCGCGCTGGTCGGCGAACGTCAGGTAGGCGTCGGGATTCCACATGCCGCCAGTGTCGCCGACCGCGTTACCATGCGGAAGTGACCACTTCGGACGCCGCCCCGGTGGATCCGCCCATCCCTGTTCCCGATGTTCCCGGCGACGACGCCAGTTCGCGCGGCCTGCCGCGCCGTGTCGACCTCACGTGGCGTCAACGGCTCGTCGTCGACTCATCGGCAGTCGCCGACCTCGCATTGCGCACGACGATCGCGTCGATGATCGGCGCGTCGATGCTGCCCACGGTCGTCGGCGCCGCGTTGAAGTCACAATCCCGCGCGGAGCGCGACCAGCTGCGCTTCTACGCCGAACTGGCCAAGGAGCAGGACCCCCGGCTGTCGTTTCCCGCGCCGACGGACACACCGCGGATCTCGTCGCGGCCCGCCAATCCGGTCGCGGAGTGGATTGCCAAGGGCCAGGTCCACAACATTCGGTTCAACAGCAGTTTCGAGGCGGTCAACCCCGCGTTGCGCGACCAATGCCGTGCGTACCAACGCAACAACGTCGTGCACGCCCAGCACTGGCGCCACGACGACGGGCCGCATCCGACGCTGTGCCTGATCCACGGCTTCATGGGATCGGCCTACCTGTTCAACGGGTTGTTCTTTTCGCTGCCGTGGTTCTACCGGTCCGGCTACGACGTGCTGCTGCTCACGCTGCCGTTCCACGGCCGTCGCGCGGAACGGTTCTCGCCGTTCTCCGGATACGGCTACTTCGCGCACGGTTTCGCGGGCTTCGCCGAGGCGATGGCTCAAGCCGTGCACGACTTCAGTTCTCTGGTCAACTATCTCGAGTACACCGGGGTGGACCGGGTCGCGCTGACGGGGATGTCGCTGGGCGGCTACACCGCCGCGCTGCTCGCCTGCGTCGACGACCGCATCCAGACCGTGATTCCGAACGTCCCTGTGGTCACGCCGGATCGCACCGCTCAGGAGTGGTTTCCGGCCAACCAGGTCATGCGGTTACGGAACCTGCTCGCAAGCACCGCCGACGAACTGTCCGGCGCCGCAACGATGTATTCCTCGCCGTTGAACTACGCACCATTGGTTCCCAAGGAGCGCCGCCTGATCATCACTGGACTCGGCGATCGGCTGGCCCCGCCCGAGCAGGCCGAGATGCTGTGGGAACACTGGGATCGCTGCGCGTTTCACTGGTTCCCGGGCAACCACGTGCTCCACGTCAGCCAGCCGGACTACCTACGGCGGATGACGCGCTTCATGCGGCCGTTCATGCTCGACTGAGGTCGCTGGACGACCCGACCCGCCAGTCGATTCGCTCCAGCAGCCCCTCCGGCAGCGGGCCGGCCGGCGTACCGAGCCGCTCCGCGGTCCGCGGGTCCAACGCGCTGAGCAAGGGCCGCTGAATGCCCGGATGCGCGACGAGGCCGCTCAGCGGCACACCGCGCACGGCCTTCGGAGTACGGAAGGCGCACACCGCGGTGATGGTGGGATGTGTTGCGGTGCCGCTGAACTCCAACGCGGTCCAGGTCTCGGTCGGCCGCGACCACACCTCGCTGAGCCGGTCGCCGAGCCGGTCGTCGACAGGGATGCCGTATGCCGACACCACACCGTGGTCGTCGTGCACGCCGCGCCACTTCTCCCGGCCCGCCCCCGCAGGGGGTTCGGCCACATCGACGATGGCGGCGGTCAGGCCGGTCTCACGAAGGTGGTCGGCCAACCGTCGGCCGACGACCTCGGTGGTGGCCAGCAACGGAAGATCGGGCGAGCGTGCCATCAACGCGGTGAGGTTGTCGGCGGCGTTGAGCGTCATGCTGATCCACGTCGTACGGACACCGGCCTGATCCCGGCTGGTGACACGCACCTTCTGGCAACGGACCCCGACGCGCTCGACGTAACCGGCCACCAGCGGCAACGACAGCCCCACCGCGTCGGGATCCTCGATCCGCAACAACACCGTGGCTTCGTTGGAAGGCTGCGGTTTGGGTTTGGAGTGGTTACGGCGCCACACGGCCAGTCGTCGCGCGATCCTGGTCGTCAGGAAAAGCCCACGCCACCAGGCGAACACCACGATCACCACGGCCGCCGCCACCCCGAGCACCCAGCGGTCGGTGGTCGACGGCCACGGATAGGCCATCACCGCCGCAACGACCGCCAGTAGCGCCAACGCCAATCGAATGGTCACGTCGAACCCCTCCCAGATGCGGCCTCCGCCGCGGTGTTTCGCTTGCGGTGCGCGACGACGGCGGCCGTCACGGCGGCCAGTGCGGCCAGCACGGCGGTGCCGACGAACGCGATCGTGCGCGGGGTGGCATCGGTCGGCGGCGGCTGCGGCGGCGCGGCAACGGGTTTCGGTTCGGCCGCCGCGCCGGCACCGGTGCCGCTGACGTCCCATGTCAACGCCGCGACCGGATCGACCAGACCGGCGCCGGTCAGGTTCGACGGCGCGCGCGCTGCGCCTTGCGCGCTCGCCGTCAGCCGCTCGATCACCTGCTGTGCGGTCAACTCGGGAAATCGGCTGCGCACCAACGCGGCAGCGCCTGCGACGTAGGCAGAGGCGAAACTCGAACTGTTGAGGCCGAACAGCTCGCCCCGGTCGTTGGGCAGCGCGTTGGCCAGGCCCCCGCCCTCGGCGTTTCCGACGGAGGTGATGTTCTCGCCGGGCGCCGCGATGCCGACCCACGGGCCCGCCATCGTGAAGTCGGACGGCTGCCCCGCGGTGTTCACCGATCCCACCGACAGCACGAACGGCTGCCACCAGGACGGGATGGACACCGACGTCACACCCGCCCAGTTGCGCGGATCCTCGGGACGGCCGGGATCCGAGAGCGGATTGGACGGACACGCCGACCCGGGATTCAACCCGGCGCGGTTGTTGCCCGCCGCCGCGACGATCACCGCGTCCTTCTCCACCGCGGCGTAGCGCAGCGCCGCCCCGAGCACGTTCTGGTCGACGGTCTCGTTCGCCGGTAGGCAGGTGACCGCGGAGATGTTGATGACGCGGGCGCCCAGGTCCGCCGCGCGGACGACGGCTCGGGCCAGCGTCGCGACGTCGTGGGCGACGCGTGCGGTGGCCGGGTTCTCGCCGGTGTCGCGCGGCGCGAACCGCGCCGAGGTCGAGCGAATGGCCAGCACCCGCGCACCCGGTGCGACGCCGGAGAATCCGTCGGGGCCGGGCTGGCCGGCGATGATACCGGCCACCAGCGTTCCGTGTCCGTCGCAGTCGAATCGACCGTCGGTGGACTCGACGAAGTCGCCGCCCGGTTCGACGTTCGGCAGCCGGGGCCCGGGCTGGACGCCGGTGTCGATGACCGCGACGAGTTGGCCTTCACCGCGGCTGAACGTCCAGGCGTCGCCGAGGTCGAGCATCGCCTGGTTCGGGTTGACCACACCGGGATCGGTGCCGGGCAGCACCCCGCTGACGACGCACTCGCCGCGCTGGGCCATCGGCTGCACCGGACCGGGGCTGCCCGACGGCGGCGGCACCGAGGAGTCGACCTGCGGTGGGTTGATCGCCAGTGCCGCAGGGCAACTCATCACCGCGACGGCCAGCGAAGCCGTCGCCGCGGCGAACACGGGTCGCAGGGCGCCAGGAATCACCGACGCCTCATCGGTTCAGGACCCAGGCGAACAGCCCGACCAGATAGGCCAACACCGGGATCAGCGAGGCGTCGACGGCCGAGGCCAGGAACCCGACCAGGCGACGCACCGGCAGCGAGTAGGTGTCCGGCGAAGCCACCCGCGGGAACAGCGCCGCGAGCACCAGCACCGCGGTCGCCGCGGTCAGCGCCGCCAGCGCCCACCACGCCGCTGTGTAGCGGCCGTCCGCGATGAACACGCCCAGGAAGGCGACCGCCGTCAGGAACGGCTGGCTCAGCAGCCACGCCTTGCACGGGGCCGAGTCCCACACCCTGGCCTTCAGCACCGTGCCCAGCGCCACCGCCCCGACGATGTACCACGCCCAGTTCGAGACACCCTGCGGCGCAGCCAATATCACCGCGCCCGCAGTGATGAGCAGGACACCGCCGGCGATGAACCCGGTCTGGTGCGAATCGCTGATCCGCACCCGGCGCGGCAGGTCCCGAAGCACGCTGATCGCCGGTGCCGACGGGGCCGGGTCCCCGGGGGCGGGGATCACCGGCACGGGCAGCCGCGCCCACAACGCCGACAGCTGCGGCGCCTGCACGATCACCAGCAACGCCAGCACGATCAGTACCGAGCTGATCACGACGGAGTTCAACTCCCCGATCGAGGCGGCCGCCGCGGTGATCAGCGCACCCAGCCCGACGACGCCGGCCGCGGTGAACAGCGCGATATGCCGCTCGGCGACGGTGATGGAGACGATCGACCACGCCGTGACACCGGCGCCGGCGAGCAGCACCTGCGACGGCCCGAACTCCCCCGGCACGGCGAGCGCGAGCGCCGCGGCGATCGGCGCCAATGCCGTCACCGACATGGCCGTGGCGAACCGGGGAAATGGGGCCCTGGTGAGAAGAGCGGCCAACACCGCGAAGATCGCGATGGCCGCGGCCGCGAACAGGCCCGCATCGCCACCGTTGACGATGCGATGCGCTGTCGCCAATCCGGTGGCGACCACGGTCAGCGCGATCACCGCAAAGCCCGCGCCTCGTGCGATGTGCTCTGCACCCCATGGTTTTTCCCGCGCGGCGGAGAAGATCACCGACGCGTCGCCGATGTCCTCGACGATTCGCGGCGCCGCGGGGCCCGCCGGGATGGGCTGCAGGGCGAGCAGATCGCCGTCGACGACGCCGACGGTGTCCAGTGTCGCGTCGAGGCTGAACGGCGCGCCGCCGATCGGCGCGAGCGAGAGCGGCGTCGGTGTGTGATCACCGTCGCCGTCGTCGGGCATCGCCATCCGCCGTACGGCGGGCAGGATCTCGCGCAGCGGAAGCGCCGTGGGCAGCACCATGTCGGTGATGCGCCCGCCGTCGCCGTCGCCGACGGCGAGTACGGCGACGCGAACGATCGACATCGCCTTCATCGATGCGCTGCCGTTCAATGCACTGGGTGACGCCATGTCTGGTGTTCCGTTCTCTGGTCGAGATCGAAGTCTCGAGTCAACTGCAACTGCGGGAACCACGCGCCGTCGGGCAGCGTCGCGGTCAGCCGCTCGATCGCGGTCGCGATCGCAAAGGGGGTGCCGGAGGTGAACGTCGACACCCATTCACCGTCGAAGGCGCGCGACGGGTACACCAGCACGCGCCCCGCGCTGGTGTCGACCACGCTGACCCCGACGTCGGTGCTGACGCGGTGCCCGTCGCGATGGTCACCGGCCACGATCTCCACGTAGCTGCGGTCCGGTGCGTAGGCGGCCTCCACCACTGGCAGGGCGGTCGCCGGAAGACCAAGGAAGTCAACGACTTCGGCCAGTGTCGCGCCGTTGCGCAACTGCTCGTCGGCACGGGCACCGACGCGCGCGGGGATAGTGAACTCCTTTAACGAGGCCGGCGAGCGACCCGAAAGGCCGGCGGTCAACACCGGTACCAGCGCCTGCGGATGGTCGATGTCGAGCGCGGTGAGTGTCACCAGCCCTTCGCTGCGCAGCGCGACGACCGTGGGGTCGTCGTGGCCCCGCGCGACGTGTCCGCGCAGCATGTTGCCCGATCCGCTGACGAACCGCAGCTCCAGCCAGCGTCGCGGCCGACACGTCGTGGTGATCCACTGCCGGACAACGGGATTGATGACCCCGTCCTCGGTCATCAACCCCAACTCCGTCAACTCCGCGGACAGCCTGGCCGCCACCGCCGGACGGGCGGCGTGGTCGCTGTAGGGCGGCGTGATGGCGAGCACCCAGGGAAAGCTGCCGAGGTTCAGCGCATCGGCGATGAACCAGGCCTGCTCCGCGGTCAGTTCGGCGGCGTTAGCAGACACCGACGGTCAGCCACCCCACTTGGCGCCTTCGGCCGCGTCGCGGGCGCTCATCGACATGGTGTTGGTCTCGTGGGTGGCGGCCATGGCGCGATATGCGCGGACCAGCTCCTCGAGAGCGGCGTTCCACTGCGCCTGCCACGCCTGGTAGGTCGTCCCGGTGTCGCCCTGCCAGGCGGCGGCCAAAGCCGCTTGCTCGTTGGCGATGTCAGCGCCGATCCCGTGCATCGCGCCGGCGTAGCCGGCCATCTCCCCCGCATGCGCGAGCATCGCGGGGTAGTTGTACATGATCTGGGACATCAGATCCTGCCTCTCGTCAGTTCGTCGGTCAGATGGCGGTGTAGGTGCTCGCCGCGGCGGCGTCTTCGGCGACGTAGGTGCCTGCCGCGTCGCCGAGGTTGACCTGCGCGATGTCGAGCAGTGCGTTGATCTTCGCGGAGACCTCGATGAACCGGGCGTGCGCGGCCTGGAACGCGGCGCTCGACTCACCCATGTGGAACGCCTGGGCCGACTGGGCGGCCTGTTCGGCCTGGGCCATCGTGCTGCGCATCAACGCCGCCTTGGCGGCGAACGCGGCCTCCGATGAGACGAGCTGCGGAATGTGAGCGTCCAAGAGGCTCATGGTTTTTCCTTTCGGATTGTGGTGTCTTGGTGATCGGTCGGTCGTGTCAGGTTCGCGAGCCCCCTTCCGGATCCCAGTCGCCGGGCAGCAGCGGTTCGGTCGGTCCGCCGCCGAACGGGTCCCCGGCCAGTTCGGTCAGGCCGATCGCTTCCTCGGTTTCGGACTTGGTTGCCGCGCCCGTGAAACCGACTGCGCCTGCGCCCTTCTCGGATGCGCTCATCCGCGGCTTTCGAACCGGCTCCGGCGGCGTCTCCTCGTCCGGGTCGGGTTCGTAGTCCATGTAGGCGTCGGCGTACTGACGCTGGTGCACCGGCGCCGCACGGCGCCGCCGCGCCTTGCGTTTCGCCAGCGACGACGCCGCGGCCGAAGCCGCCGCCGACGCGGCGATGTCGGAGGCGGGCGCCTTGGCTCCGGTCCCTTCCCGCAGAGTGGGCGTGAAGCCCTCGTCGGGATCCGGTCCCGCCACGGCGTACGGCACGGCCGGTGCCGCCGCCGCGGCTGCCGCACCGCCGGCGGGGGCGGCACCCGCGGCGACCGATGCGGCAGGGGCCGC
>NZ_ATDN01000038.1 GCF_004014805.1 Mycolicibacterium elephantis DSM 44368
GCACCCATCGAACGCTTACGCGTTCACAACCTGCCCACGAAGAACAGCTAGTTCTCCGAGAGCACGAAGGGGCACCCGATCGGGTGCCCCTTCTTCGGTTTGGGCAGAATTCAACTGCTGTGAAAGAACTGGCGTCGTATCTGGAAGGCCGTGTGCGCGTCGTCGTCTCGCGGGACGACGACGACCTCGTGTTCTCGGCGCACTGGGCCGCAGACGGGGCGGCCGCCGTCGCGCCGTCGCGGATCGCGATCGCGGATTTCCTCGCCAAGGGCACCGGGCCGTGGCCCTGGTTCGACCTGCACGACAAGCGCGACGCGACGATGCGGGTGCTCGATGCGCTGGGCGCCGGTCGTCCCGCCTGGACCGAGCCGCTACCCCCGGACATCCTTGACCTCTTCGAGCGCGCGCATCGCGGGGACTCCTCGGTGATCGAGCTGCTGGCGATGGGATTCGATCCCGACCCAGTCGATCCCTGTGGCGCCTCACCGCTCTGGTACGGGGTGCGGTCCCTGTCGGCGGGAATCGTGGTGGCGCTCATCAACGCCGGGGCCGACGCCGGCCGCCGCATCGAACTCTCGGCTCGGGGCGATCGCTACACCACGATCCTGCACGAGATCGTGCGGGTGGGCCGCGCGGTGGCGCTGAACCACGCCTTGGCTCACGGGGTGGACCCGTCGCTGGTCGATTCCGACGGCGCGACCCCGATGCACGTCATAGACGGCGCCGGTGACCACGTCAACGCCGAGATCGTGCGGGCTCTGGCGCGGGCAGGGGCCTGCGTGAACACCCCCACCCCGGCCGGCATCCAGCCGATCGAGCACGCCGCGCAGCGGATGCAGCCCGCCACGGTCGCCGCGCTGATCGAGCTCGGCGCCGAACCCGCCCGTGGGCTCGACGCGCTGTTGTCGTCGTGGGCCGATCGTTCCCGGGGCACACCCTGCCGTGCGGACGACGTGATCGACGTCATCGCCGCGCTGCGGCGCGCAGGAGCCCCCGTCACCGACCGCCACCGCGAGCTGGCGGCGGTCGCGGGCGCGAGCCCGGTCAAAGCCGCGTTGCGCCGTTAGAGTGCTCACGTGACATACACGCGCTATGTCGCGATCGGCGACAGCCAGACCGAAGGGCTTTGGGACATCGACGATTCCGGACATCTCGTCGGCTTCGCCGACCGGCTCGCGTCGGCGCTGGACCGGCACTACCCCGGCCTGGCGTATGCGAACCTCGCGGTGCGCGGCAAACGGATCAGCGATCTGCTCGACGAGCAGCTGCCGAAGGCGCTGACGATGGCGCCGGACCTGATCACGGTGTGCATCGGGATGAACGACGTGACCAGGCCGGGACGGAATTTCGACCAGGCCGTCGCGCAGCTGGGCGTGCTGTACGAGCAGCTGGCGCGCTCGGGCGCCACTGTGGTCACCACGACGTTTCCCGACCTGGCGCGGATTCTGCCGATCGGCAGGATCCTGGCCGCCCGTGTCGAGCGGATCAACGACGAAATCCGCTCCGCCGCCGAGCGGCACGCCTTTCGACTCGTCGACCTCTACAGCGCGCCGTCGATGACGGACCCGCACACATGGAGCGACGACCAGGTGCACGGATCAGCCAAGGGCCACAAGCTTTTCGCTGCCGCGGCCGAGGAAGCGCTCGGCCTGCCGGGCAGCGACCACAGCTGGGCGCACTGCGCCGGCGAGGCCGGCCGCCCGTCGGCCCGGTCGAACGCAAACGCGCAGGTGCAGTGGACCCGCAACATGCTGATGCCGTGGTTGTGGCGACACCTGCGCGGCCGGTCGAGCGGCGACGGGTGCGAACCGAAACGGCCGCACCTGCAGGCCGTGACCGGTTAGATCCCCAGGAACGGCAGGGGTACCGGTGACGTTCCGTTGCCGATCGAGGACACCATCGCCGGGCAGAACATCGAGATCGCGATTCCGGTGAACATGGTGGCCGGGCCCAGCGGCATGCCGGCGGCGTCGGCGACCTGCGCGGCGACGTTGGCGGCGTTCTGTCCGGGTTCACTGAGCATGGGGCAGACCTGATGGCCGACGGCGATTGCTCGGCCCGGATCGCTCATGACCACCCCGGCCTCGCTGACCGCGTGCAGAAACGCGTCCTCGACGGGATCAGCCTGCGCGGGTGACGGCGCGACGGCCGTTGCAGCGAGAAATCCGGTGGCCAGTACCGCGGCCATGGCGGGTTTGCGAAGCACCCGCGAATCCTACGCCGTGCGGCGGGCCGCTCACACCCCGGTCCAGCCGGCGTCGATGCTGTCGGACACGTCGATGACCTTGGCCTTCTGCGACGCCGGGCTGTCGATCTCGCCGGCGACGTGGGCGGCGATGAACCGCCTGATCTCGGCGTCGATGCCGGCCAGCACCCGCAGCACCTCGCCGCGCAGCGACTTGGACGTGACATGGATCGAGATATCGGAGGACCGCGGCTTATGCACGTCCAGGATCAGCAGCAGCGGCGCGGCGGCCCGCGCGGTCGCGCGCAGGTTGATCTCGCCGAACACCATGAACTGGGGTTTGTCGATCCGCAGATCGACCACCATGTCGATCTCCAGCGGAATCCGGATCGCGAATGTGATCATGTCGCCCACATTCCGGGTCAGCCGGGGCTCTTGAACCCTGACCTTGGCCGTGACCTTGGCGATCCTGCCGGGGCCCTGGGCGATCGGGCCGATCTGGAATTCGTCGCCGGCGATGGCGGCGATGGCCTTGCCAACGCGCTCCTCGGTCACCGCGATCTCGAAGAACTGGCGGCCGAACTCTTCGTAGGTGATCTCGTCCTCGACGTCCATCGTGGTGTTACCGTCTCACGTCCTCGCCCGCCGTCGCGTGCGACGCTACCGAATCGAGACAAGCCCGCAGCTAGCCGCCGCGGTTCTGGCTGCGCGCCTCGGCGCCCGTCTCACCTACGTCGAAGGCGTCATCGGCGCTCGTCCGGCCGACGTACGTCCCGTCGTCGCCGCCCGATTTCCCGGCCCGCGACCGGGCGACGTGCGCGTCGTCGGCGACGTCGTCTTCGGTCTCATCGTCGTCTTTTTGTCTGTCACGCCGGACCATACGGGCTCTCTACCCGTCCCGGACGGCCTCAAAACGGTCGGTGAGCTCCGCACGCCGCGGCTTACCCGGCCTCGCTGAAGTAGCGGATCCGGCTGATCGCGAACGCCCCCGTCGACACCTCGGCCACCAGCACATCCCGACCGCCGGGACGGTCGATCCCGGCCACCAGGCTGTGACCGGCCGCGATCACCTTACGCTGCTGGACCCCGGCCAGCCGCGACAGCAACTCCGCACCGCTCATCGGCGCGTCATCGGCGTGGGTGATGCGGGTGCCTCTGCCGAGCCAGCGCCGCAGGGCGACCTCGTCGCCCGCGCGTGCGTCGGCGAGGAAGTCGTTGAACCGGCGCTTGCCCTGCGGCCCCGGGCCGCGCAAGCCGCTGAGGAAGCCGAGCGTGCCGACCACCCCCTGGTTGAGCAGCAGGCCCTTGGACAGTTGGAGACCGGGCAGAACAGACCGCACGCCGTTGCGCAGGAACTGCGTCACCATCCCGGGAAGTTCCCAAAAGGCATACAGTGCGGCGATTTTGAGCTCACCCTGATCATCGGCCACGTCGTAGCGCAGGTAAGCGGGAATCCGCATCGTCACCCCGGACCCCATGCCCACCTCGAGTTGCAGGTCCCGGATCACCGTGGAGCCGACCACGATGTCCACGTCGCGGTGAAACCTGATGTCGCGCGGCCCGATGAAGGTGTCGTAGAAATGCGCGATCGCGGTGCGCCCACGATGCGGGTGCGAACCGACCGGGTCTTCGACGCGTCCGTCGAACGTGAACGCGTCGACCCACGCGGTGCGGTCGTGCACGGCGAACGCCGCGGGAGACCGCTCGACGGCAGCCAGCGCGTCCGCCCGTGAGATGGCCATAAGGTTGCCTACCATCCTCGTCGACGTCAGTCGACTAGTTCGCTCCCGGCGGGCACACTGGGTCTTACCGCCGTACATCGGGCGTACGGCGCCGAGGAGGAACCGCCATGACCAGCAATGGGCCTTTCGGGATCGACCCCGAGGAATTCGACCGGGTCGTCCGCGAAGCCGGAGAGGGGCTGCGCGAGGCCCTCGACGGAGTCGGCAGGTTCTTCAGCACCTCCGGGGAACGCGCGGGGTGGGCGAACCTGGTCGACGAATTCACCAGGCACACGCGTCCGAAGCGGGAGCCGGAGACCGCCGGGGAAACCGGCGACGGCGTGTGGGCCATCTACACCGTCGCCGAGGACGGCAGCGCCCACATCGAGCAGGTGTATCCGACCGAGCTCGACGCGCTTCGGGCCAACAAGAACAACACCGATCCCAGCCGCAAGGTCCGGTTCCTGCCGTACGGCATCGCGGTCAGCGTGCTCGACGCGGCCGAAACAGAATCACCTGACGCACCTGACGAGGACGCCTAACCCCCGAAGTGCCGCCGGATACCGGCGAACATCGCGCGGTGCGCGGTGATCGCCCGCCGGGTGGTGAACGCCGCCAACGGCGGTGGCGCTCGGAGCGTGATGCGTTCGGTGACAAGGGTTCCCGAACCCCACGGCTCGAAAGTCACGAGGCTGCGCAGCCGCACGCCCGGAAACTGCCGCGCTTCTGCGGCGATCGCACCGGTGTCGGTGACGGTCACCCGCGCCGTGTAGCGCGTCCGCAGGGTGAGCCGACCCAGCCGGATCCGGTCGGTGACCCGATAGGTCCGGGTGGGGCTGGTCTCCGTCCCCGGGATTTCGCGCACGGAGATCACGAGCGGATGCACGACCTTGATGTTGTGCAGGTCGGCGTAGAAGCCGCGGACCTCGTCCGGCGGTGCCGGCACCACCTCGGAGAGCACCTGCGGTGCGCGCTCAACCATCGGCTGCGACGCGCAGCACCGCGGCCAGGCTGCGCTCGACGTCCTCGTCCGTCGTCGCCCACGACGACACGCTGACCCGCATCGCCGCGCGGCCCTGCCACACCGTGCCGCCGAACCAGCAGGTGCCGTCGGCCTGAACGCCGGCGACGACGCGCCGTGTCGTCTCGTCGTCACCGAACGAGACCAAGACCTGGTTCAGCACGACATCGTTGAGGACCTGGTGGCCGGCCGCGCGGAAGCCCTCGGCGAACCTGGCGGCGTGACGGCAGCACCGCTCGATCAGCTCGGCGGTACCGGCCCGGCCCAACGCCCGCAGCGCGGCCCAGATCTCGATGCCCCGCGCCCGCCGCGACATGTCCGGCGTGTAATGGCACGGTTCCCGGTCGTCCCCGGCGAGCAGATAGGCCGCGCCGACGGACATCGCCGCACGCAGGTGCTCGGCGTCGCGCACGAATGCGATGCCGCTGTCGTAGGGCACGTTGAGCCACTTGTGCGCATCGGCGGCCCAGGAGTCGGCGGCGGCGAAGCCCGCGGCCAGCGGCGCCAACCGCGGGCTGGCCGCGGCCCACAACCCGAACGCGCCGTCGACGTGCACCCACGCCCCCGCCGCCCGCGCCGCCGCACACACCTCCTCGGCCGGATCGAACGCACCGGTGTTGACGTTGCCCGCCTGGATGCACACGACCGTGTCCCCCGACAACTCCGGCATCGCATCGGCGCGCATGCGGCCCTGCCCGTCGACGGGCACCCGCTCGATACGGCTGCGGCCCAACCCGAGCAGCGACAGCGCCTTGAGCACGCTCGTGTGCACCTCGTCGCCCACCACCACCCGGATCCGCGGAGCGCCGAACAGCCCGTCCTCCTCGACGTTCCAGCCGGCGTCGCGCAGCAGTGCGTGTCGGGCCGCGGCCAGGCACGCGATGTTGGCCGTCGTGGCGCCCCCGACGAACCCGGCCCCGGCGTCGGCAGGCAGCCCGAGCACGTCGAGCAGCCAGCCCATGGCGACCTCCTCGAGGTGCGCGGCCACCGGCGACATCACGCGGTAGGCGCCGTTCTGGTCCCACACGCCCGCAAGCAGATTCGCCGCCAGCGCCGCGGGCAACACCGCCCCGGTGACGAACCCGAAATAGCGGCCGCCGGTGGTCGCCACCGTTGCCGGAGAACCGATCTCGTCGAGAAGCCGCAACACCTCGCGCGCATCGGTGCCCCGCTCGGGCAGCGGCTCGGTGAACCGGCTGAGCGCTTCGAGGGCCTCGGCGGTGGGCGGCACCGACCGGGTCTGCAGGCCGCTGAGATACCGGCCCGCGCGCTCGGCGAACTCTGCCAGCAGTTCGTTCATGGCTTCACGCTAACGCCAGGCCGGCTCCGATTCATCTTTGTTATCTTTACAGCAATAGCGCGAAGGAGGAGGTCCTCATGAGACCGCTTGCCTACGATCAGCTCTTCATCGGTGGCCGTTGGCGCAAACCCGCTACCGGACAGCGGATCTCGGTGATCTCCCCGCACAGCGAGGAGCCGATCGGCGAGACCCCGTACGCCGCACCAGAAGACGTCGACCTGGCGGTCCGTAGCGCGAGAGCCGCGTTCGATGACGGGCCGTGGCCGAGGATGAGTGTGGCCGACCGGATGGCGAAGATCGAGAAGCTCGCCGCGCTCTACAGCGAGCACACCGACGAGATGGCCGATCTGATCACCGCGGAGATGGGTTCTCCGCGCAGCTTCAGCAGGCTCGGGCAGGCGGCCGGGGCGGTCGCGCAGATGCACCTCGGACTGGCCACGGCGCGCGAATTCCCCTGGGTGGAACGCAGACCGGGATTGTTCGGCGAGGTGCACATTCGGCGGGCACCGGTCGGTGTCGTCGGCGCCATCGTGCCGTGGAACGTGCCGCAGTTCCTGATCATGCCGAAGATGGTCCCGGCGCTGATCGCCGGCTGCACCGTGGTGGTCAAGCCCGCACCCGAAACACCTTTGGACGCCATGTGGCTGGCCGAGATGCTCGACGAGATCGACCTGCCGGAGGGGGTGATCTCGATCGTGCCGGGCGGACGCGACACCGGTGAGGCACTGGTGCGTCATCCCGGGGTCGACAAGATCTCGTTCACCGGATCCTCGGCGACCGGCCGCCACATCGCCGCGCTGTGCGGGGAACAGCTCAAACGGGTCAGCCTGGAACTCGGTGGCAAATCCGCCGCGATCATCCTCGACGACGCCGACATCGAACGCACGGTCCAACACCTGAAGACGGCCAGCCTGATGAACAACGGGCAGGCGTGTGTGGCGCAGACCCGCATCCTGGTCAGCGGACGACGGCACGACGCGGTCGTCGATGCGCTCGCCGACATGATGACGGGGCTGCGGGTCGGTGACCCCACCGACGAGAGCACCGACATCGGACCGCTGGTCGCACAACGACAGCAACAGCGTGTGCAGGGCTACATCGCATCCGGCACCGCCGAAGGCGCGCGAATGGTGCTGGGCGGCACCGACAAACCACACGAACGCGGCTGGTATGTGCGGCCCACGTTGTTCGCCGACGCCACCAACGAGATGCGGATCGCCCGCGAGGAGATCTTCGGGCCCGTGCTGACGGTGCTCAAGTACGCCGACGAGGGTGATGCCGTTCGGATCGCCAACGACAGCGACTACGGGTTGGCGGGCTCGGTGTGGACCTCCGATGTCGCGCACGGTCTGCGGATCGCCGAGCAGGTCCGCACCGGCACCTACGGCATCAACATGTACACGCTGGACACCACCGCCCCGTTCGGCGGGTTCAAGCAGTCCGGCATCGGCCGCGAGTTCGGCACCGAGGGCCTGTCGGAGTACGTGGAGTTGCAGACGACCGTCAGCGCGCAGAAGCTGCCGGACCTAACCTGAGAGCTGCAGGGTGAGCTCGGCGGGGCAGCACGGCTCGTTTCGTTGGTTGCACACCGTGATGGCGAGATCCACCAGCAGCCGCCGCGAGTCTCCCCATGGCTCTTGGCGTTTGGCGACGACGCGGCCCCGTCCCACCATCGTGTCGCCGGCGTAGATCGAACCGAGTAGCTTGATCTTGCGGCGCACCACCCGGCTGTACGGTCCCGCCCAGTCGGTCGCGATGCGGTCCACGAACCCTGCGATGTGCATGGTGTTGAGGAAGATCGTCGGATGTCCTTGGCCCCTGGCGTATTCCGGATCGTAGTGCGCGGCGAAGTAATCCCACGTCGCGCCCGGGTTCATCACCACCCGCTGGTAGTCGATGTGGTCGCGCACCTCGGTCAGTTCGGTGGGGACCACCACGTCCTCCCACGTCACGCCGGGGTGGGCAGTCACGGCCGTTCCGCCGGGGTGAAACGGAACAGTGTGTTGCGGTTGACGGCGACCAGCGTTTCCTCGGTGCGGTAGAACTCGTCGCGCGTCTCAACGAAATGCCCTGTGCCCAGCCGGGTCTGCTTCTCCGCAGACACCGACACCACCTCCTCGACCACATACAGCCGGTCCCCCTCGAGAATCGGCGTGAGGAACTCGACGTCGTTGGAGGCGTTGATGAACGTCGTTCCCGGAAGGGGAACGCGAAGGGCGATCGACGGGGTGGGCGGCTGCGCCGTCGGCAACCACGGCGGGGGAATCAACCATCCCATCAACATCGCCGGCGGGGCGAGCAGCCCACCCCATGTCTCGCGGGCGAAGTCCTCGTCCCAGTACGACGGGTTGGCGTCGCGCACCGTCGCGGCGAAATGCTGGATCCGCGCGCCGCTGACCGCGGTGCCCGCGAACCGCGGCGGTGTCCTGGTGCCGACCATGCGCAGCGCGTCGGCGTAGCTGCCGAACGCGAACGCGTAGTGGATTCCGGTGCTCACACCAGCAGCGCGTTCTCGCGCGGTGTCCGGTCCCAGTCAAGTTCCCGCGACGTGAAGTACCAGCCGCCCCTTTCGTAGACGAGCCGGTCGGTGTAGGTGCCGGTCGCCAGAACTGTGTCGGCGCCCAACAGCAGCGCGACACAGCGCTGGGTCGCGTCGACACCGTCCACCGCGATCTCGTGGTCGACGGTAATAAGCCTGCGCCCGCCACCGCCGTCGAATGCGGTGCGCAGATCGGTGAACGACTCTCCCCCACGCGAGTACGTCGCACCCGCATGCCGGAAGGTGGCGACCCACCCGGCCAGGTCACCGGCGGAGTAGCAGCGGTTGTGTCGGGCGTCGAGGTCGAGGATCGCCGCCCGACCGGCCAGGCCGTCGAGCACATACTGCTGTTGATAGGTCAAGGTCAACGCCGTCTCCTTCTAGCGACTCAACACGTAGCCGTGCGCGTCCCTGTCCCACGCGGCGGCGCCGCACCCCCGGTTGCGCAGCACGTCCTTGCGCACCCGCCCGATCGCGTTCTTCGGAATCTCGTCGAGCACCTCCACATACCGCGGCACGCAGAAGTACGGCATGCGCTCCGCGCAGAAGTCCAGCAGTTCGCTGAAATCCACTGCGGCGCCGGGCTGCAGAGTGACGACCACCAGAATGTCGTCTTCGCCGAGTTCGCTGGGCACCGCCACCGCGGCGGCCTCGGACACCGCGGGATGACGCATGACGATCTGTTCCACCTCGACCGACGAGATGTTCTCGCCGCGACGACGCAGCGAGTCTTTGACGCGGTCGACGTAGGTGAGGTTTCCGGCGCTGTCGAGACGGCCCAGATCGCCGGTGCGGAACCACTCGGGGTGCGGTTCGACGCGCAATCCGCCGGACCCGGGCGACACATACCCCTCGCTTCTCGCATGCGTTGTCCGCGCCCGGCAGGTGATCTCGCCGACGTCGCCGTCGGGCACCCGCTGTCCGTCGGCGTCGATGACGCGCACGTCGAATACCGGGTTGACGTAACCAGACGTACCCGGCACGCCCGCGTCCGAAACCGCCTTGTAGGCGATCGGGAAGGCCTCGGTCAAGCCGTACATGGTCACGACCCGGCAGTTGTAGCGATGCTCGAGAGCACGGTAGATCTCGGCGGGTATCGGCGCCGCCGAGATGAACCGGAGCCCGGTGTCTGTGTCCCGAGGGTCGGGCGGCAGGTTCCACAGCATCGAGACCATGGCGCCCGCACCGGCGAAACCGACTGCGCCGCAGGAACGTATCTCGTCCCACACCGCGGTGGGGTGAAAGCCGTCGGCCAGCACGCTGGTACCGCCGAGCAGCATCGGCGCCAGCACCGTCGGGGCCGCGCTGAGATGAAACAGCGGCATCGCGGTCCATATCGTCTCGCCGGCCGCGAACTCCCACGCCGATGCGGCGGTCGCGGCCGCGCAGAACAGGTAATGCCATGTGGTGGCGACGGCCTTCGACGGCCCCGTGGTTCCTGAGGTGAAGAACAGCGCACCGATGTCCCTTGGACCCATCGCCGGCGACAGCACGGGCTCACCGGGCGCCGACGCCAGCCGTCCGGACAGCGAATCGCCGCGGACCAGGGTCGTGCTCAGCGTGTCGACCTTCCCGGCCACCTCCTCGACCCGCCGCTGGCGGTCGGTGTCGGTGAGCACCGCTTTGGCGCGTGACAACGTCAGCGCGTGCGCGAGGAAGTCGCCCTTGCCGGCGGCGTTGACGGCCGCGGTGATCACCCCCACGCGGGCCGCGCCCAGCCAGAAGTACACCCATTCCGGACAGGTGCCGGTGAACAGCGCGAGGGTGTCCCCCGGGCCCAGCCCCAGTTCGACGAGCACGTTGGCTGCCGCGCAGGACCTTTCGCGCATCTCGGCGAACGTCACCGGCGTCCCGCCGATCGACATCATCATGCGGTCGGCGAACTGGTCGGCACGCCGGTCCAGCACCGCGGCGACGGTGAACTGGTCGACACCGAAGGACGCCGGCTCGGGCCACGGTGGCCGGCCCGGCGATGTCACGCTTGTGCCGCGGCCGGGTCGGGCCGACCGTCGGCGGTGTACCCGAAATCGGTCGCCGACGGCTCGGGCCCGGGATAGAACCGGTGCGCCCAGCGCCGCAGGGCGGCGTAGTCGCGGGCCTCCTCCGGCGCGAGGTTCGGCTTCTCCAGGTACTTCATGTTCTCCCAGGTGAAGAAGTCCTGCTTGATGACCTCCTGCTGCAACTGCAAGAACTTCGCGGCCCGGCCGGTCGGTTTGTCGCCGGTGTCGCCGGGTTCGCGGACCGAGGCCTGGGTGTAGAAGTAGTCGGTGTAGTCCTCATCCACCGGGGTCTGCCCGGTCACCTGAACGGTGGCCACCAGCTCGGAGGGAAACCGGACGACGCCGAGCCCCAGCGAGTAGTTGTCGTAGACGATCTTGGCGTCGACGGGGCCGTTCGGGGTGAGCCACGTCTTGGCCCGTCCGCCACCGAAGTTGGCGTTCACCGTCGCGTGCAGGTGATAGCCGGACAGCTCGAAGGACGCGGTGTTGGCCGGGTTGGCGGCCTTGTGCACGTACTGCACGTGATACGGGTCGGCGGCGTTCTCGATGATCATCTGCGCATGGACCTTGACCCGGTTCACCATCCGGGTGTGCGGGTGCAGCGGGTAGTACTCGCCGGTTTCGAGTTCGGGCAGCACCGGTGGCTGCCAGTACGGCGCGCGCCCATGGCGTTCGTGCCACACGAGAATGAAGCCGTACCACTCCATGCTGGGGTAGGTGCGGATTCGCACGTTCTGCTTGCAGCCGATCTTGCTGTACGGAATCAGCGCGTTGGTGCCGTCCCCGTTCCAGTGCCAGCCGTGCCAGGGGCAGACGATGCGTTCGCCCTCGACCGTCCCGCCGACCCCCATGTTCGCGCCGAGATGCTGGCAGTAGGCGTCGAGCACGTTGACCTGTCCGGACTCGGTCCGGAAGAGCACCAGCTCCTCACCGAAGTAGTGGGCGCGCTTGACCTGGCCGGCGGAGAGCTCGGAGGCGAACCCGACGACGAACCAGCCGGTGGGGAAACGGTAGGTCGACAGGCTGATCCCGCTCGACCCGAACTCGCGTTCCGACGGGTCGAGGGTGGGGTCGTTGACCGAATCCGTCACTGTTGTCTCCGTCCGCGACGCGATGCGGCGGGTCGCGAGCACCGCCGTTGCCTATTTTTACTATTTTAGGCATTCTAAAGCAAGAACCAGGCGGGAGGACCGCGATTGACCACCACCGAACCGGTCGACTTGTCCGATTTCTCGTTGTGGCAGAACGGATTTCCCGACGAGATCTTCACATCGTTGCGGCGTGAGCGGCCCATCTTTCACCATGAGCTCACCGACGGTGTCGCCAAGACGGTCACCCGGGACTTCTGGGTGGCGACCAAGCACCGCCACGCGCTACGGATCCACCGGGACACCGAGGCGTTCACCGCGGTGGACGGCCCGCTGATCCAGGGCATCGGTCCGGCGGGGGCGTTTCCCAACATCATCAACATGGACCCGCCCGAGCAGACCAAGCGGCGACGGGTGATGGCGCACGCCTTCACCCCGCGTGCAATCGGCAAGCTCGAGAACGGGATTCGCGAGCGCGCCGCAGGGCTCATCGGCCGGATGTTGGAGTCGCGCGGCGGCGATTGGATCGACGACGTGGCCGATGTCCTGCCGATGTCGGTGATCGGCGACATCATCGGCATCCCCGAGGGCGACCGGCCGAAGATCTTCACCGCGTTCGACCGGATCCTGCAGGCGGGTTCGCCGGATTCGGATCTGACGTCGCGGGACCAGCTGACTGCGTTCACAGAGGTTTTCGAGTATGCCGTTGAGCTCACCGCCGAGAAGCGGCGCAACCCGGTCGACGACATCTGGAGCACGCTGGCCACCGCGGTGATCACCGACGAACACGGCGAGCGGTTGTCCATCCCCGACACCGAACTCGAGACGTTCTTCTTCGTGCTCGCGTTCGCCGGCAGCGACACCACGAAAAACGCGCTGGCGTACGGCTTGCAGGCGTTCGTGGCCAACCCGGCCCAGATCGAGCGATACCGCACCGAGGAGGCGATCCGATCGTCCGCGGTCGAAGAGGTGCTGCGCTGGTCGACCCCGGTCGCGTTCTGGACCCGCACCACAACGGTGGAGGTGGAACTGGACGGCGTCACCATCCCGGCAGGTCAGCGGGTGGTCGCGATGCTGCGCTCGGCCAACCGCGACGAGGAGGTGTTCGACGACCCGTTTCGCTTCGACATCGGGCGTGTCGACAACCCGCACGTCACGTTCGGCGGCGGCGGGGCGCACTACTGCCTGGGCGCGATGCTGGCCCGCGCCGAGATCCGGGCGGTGCTCGACGAGTTGCTGTGCCGCGCCGCGGATATCCGCCTCGGACCGGCGAAAGTGTCGCATCCCAACCTGGCCAACAACATGACGATCTTCGACGCGATGCCGATCACGGTGGACCCCCGCTAGAGGCCTTTCGGTCGGGTGCCGATCACCCCGTCGGTGCTGAGCCGGTCCAGGTCGGACTGCTCGAGCCCGCAAAGATCCGTCAGCACCTCGGCGTTGTGCTCCCCCAGAGTCGGCGGGGTGCGGTACAGCCAGGCGTCGACGCCGTCGGGGCGGGCGAACGGCGGGCACGGATACAGGCCGGCGCCGGTGCGGGGGTGTTCGAGCTTCTCGAAGAAGCCGCGATGCCGCAGCTGCGGGTTGTCCACCACCAGAGACGGCGAGACCACCACTGCCGCCGGGATGCCCTTCCGCACAAGCGTTTCCGCCGCAGCCTCGGCGTCTTGCGACGCCAGCCACTGTTCGAGCCCGGCCTCGGACCCGCCGGAGAGCTCTGCCAGTGCGGCACGTTGCGCCTCGGTGTGGGCGCACACCGCCACCCAACTGTCGTCCCCCGCGCACCGATAGATGTCCTGGACGGCCGCGGTGTGCCCGCGGTTGCCGCGGCGCTCCATGATCCGGGCGAAGACCTCGTATTCCATTGTCTGCGCGGCGGTCACATTCAACACCGTCTCGATCATCGGCACCTCGACCAGCTGCCCCCGGCCGGTGCGTTCGGCGAAATCCAGCGCGGCGAGCAGCGCGAACGCGGCGTGCGCCCCGGCCAGCGGATCACATGCGCCGCGCGGTGCGACCGGCGGGCCGTCGGGCAGCCCGGTCACCCACGCCAGGCCGGCGATCTGCTCCATGGTCGGGGCGAACCCCACCCGGTCGCGCCACGGTCCGGTCAAACCGAATGCGGGCATCCGCATCATGACCAGCCGGGGGTTGACGTCGAGCAGGACGTCGGCGCCGAGGCCGAACTGGTCCATCACCCGTGGCGAGAAGTTCTCCACCACCGCATCGGCGTTGCGCACCAGTTCCTTGACCAGCCGAACGCCCTCCTCCGACTGCAGGTCCAGCGTCACCGAGCGTTTGTTGGTGTTCATGGCGTGAAACACCCAGCCGTACTCCCACCAGTCCTCGACGTCCTCGCGCATGCCGCCCGAGTACCGGATCCCGTCGGGGCGCTGCACGGACTCGACCTTGATCACGTCGGCGCCGAAAGCGGCCAGCGCGTGGGTGGCCGCCGGTCCGGCCCAGAACGCGGTGAAGTCGACGATGCGGACGCCGGCAAGCGGCCGGTCGACCGACGTCGCCGTCGTGCCCGCGGAAGCCCTTGGCGGCCAGGGTGGTTCGTCGTCGGCGTTGCCGACGGTCGGCGCCGCGCGCACCGGCGCCGGCGCGGCTTGGGTCATCAACCACGGCGGACGCGGCTGGCGAAAGCCCGCGGGGTGGTCCACATACACGCCACGCTGGGCCATGTGGTCCATCGCGGGTATGGTCGCGCCGTTGCCCAGCGGAGCCAACGGCAACCGGAACAGCTGGCCGAGCTCGACGATCTCCTCGACGGTGCGGGAGCGCATCCACGGGCCGATGCGCTCACGGATCCAATCGCGGTAGTCCCATCGCCCGATCTGGAACTGCAGCGCGGGAATCTCGGTGAACTCCGGGCATTCGACCATCGCGGCGAAGTCCAGCCACTGCTGGCCGGTCACCATGCTGATGCCGACGAAGCCGTCTTGGGCCTGCTCGATCGACGGCACCTCGACCGACCGGCCGACGGGCGGCACCCGCAGCAGCTGAGAATGCAGCCATTCGCTGCTCTGCATCAGCGTCACCGCTTCGAGCATCGACATGTCGAGATGCCCCCCGGGCCCGCCGGTGCGGACCCGCCGGTGCAGGGCCAGCGTGCCGTAGGCCGCCCACACCCCGCCCATGTACTCCCCCAGCTCGCCGCCGATCGCGATCGGCGGGCCCGCCGGGTCACCGCGGAAGCCGGTCAGCCCCGAAGCCGCCTGCAGGGTGAACTCCGTTGCCGGCCGCTGCGCCCACGGACCGGTCCAGCCGAAGTCGGAGACCGTGACGACGACGCAGCGGGGCGCGGCCTGCAGCAGCCGCTGCGGGTCGATGCCCCGGCTGGCCGCGTCTCCGCGGTTCGCCGTGAGCACCACGATATCGGCGTGCGAGAGCAGATCGTCCGAAAGCCTTGTGACGCTGCGCTTTCCGGCATTGAGGTAGCTGAAGAGCGGGGAATCGGTTCCAACCGGCGGGAGCGCGCCGGTGACGGTGTGGCGGCGGAACGGATCCCCTTCCAGCGGTTCCACCTTGATGACGTCGGCGCCGGCGTCGACCAACATCTTGCCGCAGTACGCGCCTGCGATCCGGTCGCTGATCTCGACGACGCGCAGGTCACCGAGCGGGGTGGGTGCTATGTCGCCCACACGAACGACCTCCTCGTTTTTGGCCATCTTAGTAACTATTAGCGGATAGCCGGCCCGGGTAGCAGCGCCGCCGCTGTTAATATTGCGATGCCATGACAACGCTGGGTATCGGTCCCGAAGCGCGACGTCGGCTGGGTGCCCGCAGAACCGCCGAGATCGTCGCCGACGAACTTCGCCGCCAGATCATCGAGGGTGAACTGTCCGACGGTGACCTGCTTCCCCGCCAGGAAGTGCTCGTCGAGCAGTTCAACGTGAGCCTGGTGTCGCTGCGAGAAGCGTTGCGAATACTGGAAACCGAGGGCCTGATCTCGGTGCGCCGTGGCAACCGCGGCGGTGCCGTGGTGCACGCACCGGCCAAGGCGAGCGCGGCCTACATGCTCGGGCTGCTGCTGCAGAGCGATTATGTGCCCCTCGCCGACCTCGGCACCGCGCTGCAGGAACTCGATCCGATGTGCGCTGCCCTTGCCGCACGCCGCCCCGACCGCAACAAGACATTGGTCCCGAAGCTCAAGAAGCTCAACGACGCGATGGCCGAGCACATCGAGGACGGCGCGCGGTTCACCGAGATCGGCGGGCAGTTCCATGACGAGATCGTGCGGGGTTGCGGCAACCACACGATGATCGCGGTGGTGGGCAGCCTGGAGACGTTGTGGACCGGTCACCTGAACTGGTGGGCTCAGGAAACCGCGGCGCGCGGCGAATACCCGTCGTTGAGCAGGCGGCGCATCGCGTTGCGCGTGCACACCAAGATCGTCGACGCGATCGAGGCCGGCGATGCCGAACGCGCCAGGAAGCTGGCCGCGCGTCACGTCGCCGATACCCAGACCTATTTGCTCGCAGGTGATCCCGAGCAGCGGATCGTGGCGCTGTCGCCGCAGGCGCTGGCCCAACGCCAGCGCTGAAAGGGTGTGGCATGCGCACGGCGCTCATCACCGGCGGTAGCGGTGGCATCGGAAAGGCCTGCGGGCACAGGCTCGTCGCCGCGGGATATGACGTCATCCTGACCGCGCGGCGCGAAGGCCCGTTGCGCGCGGCCGCGGAGGAAACCGGCGCCCGCTATGTCGTCGCCGACGCCAGCGAACCCGAAGCTTTTCAGCCCGCCGTCGAAGCGGCCGATCGACTCGATCTGGTCGTGCACGCCTCGGGCGTTCTCGGCGGCACGTATGCGCGCAAGCAGACGTTCGCGCAATGGCGCGCCACCATGTCGGCCAACTTGGACTCGTGCTTTGTGGTGACCTCGGCAGCGCTGCCGAAGATGACGGCGGGGTCGCGTTTTGTTTTCGTCTCGTCTTCGGCGGCCCACGAACCGATGCGGGCCCGCACTGCCTACTCGGCGTCGAAAGCGGGTATGAACGCGTTCGCGGGCGCGCTGGCAAAGGAAGTCGACCGAGACGGCATCAACGTGCACGTCGTCACGCCCGGTCCGGTCGAGACCGAGATGCTGCAGGACGTGCCGTTCGAGATGTATGCCATTCGTGCCGCGGATGTCGCCGAGGCGGTGGCCTGGCTTGACACCATCGACCCGTCGGTGGATCTGCCCGAGATCAGGCTGCACGCCGTGACCCGCGGCCCGTCGGCGCGGCCTCCGGTCGTCCCGTTGGAGGCTCAGCGCCGCGCCGGCAAGTGATTTCAGAGCGCCTTGACCGTCGACGGCAGACCGTAGAGCGCGGTGGCGTTGCCGCGCATGATGCGTTCGCGCTGATCTTCGGGAAACCGGCGGATGGCCCACTCCGGTGAGTCGTAGCTCCAGTGCGGGTAGTCGGTCGAGAACATCAGGTTGTCACCGAGATCCATCATCTCGAGGTATTCCCGATACACCGCGACGTTGACCTCTTCGAGCGGTTGGGTGGTGAACCGGACGTGCTCACGCACGTAGTCTGACGGTCGGCGCCGCACCCAGGGCAGGTCGGCCTTGCGGTGCTCCCAGGTCCGGTCCATCCGCCACATCACCGGCATCGCCCATGCGAAGCCGCCTTCGACGAACACGATCCGCAGGCCGGGGTGCCGCTCGAATGCCCCGTCGAACACCAGGCTCGTCAAATGGGCCGCGTACAGCAGCGGCCAGGAGGCGAAGAAGTCGTGCCAGTGCGCGGGATTGCCGACCGGGTAGATCGGGATCAGCTCGTAGGGCGTCTGGCCCATCAGGTGTGTTGCCACCGGAAGTCCGTGCCGTGCCGCGGCTGCGTAGATCGGGTCGAAATGCGGGCTGCCGAAGGGGATTCCGCGTGTCTGCGGGGTCATCAGAACTTCGGCCATAAAGGGGTGCCCCGCCCAGCGTTCGATCTCCCGCGCCGACGGCGCCGGGTCCTGCGCGGTGATGCTGATGGTGCCGCGCCAGCGTCCATGCCAGTTGTTCTCGCCAAGCCAGACGTCGGCCAGCCAGTCGTTGTGGGTGGCTTTGAGGACGTGCTCGGCCTCGGGAAGTTGCGCGTCGCACATCGGCTCCAGCAATGCGATGCTCACCCCGGCGTCGGTCAGTAGTTGTTTGGCGGCGAAGTCCGGGTCGCTTCCGGGAGGGCCCCCGCCCGGCGGGGCGGCGTCCACCCGCAACGACATGGTCTTGTAGGAGTCCGGCGTGTCGTAGAAGTGCGGAATCGGCGACGCCGCGTTGCCGGTGGGCCAGAGCCGGTCCCTCCACTTGGCGGGGGCGTAGGACTTGAGCACCTCGCTGGAGACGGGCAGCGGGTGCACATCGGTGTCGACGATGGTCACCTCGACGTCTTCGGCGGTGTCGGAGCGTGTTTCGCTGCGGATCGTCGTCACAGCCGGCTCCCCTCCCGTTCGGCGATGGTGTAGAGCTCGGCGGCGTTGCGCCACAGCACCTTCTCGCGCTGCACGTCGTTGAGCCCGGCGGCCGCGGACCCCGGTGTCGTCGTCGACCAGTGCGGATAGTTCGAGCCGTACATGAGCAGCGAGGACTTGTCCGTGAAATCCATCCAGCGCTCGGTGGTCGTCGTGTCGGTGGGCCCGTCGAGTGCCGACGTGCAGAACCGGACGTGGTCGCGCAGATACTGGCTCGGATAGCGGTCGACCCACGGCGTCTGATCCCGCATCGACAGCCAGAAGGTGTCCAGCCGCCACATCAACGGCGTGAGGATGTCGTAGCCGCCGTCGGCGAAGACGAACCGCAGGCCGGCATGGCGACCGAAGGTTCCTTCGACGATCAGCGTGGCCAGGTGCACGAACGCGTTGAGCGGCATCAACGCGGCGTACCCGGGGTAGGTGTGAGCGTGGCCGGCGAACGTCGGCGCGTAGTCAACTCCGTTGCCGCCGTTGATGTGCACGGCCACCGGCAATCCGTGTGCCGCGGCGGTCTCCCAGATCGGCTCGAACATCGGCTTGCCGTAGGGCTCGCGCGACTGCAGTGGCACACCGACCTGCACCATCTTCGGGTGGCCTGCCAGCCGCTCTATCTCGGCGACCGCACCCCTGACGTCCTCGGGGTTGACCCGGATGGTGCCGCGTAGCCGGCCTGTCGTGTCGGGTTCAAGCCAGCGCTCCAGCAGCCAGTCGTTGACCGCCGCGCAGATGGCGCTGTTGAGGAGATAGTCGGCAATGTTGCCGCGTGTCAACGGGTTCAGAATCGCCACGTCGACGCCGGCGTCGACCAGATGACGTATGACGGTTCTGGGATCCGAGCCCGGATAGTGCTCGCCGTAGAGGTCCTCGCGGTAGTCCCCACCGGGGGCCTGATACCACTGCTGCTCGACGTCGGGAATGGCGCGCAGCCTGTGCGCGGCGGGCAGGTAGCGCCGGATCTCGGAGTTGTACCGGAAATGCGGTTGGACGTTGGCGTCGATGATCGGCGTTCTCATGCCGTCAGAATCACCTGCCCGTCGACGACGTCGACGTCGTAAGTGCGCACGCGCTTGGTGGGATCGGCCAGGTTCACGCCGGTGGTTATGTCGAATTCCCATTGATGCCAAGGGCATCGGACGATGCGGCCGACCCGCGTCTGCCGTATCCGACCGGGTGCGTCGGGATCGAACTCGTTGGCGCCACCGACATACCCGGCGCACAGCGGCGCCCCTTCGTGCGCACAGTGGTTGGCGATCGCATGCAGTGACCCGTCGACGTTGTATACACCGACCCCGAACCTGCCGGCCTGCACCAGTTTCATACTGCCGGGAGGCAGGTCCTCGATCGCGCATACCGCCAGGCGCTGCATTCGGTCCCCTCGGTCTCCTTGACCCTGATTTCCTAAAATAGTAAAGATAAGAAGATAGCGCGCAAGATGCGCTGTTTCGGGAGGCGCAGGTGACGATCAGCATCGATTCCGATGGCCCGACCGCTTCCGACTTGGCGCATGATCCCTATGCCTTCTTCGCCCACAAGCGCAGAACCGAACCGGTGTGGCGGGGCACGATCATGGACAAAGCCATGGCGCCCCCGGAGTTGGTCGCCGATGAGGAGTGGACGCTGTTCGACTTCGACAGCGTCTTCACCGCGTTCCGCGACGGTGAGGTGTTCGCCTCCGAGATCTACGACACCACGATCAACCTGGTGCTGGGCCCGACCATCCTCAGCATGCACGGCAAGCAGCACCACGACCACCGCAGTCTGGTCGCCAAGGCTTTTCGGCAGAGCGCCCTCGAATACTGGGAGCCGGCGCTGATCGACCCGATCTGCGATCAGCTGGTCGACGAGATCAAGGACGACGGCGGTGCGGACCTGGTCGAGGCGTTGACGTTCGAGTTTCCCACCCGCATCACCGCCGCGCTGTTGGGACTGCCGCAGCAGGACCTGGAGTTGTTCCGGCGGCTGTCGCTGGATCTCATCTCGATCACCGAGGACATCGAGGCCGGGCTGAACGCCTCCGTGGAGTTGGGCGCCTATTTCCAGGAGCAGGTGAACCAGCGCCGCGATGCGCCCACCGAGGACATCATCGGTGACCTCGTCGCCGCCGAGATCGACGGAGAACGGCTCACCGACGAAGCGATCATCTCGTTTCTGCGGCTGCTGCTGCCCGCCGGGCTCGAGACCACCTACCGCTCGTCGAGCAACCTGCTCTACCTCCTGCTGACGCACCCCGACCAACTGCACGCGGTGCAGAACGACCGCGATCTGATCCCGGCCGCGATCGAGGAGGGCCTGCGTTACGAGACGCCGTTGGTGTCGGTGCCGCGCAACACAACCCGTGACGTCGAGGTGCACGGTGTGGGTATTCCCGCGGGCGCGCAGGTGAACCTGTGCATGGGATCGGCCAACCGCGACGAGAGCCGGTGGCCCGACGCGGAGACGTTCGACATCCACCGGGAGCGCAAACCTCATGTGTCATTCGCGGGCGGTATTCACAGCTGCCTCGGCCTGCACCTGGCCAGGGTCGAGACGCGCGCGATGTTGAACAGTCTGTTCGACCGCGTGACCGATCTGGAACTGCTCGGCGACGACGACACCAGGATCGTGGGCATGCCGTTTCGCTCCCCCAAGCGTCTGCCCGTGTCGTTTCGCGCCGCGCCGACGGGGTCGGCTTGAGCATGTGGAGCCGTGCGGCGATCCTGCACGACGTCGGTGGGCCGTGGTCGGTCGAGGATTTCCAGCTGGATCCGCCGCGCGCAGGCGAGGTTCTCGTGGAGCTGGCGGCGGCGGGGTTGTGCCACTCCGACGACCACATCCTCAAGGGCGATATGTCGGTGTCCAACGAGGTGGCCCGCCAGTACGGTCTGACGCCGATGTTTCCCACGATCGGCGGCCACGAGGGAGCAGGCACCGTCGTCGAGGTCGGCGACGGCGTCGCGGACCTCGCGGTCGGCGACCATGTGGTGATGTCGTTCGTCGCGGTGTGCGGGCAGTGCCGGTGGTGCGCATCGGGAATGGAGTACCTCTGCGACGAAGGCGCGGGGACGATGACTCCCGGCATGCCGACCGATCAGACCTTCCGCCACCACACCGCTGACGGACAGCCGCTCGGACATCTCTCCAAGGTCGGCGCATTCGCCAAACACACTGTGGTGTCGACACATTCGCTCGTCAAGATCCCGCCTGACCTGCCACTGGTAGCCGGCGCGTTGTTGTCCTGCGCGGTCCCGACGGGGTACGGCTCAGCGGTGAACCGTGCGAACGTGCGCGGCGGCGACACCGTCGTCGTGATCGGCGCGGGCGGCATCGGCACCGCCGCCATCCAGGGGGCGCGCATCAACGGTGCGGCGCAGATCGTGGCCGTCGACTCGGTCGCGTTCAAGCAGAAGTCCGCGCTGACTTTCGGTGCGACGCACAGTGTTTCCACCGTCGAGGACGCCCTCCATCTGGTGCGCGACCTGACCCACGGGGTGATGGCCGACGCCGTGATCGCCTCGCCGTCGCTGATCGCCGGAGACGACGTCAACTCCTACCTGAAGCTGACCCGCAAGGGCGGAACGTGTGTGCTCACCGGAATGACCGCGCAGACAACGCGTTCGGTGAAGATCGCGCTGCAGGATTTCATCCTGTGGAACAAGAACCTGCTCGGCACGGTGTTCGGTTCGTGCAATCCGAGGGCCGACATCGCCCGTCTGGCCCGCCTGTACCAGACGGGTCAGCTGCAGCTCGACGAGATGATCACCAAGCGGTACCGGCTCGACGACATCAACAACGCATATGCCGAACTGTTGGACGGCAGACTGATCCGCGGCGTGATCGATTACGCGCTGGGCTGAACCCGCCGCGCTAGTAGTGGCCGAGCGGCCGGCAGAGGTTCGTGATCGGGTTCCAGTACTGCCCGGGCGGGCAGTTCAGCGGGACCGTCGCCACCGGGCCCCGGCACACGTTGTCGACCGGATCCCACCACTGCCCGGGCGGGCAGTTGATCGGTTGCGCCGCGCCGACGGCCGACATGGCCACCGAGAAGGCGGCGATCGGCGCGGCGGCGGCCGCTATGACCATCGAGCGACAAATGATCTTCCTCATGCGTTCATCCTGCCCCATGCGCCTCCACCTCAAACGCCGAGATCGACGAAAAGTCGGGATCTTCTCGGGCGGATTCATACGGTCAGGGAAACATTTCCTGACCGTGGAGGTTT